>CAIWKE010000001.1 GCA_903913215.1 uncultured Holophagaceae bacterium
GCCCGCCAGACCCTGCTCATTGACTACCGTCAGACGATAGATCACCACACCCTCGCTCAGACCAGGAACGAGGGCAGGAGTCACCCTGATGTCCACGCCACTGTATATGGGCAATCGGGCCCCTGAGGGATCCTCGACATAGCCAGTCCCGCCCGTGAAGATGGCATACAATTCTACGGACTCACCCAGGAAAAGGGTCCCCGGGAGTGCGTTGAAACTGGTAATCACGGGAGCCGAGGAAGCTACCGTCACGGTCGTTGTTGCCGTGACGCTACCTGCAGCATTGGTGGCCGTCAGCATGTAGGTGACCGTTGTGGTCGGTGCAACGTATTTACTCGACAGACCGGTTACATCGCCGATGCCATGATCCAGGCTCAAGTTGATGGCTCCGCCAACAGTCCACGAGAGCGTCGTTCCTGATCCATTGATGATGGTCGGCGATGCTGCCGTGAAGGAGGAAATGACTGGCAGGAGTGGTACAACGTCGTTCACGGTGATGGCCAACGAAGCCGTCGCGCTGCCACCGTCGTTGGTGGCGGTCACTATGTAGGCGGTGGAGCCTGATAAGACCGTGGGCGTCCCCGTCACGATACCGGTTGTCGTGTCCAAGTGCAGACCTACAGGCAAATTTGGGAAGACGGAATAGGATTTGACGAGTCCGCCAGACACAGAAGGAACATTGGGCGTGATGGCCGTTCCTGTTCTGTAAGTCGGTGTGCCTTCGCTATAGATCAGGTCGCTCGGAGGAGGTCCCGCCACGGCCATCTTGTAAAACTCCGGGGAACCGGAGCAGGTAGTCAGGACCTTCCCATCGCGAAGGAGCCCACCGGAGCAATAGTCCCCAAGAGCATTGCTGCTCCCCGCCTGAGACCACAACTGGGTCGCCATGTCGAAAACTTCTGCTTTCTGCACATCGCTGCCTCCTACCACCAGCACCTTTCCGTTCGAAAGCAGGGTACAGAAACAGGCAAACCGGCCATTGGCGAGGTTTCCGATGGAGGCCCAAGCATTCGTAATTGGATCATAAATCTCGCAACTGGAGAGCCGTGCTGCAGCATTACTGCTCCCCCCAACGATCAGAACTCTGCCGTCGTTGAGTCTTACCGCCCTGTGGAACTCACGCGCTTGGATCAGCTTTCCAGCTTGTGACCATGTGTTTGTTGACGGGTCATAGAGCTCTGAACTAGAGAGGATGGTTCCGGTTGAGGCGTCATAGCCACCAGTCACCAGGACCTTTCCATTGGGCAGGAGGGTGGCTGTGTGCATGGCCCTGGACACAAGTAGGTCAGGTGCATCGGACCAGGTTTGAGTGGCCGGATTGAACCGCTTCACGCTCTTCGTGGTATTCCAAGGTGGGGCAATGCTCCCTATCTTTCCCCCCACGACGAGTACACTACCGTCCAGAAGAAGAGTTGCGGTATGTCGATTCCGCGCGGGGTATAGGGCTCCAGCATTGGACCAGGCATTGGTCGCAGGGTCATAGAGTTCCGTGGAGGGCTCCATATCGCCACCCACCAACAAAACCTTCCCATCGAGAAGAAGAGTGGCTGAGTGCATATCCCGCCAGGATTGGAGTGGCGGCCCGCTTGACCAGACCTTGGAAGTCGGATCATAGATCGCCGTGCTGCTGACCGGGTTAGAAAGTTTGTCAATTCCACCAGCAACAAGGACCTTCCCGTCAGAAAGAACCGTTACCGTATTCCGAGAGCGCCCGAGATCGATGCTTGAATCCACCAGGAATTGGTTCTCGACAACCTGCAGTGCAACGGTCTCAGCCGCAGTATCTCCTGCCTGGTTCTGCACGGCCACGGAGAGTTGGCAATCGCCAGTATTTGGATTAGTACTATAAACAATCGAATTCGATTGGTTACCTGTTGTGATTAAGCCGCCTGAAGTGCCATTCGTGATGGTCCACATATAGGTCATGCTCGACTGGTCAGGAACCGATGCCACTAGGCCTGCCTCGTCGTAGAAGACCTTACCTGGAGAATGAATTCCGGCCACTGGGGCTTCTACCACGGTAGCGTTGACACTAACGCTGGCATTCCCGACAGCATTCGTGACGGTAACATTAGCCACGAGGCTACCCTTAGATCCTGCCGTGAAGAAGATGGACCGGGTGCCCTGACCAGCCGTGATCGTACCATTCTCTAATGTCCATAGGTAGCTGGCTCCCTCGCCCTGGACCTGGGTTGTAGCCGGCAGTCCAACCTTGCCAGCGGTCAGGAAATCGGCGATGGTCACGACCGGAGTGACGGGGGGACTCGTGGGTACAGCAACGACGGAGATTTTTACGGGACACGAGGTAATTCCTCCTGAGTTTGAACCGGTCACCGTGTAGATGGAGGCAGACACCACGACGGTGGGCATCCCGCTGATGACACCGGTCGCGAGGTTCAGGCCAAGGCCCGATGGCAAGGCCGGACTCACGCTGTAGGACACCACTGCCCCGCCGGTGCTGGTGGGCGTATTCGGGGTGATCGCCATCCCTATGGTGTAAATTGCGGGATTCTGGCTGTAGGACAGACTGCCGGGCGGGGTTTCGTTGACTGTGATGGTCAGAACAGCGGTGGTGCTACCGCCGCTGTTCCGGGCCGTTACCGTATAGGGGGTGGCAGCCACCACGACCGTGGGTATCCCGCTGATGACACCGGTCGTAAGGTTCAGGCCAAGGCCCGTTGGCAAGGCCGGGCTTACGCTGTAGGACACCACAGGCCCACCAGTGCTGGTGGGACTGTTCGGGGTGATTGTTACCCCTCTGGCGTACACCGCTGGATTTATCGAGTATGACAATCCGTTAGGGGACACATCGCCCACTTTGACCGTGGCAGATCCTGTTGCCGACCGAGTTCCCGCAGCATTGGTGGCAATGCAAGTGAGCCTGAGGATTCCAATCGCATCCGCTGTGAAGGTGATCTGGTTCGTTCCAACTCCAGTCGTGATGGTTCCGCCGGTGATCGTCCAAATAAACGTACAGCCGGCCTGGTTCGGGGCCGAGGCCAGCAGTCCAGTCGTGCCAACCGTGGTGTTGACAGGAGCCGTGATGACCGGGGTGACTGGGGCTGCGACGATGCTGGCACTGGCGATGCCTGGCGTAGAACTCGTTCCAGCAGCATTGGTGACGATGCAGCTAAGGTTCAAGGTTCCCACCGGTCCTGATGTGAATGTGATCAAGCGCGTACCGCTCCCGGCAGTGATGGTTCCGCCGAAGATCGTCCAGGCATAGGTACAGCCTGACTGGGCTGGCACTGAGGCCTTCAATCCCGCATCCCCCGTGGTGACTGGTGTGGGAACGGTTATGACTGGTGTCCCTGGGACCACAACCACTGCAACTGTTTTAACACTGGTGCTGGAATGAGTCCCCGCAGCATTGGTGGCAATGCATGTAAGCCTGAGGGTTCCCACCGCCACTGCTGTGAAGGCGATTTGGTTTGTTCCGGCACCTGCCGTGATGATTCCGCCGGTGATCGCCCAAGTGAACGTGCATCCAGACTGTTCCGGGGCCATGGCCACCAGCCCCGTCGCACCCACCGTGGCGCTGGCAGGAGCCGTGATAACGGGAGTAACTGGGGCGGCGACGACGGTGACGCTGGCGATGCCTGGCGTGGAACTCGTTCCAGCAGCATTTGTAACGATACAACTTAAGTTCAGAGTCCCCACCGGTCCTGCGGTGAATGTGATCAAGCGCGTACCGCTCCCGACGGTGATGGCTCCGCCGGTGATCGTCCAGGCATAGGTGCATCCCGACTGGGCTGGCACTGAGGCCTTCAGTCCCGCATCCCCCGTGGTGACTGGTGTGGGAACGGTTATGACTGGTGTCCCTGGGACCGCAGCCACGGCGACCGTCTTCACTCCGGTGCTGGAATGAGTCCCCGCAGCATTGGTGGCAATGCAAGTGAGCCTGAGGGTTCCCACCGCCCCTGCTGTGAAGGTGATCTCGTTCGTTCCGACACCAGCCGTGATGGTTCCGCTGGTGATCGTCCAACTGAATGTGCATCCAAACTGTTCCGGGGCCGAGGCCAGCAGTCCAGTCGCACCCACCGTGGCGCTGGCAGGAGCCGTGATGATGGGAGTAACTGGGGCGGCGACGACGGTGACGCTGGCAATGCCTGGCGTGGAACTCGTTCCAGCAGCATTGGTGGCGATGCAGCTAAGGTTCAAGGTTCCCACCGGTCCTGCCGTGAATGTGATCAAGCGCGTACCGCTCCCGGCGGTGATGGTTCCGCCGGTGATCGTCCAGGCATAGGTACAGCCTGACTGGGCTACCACTGAGGCCTTCAATCCCCCAACCCCAGTTGTGACCAACGCGGGTGCGGTGATCACCGGTGTCTGAGGGGGCACAGGCGCAGCAGACACCGTCAGAGTTGCTGACGCGCTTAGCACTACAAGAAGAATGGGTGGGAAAATTACCAATCCCGAAAGGACCGAGAGAAGACGGTGTCGCATTCTCATAGTTCACCCAGTTATCAAAAAAGAAAATAACGACCAAACATAGGTCTTACTCGTCTATTTTTCAATGGAGAAACATGGACTTCCCCCCGACACGTCCTCGGAACACCAATTCCAGTCGGCAGGGTGGATCTTGTTTACCCTTGTGTTACCTAACGTCCGGTTTTGCTGTCTGTACCGAAGGCTCGTTGCGCCCACTTGGACCAAGTCGAGGTCTCTCGAATGGCAGCATCTCCTCTGAAGATCCTATGTCGCAAGGCACCAGGCGGTTCAGGATCGCCGTGGCCAAGACCGCATTGCCGAACACCTCGCCCCTATTGTCCACGGGCTGATTTCTGGTGAGGATCTGCAGGCCCAGATCTGCTGGGAGCCGCGACTCTTCCCTGGAATGCATGTGGCCCGGGGCTGCGCCCCGGGCCACTGGTCCTAGCTCCGGCGAGAGCCCGTTATTGCCGGTTGTGCGTGATGATCCCGGCGGGATACCAGTCCGAGTTGTTGAGGGTCACGAGCTGGTTGAGGTTGGCAAAGGCCGCCGAGTGGTAGTGGGGATTGCCTCCGATAAACCCCATCCGAGTGCCCGATCCACCGCAGGAGGTGTAGTCCGTGTAGTGGGCCGAGCAGGTGAAGATGATCTCCCCTGCGTGGGTGAGGTCGTTCAGGGAACCAAGGCTGGTGAAGGTCCCCTCGTGATGGGCGATGACCTTGTTGTAGTAGATGCAGTTGACGCCACTGCCCAGGTAGATCAGGTCATACGTGAAGGTGCCGTTGGCGTAGAAGGTGTAGAAGCTGCCGTAGCTGTTGCCATCAAGATCCGGGAAGCCGATCCACTTCCAGGAACCCACCAAGCGGGAATCGAAGGTGGGTGCCGGGGCGCTGACGGTGAGGCCGGTGTGACCCGTGACCCCAGCGGAGGTTGCGCTGAGGGTGGCCGTGCCCGCGCCGACCGCCGTGACGATGCCCCAGGTGGCATCCACGGTGGCCACAGAGGCCGGGCTGACGGACCAGCTCACTCCGGTGGAGAGCTGGTGGCCGGTGCCGTCGGAGAAGGCACCCAGGGCCGTGTATTGGGAGGTGGCCCCCACTGCGAGGGTCTGGTTGGCGGGCGTCAGGGTGATGGAGGTAAGTGAAGTCGCAGCATTGACGGTGATGGCGGCCGTGGCGGTGAAGGCGCCGAGGGTGGCCGTGATGGTGGCCGAGCCCGCACCCTGGGCGGTGACCACGCCGGTGTAGGCCACCGTCGCCACGGCATTGTTGCTGGAGGTCCACACAGAGGCCAGCGTGAAGTCCGCGGTGTGCCCGTCCGCGTAGGTGCCCGTGACGACCAAGCCCTCGGTGCCGCCCACCGTCATGGTGCTGGTGGCGGGCGCGATGGCCAGGCTCGTAAGGGGCGCTGCCGCCACGTTGAGGGTGACGTGGCCGGTGACGATGGTGGTGATCGAGCCACTGCTGAGGCTGGTGAAGGTGGCGGTGATGGTGGCCGAACCCGCAGCCACGCCCGTGACGGTGCCGGCCCCAACCAGGGAGGCGATGGCGGCAGAGCTGGTGGACCAGGCTGCGGGACCGGACTGGTCAGTCACGTGCCCATCGGACCAGGTGACACTGGCGGTGAGTTTGAGGCTGGCGCCCACGGCCACAGAGGGCGTGGCGGGCGTGATGACCAGGCTGGTGGGGATCGGCGCGTTGTTGATGATCGTGCCCGCGGCCGACAGGGCTCCCAGCGTGGCCGTGATGGTGGCACTGCCGTAGGTCGCGCCCCCGGTCACCACGCCCGTGGTGGCATTGACGGTGGCAATGGCCGTGTTGGTGGAGCTCCAGGTCACGGCGGTGGGTGCGGTGGAGCCGTCCGAGTAGGTGCCCACGGCGGCGAACGTATAGGTGCCGCCGTTCGACACCACCGCCTGAGTGGGCGTGACGGCCAGAGCCGTGAGGGTGGGCAGGCTGACCGTCACCTGGCTCGTCCCGCTGAGGCCACTGAGGCTGGCGGTGATGACCGCGCTTCCCCCCGCCACCCCCGTCACCAGCCCCCCGGCGGTGACGGAGGCAATCCCCGGCTGACTTGAGGACCAGGTGACAGATCCGGTGAGGTCCTTGCTGCTGCCATCCGAATAGGCGCCTGTGGCTGTGAGCTGACGTGTGGCGGACCGGGCCACGGTGACCGTAGCCGGGCTCACCGTGATGGCTGACAGGGTCGCAGGCAGGGCCGTGACCGTCAGGTCCGCGGTGCCGGTGATCGCGCCCAGCTTGGCGCTGATCGTGGTCCTCCCGGCGGCCAGGGCCGATACAGTGCCAGTGGTGGACACCGTGGCCACGGCGCTGTTGCTGGAGGACCAAGCCACGCTGCCCGTGAGGTTCGCGGTGTGGCCATCCCCGTAGGTGCCCGTGGCCGTCAGGGCGAGGCCGGTGCCAACGCCCACGCTCCCTGTGGCAGGGCTCACCGCCAGGCTCTGCAGCAGAGAGGTGTTCACTGTGAGGGTGGTGCTGGCCGTGACTTGGTTCGTAATGGAGCCACTGCTCTGGCTGCTGAAAGTGGCGGTGATGGTCGCAGAACCGGCTCCCACGCCGGAGACGGTGCCACCCACCACGGTCGCGATGGCAGGCGCACTGGTGGTCCAGGTGGCGGGGCCGGACTGGTCGGTGACGTGCCCATCGGACCAAGTCACGGAGGCATTCAGCTTCAGCGTGGCGCCCACCAGCACCGAGGGCGTGGCGGGGGTGATGACGAGGCTGGTGGGGATGGGCGCCTGGTTGATCACCGCACCCGTGGCGCTCAGGCTGCCCACCTGGGCCGTGATGGTGCTGGTACCGTAGGCGGAACCGCCTGTCACAAGGCCGGTGCTGGCGTTGATGGTGGCGATGGCGGTGTTGCTGGAACTCCAGGTGGCGACTACCGGGGCCGTGGTGAGATCTGAGAAGGTGCCCACCGCGGTGAGGGTGGCAGTGCTGCCGGTGGAGACCGTCACCTGCACAGGCGAGACGGCCACGGAGCTGAGTGTGGCGGCCGTAACCGTCACCGTGCCCGTGGAGCCGTAGCCTCCCAGGCTGGCGGAAATGGCGGAAGTGCCCGCGGCCAGCCCCGTCACCAGCCCCCCGGCGCTCACGGAGGCCACTGAGGGCGTGCCCGAGACCCAGGTGACCGAGGCGCTGAGGTCCTTGCTGCTGCCGTCGGTGTAGGTGCCAGTGGCCTTGAACTGCTGGGTGCCGGACTTGGGCAGGGTCAGGGTCGCAGGGCTCACGCTGAGACCGGAGAGGGTGGCTGCCGGGGCCGCGCTCACGGTCAGGGTCGTGGTGCCGGCGATGGCCCCCAGGTTGGCGGAGATCACCGTTGTGCCGCTGGCGAGGCCCGTGGCCAGGCCCCCGGCCGTGATGGTGGCGGCAGCAGGGCTCGCCGAATTCCAGGTCACGGAAGCGCTGAGGTCCTTGGCACTGCCATCGGAATAGGTCCCCGTGGCCTGGAACTGAGTGGATGCTCCCACCAGGAGGCTGGGACTGGCGGGGCTGAGACTCAGGGCGCTGAGCGTGGCGGCAGCGGGAGTTCCGTTGCCCCCGGAGCCCGTGGCCCCACCCCCCCCGCCGCAGGCGATGAGCAGCAGGAGCGCGAAGCAGGCGAAGAGGGAACGGAACATGGGGACTCCGGGAGGGTCCTCACAGCCTCCGGCCCCAGGTCTGGACCGAACAGGTCCACTTTTAAAAAAGCGGCAGGTCCACTCGGGTTTCGCACGCCAATAAAACTGGACGCAGCCAAAGGGCAGCCCCGCTCCACCCGCGAGTCGCCTAGACTGAAAGCCCCCCCTTACATGATGGAGCCCCCTTGGGCGGTTGGACGCTCTCGCTCTTCCTCGATCCCCAGAGCCGGGACCCGGTCTACCTCCAGATCGCCCATGCCCTGATGCAGGAAATCCACCGCGGGCGCCTCCGCCCGGGGGACCCTCTGCCAGGGCAGCGGACCCTGGCCGAGCAGCTGGGGGTGAGTCGGAACACGGTGATGGCCGCCTTCCAGGAGCTCCAGGCCGAGGGCTGGCTGGTCGCCAGGACCGGCGAGGGCAGCCTGGTGGCCCCCACGCCCCCGCTGCGCTTGCCCCCAGGGATGGGCCCGGAGGTTCCTGCGGAGCGGAGTCAGCTTGAGCGGGGCATGGGCTTCGACCTGAGCCAGGGCCCCGAGCCTCCCTCGGCCCCAGGTTTGGGCCTGCTCCGGGCCGGCACGGGCATTCCCGACCCGCGCCTGTTGCCGGGCGCCGAGCTGGCCCGGGCCTACCGCCGAGCGCTCACCCAGCACGGCCAGAGCGCCCTCAACCTCGAGGACTCCCAGGGCCACCCGCGGCTCCGCGAGGCCCTGGCCCGGATGCTCTCCGAGGCCCGGGGCATCCCGACCACAGCCCAGCGGATCCTGGTGACGCGGGGCAGCCAGATGGCCGCCTTCCTCACGGCCCAAGCCCTGGTCCGGCCCGGGGATGTGGTGGCCGTGGAAGCCCTGGGGGACCGCCGGGCCTGGGAGGCCTTCACCCACGCGGGGGCCCGCTGCCTGCCCCTGCCCGTGGATGCGGCGGGCCTCGACGTCGGGGCCCTGGAAGCCCTGCTGGCCCAGACCCCGCTGCGTGCCGTGCTGGTGACGCCCCGGCGCCAGTACCCCAGTCTCGCAGTGCTCAGTCCGGAGCGCCGGGCCCGGCTCCTGGACCTGGCCCAGACCCACCGCTTCGCCATCCTGGAGGTGGACCAGGACAGTGAGTTCCAGTTCGAGGGCCGAAGCCTGCCCCCACTGGCCGCCCAGGATCCCGCGGGCGTGGTCATCCATATGGGCACTCTCAGCAAGATTTTCAGCCCGGGGCTCCGTCTGGGCTTTGTCCACGGGCCTGAGCCCTTGCTCCAGCGCATGAAGCAGCTGCGCCTGGTCTTCGACCGCCAAGGGGACATGGTGCTGGAGCGGGCCATGGCCGAGCTCATGGAGGACGGCGAGATCCAGCGCCACCTGAACCGCATGCAGCAGGTCTACCGGCGGCGGCGGGACGCGGCTGGCGAGGCCCTGAGCCGTGCCCTGGGGGATCGCGTGAGCTTCGAGGTGCCGCCTGGCGGGCTGGCCCTCTGGATCCGGGCGGAACCAACCCTGGATGTGGACGCCTGGGCCACCCGGGCCCTCGAGAAGGGTGTGGTCTTCCAGCCGGGCCGCCAGTTCGCCTTCGAGTCCGGGCCCGTACCGGCGCTGCGCCTGGGCTTCGCCAACCACGATGAAGCGGAACTGGAGGAGGTGGCCAGGCGCATGGCCGCCGCCCTGGAGGGAATGCCATGAGCCTGATCCTGTCCGCCTTGGACGGTCGCGTCGTCCTCAAGGGCTTCCTGGGCGAGGGGGGCATGGGGCAGGTTCACCGGGCCTGGGACCAGGCCCTGGAGCGGGCCGTGGCGGTGAAGTTCCTCCGGGGCACGGACCCTCGGGAAGCCGAGCGCCTGCTGCTGGAGGCCCGCCTGCAAGCTCGGGTAGAGCATCCCCATGTGGTGAAGGTCCATGAGGTGGGCACCCTGGAGGGCCGGCCCTGTATCGTCCTGCAACTGGTGGAGGGCCGCAGCCTAGCCGCCCTGGCGCCGGAGCTGACCCAGGAGGCCAAGGTCGAGCTGGTGCGCCAGGCGGCCGAGGGGCTCCACGCCGCCCACCGCCAGGGGCTGCTGCACCGGGACATCAAACCCGCCAACATCCTGGTGGAGGAGACCCCGGGCGGCCGCCGGGCCCTGGTCTCGGACTTCGGCCTGGCGCGGGACCAGGAGGTTGGCCAGAGCCGCGGCGCCTTCCCGGCGGGGACCCTCGACTTCATGAGCCCGGAGCAGCTGCTGAGCCAGGGGCCCCTGGGCCTCCAGTCGGATGTCTACGCCCTAGGCGCGACGCTCTACTGCGTACTGGCCGGTCGCTATCCATTCAGGGACAGCCTGAAGGCCACCTCCCCGGATCGCGATACGCCGCACTCCCAAACCGGCCATGAGGATCCCGCCCAACTGCTGCGGCGCATCCTGGAGGAGGAACCGGCTTCCCTGGCCGTCGTGATCCCCGGCCTTCCCCGGGAACTGCCCCTGATCGTGGCCAAGGCCATGGCGAAGGAGCCCAGCCTCCGCTACACCACCGCCGAAGCCTTTGCTGAGGACCTGGGCCGCTTCCAGCGGGGTGAGGCCATCCTGGCCCACGCCCCCGGCGCAGTGGAGCAGCTCCAGAAGTGGGCCCACCGGAACCGCATGGCCGCCCGCATCACCCTCGGGGCCGCGGCCCTGCTGGTGTTGGGCCTGGGCTACACCGCCTTCGCCGCCCGGCGGGCCACCCGGCGCGCCCTGGACAGCGCCCGCATGGGGGGCCGGGCCGCCGCCATGGAATACGCGCTGACGCGGGAGTACCTCCTGCCCAGCCATGATTTGCGCCCTGCGCTGCAGGCGCTGCGCCAACAGCTCGTCGCCCTGGCCGCCGATACTTCCGGCGCCGAGGCCCCCCGCGCCTACGCCCTGGGCCGGGGTTACCAACTGCTGGAGGAATGGCCCGAAGCCCGCGTCCAGCTGGAGCGAGCTCGCACCCTGGGATTCCGGACCCCCGAGGGCGAACTCGCCTATGGGCTGGTCCTGGCGGAGCTCTACCAGCAGGGCCTGCGACAGGCCCGGACCATCCCCGACAAGGCCCAGCAGCAGAAGCGCCTGGAGGCCCTCCGCCAGGAACTGCTGATCCCCGCCGTGGCCGCCATTCAGGCACAGGTGCAGGCCATGCCGGAGCACGCCCACAGCCTGCTGGGCCAAGTGGCCCTGATGGAGGGTCGCCTGGATGAGGCCCTCGGCCATGCCCGGGCGGCCCAGGCCAAGCCGCAGGAGCAGGCCGAGGGCCTCCTGCTGGAGGCCAAGGTCATCGAGGAGCAGCGCCAGATCCTCTATGTCCGGCACGCCCACCAAGAGGCCCTGGTGGCCCTCACGGCGGCGCGCCAGGCCCTTGAGGCCGTCCAGCACATCGCCCGCAGCGACCCCCGGGCCGCCGAAGGGCTGGTGCAGTGCAGCCTGCTTGGCGCCAGCCACCTCCGCTCCCTGGGGCAGCCCACGACGGAAGCCCTGGCCCAGGCTCAGACCGATCTGGACGCCGCTCGGGCCCTGCACGGCGACGAGGGCCGCCTGGCCGTCCTCGAAGCCACCCTGCTGCAGCGCCTCGGGATGACCAAAAAGGACGTGGGCCAGAGCGCCGTCCAGGAGGACACCCGTGCCCTGCAGCTCCTGCGCGAGGCCGCCGCCCAGCACCCCGGCAACCTGGAGTTGCAGCGCTTCCTGGTCAATGGGTGGTACAGCTACTGCTACGCCAAGGTCGCGGCCGGGGAGAACCCCGGGGACAGCTTCACCGAAGGCTACCTGGCCGTGGACTCAGCCCAGCGACTCGCGCCCCAGGACTGGCGCATCCCCTACACCGGCTCCCTGCTGGCCTACCCGCAGAGCCTCTATCTGAACAACCGGGGACTGGATGCCCGGGCCACGGCCCTGCGGGGTGTCCGTTACGCGGAGCAGGCCCTCAGCCTCGGGGCCGCCGCCAATGCCCGCGGCAGCCGCGCCGACTGCCGCGCGGAGCTGGCCAAGGCCCAATATGCCGCCGGTGAGGATCCCCGCAGCGCCATCGCCCAGCTCCTGGAGGACAACACCCAGAGCCTCCTGCTGGCCCCGGCGGACCAGATCCTGCGCATCAACTCGGCGGCGAGCGCCATCCAGGCGGCCCACCTGCTGCAGCGCCTGGCGGCAGATGCAGGACCCACGCTGGCCCTGGCAGCGTCCTGGAGCCAGGGGAACAACCCCAAGTACCTCGAGGCCCAGCGGAACCTCCTGGACATCCAGCTGCTCCAGCGACACAACGCGAGTGAGCCTGCCGCTGCGGAGCTCCAGGCCTGCCTGGCCCTCAACCGGGACTGCCAGGCCATGGAAAAGCAGTTCAAGACCGTGCTCCCCTTCCAATGCGGCTCCGCCCTGGTGCTGGTGGCGCGGGCCCAGGCCCGCAGTGGCGCGGATCCATCCAGCGCCTTCCACGAAGCTCAGCAGCGCTTCCTCAAGATGGAGCAGGAGGATCCTGGAAACGTGCAGGCCCCGGCGGAGTCGGCCCTGGCTGGCCTGGAGGAGGCCCGCTGGCGCCTCTCGCGCAACCTGCCCGTGGCACCGGCCCTCGCGGTGGTGCGGGCGGCCCAGGCCCGCTCCCGCCGGGTGCAGCCTGAACAGGCGCTGCTCCTGGCTCTGGAGGCTGCAGCCCTGGGCCTGGAGGCGGAGCATGCAGTTCCTGACCTGCAGCGCAGCCTCCTCCAGCAGGCCAAGGCGCTCTGGGCGGAGGCCTTGAAGCGCAATGCCAACCTGAAGCTCCATCCGGCCTTCGCCCGCACCCTGGCCCAGCTAGCCTGACCGCCGGGCGCGAGGCCCCTGCCCTGGATCAGCCAGGACCAAGGCTGTCCGCACAAATCCAGATAGCGGCAAGGCTCCAGGCGGCTCGGCGCAGTTGTGAATCCGATTCCCGCCGATTGGTGGTTTCATGGAAGCCCCCAGGCTTCGACTGCCCCAAGCGGAGACCCCATGAGCCACCTGCCCGCCGATTCGCGTTCTCGCGTCACCCTGCCCCAGCTGCATGGCTGGCATCATGCCGGTCGAAAACTGGTGATGGTCACGGCCTATGACTCTGTCACGGCCCGCATTGCCGACGCCGCCGGGGTGGACATCATCCTGGTGGGCGACAGCGTGGGGAATGTCTGCCTGGGCTTCGAGAACACCCTGCCCGTGAGCATGGCCATGATGAACCACCACTTCGAGGCCGTGGCCCGCACCCAGCCTACAGCCCTGCTGGTGGCGGACATGCCCTACCTGAGCTTCCACCTGAGCATCGAGGACACCATCCGGAACGCTGGCAGCTTCGTGCAGCGGGGCGCCCAGGCCGTGAAGCTGGAGGGTGGGGCCAAGCGCTTGCCGATGATCCACGCCCTCATCGATGCCGAGATTCCCGTCATGGGGCACCTGGGCCTCACGCCCCAGAGCGTGAACCCCATGGGCGGCTTCAAGGTCCAGGGCAAGCACAAGGCCGATGCGCTGCGTCTGGTGGAAGACGCCCAGCGGCTCCAGGATGCAGGCTGCTTCAGCATGGTCCTGGAAGGCATCCCTGCGGAGTTGGCCGCCAAGGTGACCGAGACGGTGCAGATCCCCACCATCGGCATCGGCGCTGGGCCGCACTGCTCAGGACAGGTACTGGTCTTCCACGATGTGCTGGGCCTGCTGCCCGGCAGCTCACCGAAATTCGTTCGCCGCTATGCCCAGGGCTTCGATGATCTGACGGGGGCACTGACCCGCTGGGCCGGGGATGTACGGGACGGCGGGTTCCCCGATGACCGGGAATCCTATAAGGCAGCACGCTAAAACCCGCATTCTCAGGAAGCTGGAGGATCGCATTCTTCTAACTGCGGTCGCACTTGCCCTTAGCCGGTGGCCCCCTTTAGGTCCGCTGCGGTTATGCTGGAGGTTGCCCTGAAAGGTTCCCGCGTTTGTCTATGAGAGTTGTCCGCTCTATTGCTGATCTCCGTGCCCTGCTTCGTCCCCTGAAGGCGGAAGGCAAGCGGATCGGATTTGTGCCCACCATGGGCTTCCTGCACGAGGGCCACGGGGCCCTCATCCGCCAGAGTGCAGCTCGCTGTGACGCCACGGTTGTATCTATCTTCATTAATCCCACGCAGTTCGGCCCCAGCGAAGACCTGGCCAACTACCCCCGGGACCTGGAGCGGGACCAGAACCTCTGCCTGGAGGCGGGCACCTCGGTACTCTTCATGCCGGACGTCAATGAGATCTACCCCACGGGCTTCCAGACCCATGTGGAACCCGGTCGCCTGGCCGAGACCCTTTGCGGGCGCTTCCGCCCGGGACACTTCCGGGGCGTGGCCACGGTGGTGGCCAAGCTCTTCAACATCGTCCAGCCGGACCTGGCCTTCTTCGGTCAGAAGGACCTGCAGCAGACCGTGGTGGTCCGCCGCATGGCCCGGGACCTGAACATGCCCGTGGACCTGGTGGTGGTACCTACCATTCGTGAGGCCGACGGCCTCGCCCTCAGCAGCCGCAACATCTACCTCAACGAGGATGCCCGTGGTCGGGCCCTGCAGCTTAGCGAGGCCCTGCTGGCCGCCAAGGCCGCCTTCGACGGGGGTGAGCGTGAGGCGGACAAGCTCCTGAAGCTGGCCTACAGTGCCCTGGCCGGTGTGGACTCGGTGCAGTACCTGGAGCTGGTGGACGTCCAGAACCTGGAGCCCATCCAAGGCCCCGTGGACAAGGCCGCCGCCCTCTGCGTCGCCGCCTATGTGGGCAGCACCCGGCTCATCGACAATGTCCTGCTGAGCCCTTCGGCTGGGGATATCACCCAGAAGAGCTAGCTGGGCACAGGTTTGTTTCGAATCCAGGCTGGGTGGATGGCTTACCCAGTTCAGATGTTTCGAGGACACCCCTCTGGGCCCGGCCGTAACCCATATAAAAACATGTATCCCATGGTTTACATATCGTGAGCCATGGCTATCGTTTTAAGATAAAGACGATCCTGACCACCGACAAATTCGATGCTTGGTTGAGTGGCCTGAAGGATTCGAGGGCAAATAAGCGAATCACGGCCAGGATCCATCGAATGGAGGACGACAATTTCGGTGACTGTGCTCCCGTTGGCGACGGTGTTTCGGCGTTGAGAATTCATTGCGGGCCAAGCTATCGCGTCTATTTCATCCCGAACGGGATTGAAATCATCATCCTGCTTGCTGGGGATGACAAGTGCACGCAAGACAAGGACATTCAGGCCGCCATCGACCTTTCGAAGGAACTTTAGGAGGAAACCAAGGGACTCAAACTGAACAAATGAAAATTTGAGGACTACCTCCGAACCGAGGAGGACATTGCCGAATACTGGGCTGCCTGCCTGATTGAGGGTGGAGACGATCCGGCCTTCCTCACCAAGGCGCTTGGAGAGATCGCTAGGACTCGGGGCATGTCCCAACTAGCCCGGGACACAGGCATCAGCCGAGAGGGCCTCTATAAGGCCTTGTCTGGCGAGGGCAACCCAGCGTTTGCAACTGTCCTGAAGGTGATAAACGCGCTCGGGCTCAAGCTACGGGCAAGCTGACAAGTCAAAACGGTCTTGCCTCCCATAATGACAATCGGGCCTACCCCTCTATCTCGGAAATATCTGCCGACATAAGGTTTGCGTCTGTTCCTTGGGACTTTTCCCTATGTGCCCGGAAAGCGCGGTGATCATGCTCGGCCATGGCAATGACGGTAGGTAGTTTTGGCCAATCATGGCCAAGATTTATTGCTGCAGAATTCAGATGTAATTTAATCGGGTTCCCGTAAGCAAAAAAATCAGCGTTTCCCCTTGCACCAAGATCTTGGCGACTTGGCGTTTCAAGAATACATAATTTAATTTGGTCAGCAGAAGTAATTTCAGCCAACCAATAGAGCATATTTGTCGTTGGCAATTTTGGTTCAATTAATATATTTTCATTAGGACCTGAACCACTTTGCGACCCAGTCTTTCTTTTTTCACCAACTAATTCAGGCAAGGTGAGCCATTTTTTACATATTAAAACATTATTGTTCCATAATCTAAGATGTTTTTTTTGTAACTCAGGATCTATTGAAGTAAAATCTGATTTTTCTACTATTTTCTCTTCAAACCTAAGTGTTTTTGAATTGAATGTTGCTTTGAGCTTTGATATAAATGCGTCTTGAATTTTATTATCGTATTCAATATACCTCGCCTCTTCAGTCCGTATCCAGACAGCCCATGCTGATAAGACTTCTTGTGGAAATGGAGTTATTGGTTCCCACCAACCATACATATAGACGCCTGCTTTCCAACGTTCCCATATTTTTAAATTTATATCATCAAACCAAAAAGGATAAGTGTCGAAATCATACTTATAATTACTTCCCCGTGCCCAAACCGGAAGAAATTCATTTCTATTTGTGACCATGAGAGGGGCCCTTTTTCCCAAGATTATTGGTGAGGGGGTCGGTACGTTCCCGATTTGGGTCAATGGTTGGTAAGAGAGAGCTTTTTTTATGCGACCTTCTCTGACCTGGTTCCGAAAATGGTTGCGGCCCCGATTCGGGCGCTTCGCCCTCTTGAGTCTTTTTTCGCTGAACAGGCCGGGCCCGGGGATGAAAAACCTCATCTGACTGAAGCGCTGATTCAGCGAGGACACCTGGGAGGTCGAATTGCCTGTCCCGGTATTCTTCCCACCATTGAACGTCTGGAAGACAGGGGGTGGATTTCTCAATCCCAATGGACCGAATCCATTCGCCTGCCGCCACTACACGACCAAGGCGCCGGAAGACCATTAGATCACCTTGGACACCGATGCCTGCCATCTTGAGGCGTCCCCGGACCACCGCGGCCGTGGCTGCATTCTCAGAGACCAGAGATTGGAGCAAAGTGAGGGCTTTCTCAATATCCTGCCGCTCCTTTTGGCCTCGGAGTAGGCGCTCCTTCCCCGCGAGGCTCAATCGGTAGGAGAACGTGCCATGTTCGCGAACATCCTCAAGTATGAAGGCCTTGCGGAGCCTCTGAAATGTCTCCCGATCCACCAGCGTCTGAGTTGCGAGGTCACGGCTGTCCATGCCAGCGCCGACGAGTTCCAGGGCTTCCTCATACCGCTTGAGCCAGCAAATCTTTGCCACCAAATCATTTGGTCGGATGTCAGGGAATTTATCCTGCAGCTTGCCACGACGGTATCCGACCAGATCTGAGGCAGGTTTACCCTCGAGAAATGGAAGGTCTTGCAGACTTGCCTGAACGACTGCCATGGCTGATTCGATTTTTTTCATAACCGGAAGGAGCTTGGATTTGATCCGACCGTCCGTTTCCAGCAATCCAAGCGTCTTCAGTTTTGCGAGAAACACACCATAGGGCTTGGTTCCGAGCCTCCCCGGAGGCATTTTCCCTGAGTATTCCATTACCAAATCAAGTTGAACATCAGTGAGGGGTGGGGCGCCAAGTTCCCGTTTCAGTTCTCGATTGCAGAGAATCACGGCCCCTCTTTTCCTGGCAACGGAACCGGGGTAGATCACATCCCCATTGGGGCATGTAACTTTCGCACCATTGGAACCGGGCGTTGAACTCATCCCGAGGTCCATCTCCACCAGGTAACCGTGCACGGCTGCTTCTTCAATGCAGGCCATAGATATCAGATATCTACCGCCGCCTGGCAGGTTGATCTCCAGAACATATGCCGTATTTTCGAACGATCGCCATTTTGAAAAAGGATCCAAGACTGGAGAAAAAGTAAACGCGTGAAGGTGGATGTGAATTTCCAATTCATCATTTGTGCCATGAAAGTAGGCAACTGTTAGCGTATCGGCGCGCCACCGCTCGTAGGTACCATCCTTCCATGTTTTCTTCGCAGCTTGTTTCTGGAGCTCAGCCACATAGGCACGAAGCATAGCCAGTAGAATTTTGTATGCGACGGCAGGGTTTCCCTTCAGTGCCTCCGACAATTCGCATGGAAGAGCAATCACGAATTCCTTCGGTGCGCGGAAAAGTCCGGTCCGGGTGAGTTGGGCCCCCAATGCCGTCATGCCTTGGCAAAGCTGGAAAACGAGCTTGTCAGATGGTTGGCTAAACCGATGGTCTTGACCAACAAGGTGCCAAAGGAATGGGTTTACGAATACAGGAACAACTTTCCCATTTCGATCGAGGTACCCATCAAGACCAAGAAAAAGCCCAGCTTCACGAGGATTCTGGTGGTGGATCTTCAACTGGGAAAGAAAGCCGCTAGGACTGTGCCCCAAACTGCCACGAGTAAACCCACCCCAAAACTTCATCAGCCATTCTCCGGACATGCCTTGCGAAGCTGAGTTCGGACCTTCCTCGCACTGGAAGCTATCAGCAGCGCGAACAGCTGGACATCTTCAAGGTCGGAGCCCTTTGAAGCATCAAGAATCGTTTGCCAGGAATCTGCCACCGAACCGGTGAGCCTTAGCTTCAATAGAACCGGCGCTGGAGCTGATCCTTTTAGTAGTTTCATGGCTTTCCTCCGTAATGCGGTTAGAAGTTCTTCTCGTGATTTCGACATCGCACCCTCTTGAATCAGGCCTACCCAAAACCTTACCAGCCGGTTTGGCCTAATCTTTTGAGCGGGCTCATTGCGCAATAAGCACGCCCGGATCGGACAATTACTGTATTGACATGTTTCCTTCAATTTCTCCGTAGAGCCACGTATTTGCTGAACATTTCATGTTTGTTTTTGTCGCCAAACGGCTTCCACCTTTTGCGCATCTATTGTATTGAGCAGGTTGGTTCGATTGCGCACCTTGTCCACTACCCCAGTCTCCCTTGGGCACACAACGTGGGAGAACCCCTTGGGCATTGCTCTAAGGAAAGCGGGAGGAAACCACATCGAGGGTGCCAAGAGAAGGGACTGTAGGTCGCCTTCCATTACCCCTCATAGGTGAGGGCTTCCTGGAAGTTCATGTCCGCCACCGCCATCGTGGCGTCCAAGCAAATTGAGGAGGCACCGGCACTCTCATCCGGGAATCGGCCTTCAATCACCCGAACGGGCAAAGGACATCCTTGGACCAGGGACTCCCAGTGAGCATGATCACCTCTCTGGCTTCAGATGAAATGCAAGGCAGGCATGCGACCTTGGCCATTCTCATAACGGCCAGAAGACCAATCCCCTCCGTTGGTGTCTGCATTCCCTGTGCCTGGGAGTTGTTCCGAATCCTCGCAGCCTTCAATCCGGACCGGGAAGCATCAACTAATTTGAGACAGCTGTGATCTGAGTAATCTCCCCGACCCAGCCGCTGCGGAGAGCCGCCGTGGCCATGGACAGCCTGCGGATTGCCTGGCGGCAACGGCCCGCTGGCCCGCCTTTCAGGTCCTCAGCCTGACCACAGCTCCTTGGAAAACGCTGCGCGTTTCCCACACCTCACCGCAGAAAGCGATCAGCAGCATCATGTGGTTAGTCCCCCCTAATCTAATAGGTTGGTTCAGACCGGCTAGAGAATTGTAGATGCACCATGAATTGCTCCCTCCAGCCGGTGGCCCAACATGCCGTTGGGAGCAGGTGGTCACGATCTGTGACCGCCTGCTCTCAAGGGCCAGGTTTTCGGGTGGTGTCTCCCCCAATTGCCCCCAAAGGCATATAGAAATGGCGGCATCTGAGAAAAAATCGAGGATGGACCTAGGGTAATCCTGGGTCCATTCTTATGCGTTGGCTGGGACTCCCCTTGGAGCCTGGACCGGAGGATGCATGCTGCGCCACTTTCTGCTCGGGAAGATCCATCGCGCCACCGTGACGAGGGCCGATCTGGACTATGTGGGGTCGATCACGCTGGATCCCCTGCTCATTGAAGCCGCCGGCTTCATGGAGAACGAGAAGATCGACATCTACGACGTGACCAATGGGTCCCGCCTGTCGACCTACGTCATCCCGGGCATCCCCGGTTCCGGCGAGGTCGGCATCAATGGTGCTGCCGCCCATCTGGTGCAGGCCGGCGACCTGGTCATCATCGCTGCCTATGGCTGGATGAGCGCCGAGGAGGCCGAGACCGTGGCCCCCAAGGTGGTCTTCGTGGACGAGCGGAACCGCATCACGGAGCTACGCACTCAGGAACGGACGCCGCTCTGCGTGGCCGCGTTCACGGACTAAGCCCACGATTCGACCTGGCTCAGACAGGCCCATCCCTGGGGTGGGCCTGTCTGGGTACAGCCCGGGTGCTTTAGGACTGAGCCCTCTCTGTGGCCCTGTTTCCCTGCCCCTTGGACCAAAGGTGGGGGGAAATGCGACAATGAGTCAGCGGATGGTTTGGCCGAGCCGAGGCAGCGCTGCAGCGTGGAATGTCTGAGGAGCCCCATCCATGAGTCCAAGCAAGGTGCTGGAAGGCGAGAAGCGAGGCTTCATCATTCCCATCGGCGGCGCCGAGGAGAAAGAGCACGATCCCCGCATCCTGAAGCGGTTCGTGGAGCTCTGCGGTGGGCCCGAGGCCGACATCGTGATCATCCCCACTGCCAGCCGCCTGCGGGACACGGGCAGCCGGTACGAGACCATCTTCAAGGACCTGGGCGCAGCCCAGGCCACCTCGCTGGACTTCGACACCCGGCGCGACTGCTTCGAGCAGAACCGCCTGGATCGCATGGAGCAGGCCACCGGCATCTTCTTCACCGGCGGCAACCAGCTGCGGCTGACCACCATCCTCGGCGGCACCCCCATGGCCAAGCTGGTGCGCAGCCTCAATGCCCGGGGCGTCCACACCGCCGGCACCTCGGCCGGGGCCAGCTTCCTCAGCGAACACATGATCGCCTTCGGCACCGAAGGCGCGGTGCCCACCCTGGGCTGCGTGAGCTTGGCGCCAGGCCTGGGCCTCACCAACCGCTTCATCATCGACCAGCACTTCCGCCAGCGGGACCGCCTGGGGCGGCTCCTGTCGGCGCTCGCCTTCAACCCCTTCTCGGTGGGCCTGGGGCTGGATGAGGATACGGCGGCCTTCATCGGTCCCGACAACCTCCTCGAGGTCGAAGGCAAGGGCGGCATCACGGTGGTGGATGCGGCCAACATTGAGTACTCCGGCATCGACGATACGGATCCGGGTCAGCCCGTCTGCATGCTGGGCCTCACGGTTCACATCCTGGTCGCCGGCGCCTCCTTCAACCTCCACACCCGGCAGGCCTTCCCCGGGCCCGATGCGCGCTCCTGGGTGCGGGCCAGCACCTGAGGACCAGGTTCCCCGCTGAATACTGCGGGATCCCGCTGGAGATCATGGACCCAGGCCTCCGTGCCGATCACGCGGTAACGGCCTAGTTGTCCACATTTGCAAGCCCCGCCGCTGGGCCCCCAGACCTTATTGTGGAACCCAGTCCACCCCCCATCGTCAGCCGGATAAGGAAAGCCCCATGCGCATCCTCGACCGATCCGTCTACGTAGGCCCCTCCCTTTACGCTCACTTCCCCGTGATCCGCCTCGACCTGGATCTCGAGGAGCTGGAGCAGTGGCCCACGGCGCGACTGGGTGAGGGCTTCATCGATGGCCTGCTCCTGGCCCTGCCGGGGCTGCATGAGCACGGCTGCAGTTATGGCGAGCCGGGCGGCTTCGTCCGCCGCATGCGGGAGGACACGGGGACCTGGCTGGGCCATGTCCTGGAGCACGTGGCCATCGAGCTGCAGAACGTGGCGGGTGAGCAGGTGACCTTCGGGAAGACCCGCGGCGCGGGCCGAGACGGGGTCTACACCGTGGTCTACGAGTACGCCCAAAAGGAGGAGGGCATCGAGGCCGGGGAACTGGCCATGCGCCTGCTCTGCTCGCTGCTGCCCGAGGCGATCCGCCCCGAACGCAGTGTGCCCGAAGGCTGGGAGTGGGCCACGGCTCGGGACGAATACATCCGTTACGCCCAGCGCCGCGCCCTGGGGCCTTCCACCATGTCCCTGGTGCGGGCGGCCGAAGAGCGCGACATCCCCTGGATGCGCATGAACGAGCAGTCCCTCGTCCAACTGGGCCACGGCAAGTACCAACAGCGCATCCAGGCCACCGTGACGGGGAAGACCTCCCACATCGCGGTGGAATTGGCCGGCGACAAGGAGGAGACCAACAAGATCCTGGCCAGCCTCGGCCTGCCCGTCCCCCGCCAGGAACTGGCCCAGAACGAAGAGGGTGCCATCCGGGCCGCCCGGCGGATCGGCTATCCCGTGGTCACCAAGCCCTACAACGGCAACCACGGCCGGGGCATCTCCATCCGCCTCACGACCGAGGAGGAGGTGCGGGCGGGTTTCCTCGCTGCGAAGGAACATAGCCGGACGGTCATCGTAGAGACGTTCGTCGAAGGAGATGACCACCGGCTGCTGGTGGTGAATGGCGAGCTGGTCGCCGCCACCCGCCGTACCCCTGGCCACGTGGTGGGCGACGGGGTCCGCACGGTCAAGGCGCTGGTGCATGAGGTCAACGAGGATCCCCGCCGCGGGGTCGGCCACGAGAAGGTGCTCACCCGCCTTGTGCTGGACGCTCAAGCGGAGCTGATGCTTTCCCGTCAGGGCTTCACCGAGACCTCAGTGCCGCCCGCAGGCATGATCGTGGCCCTGCGTTCCACTGCAAACCTCAGCACGGGAGGCACAGCGACGGACGTGACCGACATCATCCACCCCGACAACCGCGATATGGCTACCCGCGCCATTCGCGCCATCGGCCTGGATGTGGGCGGCGTGGACTTCCTCAGCCCCGACATCACCGAGAGCTACCGCACCGTGGGCGGGGCCATCTGCGAGGTGAACGCCGCGCCTGGGTTCCGCATGCACGTGCACCCCAGCGAAGGCACGCCCCGGGACGCCGCTGGCCCGGTGATCGACATGCTGTTCCCAACAGGCACACCGTCCCGGGTGCCCGTCGCAGCCCTCACCGGTACAAACGGGAAAACCACGACAGCCAGGATGCTGGCCCATATCGCCAAGATGGCTGGCTATACGCCTGGGCTCACGACGACGGATGGCGTCTACATCAACGGGCAGCGCACCGTAGAGGGCGACATGACGGGACCAGTGGCCACCCGCATGGTGCTGGCTGATCCCCACATCGACATGGCGGTGCTGGAGATCGCCCGCGGGGGCCTGCTGCGGGCGGGCATGGGTGTTCCCTTCGTCAATGTCGGCGCCGTGCTCAACGTGCAGTCCGACCACCTGGGCCTGAAAGGCATCGACACCCTGGAGCAGCTGGCCGAGGTGAAGCGCATCCTTGTGGAGGTGGCCCGGGACTGCGCAGTCCTCAACGCCGACGATCCGCAGGTCGTGAAGATGTCCGCCTATACCGAGGCCAAGACCATCTGCTACGTCACCATGAATCCCCAGCATGCCCTGGTGAAAGAGCACATCCGGGCGGGAGGCCGGGCCTGCGCCCTGGAGGCCGGCATCAACGGCCAGATGATCACCCTCTACGACAAGGGCAGCCACATCCCCCTGCTCTGGACGCACCTGATCCCCGCCACCATGGAGGGCCGCGCCCTGCACAATGTGCAGAACGCCATGTTCGCCGCGGCCATGGCCTTCTCCATGGGCATCAAGCTGGACGCCATCCGCATGGCGCTGCGCACCTTCGACACGACCTTCTTCCAGGCCCCGGGTCGGATGAACGTCTTCGACAAGCACCCCTTCAAGGTGATCTTCGACTACGGCCACAATGCCCATGCCGTGGGGGTGATGGCCGACCTGGCCTGTGCCCTGGAGGTGACTGGCCGCCGCATTGTCGTGCTCGCCGGACCCGGCGACCGCCGCGACGAGGACCTTGTGGCCATCGCCGATACCGTGGCGGGCCGCTTCGACCATTACATCTGCCGCCGGGACGATGGCCTGCGGGGCCGCGATGGAGACGAGGTCCCCCGCATCATGGCCAAGGCGCTGGAGGCCAAGGGTGTTCCCGTTTCCGCCATCAGCATCATCCCCGACGAGCAGGCCGCCACTGAGGCCGCCCTGCGCATGGGCCAGACCGGCGACCTCCTCCTGGTGTTCGCCGATGCCCTGACCCGCTCCTGGAAACAGATCATCAAGTTCAAGCCCGAGGGGACCTCAAAGCCCAGTGCGACCCCCGATCCATCCAGATCCTTCGTGCCCGAGGCCCCTCTGGCAGCCACCTCGCAGGAAGACCTGGCCCACGAACTGGAAGGCCTCATCCGCGATGAGCGCGGCGTGCGCTTCGCCCGGGAAAGTGACGATTGAGCGACCTGCAAGGACTGCCCTTTGAAGACAGTCGGCGCCTGACGGGTCCAAATCTCTGGTTCGGCTCCTGTGGTGCATCGCTGGAAGCCCTCCTTCCCGGGGCTCACAGGGAGCAGGCCCGTCTCCGCTGGATGTCCCTGGTCCGGGCCCTGTGCCAGCGCCTCGGTTGGGTCGACGGCCCCCTGTGTGCCCGGGTCCACGCCAAGGGTGCCACCCTGGCCTTCGCTGCACCGGAAGACCAGCTCTTTACGGCGACGGAACTCAACGAATGGGCCTGGCAACAGGCTCTGGAGGAGACCCAGGCGCAACCTGCGGCGGCTCCCTGGCCAAGGCTCTACGCCCCCGGACATCCGGTTGTGGGGGACGAGCGCTCGGCCGCCGCGACCCTTCTTGCCTTAGCGGTTGCGGAGGCCAGACCTGAGCTCATGGCACTCCTCCAGGAGGCCCGGCTTCGCCACCTTCCCGCCTACCTTGATGAGGACCTGCTCTCCCTGGGGGCTGGCTGCGGCCATGAAGCTTGGCCGGTGGATGCCCTGCCGAGTCTGGTGGAGGTTCCCTGGGAGCGCCTGCATGGCATTCCGACGGCCCTGGTGACTGGGTCCAACGGCAAGACTACGACGACTCGCCTGCTGGCCGCCATGGTTGCAGCCCAGGGGTTATCCGCCGGCTACACCTGCACCGATGGCATCTGCATCCAGGGGGAGCTCCTCGAGACCGGTGATTTCTCCGGCCCCATGGGGGCTCGGGCCGTGCTCCGCGACCGGCGGGTGGAGGTCGCCATCCTGGAGACCGCCCGGGGGGGGCTCCTCCGGCGGGGTCTGGCGGTGGCTCAAGCCGAGGTGGCGGTGGTGACCAATGTGAGCGCGGATCACTTCGGCGAGTACGGCGTCCATACCCTTGAGGACCTGACGGCCGTGAAGCTCGTGGTCGCGCAGGCCGTGACTGAGGGGGGCCTGCTCGTCCTCAATGCCGATGACGACCAGCTTGCCGCTATGGGCCCGCTCCAGACCGGTGCCCTCGGCTGGTTCTCCCTGAAGGATGACCACCCGCTCCTCCTGGGCCATCGTCGCCTCGGCGGGGCGACCTGCGGCCTCCGGGAAGGGCATCTCCACCTCTTCTGGCAGGGTGAGCACCACGAGCTTGGCGAGGTGGCCGCCATGCCCCTGAGCATGGAGGGCCGGGCGGCCTATAACGTCTCGAACCTGGCTGGTGCAGCGCTGGCTGCGCGGGCGCTGGGGGTCCCCCCCCCAGTCATCGCCAATGTCCTCCGCAGCTTCGGCTCCGCGCCCGGCGACAACCCCGGACGGCTGGAGGCCTGGGCGGTCGGCGGCATCCGGGTCTACCTGGACTATGCCCACAACCCCGAGGGCCTTCAGGGGCTCCTGGACGTGGCGGTCGGCGGGGGCAGGCCCGCCCGCCTCGGCCTGCTTCTCGGCCAGGCGGGGAACCGGGAGGATGTCGCCATCCGCGAGCTGGCTGCCACGGCTGCACGTCAGGCTCCGGATCTTGTGATACTAAAGGATATGGACGGTTATCTTCGGGGGCGGGAACCCGGTGAGGTGCCGGACATCCTCCGGGCGGAGCTCATTGGCTGCGGCCTCCCGGGTGAACACCTACGGACGATCCTCTCCGAGGAGGCGGCGGTACTTGCCCTCCTGGAGTGGGCGAGGCCCGGAGATCTGCTGGTGCTGCCCGTTCATGGGTCCAGGGCCAAGGAGACCACCCGGTCCTGGCTGGATCAGCTCGCGGCCGAGGGCTGGCGAGCGGGAGACCCGGTCGCCTTCATACCCGGGACTGACGAGGCGGGCTGAGCGTTCCTGGCCACAGGTAGCGGCGTCCAAACCAGCCTCACCCTTGAACGGGGCTTGCGAGGCCAGGATGAGGGCAGAATAAAAACTCTTCTTGGAACCTTTGCCCCTTGGCGCGGCATCCAAGGGTCATGGTAGAACTGAAGCACCCCACGGCCTGGTACGGCCCCGGGGCCCGCGTGGAGGGCATGGCGCCTGACCGCAAAGTTCTGAAAGGTTGGTTCCATGGAAGTCCGCAAGTCCCTGGTGGTCAATTCGACCCCTCTGGAGACGCGCATCGCCCTGCTTGAGAACGGTCAGCTCTGTGAACTGTTTCTTGAACGGTCGATGAACAAAAGCCAGGTGGGGGATGTCTATAAAGGCCGTGTGGCCAAGCTGTTGCCGGGCATGCAGAGTGCCTTCGTCAACATCGGAGGGGTCAAGGACGGGTTCCTTTACCTGGATGACCCCGTGGCCCAGCGCATGGGGGCTGACCTTTCCGCCGAAGAGGATGGCGAGGAGGTCTCCGAGGATCTGCCGCCGCCACCGCCACCCCTGCCCCCCCTGAAAGAGGGCGAGGAGACCCTGGTCCAGGTGGTGAAGGATCCCATCGGCTCCAAGGGGCCCCGCCTCTCCCGGCACCTGAGCTTCCCGGGCCGCTTTTTGGTCTTCATGCCCGGCATTGACCACATCGGCATCTCCCGCAAGATCACGGACCCCGCCGAGCGGGACCGCCTCCGGGAACTGATCCGCAGCCATGCCCTGCCCGGCGAGGGCTACATCGTCCGCACCGCCGCCATCGGGGAGAAGGACGAGGACCTGGTGGGTGACGTGGCCTTCCTGCGCCAGATGTGGCAGGAGATCGAGGCCAAGGCCACCACCGTGCCCGCCCCGGGTCTGGTCTGGCAGGACCTGCGCCTGCTCCAGAAGGTCCTCCGCGACATCTTCCGGGAGGAGGTCTCCACCTTCTGGGTGGATGACGCCCAGGCTCATAGCGAAGTCCTGGCCTTCCTGGAGAAGCTCCATCCCGAGTGGGCCAACCGGGTCAAGCGGTTCACCTCGGACCTGCCCATCTTCGACGCCTTCGGCATCGAGGCTGAGATTGACTCGGCCCGCCAGCCCAAGGTCTTCCTTCGGCACGGTGGCTCCATCGTGCTGAACCAGACCGAAGCCCTGGTCAGCGTGGATGTGAACACCGGCAAGTTCGTGGGGAAGAAGGATCTCGAGGAGACCGTCTACCTCACCAACCTAGAGGCGATCCCCGAGATCGTGCGCCAGCTGCGGCTGCGCAATCTGGGTGGCATCGTGGTCATCGACTTCATTGATATGGTGGAGGCGGCCCACCGTGACGAGGTCCTGGCCCGGCTTCAGGAGGAGCTACGCCGCGACCGTAACCACGCCCGAGCCGGGGGCATCTCCGAATTCGGCCTGGTGGAACTCACCCGCAAGCGCACGGGTCCATCCCTAGAACGGCAGCTCACCCAGCCCTGCCCCGCCTGCAACGGCGTGGGCCGCGCCCAGAGCCCCGAGACCTCCCTGCTCAAGGCCTACCGCGAGCTCGTGCGCCTGGGCGAGCGCCTGCGCGGTGCCGAGGTGCGCCTGACCCTGCACCCAGAGCTTTCCGCCGGCCTCAACCAGGAAGCCCGTGAAGGCCTCATGCAACTGGCCCGCCTCCTGGGTGCCCGCGTGTCGTGGATCGAGCGGGCTGACACCCCGCGCCAAGCCGTGGTCATGGATCTGCAGCTACCGGGGCAGGACAGCGCCAGTGCCTAGGTGAAGTAAGATCCTCACCCCCAGAAAGGGCTGTGAGGATGCTACTTCAGCGAGGGGAGGGTGATTTCGACACCATCCTCGAATAATTCTCTGCCCGCTGCGCGACTCTAGACCGCGATCAGATCGTTGATTGTCAGGCCATTTTTCATTGGGATTTCCTCCAAGCAATTACTTGCCCCCCGCTGGAGTCGGCGATGGACTGCGGCCTTTGCGGCGTTTTGTCGATTTCTACCCCCTCAATGGCAGAGGTTGCCACGGTCTCCTCGGCGATCAGATTGGATCTGCCGCCCGATGAACGCCTTAAGCTCGGAACACTGTCGCTGAAACCACTCCAGGTAATCCGTGGTCGGCATCCGGTCGCTCACTTGGTCCTCTAGATCTTGTTCCGCTTTCGGTGGCCTTGCCGGGCATGCTCGGTCGCATTCTCGTTCCGATGCCACTCGCAATATGAGCACTTTGCCCGCAGTTGCTTGTACCGCCTACGTTAGACCGCAAGGTTCTCCATTGCGTCCAGTTCCCCCTTCGGCCTGCTCACTTCTTCCTCTTCTTCTTCTTCGACCTCGGCCCAACTACTGCTGATGGAAACCAGCACCAAGAACACTACTCACCACATCCAATGCTTGGCCAGAGGCCTCCGCAACGGCTCGGACCAGTTCATCTCCTTCAAAATATTGCGCAAAACGTTGTGCGCATTCACGAACGAGGGTCAGGACTTCCAGCGAATACTCCTTCCGGGTTCGAAAGTCAGCAACAAGTCGATCAGTTACCATCGGGTGCATTCCTCGGGTCAAAGCAAAGCGGGACTTGATCTCCTCATCAGAAATTCCCTGCGCAATGAAGTTGCGAATCGCTACCTCTGCCTCTTGGCGATTAACCATGACCTGATTGAGACGAGGGGTCGGCTGAAAGGGCTTGGTCTGAAACCGTTCGCTATGCTGCAGACCGACAATAGCCTCTTCGAGAGTCATCCCGATGAAGGGGTTGGTCCAGATGCGGTGACCAACCTCTGAGTAGACCTCCATAACGATCGGTTCTGAGATCGACCAAGGGCTGGTGGTGGTGAAGAATCGGACTCGCCCAAGGGCAATAACCTTCACAGGCTTGTACATGATCGTTGCCAACAACTCGCGCGCCACGTGCAGTTCGTAGCTGGGAGTGTCCAAGCCCTCTCCAAGCGGCACGATCAGTGGGACACCGAGTTTCTCGTCTCGAAGCCGCGTTGGGTAGACCATGGTCGCCGACCCGACCGGATTGCGCACTTTCTGGATGAGCTGGAGAAACCGCAGGGCAGGCTGGTTCGCCTTGGCGCCAAGATAGACCTGCCAGGTTGGCAGTTCGATGGGTTTCCTAGTGATGGCATCCTGGGTATCAGGGCTGGTGCCGGTGCCCTTAGGAATGCCTTGGCCGGGATGCAACTCTCCGAATCCGGTATAGATAGTTGCTCCCTCGATAAGCGCAGGTAGCACCACGTTGCTCAGTCGCTCAGTCCAGTCCACTTGCATGTTTTCTCCGATGAAACCTGCCATGGGCAGTGGCCCATGCGCCTATTGCGCAAAGTTGCTGGGCTGGGGCCCCAAGCACCCTGCTAGATGCTTGGGGACAGTTCTAGTGGCTTCCCGCTCGATCGATCAGGTGTGGGCCGGGGAGCGCTCGCGGCTTACCGGCACGACAGAAATTCCCGTCTCGGGCGAAGTGCTCAACCACTCCCCGCGGGCCGAAAAGCCGAGCGCTTCCCCCGAACTGGGGCAAAGGAAGTAGAGCGGTTCTCGGGGAGCAGGCTTGGCTAGCCCTTCTAGCGCGAAGACGTGTTCCGATTGGCAGCCACACCAACAGGGTTCAGGTCCGTTGTAGTGCATCTCTTCCTCCTTGGGTTGATTACCCGTTGGCTTCAGAATAGTCTATTTTGGACTATTCTGAAATAGAATAGAAAGTGACCCCTGGAATGGCTGGGGTCGATGGAAAAATCAAAATTCAGCGGCGAGTACGAATTGCTCATCACCCTTCTCCGGGATGTTCGGAAGAGATCCGGCACTACCCAGGCGCAGATCGCGGATCGGCTAGGGTGGACCCAGAGCGTCATCTCCAAGTGCGAGCGTGGAGAGCGAAGACTGGACGCAATCGAGTTAAGGCGTTGGGTTCTAGAACTTGGACTTTCCTTCTCAGACTTTCTCCAGGAATACGAAGGCATCCTAGATAAGAGTCAACCAGTCGTCAGCACCCTAGACGGACCCAGGAAAGATTGACTTCCTCCCCAACTGAAAGGTCATCCTATTGCGCAAAGATTGCGCAAAGAGACCGTCTCACCAGAGACTCTGCTGCACCTGGGATTCACACTAGGTTCAACCCCAACTGCGGAGAGCCGCCGGGGCTATGGCCAGCCTGCGGATTGCCAGGTGGCAACAGGCCGATGACCTGCCCTCAGGGTCCTCATCCTGACCACAGCCCACTTGGAAAACGCTTCGCGTTTCCCACACCTCACCGCAGAAAGCGATCAGTAGCAGGAAAATCAGCATTCCAAATCATACGGAATGGCACCACTCCCAGATAAGGCATGGTGGAACAGCATCCCAATTGGCAAGCAGAGCCATGCGACCGTAGGTCTTCGGCCTAGTTACGTGCCTAGTCGGCCCATTTTCACGGGAGAAACAACGCCGAAAGCCGAGCGGTTACCCCAGGCAGGTCGGGCAGCGCATCCCATCCTGCAAGCCCTGGATAAGCTCAGGCAGGTAGCTCAGGTCACGGACCTCGTAGATCAGGGCATCGGCGTCATGCGAGGGCCTGGGTAGAGCCTCGCGGTTCACCCATATGGCCGTCCAGCCTGCTTCCAGAGCGCCTTCTACATCGTCCTTCCAGCTATCGCCCACCATGGCGAGGTTACCGGGGAAGAGGCCCAGCTTCCTCTCCATCGCCTCAAAGGCCGCTGGCTCAGGCTTGAGGGCTCCGATCTCGGCGCTCAGCATGCGAACCCTGATGCGCTCAGCGATGCCCAGGCGGTCAAGGAGTTCCAGGCCGAAGGTCTGGGTATTGGAGAGCAGGGCCACCCGGGCCAGGTCCCGCACTGCGGCCACGGCTTCCGGAGCCCCCTTGAAGCACTGAGCCTGGTCCCCGGCTTCCAGGAAGGCCAGGGCCATGGCTTCCACCTGGGCCTCATCCAACCCCACGGGCCCACGCCAGGCCTCCAGGAAGGCCTGCACCGAGGGATAGGGCCGGATCATGCCGTCCCGCGCCAGACCGTCAACCCGCTCCACCTGATCGGGATGCAGCAAGTCCTTCATGCGCTGGAAGGGGCTTCCCGCCGGGCTGAAGACCAGCGTGTTCCAGAGATCGAAGACGACGGCGCGAATCATGATGGGCTCTAGGCTGTGAACTGAAGGCTGTTGGTTCGTGTCATCGGCCGCTCTCCTTGGAGGTCTTGAAGGGGACGCCGAACTCGATGCCCATGATCTCGAAACGGCCTTCTCCGGCCAAGGTCCAGGTGGCGGGTTCCTGGCGCAGCACCGCATGGGAGAGGGGTCCCCAGGCGGACTTCAGGTCCGCATAGCCGAAGCTGACATCCACTCGCAGGGTGGTTCGCCCCTTGGGGGCCAGATCCGCTCCCTCTGGGAAACTCACCTGCCCGATGGCGTGGTTCTCACCCTGGGACTGCATCCGCAACTCGCCCGTGACCCGGCGGCTGCGCAGGCGCTGCTCACTCGGGTTGTCCACACCCACGTCCAGACGCAGGCGCAGGCGGGACTGCTCAAGGGGGAAGGCCAACTCCACACGAGGTTCGACTCGATCCAGGGTGAAGCGCAGCTGTCGGGCTGCCTCCTCATAACGCAGGGCCGGATTGAGGGCGTTGCAGCCGACCAGACCCAGCAGCGCAGGGATAACCAGCCAGCGGCGCATCAGACGCCCCGGTATATCACACAGTTGTCGGTGGTCTCGTAGACCTCGATCTGGCAGAGCAGGGGCAGAAACGGCTTCAACTGCTCCCAGATCCAAACGGAGATATTCTCCGCCGTGGAGAGAGGAATCAGGTCATTGAGGAAGCGGTGGTCCAGCTTGGCGATGACCCGATCCACGACCACCTTAGACAGGTCATCGAAGTCGATGATCATGCCGGTCTCGGGGTTCACGGTCCCCTCCAACAGCACGAACAGCTTGTAACTGTGGCCGTGGAGGTTGCGGCACTTGCCCGGGTGGTTGTAAATGAAGTGGGCGGCTTCGAACCAGTATTCTTTGCGCAGGATCATGGCACTCACGAAGAAAAGGCCCCGCGAGGCGGGGCCTTTCCAGTGTAATCCAGGAATCGGGCCGTCAAGCCTACAAGTGGCCCGAGCTGGCTAAGGCATTCAGGATCAGTGCCAGTGGAGTTAGGGCCTGGAGGTTCTCCTGCCAGTTGGTGTCGCGGCGGAAGCGCTGAGGCACCAAGACGGTGTCGCCGGGCTCCACAGGCTTACCTTCCACCCAGCTGTCCAGAATTCTGCCATCGGCCTTGAGCAGGCGGATATTGGAGGAGTCCGCATTGCGCGTAGTGCCGCCCGCCAGCTTCAGCAGGTCAGAAACCTTCATGCCCTTTTCCACCCGGTAGGTTGCGAAGGGGCTGGCGGTCTCGCCCACAACGTAAGCAGCCTCCGTGGCACGGGGGATGATGAGTTCGTCCCCATCCAGCAGTTCCACATCCGCTTGGGCGTCGCCCTTCAGGGCCTGCTCAAAGTTCACCACCATGCGACTGATGCTCTTCACGGAGAGGCTGTGCAACAGGGGGTTGCGCTCCAACTGCCCAGTGGTGGGCTGGCGCTTGGTCTCGTTGAGGCGCTCCAGGATCTCGTTGATGCCCTTGGCCGTGGGGTCCTTGGTGCCCAAGCCTGAGGCCTCGGCTGCGGCGTCCAGAGCTGAATCCGATTTGCTCAGGCGGCGCAGGAATATGCCCGCCTTGGGCATGGCCTCGCCGGTGAGACCACCAGCACGAAGCACAAGGCTGCGCAGGGTGGGCCGCACTGCATCCAGAGTGTATGTGCCCGGGCGGACCACCTGACCTGAGATCTTCACCGTGCGGTGCACCTTGAAGTCCGGCTTTTCGAAGAGGCTCAGCTGGTCATCGGCCTGGATGCGGGGGTTCACCTCATCATCCAGGAGGGCGACAGGACTGTTCTGCTGGGTGGAGAGCAAGCGGGAGAGATCCAGCCGAATGACCTCGCTGGCCTTGCCTTCGGTGCTCCGGGCCAATTCGGCCACGAGACGGTCAGCAGCCTTCTGGGGCACGCCGGCCCGGAAGATCAGATCCGAGGCTCGCATGCCCTCGTGGAACCGATAGGTGCCGGCGCGAGTGACGGGGCCCAGAACTGTAACGAAGGTGGGTAGGCGCAGATCCTCCAGGCGGAACAACTCCACCCGGTCCCGGTCCTCCAGCAGTAGATTGTGGGCAGTATCCCCCGCCAGGGCCTTGTCCACATCGAAGCTCTGGAAGCGGGTGGTGCCGTCCGTGGCAGTGTGCACCACTTCGCCCCGGGCCCGGAAGGTGTCGGGCAGTATCTGCTCGTCACGCTTGAGCAGGTCGGCAATGCGCATGCCCTCGGTGCGGGCAAAGGCACCCGGGATCCGGATCCAACCGGACAGTTCCACGACGGGCCCGGTTCGCTCGCGGCGCACTGGGGCCGACAGCACATCGCCACGCCCAAGCTTGACTTGGGCGACCTGAGCGATGGCCACATCCTGGCCCCGGGTCACGCCTGAGGCATCCAGATGCCGCAGGCTTAGTGTTCCCTCGCCAGCCTCGCCTGCGAATCCCCCAGCGAAACGCAGGGCGTCGGCAGCGGTCTCCCCTGTCTTCATTTCGAACTGCAAGGCCGGGGCCTTTCCGGTCCGCTCCCAGGACTGCAGCCAAGTGGGACGGGTATCATCACCTCTGGCGCCAAGCACGGGCATCTCGGTCGTCTGGTCGATCTGGATGCGATGGTCACTCACCGGGACTTCCTTCAGGGTCACGGCCTGGCGCTTTAGGAGGAAAAGTCGATCTTCCAGAGCAGCCCGTTCCCCAAGACCAAGGGGTGCAGGCTTGGCCACCTGGAGCTCTCCCGCTCGCACAGTCCGTTCCTGGTCCTCGCCTTGTGTCTGGCTTGGGTTCAATTGGAGGTCTATGGCTCGGATTTCCCGCTGGACCCGCTCCCGCTGCTCCTTCATGGGGTCCAGGTCCTTTACTTCATCATCGTAGGAGCGGCCCTTCTCCTTAGCGTCCTCAGGAGTGGCCACCACCCGTTGGAAGGCGCCTTCCAGCAATACCTGGTTCTGGGCCAGGGGCACGAAGATCGTGTCCCCGCTCTGCAGGGCCACGTTGGGATTGCCCAAGCCCTCAGCTCGCAGGGGATAGAGGTCCAGGCTGTACACCGGGTGCCCGCCGCGCATGACGCGGATGTCCCGGTAGCTGCCCACGGCCGTGGGGCCGCCCGCCATGCTGAGAACGTTCACCAGGGAACTAAGGCTGGAGACCAAGTAGCTCCCGGGCTTGTAGACCTCACCCATCACGAAGACCCGCACCTCACGGAGCTTGATGACCTGCAAATCCACCGTGGAACGGGAGAAGTTGCGGCCCACCAACCCCTGCACCACAGCCTTGGCCTTGCCCAGGCTGAGCCCACCCACCTTGGCCGTGCCTACCTTAGGGATGACGATCTCGCCGCGGCCATCCACCTGGACCGGGAGATCGAACGTGGCACTGCCGAAGACGTTGAGATTCAGACGATCCCCTGTACCCAGCACGTAGTCCTCGGCGATGCCACCTTCCGTAGCTGCCGAGCCCCGCTGCCGCACGGCAAAGAGATCAGAGGCGAAGCGCTTGGGCCCCTTCTCCCGACGTCTGATGGCCTGGATCTCCTGATCCTGCTTCTCGTCCTCGGTTTTCAGACGCACTACCTCTTCAAGCGTTGGCGCATTCGCAGCTGCACCCGCCGTTGGCTTGGTGGGCACCGCCTCGGCAGCCCCGACGGTTCCCTGGCCTGCCGCCTGTTTCAGGGCCTGAAGATCCAGGCCTTGAGGAAGTTGGGCCATGAGGGCTGCGCTAGCCAGCCATGGGACAAGGTAAGAAGCGATGCGCATTTAAATGTCCTAAAAAAATCACCCGGAGCGATCAGGGGCCAAGTGGCAACAGGCTGCCCTCTTCCGAGTATGCCGCAGCCACATCATAAATCAGGGCCGAATCGCCCATTCAGAGCTTCAGATGGGAGCCCGACTCACGGAGAGCGTCCGGGAGCATGAAGGGAATTTCCCGGCGCACCACAGCCTGGGGTTTTCTCCTGGTGTGCTTAATGGCGCGATCCCAGAAAACCTTCAATGCCAACGCAAGAAGGGCAACGAGACCCGCAGCGGACAGGAGGCGATGGCTGGGAAAGTGTGTCGATTGCAACATGGGGAGCACCCCCAACCCGAGCAGGATGGGCGTCGCGACCCAGGCACGCCCATGCACATGTTCCATCATCCAATGGTGGAGATGGCTCCGGTCAGCCACACCCAAGCCCTGCCCCTTCCACTTCCGGATGGACACCACGAGGGTCACATCGATGATGGGATAGGCAAACACCCAGAGCAGCATGTTTGGGTCCCGACCACCAAAGGCTTGGAGGCCCAGAATGGCAAACAGGGTTCCCAGCATCAGGGCTCCGCAATCCCCCAGGAAGTGATGGGCCTTGGGGAAGTTGAGAAGCAGCACCGCAACCAGTCCTCCCCAGGCCAGGGGGGACTGAATGCCTAAGCTCAAGCTCAGCACGCCAAGCAGTAGGGCCGCGAACCCCATAGAGAGTCCATTGATACCGTCGATGAGGTTGTAGGCCTGGGGAATGGCCCAAAACCAAAGCATCACAAGTGGGGCAACCAGAGCAGTGTTGGCCGCCAGGGAAAAGCCCAGGAACGTCACATGCCCAAGCGATTGGCCCATCGAACGGAGGATATGAGCCGTCAGCAGGATGGACACGGCCAATCCCGCCATGGCCTTATAGCGGGCCCTGAGGTTAAAGCGATCATCCAGCAGGCCGATAAAGGCCATGACATGAATGCCAATCCAATCAGGTAGATCCAGCCCAAAAAATCCACGCCCAGACATTTGGATGGCGATCAGGCCCACCCAAAGCGCCATCCCCCCTGTCCGTGGCGTGGGTCGGGCATGGTGCTTGCGGTGCTTGTCCGGCCGGTCTATCCAACCCAGCGGTGCCACCCAACGGATCAGCGCCAAGGATAGCAAGAAGCCCCAAGCACTACCGATGACAACCTGGATCCAAGTGGCTTGCAAGTGACCCTCGATTCTTCAATAGCATACCAGCGACTCGCCTGTGACCGTCCCAATTGTTTAGGCAAAACCGAACACGTACTTTCCCACTTCCGCCAAGCCAAAACAAGGAAATTTCATGCATTCCAGGTTACAGATTCGTTGCCTGGATCCCACCCGGGGTGTCCTCAATGGAATCCGGCTCAGGCCAATTGAAGTCCCTGCTACCATGGGGATTGCCGATTTTCACCTCCTCCCCTTCGGCGGCGACCTCTGCAGGAAGCCCACCTCCCCCTCCTGATCCAGGACTAGGCGGACGGGTTTCATGGAGCGATCGCGGGAGACCCGGAATGTGATCCGGGCTCAGGGGAGCCCTTTGGGCCTGCGGGTCCAGGAGCATTCATGAACGCATTGAAATTCAACCCCACCACAGTCTCGGTGGACCTGGGCGGCACGCCCATCAGCATTGAGACTGGCCGCATCGCCAAGCAGGCTCACGGCGCCGTGATTGTCCGCCAGGGCGACACTATGGTCCTCGTGGCTGTGTGCTACGGCACCCCCCGGGAAGGCATCGACTTCTTCCCTCTCACCGTGGATTACCGCGAGCCCGTACTGGCCGCCGGCAAGATCCCCGGTGGCTGGTTCAAGCGCGAGGGTCGTCCCACCACCAAGGAAACCCTCACCAGCCGCCTCATCGACCGTCCCCTGCGCCCCCTCTTCGAGGAAGGCTACAACGGCGACACCATGGTCACCGCCCAGGTGCTGAGCTATGACGGCCAGCACGCCCCCGAAGTGCTTGCCATGGTGGGTGCCTCTGCGGCTCTCATCATCAGCGAGATCCCCTTCGTGAACCCCATCGGCGGCGTCCGCGTGGGCCGCGTCAATGGTGATCTCGTGGTGAACCCCACGGTCGAGCAGCGGGCCGGCAGCGACATCGACCTCCTGGTGGCGGGCACCTCCGACGCCCTGGTGATGGTGGAGTGCGGCGCCAAGGAAGTCCTAGAAGCCGACATGGTCAAGGCCCTTGCCTTCGGCCACGAGCAGATCAAGACCCTCGTCAAGCTTCAGCAGGACCTGCAGGCCAAGGTCGGCAAGACCAAGGTCCAGGCCGTCAAGGCTGTCAGGAACGAAGACCTCTACAAGCAGGTCGCCGCCAGCTTCGCCGAGAAGCTCTTCACCGCCCTGACCATGAAGGTAAAGATCGAGAGCTACAAGGCCATCGACCTCCTCAAGAAGGAAGCCGTGGCCCAGTTCTGCTCCGAGAAGCCCGAGCTGAAGAAGGAGCTGGTGGCCTGCTTCGACGAGCTGAAGGAGACCCTCTTCCGCAATGCCATCCTCAAACAGGGTGTGCGTCTGGACGGCCGCAAGTTCGACCAGATCCGCCCCCTGAACATCGAAGTGGGCGTCCTACCCTCGGCCCACGGCAGCTGCCTCTTCACCCGCGGCGAGACCCAGGCCCTAGTCACGGCCACCCTCGGCACCATCCAGAACACCCAGATCATCGACGGCCTGGAAGAGGAGTACCGTAAGAAGTTCTACCTGCACTACAACTTCCCTGGCTACAGCGTGGGCGAGTGCAAGCCCAACCGCGGGCCCGGCCGTCGCGAGATCGGCCACGGCATGCTGGCGGAGCGCTCCATCTTCGCCGTGTTCCCCACCCCCGAAGAGAACCCCTACACGGTGCGCGTCGTCTCCGACATCACCGAGAGCAATGGTTCTTCCTCCATGGCCACCATCTGCGGCGGCACCCTCGCCCTCATGGATGCCGGCATCAAGCTCCAGTCCCCGGTGGCGGGCGTGGCCATGGGCCTCGTGAGCGACGGTGACAAGTTCGTCGTCCTCTCCGACATCGCCGGCCAGGAAGACCACTACGGCGACATGGATTTCAAGGTTGCCGGCACTGAGAAGGGCATCACCGCCCTCCAGATGGACATCAAGATCGGCGGCATCACCACCGAGATCCTCACCAAGGCCCTTGACCAGGCCAAGGCCGGTCGTCTGCACCTGCTGGACCTCATGGGCCAAGTGCTCGCCGCTCCCCGCGCCGAGTTCGCCAGCAACGCCCCCCAGATGCAGAGC
>CAIWKE010000002.1 GCA_903913215.1 uncultured Holophagaceae bacterium
CTGACGCAGAAGACGCGGAAATGGGCTGGAGGCGGAGACAACTCAGAGCCGTTTTTCGCCGGGGATGAACGGTGATGGACGGGGATAGACAAGGTTCTGCTTTTCATCCCCGTCCATCCCCGCCATCCCCGGCCAAAAGATTTGTCTGTCGGTGGATCCCGTCGAACGAGGCCAGCCATGCGATGGCGCAGTGGGCACCATAGTCCAGCCAACCCCGTGAATTCAAGAACTTGAAACCACCGATAAATGCTGATGAACGCCGATCAAGCAGCACGGTGGTGGGGCAGCATTGCCCGGATCCACAGGGATAGGTAGTCCTGGTGTCCCATTCCAGGGCCCAGGTCTCACACGCTATGACGCGATGAACCACTTTTTTTAGCTTGGGCTCGGCGATGGGATCGACTACAGCCCGGCTGGCACACCCATGGCCAGCTTGAACTTGCGCCCGATCCAGGTGGCCGCCAGGGGCCGCTGGAATTTGCCGCCGCGCAGGTCGCCCAAAGTCAGGAGGGCCAGGTCGAGAACCGGCGTATCCGCGGTCAGGGTGCCGTCCAGGAGGCGGGCTTCGAGGTCGCTGCGCGGCATGGCTTGGAGCCCATCCCCCAGGCGAACCAGCACCGCGCTGGGATCTGCCAGGTCCATGCCAGCCTTGGCGACCAGCTGCTGCACGCCGCGCAGCATGCCGTCGATGGCGCAGCCTGAGGGCTGGGCGGCGAGGGAGGGCTCGGCCACCGCGAGGATGCGCTGCTCCAGCAGGGCCCAGGCCCCGGTGTACTGCACGCCCTTGTGGCGCCAGCGACCGAGGAGGGTCTCCATGTCCGGGGCCAGCTGCTCGGCGCGGGCGGGCTGGTCCAGGGCCAGGAGCCAGAGACGGGATGAGTCGGGCAGGGCCTGAAACGCGGTGAGGGGCATGATTACTCCGGATGGGAACAGTCTATGGGATGCCGCCACGGCCCGCGTCATGCCTTGTCCAGGCTTCCGTGACGAAATTGGTACCCAGTCTCGCTAAGGTGGGAGTCGTGCGAGATACGGCGATCCTCCTCCTGAATCTGGGCGGTCCAGTGAACCTGGACCAAGTAGAACCTTTCCTGGCGGCCCTCTTTGGCGACCGCGACTTGATCCGTCTGCCGGGCCCTGCCTGGCTGCAGGGGCCCTTGTCCCGCCTCATCGCCAAGCTCAGGGCGCCTGGCGCCAAGGGGCGCTATTCCGAAATCGGCGGGGGCTCGCCCCTGTTGAAGGAGAGCGCCTACCAGGCCTCGGCCCTGCGTGTGGCACTGCGGGCCGCCGGGCGGCAGGAGCCCGTGAAGCTCTGCTTCCGCTACGCCGCACCCCGGGCCGCGGGCCTGCTGCGAGCCTTGAAGCGGGATGGCATCACGAAACTGGTGCCTGTCACCTTCTACCCCCATGATTGTCGCGCCACCACGGGCTCCAGCCTGCGGGAGTTGGCCGTGGAAGCCGCCAAGGTGGGCATGGAAGTGCTGCCGGGCGTGGACCACTACGCCACGGACCCCGACTACCTGGACAGTCTGGAGCGGCCCCTGCGGGTGGCCCTCCAGCAGTTGCCGGAAGCTACCGTGATCTTCAGCGCTCACAGCCTGCCGGTGCGCCAGATCGAGTCCGGGGATCCCTACGAGCGGGAGATCCACGCGACCCGCGACGCCCTCATGGCGCGCATTGGCGAGATCCCCGGCGGCTACACACTGGCCTACCAGAGCCGCACGGGCCCCGTGAAGTGGCTGGAACCGCCTCTGAAGACCGTGCTCGAAGGCATGACCGGCCGCGATGTGATCGTGGTGCCCATGAGCTTCGTGAGCGAGCACATCGAGACCCTGCACGAGCTGGACATCGAGTACCGCCACGTGGCGGACCAGGCGGGGATCCGCAACTATCGGCGGGTGGCCGCCCCTGGCACCGATCCCGCCTACATCCGTTGCCTCACGAGGCGCGTCCTGGAGATCCTCCCATGAGCACGTTGATCCTCGGCGGCGGTGTCACCGGCCTCGCTGCGGCCTGGCACCTCCAGCAGCGCGGGCAGGCCGTGGAAGTGTGGGAGGCTGGCTCATCGGTAGGCGGCTGGATGAAGACCCTGCCCTGGGAGGGCGGTCACTTCGAGACGGGCCCCCAGGGCGTGCTCTGGCAGAAGGGCACCGCCGTGGACCGCCTATTCAGCGCCATCGACCTGCCCTTCAAGTCGCCGGGCACCGGGGCCCGCTGGGTGGGGAAGGGAGGCCGCCTCATTCCCGTACCTGCCTCGCCGCCTTCCCTGATGTTTTCTTCCCTCATGACCCTGGGTGCCAAGCTGCGCATGATGGCGGAGCCCTTCATCCCCGTGCGTGGCGCCGAGCCTGAGGAGGGCCTGTCGGCCTTCATTGAGCGGCGCCTGGGGCGCGGCGTCGCCACGGAACTGCTGCCCGCCATGGTGGCTGGCGTACTGGCGGCTCCTGCCGACATCCTCTCCGTGGACGCCATCCCCAAGCTGCGGCAGTGGGAGGCCACGGGCAGCCTGGTGAACGGCATCCGCAAGAGCGGCGTGAGCCACATGGTGGTGCCCGAGGGCGGCATGGGCGCCTTGCCCATCCAGCTCGCGGCCCGACTCGCGGACGTGCGCACGGGATTGCGCGCCGAAGCCCTGGAAGCCATGCCCGATGGGCGCTGGCGTGTGCGCGGCGGTGGTGAGGTGCGCGAGGCAGACCGGGTCGTCCTGGCCCTGCCGGCCTTCGAGGCAGCTCTGCTGCTGGGCTCCGCAGCACCTCAAAGTGCGGCGGCGCTGGGCGCCATCCCCTACACTTCCGTGGACCTCTGGCACAGCCGCCACGCGGCCCTGCCGCAGCTGAAGGACAGCTTCGGGTTTCTCATCCATCCTCCGGAAGGCCGGGGCTACCTGGGCTCCCTGGTGCCCTCCTGGATGGATCCACAGAGCGCCCCGGATGGGCTCATGCAGCTGCGCAGCTTCATCGGCGGCGCCTTTGGCAAGCCTGCGGATCTGGAAACCTGGGAAGGTGTGCAGGCCCGCCTGCAGCACTGGATTCCCACGCTGGCCGCGCCCCTGGCCGTGCGCCACGAGCGCGCAGAGCGGGCCATCCCGCGCCCAGAACTGGGCCACCGCGCCCGGGTCCAGGCAGCCCTGGCGGGCCTGCCTGCGGGACTGGACTGGCTCAGCAATGCCCGCTTCGGGCCCGGCGTCCGGGACATCCTCGAAGGGCTGGAGTCCTGGGCCTGATTAACAAAGGAGTGTCAGAAACCGTGAGCGCATGGCCACCCGGCTTCTTGAAAAATGGAGGATCCGTTTTGGAGGATCCCCATGCGCTCATCCCTTCTCCCCCTCGCCCTGCTGGCTGGCCTGCCCCTGCTGGCTCAGGCCCCGGAGGCCCCCAAGCGACCCTGGTCCGACAAGGGCTCCCTCAGCTATGTGGCCGTGGGCGGCAACGCCACCAGTTCGAGCCTGGGCTTCTCGAACGAATACAAGTACCTCTGGAGCGACGCCACGTTCTCCTTCAACGCTAGGATGTGCAGGTCTCCACCACCACCTACACCCGCAGCGCCAGCGGCCCCAGCTTGGCCAGCGCCACCGTGGCCAACCAGGGCACCACCCTCAAGGGCACCGAAAGCTACTTTGCCAACTTCCGTTATGACCAGAAAGTTTCCGAGCGGCTCGGGTGGTTCAGCTCCGCAGGGTGGGAACGCAATATCCCCGCGGGCCTGGCGGGTCTGGGCTACTGGTGGGTGAAGGAGGACCGCACCAAGTTCTTCACGGACGCCGGCCTGGGCTACACCAAGGAGACCCTGGTCTTTTCGCCGGCCGGCACGGACTCGGGCTTCGGCACGTTCCACCTGGGTGCAAAGCTGGAGAAGAAGCTCTTCTCCGCCTCGGTGCTGACCTCGGAGCTGAACGTGTCCGACAGCCTCAAGTAGAGCTCGAACTATCTGGCCGTGTGTCGCAACGCCTTCACCACCACCCTGTCCTCGCGCCTGGCCCTGAAGGTGGGCTACGACCTGACCTACAAGAACAAGCCCGCCTCCGTGGCCGTGGACGTGGTGAAGACGCCCATCACCACGCCTCCCGTGATCCTGGGCCAGGTGCCCTTCTTCCTCAAGAGGACGGGCTCGGTGTTCACCACTAGCCTCGTGATCACGTTTTAAGCTTGCCCTCCTACAAAGCTTGATGAGCTGAATGGCTTCAGTGGAACCGGGCTCTGATCCGGTTATCTTCGTGGGACAAGCCTTCCCATTCACCCCCCACAGGCGACCCCATGACCCTCTACGAGCACAAGCCCCATCCCCAGATCGAGTCTCGGAAGAAGCGCGCACCCCGGGTCAAGGCGCCCAAGGAAGGAGCCGTGGCCCACTTCAACGCCTACCTGGGCGAGAAGATCACCCAGGGCGTGGGCACCATGTGGTGCGCCTACGCTTTCGCCATCCTGGCCTGCATCAGCCTGCCCGAGGCCATCCACGCTGGCAAGAGCGCCCTCATCGCCTGGATCGCCCAGACCTTCCTGCAGCTGGTCCTGCTGTCCATCATCATGGTGGGCCAGAAGGTAGAGGGGGCCGCGGCGGATGTGCGGGCCGACGACACCTACAAGGACGCCGAGGCCATCCTGCACGAGGCCATCGAGATCCAGAAACACCTGGAGGCCCAGGACGCGGTTTTGCAGAAGCTCATCGCAGCCTATCCAACGGAGCCAAAGTCATGAGAGGCCAAGGCTGACCTAGGTCATTTCATCAGGAAGCCTTGACGAAACGAAAAAAAGGCGAAAACTGATGACATGACCCCCTTCCTGCCACCAATGGATCCACCGCTGCCCTTTGGAAGTCTCCTGGTGGAGCCCGAAGAGGCGCGGTCCATCCTGCGGCCCCAGAAGGACGAGCGATATGGCTTTGGCTTCGCCCTCAGTCCCTACCGGGGCTGTAGCCATGGCTGCCGCTACTGCTACGTGCGCGAGTACCCCAACGCGCTGCACGCCCCCGGGGACTGGGGCGGCTGGGTGGCCCCCAAGCTGAACGCCCCGGAGCTGCTCTGGTCCCAGCGCCACAAGCTGCACAACGCCCGGGTCTTCATGGCCTCGGCCACGGACCCCTACCAGCCCCTGGAGCGCCAGTACCGCCTCAGCCGCCGCTGCCTGGAGGTACTCCTGCTCTGTCCCACCACCGACGTCATCGTCCACACACGCTCCCCCCTGGTACTCCAGGACCTGGACCTGCTGAGGGCCTTCGGTAGTCGGCTGAGCCTGGGACTCTCCATCCCCACGGATGACGACACTGTGCGCCAGGTGGTGGAACCCCACGCCCCGGCCATCCCCAGCCGCTGGGCCGCAGTCGAGCGACTGGCGGCGGCGGGGATTCAGGTCACGGTTGGCGTGGCGCCCCTCCTGGCGGTCCACGATGCCCAGGCCTTTGCCCGCCGCACCCGCGCCAGCGGCGCCACGAACGCCTGGGTGGGTGGCCTGCGCCTCCTGAAGCAGGATCCCTTCTACAAAGTGCTGGCGGACCACGGCTGGCTCAAGGTGCTGGACCCCGATTACAAGGACAGCATCCGCCAGGCCTTCGCCGAGGCCTTTCCGACACGGAAGGCGCCCAAACCCCCCAAAGCCAAGGCCATGCCTGCGGTGGCCATCATGCCTGAGCCCCGGCAGCCAGGGCTGTTTGATCGGGTGGGGTGAGAAACTCGCAGGACGCTAGGCGTTGAGTTGCTTCTGTCGCGCCATCAGGGATCGCAGTACGAGGCTCTGCACCACGGTCATGGCGTTGGAGGTGGATTGGGCAGGAATCATAACAGGGCTGGGCCGTCCCGATCAGCGCGGACCAAATTGTAAGAAAGAGTGCGAACCGACTTGGCGAGCTCACTTCTCCAGAATCACCCCACCTCGCGGCGCCGCAGGCCGGTGGTACGCCAGGCGGCCGGGCAGACAGGAGAGCAGGGCGCCCTGGCCCTGGAGGCAGATGAGGTTCAGGGCCTCGGCCAGGGGCAGTTCGCGGCCATCGAGGCGGTGCGCGGCCAGGAGCAGATGGCAAGTGGTGGGGGCACCCTTGGCCCGGAGCAGGGCCTCCAGGCCACCAGGATAGTCCTGGTCTTCGGGCACGGCGGTGGCGAGGCCGGGCAGGCAGGGCAGGGGGCGGTCCAGGGTGCTGAGGATCTCCCGTCGGCGCTTGGGTTGTGCCAGGTACTGGCCCCAGCGGGCCCGCTTCTCGGAAGTGAGGAAGGCCTTCAGGAAGGCTGCCTCGTGGTTGTCAGAGGGGTCTAGGTTGCTGATAGCGACTCCGCCACGGCCTTGGGCACGAAGGCGATGAAGGCCTGCAGGGCGCCGGACCAGTCCTCCAGCAGGGCGCTGGCGGTGCTGCTGCCGGTCTCCGCCCGGTGTGCTTCGAGGAGCGCCTGGAACTGGGCCTCCTCCTCGAAGCGCCAGGGGATGGGGGCCAGGTAGTCGGCATTGACGCGGTGGGCGTGTTCCTTGCGGAGGAACAGGACGCCCCCGGTCATGCCGGCCCCGGCATTGGCCAGGACCGTGCCGAGAATGGCCACGGCCCCCCGGGTCATGTATTCGCATGCGTGGTGGCCCGCGCCTTCGACCACGGCCTGGGCGCCGCTGTTGCGCACGGCGAATCGGTCGCCGGCGAGGCCCCGGGCGAAGAATCGGCCCCCGGTGGCGCCATAGAGGGCACCGTTGCCCAGGATGGCATTCTCCTCGGGCCGGAACCGGGACTCGGGCCCGGGACAAAGGGCGATGCTGCCGCCGGACATGGACTTGGCCACAGAATCGTTGGCCTCGCCCAGCAGCTTCACGGCCAGGCCCTCAGTGAGGAATGCGCCGAAACCCTGACCGGCACTGCCCTTGAACGTGATCTGGACCCGACCGGGCACGGCCGCGTCCTGGCCCGAGTGACGGCGCCCACGGATGCCCATGGCGACGCGCCCGGCCAAGGTGGCCAGCACACCGCGATCCTGAGTACTGATGGGGAACTCGAGACTGAGGCTGGCGCCGCTTTCCAGGAATGGCTGGGCGGCCTCAACCAGGGCCTGGTTCAGGGGCCCCACCCCCTCGGGCTGGAGCACCATGTCTGCCATGTCCAGGGGCTTGGGCGGCGGATTCAGGAAGGAGGAAAGGTCCAGTTTGCGGTCGTGGACGAAGGTGGCGTGCTCCGGCGAGATCGAGAGCAGGTCCGTGCGGTCCCGCAGTTCCGCGAGGCTGCGCAGGCCCAGGGAGGCCAGGTGGTGGCGCACATCCTCGGCCAGGTGGTAGAGCATGCGCTGGATGGCTTCGGGCGTGCCCGAGTAGCGGGCCTTGAACTTGGGATCGTGGGTGGCGATACCCGCAGGGCAGGTGTTCTTTTCACAGACCCGGGCCATGACGCAGCCCTCGGCCACCAGCAGCAGTTTGCCGAACTCGAAGCCCTCGGCGCCCAGGATGGCAGCGGTGACCAGGTCCTTGCCCGTGAGCAGGCCGCCGTCCACGCGCAGTTCCACCTGATCGCGCATGCGGTTCTCCCGCAGGGCGTCGTGGGCTTCCACCAGACCGATCTCCCAGGGGAGGCCCGTGTGCTTCATGGAACCCAGGGTGGCAGCGCCGGTGCCGCCGTCGCCGCCAGCCACGTAGATGATGTCGGCTCCGGCCTTGGCCACGCCCACGGCGATGGTTCCGATGCCGGTGCCCGAAACCAGCTTCACGCTGATCTTGGCAGCTGGGTGTACCTGCTTCAACTCGTAGATGAGCTCCTTCAGATCCTCGATGCTGTATATGTCATGGAGGGGTGGCGGAGAGATGAGGTCCACACCGGGCAAGGAGAAGCGGGCCCGGGCAATGGTGGCGTCCACCTTGACCTTCATGAGCTGGCCGCCCTCGCCGGGCTTGGCGCCCTGGGCCACCTTGATCTGGATTTCCTGGCCCGAGACCAGGTATTCCGCCGTGACCCCGAAGCGGGCCGAGGCCACCTGCTTGGTCGTGGCCGTGAGACCGTCCGTCCAATAGAACGGGTTCTCGCCGCCTTCACCACTGTTGCTGCGACCACCCACGGCCGCCATGGCCAGGAAGAGATCCCGCTGGCTTTCGGCACTGACGGCGCCGAAGGACATGGCCCCCGCGCCGAAGCGGGCCAGGATGGCGGAGCGGGGCTCCACTTCGGCCAGGGGTCGGGGGGTCGAAGCCTTGCGGAATGCCAGCAGGTGCCGCGGATTGATGGGCTCGTCGGCCTTGAGGGAGGCCAGGTAGTCCTGGTAGAGGGCTGCAGCTTCTGCGGACTCGGGCGCGGCCTCCACCAACTTGTGGATGAGGCGGGACCGGGCGGAGGTCATGCCGTGGCGCTCCCCCTCGTTGGGTTTGCCGGACTCGCGGAACTGATGGGTGTGCAGCAGCCGGCCCGAGAAGCCGGACTGGGCCGCCATGCTGGTCTTGAGCAGCACGTCCCCGGCCAGTTCCTCGTAGCCGATGCCGCCCAGTGGGCTGGCGTGGCCCGGGAAGAAGATCTCCATGAGCTCGGGCCCCAGGCCCACGGCCGTGAAGAGCTTGGCGCTCATGTAGCTCTGCACCACCGAGATGCCGGACTTGGCCATGATCTTCAGCAGACCTGACTCCAGAGCCGAGATCAGGTTCTGCTCGCGCTGGTCAGGGCTGAGGTTGGCAAAGGAGGGATGCTCGTCCCGTCGGGCGATCTCCAGGGCCAGGACCGGACAGACCGCCGAGGCGCCGAAGCTGATGAGGGCCGCCACGTGATGGGACGTACGGGCTTCCGACGTGTGCATGACGATGGAGGCATTGAGCCGCAGTCCCGTCTCGTTGAGGGTGTGGACCACGGCCCGCAGTGCGATGAGTCCCGGAATGGGCGGCATCTCCACGCTGGCGTCAGCGTCGCTGAGGATGATGACGCTGGTTCCGGTCTCCACGGCCCGCTGCACGTCCGCGGCCAATTTTTCCACTGCAGCGTGGAAGCCGAGGATGCCCTCACTGCGCCGGAACAGAATGGGGAAGGTTCGGGGGATGATCTGGGACACCGCCCGGGACAGGCCCTGCATGCGCTGGAGAAAGCGCATCTGACCCAGGTCGAGGATGGGCCGGGGCAGTTCCAATGCCTCTGACAGGGGCACCAGATCCTTGGGGAAGAAGATGTTCGGCGCGCGGCCCAGGAAGACCCGGAGGTCCGTGATGTTGCCTTCGCGGAGGTAGTCCAGAGGCGGGTTTGTGACCTGGGCGAAGTGCTGGAAGAAGTAGTCGAAGAAGGGCCGTGGTTCCGAGGAGAAGACGTTGGGTCGGGCGGTATCGCCCATGGAGCCGATGGCCTCCTTGCCCGTGGCGATCATGGGGTAGAGGACCTTCTCGATTTCCTCCTTGGAGCAGGTGAAGAGGGTCTTGTGGAAGGCGCTGACGGGGCCTTCGGGGCTGCCCACCTCCGGCAGGCTGCCGATGGTGGTGGTGCGGGGATCGAAGGCCGCGTTGCGGTTCTCGCGGGACTGGCTGGCGTCCCGGAAGGCCACCTTGCCCGTGGGCAGATCGACTTTGACGCCGGTGCCCGCGTAGACGATGCCCTTGCGCTCCACGGCGGATTCGTCCATGGGGAAGGCGCCCGCCTCGGAGGCGAGAATGAAGTGGTCCTTCGTCATGGTCCAGCGGGCTGGGCGGAAGCCGTTGCGGTCCAGACGCGCGCCCACAGTGTTGCCATCCGAGAACATGATGATGGCGGGCCCGTCCCAGGGCTCCATCGCCCGGCTCCAGAAGGTGTAGAACGCCGTCTGGCCCTCGGCGGGGGGCATCATGATGGCGAGGATGTCCTCCATGTGCGGGATGCTGCTGCGGTAGAGCAGGCCCTCGGCGATCTCGTTAAGGCTGCCGGAATCGCTGATGGAGCCGTGGGTGACCAGCTGGTCCGCCTTCAGCCCGATGGACATCTCACGGGACACGCCGCGGGAGCGGTTGCCGGCGATGGTGTTGATCTCGCCGTTGTGGGCGATGAGCCGGAAAGGCTGAGCCTTGTCCCAGGAGGTGCGGGTGTTGGTGCTGAAGCGGCGGTGGATGAGGGCGAAGCGCGTGACGAAGCGCGGATCCTTCAGGTCCAGGTAGAAGCGGTCCAGGTCCACGGAGCGGGTGAGGGCCTTGTAGACGATGGTGCGGGCGGATAGGGACGCGAAGAAGAACTCGCCCTTGATGCCCTGCTCACTCTGCTTGGTGCGGAGGATCTGCTTGGCGTTGTAGAGCAGCTTGTCGAAGGAGGCATCGGTGCGGCAGTGGGCTGGGCGCCGCAGGATCACCTGGCTCAGAGAGGGCAGGGTGCGGCGGGCTTCCTCGCCCAGCACAGTCACGTCCACCGGGACCTGACGGGTGCCCAGGATCTCCAAGTCAAAGAAGGCGAAGACTGAGCTGAACATGTCCAGGGCCTTGCGCAGGCGCAGGGGATCCTGGGGTCCGAAGAGGTTGGCCACGGCGATCTCGCCGGGCTTGTAGCCCAGCAGGGCGAAGGGGATATCGGTCATGACCCCGGCGCCATCGCTGGAGATCTGGTCGGCCGCACAGCCGCCCCGGTGTTCCACACAGCGCAGGGCATGGAGGGCATCCGCCAGGATCTGGTGGGAGGCGGTACCGGTCCGGCTGGCGATGAAGCCTACGCCGCACGCGTCGTGCTCGTTCTGGGTTGCATTGAGCATCTGATCCCCTACAGGATCAAGCCATGTTACCGCAAGGGGGGAGGCGGGACCCCATCAGTTCAGCTGATGACGCATTCTTCCGCCTTATGGGAGACTGGTACTGCCATGACGACCCTCGCCCTCAAGTACCGCCCCAACGTTTTGTCCGACCTCGTGGGGCAGGAGGGCAGCGTGAAGGCCCTGGCCAACGCCCTGCGCAGGGCCAAGGAGAGTGGCCGCATCCATCAGGCCTACCTCTTCGCTGGCGTGCGTGGTACGGGCAAGACCAGCACCGCACGCATCCTGGCGCGGGCGCTGAACTGCGCTCAGGGGCCCACGGCCACGCCCTGCGGCATCTGCGATCCCTGCAAGGCCGCAGAACTGCCCGACCAGAACCTGGATATCGTCGAGATCGACGCTGCCAGCCGCGCCTCCGTAGCTGATGCCCGGGCATTGCGCGAGCAGGTGCAGACGCGGCCCGCCTTCTGCCGCTACCGGGTCTACATCATCGATGAAGTCCACATGCTCAGCACCGAGGCCTTCAACGCCCTGTTGAAAGTGATCGAGGAACCGCCGCCCCACGCCATCTTCGTGCTGGCCACCACAGAACTCCAGGACGTGCCCGATACCATCAAGAGCCGGGTGCAGATCTTCCCCTTCCGCCTCATCCCCGTGCCCCTCATCGAAGGTCGCCTCAAGCACGTCTGCGAGGCCGAGGGGGTGGGCTTCGAGCCGGGCAGCCTGCGGCTGGTGGCCGAGGCGGGCCAGGGCTCCATGCGTGATGCGCTCACCATCCTCGACCGTGTCATCTCCGCCGGGGATGGCCAGGTGCAGGAGGAAGCCGTCCGCGAACAGCTGGGCATCGTCAGCGCCCACCTGGTGCAGGGTGTGCTTTCAGCCCTGGCCATCGGCGATACGGCCTCCCTGGTGGAGGCCTGCCGCGAACTGGCCGAGCAGGGCGCTGACTGGGCCACCTTCTGGCGGGAGCTGGTGCTGGCCTTCCGCGACCGCCTGGAAGCCGAAGCCCGGGCGGCCAGGGGCCCCCAGGAGCTGCTGCGCTGGGCGCGCATGCTCCAGCTGCTGCTGAGCCGGGAGCGGGATCTGCGGGACAGCAGCCTGCCTCGCGTCGTCGTTGAACTGGCGCTGCTCACGGCAGCCCAACTGCCCCACCTGGCGCCTCTGGATGCCCTGGTCTCCGGCCAGGTCGCCGCGCGTCCCGCGGGCGCGCCGAACCCGGCTCCGGGGCAGGCCCCGCCACGGGTCCCTCCTAAGGCCCCCCAGGTCGCGCCGGCGCCTGAGGGGCCGAAGCGGCCGGCCCCCGCGCCACCCGTTTCCTCTCCGGCGCCGCCCCCCTCCCATCCGGCTCCACCTGCCCCGCATCCCGTCCCACCCCACTTCGCCCATGGCACCCCTGCACAGTTGCGGGCTGCCTGCTCAGAAGCCCTCCGCCAGGCCCCCACCCTGCGGATCTACGCCATGGCCCCCCAGATGGCCTCGGAATTGGTCTGGGAGTCGCCGGTCCTGCGCTTCCGCTTTCCCGCCAATGTGCGGCAGACCCTCCAGGATTTCGAGCGGGACCAGGCCAGCCCCCACCTGCTGGCGGCCCTGAAGGCTCTGCTGCCGGGCCTCGCCCGCCTGGACGTGAGCTTCGAGGAGGTTGGCACCCAGCCTGCCGCCGCTGAGCGCCCCGAGGATCGGCTCCGCCGGGAGCCAGCCTTCCAGGAGCTGCTGCGGCTCAGCGGCGGCGAGGTGCTGGAGATCAAGCGCCAGGACTGATCCGGCGCGGCCTGCTCAGCCGCCCGACACCGGCGGCATGAGGGCCACCTCGTCACCGTCCGCCAGAGTTGTGGACCGGTCCGCGAAGCTCTGGTTCACCGCCAGCAGGGCGTCCTGGGGCAGCGCCGCCAGCCGCGGGTCAACCAGCAGCTCGCCCAGGGTCGGCGCCAGGGGCAGCTCCAGCTCGCTGAAGCCCAGCAGGGCGCGGTACCGGGCGAAGCACTTGAGATGGATCATGGGATTCCTTTTCTTCTGCGGTCCAAAGCCTACTTCGGGCTCCAGGTATGGCGGATCTCCCCCGAAAGCCCCGCGCCGGCGCTGCCGGCCTTGGTACCGCCGAACTGGAAGATCAGGTTGCCCAGGCGCCACTCGAATTGCCCAGAGTCGATGTTCAGCTCACTGCTCTGTTTGTGGGTGTAGATCCCCGTGAACCCCTGCCCGAACAGGTAGAAGGTCTTTCCGATGGTGAATTCCCGCTCCGTACCACCCAGCACGCCCGTTCGCACGGTCACCCCCACCCGATCTACCCCTAGGACTTTCCGCAGCTGCTCCTGGAACGGGGCGAAGGCGAGGGTGGTGAGGAGACCTCCGGTGGCACCGCCGAGCCCCTGGGAGATAGCGCCCTGGGTGGCGCTGGAGGAGGCTGCGGCGGTGCCTACGTTGGCGACGTTGCTGGGGTTGATGAGGATGGCGACGATCTCGTCCTGGCGCAGGACGGGTGTGGAGCTGGGCAGGATGCTGAGGTTGCTGAGGGTGCCGTGGACGTCCAGATTCACGGCGTAGCCGGGAATGGAGCTGAGGCTGCCCTGAAGGCTGATCATGGGATCCAGCGGCCGGGATTCAGAGAAGGTGAGGGAACCCCGGTTCACCACCACGTCCCCGGCGGGGAAGATATTGGTGATCCGGCCTCCGGGTGTGAAGACCATGACGCCCTTGGGTACGGGGTGGGCCAGAGTGCCCCGGACCAGGAAGGGCCCCTCGGTGCGGCCCTCCAACTTCAAGAGGTTGGTGTCGAAGCTCCAGGGACTGCGGAGGTCCATGTCCAGCTCCAGCCGGATGCGGTCCAGGGGATCGTCCAGATCCAGGCCACCCAGTCCTGTGTCGCTCACGGCGCTGCGCAGGATGAGGTCCGACAGCTTGATTTCCGCGTTGTAGTTCAAACGATCGGCGCTGAGCTTCCCGCGCAGGGTGCCCCCATCCTCCCGGCCTTCCAGGTCGGCTTGGAGGCTGCCCTGAAGGTCTAATCCTTCGGGCAGGTTCCGCAGCTGGAAATTGGCCAGGGAAGCCTTCAACTTGTAGGCGTCCAGGCCACCCAGCTGCCAGGCCATGGTGCCCGAGAGGCGAAGCTCCCCCTGGGCCAGGTTGCCCCGGAGGGGATTCTGCTCAGAGATGGATAGGGTGCGGTCCTTGAGAATGATTTCAGCCTGGAGGTTCTCCACGCCCTGGTAGCGCCGCAGGACCATCTGGCCCTTCTCCAGGGAGAGCGTCCCATCCAGCAGGGGTTCCGTGTAGGTGCCGTGGGAGAGGATGTCAAAGCGGCCCGTGCCCTGGATATGGAGGTCCGAGAGCATGTTGTATTCATCGACCTCCATGACCTGATCCAGGATGGCCTTCAGATGAGCCAGGTCGGCGGCGCCTCGCGCCCGGAGTGCCATGGGGGCAGCATTGGAGAATGGCAGGGCGCCTGTGATGTGCAGGCGGGCGGCCCGGTCCACGCCCTGCTCCGCGGGTTGGCGGGACCCCCCAACCAGGGGGATGTCCACCAGCGCGCCCTGAGCGTCGCCCTGCAGGGTGGAGGTCTTGTTCTGGTGGAGCTCGAAGGCGTTGAAGCGGGCTGAGAACTGGTCCAGGGTGCCCGTCCAGGTCAGATCCCGGCCGTTGGCCCAGCGGCCCTGCAGCTTGGCGGAGAGGCTGAAGTCTTCCAGCACATCCTGCGTGAGGGATTGGGCTTGGGCGTCCACCTTGGCCGTGTCCGGCAGGAGGGCCAAGTCCAGGCTCCCCACCAGGTCTGTCCCGGCCTGGTGCACCTGAAGGTCCACGATGGGCCGTTCCATGGCCTGCAGGCCGAGGCGTGCGCCCAGCCGTCCCTTCTCCAGCTGCACCTGGCCCTGCAGCCCTTCGATGCTCCGATCCCCCAGGAAGAGTCGACCCTGGCTCAGATTGATACGGCCCTGGGGAAGGTCCAGGACCCCGAAAGGGCTGGTGATGGGCCCCAGGAGCCGGGCCTCGGCCAGAGCCTGGATTCGAGGACCGGGCAGGGCCAGTACCTGGGTATCCACTCGGCCCCGCAGGTCCACCCACCAGGACCAGGCCCGGAAGTCCATGTCCGCCTGGCCCACGAGGCCCAGGGCTCCCTCGGGCGGCGCATCTCCGCGCCCCAGGAGGTCCGTCCGCTCGGCGATGCGGACCCCCCGGAGGCGAAGCTGGAGCCTATCCAAGTCCATTTGAAAGTCTGAGGAGGCTGCTGGAATTTTTATTCCGTAAGCTTCTGCTGATTCAGTTTGGGCATTGCCCTGCATGACCAGGTGTTGGTAGGGGCCCCACAGTCGCACCCACCCGCTGCCCAGGCCGGTGATGGGCAGTTCCCTGCCTTCGGCATCCTTAAGTCTCGCGGCCCGGAGGCCCTCGGCGATGGGCAGACCCGAGGCGAAGTAGCACATGTCGATCTGAGGCTCGCCCGGGGCCCGCTTGGCCCAGGTGAGCCAGAGCTCACCCCCGCCCCGGCCCTGATCTTTGCGGAGGTCGATGTTCTGCACGCGCAGCTCGCTGGCGTGGATGCTGACCTCCCCCCGGAGGCTGTCCGCTTGTGCCGCCTGCCAACGGGGCTGCAGTACTTCCAGGGTGCCCTCCAGGCCCAGGCCCCCCTCCCGGTCCCACTGCAGCCGGGCTGCCCCCTTGGCCCGGCCCTCCATGTCCAGGTCCACGACCTTCCAGGCCGTCAGGGCCTGGGCGACCTGGCCGGCATCCACCTCAACCTGGCCCTCCCCCTCGGCCCGGCTCAGGCCATGAGCGCCCACGGTGGCGGTGCCGCTGCCCTCAAGCTTGATGGCCTCCAGGGCCAGGTGAAGCGAGGAGAGCTTGGCCTGGCCAGCGTCGAGGGAGGCCTCCAGGCCGCCAGCTTCTACGCCGTGCTGGGTGAGCCGGGTATTGAGGGTGGCGCCCCAGCGATCCAGGCGATCGAGTGGTTGGCCAGCCTCGGGGCCGCGGACTTCGGCTTCAACCTGGGCCCGCACGGCCTTGAACTCAGGCAGCCTCAACCACTGGCCCAGGGCCTCCAGGTCCAGGTTTGAGCCCCGGACCCTGGCGTGGATGGGCTCGCGCGCAGCCCAATTCCCCTCGACCTCGAGATCCCCCTGGGAGGAGGCCCAGCGGAGTGTCTCCAGGCGGATCCGGTCCAGGCCGCCGCCAGCCTTCAGGTTCAGCTTGCCGGGCTGGGAAAAACCGAACCCTGGGCGCAGCTCCTGGCCCTCCACGGATAGGCTCCACTGGGGGTGCTGAAGTGAACCCTGCAGGGCTCCTTGGAATTCCAGGCTCCCCCGCAAGGGGGGCTGACTCAGGCCCGCCCAGCGGGTGGCCTGGGCTGCATCCAGGATGCCGGACAGGGTCCCTTCCATGGGGAACTCGCCCTTGGGGGTGGCGGCGCGGCCCTTGGCGCTGAGCCGCACTTGGGTCTCAGCCAGGCGGAGATAGGCCTCCTGGACCTTCCAGGCCTGCTCGGAAAATTCCCCGGCCAGATCCAGGCGGCCCTTCTCCCAGCCCTCGGGGCCCCGCACTTCCAACTGGGGACCGGCCAGATTCACCCGCAGGTGGTTCGGGCCCACGCCGGTGGCCTTGGCGTCGAATCGGTAGCGCAGGGCGGGCATGCCGCGCAGGGTCTCGGGCAGCTCTACCTCGCCCCCCACGAGGCTGAAGAGGTCCAGACGGACCTGGGGCAGGGGCCCCTGCCGGGGCGGACGCTCCTTGAGGTGGAGCGACTGCAGGCTTCCTTCGGTAAGGCGCAGGTGGGGATGCTCGATGCGCAGGGCACGCAGGTGCTTGCTGGGTCCGACCAAGGACCAGAAATCAGCCTGCACTTCGATGCGATCCACAGACAGAAAGTCAGCGCCGAGCCTGACATCCTGGAGCACCAGGGAACCCAGCAAGGGATGGAATTCCACCCGGCCGATGGCCAGGGGCAGCCCCGTTTCCTCCTGCACGAGCTTGTCCAACTGCCCCACGGCGTAGTGGAGCACCGCCGGGCGGCTGGCGAGCCAGGGCACACCCACATACGCCGTGGCACCGGCCACCACCAGATAGGAGATGCGACGAACCCAGCGGCGGCCCCAGAGCCGAAGAACCGCGTCCTTCGTGGGGTGCCAGACCATCGTTCAGTTCTTCTCGCCGCAGTTCGGGCAGACCATGGCCATGCGGGGCAGCTGCCGGTAGCAGAAGCGGCAGAGGCGGGACTGAGTGGCGGCCCGCAGGGTGGGGTGGGGCCCCGAGGCTGAAGAGGAGAGGACGGCGGTGCCCAGGGGGCGGGTCTCCCGGGCGACATTCTCCTTGAGGCGGCGGAGGGCCTCCAACAGGGCCTGGGCGGAGAGGAAGCGCTCCCCCAGGTTCACGGCCAGGGCCTTCATGACCACCTCCGAGAAGGCCTTGGGCACGATGGGATTCCGCAGGTGGGGGGCAAGAATCTGCTGGCTGGTGAGAGCCTGGGCGATCTTCAGGGGATCTGCGTCGTAGAAGGGCACAGTGCCCGTGAGCATCTCGTAGAGGGTGATACCCAGGGACCAGAGGTCCGACTGGAACACGGCCCGGCCCCGGAAGTGTTCAGGCGCCATGTAAGGTGGGGAGCCGATGCGCGTGGGGGCGTAAGGCACGTGCTGCATTTCCAGGACCCGGGAGGTGCCGAAGTCCGTGACCTTGGCGATGCCCTCTTTGTTCACCAGGATGTTGGCGGGGCGCAGGTCCCGATGGAGGATCTGGTGCCCGTGGGCGAACGCGATGGCGCTGCAGACATCCAGGCCGATCTCCAGGGCCCGATTGGGTGGGAGGGAGCGCTCGCGGCGAATGTAGCGATCCAGGCCCTCGCCCTCGATGTATTCCAGCACCATGAAGAAGATCCCGTTCTTCCGCTCCACCGTGATGAGTTCGACGATGTTGGGATGCTTCAGGCCCGCCATGATGCGGGGCTCCTTCAACAAGTCCACGATTTCGTCCTGCTGCTGATGCGGGACTTTGAGCGCCACCTTGCGGTTCACCCAGGTATCGAGCGCCAGGTACACGGCCCCGAAACCTCCAGAACCGAGGCGATCCAGGATCTGGTATTTGCCCAGGGTCTGGTCCTTGGAAAGCACGTTGAGTGGGCTCCGCAGTGATAGGTCTAGAATGCCCGAAACGGGCCGACCTGCGGGCAACCTATTCGAAGATGCGCTCGAAGAATGAGCCCCGCTCCTGACCCGCGGCCACCATATGGCTGATCCTGGGTCTGGAGTTGGCGCAGAGCTCGAAGGCCTGGCGCAGGTAGCCGCGGTCCTCCACTGTGGCACGGTGGTGCTGGCGCAGGTGCTCGCCCCAACTGGAGCTGAGAAAGCTCTCGGTGAAGCGGTAGAGGCCCGGTTCCACCGGGCTCAGATCCAGAAAGAGGGACCAGCGCACGGCCCCATCCCGTATGCGGATGCGGCGCACCTCCTGCATGGCGAGCTGGAAGGCCTCCTTCTGGGCCTCCCGGACCTGGTATTCCAGCACCGTGAGGATGGGCCCCTCGTCGGGATGGATGGCCTCGGGCGAGTGGGGCTCCAGGCGATGGGGGCTCAGGTCCATGGGCACATGCAGGGCCTGGAGGCGCAGCCTGGCCGTGGCCGCCAGCAGGAGGAGCATGCCCACGGCCGAGGCGGCGAAGGCCGTGTGCAAGCCCCAGCGCTCGGCTACCCAGCCCCAGAAGGCGGCGCCGCTGGCCATGCTGCCGCCCCAGACGGTGATGTAGACGCCCAGGGCCCGAGCCCGCACCCAGGAGGGCACCGAGAGCTGCACGGCGGTGTTGCAGGTGCTGAGTACCGAGAGCCAGCCTGCACCGCAGATGAGGAGGGCCATGCCCACGGGCAACGCATGGACCACGAAGGCCAGCACCAGCAGGCCTGCCGCATAGATGGTCATGGCTCCGGCCAGCAGGCTGTTGGGGCTGAGTCTGGTGCGCAGGCTCGGCAGCACGAAGGTGGCGGCCACGGCCCCAGTCCCCGTGCAGCCCAGCAGGAGGCCGAAGGCCGAGGAACCCAGCCCCAGGCGGTGGATGGCCAGGGTGGGCAGGAGGGCGAAGGCGGCGCCGCCGAAGAAGACGAAGCCGCCCCCCCGCAGGAGGATCACCTGGAGGGCACGGCTGTGGCGGGTGTAGCGGAGGCCTACCTTCATGGCAGCACTGAAGCGCTCGGCGGGCAGGTCCGTGGGGACCACGGTCCGGCGCCAACCTTTGAGCACCACCAGCACGCCCACGAAGGAGACGGCATTGAGCGTGAAGGCCCAGGTAGGGCCGAAGAGCCCCACGACGAGGCCCCCTAGGGCGGGGCCCACGGCGCGGCTCACGTTGAAGCCCACGCTGTTGAGGGCGACGCCCGCCGCGATCTGCTCCCGGGGCACCAGTTCCGGCAGGCAGGCCTGCCACGCGGGAGCATTGAGGGCCGCCCCTACACCCAGGAGCAGGGACATGGTGATGAGCACTGTGGGCGTGACCAGGTGCAGGGCGGAGAGCAGGGCCATGGCCGCAGCCACCAGCAGCATCCACGCCTGGGTGCCCAGGAGCAGGCGGCGGCGGTCCACGATGTCGGCGATGGCCCCGCCAGGCATGGACAGGATGAGCATGGGCAAGGTGGAACCCGTTTCGATGAGGCTCATCAGCAGTGGCGAGTGGGACAGTCCCCCCATGACCCACTTCTCGCCCACGCTTTGCACCCAGGTGCCCACGTTGGAAGCCATGGCCGCCACCCAGATCACCAGGAACAGGCGGTTGCGGAGCGGGGCGAACGGTGAGCGCGAGTCGGACACGGGGTTAGGGTAGCTCCATTGAGCCGGATTCCGGGGCTCACAGAAAAGGCCCCGAGAAGCCGGGGCCTTTTCTGTGAGTGAGAAAAAACTAACCCAGGAACGCCTTGAGCGTCTTGGAATAGCGCGGGTGGCGGATCTTACGCAGGGCCTTGGACTCGATCTGCCGGATGCGCTCACGGGTGACGGCGAACTCGCTGCCCACTTCCTCCAGCGTGTGTTCGGAACCGTCGTCGCCCACGCCGAAGCGCATGCGGAGGACGCGCTCTTCGCGCTCGCTGAGGGTGTTGAGGACGTTGCGGACGGTCTCCTTGAGGCGCTGCTGCACGACCTGCTCCACGGGGGAGACCACAGTCTTGTCTTCGATGAAGTCGCCGAGGTGGGAGTCTTCCTCCTCGCCGATGGGCGTCTCCAGGGAGATGGGCTCCTGGGCGATCTTCATCACCTTGCGGACCTTGCCCACGGGCATGTCCATGGCGTGGGCAATCTCCTCGCTCGAGGGTTCCCGGCCCAGCTTCTGCACCAGCTCGCGCTGGGTGCGGATGAGCTTGTTGATGGTCTCGATCATGTGCACGGGGATGCGGATGGTGCGGGCCTGGTCCGCAATGGCGCGGGTGATGGCCTGCCGGATCCACCAGGTGGCGTAGGTGGAGAACTTGAAACCGCGGCTGTATTCAAACTTGTCCACGGCCTTCATGAGCCCAATGTTGCCCTCCTGGATGAGGTCCAGGAACTGCAGCCCACGATTGGTGTAGCGCTTGGCGATGCTGACCACGAGGCGCAGGTTGGCCTCGATGAGCTCGGCTTTGGCGCCCCGGCTGATGCCTTCAGCGCCCTTGAGGCCGTTGAAGTCCTTGTGGAACTGATCGCTGGTGGTCTCGTATTTGATGAAGAAGTCCGCCAGGGTCTTCTCGATGTGGGCCAGCTCGTCCTTGTATTTGTCCTTGAGCTTGGCGAAGGCGGGGTTCTTCATGCGATCCCGCAGCTCACGGCACTTGCGCTCGCCGGCCATGACCTGGCTGTGCTGGTGGGTGATCTTGTCGATGAGGCGGGTGACGGCCAGGCTGTTGAGGCCCAACTTGCGGATCTGGCGGGACAGGCGGCCCCGGGCGAAGAGCAGTTCCTTGTCCAGCTTGCGGCGCTTGGGCAGGGTCTTGGTGCCAGCATCCACCTGGAGCTTGAGGTCCAGCAGCTCCTGGAGGGCCTGGTCGAACACCAGCAGCTTCTCGAACTGGTGGTGCACGTGCTGGGTGGCCGACGTGCTCTCGGCATCCTCATCGTCATCCACCTCGTCGGACAGACCCACCACTTCGCGGATCTTGCCGGGGTTCTCCTTCAGCATCTTGCCGATCTCGATGAGGAGGTTGGCGGCCAGACGGGACCGGGAGAGGGAGCGCATGACGCTGCGCACACCCACTTCGATGCGCTTGGCGATCTCGACCTCGTCCTCGCGCTTGAGGAGGGGCACGGTGCCCATCTCCTTGAGGTACATGCGGACCGGGTCATTGAACTTGTCGCTGTCGGGGCTGTCGATCTCGACGTCGAGATCCTTGTCTCCCTTGCCAGTGCCTTCCACCAGGACGAATTCTGGCTCGATGGCTTCGCGGGCGGCCTGGGCTTCTTCTTCGGTGGCCCCGATGCCCACGCCCAGGCGGGCGAACAGGCTCATGATCACTTCGAGATCATTGGGATTCGAAGCGGTATGGGGAAGGAAGTCATTGAGCTGGTCAACCAGCAGGAATCCGTTTTTCCTTCCAATGGAGATCAGAGCTTTGGTCAGGGGGTAGTAGGTGTCGCGGGGCGGCGTCGGAACCATTCGTACCTCAAAGAGCGCTGCGGGCATCGAACCGATGAGGGTCAGGGGACCCGGCGGCCGAGAGATTGCAGAATCCGGCCAATGTACCTGCCGGAAGCGGACCTTTCAGTATAGGGACTTCAGGCGATCCGGCAAGGGCTGGCTTTATCTTCCTACCGCAGACCGCGTCGGCGCTTGGAGAGTTCCTTCTGGCGGGCGATGAGCTCATTTTGCCGGGCCATGACGCGGGTCGTGAGGTCTGCGTCCACCAAGGTCCGGGGATCCTGCAGCAGGCGGTTGTTGGCCTGCAGCTCCCGGTCCACGTAGCGGGCCTCCAGTTTGACACAAAGGGCCTCGACATCCCGGCCGGCCTCGTCTTTGGGGCTGGCCTTGGCCTCCAGGTGGCGCAGGGCTGCCAGGGCCCCTTCGGGCAGTCGCGTGGCGTCGCCATCCGCATCCAGGAGGGCCTGGAGCAGGGGGGCTCCATCGAGGCTATCCCACCAGGCGGCCGGGAGCTCCTGCACCCGGCGGCACTGACCCGCTGTACTCAGCAGCAGCAGGCCGCGGATGAGCTCGTCCAGTTCCGGCTGCACCGGGATGGTGGTGTCCACTTCGTCGTAGGAGGGCGGCGGGGCCTGGCGGCCCTTGACGGCCCGGTCCAGTTCCTGGAGCGGCACCTGCAGCTGGTGGGCCAGACTGGCGAAGAGATCCCGGCTCTCCGTCGTGCGGGGCAGGTAGGGCAGGAACTCCAACAGGTCCTTGAAGGCCCCCATGCGGTCTGTGATACGACGCAGATCCTTGCCCTCCATGGCCCGGTCGACCATAAAGGCGGTCCAGTCCGGCACGGTGCGCAACAGTTCCCGGAAGGCCTCGCCCCCCAGCTTGAGGCACCAGGTATCGGGGTCCTCGCCCTGAGGCAGTTCCAGCAGGCGCACTTCGAAGCCCAGGGGCAGGGCCATGCGGAGGCTCTTCTCCATGGCTCGGCGGCCGGCGGCGTCGCCGTCGAAACAGAGCACCACCCGCCGGGTGAAGCGGCCCAGCTGCTTCAGGTGCTCATCCGTGAGGGCCGTGCCCAGGGGCGCCACCGCCTGATAGATGCCCTGCTGGTGCAGCTGCAGTACATCGAAATACCCTTCCACCACCAGGGCGCCATCCTTCATGGCCCCCTTGGCCCGGTGGAAGCCGAAGAGGGTGGCCCCCTTGTGGAAAAGCTGGGTGTCCCGGGTGTTCAGATACTTCGGTTGGCCCTCACCCATCACCCGCCCGCCGAAGGCCACCACCCGGCCCCGGGCATCGTGGATGGGGATGGTGAGGCGGTTGCGGAGGAAGTCGATCTGCGTGCCCCGCTCGCTACGGCTCACGAGGCCCGCCTGCTCTAGCAGCTCGCCGGAGAAATTGAGGCCTCGCAGGTGATTCGTGAGGGCGTCCCAGCCGTCCGGGGCCAGGCCGAAGCCCGCCTCGCTCAGGAAGGCGCCCTCGTAGCCTCGGTCCCGGAGGTAGGCGCGTACATGCTCATTGCGCGCCAGCTGAGCCTCGAAGAAGGCTTGGGCCGCTTCCAGGGCGGACCGGAGGCGAGTCTCCAGGTCCACCTCAGCCGAGGGGCGCTCCCGCCGTTCGGGCATATCGATGCCCGCAGCCCGGGCCAGCTGCTCCAGGGCCTCGGGGAAGGTCATGCCCTCGCGCTCCATGAGCCAGGCGAAGGCGTCGCCGTTCTTCCCACAACCGAAGCAGTGGTAGAAGCCACGGGCGGGAATCACCTGGAAGCTGGGACTGCGCTCCGCGTGGAAGGGGCAGAGCCCCACATGGGCCGAGCCCTGCTTGCGCAGCTTCACTGCCTGGCCCACCAGGGCCAGCAGGTCCGTGGCGTCCCGGACACGCTCGACAAGTTCGCGGTCACGCATGGGTTGAATGGGATCCCAAAAAAAGAAACTGGATTCGCAGAGATCGCTGAGGAGGCGGAGGGAAGCGGAGAAATTCCGGTCCTCCAGCATACCTCCCCGCCTTCGGCGGCCTCAGGTTTCTCGGCCCCCTCTGCGACTTTAGTTGTCCTTGATGTCGGATGTCCCAAGGCGTGGCATATTTGAGGATTCGCCGGATGGAGCACATGAGCCAACTCCTAGACACGATCCTCTTGTTCAGCCTGCCCGCATCGGGCAAGTCGGAGGTGCGCCGCTACCTGGCCAGCCTCACCCCGGACCAGTGCCGCAATGACTTCCACATGGGCGAGACCCTGCAGCTGGATGACTATCCGTATGTGCACCTCATGCACCGCATCGACGACGAGCTGCAGGCCAACGGCCTGCCCTACGCCTACTACCATGGCCCCAACCGCCCCTTCATCAACAACTGGACCTGGGCTGTCCTCATCGAGCTGCTGAATGAGGACTATGCGGACCTCATGGCCAGTCACCAGGTGGAGGTGGCCAGCGCCGCCCAGCACCTCTTCGACCGGCTCGACGCCGCCCACGCCAAGGTGGGCATCCCCCAGCCGATGGGCGAGATCCCCCACCGCCTGCGCGTTCGGATCGCCGCGGCCCTGGAGGCTGAGTGCCGGGCCGAGCTGGACACCCTCAACCGCCAGAACGCCCAGGACAAGACCGGGCGCACGCTGGTGATCGAGGCCGCCCGAGGCGGCGCCAACGGCTCCGCCTTCCCCCTCTGCCCGCCCCACGGCTACGACACAGCCTTCCAGACACTGTCTCCCGCCATCCTGAAGAGCGCTGCAGTCCTATACGTCTGGGTGGATCCCACCGAGAGCCGCCGGAAGAACATCGAGCGCGGGCGCCCCGACGGCCAGGGCAGCATCCTCCACCACAGCGTCCCCATGGAGGTCATGCTTGGCCAGTACGGCTGCGACGACATGGCCTGGCTCATGGAGCAGAGCGACCGCCCCGGCACCATCCGGGTGGAGCGACTCCTCCAGGACGGAGACCGCTACACCACCCAGGTCTACCACCTCCCTGTGGCCCGCTTCGACAACCGCGGTGACCTGACCACCTTCGTGCGCGAAGACCAGAAAAGCTGGAAGCCCGCCGACATGAACGCCATCCACAGCGGTCTGAAACTGGCCTTCGATCAGCTGGCGAAGGGGTAATAGGAAGGTTTAACCCCAGAGGACGCAGAGGGCGCAGATAAGAGAATGCTTTTCTCTGCGCCCTCAGCGTCCTCTGCGGTTAATTGTTTTGAATTCAGTGCGCCACCGCATTGGCTTTGGCGTTCCAGATGCGGGTCATGATGAAGGCGCCCATGAGGCTGAAGGGGATGATGCAGCCCACCCAGACCCAGGCGTTGGCGGGCTGGTGGCCGTGGGTGGCGATACCGTCCCAGCCGTATGTCTTGAGGATGGTGCCGAGGCCCACGCCCGTGAGTCCCGAGCCAATGTACTGGATGCCGTCCAGGGCGCCGGCCACGGAGGCGGCGGCCTTGCGGCCTCCGAAGTCCATGCTGGCGGTGCCGCTGAGCATGCCGTGGACGCCGAAGATGAACATGGCCGTGAGACCCAGCAGGATCACGGCCCAGATCTGGCCCGCGTGGCTGCCTTGGCCCAGGCTCAGGCCCAGGAGCCCCAGCATCAGCACCTGCACCAGGTAGAAGAGAAAGGCCACGGGGGGCCGCCGGGACTGGAAGTGCTTGTCGCTCATCCATCCGCAGATCAGGCCGCCCAGGATGCCGCCAGCCATGAAGGCGATGCCGGTCCACCAGAAGAGGTGGGCGCGCCGGTCCAGGTGGTAGACCTCCTGCAGGTATTCCGTGAAGTAGAGCATCACGCCCTGGCGCACGAAGCCCGTGCAGAACTCGGCGCAGATCAGCGCCACGATGATGGGATTGTGGAAGACCTTCCGCGCCAGGTCCGCCAAGGGCAGGGGGGCGTCCTCGGCGGAGGCGGCGTTGGAGCCGTCCCCGGTGTCGAAATCTTGGAACCCTGCGTGGCTGGGGCGGTTGCGGACCAGGAACCAGTCCACCAGGAACATGCCCGCCATGGCCGCCGAGGGCACGAACCAGATGACGGTCCAGCTATGGAAGCTGGCAAGGAGCCAGGCCCCGATGGTGGTGGCCAGGAAGTAGCCGGAGCTGATCATGATGCCGAAGATGCCGCCGAAGACGCCCCGCTCCTGCACGTGGAACCAGGTGCTGTTCACCTTCACCACCGACAGGGCTCCGAAGCTCTGGAAGTACATGTTCAGGCTCCAGAGCAGGCTCATGCTGAGCAGCAACTGGGAGCCGGGCTTGTTGAGGAACATGAAGCCGATGCAGAGGTTCAGCAGGGCTGCGCCCAGGGCGCCCACCAGGATCGCCTTGCGACCCCCGATGCGATCCGCGATGGGCCCGTTGAAGGCCACGGCCAGACCGTAGGTCCAGAAGCCCGCGGAGGCGATGAGGCCCATCTGGCCCTTGTCCAGGTGGTACCAAGCCCCGATGTCGCTTTTCACGATGTTGAAGTTGTAGCGGCCCATGTACATCGCCGCATAGGTCAGCCCCAGGGGGAACCAGTTCATGAAGCGGCGCAGGCGAAAGGCAGGACTGTGATCCAAAGCAACCTCGATGTCCCCAGGTTATCGGAGGCCGGGGGCACACCCTAGGAACAAGGGTGTAACCCCGGTCAAAGCTCCCGGCTGGGCTTAGTTGGCCTTGTGGAACACCTCGTCCGTGCCCGTGAGGGTCCAGCCGCTCCCCTTCTTCTCGAAGGTGGCGTGGCGGGGCTTGGTCTGGCCGATGCGGATGTCGGGGTACTGGGCCTGCAGAATGGAGAACTGGGCCGTGGGCTTCTCCAGCCGAATCTCGTAGAGGACGCGGCTGCCCTCGCGTGTGGGCTCCATCTTGGCAGCGCGTACGAAGACCGCCTGGGCAGCGGGGATCTTGAAGCCCTGGGGCGCCGCTGTGATGGTTTTGGGAGCATCCAGCTTGAGGCGGAACTGGAAGACCTCCTGGTTCCCCTCCGTCTTCTGGAGGGACTCGAACCAGCCGCTCTTGTCCAGGTTCTCCTTCAGGGCGGAGAGGCGCATGTAGGCAGGGCTGCCCTTTTCGGCGGAGGCCTTCTCGGGCACGGTGACCGGCACTACCACGGGGTAGTTTTGGCTGAGCAGTTCCTCAGCCTTGGTGCGGCTCAGCTTGGAGCTGCAGCCCAGGCTGAGCAGGAGGGCGGGGACCAGGAGGGCGGGGAGCAGGTGGGCAGTGCGCATGGCAGGTTCCTTTGCAGTTCGACAAAGATGGTGACACAACCAGCCTACCTCCACGCAACCCCGGAGTATCCTATGGACCCTGCCTGACGAGGAGAAGTGCTGTGAATCCTGGCTATCTGGCCCACCTGAACCGCGAACTCGAAGGGCTGAAGGAAGCTGGCCTCTACAAGACCGAGCGGGTCATTACCTCCCCCCAGCAGCCCCGCCTGCGGGCCAACGGCCGCGATGTGGTCTGCCTCTGCGCCAACAACTACCTGGGCCTCGCCAACCATCCTGAGGTGATCAAAGCCGCCCAGGCGGTCATGGGCGACCACGGCTTCGGCATGGCCTCGGTGCGCTTCATCTGCGGCACCCAGGACATCCACCGGGAGCTGGAGCAGAAGCTGGCGGCCTTCCTGGGCTTCGAGGATACGCAGCTCTACTCCTCCTGCTTTGACGCCAATGGCGCCATCTTCGAGGGCCTTCTGGGCGAGGAGGACGCCATCATCAGCGACGCCCTCAACCACGCCTCCATCATCGACGGCATCCGTCTCTGCAAGGCTCAGCGCTTCCGCTACGCCAACTCGGACATGGCGGATCTGGAAGCCCAGCTCAAGGCCGCCGATGCCGCCGGGGCCCGCTTTAAGCTGGTGGTGACTGACGGTGTCTTCAGCATGGACGGCTACATCGCCAAGCTGGCGGAGATCTGCGATCTGGCTGAAAAGTTTGGCGCCATGGTCATGGTGGATGACAGCCACGCCGTGGGCTTCATGGGCGAACATGGACGCGGCACCCACGAGCACTGCGGGGTCATGGGTCGCGTAGACTTCATGACCGGCACTTTCGGCAAAGCCCTGGGCGGCGCCTCCGGCGGCTACATCGCGGGCAAGGCCGAGGCCATCGACTGGCTGCGACAGAAGGCCCGGCCCTACCTCTTCTCCAACTCCGTGGCCCCCAGCATCGTGGCTGCCACCTTGAAGGTGCTGGACCTGCTCAAGGACAGCGGCGACCTCATCACGCGGGTCCACGAGAACGCCCACTACTTCCGCGCGGGCATGGAAAAGGCGGGCTTCAAGCTGCTGAAGGGCGAACACCCCATCGTGCCCGTCATGCTCTACGAGGCGCCCTTGGCCCAGGAGTTCGCCAAGCGCCTGCTGGATGAAGGGGTCTACGTCATCGGCTTCCTCTTCCCGGTGGTGCCGAAGGGCGGCGCCCGCATCCGCACCCAACTCAGCGCCGCCCACACCCGGGCAGACCTCGACCATGCCATCGCCGCCTTCACCAAAGTGGGGCGCGAGCTGGGCGTCATTGAATAGTCCCTTTTGCTGGGCAATGAAGGGTAAAAGGCACAACTGATCACCACCAAGGCACTAAGCGGCGCTTAACCCCAGTGGATGACCCCGCCGCGGCTGCGCTCCTGCCAGGCGTGGTCCAGCAGGGGCGCCAGGTCCGGCGGGCACTGGAAGGCCAAGGTGGCTTCGTCGCCGCTGAAGCTCTGCTCCACGACTTCGACCCCGGGGAAGGCGCCCAGGAGGGCGAAGGGCAGGTGGGCCTGGGTGGCGCCCACCCGGAGCTCGCCCCGCCGGAGGATGCGCACCTCCTCCCAGGCACCGGCCTCGTCTGCCAGGGCCAGGGCCCCCTGGACCCCTTCCGTGTAGGCCCGCACCAGGCCCCCGGTGCCCAGCTTGGTGCCGCCGTACCAGCGGATGCAGACGGCCAGCAGGTCCGTGGCCTCAGCCCCCTCCAACACCGCCAGCATGGGGCGTCCGGCGGTGCCCGAGGGCTCCCCGTCATCGTCGGCGCCGAAGGCCAGGACTGGCACACCCTCCCGCCAAGCGCTGCAATGATGGGTGGCGTCAAAGTCCCGCTTGCGCAAGGAGGCCAGCACGCTCGCCCGCTCAGCAGCATCCCGGGCCGGATGCAGCTCCGTGAGGAAGACCGAGGCCTTCTCCCGGAAACGATGAACCAGAACCTGCTTGAGGCGACGCATGGCTCAGGATGGCCGAGGCGGGGAGCCCGGACAATGGGGCCGGGGCCGGTTCCCCAAGTCCGGCAGGCATCAACAAGGTCTTGATTGCACAGCGGCAAAAATAGCCCGGTACAATTAATACACTTTCTTGCAGGCCGAAACAGAGACCACCAAGGCAAGAAGGTCACGGTGGTCAAGTCAATGCGAACCCTTTCATTCCCCGCCCTGAGCCTGCTCCTGGCCCTGTCCGGCACCCTCCAGGCCCAGGTTCGGCTCAGCGTGCCCTGCTCGGTACGTATCCGCCCCGCCGCCGCTGTGGACTACGATCTGGCCTCGGAAGTGAGTCTTCGGGGGGGCATCGTGGGCCGGGAAGGCCACTTGCTGCTGCTCCAGTTGCGTGCCGGCCTGGTGCGCATCGATGCGGGATCCTCCATCGCAGCCTCGCACCTGAGCTCTGGCACCCAGGTGCCGGTGGTGGCCGCCTAGCTGCATGGGTTGGGTCCGATCGGACCTGGGAATAGAGAAAGCAGAGCAATTGGGATTCAGTGGCCAGTTACGCAGGACCTCTGATCTGGCCGTTCTCGATTGAAAGTTATAGCCTTCAAAACAGCATAAATTTCTTAGACTTTATTACGATCTGCGTTATTTCCTTGTGCGATTTCGGGCTGGAAATCCGAATGATTTTTTTGTACAGACCAAGGGCCAGGATGCGGGTGCATCCTGGCCCTTGGTGTAGCGAGATGGTGCCCTAGGCGATGGTCGCCAGGATGGCGTTGAGGGTGGGACTGGGCCGCATGGCGGCGCCGGTCTTTTCCTTATCGGGGTGGTAATAGCCCCCCATGTCCACTGGCTTGCCCTGGGCGGCGATGAGCTCGCCGTTGATCTTGGCCTCCTCGGCGCTCAGGGCCGCAGCCACAGGGGCGAAGCGGGCCTGGAGCGTCGCGTCCTTGGCCTGGGCCGCCAGGGCCTGGGCCCAGTAAAGGGCCAGGTAGAAGTGGCTTCCGCGGTTGTCGATCTGGCCCACCTTGCGGGCCGGGGACTTGTCGTTATCCAGGAATTTGGCGATGGCCAGGTCCAGGGTCTCCGCCAGAACGGCGGCCTTGGCGTTCTTGAAGGTATTGGCCACGTGCTCCAGGGAGGCGGCGAAGGCCGAGAACTCGCCCAGGCTGTCCCACCGGAGGTAGCCCTCCTTCTGGAACTGCTGCACGTGCTTGGGGGCGGAACCGCCAGCGCCAGTCTCGAAGAGCCCGCCGCCGCCCAGCAGGGGCACCACGGACAGCATCTTGGCGCTGGTGCCCAGCTCGATGATCGGGAAGAGGTCCGTGAGGTAATCGCGCAGCACGTTGCCCGTGACGGAGATGGTGTCCTTACCGGCGCGGATGCGCTCGCAGGATACCTTCATGGCTTCCACAGGGTGGAGGATGCGAATATCCAGGCCCGTGGTGTCGTGCTGCTTGAGGTAGGTCTCCACCTTGGCGATGATCTGGCGGTCGTGGGCCCGGCCCTTGTCCAACCAGAAGATGGCGGGGGCGCCGGTGATGCGGGCGCGGCTCACGGCCAGCTTCACCCAGTCCTGGATGGGAGTGTCCTTTGCCTGGCACATGCGGAAGATGTCATCCACTTCCACGGGCTGCTGCAGGAGGGTCGCGCCCTCGCTGTCCACCACCCGGATGGTGCCCGGGGCAGTGGCGATGAAGGTCTTGTCGTGGGAGCCGTACTCCTCGGCTTTCTGCGCCATGAGGCCCACGTTGGGCACGCTGCCGATGGTGGCGGGGTTGAAGGCGCCGTGCTGCTGGCAGTCCTCGATGACGGCCTTGTACATCGTGGCGTAGCAGCGGTCGGGGATCATGGCCAGCGTGTCGTGCAGCTTGCCGTCTGCGCCCCACATCTTGCCGGAGTCCCGCACCACCACAGGCATGGAGGCGTCCACGATGATGTCGTTGGGCACATGCAGGTTGGTGATGCCCTTGTCCGAGTCCACCATGGCCAGGGCCGGGTGGGTGGGATAGACGGCCATGATGTCGGCCTCGATCTCAGCCTTCTGGGCCGCGGGCAGGGTCTGGATCTTGGCGTAGAGATCGCCCAGGCCGTTGCTGAAGTTCACGCCGAGGCTCTTGATGACGTTCGCGTGCTTGGTGACCACGTCCTTGAAGAACACCGTGACGGCATGGCCGAACATGACGGGATCGGAGATCTTCATCATGGTGGCCTTGAGGTGCAGGGAGAGCAGGAGGCCGTCCTTCTTCGCGGCCTCGATCTGCTCGGCGTAGAAGGCGCGCAGGGCCTTGGCGCTCATCACGGAGGTGTCGATGACTTCGCCGGCCAGCAGTGGGGTCTTCTCCTTGAGGACCTTCACGGCGCCATCGGCGCCCACGAACTCGATGCGGACGGTAGTGGGCTTGGCCACGGTGAGGGAGGTCTCGGTGCCGTAGAAGTCACCGGCGTTCATGTGGGCCACGCGGGTCTTGGAGTCCGGGGTCCAGGCGCCCATCTTGTGGGGGTGCTTCTTGGCGAAGTTCTTCACGGAGAGCGGCGCCCGGCGATCCGAGTTGCCCTCACGCAGGACGGGGTTCACGGCGCTGCCCAGGACCTTGGCGAAGCGGGTCTGGATGGCCTTCTCGGCCTCGTCCTTGGGCTGCTCGGGATAGTCAGGAATATCGAAGCCCTGGGACTGCAGCTCCTTGATGGCGGCGATGAGCTGGGGGATGGAGGCGCTGATGTTGGGGAGCTTGATGATGTTGGCTTCGGGCTTCTGGGCCAGATCCCCCAGGTGGGCCAGGTTGTCGGCGATCTTCTGGTCTTCCTTCAGGCGCTCGGGGAAGTTGGCGAGGATGCGGCCGGCCAGGGAGATGTCGGAGGTCTCCACGGCGATGCCCGTGCCCTTGGTGAAGGCCTGGATGATGGGCAGCAGGGAATAGGTCGCCAGGGCAGGCGCTTCGTCAATGTCAGTCCAGATGATCTTCTGGTCGGTCATGGGCTCTCCTCATGGGTTTCCCCCATCGGGCCGGGCTACGCCAAGTTGGATCGCGGCGGGCCAGCGACAGGGATTCTTAGGCAGGCTCCCATGCGGAATGCCCGCCTTCAAGCCGCTTTCCTGGGGCCTGGGCGAATTGGGACTTCGGTCACGCCCCCTAGCCAGGACTAAGACAAAAGCCGCGAAAGACGCGAAGGGCCGCGAATCCTACAGGAATGACCTGCCTGGGCCCATGGCCCCCGCCCACACACGGCTGACTGGCCGATATGCATGCATCTTTTCTTGGTGCCTTGGCGTCTTGGTGGTGATCCGTTTTCTTTCTTAAGGGCAAAAATGGCTCAAGCTAGCACCGGCAGGGCCGAACCGGAGGCGGCCCGGACGGTGCCCTTGGCCACGGCAAAGTCCATGCGACCCAGGTTCACGCCGCCGAAGCCCACCTGGAAGACCAGGGTCTCCCCCTGGGCCTGGGGCACCTTGGTGGGGGCCTCGAGGAAGGTGTGGCTGTGGCCGCCGATGATGGCGTCAATGCCCGCCACGGCGCCAGGCAGGCGCAGGTCATCCGGGGCGGTGCCGTTCAGGTTGTAGCCCAGGTGGGAGAGCAGGACGACCAGGTCCACTTTCTCCACCTCTCGCAGGTGCTTCACCACGGGCTTCAGGCTTTCATAGGGATCCCGCCAGGTGATGCCCTCATGGTTCTTGTCGCTCACCAGGCCCGCGAAGGCCACGCCCACGCCCGTGAGGCCGACGCGCAGGCCCGGGAAGGTCTTGACCTGATAGGGCCGGACCCGCTTGGCCAGGGCTGGGGCGCCCTTGAAGTCGTAGTTGCAGTTGAGCAGGGCGAAGGGGGCATTGGCGTGCTGCAGTTGCTCCATGGCCTCCAGAGCCTCCACCAGGGGGCCCACGCCGTTGTCGAAGTCGTGGTTGCCCAGGGTGCCCGCGTCGTAGCCCATCATGCGCATGAGCTGATAGTCCAGGCGGCCCTTGTAGCGGTTGAAGTAGGGCGTGCCCTGGAAGGTGTCCCCGGCGTCCAGCAGGAGCACGGAACCCAGCTGCTGGCGGAGCTGCTTGATGAGGGTGGCCCGGCGGGTCACGCCGCCCAGGCCGCTGATGGCGCCATTGCCCGGGCCAAAGGGCTCGATCCGGGAGTGCGTGTCATTGGTGTGCAGGAGCGTGATGCGGCCTGAACCCTGGACCGGCTCCGCAGCGGCCTGGAGGGGCAGTTGGGTGGCGGCGGCAGTGGCGCCCAGGGCGGCGAGGAAGGTGCGGCGATCCATGGTGGCCCCTAGAACTTGAACTTCTTGTCGCGGATGGCTTCCTGGATCGGCACAGGAATGCTGTACCGACCTGGGGCTGGGGGCAGCAGATCCTGGTTGGCCTTGCCCAGGACGCCGCACTGGTCCAGCAGGAGTTGGCGCAGCGTGATGCCCGTGGTGAAGGGCTTGCGGCCAGTCTTGAGCGTGGGGATCGAGTCCCCACCGCCGTAGAGGTAGTCCGAGGTGGCCACCTTCACCGTGGCCTTGGGATCAATGAGGCTGCCATCAGCCCAGGTGACCGTCAGGATGCCCTTCTCGGGGCTGCCCTCCACCCTGGCGATGATGCCAGAGCAGGGCTCGCCCCCCCTCCGTGCGATGCCTTCGCTCACGACCTGGATTAGTTCGGCACCCGTGAGTTCCACCACCACCAGCTCGTTCTCGAAGGGCATCAGCTCGAAGATGTCGGCCACCTTCAGCTGGCCCGCACGCAGGTTGGAGCGCAGTCCACCGGCATTGGTGATGGCGAAGCGCACAGGCGCGTTGATGGCACCCTGGGCGGCCAGGCGCATGGCGTCCGCCACCCAGTAGCCCAGCAGGTTCTCCTCGCCACGGCGGCCCCGGAACAGGCCCTGGGGTGCCTTCACCAGGGGCAGGTCGAAGGTGGCCTTGATCTCCGCCGCCAGGGGCGCGATCACCTTCTGGATCTCAGGATCTTCAGGGATGGCGGCGTTCACCGGGAGCACGACGCCCTTGGCCGGAGGCACCGGGGTCTGGGCCGCCAAAGACAGCCCCAGGAGCGCCGGGAGAAGGAGGCTAAAGGGCTTCAAATTCACTGGGGGGCACCTCGAGGGCGGCGCGGGCATCCCGCACCAGGACATCCTGGATCCAGAAATGGGTGACGGCGCGGAGCAGCCAGCCCATGAGCCAGGCATTGATGGCGGTGACAAGCAGCAGCAGCAGCAGGAAGAGCCAGACCCGGAAGCTGGTGCTTCCGCCCATGCGCCAGGCCAGCAGCAGCACCAGGGAAGGCAGCAGGGCGCGCAGGGCGGCGCCGCCGAGGTTCAGGAGGGTCCACTGCACGGGGTGGGACCAGAGGCGCAGGAAGCTGTCCTTCAAGTGGGTTCGGTAGCCGCGCTTCAGGCCCGCGGCGCGGCCCAGGCGGCAGAACCACCACTGGAGGTTCAGGGCAGCGATCAGGGCCATCCAGAAGAGGGGGCGGCCGATGAAGGCTGCCCAGCCCAGGCCGTCGATGCCAATGCCGCCGATCCGACCCAGGACCCAGGATGTAATGAAGACCACGAGACCCAGGGGCAGCAAGCCGATGAGCAGGGTGTCCAGGGCTCCCAGCAGCCAGGGGCCCAGGCGCGCCTTCACCCCTACGTGTTCGGCCTGCATGCGCCAGCCGCACCAGAGCACGATCACCAGGCCCAGGCCCATGAGGTGCACGGTGGGGGAATTCGTAAGTCGATATTTGAGGCCGCCGTTCTCCATGAGTTCCCAGATATCCCGGGCGCTGATCTGCTCACCCCAGTGGGAGGGCAGGGCGCTCCAACCCGCGGCGCGACGGAGATGTCCCGCCCAGCCCAGGGCCGGGCCCAGGAGGGTCAGCAGCCAGCCCGCGATGAGGCCCCAGCCCCAGCGCGTGAACCCGCCCGGCAGGGCCGCCGAGAGAAAAGTCCATGGCGCCCGGGGCGACAGGTCCTCTTCGGTGTGGATGGTGGTGGGGCGCGTGGATTCCATGGCCGTCCAGAAGCAATCTTCCATCAAACCACACTTGACAGGGAGCACCCCAACCGGGTTTCATCGCTCTCATGCAGCTGTGCTCCTCGACCTCTCGCCAGGGCCTCCTCCACGGGGGTTGGTGGTGGCGCGTGGGCTCGGACTGCTCCCTGTGCGAGGCCTAGCGGCCTAAGCCCTTCAGGAACTTCCGAGCCCGACCCTGTGGTCGGGCTTTTTTGTTGATGGATGCAACCATGTCCCCAGCCCCCAAGCACCTGATTCGGCACCCGCTCCCCGCGGACCTGCTGACGCCCCTGGCGGCCTACCTGGCCCTGCGCCCCGCGGGCGCCAGCCTCCTGCTGGAGTCCTGCGACCAGGGCGAGCGCGTAGGTCGGCACAGTTTCGTGCTGCTGGAAGGGGAAGACGAGGTCCGCCTGGAGGCGCCAGCCACCGGCTGGGTGGAGGCCCTTCGGGACTTGGCTGGCGCTGCACCGGCCTCCAGCATGCACGATCCAGGTTCGGCTCTGCCGCCCCTACGCGAAGGCCTGCCCGTGGGCGTGGGCTGTGCCGGGTATCTCGGTTTCGAGGCAATGGGGGCCAGCGAGCCCACCCTCCCCTTGCCCGCCAACAACACCCTGGGCCTGCCCTGCCTCTGGGTGCGCCGCTTCGACACGGCCCTGGTCTTCGACCACCTGCACCAGGTGGCGGAACTGCAGACTCTCAGCGCCCGGCCCGAGGCGGGCTTTACGCGCCTGGCCGCCCTGCGGGCACGGCTCCTGGCGGGAGTGGGCGATCCCGGGCCTTCCACCGCGCAACCTGTGGCCCAGGCCCTCAGCAGCCGGGAAGCCTACGAGAGCCACGTGCGCCGTGCCCAGGAGCTGATCCTCGACGGGGATATCTACCAGCTGGTGCCCAGCCAGCGCTTCCGCGTCACCAACCCGCCGCCTCCGCTGGAGGCCTACCGTCGCCTCCGCCGCCTCAATCCCAGCCCCTACGGCTACCTCCTGGAGTGGGGTGGCTTCGCCCTGGTGGGCGCCTCGCCAGAGATGCTGGTGCAAGTGCAGGGCCGGGAAGCGGAGACCCTGCCCATCGCGGGCACCGTGCCCCGGGGGGGCAGCACCGAGGAGGACGCCTCCCGCTTCGAGGCCCTCAAGCGCGATCCCAAGGAGTTGGCGGAGCACCAGATGCTGGTGGACCTGGCCCGCAACGATCTGGGCCGCGTGGCCGTGCCCGGCGGCGTGCGGGTGGAGAAGCCCCTGGCCCTCCAGCGCACGAGCCACGTGCTACACCTCACCACTACCGTGAAGGCCGAGCTGAAGCCGGGCCTGGATGCCCTGGATGTGCTGGAGGCCGCCTTCCCCGCGGGCACCGTGAGCGGGGCGCCCAAGCTGCGGGCCTGCCAGCGCATCGCCGAGTTGGAGGGCGAGGTGCGCGGCCCCTATGGCGGCGTGCTGCTGCGCCTGGGCGCCGATGGTGTCCTGGATACGGCCCTCATCCTCCGCACGGCGGTCTACAGCGGCGCCGCCGCCTACATCCAGGCGGGCGCGGGCGTGGTGCGGGCGTCCAACCCCACGTCGGAATACTTCGAGACCCTGCACAAGCTGGGGGCCATCGCCCAGGCCCTGGGCGTGCAGCTGGACGGAGGTGCCCGATGATCCTCCTCATCGACGCGCTGGATTCCTTCACCTACAACCTGGTGCAGGCGTTTGAAACGTTGGGCCGCGAGGTCAAGGTCGTTCGCCACGACGCCATCACCCTGGCCGAGGCCAAGGCGCTGGCTCCCGAGGCCGTGGTGCTCTCGCCCGGTCCCGGGCACCCCACCGAAAGCCCAGCCCATATGGCTTTGGCAGGCTCGGACTGGAACGTCCCGCTGCTGGGTGTCTGCCTGGGCCACCAGGCCCTGGCCGCCGCCACGGGTGGCAAAGTGGGCCGGGCCATCGAACCCCTGCATGGAGAGGCCACGCCCCTGGACCACGACGGCACGGGACTCTTCCAGGGCCTGCCCAAGGGCCTGCCTGTGGGCCGGTACCACAGCCTCATCGCCGAGCCCGCCTCGCTGCCCGCCTGCTGGCGCGTGACGGGCCGGAGCCACGGCGGCGAGATCATGGCCATGGCTCATCTGAGCCTGCCCCGCTGGGGCGTGCAGTTCCACCCCGAAAGCATCCTCACGCCGGACGGTCCGGCCATGCTGGCGAACTTCCTCCGCCTGGCCCAGGAGGCATCCCGATGACCCTGCTCACCACCCACAACCCCAGCCGCCCCCTGCCCGAGGCCACTGCTTCGGAGCTCATGCGCATCTTCATCGACCAGGACACGGACGCCCTGCTGGTGGGGGCCTGCCTGGCCCTGCTGGCCCAGCGGGCGCCCGAGGCCCACGAACTGGCGGCCTTTGCCGAGGCCCTCGCGGATGTGGCCGTACCCTTTCCGGCCTGCCCTGCGGACGCCATCGACGTGGTGGGCACCGGCGGCGACGGCATCTCCACGGCGAACCTCAGCACCCTCACGGCCCTGTTGCTGGCTGATTTCGGCGTGCCGGTGGTGAAGCATGGGAACCGCGCCGCCACGGGGGTTTGTGGCAGCGCGGATCTCATGGAGGCCCTGGGCTACGACCTCTCCCGGGCCAGTTCGGACCTGATGGCTGATCTGCCGCTCCGGCACTTCGCCTTCCTTTTCGCCCCTGCCTACCACCCACTGCTGGGCCGTCTGCGGGAGATCCGCAAGCGCCTGGGCATCCCCACCATCTTCAACCTGCTGGGCCCCCTACTGAATCCGGCCCAGCCGCCCCTGCAGGTGCTGGGCGTGGCCCGGGAGGACCTCATGCAGCCCATGGCCGGAGCCCTGGCGCGGCGGGGCAGTCTGCGGCGGGCCTTCGTGATCCACGGCAAGGACGCCGAGGGCCGGGGGATGGATGAGGCCTCCATCGAGGGGCCCACCGTGGTCGTGGAAGTGGACGCGGGCCAGGTGCTCGGCCGCCGGGTGCTCGTGCCCCGGGATCTGGGCCTGAGCCAGCCGGTGGCCGGTGCCCTCCACGTGCGGGACCGGGCCCAGGCCCTGGCCGTGGCCCGGGGACTCTTCGCGGGCGCCGCCCATGCGGACTTCCGGCCCGCCGTGGCGGATGCCGTGGCCCTGCAGACGGGCTTGGGTCTCCTGCTCCATCGCGGACTCGGCCTGGATGGCATCGGCGCCGCGTTCCTGGAGGCCCGCGCGCGCCTGGACCGGGGCTTCACACTGCCCTTTCCACCGCCTCTGGGGGAGCGCCCATGAGCCAGCTGCCTGAACCCCGCGCCCTGGTGCGGGCCGCGGCCCTTGCTCCCAGCCACTTGCTGCGGGTGCTCGAGGCGGAACTGGAGCGGCTGGAATCTGCAACAACGCGAAATCCTGCTGCATTCGTTCCGCGCCAAACCTCTGGCGCCTTCGAGGCGGCTCTGCGCCGCGATGCTGCCCGGGGCGGCGCCATCATCGCCGAGTACAAGCAGGCCTCCCCTTCGCTGGGGCCCTTTGCCCTGGGCACGCCCCTGCTGCCCCAGCTCCGGGCCTACCGGGAGGGCGGCGCCGCGGCCTTTTCGATCCTGGCGGAGCCCACCTACTTCAAGGGTTCGGCCGAGCACCTGCGGGCCGCAGCAGAGCTGGGACTGCCCCGCCTCTACAAGGGCTTCGTCATCTCCGAAGCGCAACTGGATGAGGCCGCGGCTGTGGGCGCGGAGGCGGTGTTGCTCATCGCCCGGGTTCTGCGGGAGCACACGGCGGCCTTCGCCGAAGCGGCCCGGGCCCGGGGCATGGAGCCCCTGGTGGAGCTGCACGACCTCACGGAGGTGCCCTTTGCCCAGGCGGCAGGCGCTCGTCTGGTGGGCATCAATGCCCGGGACCTGGCCACCTTCACCCTGGGTGCCCCTACCGCCGAGCCTTTGCGCCGGGCCTTTCCCGAGGCCCTGTTGATCCGCGAGTCGGGCTTGGCCACGGTGGAGGAAGCCCGCCAGGCCCTGCGCGCAGGCTTCGACGCGGTGCTCATGGGCGAGGCCCTCATGCGCAGCCCCGACCCCGCCGACTTCCTGGGCCGCATCCTGGCTGATCTGCGCCCGGTGGCCCCATGAAGATTCTGGCCAAGGTCTGCGGCCTGGTGCGCGCTGAGGATGTGGCGCAGGCCGCAGCGGTCGGTGCAGACCTATTGGGCTTCGTGTGCCATCCGCCCAGTCCCCGCCATTGCGCGGATCTTGGCGTCGCCACGCCCTACCTGGATCGCGCCGTGCTGGTGATGGTGGCGGATGACCCCGAGACCATCCTCGCCCAGGCCCGGCTGCACGGCTTCCGCTGTGTCCAGCCTTATCTCCCGGCTGCAGGCCGGGAGCAGGCGATCAATCTGCTGCGCCAAGCGGGCCAGATGATCCTGCTGCCCTGGGCGGATGAGCCGGGGCAGGCCCTCATCCGGGCCGACTGGTATCTCTGGGAACCCAGCGCCAAGGTCACCGGTGTGCTGGGCGGGTCGGGGCAGGGCCACGCGTTCAGCCACCCGCCGCCGGGGCACTTCCTGCTGGCGGGAGGGCTGGATGGCGCCAATGTCCAGGCTCGGTTTGCAGCCCTCCCCATTGCCCTGCGAAGCCAGTTCCGGGGGGTGGACGCCGCCAGCCGCCTGGAGGCCGCCCCGGGCCTCAAAGATCCTCTCAAAGTCAGTGCCTTCGTTGCCGCCGCCCACGCTCTGGAGTTCCCATGACCGCCGGATTCAAACTACCGACCCGCTTTGGCGCCCAGGCTCTGGGCGGCTGTTACGCGCCGGAAACCCTCATGCAGCCCTTGCTGGATCTTGAGGCGGCCTTCCGCGCCGCCGTGGAAGACCCGGCCTTCCTGGCTGAGCTGAGAGGTGAACTGCGCCACTTCGTGGGTCGGCCCACGCCACTCACCCCTGCGCCGCGCCTGGCCGCGCAGCTGGGGCTGAAGGCCCTCTTCCTCAAGCGGGAGGACCTCACCCATACCGGCGCCCACAAGATCAACAACGCCCTGGCCCAGGCCATCCTGGCCCGCCGCATGGGCAAGACCGAGATCATCGCCGAGACCGGCGCGGGCCAGCATGGCGTGGCCACCGCCGCCGCCTGTGCGCGCCTGGGCCTGGCCTGCACTGTGTACATGGGCGTCACGGACATGGCCCGTCAGGCCCCCAACGTGGCCCGCATGCGCCTCTTCGGCGCCAAGGTGGAGCCTGTGGCAGCAGGGCAGGGCACCCTCAAGGAGGCCGTGAACGAGGCCCTGCGGGCCTGGGCGGGCCAGTGCGACCGAGCCCACTACATCCTGGGATCGGCCCTGGGGCCCCATCCCTTTCCGACCATGGTGCGCACCTTCCAGACCGTCATCGGTGAGGAGGCTCGCGCCCAGGTGCTGGAGCAGACGGGCAGCCTGCCTGAGGTGGTCCTGGCCTGCGCAGGTGGGGGCAGCAACGGCCTGGGCCTGTTGGTGCCCTTCCTGGGTGATCCCGTGCGGCGCGTGGCCGTTGAAGCGGGCGGCCATGGCGCAGACCTGGGCCAGCATGCGGCGCGCCTCGATGGTGGTCGCATGGGCGTCCTGCACGGCTGCAAGACCCTGCTGCTGCAAGATGAACACGGCCACACCGCCGAAACCGCCAGCATCAGCGCGGGTCTGGACTATCCCTCCCTGGGGCCCGAGCTGGCGGCCCTGGTGCTGGACGGCAAGGTGGAGGTGCGGCGGGCCTCGGACGAAGAGGCCCTCCAGGGCGCCCGCCAGCTCTGCATGGCCGAAGGCATCCTGCCAGCCCTGGAGAGCAGCCACGCCCTGGCCCTCCTGCCAGCCCTCGCCGCCGAAGGCGCCGCCACCGTGCTCCTCGGCCTCAGCGGGCGAGGCGACAAGGACCTATCCACATACCAGGCAAGGCTGGGGATCTAGATTCCTGGCTTCATGGAACACAAATGAACGAGCCGCAAAGGAAAAGATGAAATGGCCACAAAGAACACAGAGGGCACAAAGGGCACAAAGAAAAGCCTGGCCCCCACTGGAACCTCGTCTCCTTTGTGCCCTTTGTGTTCTTTGTGGCTGAATCCTATTTCAGTGCGAAGTTCTGTGGCTCCATGCCTTGGGCGATCCTCCCGGCAGGCAATCTCTGCGGTGAAATCCTTCTAGTACTTTGCGATGTTGATTTCTGAAAGGGCGCACGAATGAATCCTCTCCTTCCCTTCTTGATGGCCGGTGACCCTTCCCTGGAGGCTCTGCCAGGGCTGCTTTCCGAGGCCAAAGCCCTCGGCCTGGAGGCTATCGAGCTGGGCCTGCCCCACTCGGATCCCATCGCGGACGGCCCGGTGCTGCAGGCGGCGGCTCACCGCGCCATCCAGCGGGGGGCCACGCCTCTCCGGGTGCTGGAGGCCCTGGCGGGTCTCTCGGACAGTCCCGACGTGGTTTTGTTCACGTACCTGAATCCGCTGCTGCAGATTGGTGCGGGCAACCTGCGGCGACTGCTGGCACCCACGCCCGTGAAGGCCCTCTTGGTGGTGGACCTGCCCTTTGGTGAAGAACCGGACTTCGAGCGGGAACTGCGGGAGGCGGGCTATCCCATGGTGCCCCTGCTGGCGCCCACCACCAGCCTAGCCAGAGCGCGGGAGCTGCTTTCGGAGCGGCCTGATCCGGGCCCGGGCCATTCCTTCGCCCAGCGCTTCGCCTACCTTGTGGCCCGCCTCGGCGTGACGGGGACGGGGCAGGGCACCGACCTGGGCCCCGTGGCGGGCCGGGTGCTGGATCTGCAGGCGGTGTCGGAACGACCCTTGGCCGTGGGCTTCGGGTTGTCGGATGCCAGCAGCCTGCAAGCCGTCCGAGCCTTGGGTGCTACACCCGTCATCGGCTCTGCTCTGGTGCAGGAACTGGCTGCCGGTGCGGCTCTGTCCGTGGTGCTGGCACCTCGAATGGTTGCTGATCGCTAGATCGCCAATCGAAAACTTCCATCAGGGTGTTCGGGAGTGGTTGCAGGACTCCGATGATTTGGTATCGTTGACCAACTTCATTCCTAAGGAATCGGCTGACAACAGCCACTCAACCCCGGGAAACCGGGACAGGAGCCATGCCCCTATGCGCCATCGTGCCCGTCTCACCCTCACCACCCTGGCCCTGATCGCGGGCACTGCCTTCGCCCCCCAGGCCCAGGCCAGCGGCTTCCAGCTGCGTGAGCAGAGCCCCCTTTCCCTGGGCAACGCCTTTGCGGGCATCAGCGCCGGTGGGGGGGATCTCACCTCCCTCTACTTCAATCCCGCTGTGATGACCCAGTACGACGGCGTGCAGTTCACCTTCGGCGGCACCTACGTCGGTCTGAGCGCCAAGATCAACAATGCCTCCGGGTCGCGCACCTCTGACCTCACGAGCCTGGGCTTCAACGTGGCTCCCGTGACGGGTGCTGCCCTGAGCCCGATCTCCGGGGGATCCAGTCATCCAAATGCCGCCATCTCGGCCATCCTGCCCGAGTTCAACATCATGTACAGCCCGACCCAGGACCTGCGAGTCGGCCTGTCGGTGAACGTGCCCTTCGGCTTGGCTACGGAGTACAACGCCAGCTGGGTGGGCCGCTACCATGCCCTGAAGACTGACCTCAAGACCATCGATATCGCCCCCAGCCTCGCCTATCGCGTGAGCAAGGAGTTCTCCTTTGGTGTGGCCTTCATCGCCCGGCGGGCTGATGCCGAACTGACCAATGGTGTCGACTACGGCACTGCCCTGGCGCTCAAGGTGGGCTCCGGCCTGGCTGCGGCTGGGCTTTCCCCCGTGGCTGCACCTGGCGGCAACAGCCCCGTGGCCAACGTGGCCATGGGCGCCCCCAATGCCGCATTTGGCATCCCCGGTTTCGCTACCCCAGGGGCCTGGGACGGAGCAGCCGGCCTCAAGGGCGGCGGTTGGGGTTACGGCTTCAAGGTGGGCGCCACCTACCAGCCCTCCCAGGATCTGCGCTTCGGTCTCGCCTACAACAGCGCCATGACCATGACCCTCAAGGGTGATGCTTCGTTCCAGTTCCCCGCCACCATGCCCGCCACGGACCTCGGCGCCCTCAATGCCGCCGGCCTCAAGAACGGCAGGGGCTCTGCGGATCTGTCCCTGCCCGCCACGGCCTCCCTTGGCTTCGACTGGAAGACCAGCCCCACCTTCACATTGCAGGGTGAAGTGGCCCGCACCACCTGGTCCAAGTTCAAGGAACTGCGCGTCAAGTTCGACACCGGCGCCCCTGATTCCGTGACGGATGAGAGTTGGAAGGACAGCACGTTCATCTCCCTCGGTGGCACCTGGAAGACCAACACTCCCTGGACCTTCCGGGCTGGCTTGGCCTTTGACACCAGCGCTGTGGACGACAACCACCGCACCCCCCGCATTCCCGACAACGACCGCAAGTGGGTTTCCGTGGGCCTGAGCTACACGCTTTCCAAGAAGGCCACCATCGATGTGGGCTACTCCCGCCTCTTCATCGCCGACGGCAAGATGAACCTCAGCGCCGCCGGTCCCAATCAGACCCGGGGCAACCTCACCGGTACCATCCTGGCCGAGATCAACCTGTTTGGCGCTGGCTTCCGCTACAACTTCTAGCTTTTCACCCCAATGCAAAAATGGGCCCGGAAGGGCCCATTTTTGTGTTCAGAAACAGATCTTCAGGGGAACCTCAAACGCGTTCCACGGCCATCGCGATGGCGTTGCCGCCGCCGAGGCAGAGCGCGGCGACGCCGCGCTGCTTGCCGTGGAGTTCCAGGGCGTGGAGGAGGGTGGCCATGACCCGGGCTCCGCTGGCGCCGATGGGGTGGCCCAGGGCCACGGCGCCGCCGTGGACGTTGATGCGCTCCGCTGGGAGGTTCAACTCCTGCATGGTGGCGACCAACTGCACGGCGAAGGCCTCGTTGATCTCCCAGAGATCCACATCCTGCACCCCCCAGCCCACTTTGGTCAGCAAGGCGCGAATGGCCTCCACCGGAGCCATGAGCACCCACTCCGGGGCCAGGCCTGCGGTGGCGGTGCCCAGAATGCGCGCCTGGATGGGCAGGCCCTGGGCGCGGGCGAAGACCTCGGTCGTGATCAGGGCCGCGGCGGCGCCGTCATTGACGCTGGGCGCATTTCCGGCAGTGACGCTGCCGTCCTTCTTGAAGGCGGGGCGAAGCTTGGCCAGGGACTCCTCGGTGCAATCGGCCCGCGGGCTTTCGTCGAGGCTGATGACAACTTCCCCCTTGCGGCCCGGAACGGTGATGGGGACGATCTCCGCGGTGAAGGCGCCGGACTGCATGGCCGCCAGGGCCTTGCGGTGGCTGTTCGCGGCCCAGGCGTCCTGGGTGGCGCGGCTCACGCCGAACTTCTCGGCGACCCGTTCGCCGGTGTGGCCCATGTGCTGATCCGTCATGGCGCACCAGAGGCCATCGAGGATCATGGCGTCCTTGGCCTCCGTGTGGCCCATGCGGGCCCCGGCGCGCAAGGCTGGCAACAGGTAGGGCGCATTGGACATGGACTCCATGCCCCCCGCCAGCGCCACCTGGTGGTCGCCCAGGCGCACGGCATTGGCCGCCAGTTGGATGGCCTTGAGGCCGCTGCCGCAGACCTTGTTGATGGTGAGGGCCGAGACTGTCTCCGGCAGGCCGCCGCGTAGCGCCGCCTGGCGGGCTGGGGCCTGGCCTACGCCTGCACCCACCACGTTGCCGAAGATGGCCTCCGTGGGGTGGGCCCCTGGCACCGCAGCCAGCAGGGCCCGGACGACCTGGGCAGCCAGGTCCGGCGCCGTTAGTGGGGCCAGGCCCCCCTGGAACTTGCCAATGGGGCTGCGCAGGGCTTTGAGGATCACCGCGTGGGACATGGGAACTCCAAAATAGAGAAACCGCGAAAAACGCGAAAGGGCGGAAAAAGGAAGCAGATATCGATGCTACCGGTCCTTGCTTTCGCGGGCCCGCAGGGCCTTTTCGCGGTTTCAGTTTCCGGTCAGAGCTGCCGCGGGGGCAGGGTGGGGTCTTCCAGGGCGCTGAGGTCCAGGCCCTCAAGGTTAAGGGTGGGCGGGGCGGCCACGTAGACATCCGGGGCCTCCTCCTGCAGGTGCCGACGGGTGCGGTCCATGAGGGACTCGATTTCCCTCAGGAACTTGAGCCGCTCCATGCGCAGGTTCCGCAGGTGCACTTCCATTTCCACCACGTGCTGCTGGGCCTCGCGGATGACTTCCTCGGCCTTGAACTGGGCCTCGCGGATGATGAGGTCCCGCTCCCGGTTGGCGCCGTCCAGAACATCCTCGCGGGTGCGCTGGGCCTGGAGGAGGGTCTCCCGGAAGATGCGGTCCTGCTCGTGGTACTGGCGCAGGCGCTCCCGGCTGTCGAGGATCTCCTCTTTGAGCTTTTGGTTCTCACCCAGGAGCTCCTCCCACTCCCCGGCGATCTCGTGGAGGAAGGTCCGCACCTCGGCTTCCTCCAGGCCCCGGAAGACCTTGCCGAAGTCCCTGCGCTGGATGTCGAGAGGGGTGAATTTCATGGTGACCTCTCGCAGCTAGGACAGGCTGGCGTTGCTGAGTACGGACTTGATCAACTGAAGTAGCAGGATGGCGATGAAGACATCAAGACTGAACCCTCCAATGGGGGGAACAATGGCGCGGATCGGGTAAATGACCGGGTCGGCGATGGCATGCAGGAGCCGCACCCACCGGTTCCTGGGGTCGATGGGGAACCAGGAAAGTAGGGCCGTGGCAAAGAGCACGGCAATGAGGGCATTGATGATGAGGGTGGCGAGGGCGAAGAGCAGGGGCATGAGCAGGATCCCGGGAATCCGTTCATCATAGCTGGGAGCGAGGCTTTCCTATGCGCATTGGCATTTCCTGCTACAGCACCTTCGGCGGCTCTGGCGTCGTGGCCACCGAGGTGGGCAAAGCCCTGGCGGCCCGGGGCCATGAGATCCACATCCTGAGCCCCAGCCTCCCCCCCCGCCTGGTGGGCTTCGAGGACCGCATCAACTTCCACGAGGTCCGGGCCTCGCCCTATCCCCTCTTTGAGGACGCGCCTTATTCCATCGCCCTGGGCTCCAAGATGGCGGATGTGGCCGAGCACTACCACTTGGACATCATCCACGCCCACTACGCCATCCCCCACGCCATGGCGGCCCTCCTGGCCCGCATGGCCATCCCCAGCCTGAAGGTGGTCACCACCCTCCACGGCACCGACATCACCGTGGTGGGCAGCGACCCCAGCTACCTGCCCATGGTGAAGATGGCCATCCGGGAGAGCGACGGCGTGACATCGGTCTCCGAATATCTGCGCCAAGAGACCATCCGCACCTTCGGTGTGGACCGGGACATCGACGTCATCGCCAACTTCGTGGAGCCCCCGGGCCAGGAACGCCCGGATTGCCGGGCCTGGCTGGCCCCCAAGGCCGCCTCGGTCCTCACCCACATCTCCAACTTCCGCCCCGTGAAGCGGGTGCTGGATGTGCTCAAGGTCTTCGAGAAGGTCCGCCAGGAGGTGCCCGCCCGTCTCATCATGGTGGGAGATGGTCCGGATCGGCTGGAGGCCGAGGCCTACTGCCGTGACCGGGGCTTCGCCGCCGAGGTTCGCTTTACCGGCAAGCAGTTGGATATCGGCACCGTCCTGGCATGCTCGGACGTGTTTCTGTTGCCCAGCGCTACGGAAAGCTTCGGCTTGGCCGCTCTGGAGGCCATGGGGCATCGCGTGCCGGTCATCGCCAGCCGGGTGGGGGGCCTGCCCGAAGTGGTTCGCCACGGCGTGGACGGCTATCTGGAGACCATGGGAGACGTCGCGGCCATGGCCGCAGACGTCCTGACCCTGCTCCGGGACGAGCCCCTGCGCAGGCGCATGGGGGAATCGGCCCGGGACCGGGCCCTGGGCACCTTCGCCGAAGGGCCTGTGGTGGACCAGTACGAGGCCGTCTACCGCCGGGTGTTGGGACAGGAGTAGCCACTTAGGACTTAGGCCCGGAGGCGCTTGGCCGATGAGAGGCCATGCAGGGGGCTTCGTGAGGGCTTGGCGAGCGTTGGGTTGGGTCCTTCTGGCTGTCTGTGCCATGGCTGCCGATGGCTGGCACCGCCCCTTCTGGGTGCTGGGCCCGGACCAGGGCCTGCCCATGGGGGGCATCGCGAGCCTCACTCAGGACACTGAGGGGTTCATCTGGGTGGGCACCGAAAATGGCCTGCTGCGCTATGAAGGTGGGGCCAGCAGTCGCTGGACCCGGGCGGACGGGCTGCCCTCGGACACGGCCCACCGGGTGCTGGCGGATCCCGCAGGAGGCATCTGGGTGGCCACGCCCCATGGGCTAGCCCACATCCAAGATGGGCGCATTGCCGTTGCCAAGTTGGATGAGGCTCCTCCCGGGCTCGCTCCTACCACCATGGCGCTGGATGAAGCCAGCCGCCTCTGGGTGGCCACCACCGAAGGTCTCTTTGTGCAGCAACGCGGCCTGCAATTCAAGGCCCTGGCCTGGGCCACCCAGGGGCGGCAGTTCTCCCTGGCCCGGGGCCGTCGGGGGGCCATGCACCTGGGCTCGGATCGCGGCGTCTGGACCTTCCTGCCTGGCGGTAGCATCCAGTCCTGGGGGCCCGCCGAAGGCCTGCCCGCAGGCGGCGTGACCACCCTGGTGGAAGATCGCCAGGGCAACCTCTGGGCCGGCACGGGGCGCCAGTTGGTCATGAAGCCCCTGGATGCTCTCCGCTTCACAGACCAGTCCCAGCACCTGAAGGGGAGCCTCTCCCCCAACAGCGTCCCCTTCCTGGATGTGGACGGCTCCGTCTGGATCCCCACCCAGGCGGGCGCCCTGCACCTGGAGGACGGCAAGGCCGAACTGCTGGACACCAACATGGGCCTGCCCTTCCGCTGGGTGCGGACCGTCTTCCGAGACCGGGAGGGCACGCTCTGGGTGCTGGGCACCACTTTGGCGCGCCTGCAGGGTTCCGGGCGCATCTGGAACCACGCCCTCTCTGGCGGGGATTCCGGCGAGGTGGTTTGGGCCATGCTGCGGGATCCCCAGGGCCGTCTGCTGGTGGGCACGGACGATGGGGCGGTGCGCCAGGAAGGCGGCCGCTTCCGGAGGATCCCTGGTACCGAGGGCCGCCGCATCAAGTACCAGAAGGTCGACCGCACGGGCCTCCTCTGGATGGTCAGCACGGTGGGCCCCACGCTATGGCTGCGGCCGGGCGCCACCCGGGCCGAAGTGGCCCCGCTGGGAGACCTCGGCTTTGGCATCAACACCGTCATAGAGGATTCCCGGGGCACGGTCTGGCTGGGCCACACCCGCCAGGGCCTCCTGCGCTGGGATCCACGCTCCAGCAGGCTGGTCCAGGAGGTGGGGCCTGGTTCTGCGCCCGGTGCCGTCCTGGGCGTGTTCCAGATCAAGGAGGATCCCCAGGGCCGACTCTGGGCCGCCACGGGCGGAGGCCTCTACCTGCGGGATGAGCGCCGGGTCTGGCGGCAATTCAACGCCTCTCAGGGGCTGAAGCCCTATGGGCTCTTCGGTCTGGACTTCCTGCCGGATGGCAGTGCCTGGATCTTCTACCAGGAACCTCTGGGTCTGACCCGCGTGCGGGTGGAAGGCGACCAGCTCACAGTGGTGGAGCAGCGCACGAAAGGGCAGGGGCTCCGCTCCAACATGGTCTACGCCGTGGCAGTGGACAATCTGGGCCATACCTGGGCGACCACGGAACAGGGTGTGGACCGCCTGGATCCGGTCCTGCACCTAGGTCGCCGGGAGGGCATGGTCACCGAGGACTGCGATCTCCTGGGCCTTCTGGCGGAACCAGGGCGCCTCTGGGTGGGCACGGCTGGCGGTTTGGTGCGCTACGACACCGACCAGGTGACAGCCCAGGGTGCGCCGCCGCGGGTGCACATCCTGCGGGTGATTCACGGCGAGCGGCAGACCGAGGCCCCCATGGAGGAGCTGGCCACCGTGTCGGCGAAGGAAGCCTCCCTGGCCTTCCGGGTGGCTGTGCCCAGCTACAAGGACGAGGGCCTGCTCCGCATCCAGGTGAGGCTGGTGGGCCTCGAGGAATCCTGGCACGACGTGGATGCGCCTCTGGTCCGCTACCCGGCCCTGCCTGGCGGCAATTACCGCTTCGAGGCCCGTGCCATGAGCCCCGAGGGGGGCCTCGGGCCCGTGACCAGCCTGCGTTTCCAGGTGCGCCCCCCCTGGTGGCGATCCTGGTGGATGCTCGGCCTGGAGGCCCTCGCGGTACTGGGAGCCCTGGGATTGCTGGTCTGGGTGCGCTTGGCGGCCCTGGCTCGCGCCAAGGTGGAACTGGAGGCCCTGGTGGCCCGCCGCACCGACGAACTGAGCGCCCGCAACGAAGAGCTTTCCGGCGCTCTGGGGCGGGTGCGGCAGCTTTCAGGTCTGTTGCCGATCTGCTCCTGCTGCAAGAAAATCCGAGATGATCGGGGCTACTGGAACCAGCTGGAGCAGTATTTCAGCGAGCATTCCGATGTGGGCTTTTCCCACGGCATCTGCCCCGAATGTGTGGGGACGATGTTCCCGGGCCGGGGCCAAAAGCCTGGCGATACAAGTATCCAAGAGACCCCGCCAAACGGAAATTCAACCTGATACCATCGGACTTCGATCAGTAGTCATCCAGGACCCCTATGGCTGTCGATCCAACGCGCTCTGAAGTCGTCCTGAGCCAGGATGGGACGGCCTTGGACGAGCGTCTGCGGGCCCTGGTCCAGAACTCGTGGGACATCCTCTCGATCCTGGATGCCGAAGGCAGGCTGGTCTACAACTCCCCGGCCGCCGAGCGGATCCACGGCTTCAAACCCGAAGACATGCTGGGCCGCTCCACGGTGGACTACATCCACCCCGATGATCGGGACCAGGTCGGCCGGGCCATGGGCTGGCTTCTGGCGCACCCCGGTGAGCCCGCCACCGTGGAATATCGCTACGCCTGCAGCGATGGCCGCTGGCTTTGGATGGAGGCCGTGGGGGTGAACTTCCTGAGCCACCCCGGGGTCCAGGGCATCGTGGTGAACTCCCGCGACATCAGTGACCGGAGGGGTATCGAAGAGGAGTTGCGAACCAGCGAGGCCATGTACCGCGAACTGCTGGAGCACCAGGGCGAGGGCTTCGGCATGGTGGACGAGACCGAACGCTTCGTATTCACCAATCCTGTAGCTGAAACCATATTTGGCGTCCCTCCCGGCGGTCTCCTGGGCCGCAGCCTCTTGGACTTCCTGGATGAAACTGGGCAGGCCAAAGTTAGGCAGGAAACCGATCAGCGCATGAGTGGCCAGGTGGACACCTATGAGTTGGAGATCCAGCGGCCCAGTGGCGAGCGCCGGACCATCCTGGTCACCGCCTCTCCGCGCTTCCGGCCCGAGGGGGGAAGTCCCCAGGTGATCGGTGTGTTCAGGGATGTCACGGAGCTGGTACTGGCCGAGGCGGAGCGGCAACGAGTCGAGGCGGCCCTGAAGGAATCCCTGGAATTCAGCGAGCGCCTGCTGGCCTCCCAGCCCCTGGGCGTCACGGTCTACCACGCCGACAGCGGCCGCTGCGTGCTGGCCAACGAGGCCATCGCCCGGATGCTGGGCGCCACGGTGGCAAAGCTCCTGACCCAGAACTTCCGTGAGATCTCATCCTGGAAGCCATCGGGCCTGCTGGAACTTGCCGAGAGTGCCCTGCTCAGCGACCAGGAACAGGCTCTGGAACTCCAGCTGAAGACGAGTTTCGGCAGGAACTGCTGGTTGAAAGTATTCATCTCCATCTTCCAGGTGGGCGGAGAGCGCCATCTGCTCATGCTCTGCGAAGACATCACCGAGCAGAAGACCGCCGAGGAGGACCGGCGCCGGCTGGAGGAGCACCTCGCCAAGACTCAACGGCTGGAAAGCCTTGGCAGCCTGGCCGGGGGCTTGGCCCACGACATGAACAACGTGCTGGCGGCCATCCTGGGCATGGCCAGCGTCCACCAGGAGCGCGAGCCCGAGGGCTCGGCCCTGCGGTCGGACATGGACACCATCGTCAAGGCCTGCGAGCGGGGTGGGGCCATGGTGCGGGGGCTCCTGGGCTTCGCCCGCCAGGACCTCACGGACATCAGGGATGTGGACCTCAATGCCCTCGTCCGGGATCAGGTCGCCCTGCTGTCCAGGACCACCCTGCAGCGCGTCCGCCTGGAAATGGACTTGGCTGAGCCCCTGCCCATGGTGCGGGGCGAGGCCTCGGCACTCAGCCACGCGCTCATGAACCTCTGCGTGAACGCTGTGGATGCCATGAGCGGCGGCGGGCAATTGACGCTGCGCACCGCCCTGGCGGAAGGGGATTTCGTGAGCCTCACGGTGACGGATACCGGCTGTGGCATGAGCCGGGAGGTGCTGGCCAAGGCCTTGGATCCCTTCTTCACCACCAAGCCCCAGGGCAAAGGCACGGGACTGGGGTTGGCCACGGTCTACGGCACAGTGAAGGCCCACCGGGGTCGGCTGGACCTCAGCAGCAGCCCCGGCGAAGGCACCTGCGTAAGCCTCTTCCTGCCCGCCGCATGGCCCGACGTCCAGCCCGTGGTGCCGCTCAATCCTGAGGTCGGGCAGAACAGTTCGCTGGATGTGCTGGTGGTCGATGATGACGGCCTGGTGTCTACAGCTGTGAGTAGCCTGCTCACGGCCATGGGCCACATCGCCACCGTTGTGGACTCCGGCGAGGAGGCCCTGGCCCAACTTGAAGCCGGCCTGCGGGTGGATCTGATCATCCTGGACCTGAACATGCCGGGCATGGGCGGAGCGGCAGCCCTGCCCATCATCCGCCGACTGCGGCCGGAGGTACCTGTGCTTTTAGCCACGGGTCGGGTGGACCAGGACGCCTTGGACCTGGTGCAGACCATCCCCAGGGTGAGCCTCATGCCGAAGCCCTTCGCGATGGCGGAACTGAAGAAGCGGTTGGCGCCATTCTCGGGCCGATGAACCGTGATGGTATTTTTTGCTCGATCGGCGAATGTCGCCTAGGTATTTCTCGATAAATCTGTGACCCCTGCCATCGCGCCGGGACGGGTCTTCCCCCAGACTTGGCCTCTGTCCTTGCAGAGGTACCATGTCCTTCCAGTCCACGTCCGCCCTCGGTACCATCCTGGAGCTGCCTGATCAGGAGCATCTGGACTTTGATGGATTGGTCCAGGAAAACGAGCGCCTACAGCGGAAGGAGGGATTCCTGAACCGCCTGTTGATGGCCATGACGCTGCTGACCCGGCACCGCTCTCTGGTTTCCGGGGATCTGGATAAGGCCCTGCGCGACATCACCCGCATGGCGGCCCTGTCCCTGGAGGTGCAGCGTGCCAGTGTCTGGTTCTTCGACACCACGCGCACGGCACTGACCTGCGCCTGCATTTTTGATGGCCTGGAAGGCCTGCACGGCGAGGGGGCCCGGCTCCAGTCCAGCCAATACCCGGCCTACTTCGCGGAAATCGAGCGGGGCCGCGTGGTGGCCGCCGAAGATGCCTGCCTCGATCCCCGCACCGGCGAGTTCACCGTGGGCTACCTGGTACCCCTGCGCATCACATCACTGCTGGACATCCCCATCAAGGCGGGCGACAAACTGGCGGGTGTGGTCTGCCTGGAACACACGGGGCCCAAGCGGGCCTGGCAGTGGGAGGAGCAGCAGTTTGGCGCCTTCGTCTCCAGCCTGGTGAGCCTGGCCATCGAGGCCTCGGACCGCATCCGCAGCCTCGAGGCCCAGAAGCTGGTTCAGCCCCAACGGTGAATCCGCCAGTCAACGGTTCCCCGCGCTGCTTCGGTGGGGGCAGGCGAACTGTTTTTTCTTGAGTAGACCCAACGTAATCGCTGAAATTATCCTTTGTGCCTCCCCTGGACGAAACGGCATGCATGGGTTTCGGAATCCAGGGGCTTCAATGCCATTCCACTCAAGTTGGTGCACGGACTCCGGGCCGTGGGACCGAGGTGTGGCCCCGGGAGATGCTCGTCCGTCTAAGGGTCGGCCTGGGCCTTGGCTGGCGCCTATTGGCCCTCTTGGCGGCCCTGGCGGTTCCCCTGGGGGCCCAGGCTCTGGCCATGCGCCATTTCGACAGCCGCGACGGCATCACCCAGAGCCAAGTCACGGCCCTGGTGGAGGACCGCAACGGCTTCATCTGGGTCAGTGTGAATGATGCCGTGACCCGCCTGGGTCAGAGCGGGTTCCAAGTCTTTGATTCCTCCAATGGGATGCAGCTCAAGGACATCAATGGGCTCCTCGAAGACCGCCAGGGGGCTATCTGGGTGGCCAGCGCTGGCAAGGGCGTGGCCCGCATCCGGGGCCGGGAAGTCACCAACTTCGGCAACGCCGAAGGACTTCAGGACCTCAACATCCACTCGATGTTTGAAACCCCCTCGGGAGAGCTGCTCATCGGTTCCCTGAAGGGGCTCTTCCGGCTTCGGGGCCAGCGCTTTGAGAGGGTTCCCCTCCCCGCACCTTGGGATATGACCTCGTTCACGGCCCTCTGCTCGGATGGCCGGGGGGGCCTCTGGCTCGGTTCGCGAAAGGGGGTGCTGGCCCATTGGAACGGCTCCACTGTCGACCAGGCCGCCCTGCCGCCGACGTCTGAAGCAAACTCCATTCTGAACTTGGCCCAGGACCCTTCCGGCCAGGTGTGGGCCCTTCAATCGAACCGCCTGCTGCGGCTGAGCGGGGGCGGTAGCTGGGAGGTGGAGCCCCTACCCGGAGCGCCAGCGGATGCCGCTTTCCGCAGGTTCAACCTGGATCGCCAGGGAGAGTTGCTGATTGCCATGGGCACAGACGGACTCTACCTCTACAACACCAAGGGCGAGCACCATTCGATGAATGCGCGGGAACTCCTGTGCCGTGATTCGGTGTTCTGCGCCTTGCGGGATCGAAATGGCGACCTCTGGCTGGGGACCAATGGGGACTATCTCTGGTCCCAGCCCTTTCCGCCCCTGCACAGCCTAGTCCGCCATCCTGATACTGGGGTCGACCTGGGCCTGGGCACCGTCTGTGCCCTCATGGAGTTGCCGGATCATCGGGTCCTGCTGGGTAGCAACAACGGCGTCTTCCTTTGGGAGGAGGGCAAGGGGCTCGTCCAGCACTGGACCGGTGGAGATGGACTCGTCTCCCAGGAGGTTTGGTCCTTCTTCCCCGATGGCCATGGAGGCGCCTGGGTAGGAACCCACAAGGGCGTGCAGAGGCTGGGCCCCGGGGGACGCCTCCTGCCAGGCCCCAAGGAGCTGGCAACCACCCATGTCCAGGCCATGGTCCGGGTGGGCGACCGCTTCTGGGCCTGCACGGACAAGGGGTTGGCCGAGCTGGATGCCGAGGGGCGCTTCGTGGCCCTGCATGATCCTCTGAGCCTTGTGGGTTACACCTCGGTCCACTGCCTGATACCCCGGGAGGACGATCTCCTGGTGGGCACCAGCCTGGGCCTGCTCAGTTTCAAGGACGGCACCTTCAGTCGCGCCTTTCCGGGCACCCCCACGGACAAGCTCCAGGTGCTCGCCCTCCACCAGGACACGAGCCGCCGCCTCTGGGTGGGCACCTCCCAGAACCTCTGGGTGCGGGATCCCCGCGATAGCTCCTGGGGCACCCTGAGCCAGGATGCAGGCAGCCAGCCCATGGAAGGCATCAACTGGATCAAGGGGCTCGCCAACGGGCTCACGGCCATCGGTCATGGGCGGGGTGTGAGCCTCGTGAGCCCTGAGGGCAAGGCCTTCCACTTGACCAGGCGTCTGGGCCTGCTGTCGGACGAGACGAACCAGGGCGCCGCCATGGCGGATCAGCAGGGCCGGTTGTGGATTGGCATGGTGGGGGGCGTGTGCATCCTGGATCGCCTGGATCGGGTGCCGCAACCCCTCGCCTCCCGGCCCGTGGTGCTGGACCTGACCTGGGCGCAGGGCTCCTTCGCCTTTCCCAAGGTCGTAACCCTGCCACCAGGCTTCGCGAACCTGGCGGTCCATATCGACGCAGGGTCGCCCAATGTGGCTTTTCCCGTGCGCTTCGAAGCCAAGCTGGACGATCCGGCGGGGCCTTGGCACGCCTTGGAGTCCGGCGTGGGCGGCATCTACTACGGCGGCCTCAGTCCCGGGCGGCACCGCCTGGTGTTCCGCTCCAGCCTGGACGGCGTGGACTGGCGCGAATCAGAGCCCCTGCTCATGACCATCCAGCCACCCTGGTACCTCTCGCTCTGGGCCAAGGGCCTCCTCCTGGTGGTGGGGGTTCTGGCCGCTTATGCTGGGGTCAAATACCGAGTCCGCCTGCTGCAGCGCAACAACCGGGACCTAGAGGCCAAAGTCGCGGTCCGCACCCGGGAGCTGGAAGGACGCACTCAGGAACTGGCTCAGCGCAATCAGGCCATGGAGTGGATCCACCGGGAGCTGCGGAGCACCCTAGAGTCCAGGATGCAGATGATCAATACCGTGAGCCACGATCTGCGCTCACCCCTTACCAGCATCCGCCTCAGCGTGGACCGGCTGCAGGAATCCCCGGAGCCCATGCAGCCCCGGGTGACGAAGATCCTGGGTGTCATGGCCCACGAGGCGCAGCGATTGGAGGCCATCATCAAGGGCGTGCTGGACCGGAACCGGGAGGATGCCCTGGCGGACCGGCTTTCCCTGCAGGCCGGCACCCCCCGGGAGATTCTGGAGGGCCTGGAGGGCACCCTCACGCTCAAGGGCGAATCCCTGGGCCTGCGGACTCAGCTGAGCCTGGAACCCATTTCCCTGGATGTGGAGATCCTGTTGGATCCCGCCGCCATGCAGCAGGTGCTGTTCAACCTCGTGGAAAACGCCCTCAAGTTCACCCCCCGGGGAGGGAAGGTGGGGGTGCGGAGTTCTTTGGTTGGGGCCGACTGGATGCTGGAAATATGGGATACCGGCCGGGGCATACCCAAGGACCAGTGCGAGCGGCTCTTCCATCCCTTCGAGCAGGGCCAGGTGGTGGACGCCAAGCAGGGCTGGGGGCTGGGGCTCTACATCTGCCGTTCCATCGTCGAGGCCCACGGGGGGCGCATCGAGGTGGAAAGCACGCTGGGCGAGGGCTCGGTCTTCAAAGTTCTGCTACCTATAGTGAAAGGACCCGCCGGACATTCAGAGCTGGACCAACTCCTGGACCTGAACAGCTGGAGCCAGCCCGGCTCGACCCCTCTCCCCAAATAAATCCAGCCAAACCCCTCATGGCGGAGGTATTTCGGTCCGATAAGACGGGAGCGGGGAGGGCACCATGAACATCGGAACGGTCGGCCCCCTGTCCCAATTCCAGTACCAGGCGCCAACGCCCCTGAGCGCCAGTTCCCAGACCACGAACAGCTCCCCCAGCACGACGCCGGTGGCTGCTTCGGCCAACGGTACCACCAGTGGCACCGGCCCGCAGGATCCGGCCGTTCTCCAGGCACTGACGGCGGCCTACGCCAGCCTGGCCAGCAGCGCCAATGGCATCGGCAGCTCCTCGGAAGCCCTCTCCTCCCTGGCCAGCAGCATTTACAGCCTCAGCAGCAACGGTTCCTCCGCGACACCCATTTCGGGGCTCAGTGCAGCCCTCTCCGTCTCGACGCCGTCGCTCCTGTCCACGAGCCAGTCCTCGCAGAGCTCCAACGGGCTCCTCGCTGCGGTCAACATGGATGCCACGGCGGCACTGGCTGCCTATTCCTACCGCCTCAACAATCCCTCGGCCACCGCGACCGTGACCGCACCGACGGCGTCGGGTTCCACCACGGACGGAACGCAGTCGACCTCCCTGCAAAGCGCCATCCAGGCGGCCCTTTCGGTAGCCACGAGCAGCAGTCTCAGCCTTCTCGCCTGAGGCAAGACTCTGAAGCAGGCGAGGAGATTTCGGGTTTTGGCCTGAAATGTCCAAACAGTCATTGAATTTCTCCGGTATAGAGCCGACATTAGAGTTGGCTTGAAAAGCGGTGTTCCATGGCCATCGGCCTCAGCACGACCCTTCCTATGTATCGGGCAGTCACCGGTTCAACTAAGCCGTTTGAATCCGTAGGCGCCGCCAATGCGCAGATCTTCGGGAAGCCGCTGCTGGACTACACGCCCTCGCCCCTCTTCAAGACGGTTCCGCCCCCGGCTCCTGCAGCTCCAGAGCCGACCTCGCGGCAGGACCGGCAGCCGCAGGATGCCAAGGTCCAAGGTGCAGCCTCCAGTATTCCTGAGCCGATGGCGCCGAAGGTGGCTTCCTACCCTCCGACCTACACGCGCTCGACCCAGAGCCAGGCCCCTGTGGCCACGGGCAATCATCTGAACACCAAGGCTTGACCAGGGCGTGACCAGGGCGGCCTGAAGGGGGACTGAGTTCCAGGCCTCAGCCCAGGCGGCGGCCGAGGTCCAGCACAGCCGCCACGAGAGTCTCCAGGTCCTCTGCGCGGGTCCGGTGGTTCACCAGGGCCGCACGGATGACCAGGGCGCCCCGCAGCCGCGTGGTGGAGGGGGCCGCCAGACCGGAGGCCTGGAGTTCCATCACGATGCGGGCGTTCAGTGCATCAGGGTTCTCGCCCCGGTGCCTGAAGCAGACGATGTTGAGGGTCACAGGCGCCATGAGCTCCAGGGCCGGTTCAGCCTGGATCCGGGTCGCCAGTGACTGGGCCAAGGCGCAGGTTCCCTCAATGACGGCGCCAAGGTGTCGCAGTCCGTGGGTCCGCAGGGTGAACCAGGTCTTGAGGGCCCTGAACCCCCGGCTGAGGTCCGGCCCGTAATCGCAGGGCCAGGGGGAGCCTGCTGCAAGGCCGCAGCTCTCCCGCTGCAGGTAGGCCGCCGGGGCGGCGAAGGCGTCCAGGTGCTGCTGCCCGTCCCGCACCAACAAATATCCGGCGTCGTAGGGCACCTGGGCCCACTTGTGGAAGTCGAAGGCCAGGGAGTCCGCCCGCTCCAGTCCCACCAGCAGGTTCGCCAGGCTGGGCGCGAGGATGGCCAGGGCGCCGAAGGCCCCGTCCACGTGAAACCAGAGGCGCTGTCGCTGGGCCAGGTCCGCCAGGCCCGCGAGGTCGTCCACGGCCCCGGTGTCCACGGTGCCGGCCGTGCCCACCACAAGGAACGGGCGCAGGCCGGCGGTGCGATCTGCCGCCAGGGCGGCTTCCAGGGCCTTCAGGTCCATGCGGCCCAGGTCATCAACGGGCACCAGGTGCAGGGCGGCCCGACCCAGCCCCGCCATGTCCAGGGCCCGAGGCACGCAGCCGTGCACAGCGGCGGAGGCGTAGGCTACGAGGCCCGCCTGGTGCAGTCCGGGATCCCGGCCTTCCAGGGCCCAGTGCCGCGCCACCAGGAGGCCCAGGAAGTTGGCCATTGAGGTGCCCGTGAGGAAGAGCCCGCTGGCGCTTTCCGGGAAACTGAAGAGGCGCCGCACCCAGCGGAGGATCTGCCGCTCTACCTCGATGGGAGCGTGGTCACGGCCGCCCAGGTTCGCGTTGAGCCCCGCGGCCAGCATCTCGCCGAGCATGCCCTCCAGGTTGCCGCCGCCATGGACCCAGCCCATGAAACCCGGATGCAGGTTCCCCGTACCGTAGGGCAGCACCGTGCGCAGGAAATCCGCATGGACCTCCGCCAGCGCGCCGGGCTCCAGCGGAAGGTCCGCGTTGAAGGCGTTCCGCACCGCATCGGGCATGGGCTGCCACACCGGGCCTTCACGCAGGGCCGCCACATGGTCCAGGATGTCGTCCAGCATGCGATGGGCCTGGTGGCGCAGGCTGGTCCAGTCCTCGGGGTCGAGGCTGTGAGAGGGGAATTCAGCAGACGTCATGCCAGGCACCTCGGCAACCCGTGAGGTTACGATCATCATGATCGCAGCAGGGAGGAGCACCGCCGTGCCGGACCAGCCCACACTCGACGGTTTCCTGCCCCTGCAGCGGCGGGCCAGGGCCGGCGAGGATCTGCGGCCCCTGGCTGCGGCCCTGCTGGAGCGGGCCGGGCGGGACGAGGCTGCGGCCCCGGCCCTGCTGGAGCTGTCCTGGGTTTTTACCCTTTGTGGTCAAGTCGAGCAGGCCCATGCCGCAGAAGCGCTGGCCCTGGACCTCCGGCAGCACTACCGGGTCGGCCTGGAACGGCCTGGTGGCCTGCGGCTCCTGGCCCTCATGGCGTCAGGGGGCTACTTCATGAACACACCCCTGGAGTGCCTCCTGCAGGACACTGAGGTGAATCTGGAGGTGCTCTTCCTGAGGCCCGGCCAGCCCCTACCCGAGCGACTTCCAGACCATGACCTGGCCTTCCTCGCCATCCGGGAAGCGGACGAGCATCTGCCCCTGCTGCGGCACCTGGAGGGGCTGCTGGACAAGCGCCCGCGGGTGAACGCGCCCGGCCACATCCCACGACTGGCGAGGGACCGCGCCAGCCATGCACTCCAGGATGTGGCGGGGCTTCACATGCCCCACACGGTGCGGGTGCCGCGGGCAGCCCTCGTGGCTGAAGTCGCGTCGAGGCTGCCGCAGCCCCTGCTGGTCCGGGCCGTGGGGGCTCACATGGGCGAGAACCTGCTGCGGGTGGAAGCCCTCACTGAGCTGCCCCCCTGGCTGGAGAGCCAACCGGCGCAAGCCTTCTACCTGTCTCCCTACGTGGACTACAGCAGTCCGGACGGGCTCTTCCGCAAATACCGCATCGTCCTTATCGACGGGGAGCCTTTCGCTTCCCACCTGGCCATCGCGGAACACTGGATGATCAACTACATGAACGCCCACATGGAGCTGAGTTCCGTGCGGCGAGGCGAGGAGGCGGCCTTCATGGAAGGCTTCACTTCGGGTTTCGCGGCCCGGCATCGGGAGGCGCTGGCTGCCATCCATGCCAGGCTGGACCTGGACTACTTGGTGATCGACTGCGCAGAGACACGTGCCGGGGAACTCCTCGTCTTCGAGGTGGACACTGCCGCCCTGGTGCACGCGGAAGATCCGGTCGACCTCTTCCCCTATAAGCAGCCGGCCATGCGCAAGCTGTTCCAGGCCTTTGTGGCCCTGCTGCGCCAAAGGGCCGCCGCAGGCTGATCCGATTGCGGCGGGCCGATCAGGTGGCGGGCCCGAGCCCCTGCTTCTTCCAGTATCGGCACAGGCCCTGGACACTCATAAAGGCCGGGTCCGCGATCTCGTAGTCCTGGATGGACGGCTCGTCCAGGCCGTGGCCCTTGAGCAGGGCGTGCATGAAGGCTTGGAAGCGGGGCAGCAGCTCCGTCTCGGCGCTCCCGGCCACCACCTCCCGCTTCATCCACTCGGCGATGCGGTGGATGTTCTCCTCCAGGGAATCGAAGTGGGCCAGGCCATCACGCTTGATGCCGAAGTGGGTGGGATAGATGTACTGGGGATGGCAGGCCCGCATGCGGGCATTGGAGAGGGCCCAGGCCTCCAGGTCGATGTCCGGGGGCGGGAAGGGGGGGATGACGGGCCCATGGCCGATGCGGATGCCGCCCACATCACCAGTGAAAAGACCGTCCTCCAGGCGCCAGGTGATGTGGTGGATGGCATGGCCCGGGGTGTGGATGGCCTGCATGGCCACATCGCCGAAGCGGAGCACTTGCTCATCCTCCACGGCCACCACCTGGCCAGCGGGGATGGGCTCCATGCGACCCCAGAGCCGCTCCATGGCGTCGCCGTAGATGCGGGTGGCGGAACCCATGAGCTTGCCCGGCTCCGCGAGGTGGGCGGCGCCCTTGGGATGCACATAGACATTGGCGCCGTGCTGGGCCAGGCGCCAAGCCGCGCCCGCATGATCCAGGTGGATGTGGGTCACGAAGACGTGGCGGATCTCCTCCAGTTCGAAGCCCTGGGCTTGCACGGCGCTGCGGAGGTGCTCGTAGAGGGATTCGGGCCCCGTCTCCACCAGGAGCGGCCCTTCGGGCGTCCGCACCAGGAAGGCGGCCACGGTGCCTGCAGTCTGGAACTGGAGGTCCAGCACCGAAACGGGTCCCTGGGTATCACTGGCTGACATGCTGGCCTCCGGGTTTCCTGCATGGTCAGGGCAGGGGACTGCCAAGGCAAGCCCTGCGCTGGGAGGGGGGCTACAAAACCTCTGGTGCATCCGAACTTCGAAGGGCCGTGAAGGGAACTTAGCCGGGGATACACAGGATGAACGGGGATAGAAAAGGCCCTGTTTTTCATCCCCGTTCATCCTGTTTATCCCCGGCCAAGAAAATTTGTTTGAGGGCTTGTTTTCAAATAACCGGAAATATAGAATTAATATATGAGCCACCCGGACCCCACCCTTCTTCACGCCACTCGCCAACTCAAGGCCCTGGCTCACGCGGGTCGGCTGGCAGCCTTGCGGGCCGTGGTCTCGGGCCCGGCAGCGGGCACACCTGCAGGTCAACTCCAGGCCCAGTTGGGCCTGGCAGCTTCCACCCTCAGCCACCACCTAGGCGACCTCACGGAAGCCGGCCTGCTGCGCGCCGAGCGTCAGGGCACCACCATCCGTTACGCGGCCCGCTTCGACCAGCTCAAGGCCCTGACCGAGTATCTCTGGCAGGACTGCTGCGGCGGCGGTGGCTGCGATCCCAACTGCTGCTGAGCCAAGGAGAATCCATGACAACGTCCCATCCCACCCACCTCAAGATCCAGGATGCCTATGGCAAAATCGCCACCAGCCTCGGCGGCGGTTGTTGTGGTCCCAGCTCCGGTTGCTGCGGCGGTGATCGGGCCGAGGAGGTCGCCCAGGGCGTGGGCTACTCCGTGGCAGAGCTGGCCACCCTGCCTGACGGCGCCAATCTGGGCCTCTCCTGTGGCAACCCCACGGCCTTGGCGGCCCTCAAGCCGGGCGAGGCGGTGCTGGACCTGGGAAGTGGCGCGGGCCTGGACGTGTTCCTGGCGGCCCAGCGCGTGGGACCGACCGGTGAGGTCCACGGGGTGGACATGACCCGGGAGATGTTGGCCAAGGCCCGCCACAACGCGGCAGAGTTTCGCCGTCGCACGGGCCTGGACAACGTGACCTTCCACCAGGGGCAGATCGAGGCCATCCCGCTGCCGGAGGCGACCATCGACGTGGTGCTCTCCAACTGTGTCCTGAACCTCAGTCCCGACCAGGCCCAGGTCTGGAAGGAGATCGCCCGGGTGCTGCGCCCTGGCGGCCGGGTATCCATCTCGGACATGGTGCTGTTGCGTCCTCTGCCCGAGGCTCTGAAGGAGAGCGTGGTGGCCCTGGTGGGCTGCATCGCTGGAGCCGCACTGGTCGAGGAGCTCCGCGCCATGATGGCGGCGGCGGGTCTGGTGGATATCGACCTGAGTCCCAAAGGCGAGGCCATCGAAGCGATGCTGCCCAGCAATGATCCGATGACGGCCTACCTCCTGAGCCAGCTGCCTCCAGGAACCCGGCCCTCGGACTTCATCACCAGCATGATCATCTCCGCCCGCAAACCAGCCTGAACAAGGAGTTCCATGAGCGATTCGAAGCGCCTGTCCTTCCTGGACCGCTACCTCACCCTGTGGATTTTCCTGGCCATGGGCCTGGGTGTGCTGCTGGGCTTCGCGGTGCCGGGCTTCAACCGGGCCATCAACGCCTGGAACGTGGGCACCACCAGCCTGCCCCTGGCCCTGGGCCTCATCGTCATGATGTATCCGCCCCTGGCTAAGGTGAAGTACGAGGAGCTGCACCTGGTCTTCCAGAACAAAAAAGTGCTGGGCCTGTCCTTGCTCCAGAACTGGGTCATCGGCCCCCTGCTCATGTTCGGGCTGGCTGTGCTTTTCCTGCGGGACAAGCCCGAATACATGCTGGGGCTGATTCTCATTGGCCTGGCCCGCTGCATCGCCATGGTCATCGTGTGGAACGACCTGGCCCAGGGTGATACGGAATACTGCGCCGGACTGGTGGCCTTCAACTCGATCTTCCAGGTGCTCTTCTTCAGCGTCTACGCCTGGTTCTTCGCCACGGTGCTGCCCGCCAAGCTGGGCCTCCCGGGGGCGGTGGTGCACATCACCATCTGGCAGATCGCCCAGAGCGTCTTCATCTACCTGGGGATCCCCTTCATCGCGGGATTCCTGACCCGGTTCGTGCTCGGGAAGCTCAAGGGGCTGGATTGGTACCACCGGGTCTTTGTGCCGCGCATCAGCCCTCTGACTCTGTTGGCCCTGCTCTTCACCATCGTGGTGATGTTCAGCCTCAAGGGCGACACCATCGTGAAGCTGCCCTTTGATGTGCTGCGCATCGCGGTGCCCCTGCTCATCTACTTCGTGGTCATGTTCTTCGTGAGCTTCTGGCTGTCGAAGCAGGCCGGGGCCACCTATCCCCAGAGCGCCACCCTCAGCTTCACGGCGGCTTCCAACAACTTCGAGCTGGCCATCGCCGTGGCCGTGGCCACCTTTGGCATCGCCCATGGCGCCGCCTTCGCCGCGGTCATCGGGCCACTGGTAGAGGTGCCGGTGCTCATCGGCCTCGTGGGCGTGGCCTTCTGGCTGAAGCGCCGCTGGTACCCCCAGGATGAGGCATCCCTGGCGGCCGTCATATGCTGTCCGGCGGATGATCCGAATGCTTGAAACCCCGAAGCCCCCGATCAGTCTCTTCCCCGGAGATCCCATGACCTCGCCCAACTACAACGTATTGTTCCTCTGCACGGGGAACTCCGCCCGCAGCATTCTGGCCGAAGCCATCATGAACGAGGAGGGCAAGGGAACCTTCCGTGGCTACAGTGCTGGCAGCCAACCCAAGGGAGAAGTCCACCCTCTGGCCCTGGAGCGGCTGCAGAAGGCCAATCTTTCCATCGAGGGCTACCGGAGCAAGAGCTGGAGCGAGTTCGCCGCGCCCGGCGCACCCACCTTGGACTTCGTCTTCACGGTTTGCGACAACGCGGCTGGGGAGGTCTGCCCCGTGTGGCCTGGACAACCCATGACCGCCCACTGGGGAGTCCCAGACCCTGCGGCTGTGAAAGGAACTGAGGAGGAGAGGCAGAAGGCCTTCCTCACCGCCTATCTCCAGCTCCAGAGCCGGATCAAGATGTTCCTGGCCCTGCCGCTTGGGGCGCTGGACCGCATGAGCTTGCACCAGAAGATGGTCGAGATCGGGGCCACCAAGGACTGATCAGTACCCCTCGCCCTCGGCGGCGGCACTGACCTTGCCTCGGTGGAATCGGAAGAGGAAGGCCACGTAGCCCAGGGCGATGGGGAAGCCCAAAAGCCACCAGGCTAGGCCCACCCGCAGGCCGTGCTGGCCTACGGCGGCGTTGAGGGCCGTGAGGTCGAAGGCCGGATCCAGCGTGGAACGCAGCATGACGGGGAAGACGCAGGCGGCGCTGGCGGCCAGCAACCCCAGAATGAAGGCGCCAGAGCCCAGGAAGGCCAAGAGGAAGCGCTGGAGGTGGAGGCCCGTGAAGACCAGGCCCAGGCCCCCAAGGAAGATCAGGGTGGCCAGCCAGGCCAGGGGCGCGTGAGGCAGGTTCCGCAGGATGGCCGGGTTCACGGCAGTGGTGGCCAGGGTGGCCAGGACCCAGAAGATCAGGACCAGTGCCCAGAGCCGCCCCGCTAGGCCCTTGGACCGCTCATGGACGGGACCCGCGGTCTTCCAAGCCAGGAACACGGCGCCATGGGCGGCCATGGTCACCAGGGCGAAGAGGCCGACAAGCACCGTGTACCAGTCCAGGACGCCCAGGTGGGCGCCCAGTCCGAAGTCGGACCAGAGGGGCAGGCTGAAGTAGCCGCTGGCATCCAGGGGCACGCCCCGCAGCACGTTGCCCAGGGCCGCGCCAAGCAGGACAGGCAGCAGGATGCTGGAGACGGCGAAGGTGCTGTCCCAGAAGTGCCGCCAGAGCCCATCCTCCACATGGGAACGGAACTCGATGGAGATGCCCCGGAGCATGAGGAACCAGACGACCAGCCATATGGCCAGGTAGAAGCCCGAAAAGCCCGCTGCCAGGACCTTGGGGAAGGCGAGGAAGAGGGAACCGCCTCCGGCCAGGAGCCAGACTTCGTTGCCGTCCCAGAGAGGGCCGATGGCAGCGAGGACCTCGCGCCGCTCTTCATTGGACTTCGCCACAAAGAGATGCAGGATCCCCGCACCAAAATCAAAGCCATCCATCACCACGTAGATGGCCACCATCACCGAGACCAGCCAGAACCAGAGCGTTTCCATGGGGTGCTCCTAGGCCTGGTGGCCGGTGGGGCCGTGCGCGATCTCGCGGCCGATGAGGTAGAGGAACAGGAGCCCCAGGACCACGAAGATGCCCGCGAAGCCCAGGGTGGTGAAGGCCGTCTGGCCCGCATGCACTGTGGGCGAAGCGCCCTGAGCCGTGCGTAGGAGCCCGTAGATGAGCCAGGGCTGACGTCCGAACTCCGCTACGGCCCAACCCGCCGTGGTGGCGATGTAGGGGAAGGGGAAGGCCAGCATCATTACCCAGAGCATGGGGCGGTTCCCCTCCAGGCGGCCCCGCCAGAGCAGCAGTGCCGCCAGACCCATGATGGCGATCATGATGGTACCCAGGCCCGCCATGATGTGGAAACTGTAGTAGAGCAGTTCAATGTTCTGGGGCCACTGGTCCTGGGGGAAGGCGCTCAGGCCCCGCACGTCGCTGGAGAAGGTGCCGTAGGCGATGAAGCTCAGCACTGCGGGCACCTGGATGGGATTGTCGATCTTGCGTTGGGCCACGTTGGGCTGCCCGATGAGGGTCAGGCCCGCCCGGGGGCCGCTCTCAAAGCGTCCTTCCATGGCGGCCAGGGTGATGGGCTGGTGCCGGGCCACAAGCTTGCCCTGCAGGTCCCCGGTGGGGAAGGCCACTAGGGCGCTGGCGAGCAACCCGGCCGCAGTGCCCACCTTCAGGTTCACCCGGGCATGGGGCAGGTGGATGCCCTTGAGGACCCAGAAGGCGCCGATGGAGGCCACCACGAAGGAACCGGTCACCACGGCAGCGATCATCGTGTGGGCGTACTGGGCCAGGGCCCAAGGGTTGAGCAGGAAGGTCCAGAAGCTCGCCAGCTGGTAGGTGCCGTCCGCCAGCAGCGCATGACCCACGGGATGCTGCATGAAGGCGTTGGTGGCCACGATGAAATAGCCCGAGAGCCAACTGCCGCCCCAAAGGGCCAGTGCCGCACCGAAGTGCCCCCGGCGCGAGAGCCGCTTCTCCCCCCAGACCAGCAGGGCCAGGAAGCTGCTCTCCAGGAAGAAGGCGAAGAGGCCCTCCATGCCCAGGGTCTGGCCAATGACGCCGCCCGAGAGTTGGGAGAAGCGGGCCCAGTTGGTGCCGAACTGGAATTCCAGGGGGATCCCTGTCACCACACCCACGGCGAAGTTGATGCCAAAGATGCGGATCCAGAAGCGGGCGGTCTCGTCGTAACGGACATCTCCGGTCTTCAGGCCGACGGCTTTGAGCACCACGATCAGGAAGGCCAGGCCCATGGACAGTTGAGGGAAGAGGTAGTGGTAGGTGGCCGTGAACCCGAATTGCAACCGGTGCCAGAACAGTGGATCGCCCATGTTGGTCCCCCAGGGCGCCTCAAGCGACGCCAAGGGTCAAGTATCTTCCCGATTGGGATAAACGATGAAAAACATATTATCTATAAATAGTAGATAGGGCACATATCAATAGATTTACGGGTCAAGTGATAGACGTCTATGCTCAAATGGTTGTGTTTTGGTGGCCCCAGGGATGGCGGTCTATGCTCCCGGCCCAGGGGACCAGAGGTGAGCCGGGTCGCCTGAACGTCGGGCTATAAAGGACTCATCGCCAGGAGTCCCATGTCGTCCCCCCTCATCTCCCGCCTGACCCTCCTCGCCGGTCTCGTTCTAGGATTGGCCCCAGCCCAAGCAGGAAGCCCCGTGCCCCAGCCCGCCCAAATCCCCGCCATGCTCGGCCCCTGGGTGGGGCCCTATGGGGGCGTGCCGGCCTGGTCCCAGGTCCGGCCGGACCAGTTCCCCGCCGCCTTCGCTGTGGCCATGCAGGCCCAGCGGGAGGCGATCCAGCGCATCACGGGCAATCCCGAGGCGCCCAGCTTCGCCAACACCATCCTGGCTCTAGAGCAGTCCGGTGCGGCCCTGGATCGCGTGAGCACGCTCTTTTCCGTCCATGCCGGCACCTTGAACCTGGGCGTCATCCCCAAGGTCGAACAGGAGATGGCCCCCAAGCTGGCGGCCTTCTATGACGAGATCAGCCAGAACGGGCCCCTCTTCAAGCGTGTGGAGGCTGTGCACCAGCAGGCGGAGAAGGCCAGTCTGACGCCGGAGCAGCGCCGCCTCACCTGGCTCATTTACACCAACTTCGTGCGTGCTGGCGCCAAGCTGGACGCTACGCAGAAGGCGGCCATGGGTCGACTCAACCAGCGCTTGGCCGTGTTGGCCACCCAGTTCGCCCAGAATGTCCTGGCGGACGAGTCCGGTCCTCACACGGTCATCGAGAAGGCCGCCGATCTGGCGGGTCTTTCCGAGGATCTCAAAGGCAGCGCCGCTCGCGCCGCCGAAAAGCGGGGTCTCAAGGGCAAATGGGTGATCAACAACACCCGCTCCGCTTCGGATCCTTTCCTCACTTACGCGGAGAACCGGCAGCTGCGGGAGAAGGTCTGGCGCACCTTCGTGAGTCGCGGGGACAACGGCGGCGCCACGGACAACAAGGTCATCGCCGCCGAGATGCTGAAGCTGCGCTTCGAGCGGGCCCAGCTCCTCGGTTATGCCACCCACGCCCACTGGGCTGTGGAGCAGGCCATGGCGGGCACCCCGGATCGGGCCGTGGCTCTCATGGAAGCGCTCTGGAAGCCCTGTGTGGCCCAGGTCCAGGCGGACGTGGCCGCCATGCAGCAGCTGGCCGGGACGGGCTTCAAGCTGGCCCCCTGGGACTACCGCTTCTACGCCGAGAAGGTCCGCAAGGCCAAGTACGACCTGAACCTCGAGGAGGTCACGCCCTACCTGCAGCTGGATAAGTTGCGGGAGGCCATGTTCTGGGCCGCGGGCCAGCTCTACGGGCTGCACTTCACTCAGATCAAGACCGTGGAAGTCCAGCACCCGGATGTCACCGTCTACGAAGTGACCGATGCCAAGGGCGCCCATGTGGGCCTCTGGTACTTCGATCCCTTCGCCCGGGAGGGCAAGCGCTCCGGGGCCTGGATGAGCGAGTATCGGACCCAAAACCGCATGGCTGGCGAAGTCACGCCCATCGTCAGCAACAACTGCAACTTTGTGAAGGGCGCGGCGGGCCAGCCGGTCCTCATTTCCTGGGATGACGCCCGCACCCTCTTCCACGAGTTCGGCCACGCCCTGCACGGCCTCCAGTCCAATGCCACCTACCGCAGCCTGGCTGGCACGTCCACTTCGGCGGACTTCGGCGAGTTCCCCTCCCAGATCAATGAGCACTGGTTCGCCACGCCTGAGATCCTGAATCGCTTCGCCCTCCATTACCAGACGGGACAGTCCCTGCCAAAGGCCCTGCTGGACAAGATCCAGAAGGCCGAGACCTTCAACCTGGGCTTCGGCACCATGGAATACCTGGCCTCCGCCGTCATCGACATGAAGCTGCACATGGCTGGGGGCAAGCCCATCGACGTGGCCGCCTTCGAGAAGCAGGAACTGGATCGGCTGGGCATGCCCGCCGAGATCGTCATGCGCCACCGCATCCCCCAGTTCAACCACGTCTTCGGGAATGCATATGGTGGCTACGATGCGGGCTACTACGCCTACCTTTGGAGCGACGCCCTGACGGCGGACGCCTGGGAGGCCTTCCTGGAAGGCAAAGGTCCATGGGATGCGACCATCGCCGCCCGCTTCAAGAAGGAAGTGCTGGCCGTGGGCAACACCAAGGATCCCGCCGAAGCCTTCCGCGCCTTCCGGGGCCGCGATGTGAACACCGACGCGCTCATGCGCAAGCGGGGCTTCCAGAAATAGGCGGGCCTACTCGCTCCAGTTGCTGAAGAGCCCCGGCTCCTCCGCCACCCTTGGCGGGGGAGCCGGTCGCGCGTAATCAGCCGCTTTCACCAGGGCCCCGGCCCGCAGGCCCAGCAGGCGCAGGCGGCGCTCCAGGGGCACCCGTTTCAGGGAGGACCGCGCGGCCGCCCGCAGGGACTCCGCATCGGCAATGGGGAGGGCCAGGGTCACGTCCCTCGTCACGGTGCTGAAATCCTCGTAGCGCAGCTTGATGCCGACGCTGCGGGCCAGGTAGCCCTTGCGTTCAAGATCCCGGGCCAGGGCCTCGCAGAGCTTGAGAAGCACCTGGGACAGGGCCTCCCGGTCCAGTTTCGCGTGCAAATCCCGCTCGAAGGTGGTCTCCCGGCTGATGGACTTGGGCTCCCGGCTCAGGCTCAGCGGCCGCTCGTCGCGACCGTGGGCGGCCGCGTGCAGCCAAGTGCCGTAGCTCTGCCCGAAGTGCTCCACCAGCCACTCGGGCTCCGCCTGGGCCAGCTCTCCGATGGTGTGGAGCTGGAATCCGCTCAGCTTGGAGCTGGCCTTGGGCCCGATGCCGTTGATTGCGGAACAGGGCAGGGGCCAGATCCGGGTGGACAGGTCCTCCAGGCCCAGGATGGTGATGCCATCGGGCTTCTCCAGCTCCGAGGCGAGCTTGGAGAGCAGTTTGTTGGGCGTGATACCGATGGAGCAGCTGAGTCCCGTGGCCTCCCGCACAGCCGCCTTGAGGCGGTGGGCCAGTTCCAGGGAATCTCCTTCGAGGTCCGTGAGGTCGATGTAGATCTCGTCGATGCCCCGGTCTTCGATGACCGGAGCCACCGTCGCCACCGCGACCTTGAAGGCCCGGGAGGCTGCACTGTAGGCCTCGAAATGGGCTGGGAGCAGGATGGCCTCCGGGGCCAACTGGGCGGCCTTCATCAGGCCCATGCCGCTGTGGACGCCGAAGGCCCGGGCTTCGTAGGTGCAGGTTGTGGCCACGCCACGGCCCACATAGCCCTTGAGGCGCGCGTAGGATTGGCCTTCGGCAGCTACGGGGCGCCGGCCTCCGACCACCACGGGCAGACCCCGCAGCTCCGGGTGCTCCAGCAGCTCCACGGAAGCAAAGAACGCATCCATGTCCAGGTGGGCGATGCGGCGCAGGGCGGAGTTCATCGGGGGTCCATGGGAGGACCAGTATAGCGAAACAAAAACGAATGTGCCTACTCGACGAGAGGCTCCACGTGGTAGGGAATGGAGATCACGATGGTCTTGGGCTTCATGAGCAGGGTGGTCTTGATGCGCCAGGCGGTCTGGTTGTGGAGCAGGTTGGCCCACCAGTGGCCGGTGACGAACTCAGGCAGGATGACGGTGATGGTGAATTCAGGCTCCACCAGGCGCATGCGGTCCAGTTCATGGACGATGGGCTCGACAACCTTGCGGTAGGGGCTGCGCAGCGCCCGGAGGGGGATGCCCTCACAGTAGCGGGGCCAGTCGGAACGGAGCTTCTCCAGGGCTGCGCTGTCCCGCCCATGCTCGTCGGGGAAGTCCACGGTGATGGCCTCGACCTCGCCGTGCTCGGCGATGACCTTGGCGTAGTTCAGAGCCTGAACCACGCCGGCGTGGATGCCGGAAACGAGCACCACCACACGGTTCCGGCGGGGGCCCACGAAGTCCACGCGGCTTGCGGCCAGGATGGACTTCACCCGGATGTAATGCCGGTGGATGTTGAAGAAGGTGGCCACCATGATGGGCACCAGCAGGATGACGATCCAGGCCCCGTGGGCAAAGCGTGTCACGGCGATGACCAGCATGACAATGAGGGTGACGACGGCGCCCAGGCCGTTGATGATGGCCTTCATCTGCCAGGCCTTGCCCCGGAGCCGGAACCACCGGACCACCATGCCCGTCTGGCTGATGGTGAAGCCCAGGAACACACCCACCGCATAAAGGGGCAGCAGGTGGTCTTCCTTGGCGCCGAAGAGCAGCACCAGGATGCCCGCCGCGATGGACAGGATGAAAATGCCATTGGAGAAGACCAGGCGGTCCCCCTGGCTCGTGAACTGTCGGGGCAGGAAGCCGTCCCGGGCATGGAGGGCGGCCAGGCGGGGGAAGTCCGCATAAGCCGTGTTCGCGGCCAGGGCCAGGATGGCCATGGTGAAGCCCGTGGTGACGAGGTAGACCAGCTTGGCGAAGCCGTGCTCCGCTCCGCCAAGGATGAGGCGGGTCAATTGGGAGAGCAGGGTCTCGGCGGCATCTGGGTGGTAGGTCAGGTGATAGTGGTTCGTCAGGTAGGTGATGCCCAGGAACATGGTGCCTAGGAGCGCCACCATCCAGGTCATGGTCTTGGACGCGTTGTGGGAGACCGGTTCCTTGAAGGCGGTGACGCCGTTGCTGATGGCCTCCACGCCGGTCAGGGCCGTGCAGCCTGCGCTGTAGGCCCGGGCGAAGAGCCAGACGGCCGCCAGCTTGGAGGTGCCCTCCAGGTGCGCGACAGCGATGGGGGCCGCGGCGATCACCTCGTGGCCCATGGCCACGTTCCAGAAACCCTTGAGGAGCAGGCCCAGGATGCAGATCACAAAGCCGTAGGTGGGCAGGGAGAAGACCAGCCCGCTCTCCTTCACGCCCCGTAGGTTCATGAGCGCGATGAAGGCGATGATGCCTTCTGCCAGGAAAATGCGGTGGGCTTCCAGGCCCGGGAAGGCGGACACAATGGCCGAGACGCCCGCCGAGACTGACACAGCCACCGTGAGGATGTAGTCAATGAGGAGGGAGGCTCCAGCGGTCTGGGCCGCCACCTCGCCGAGGTTGTCCTTGGCCACCAGGTAGGCGCCGCCGCCGCTGGGGTAGGCGTGGATGGTCTGGCGGTAGCTCACGTTCAGGACCAGCAACAGCCCCACGATGCCCAGGGCCACCAGCCAGGACCAGCCCAGCACCCCGGCGCCGAAGATGGCCACGGCCGCCGTGAGGGGCGCCATGATCTCCTGGGTGCCGTAGGCCACAGAGGAGAGGGCATCTGAGCTGAACACCGCCAGGGCGATGGGGTTGCTGATCCTGGTCTCGTGGCTCTCTTCGGTGGTCAGGCGTCGGCCCAGCAGGAGGGCGCGATAGTTGGGCATTCAGGGATCCTGGGGCAGGGGGCCTGGGGCGGCCGGAAGGGATGCCAAGAGGGACGACCAGGCACGGGAACCCTGGCTTGATCAAGCAGCCAGATTACGCAGCGTGGGTGTTAAGAAGACGTTAGGAGTTTGGTTGGCCGGGTTCCCCCAAGGCCTCTAGGTGTCCCTTGAGAACCTTGATGGAAAAGGGTTTGGGTAGCAGGGTTACCAGGGGGTAGGCCCCGGCGAGGTCCTGGGCGGATTGGTCCGCCCGGCCGGTGGAGAGCAGCACTGGTACTTGGGGAAGCAGGAGGCGCAGGCGGGGCAGGGTGCCGCGGCCGCCGAGCCCCGGCATGTTCATGTCAAGGATCACGACCTGGGGGGCGAAACCGGCTTCCAGAGCCGCCAGGGCTGCTTCGCCACTCGGGGCGATGTGAACCTCATGGCCCAGGCTGCCCAGGATCGCTTCCATGGATTTCTGGACCAGCTCGTCATCGTCCACCAACAGGACACGGAGGGAGCGCCGCTCGGGGCCGGGAAGGTCTGCGGTGGTGGGACTGGGCCCGCTGGGTTCCTTGACGCAGACCGGGAAGCGCAGGCTCACCTGGGTGCCAAGGCCGTGCTCACTCAAGATGTGGAGCTGACCATGGTGCGCTTTCACGGTGCTGTAGACCATGGAGAGGCCCAACCCGGTACCTTTCCCCACTTCCTTGGTAGTGAAGAAGGGTTCCAGGGCCCTGGCCAGGACCTCCGGGGGCATGCCGCTGCCTGTGTCCTGGACCAGAACCTCAACCCACTCCGGGGACTGGTTGCGGGTGCGGAGCGTGAGGGTGCCGGCCTCGGGCATGGCGTCCACGGCGTTGACGCAGAGGTTCATGAGGGCCTGGGCCAGGGCGCTGGCGTCTCCGAGGATGGGCTGCAGGCCCGGGTCCAGATCCAGCACCAGGTGGACCTGGGCCAGGGTGGTGCGCTGGAGCAGTTCGACTTCCTCCCGGAGGATCGCATTCAGATCGATGGCCCGAGTCTCAGCTGGGCTCTGATGGGCGAAGCGCAGCAGGGACTTCACCATTTTCCCGCCCCGTTCCGCGGCCTTGATGATGGTCTCGAAGGCCCGGCGGGCAGGCGTCCCATCTGGTTCCATCTCCTCATGGGCCGAGGCAATGCCCAGGATGGCACCCAGCACATTGTTCATATCGTGGGCGATGCCCCCGGCCAAGCTGCCCAGGCTTTCCATCTTTCGAGACTGCTGGAGCTGGGCTTCCAACTTGGCCTTCTGCTGCTGCTCAAGCTGCACGGCCCGTTCGGCCTGGTCGCGGGAGGCCAGGGCACCCTTCAGCCGATGGTACTGGCGGAAGAAGAGCAGGGCCGCGCCGCCCAGCAGGAGCCCCAGGCCGACGAGCATCACGATGGCCCCGATCAGGCGCCGGTTGATCTGGCGGACGCCGGCCTCCGGTTCGTAGAGGAAGCCCTCCAAGTCGAAGCCCTTGGGCAGAAGACCCAGCTCCGCGTATGTATCAACGATGTGCTGCCAGCGCCCGCGGTACATGTAACCCATGTCCACGAGGGTGGGCTGGAGGAGGGGGTTCATTTTCTGGGCCTCGTAGAGCAGGTAGGCCCGACCCCGCCGCTCGCCGTAGCGGGCCAGGATCAGAGTGGTGATCTCCTCTGGATTCTGCATGGCGTATTTCCAACCCCGGAGGCTGGCTTCCCGGAAGGCCTTGACCTGGTCCGGGTGTGCCTTGAGCTCATCATCTGAGGTGAAAAGGTTGTCGCCGTAGAAGTCGATGCCGCCCATGCGCGGGGTGAAGGTCAGGTATTGGAAGTGCGCCTTGTCGAGCAGGAAGGCCTCATCGGTGGCGTAGGCGCTCATGCAGTCCACCTTCCCCTGGATGAGGTCATCGGGGTTGAAGCTGTGTTCCACGAGGGTCAGGGTCTGCTCCGGTACCCCCTCCTTCCGCAGGTAGGCGAAGAGCTCGTCGGCCTGTCTTTCGATCATGAGGCGTTTGCCGACAAGATCCTGCACGGAGGTGATGCCGGCGCCGGACCGGGCGACGAGGACCATGGGGCTGTGCTGGAAGATGGTGGCCAGCACCACCACGGGCCGGCCCTGTTGGCGGCTGAGGAGCAGGGCACTGCTGCCGACCCCGAACTGAGCGTGTCCGGTGACCACCTCGTCGACGACGTCAACGCCTGGCGCTGCCTCGAGGATGTTCACCTCCAGTCCGGCCTCCTTGTAGTAGCCCTTGGCCTGGGCGGCGTAGTAGCCCGCAAACTGGAACTGGTGCTGCCACTTGAGCTGAAGCGTGACCTGCACTGGGGGCGGGGCTGCGCCCAGGAGGAAGGTCGCCAGGCTCAGGAGGCAAACCAGGAGGATGCGGGAGGGAGAGGACACAGTCACCTTAGGGCAAGGACCTCAGTGGGTCGGGATCCCTATTCTTTCATCGGAACAGGACGGGGCTTTCCTTGATTTAATGCCGAACTCGTTTAATGTTTGGGTTTGACGGAGCCTGTGGAGTTCTCGGCAGACCTGCGTCGCCTGGGGGTCCTGCCCACGGACGCCTGTGAACTGTCTGAGATAGGTGCCGCATGGCTGAGAAGACTCTGACCATCCTCCTCGCTGGTGGCAGCGGTTCACGCCTGCAGCCCCTGACCGCGGACCGGGCCAAGCCTGCAGTGCCCTTCGGCGGGAAATACCGTGTCATCGATTTCACCCTTTCCAACTGCCTCCACTCCGGGTTGCGACGGATCCTGGTGCTGACTCAATACAAGTCTCACTCCCTCCACAAGCACCTGCGGGATGGCTGGTCCATCTTCAATGCTGAGTGCGGTGAGTTCATCACCGTCGTGCCGCCCCAGATGAGGACTGGCGCCAGCTGGTACGCTGGCACCGCCGACGCCATCTACCAGAACCAGTTCCTCTTGGAGCGCAGCCAGGCAGACAAGGTGCTGATCCTGGCTGCGGATCACATCTACCGCATGGACTATGCGGCGCTGGTCAAGGCCCACGACGAGACGCACGCCGACCTCACCGTGGCCTGCATGAAGGTGCCCCTGGGCGAGGCCAGCTCCTTCGGCGTCATGGCCACGGACAGTGAGCAGCGCATCGTGGAGTTTCAGGAGAAGCCCGAGCAGCCCAAGGCCATTCCAGGCGAGCCGGACACGGCCCTGGTTTCCATGGGGATCTATGTGTTCCCCATCGCCCTGCTGATGGAGGTCCTGCAGGCCGACTCAAACCGGGAGGACTCCAGCCATGACTTTGGAAAGGACATCATTCCGAGTCTGATCGGCACTCACAAGGTCTTTGCCTACGAGTTCGGTGGCACCCGCGGCCGGGTCACGCCGGACCGTTACTGGCGAGATGTGGGCACCCTTGACGCCTATTACGACGCGAACATGGATCTGCTGCGGCCCGTGCCGCCCCTGAACATCTACCAGCGGGATTGGGCCATCCGCACCTACCACGGCCAGAACCCTCCGGCTCGGATGGTCCCTGGGGAAGGTGGCAAGGACGGCCTGCTGACCAACTCCATCCTGGGGGCTGGCACCGTCATCATCGGCGGCACCGTTCGCCACTCGATCCTGTCGTCCAGGGTCCACGTGCATGAGGATGCTGAGGTGCAGGACTGCATCCTCTTCGACCATGTGGACGTGGGGCAGGGCGCTCGGCTCCGCCGCTGCATCGTGGACAAGGAAGTGAGCATCCCCGCAGGCGAATCTATCGGGTTCGATCTGGACAAAGATCGGCAGCGCTTCCCCTGTTCGGACAATGGCATCGTGGTGGTGCCCAAGGAGTATCGCTTCGAGTAGGGCCGGTCCTCAGGCCAACTCAGAGTCCGTCGATCCGTCCTTGAACCGGAGCCGATCCATGGCCTTGGGGTAGAGCTGTTCCGCGCAGTGGGGGCAGATGCCGTGGGAGAAGGTGGCCGAGGTGTGCTCGGAGATGTAGCCCTCCAACTGGGTCCAGTAGCCCTCGTCATTCCGGATCTTCTTGCACTGGGCACAGATGGGGAGCAGCCCGCTGAGCGTCTTGATCTCGTGGATCTTGTCCTGCAACTCAGTGTTGATCTGGGCCAGATCGGAATTCGACTTCTCCAGGGATTTCCGGCTCAGCCGCATCTTCTTGTTATAGGTCGCGAGGGTCAGGACAAGGACCACCAGGAACCCGATGCTGGAGATGAAGACGATGGAGAGGTAGCGCTGTTCCTTCATCCGCAGAGTCGAGATGAGCCGCTCCTTCTTGAGCTTGTCGATCTCGTTGTCCTTCCGCATGGTGACGAGCTTCATGGAGATCTCGGAGATCCGATTGCTCTCCTGGGCTGTGAAGATGGAGTCCTTGGTGGCCGTGGCCAGTTTGAAATAACGGTAGGACTCTTCTGTGTTGTGCAGCTTTCCGTAGAGGTCGGAGATCAGCTCATAACTGGCCTTCAGTTCATCCCGGGCGTTGATCTTCTGGGCCAGGAGGGCCGCTTCCTTGGCGAGGGGGATGCCCCGGGCGAAATTCCCCGTGAGCAGCTGCAGGCGGGCCAGGGCGTTCAGGGCCTGGACCAGGCCGTGCTTCTGGTCCTGCTTCCGGTATTCGTCATGCGCCATTTGGAGGTACTGCCCGGCCTGGGCGTACTGACCCAGGTCTGTGTAGGTCATGCCGAGGTTCAGGTGGGCATAGTTGAGGTGAGTCGTTTCATTGAACTGGCCGGTCATGGCCAGAGCCTCCTGGTGGATCTGCAGAGCCTCCTTGAAACGGCCGAGCTTGTAGAGGGCAAAGCCGATGTTGAGTTTCGCGAGGATCTTCCGCTTGGGATCTGACGTGGCTTCTGTTCGCTTCAGCACCTGATTGAAGTAATCGATGGCCTTCTCATACTGCCCGCTGTGGTGATAGACCACGCCGATGAGGTTCAGCGACTGAGCAATGGCCTGCACCTCCCCAAGTTCCTCCCGGATGCGCAGGGCTTCCACGCTCTCTTCAAGGGCCTGGCTGTAGGCCCCGACAAAGGTGTAGGTGATGCCCAGCGCATTGTGGGCCTTGGCAATCCGGTCCTGGTTGCCGATCTCTGTACCCAGGGCGAGGGCCCTCCGGCCAAAATCGATGGAACGCGAAAAGTCCCCGGTCTGGCTGCAGCAGTAGGCAGTCGTGGAGAGGAAGGCTGCTTCTCGTTCTCGATCCCCCAGACTTCGGGCCAGGGCAATGCCTTCATCGGTATAGGTCAGGGCTTCCTGGGGTGCCTTGGCTTCGAGGCTGTTGGCCAGTTTCAGTAAGGCCGCGAGGCGCGCAGGGCCCTGGAGCCCTGGCAGGGCCTGTCTCTGGGCTTGGATCGTGGGCTGCGCGGACTGGGCCCCAAGAAACGTGGAGCCACAAGCCAGTAGGAGGAAGAATAGTGTTCGGCCAATCAAGGGCATTGCCGGGAACTCCTGAAACAACCCGGCCCAGGGTCGGAGGGGGCGTCCCAGGTCGGGTAGGCGGGAATTCCCGCAGAGTAAGGACGCGTAAGGTAGTCTGACCGAGCCCGCTAGCGGATGATCCGGGGATTTCTTGCCGAGCCACGAAGCTTGGGCCTATGGCTGGGATTGCAGCAGGGACTTGTGAAACGACTTCCCCGTGTTGAGGGTGAGTGTGCGGCTGACCCGGGCTTGGAAGCCCAGGGAGGTGGCCTGTTCCAGGAAGTGGTCGGGCGGGATGAGCGCCATGAGGTGGGTCAGTTTGGAAATTGTTGCCAAGGGTTCCAGATTTATGAAGCGCCCCTGGTGTCGGCTCCGAGCAGCGGCCACGTAGGCGGGGTTGATATCCACCCCCACCAGACGCTGGATCCGATCCGGTGGCAGGGCCTCGAACCCGTTCCCGCCCGCACAGCCCAGGACAGCCACGGAACTTGGCGCCAGGCTGCGCACCGTTGAAACCAGCACATCCGCCAGGAACGGTGCCTGGGCCACTGAGGGCAGGGCCATGCGCCCTTCGTAGTCAGCCAGAGGGATCTCAAGCCAGGGATTCATGGGGCCTCCGATTCAGAAGTGGAATCAAGGCTGAGGTGCGTCACTGCAGGGTTTGATTTATATGGGCAAATATTACCACGTCTAGACAAGGCCTAAAGGGCCTGGCTGCCCGGGCTGGCGGAAGCCACGCAGGTAACGACGCTAAATAGGCTGAAAAACTAACCCCTTCGATGCGTCAGGGTTGCTGCACCGAGCCGGCCTTGAGCCACTCCATGGCCTGATCGCGGCTGTAGAAAATACGTGTGGTGACGGTCTTGGCAGAAATGGCGACCCACATCCGGGCGACTTTCTCGTGGGCCTCGTCGTTGACCAGGACAGCCACCATTCGATGATGTTGATCCATTTTCTCGCGGAAGTTGTCATCCACTTGTTTCCAAAACTCAGCCCCCGTGAACAAGGGCGTCGCCTCGCTCACATCCACGAGGGCCCGATAGATCCCACTTTGCCGCGTGTCCATGGACAGCTTGACCCAGTGCTCGCCCATGTCCGGGGGCAGGATCTCCCCGCACCACCGCTCGAAGATGATCCCCGCCTCTGCATCAATCTCGTAGGTGATCGGCATTAAGACTCCCTGGGCCTGCTTGACACCTTATCGGCCAGACGGCCTGCGAGGAGAGTTTGGTCTGGAGCAGATGTCCATCACAGCTGATCACCCATGGTCCACAAACACCAACTTCTGGGTGTCGAAGCCAAAGCCCTTCGCCTTGTTGATCAGTTCTTCCTGCTTAGCTGAATTCATCTTTGGGGACCGGGACAGGAGCCACAGGTAGGACTTGTCCGGGCCGGCCACCAGGGCGTATTGGTAGCCCTCCTGATCCAACTCGAACACGATGTAGCTGCCATAGAATGGGCCGAAGAACGAGACTTTCAAATAGCCCTGGTGAGCGTCTTCGACGAAGAAGGCCTTCCCCGTGGCAGTCTTCCAGATCCCCTTCTCGGCTGACCAACCTTGGTTTACGACCTTGAGGCCACCTCCCTCCCGCAGGCTGTAGGTGGCGGTGACATTGGTCAGGCCCCGTTCGAAGGAATGATCCAGCCTGGCGATCTCGTACCAATTGCCCAGATATCTGTCACTTTCAAAGGAGCCGACCGGCTTGATGTTTTCCGGGATTCGCACGCAGCCCATGGCCAGGAGCGCTCCCACCATCAGTGGCAAGGAAATCGGGGAATGCCTCATGGTTCACCGCCTCCTGATTTTTACAGAGTGGGACCAAATACGCGCGAGTCTTGCGGTTGTAACTCCGGGGTCGGCTGAATCGACGGGCTAGGTCGGGGCTGGTCGGCAGCAACCAGCGGCGGACTCGAACCGGCGCGTGGCTGGCCACGCTTGCGGGCGCTGCGCAGGCCCCACTGGGGCCTTGCTCGCTGCAAGCTACCTGGCCGCCACTGCTTCTCGGCGGTTCGAGTCCGCCTCCTCCAATCCACCAACGAAAAGGGGCCCGATGGGCCCCGTTTCGTTGGTGGCTGGAGGCGGACTCGAACCGCCGACCTGCGGATTATGAGAATTCGGGTCTAATGTATAAATTATTTATTTGTTATACTTAGAAGCAAACCGCCTTCCTCGTGGCACTATTTGAGCACTGAGTCCGGGTAGAGTGGATGTTTTGTTGAATACTGAATCGACTTGGTTTCTACCACCCACCAGAACAGACCAGAATGTGTGCCGTCTTCGGTTGCTGGATGGTTCAAAAGATATTTTGATGATTTCGGATGTTCCTTACACCATTTGTAAATGGTGCAATAAATTAGATCTAGTTTGTAAATAATTTCTTCTTTACTGTAGATGACATTAATTGGTCTACCCATTATAGCAATTGATGATCGTTGAACATCAATTGCTTCTTTTAAGTATGCGTCATAACGTTTATCGTTGAAAAAATTCTCAATGAAATGGCAATCTGAATCATTTGTTTCAATAGCTATTTTTGCGCAAATATTAGTTAATTCTATGCTTCCTCCGGGTTCCTTTATCTTATTGTCACAATAGGCGAAGATTGACTCGATTTTTACATTAGATAATATTTTTTCTAAATTTTCAACTTCATGTTTTGCGTTTTTTGGTTCGAAGGTTCTGTAGAAATCGCCTCTATTAAAAGAAGGTTTAACAAATGGAGCTGCCATTGCTAAACATGGAATAATAAACATTGAACAATATTTGATAGGGTTCATCTAAATACCCCTTATATTAAAATTGAATATTGAATAATTGCGTAATCTATAGCAATGAATTTTGAGCTTCCCTGAAGTCGTTCAGGTCTGTCTCCACATAGCCTAGCGTGGTCTGGATGTTCTTATGACGTAGCATCCTCTGAATGATGACGGTCGAAACCCCATTTTTTGAGAGCAGGGTGGCACAGGTGCCTCTCAAACGGTGTGGGGTGAGCTTGGGTAGGCCGATAGCCTTCCCGCTTGCTGTGATGGCCTTCTTAGTGAACTGCGCTCTGTGTGGCATTCCATCCTCGGCTGGCAATACCCAATCGGATGTGCGGGGTAGGGGGCTAAGAATTTCGACCACGATATCAGGAACGGGCAGGGGGACAGCTTCCTTTCCTTTGGTTTTCCCTGGTGTGTAGGTGTGGAGGTCGTCTGAGAACCATTCCCAGCGAAGTCCTAACGCCTCAGATTCTCGCAAGCCCAGATAGACCATCATCCGGACAGCAACCCGAACATGGATATTGCGTGTGTGTGAGTCGATGTGTTGTAAGAATGGTTCGATTTTGTCTTTCGGCAGAAAGGTTTTTGGTTTTCGTTGGACTGGATGCAATTTGATTTTGAAAGGCATTTCACGGATTAGCCTTTGATGAACACCCCATCTAAATACAAGGCGAAGGTGTCTAAGTAATGCATTTGCGCCAGAAATTGTTCTAAATTTATTGTTTGGTCCAATAGTATTAAGATACATATTTTCTATTAATGTAATATGTGATGAATTGACTTGATCTGAGTATAAGTAATCAATATGTGGCAATATATGAAGCACAAAGTCTCCCTTTACTCTTGATATATGGGAAACTGTTGACGTTTTTATATGCGATTCAAGCCATTTATGAAATAGAATCTCGACAGTTGGTGATGGACCTATATTTAATTCCGTCAGAGCAAGTGTGTCTCTAAATACTTTTAACCATTTTTGTGCATTTTGGTAGTTTTCACACCCTGTTGATTTATTAATTGTTTTACCGTTGTGCTTAAAGTGGCAATAATACACGCGGCCATTTTTGACTAGACCATTTCTCGTTGTCATATCATGCTCTATTATGTGAAATACGGTTAAACGATGATAACGTTTCCAGGATAAACAATCATTCGTCTATTGTGAATCGTCGCGATTGGATTCATTTTATTCATAATATGGTTGCAAAATTCATTAGATAATTTAAAATTCACACAAACACCACATTGTATTTCGGAGTGTCTAATTTGTTTTGTATGACATTTCCGACCATGCTAGTATAAATGACACAGGCGGCATTTCTATGCGAAATATTCGTCATGTATTTAGAGAATTCATTTAGCTTCAGTCCATGCCTTTAATAGATCAACCATACTTAGAGTCGTAAAAATTTGAATATTTACGACTCAATAAGAAAGGATGAATGCATGGACTTGGAATCCTTGCTATCTAAAACAGGTGTTTCACCAAGCATTAGGTATGAGCCTAGTGATGTGTGTAAAATACTTGGAATTTCGTATCGTCAATTGAGATGGATAATCCTTCAACAACACATACCAGTTATTATATATGGTAAGAAGTTGGCCTTCATTCTCCATGAAGACCTAGATCGAATGGTTGTTTCATCATACAGAACAGAAAAGGTCAATGTATGATCGATCTAATAGATGCGAATGATTTAAAATTTCTCTTCAAGACTCATTTCAAAATAAATTTGGACGGAAAAAAGTTGGCTAGTTTAAAACAAGAAGGAATGCCATTTTATAAAATTAGCAAAAAATGTCACAGATACATATGGAATGAGTGTTGTGAATATATTTTAAATAAAAAAACAATTGTAGACATTGTTAAAAATGCAAAATTAAAGGCAGGGTTTGGTTATAAATATAAATAATTTATAAAACACACTGTAAACAAAATAGAAAAATTTAGACAAAAAATTAAATATTAATATATGACATGGCCTTCGGTCTATTTTGCGTCGGATAATGGGGAATTTATGATCAGCAAAGAAAACATGTATGAAAGAGCATTAAGGTATTTGAAAATTGGAGTGGTAGTAATACCTGTAGCTTACAAAGAAAAAAAGCCATCGATACCTTGGAAAATTTACCAAACTCAAAAACCAACAATCGAAGAATATAAAAAATGGTTTTATGGAAAAAATACAAATATGGGAATTGTGACGGGAGAATACTATGGATTGATATGTGTTGACCAGGACAGTCAAGAAGCAATTGATTACGTTAATACAAATCTTCCTAAAACATCAATGATGACGAAAACAGGTAGTGGTAAACTACACTCATATTACAGACATCCAGGCACACCAATACCGAATGGTGTAAATATTAATAATATTAAAATCGATATCCGTGGGGATGGTGGTCAAGTTGTTGCACCTGGGTCCGTTCATCCCAAAGGTGGCGTATACGAGGAGATTGGGGAGTGGGGTCCAATTAGTGAATTGCCTATCTTTGACCGAAGATGGTTTGATGAAAATTCACCATCTGACCGAACGAGAAATATTGGGAACTCATCGAGTGATGAAATTGATCCGGAGGTTCTTGAATACATCAACAGTAGTGAGGATTCAATTGAAGGGAGCAATGGAAGTGCCGTATTAACGAAGGTTGCTAGGAAATTTATCAGCGGTTTCAAACTTAACCGCGATGAAGCTATGCGATGTTTGATCTTATGGAATGTGAAGTGCGCTAAGCCCCTGTGGTCTGAGCATGAGTTAGAACACGCTTTAGATAATGTCATTCACACAACAGGATCCAATAATAAAAATAAGAATAATAAAAAAACAAGTATAATTATCGATTCAATACTAAATTGGAAATATTATAACGATGGTAGTCCAAAATCAATCAAGAAGACTGGTGATAATTTAATGAAAATTATTGCCAATCATGAAGATCTACATGGTGTTATTGGATTTAATGAATTAATTAGTAGTGCTGTTATACTTAAAGAACCACCTTGGCATGATTGTTATCTCGACTCACCCGATTTTGTCAATGGTGTCGCCTGGTCTGATGACGATACAATAGGAATAATTGGATGGATAGAATCGAAATACGATGTTACATATGCTCCAAATATTGTTAATATGGCGATTGACCTTGTATCAAAAGCAAATTCATTTCATCCTATTCGCAAAATGCTTAGATCTGTTGAATGGGATAGAATAGATAGGGTTAATAAGATGATGAATATATACTATGGTTGTGAGGATACGAAGTATGCACAACTGGTAGGTCGATACCTTATGATATCCATGGTAGTCAGAGTTGAAGAGCCTGGATGCAAAGTTGACCATTGCGTTATACTTGAAGGTTTACAATCTACATGCAAAAGTCAGAGCATTAGAGCCTTGGCAAGAAAAAGTGAATACTTCATTGACTCAGATATACCAATTGGCAAAACGGACGCATATCAGATTATCCGTGGTGGGTGGCTCATTGAAGTGCCTGAAATAGATAAGTTATTCAAACATGACCCATCTGACCTAAAGGCATACATCACGAGTCAGATTGATACATATAGGCCGTCCTATGGACGTAGGGCTTTAAAATTTCCCAGGCAATGTGTATTCATAGGAACCACAAATGCACAACACTATTTAAAGGATATTACAGGCAACAGGCGCTTCTGGCCAATCAAGACAAACTGTATTGATCTTGAAGGTTTAAAACGGGATGCAGATCAATTGCTGGCTGAGGCATTGTATCTACTTCAACAAGGTGAACGCTGGTGGCCTGATAGGGAAGAGCAATGTCAAATCTTTAGTCCCGAACAAAAAACACGAATGATGACAGATGTATGGGAAAAGATTATTTGGGACTATATCTACTCAGGCAATAAATTGAAAGTCGAGATATCTGAAATACTTGAAAAGGCAATTCAACTTAAGGCTTCAGAATGGAATCACTCGCATGAGAATAGAGTGGCCAAGATCTTGCTTGGTTTTGGTTGGGAAAGGAAACAACTCAGACATAAGGGTGATGGATTACATCGGCGGTTTTATGCATACATTAAGCCCTTGAATTTAAATGATGATAATCAACTCAATGTGTTACACCTTTCTGAAGACTATGATATCGAATAAACCGGACAGCAAGTCCAAGGAAGGCCATCATCAAGTCGTGAACCTGGTGATGGCCTTCCTTGTCTCTAGTGTCACTAGATTGCTACCCGCTCCGAAGTATATAATATTCAATTCTTCAGTCACTACAAATCAACTGGTGACACTGGTGACAGGGACGATGAGTCCCACAGTTACCTATCCAAGGCAGATCAACCCCTGGGATGCCAGCTCCATGGAGCCAGAACGCACCATAGGGACGGTTGAACTGCCAAGGGCAGGGAAGGGGGGCGCAGTGGATTCGGGTCTTACCTGTCATTGGATATCTCTCCTTATTAATTGTTACGTTATTTCTTCTTGTCATCCTTCTCAAGTATCCACCTTAGTAATACGGTTACAATTACACCTGCGAGGTTTGGAATCATTTGATACTCCCATTAATTGAATTGATAATATAAATTATTATTCTATACTTATTATAACATTTTAATGTTAGTTTTTGCACTAGACATATGCAAATGAATTGTAGACAACTCATTTGTCTTTATTGAGGCACAAAAAAAGAGCCGGACAAAGAAATCCGGCTCTTGATCGTTGACTCTCTATTTTTACTTCTTGGCCTTTCTTTCACGCTCCTCTTTAGAGGTCGTAAAGATCCAACCATTGCTGTCTCTTTCATTAGTCGATTCCATTTTTGCCGCCAAAGCAATTGCTGTGGTCTTATGTTCCTTCAACATTCCTTCGAGCTTTTCGGCCAATGCAGCAGGGGGGAGAAACGGTGCGAGGCCCACCAAGATCGAAGCCAGTTTCTCAGGATCACTCTTCTTGATTGGCCCTTTACTCCCTGAAACCTGACTAACCATGAAATGGAAAGCTTCTTCATTGGTTACGCCAGCTTCTTCGAGTTGATTAAGAAGGGCGGTCTTTTCCGACCAGGGGCAGAAGGGAGATAGAAGAGCTTCTTCAATTTTGTATGCCTTCTTCTTGCTCTCAAGTGAGGCAAAAGTATTTTTGATCTGTCCAAGTTCCTTTGCATTGATTCTTGCGTCTGAATGTTCCTTGGTGGATTCCTTGACGTAGTAGTATGAACCAGCTCCTTTACCTTCATGATGCTTGATGATTGTAGAAAGATCCTTCTTTGCCATGTCTAAATCTCCGAGTGTTTTGCTGGTATCAATACCAGCTTGGTTGAATAGATCTCGATCAGCATGGTTATTCTGATCAGTTTGTTTTTTCTTAAATAGTCCCATACGAATCTCTCCAACTGGACGATGAAATCATAGATCAAGTATCCCAAGCGTCAACAAAAAAATGACCAACTCAATGTTGGTCATTTCAGGAAAACCATTATTTATCATATATACATTTTTTGGGGATCTCGCAATCTCACCTCCTTTACCTTGAATCCAAGCCTATCGTGCCCTAGTTCATCTGACGTTCTTTGGCTCATAACTTCCATATTCCAAATCGCCGCTTTCGCGCCATACTTGAGCAAAGCAATTCCACCGACAAGGTCTGCATAAGTCCACTGAGGATGCAAGACAACCTCTAGGTTTGATCTGTCGCTGAATATGACCCATTCAGATGTTAATTTATCCATTAAATATATTGAATATAAATCGTTTTCGATTTTAATGCATGAAGTGTCATTATCCGGGTGAAAAAATATATTTAAAGATTTAAATACTCTTGGTTCGATATGTTCTTTCAATTCAAGTATTGTATTTATATGCTTGCATCTAATTTTTTCACATAAAATCAAATCAACATCGTTATAAAAATTTTCAACATCAATGTTAATATCATTAGCTGGCATTTGTGTTTTGTTACACATAATTCCTCCATGTAATATTATACCGCACGGAAAAAAATAGAGAAATTATATATATATTAATAATACTATATGAATACAAATTTAATTACATATTAGCTTGCGAAATATACTCGCAGAATAAATTCGATCAACTATACTATCTGGCATTTGTATCGTCTTTTTATTACCATTAGCAGCTATAAGGCTTACACTCAAGGGTGTAAAAGTTCCCTTGATACAGTTAATTTCAACATAAGATTCTGTTGATTCTATTGATTTTATATTATTTGCAACAACTTCACTATATATCATTCCGATTGCAATTTTTTGGCGTTCATCTTCATCCTTTTCCATCGACAATCGTTTTGATGAGTTAACAATTGGCATTCTTTTTTTGAATAAATCCATGAATCTTGCTTCTTCTTTTTTTGATTCTGATTTTGATTTAACAAGATATCTTTTCATTTCTTTCAATGTAATGTATTTTATCCATAAATTAATTTTGTCACCGGACCTTTGAATCGTATCTGGACTATAGAACAATACTATACCTTCGACATTCATAATTTGTGAATTATTCTTGGTAACAATTTCTTGAACATGTTGCCAGTCGTGACCATAAGCAAAAGAACTGCATATAAAAAACATAGAGAATATCGTTTTTATGTACGACATATTTTTATCCTTTAATAATTTTTATATTATGTTTTATATTTTTTGTATTATAGTTTAGATTTATCATTAATTTCAACTTTAATTTTATTTTTTCTATCTAGGGCCTTTTGAAGTTCTTCCTCTGCTAGATTTTTTTCGAGATTCTCAAGAATATCCCCGATACGTCCATCTTTAATGTTTCCCTCTACTGCTATACTTAGCCATGCGTGAGCTTCAATAGGGTCTTTGAAAACGCCGTTTCCAAATAAATAGCAGCACCCTAGTCTTGCCTGGCTGACCACATAGCCTTGCTCTGCTGACTTCCTGTATAAATTTGCTGCTTCAGTTAAGTTCTTGGTGGTCCCCATTCCAGTTTCAAAACAGACTCCGAGAAGAAATTGAGCATTCTTGTTATTTAATGCAGATGCCTTTTTAAACCACATTACAGCGGTAGAAAGGTTTTGCTTTAACCCGTTACTACCAGCCATGTATCTAGCACCAACAATGGTCATCGCTTCAGGATCACCATGTTTAGCTTTTGAAATTAGATCATCTCCTTTTGCAATAGTGATGTTAAAAAATAGAACAACCATGATTAGCATCGATTTATATAATTTAGAAATGTTCATTATAATTTATTCTTATTTAAATGATTCTACAAATTCTTTTCGTGATCTTTCTTCCGCAGTTGCTGCGACATACATTCGCCATAGGACAATAGCTGCTATTGCTGCGAGTATTCCCAGGATGACCTTTGTTGATATTTTCATTTTTAATACCTTTACGTGTTGTTGATGATTGCATGTAATGGCATATTATTTTATTTATTATTAATCAATAGTTCAGAATCAATCACAAAGCCATCAATTTCCTTTTGCGTTTGAATCCATCGTTTTCTTTGATTGTCATATTCTTCCATTTCTTCATAGATTTTCTTGGCGACACCACGAAAGGTGGATTCATTATCTTGAGTCCAGTCATAGGATGCAATGTTTCTTTTTCGATAATCCAATAATCGTTTTCCACGATCATCCACATCTCGACGTTGATACCCCCAATAAGCAATTCTTAAATGAACAGCCTCTTTTATTAATTTACGTGCCTTTTCCAGATCGTCGCCACATGCTTCAAATTCTTTTCGTTCATCGCCGGTCAATACATTATGTCCACTAAAGTCACAAACATTCATCATATCCTTAATGACATTTTGAATAATAGTGTGCCTCTTCTCATGCTCAGCCAACAGTCTTGCCTTTTCCTGTTCTTGATGTAATCGTTCCTGTTCCTTCTGAATTTTAGCTATTTTATTTAGATGATTATTATACATTAAATAGCTTGATGGAATTACTATAACAAACATCCCAATCAAGACTGCCCCAATTTTCTTAGCAGGTGTGTTCATGTAACCCAGACTCATTCCCCTTCTCCCGTATGAACTATTCTTCTTATCGTAAAATCAGAAGAATACAGGTCAAAAGACAAAATATAATTTAAATTCTGTTGGCTGTCTTAATTAGCTTATATCGAATTGAAGCAGGAAGTATCCCCATGAATCTACTCCGAACATCCGACAAATTGAGGATTGGAAATTCTGCTAATTTAAATCTATGGCGTTCGCCGTATTTTTCCGCCCCTCTGCAAAGGGGGACGGGGTGATACCGCCAGAATAGACATATTGCGTTTTACGATCCAGAGGTATCCATGACTCGTCGTGATGCCTACGGGACGAAAACGGCAAAGACAAGCCCCAAAACCTTTGGAGAACGTCTTAGGCGCATCCGGATTGCATGGGGATTGAGTCAAGGTCAGCTAGCGGAATCACTTGGTTCCAATCAACGCCTCATCTCGCATTGGGAAAGAGACATCGCCAAACCTTCCGGTGCTGCGATGACCGCTATCACCTCACTAATCGGAGTCACTTCACAGGCGCTCTTAACGGACAAAGGATTTTCAATTCCTGACATCCCCGCGAAAGTCGAAGGTGTGACCAAAGAGAACGTGGCTAAATTTGCTGCCTTGTCAAACCTGTTGCCACAAACTGAGACAGAAGGGGTGATGTTCGTAGACCTCGACTCCTTCCAAACGAAGCACTATTCCGTTGCTGAGTCTGTGCGGGCGCTGAAATCCGCGAGTGGTGAAGGAAGTGAGGTCTGGATAGTGGTTCGAGTCCCGAGGTGAAACCGCTTAGCTAAGGTGGATGTGGGACTCTTCAAACTTAATGGTGATGCGGATCTCCATGAATATTGGCATGGCACCATTTGAGCACCGGACACGAAAATCATCGGCATTCTTCAACACTTACACGCCCATCATCGCCACTCATTGCCCCTTGATTCTGGGCAAGTGAAAAGCCCCGAAACCTAGTGGTGACGGGGCTTTGGAGGTGGTGGCTGGAGGCGGACTCGAACCGCCGACCTGCGGATTATGAGACCGCTGCTCTAACCAGCTGAGCTACCCAGCCACGAAAAATCAGTCTACCGCGGGGGTGGGCTTGCGTCTACGTGAGATCGTCCACGAGCACCACGACCAGGCGCTTCGGGCCGTGAACGCCGTAGGCCAGGGTCTGCTCGATGTCGGCGGTCTTGCTGGGGCCGGAGATCATGAGGGCATTGGGAGGCAGGCTGCGGGTCCAGCCCAGTGCCTGCACGGCGGACCAGAAAGAGTCCTGGATGGTGGCAGCGCGCAGCAGGGCAAGGTGGATGGGGGGTACCAGGGAGAGCAGGCGCGGTTCCTGGGGGCCGGGCATGAGCAGGAGCCCGCCGGTCTCGGCGATGCCGCCCACGGTGCCCGTGAAGCCAGCCTCGATGCTGGTGAAGAGCTCGGTCTTGAAGGCCTCCACGGGCCGGTCGTAGGCCACCAACTGCGTGCCGCCGGGGGCCCAGGTGGCGGCAAGGGCCCCGCCCGCTTCGCTTGTGGGGCCCAGCAGGAGGTTCTTCAGGCCCTCGCTCTCACAGAAGGTCCGGACCACGTCGGGCCAGGTGGCGGGCTTGGCCTCGAGGAACTCGGTGTGGACCGCCTCCATGCCCTTGCGCAGGCGCACCACCCGCTCGGGGGCGGACCAATGGCGGCGCTCCATGACAGCGGGATTCAGGGTGGGCAGGGGACCGCCGCCCGCGGTGGCGCGGAGGCGTTCGAGGATGGCCGATCGGCTAGACATGGGGGCCTCCTTCGGCGCGCATGCGCTCGCTCAGGGAGCGTTTGGCGGGCACGGGCTTGGTGCGGTGGGCGGTCCAATGTTTTAGGAGCGGCGCACTGCCGGGCAGGGCCCGGCCGAAGCGGGTGGCGAACCAAGTGGCCAGGCGGTAGAGCGCGGGGCGTTTCAACACGCCAGCCCAAATCCGCCACGCCCAATCCTCGGTGTTGGTCCGCCCGCTGCCCTTGCCCATCACCGAGGAGGTGGCATCCGTGTGGGTAGCCTCACGGCGCAGGCGCACGATGATGTCGGGGATGGGGATCTGCACGGGGCAGACCTCCGAGCAGGCGCCGCAGAGGCTGGAGCCGTGGAGCAGGTCGTGGCGGACGCCGACGCCCTCCATCTGGGGGGTGAGAATCTTCCCGATGGGGCCCGGATAGACGGCCTCATAGGCGTGGCCGCCCACCCGGGTGTAGACGGGGCAGTGGTTCATGCAGGCACCGCAGCGGATGCAGCGCAGGGTGGCCTGGAGCTGAGGATCGGCATAGATGCGGGAGCGCCCGTTGTCGAGGATGACCAGATGCACTTCCTGGGGGCCATCCAGCTCCCCTTCGCCCCGGGGGCCTGTGATGAGGTTGAAGTAGGTGCTGACAGCCTGACCCGTGGCGGAACGCGTGAGGATGGCATAGAGCGGTGCCACCTCCTCCAGGTTGGCCACCACCTTCTCCAGGCCCATGACGGCGATGTGGAGGGGCGGCACGTGGGTGCTCATGCGGCCGTTCCCTTCGTTTTCCACCAGGCAGAGGGTTCCGGTCTCCGCCACGGCGAAGTTCACGCCGGAGATCCCTGCATCCGCGTCCAGGAACTTCTGGCGCAGCACCTTGCGGGCCATGGCGGTGAGTTCGTCCACGTCCTCGGTATATTTGGCGTCCTTGATCTTCTGGCTGAACTGCCGGGCGATCTGGTCCTTGTTCTTGTGGATGGCCGGCATGATGATGTGGCTCGGCGTCTCGTCATCGAGCTGGATGATGTATTCACCCAGGTCAGATTCCAGGGCCTCGATGCCGTGAGCTTCCAGGAACGCGTTGAGGTGCATCTCCTCGGAGACCATGCTCTTGCCCTTGACCAGGGTCTTGGCACCCCGGGCCTGGAGGAGGCCCAAGATGAGCTGGTTGGCCTCATCGCAGGTCTCGGCCCAGTGGACCTGGATGCCATTCCTGGTGAGGTTGGTCTCCAGCTGCTCCAGCAGGGTCGGCAGGTTCAGGAGGCTGCGGGAGCGGATGGCGGTGCTGAGCTCACGCAGTTCCTGGAGATCCTGGGGATCTGGGAACTGGGCTTTGCGCTTGGCCATGAGGCCATCCATGGCCCGGCGGAAGTTGGCCCGGAGCTGGGGATCGAGGAGGGCCTTGGAGGCAGAGTCGCGGAACAGGATGTCCGTATCAGCGTGCATGGGTGCGCTCCCACAGGAACTCGGCGATGTGCTGGACCCGCAGTTGGCTCTGCTTGGCTTCCAGGGCGCCGTTCACGTTGAGGAGGCAGCCGCCGTCGGTCGAAAGCAGCACGGAGGCGCCGGTGGCCTCGGCATCCGCAGACTTGTCGCAGACCATGGCCCCCGAGATCTCCGGTTGGCGCACAGAGAAGGTTCCGCCGAAGCCGCAGCACTCGTATTCCCGGGCCAGAGGCGCCACCTCCACGTTCTCCAGCTGACCCAGCAGGGATTGTGGTTCGACTTTGAGTCCCAGGTCCCGCAGCGCATGACAGGAGCTATGCCAGGTGACCTTCACGGGGGCGCCCAGGTCCTTGAGCTGCACGTGCAGGACGTCCACCAGGAACTGGGTCAGCTCATAGACCCGGCCGCTGAAGGCCCGCACCTGTGACTCATCGGGCTCACCATGGAAGAGCTCGGGGTAGTGCACCTTCATCATGCCGGCGCAGCTGCCCGAGGGCAGGATCACAGGCAGGTCATCGGGGAAGAGGGCCACCTGGGCACGAGCCACGGCCCGTGCCTCCTCCCAGTAGCCGCAGTTGTAGGCGGGCTGACCGCAACAGGTCTGCCCCTCCGGAAAAACCACCTCCAGGCCCGCCTGCCGGAGCAGCTGGATACCCGCCATGCCTGCATCCGGGAAGAAGAGATCCACCAGACAGGTGCCATAGAAGTAAACCTTTTTCACGTCGCGTCTCCTGGCAGGTGCTGCTGAACCGGAAGGATCACCCTGAAGGCTGCCCCTGGGGGCCCCGCAGGTCAAGGCCATTGCTGTAGCTACAGGGTTGGATTAAAGACAACTGATCACCACCAAGGCACCTAGACGCCAAGAACTGACTGCTTTCTTGGTGTCTTGGTGCTTTGGTGGTGAACCATTTCCTTTTGGGCCTGTACCCGGGCTCTACTTGAACCGGTTGGCCAGGGTCTCGACGGTGTGCTCGGCGTGGATGGGGGAGCCCTCCTTGTCCAGGCCGCCGCGGATCTGCATGACGCAGCCGGGGCAGTCCATGACCACCTTGGTGGCACCAGTTTCCTTGATGAACTTCAGCTTGCGCTCAAGGATGGGGGCGGAGATCTCCGGGAGCTTGAGGGAGTAAGATCCGGCCATGCCGCAGCAGGTATCACACTCGTACATCTCGCTGAGCTCATGGCCAGCCTGCTGGAGCAGGTCCCGGGGCGGCTGGGAGGCCTTCAGGGTCCGCTTCAGGTGGCAGGAGTCGTGGTAGGTGATCTTCTCCAGGGTCTCGCCCTCCTTCAGGGTGAGGCGGCCCTCGTCCACCAGCTTCTTCACCAGGGTGGCGAAGTCGATGGCCTTGGCGGAGAGCTCCTCGGCCTGGGCCATGGCATCGGATTCACCGAGGCTCTTGAAGGTCTCGATGAAGTCGTGCTTCAGGGCCACGGTGCAGGTGGGGCAGGCGGAGACCACATGCTTCACGTCCGTGGCCAGCAGGGCCTTGAGGTTGTCCCGGGCATTCTGGCCGGCCACCTCGTAGGCGCCGTTGTAGCGGGCCGGGGCGCCGCAGCAGGTCTGCTCGTCGGGGAAGATCACCTCGATGCCAGCCTTGTTGAGGATCTTCACCAGGGATTCGCCCATTTCCGGGTAGCAGAAGTCGATGAGGCAGCCGGCATAGAAGGCCACCTTTTCGGGGCTCTTCGGCTGCTCGATCTCCTTGATGGTGTCGCGCAGGGGCCGGGGGGCCACGGCAGGCAGGCTGCGGAACTCAGTCATGTCTGACAGGAAGAGGGGCAGGTGGCGGATGAAACGACCCTGCTTGAAGGGCTTTTGCGTGACGGCGGCCACCCGCAGCATGGAGTGGAAGAGGCGCCGATTGTTGACCACCGCATAGATGGCCTTCATGCCCATGGACTGGCCCTTTTCCACCACGATCCGGCGGCGCAGCTCGAGGATGAGTTTGGGAATGTCGATCTTGCCGGGGCACATGGGCACGCAGGTGCCGCATTGGATGCAGAGCCCCTGGATATCATCGGCCTTCTTCAGCTCGTCGAACCAGGCCGTGAGGATGGTGCCGATGCCGCCGGTGTAGGTCTTGCCGAAGACGTGGCCGCCCACCAGGCGGAACACCGGGCAGACGTTCAGGCAGGTGGCGCAGCGGATGCACTGCAGCGCCTCCTTGAACATCGGATCCTTGGCCATGTCCGAGCGGTGGTTGTCCATGAGGATGATGTGGAGCTGCTTGGGGGAGCCATCGGTGTTGGGGACCTGCCCGGAGATCATGGAGACGTAGCTGGTGAGCAGCTGCCCGGTGGCGCTACGGGGCAGGGCCGTGAGGATGGGTGTGATGTCCTTGACCTGGGCCACCAGCTTCTCGATGCCCACGATGGCCACGTGGATCCTGGGCAGGGTGGAGACCAGCCGGGCATTGCCTTCATTGGTGACGATCACCAGGGTGCCGGACTCGGCCACGGCGATGTTGGCGCCAGTGATGCCCATGTCGGCCTGGAGGAACTTGGGGCGCAGCTTGGCGCGGGCGAACTTCACCAGCTTGGGGATGTCGGGCATCTGGCCCTCTTCCACTTCCTGGCTGAAGACCGTGGCGACCTCCTCCTTGGTCATGTGGATGGCGGGCATCACCATGTGCGAAGGGGTCTGGTGGGCCAACTGGATGATCCACTCGCCGAGGTCGGTCTCGTCCACCTCGATGCCGGCCTTCTCAAAGGCCTTGTTCAGGTGGATCTCCTCAGAGGCCATGGACTTGGACTTGACCACCCGCTGCACGCCCTGCTCCCGGGCGAGATCAAGGATGTACTGCTTCACCTGCTCGGGGTCCGAGGTGCGGAAGACCTTGGCGCCGCGAGCCTCGGCATTCTGTTTGAATTGCTGGGCCAGTTCCTCGAACCGGGACGAGGCATCGGCCTTGGCGGCCACGATCTCGTCCCGGACGGTCTCGAAGTCGATGCCCTCATAGGCCTTGGCACGGCTGACCCGGTAGGCCTCAGAGAATCGACCCAGGGCCCCGGTGAGATTGGGATTGTGGAGGGCGGTCTCGATGGAATCCTTGAACTGGGTGGTCATGCCATCACCTGCTGGAGGTCGTCGACGACGACGATGATGAGCCGCTCGGGGCCGTGCACGCCGATGGTGAGCACCCGCTCAATGTCGGCGGTCCGGCTTGGACCGGTGATGCAGGAGATGTAGTTGAGCTCCTGCGGGCGGAGGTGTTCCAGCACCGAGTTCATATCTGCCAGGATGCGGTCCGTGCCCAGCAGGGCCACATGGATGGGAGGCAGGGTGGAGACCAGGCGCTTGTCCACGGCGCTGGCGTCCTGGACCAGGGTGCCCGTGGCAGCGATGCCCCAGTCCAACTGGCTAATGCCCACCTTGGAACTGGCCGAGGCGGCCTGGCTTACCTCGAAGCTGAGGCCTGGTACCTTGACCTTGAGGTCATCTTTTCGGGGCCCGTCCAGGAAGGTGCCCGCCGCGCAGACAGCACCTTCCTGGGGGGACACACCCTCCTCCTGAAGGAAGCTCAGGAGGAAGGCTGTCGCCTCCTCTTGTGTCCCGAATCGGTGGACCTCGGCGCTGACCGCCTCGGCCCTCGTTTTAAAGGACTCAAATGAGTGGCTCATATCGTGACTCCTATCGGGTGGAGGCTTCGAGAAGGTAGAGGAAGCTGCGGTAGACCTGGCCCGTTGAGCGGGTCAGACCCACTTCGCAGGTGCGGCTGCTGGAGAAATAGCCGTCGAAGGACTGGCTCTGCACTTCGCGAGCCTCGTGCTTGGTGGCGGAAGCCGTCAGTTCTGGCAGCATGAAGCCCCGGTCTCCGGCGAAGCCGCAGCAGCCCGCATCGCGAGGCACCACGACGTTTTCCGCGCAGGCATTGGCGACACCTTCGAGCTTGGGCAGCAGGTTCATCTTGGTGACGGAGCACACCGGGTGGAGGACCACCGAGCCTACCTTCTGGCTGACCTTGAGCCGGGGCAGCAGTACATCATTGGCAAAGGTGGTGCTGTCGACAATCTTCAGCTTGTCGAAGCAGGCCTGGTTCTCGGGCGTGAGGTAGCCGCGGCTGCTGAGCACGCCGTAGGTGCACGGGCTGGTGTCGATGACGATGGAGAGCCGACCCTGCTGGCTCCACTCCCAGAACTTCTCGATGGCCCGGTTGATCATGAAACGATGGGCCTCGTCGAAGCCCTTGGAGCTGAAGGGCACACCACAGCAGGTGCCCTCGACGTCCAGGGGGATGTGCACCGGCACGCCAGCGCGCTTGGCCAGCTTCACCAGGACCTCCACCAGACTCTGATCGGTGGGCTCGCCCGGCAGGTGGCCCATCATGCGGGAGATGCAGGCGGGGAAGTAGATGGCCTGGGCTTCTTCCTTATTGGTGATGGGCAGGGGGGCCTTGGCGGCCTTGGGCATTTCTGGGCTCCACTCGTGCCCCGTGCCGATGGATTTCACGGCTTTGGTGAGGACGGTGAGGATCTTGGGGCCAAAGATGTTTTGGACCAGGTGGCCGGCTCGCAGGGCCACGCGCATGACGGGTTCGATGCTGCCGTAATTCCGGGCCACGGAGAGGGCGATCTTCTGCGCGCGGCGGCTGTGGCTGGCGCGGCGGAAGCGCTTGGTGAGCTGGCCGGTGTCGATGCTGACGGGACAGGCCGTGGCGCAGAGGCCGTCCGCGGCGCAGGTGTCCACCGCCATGTATTGGAAGGACTCCTGAAGCGATGCCAGCAGGGCCGGGTTCTCACGGTTTTCGGTCAGGCGGGAGATCTCTCGGCGCACGACGATGCGCTGACGGGGGGTGAGCGTCAGCTCGCGGCTGGGGCACTTGGGCTCGCAGTAGCCGCACTCGATGCACTTGTCGACTTCCTCTTCCACGCCGGGCATGGGCTTGAGGTCCGACAGGTGGCACTTGGGATCGGCATTGAGGATGACACCCGGGTTCAGCAGGCGCATGGGATCCACCAAGTCCTTTAACTGCTCCATCACGGCCTTGGCCTCGGGGCCCCACTCGGCCTCCACGAAGGGCGCCATGTTGCGGCCCGTGCCGTGCTCGGCCTTGAGGGCGCCGTCGTACTTCTTGACCACCAGTTCCACCACGTCATCGATGAGGCGCGCGTAGCGGTCCACGGCGGCCTGGTCGTTGAAGGACTGGGTGATGACGAAGTGGAGATTGCCATCCTTGGCGTGGCCGAAGATGATGGCCTCGTCATAGCCGTGCTTGGCGAAGAGCTTGGTGAGGTCCACGGCGGCGTCCGCCAGACTCTCAATGGGGAAGGCCACGTCCTCGATGAGCACCGTGGTCCCCCGCTTGCGCACCGCACCCACGGAGGGGAAGGTGCCCGAGCGGATCTTCCACATGAGGGCCTGCTCCACGGGGTCGTGGGTGAAGCGGGCGGGCTCCATGAGCTGGAGGCCCGAAGCCACGCTTAGGGCGGTGCGCTCCAGGTCGGCGCGGACGGATTCGTCCCGGCCATGGAACTCCACCAGCAGGGCGGCTGCACCCTCGGGCATGGTCTTGATGTTGGTGGGGGTGCCGGGCTGATTCTCCACGGAGCGCAGGGAAGCGCGGTCCAGCAGCTCCAGGGCTGCGGCACCCGCGTCTCGCAGCGGGATAATGGCTGCACAGGCCGCGTGCAGGTCGGGGAAGAGCAGGAAGGCCGTGACCTTCACCGGCAGGTCCGGCACGGTCTTCAATACCGCCTCGGCGATGAAGGCCAGGGTGCCCTCGGAGCCCACCAGCAGGTTGCGGAAGATCTCCACGGGTTTGTCGAAGTCCATGAAGGCGTTGAGGGAGTAGCCCGTGGTGTTCTTGGTCTTGTACTTGGAGCGGATGCGCTGGGCCAAGGCCGGGTTGGCCAACAGGTCGGCCTTGAGCTTCAGCAGACCTTCGGCCAGCGCCGGTTCCATCTGGCGGAAGCGCTCATCGGCACCCGGGGCCCCTGTGTCGATGACGGTGCCGGAGGGGAGCAGGAAGGTCAGGGACTCCAGCGTGTGATAGGCGTTCTGAGTCACACCGCAGCACATGCCACTGGAGTTGTTGGAGAGGATGCCGCCCACGGTGCAGGTATTGATGGAGGCAGGATCAGGGCCCATCTTGGCCTTGAAGAATTTGAGGGCGTGGTTCACATGGACACCCAGGACACCGGGCTGGACCTTGACCTTGGCGCCGCCCTCCAGCACCTGGATGCCGCGCCAGTTGCGGGCCACTTCCACCAGGATGCCGTCAGACACGGACTGGCCCGAGAGACTGGTGCCCGACGCCCGGAAGGTCATGGGGACCTTCTGCTCCTGGCTGAGTCGGAACAGCCCTCGAACTTCGTCGATGCTGCCTGCGAAGACCACTGCTTTGGGGATGAGGCGGTAGAAGCTCGCATCCGAGGCGAAAGCGATGAGGTCGACGGGCCGGTCAAGCACGCGCTCGGGTCCGACGATGGCGGCTAGGGCATCTCTTAAGTTGGCGGCAGTGGCTGTGGTCATGAGAAACCTCCTCCTTCCCCCGGGAAGATGGGGGCGTTAAAAAAGTCCCGCCAACGCGGTGCGTGTTGGCGGGACTCGGGTCGTTCGTCGAGAATCCGCCTGTGCTACTTCTTGGCAGGAACGGGAGCGGGCAGGGCAGGGGCAGCGGGCACAGCAGGGGCTGGCACGGTCGCGACCACGGCGGGAGCCGCGGGAGGCTGGGTGGGCATCCAGTTAGCGGGCAGGACCTTCGCGTAGAGGAAGATCACGACGCCTACCAAGGAGGCCAGGGCCAGGCTGTGGAAGAAGACGTAGCGGAGGATGGTGCCCTCCTCGCCCTGCTGATTGGTGGCCACGGAGGCCACCACGAGGCTCTGGGCGTCGATCATCTTGCCCATGACACCGCCTGTGGTGTTGGCAGCGGCGGTGAGGATCGGGTTCAGGCCCAACTGCTGGGCGGTGATCTTCTGGAGGCCGCCGAAGAGGACGTTGGCGGAGGTGTCACTACCGGTGAGGGCCACGCCCAACCAGCCCAGCATGGCGCTGAAGAAGGGGAAGAGCGCGCCGGTGCTGGCGAAGGCAAGACCCATGGTGGCGTCCAGACCTGCGGACTTGGACACGAAGCCCAGGCCCAGCATGGCCGCGATGGTGAGCAGGGAGATCTTCACGCGATTGACGGTTTTGCCGAAGATCTTGAGCAACTCCATGGGACCGAAGCCCACCAGCAGGCCACTGCAAATGCCGGCCAGGAGCAGGCTGGTGCCCGTGAGGGAGAGCCAGTTGAAGGTCCAGACAGCGGCTTCGGCGGAAGGCTTGGCCACAACAGGGGGAACCTTGATGACGTTCTTGTGGAGCAGGGGGATCTCGAAGTTCTTGACCGTGTAGCCGCTCAGGAAATTGGGCGCGGTCTTGGTGCCGCCGTTCAGGAAGGTCTTGACCTGAGGGGTGCCCCAGGCGAACACGAAGAGGGACAGGAACACCCAGGGCATCCAAGCCTTAACGATCTTGCCGGTGGTCTGCTCGACCTTGACGGCATGGGCGTCTTCGCGCTCGTGCTCATAACGCCAGAGGGTCTTGGGCTGCCAGACCTTCAGGAAGAGCACCAGGGCCACCATGGAGACGATGGCGCCGATGATATCCACGAGCCAGGGGCCGTGGAAATTGCTCACGAGAAACTGGGTGATGGCGAAGCTGCCACCGGCCACCAGGCAAGCGGGCCAGACTTCCAGCATGGCTTTGCGACCAGCCATGGTCCAGATGATCCAGAACGGCACAATGAGGGAGAAGATGGGCAGGATGCGGCCCGCAGCGGCGCTGAGGAGGTTCAGGTCGAGACCCGTCACACCCGCCAGGGCGATGAGGGGGCTGCCCAGGGCACCATAGGCCACGGGGGCCGTGTTGCCGATGAGCGCCAGACCGGCGGCCTGCAGGGGACGGAAGCCGAGGCCGATGAGCATGGCAGCCGAAATGGCCACGGGCGTGCCGAAGCCAGCTGCACCCTCAATGAAGGCGCCGAAGCTGAAGGCGATGAGCAGGGCCTGGATGCGGCGATCGGCGGCCAACCCGGCGATGGAGTGCTTCACGACCTCGAAATCGCCGGACTTCACCGTGATGTCATAGATGAAGATCGCGTTCAGCACGATCCAGCCGATGGGCAGGAGGCCGAAGAGTGCGCCATGCACGGCGGCCATGCCAGCCATGCCGGCCGGCATCTTGTAGATGAGGATGGCCACCAGTAAACAGGTGACGAGGCCAAGGAGGGCCGAGTAGTGGGCCTTCACATGTTTGGCGAGGAAGCCCAGCAGCACGAAGACCGGCAAAGCGGCCACCAGTGCGGAGAGGAAGATATTCCCCATGACGGGGGAATAGACTTGAGTCCAGGGGGTCATGCAGCCTCCTTAAGGGGGGGGTGGTAGACGATAGATCGGTAGTGTTTTGGAAAAGAGCCTGTGCGCAGGTTACAATGGGTCTAGTGGTCAGACCAACATGAAAAAGACTTTTTTTCGTCACACTTTCTCAAAGTGTGTTTTCCGCCCCCTACATTCTTCTTGAAGTGATCCCATGGACTTTACACCGATTAAAACCAAACGCCTCTACGAGGAGATCGTGGAGCAGATCAAGCAACTCATCACGGATGGGCGGCTGAAGCCTGGGGACAAACTGCTGGCAGAACGTGAGCTTGCCGATCAATTTCAAGTCAGCCGGGCCTCGGTTCGAGAGGCCATCCGGACCCTGGAGATGCTTGGCGTGATTGACATCCGTCCCGGAGAGGGCACCTTCGTCCGCCGCACGGGTGCCGACGACATCATTCGGCCCCTGGCCATGTTCCTAGCCGTTGAGCGGAGTTCCCTCCTGGACATGTTCGAGATGCGGCGCATCTTCGAGACCGCCAATGCCCGTTTGGCCGCCGACCGGGCAACCCAGGAGGAACTGGACCAGATCGAATCCACCCTTGAGGCCATGCGGGAGCGCCTCAATGTCCTTGACCCGGAAAAGGGTGAGGAGTTCGACGCTGCCTTCCACTACGCCGTGGCCGAGGCCACTCACAATAGCCTCCTCAACAAGCTCTTCAAGACTGTCTCTGAAGAGTTCTCCAAGGCCAACTCTGTGGCCCGGCGCCAGCTCTACCACGACAATGCGGACAATGCCCAGAAGATCATTGACCAGCATTCCGACATTTTTGACGCCATCCGGGACCGGGAGCCCATCAAGGCCTCTGAAGCCATGCTGACCCATCTGATCTTTGCCGAAGGCGAGCTGAGGAAGTGGATCGTCTAGTTCCACTGCCCGTGTGAGCGTCCAGGGCTGGCCGCGCTAAGCCGATCCCATCTCACCTTCCGACAGGGGCTTCCCGACAAAAAGCGTGCCCCGTGCCACGCCCCGGAGCGTGTTGAACAGGATGTAGGCCCATAACAAAACCAGAAGGACTGTCAGGGCCTGGGCGTAGCCCCGAGTCAACAGGGAGGGGAACCGCAGGGCGATCTTCTGGCTGCCGATGGTGTAGGCCGCCAGGGGGAAGACGAAGGCCCACCACCCGAGGCTGAACTGGAACCCTCCGCGGCGGGCCTGGTAGAGGCAAATCACCAGGATGATGGCCAAAATCCACATGCCGAAGCCCCAGAGAAACACGGCCCCGATGGAGAAGAGGCCAGTGTCGGCCACCAGGCCGAGGCTCCTGGCCGCGGGGCCCAGGTCGATGAGACAGCTGATGGCCAGGCCCGCCGCACTGAGAAAGATGCCGAAGGTCGGCGTTGTTTCCGCAGGGGGCAGCGGGTGCTGAGCCAACCGGACGAAAATGATGGCCCCAACGAACAGAAAGAGCGAAAACCCTATGCCAAACATGGCGGCATTGGCGACGAAAATAGTTAAAACCCATTCCGGCCGGAGCTGAGCCGCCATTCCGAACACGGGGTTCCCCAGGAGCAGGAGGGCCATGTTGGCGATTGGAGCCATGATCCAGGAAAAGTTCATCAGCTCGGGCGCCGGGGCGGTCTCTGCCCCAATGAACCGGAAGGTTGTGAACAGGGTGAAGAAGGCCACACCAACGATAGAAAGGAACCAGCAGGCGAGGGCCAGGGCGAAGGTGAGCTGCGGCTCCAGGTGGTGGCTCCAGATGAGGCAGATATTTGTCCCCAGGATGACGGTTGCCACTGGCATGGTGACGAAGAAATTGGAGACCACCGGATGGTAGAGATCGCGCCTCACGTAGTCGAAATGGTTGGTCCAGCGCAGCAGCCAAGGAACCAGCACGAGAAAATAGCCAATATCAGCCAGGCCGGCCACGGCCATGCTCGGACGCCACCCGCCAAACCCTGGGCCTTCCCAAAGAAAGAGGATGTTCGCCAGGCCGCCCGTGCCCATGATCACGGCGAACCAGCTGGGGGCGAAATGCTTGATGAGGTGTTTCTCTTGCATTCAGGATCCCTAAGCTGCTGGAGGAAGGCCCGGGCCGCATCGTGCAGGCCCAGGCCTTCCCATGGTGGCCCCGGTGGGGTTCGAACCCACGACCAAGCGGTTATGAGCCGCCAGCTCTGACCGCTGAGCTACAGGGCCAGAGCCAGTGTAGCGGGCAGGGGGCCCTCAACGGATCACAGACCTTCGAGGTAACGGCCGCCCTGGGCGAATTCGAGGAGTTTGAGCAGCCGATCTGCCAGTGTCGCAAGATCCCGGGCTTCCAGGAGGAACTGACGTTCCGTGGGCTTGAAGTCCAGGGCCATGGCCAGGGTATTGAGGCGTCCCGCATCTTCCAGGGGGAGGTCCAGCAACTCCGCCACCTGGGCCTCAATGCCCTCGGCTTCGGCAAAAGCCTGGAGCGCGTCCATGAGCCGACGCCGATGGGGTCCAGGCCAGAGCACCGAGTCCGTGAAGGGGAGGACCTCATGCAGAGCCTGTCGGAAGGCCTTCCCCGGACGTTCCTCGACGATACGGACTGCGTGCTTGCCCTGGATCAGCAGGCGCCAGCGGCCCCCAGTGAGTGGTTCGGCACGGACGATCTCGCCCAGGCAGCCCACCTCGAAGATGGGGCTACTCTCTCCGAGCCCCCCAGGTTCCGGGGTCTCCTGCATTAGCGAGATGATCAGGTGTTGATGCGAGTTCAGAACTTCCACCGTCATGTCCTGGTACCTCGGTTCAAAAACGAACAGAGGTAGGAAGGTCTGCGGGAAAAGCACGACCTGGGGCAGGGGGAAGAGGGGGAGAATGGCTGGTAGCATGAACACCTTGTTCGCTACCCCATCGGAGTCAAAACAGTGAAGGATGAGAACCAGGCTACAGTCGCGCTGACGGTCGGAAATGCCGTGCTGGATGCGGCCCTCGGCGGACTCGGCGAATTGCGGGAAACCTGGGCCACGGCGCGGGTCGAGACCTGGCTCGGCATGGTGCTCGGCAGAAGCGGAAGGGTGGTCCTCACCGGCATGGGCAAGTCAGGCCTTGTGGCGCAGAAGATCGCGGCGACCATGGCCTCCACCGGTTGTCCCAGCTTCTTCCTCCACCCAGCGGAGGCTTTGCACGGCGACCTGGGGATGGTGACTTCGGAGGATTCGATCCTCGCCTTGTCTAACAGCGGTGAAAGCGAGGAACTCGTCAAGCTCCTGCCCAGCCTCCTGAGGATGGGTCTCCCCCTGGCAGCCATCACGTCCAAACCCGAGAGCAGTCTGGCGCAGGCAGCGGACTGGGTTTTCGGTTACGCCCTTCCTCACGGAGAAGGTTGCCCCCTGGACCTGGCCCCGATGGCCAGCACGACCCTCCAGATGGTCTGGGGTGACCTCCTCGCCGGCTGCCTCATGGAAAGGCGGGGCTTCACCCGGGACCTCTTTGCCCTCAATCATCCTGCTGGAAGTCTCGGTGCTAAACTTTCCAAAGTTAAGGTATTGATGCATCGTCAATGGCCACATGTCGAGGCCTCCGCGTCGCTTACCCAGGTCTTGAAGGCCATGACCGGTGGACGCCTGGGCATGACCAGCGTCATGGACGGCGAGACCCTCGTTGGGGTGGTGACGGATGGGGATATCCGCCGCGGTCTTGAACGCGCGGAGCGGGACAGGACCAACCCACTGGCCCTCACGGCCGTCCAACTCATGACCAAGTCCCCGGCCACCATCGATGAAGAGACCCTGGCGATTGAGGCGGCCGGACTGATGGAAACCCGGAAGATCACCTTCCTGATCGCCACCCGGCAGGGCGTCCCGACAGGCGTCATCCACATCCACGACCTCCTGGGCGCCAAGGTTCTGTGAGGAACAGGTCGACTTGGAGTCATTGCTTCAAGGTTACATAATATACATTATCGAAAGTTAAACCAGGACCGCCCTTGTCATCCATTCTGAGTCGATACGTGCTTCGGCGCTGGGCCACCCCCTTCCTCGGGGCCCTGATGTTCTATGGGTTTCTGCTGCTCTCCTCTGAAATGGTGATGATCTCCAAAGAGATCTTCTCCGAGGGCGCACCCCTGGTCTGGTTGGTGCCTCTGCTGCTGACCTCCATGCCGGAAAACCTAAGCCTGGTCCTCCCCATGGCTGCGGTTCTCGGTGGGCTCATTGGTACACAGCAGTTGATGGAAGGATCTGAACTGGTGGCAGCCCAAGGGCTTGGGGTTGGTCGCAGGACCTGGACGGCGCCCTGGCTACGGATGGCTTTCTGGTTGGTCCTTTTGGCCACCCTCAATGCTCATGTCCTGGTTCCAGCCGCTGCTCGGCTTCAGCAGCAGTTCAAGGTACGCATGGCCGAGGATGCCAAGGCCCGCTTCCTTCGTCCAGGATCTCCTCCCTGGTTCCCCCCGGGGGCACCGAACACCGCCTTCTGGGTCTCGCCCGAGGGGCAGATCCACATCATGGAATCCACACCCCAGGGGGTTCAGCACCTCATTGCCTCCAGCATGACTTACGCACTGGAGGCTAAGGCTGATGGTTCCAGTGAGCTGCAACTTCATCTGGCTGGACTCCAGGGAGCCTTGTATCAGACCATGGGCGCAGGCAGCGTCATCCACCTGAGCCAGGAAAAGCAGGTGCTCCGTTTCGGGATCCCCTCGGGAACCCGACTCCTGCCACCCACCCGGTTACGCTACGAGAGTTCTCCAAATCTTCTGTGGATCAGTATGCATCCAGGGGACCTGGAGAGTGCCACCCCTGAAACAAAGAACCTCTACCGCGAGGCGGCCCAGGAACTTTGCCGACGCACCACCCTGCCCCTGGCTGCAGCGGCCCTGCTCCTGCTGGGCATTGCCATGGGCTTCGGGCATCCCCGGTTCTACAAGGGGGGTGCCATCATCAAGAGCCTGGGCATCATCATCATTTACTATTTGGTGATGAAGTACATTGAAAACATGTGGATGAGCGAAAAAATTCGATCCATCTATCCACTATTGATGGTGCCCCTTCCCTTTCTGCTGGCCGGTTGGATTCTCTTACAACTGCGCCTCCGCCCGCATCGCTCTGATCGCGGTTGGGGGGGGCTTAACCTCTTCTCGGCTCCAGTCCAGGTCCTGCTGGCCAAACCCGTGGGGCGATTCCAACAGGGCCTGGACGCTTTCCTCTGCTGGGCTCACGGCAAGGGCACCCAGCACGGGATCATGCGCCACTGGGCGACCCTCGCTTGGTGGCGAAATTGGGCCTCGGCTCTGGGGAGTTTGTTGGTGCTAGACCTGCTGGTGGAATACGCCAGCCTCGCAGGAGATCTTTCGAAGAACGGTGTCCATCTTGTTGTATTTATTCAATATTGGTTATGGAATCTTCCGCCATTCCTGGTTGTTGCCCTGCCCATGGCCTTCCTGCTGGGCAGCCTTCTGGCCCTCTCGGAGGCAGCCCTCAATCGGGAGTGGCTCGCTCTCCGGGCTGGCGGAGTCAGCCTGCTCAGTTGGCTCTGGAGCAGTCGCTATGCCTGGGGCCTGGTGTTGGGGGGAACTTTATTCCTCCAGGTGGCCGTCTCTCCGGTGGCCAACGCCAAATCTCGTGTGCTTTACCAAAGAATTCTCCACCGGTCCCTTGAACCTGGACCCACCCGTCCCTGGCTCTATCTGGGCTCCACCGGGGTGCTCTGGCATCTGGAAACTGGGCAGCGATGGGGTTTTCCACTGAAGTCCCCGCAAGAGGCCCCCATTCTGCTGCACTGGCAGCTCGGAGCCACCCATTCGGAGGCCCTGGCCTGGGGTGGACTGAATCTGGTCCCTGGGCCCGCCGCCGAACGCCTCTTCCCTGCCCGGGCCCTGCGTACCTCCTCCACGGCCGAAGACACCGCCACCCTCGACCTGTTCCGCTGGCATGCCTGGGCTCCAGACCCCGAACGCTCCTACATGCTGTGGGGTCGGCTCTTGGGCTGGCTGGCAGGCCCCTGCCTGGTGCTCTCCATGCTCTCCTTCGCCTTCCCGGGCCCTCGTCAGGGGCGCGGCCAGGCTCTGGGCGCGGGTCTGGTGGCTGGTCTCGTATTCCTGGGCCTGCAGACACTTTTCGGCGGGGCTGCTCGGGCCTCAGAGGTACCAGCCTATTGGGGTGTCCTGGCGCCCCTCGTCCTGCTCCTGGCTGCTTCATTCTTCCGGCTTGAGCGGCTGAGGACCTGATGTCCGACCTACTTGAAGCGGCACTGGCCCCCCTCCGTCAGCATCCCACCCTCCAAGCCGGGGATAGGGTACTGGCGGCCATGTCCGGGGGGGTCGACAGCTCCGTGATGGCCGCCCTGCTCCACCGCGCCGGCTATGACGTGGTGGGCGTTTCCATGCAGCTATTCGATAAAAAGGGCATTTCAGCTTCCGATTCCAAATGCTGCACCCTTGATGATTTCCAGGACGCCCGTAGAGTTGCCTACGAGGTCGGTTTCCCTCACTACGTCATGGATTTTGAAACCCGCTTCCGGGAGACGGTCATCGAGGGCTTCATCCAGGGCTACTTAAAGGGTGAAACCCCCAGTCCTTGCATCTGGTGTAACCAACACCTGAAATTCTCTTCACTACTTGAGAGAGCAGAATCACTCAAGGCCCCCTTTGTGGCTACGGGTCACTACGCCACCATCTCCCAGGCCCAGGGACTCTGGCACCTGCTGAAGGCCGCTGATGCCTCCAAGGACCAGAGCTACTTCCTCTTCCACCACACCCAGACCACCCTGGCCCGCAGCCTCTTCCCCCTCGCCCACCTCACCAAACTCCAGGTGCGCCAGGTGGGAAAGGAACTCGGGCTCCACTTGGCCGAGAAGGCCGAAAGCCAGGAGATCTGCTTCGTGACTCAGGACCGCTATGACGCCTTCCTGGAGGCCGAGGGGCGAGATCCCCAGCGGGGGGAAGGTGAAATTCGCCACCTTGATGGTCGCCTGCTGGGTCGACACCTGGGTTATTGGCGCCACACCGTGGGCCAGCGGAAGGGCTTGGGCGTGGCCCACTCAGAACCTCTATATGTGATCCGGACGGACCCGGCCACCAACACTGTCTGGGTGGGTTCCGACTCCGACCTTCAGGGCCGGGACCTGGTGGCCCGGGAGCTGTCCTGGGTGCTGGGCGCACCAACCTCGCCCCTGTCCTGCCAGGCCCGCATCCGCAGCCGTGCCCCCGAGGCCGAGGCCCTGGTCATCCCCTTGCCCGATGGCCGGGTGCAGGTCTCCTTCGCAGAGCCCCAGCGGGCCATTGCCCCCGGCCAGGCGGTGGTCTTTTACATGGACGGAGAAGTCCTGGGCGGTGGCTGGATCGATGGCCGCCTCCTGTGATCCAGGCGCGCCCGCCGATCCGTTAGCCTTGCAGGATGGACAGCTACCGACTCTGGGTTCAGACCCACCCCTTCCTTTCGGCCGCCATCCAGTTCGGGCTCCTGGGCACCCTGGGCGAACTGGTGGCCGCCAGCCTGCGGGCCCGGCGCCCCGCCCTGCCCTGTCCCCCCCTGCCCCTGCTCGCCAAGGTGCTGGCCTGGGCCCTGCTGGGCCTGGTCATCAAAGGCGGTTTCATCGGCATGAAGGGCTTCACCCGGGCCCTGCTGGACCACCATCTGCTGCCTGCGATCCTGGGCACAGGGCTGGGTTGGGCCTTCGCCCTCTCCACCCTTACGAATGTGTTCTTCGGCCCCCAGATGATGCTTTTCCATCGGTTGGAGGACAACCTCATTCTGGGCCAACGGGGCTTCGAGGGCATGGCCCCGGCCTTGAAAACCCTGGTCTGGTTCTGGATTCCGGCGCACACCCTGACCTTCAGTCTCCCCGTGGACTTCCAGATCGGCCTGGCGGCGCTTTGGTCCCTGGCCCTGGGCTTCATCCTAGGTCTGGCCAAGCTTCGCTCGAAAGCCTGATCAAGCCGGAGAGCTGACTACCTCAGCTTGAAGTGCCCCGTGAGTTCCTGGAGTTGGTTTGCCAGCAGGGCCAGGTCGTCGATGGTGTGGGCGGATTCGGAGATGGCGGTGGTCATCTCCCGGGTGGCCTCGGCGTTCCGTTGGCTGAGGCTGCGGGTCAGGTTCATGGCCTCATTCACCTGGTGGCTGGAGGCTGCCTGCTCCCCCATGGCCCTGGTAATGACGCCGATGCGGGTCACCAGGGCCTTGATGTTTTCCTCAATCAGGGACAGGGACTGGGCTACGGCGTTCACGGATTCCGCCCCCACCTGGACGCGCTCATTACTTTCGGAGATGAGGGCCGTGATCTCCTTGGCCGCGGCACCGCTGCGCTCGGCCAGCTTGCGAACCTCTTCGGCCACCACGGCGAAACCCTTGCCCATGGCCCCGGCTTTGGCCGACTCGATAGCCGCATTTAGGGAGAGGAGGTTGGTCTGCCGGGCGATGTCCGTGATAACGGCGGTGATCTTGCCCACCTTCTGGCTGCTCTCCTGGATGGCGTCCATGGCCTTGGTGGTGTCACCCACCTTGGTCAGGCCCACTACGCTGGCATCCCGGGAGTTCAGGGACAGGGCCTCGGCCTTCTGGGCCTCCTCCCGGACCTGCTCAATGGACCGGGACATGGCGCTCAGGGCCTCGGAGGAGCGGTCTGCGGCCTGGTTCTGCTCCAGTGCCCCGTGATTGATGGACTGGGCGGTCGCATCCATCTCCTCCGTGGTGGCGGAAAGCTCCGTGGAACTGGAGGCCGTGCGCTGGGAGTAGGAGGCGATGGTCTGGATATCGTTGCCCAGGGACGCGATGAGGTTGCGGATGTTGGTGGCGATGGAGCCCAATTCATCCCCGCTCTGGAAACTAGGCGGCTTGGTGAGGTCCCCGGCGGCCACGGCCTCGATGCTCTTCTTGATCTCGGCAGCCCCCCGGGTGATATAGCGGTTCAAGCCCGAGGCGATGCTCATGCCCGTGATGAGGGCCGTGACCACGCAGAGAGCGATGAAGAGCGAAGCGTTCTGGGCATAGTCCTTGTCCTTGGCGGCCCGTTCCTTGGAGGTCTTCTCGATCTGGTCGATGACCCAGAGCAGATCCTTCTCCGCAGGCACCTTGAACTCGAAGATGTTGGTCTTCATCAGGGGCCCTACCTTCGAGGCGTCCTTGTTGGCCCGGGCCTGATCCAGGATCCCCGCATACTGGGCGTCGTATTGGTCCAAACGCTTGAAGGCCCCATCCAGCTTCTGGCGCTCCTCGGCGGTCCAGGTCCTGGAGTTCAGGGCACTGATGACCTCGCGGTACTGCTTTTCAACCACGTTGGTTAGGTAACCCTTGTTGTCCTCGAAGGCCTTGTCGTCGTGGACCTCGACGATCATTTCCTCCTGGATGATCTGTCTCACCAGATGCACGCGCATGAGCTTAGACAAATCCGCCATCTTGGGCAGGTTGTCCGTCAATTCGATCTGGCCTTCCCGCAGGCGGTCGACGCTGAGCCAACCCAAGCCACCGACCACGAGCAGCAACAGACAGATGGTGCCGACCATCAGGCCCAGCTTGAATCCAAGGCTTTTCGTGTTGAACCAGCGAAACATAGGCAGGGCTCCTTTGAGCTCACGGGCGATGGGCATTTCTTCGGTAAAACGTCCCGATTTATGAGTTTTGGGTCCTCTAACCTGAGAGACCCTCTCATCGCGAAAGCCCACCAAGTGGATCGACTCCAATCCGGCCACGAAAAAGCCCCCTTGCGGGGGCTGATTGGAGGCGCCGATCGGAGTCGAACCGATGCATACGGGATTTGCAGTCCCGGGCCTTACCACTTGGCTACGGCGCCGTGCTTGTTGTAAAGCTTTCAAACAACCCGGGCCGCTTGCGCGGCCCGGGCAGTGGAGCGGGTGATGGGATTTGAACCCACGACTTCAACCTTGGCAAGGTTGCACTCTACCACTGAGTTACACCCGCGTGAGACATCAAGACTAGCAATGGCGTGGCCTTCGGTCAACGGTCTTTTTCGGAACGGCAGGTTGCGCAGAGGCCGAAGAGCATGAGTTGATGCCGTGTGATGGTGAAGCCGGACAGGGTTTCCAGCTTTCGGAGGGACTCCTCGAGGCCGCAGGCATCCACCTCCGCCGTGCGCCCACATTGCTCGCACTGCAGGTGATGGTGGTGGTGGCGGGAGTCGCACCGCACGAAGCGCATGACTTGGTCTGTGCCGAGGATGCTCTCGGCCCAACCTTCCTGGACGAAGCGCTCCAGGTTCCGGTACACCGTGGGGAGGCCAGAGCGGCGTTCAGGCATGCGCTCCCAGATCTCCTCGACGGTGAGGGGGCGATCCGAGCCCCGCAGCACGGAGAGGATGCCCTCACGCTGGGGAGTCTGGCGCATTCCTGCGGCACGCAAGGAGGGCGAGGGGGAGGCGGCGGTGTCGGCCATACCCTAGGATGGCAGAATCGGGCACCATGGTTGCTATGCTCCAGCGCACATGGAACAGGTTGGGGGCTTCCGAGGCTGGAGCTTCTTTCCTGCCCCTCTCCTTCCGCCTCTTCGCCACGTTCGGCCTCCTGGTTCTCCATGCGGCTCTGCCGCCCGATGGCCGGGCTTCCGGGCCCGGCGAGGGCGTCTACCTGGGCACCCTGCTCCTGCTCTTTCTGGAATCGGTGTGGGAGGCAGGTCGGGGGCTGAAGGCACTGGACCGCCTCTTTCCCGTCCCTCGACCCGGTTGGATCCGCTGGAATCTGGCTCTGGACGTGTTTCTGGTGACCGTTGTCATCGCCTTCCAGGGCGTGCTCCAGGAGCGCTTCGGGACCCTCTACATCTTCCCTGTGCTGGCCTCGGCCTTCTACCTGAGCACCGTGGAGATTGTCTGGGTGGGCATCCTCTCCGCTTTCTCCCATCTCCTGCTGGTGCTTGGATTCTCCGTGGGATTCCTACCCTCCTTCGGTCTCTCAGACGCGAACATGGTGCCAGAACCGGGTCGGCTGTCCTTCGTCCTGGGCATCGCCTCCCTGCAGATCTTCGTCGCCACGCTGCTGGTGGTGCTCAACCGCAGGAACCTGGACCGGCTGCACACGGACCTCATCAGCAGTGAAGCGGCGGTGGACGAGTTGTCAGCCCTCCATCAGCGCGTGGTGGAGTCCATGAACTCCGGCCTCATCACCCTGGACCTCAAGGGGCGGGTGACCTCCGCCAACCCTGCGGCTGCGGCCATCCTGGGCACCCCCATCGCCCTGGGCATCCCCATCCTGAGCCTGCTGCCCATCGCTGATTCCAAACAAGGCCGCCATGGGCGTGAACACCGCTTCGAAGTGGTGCACCAGCGGGAGGACGGAACGCGCCTGATCCTGGGCGGTCACCAGTCCTCCCTCCGCGGGGCCACGGGGAAGGAATCCGGGCACCTCATCCTGTTCCAGGACCTCACGGACCTCAAGGCCCTGGAGGAGCGCACACGGATCAGCGAACGCCTGGCTTCCATCGGCCATCTGGCCGCAGGTCTGGCCCACGAACTCCGCAATCCCCTTGCCTCCATCAGCGGCTGCGTGCAATTGCTGCAGCGGGAAGGCTCTCCCGAGGAGGTGCGGGCCCGGGTGCTGGGCATCCTGGACCGGGAGACCCACCGGGTGGGGGCCATCGTAACTGACTTCTTGGACTTTGCCCGGCCCGCACCCGCAGAAGGCACCATCCTCTTTCTCCCGAAAATAGTGGAAGAGCTCAGGGCCAGCTGGGAGATGGACCCACGGAACCAGGGACTGACGCTCTCTCTGGACGCGGTGCCCCCCCTCTATCTCCGGGCGGACGCCACGGGACTCCACCGGTCTCTCATGAACCTCTTGAGCAATGCCAGGAAGGCCGTGATAGATACCCCTGAACCCAAGGTCCACCTTTCCTGCCTGGTCAGTGGCGACAACCTCTTGGTGCAAGTGCGCGATAACGGTTGCGGCATGTCCCCTGAACAAATGGAGCGGCTCTTCGTCCCCTTCGCCGGCAGCTTCAAAGAGGGCTCTGGTCTGGGCATGAGCCTAGTCTACAAGTTCATCGAGGGCATGGACTGGCAGATCGATGTGAAGAGCGAGTCAGGTTTGGGCACCCTGGTCCAGATCCAGTTGCCCATCTGCTCGGCGGAAGAGCTCCTGGCGCCCCCTTCCCCTCAGGTTTAAACTTTCCCTAGCCATTCAGCATCCAATTCCATAACACACTCTTGCAGGGTCCACTTGGCACCTGTCAAAGTGGTTCATCCCCCCACCAGCGTGCGCAGTCCGCTCCCCTCCGGGTCCGTCTGTCCAGGTCTGATTCGGGATTTCCACGACTTGCCTTTGACATCCCCGCGCCGCCCTCTGGGCCAGGATCTGCCATGAACCGGAAGCTCATTCGACCGAACCTCAGTGAACTGAAGGACAAACTCGGCCTTCCCGCCAAGGGTGGAGGCGTCGAAGCCATGACGCCCGTGCCCTCACCCATCACTCCCAGTGGGGAACCAAATCCGGCCGTGAACCCCGGTGCGGCCACGGCGCCCCAGGGACCGGCCAGCCCCCGCCGTAAGATCGCCCCACCTGAGCAGACGAATGCCGAGAGTTTCTATTACCTGAAGCAGATGCAATCCAAGACCCCCATGGTCATCGTCTTGCAGGATGACGAGAAGGTGCGCGGGATCATCGAGTGGTATGACAAGCACTGCCTGAAGATCAACCGGGTGAAGGAACCCAACGTCCTCGTGCCCAAGCACAACATCAAATACATCTACAAGCAGGAAGAGGAACCCCGCATTCGGCGGAGCCGGTCAGCCAAAAAGGAGGAGCCGGGACCTTCTGAGGTGGAGATTCCAGTCTACGATTGAGCCCTCAAGTCAACCTGAGGGATCTCCATGAGCCGACGTCCGCGCATCGCCATCAGCCTGGGGGATCCGTGCGGCATTGGGCCTGAACTGCTCCTGCGCAGCCTCTCCTCCATCCAACCTTGGACAGACATGGTGGTGGTGGGGAGCCGGGCCGGCGTCGACCTGCTGGAGGGCCTGCCGGGAGCCAAGGCCAGCTGGCGCTGGGCGGAAGCAGGTCCCCAGGTGCCCCACGACTTCACGGGCAAGGCTTACAACCTTCAGATCCTGTCCATGGGAACCAGCCCTGGCCAGGTTCTGGCGGAAGCCCTCTGGCTGGATCCCACCCCTGAGATCACCCGGGAGCACCTGAAGCTGGGCGAAGGCACCGCCACATCAGGCCAAGCCACGGTGGAGGCTATCCGCGTGGCGGCCCTGCTCACCATGGATGGCCGAACTGATGCCCTGGTCACCCTGCCCATGGCCAAGGCTGCGGCACACCTCGCGGGCTACGATATCCCCGGCCACACGGAATTCCTCCAGGAGCTCTCAGGTGCGCCCATCACCCGCATGGCCTTCGTCAGCCCCCGCTTGAACGTGGTGCTGCACACGGTGCACCAGAGCCTGCGTTCCGTGGTGGAGAACCTGGACATGCAGGCCGTGGCTGAAACCCTGGCCTTCTCTGCCGATCGCTTCATCCAGCTCACGGGGAAACTGGATCTGCGGGTGGCCCTTTGCGCCATGAATCCCCATGGGGGTGAAGGCGGCGCCTTTGGCAAGGAGGAGGGCCTCCTGGACGAGGCCATCACCATGGCGGAGGCCTCCTTCCTGGACTTTCCCGCAGATCAGGAAGGCCCCTTCCCCGCCTCCTTGTCCCCCTTCCGACCAGGGCCCCCACCCCAGGGTTGGACCGTGTTTCCACCCGAGGACATGCCGAAGCACCGGACGCCAGGGCACCGGGGTGTGGAAGTGGTCTCCACCCACGCTCAGGGGCAGGAAGCCCACCCGACTCCACTCTTCTTCGGCCCCCTGCCCTCGGACAGCGTCTTCCAGCGGGCCGCCCGCGGTGAGTTCGACCTGGTGGTGGCCCTCTACCATGATCAGGGCCTCATCCCAGTAAAACTGCTGGAGCCCACGCGCGCCGTGAACCTCACCCTGGGGCTGCCCTTCATCCGCACCAGTCCCGACCACGGCACTGCCTTCGACAAGGCAGGTTTGTGGATCGCGGACGCGCAGAATTTCCTTGAGGCCACGGCACTGGCAGTGCGGTTGGCAGGAAGGGTGAGGCACGCGGCCGACGTCAGGCGCTAAGCTGGAGGCCTGGGAGGCAGCATGTCCACAGTGGCAGTGATCTTGGCGGCGGGGCTTGGCACGCGGATGAAATCGCGGACGCCGAAGGTTCTGCACCCGATCCTCGGCGACCCCACCCTGTTGTGGGCCTTGCGCACCCTGCCCACGGGCTTGGGCGGCGCCGTGGTGGTGGTCCACCACGGTAAGGAGCAGGTGCTGTCCGCCCTGGCGGCTTGGGCCAAGGCCGGACTTCTGCCCTGCCCCGTGAGCACCGTGGACCAGGGCGAGCCCCTGGGCACGGGCCACGCCCTGCAAGTCTGCATCCCCGAATTGGACCGCCTGGGCGCCACCAAGGCCGTCATCCTCTGCGGGGATGTACCGCTCACCTCGGCAGCGACCGTACAGCGACTCTGCCAAGCTGAGGCCCTCCTGCTCGCCATGGACCTGCCTGTTCCCGGTTCCTACGGCAGGATCCTTCAGCAGGCCGATGGCCGGCTCCAAGGCATCGTGGAGGCTAAAGACGCCACCCCAGAGCAGTTGGCGGTGCGGAGGGTGAACGGGGGTGCCTACGCCCTGCCCTGGCCTGCCCTCCGGAGGGCCTTGCAGGGCCTCAACAATGCCAATGCCCAAAAGGAGTACTACCTCACGGACGCCGTGGTCGCCGTGGGTCGGGAGGTACCGGTGGTCGTGGATCTCTGCGACCCGGTGGAACTGGCGGGCATGAACTCCCGCCAAGACCAGGCGGCCCTGCAGGTTGCCGCTCAGGCGCGCATCAACCAGCACTGGATGACCGAGGGGGTGACCTTCCTCCACTCGGACAGCACCTTCGTGGGTCCCCGGGTGACCCTCAATTGCGATGTCTTGCTGGAGCCCAGTGTGCGGTTGGAAGGCGCGGTGCGGGTTGGCGAAGGCTGCCGCATCGGCCAGGGCACTATCATCACAGACTCCACCCTAATGGAAGGTGTGGAGGTGAAACCCTACTGCGTCATCGACCGGGCCCAGGTGGGCTCCGGCTCGAAGGTGGGCCCCTTCGCGCGGTTGCGGGAAGGGACGGAACTGGGCGAACAGGTGCATGTGGGCAACTTCGTGGAGACCAAGAAAACCAAGCTGCACCGGGGCGCCAAGGCCAATCACCTGGCCTATCTGGGCGATGCGGAGATCGGCGAAGGCAGTAATATCGGAGCTGGTGTGATCACCTGCAACTACGACGGCGTGAACAAGCACCGCACGCACATCGGCCGGAACGTGTTCGTGGGTTCAGACACTCAGCTGGTGGCCCCGGTCACTCTGGGCGACGGCGCGCTCATCGGGGCGGGCAGCACCATCACGAGAGATGTCCCTGCGGAGGGCCTCGCCCTCAGCCGCAGTCCCCAGACCCTGCGCGAAGCTGGTGCGACCAGACTCCGGTCCCGCCAGAAGAAGGTCTGAACAACAACCACAGCAATTGTAAGCTTCCCGGGCGCCTGCCTGGGCGGCCTCTGCGCTAAGCTATCTCTTTGGGTTTGGAGCTGCATGGTCCTGACTTTCTTCGACAAGGCCGGTTCAGTCATCCTGCGCGGCATGGACACGGCCGGGGATTTTGCCGTGTTGGCTGGACGGACTTTTGCAGCCATCTTCAAGCGGCCCTTCGATGGCGCCAACCTGCTGCGCCAATTCCAGGCCGTGGGCGTCAACTCACTGCCGGTAGTCCTCCTCACCAGCCTGGCCGTGAGCATGGTCTTCGCCGTGCAGTTGGCCTTCGGCTTCAAACAGTTTCAGGCAGAGGGTCTGGCTTCCCAAGTTGAGGGTCTTGCCATCATGCGCGAGCTGGCTCCCGTTATCACGGGGCTCATGCTCTCGGGCCGGGTGGGCAGCGCCATGGCTGCCGAACTGGGCACCATGCAGGTGACCGAGCAGATCGATGCCCTGGAGTGCCTGGCCACGGACCCCATCCACTACCTCTTCGTGCCGCGCCTGCTGGCGGCCATCGTCATGGTGCCCCTCCTCACGGCCGTCTCCATCTATGTGGGCTATTGGGGCGGATACCTCATTCTGGTGGGCGTGGAGGGCCAGAGCGCCTACGTCTACGGCAACGAGTTCTATAAGCTCCTGGCCTTCCGGGATCTGCGCATCGCCCTCTACAAAGGCCTGGTCTTCGGGATGATCATCGCCCTGGTGGGCTGCTGGAAGGGCTATCGCACCCAAGGTGGGGCCGAGGGTGTGGGCAATGCCCCCACCAGCAGTGTGGTGACCAGCTCGCTCTGGATCCTCATCACCGACTTCTTCCTCACCAAACTGCTGCTGGTCTGACGCCATGTCCGTCATTGATGTCATCAACCTCTCCAAGGCCTTCGGGCCCAAGGTCGTGCTCTCGGACGTGAATCTCCAGGTGGAGGAGGGCGAAAGCCTGGTGGTTCTTGGGGGCTCGGGTACTGGCAAGACCGTCTTGTTGCGCACCATCATGGGCCTCCTCACGCCGGACTCCGGCCATGTGTCTGTAGAAGGCAAGATCATCAGCGAGATCTCCAGGGAGGAGCTCTTCCAGGTGCGGCAGAGCATCGGCATGTGCTTCCAGATGGCCGCCCTCTTCGACTCCATGACCGTCTTCGAGAACGTGGCCTTCGGCCTGCGCCGCCACCAGAAGATGAACGAAGCCCAGATCCAGGGTCGGGTGGAGGAATGCCTGTCCATGGTGGGCATGAAGGGGACGGACAAGCTGAAGCCGGCGGAGCTCTCCGGTGGCATGAAGCGTCGCGTGGGCTTCGCCCGCGCCATCGCTCTCAAACCCAAAATTCTCCTCTTCGACGAGCCCACCACAGGCCTGGACCCAGTCATGACGGACGTCATCGGCCGCATCATCCTGGACCTCAAGCATGAACTGGGCGTCACCAGCATCACCATCACCCATGACCTCAAGTCTGCCTTCGAGATCGCGGACCGCATCGCCCTGCTCTTCCGTGGGGAATGCATCGCCTGCCAGCCGCCGGACGAGTTCAAGGTCAATCCCCATCCAGTGATCCAGCAGTTTCTGCGCGGCGACGCAGACGGGCCCTTCCTGCAGGACCCGCCCCCGCCCAAGCGCAAAGTCAAGGAGGCACAAGCATGAAGCTCGAGACCAAGGTCGGCCTCTTTTTCACATTCGGCATCGTCCTCCTCGCCGTGCTTATTTTCCGCACGGAGAAGCTCGAATTCGGCGGCAAGCGGAACCAGAACGGCCGCTTCACCTACTTCGACCAGGTGGCGGGCCTGAGCCCCCAGAGCAAGGTCCTCATCGCCGGCGTGAAGGTGGGCGACGTGCGCGACATCAAGCTGGAGAACGGCAAGGCCCGTGTGGATATCGGCATCGAGAAGGAAGTGCCCATCTATGCGGATGCCGTGGTGTCCCTGGGCTCCATCGGCATCCTGGGCGAAAAATTCGTGGACCTGGATCCTGGCCACAGCGCCAAGGGCAGCTTCCCCGAGGGGCGTCCCCTGCCCAGCAAGGCGGGCATCAGCCTCGACAACCTCATGGAGACCATGTCCGACATCGGCAGGAACGTGAAGGGCATCACCCAGTCCCTGAACGAATCCATTGGGGGTGAACAGGGCCGTCAGAAGCTGGATGAGATTGTGGACAACATCCGAGTCCTCACCGCCGAGTTCCGATCCATGGCCCAGGAAAACCACGGCGCCATCAATCACACCCTTGCCAACGTGGAGTCCATCAGCGCCGACCTCCGGGAGAAGCTGCCGAAGCTGGCTCTGGAGTTCCAGACCGTGGGCAAGAACCTGAACGCCATGCTGGAAGAGACAAGGCCAGAGCTCAAGGGGACCATGGGCGATGTCCGCAAACTGGCCCAGAGCTTCCAGGCCACCGGCGACAACCTGAAGCTCCTCACGGACCGCATCAACAAGGGTGAGGGCACCATCGGCAAGCTGCTCAACGACGAGTCCACCATCAAGAAGATCAATGAAGCCGTCGACAATGTGAATGGCATGTTGGGCGGCTTCAACAAGATGGACATGCGCCTCGATATGAATGCGGCCCAATGGGACAAGCGCAAGGACAGCCGTGTGGGCCTGGGCATCGAGATCGCCCCCCGGCCGGACTACTGGTACTCCCTGGGTTTCGCCTCCACGCCCGACGGTAAGATCAGCCAGAGTTCCCGGACGCTGTCCCAGATCGACCCCCTCACAGGGCTTCCCATGGTCGTGAAGGACACCATCGTCACCACGGACCAGGCCTTCACCGTGTCTGCCCAGTTCGCCAAGCGCCTCGGCCCAGCCGTCCTCTCCGCGGGCATCATCGAGGGCAAGGGCGGAGCCGGTCTGGAACTGCGCACCCTGGACAACGACGCCCTCCGCTTCGGCATCATCGGTTACGACTTCACCAAGCGCGACGACAAGCCCAATCCCCGCTACCGCTTCACCACCAGCTACCAGTTCTGGAAGGGCGCCTACCTCCAGGCCGGCGTCCAGGACATCGGCAACAAGGATCTCCGCACGGTATTCTTTGGTGGCGGCCTGCGCTGGAAGGATGATGATTTGAAGAAGTTGATCGGCCTCGCCGGAGCCGCCAAGTGAAGACACCCCGCCCTCTGCCCGCTCCCGGCCCCCTGCCGCCGGAGCAGGGGGCGCTGTTCCTCTGGGTCCGGCGAGGCGTACCGCTAGGCTTGGCTCTCCTGGCCTTCCTGGCGGCCACCCTCCACGGGGCCGGTCGCGGCTGGTGGCTGCTCCTGGGCGTGGGCTTCCTGGCGGCCGCCTGGCCCAGCTTCCTGCGGGGCGAGGCTTTTCTGCGCAACCGGGTTGCGGTCACCCGGCAGGATACTTTGTGGGTCCACGCCCTGCGGCCCCTGGCCCGGCGGCTGGGCCAGGAAGACGCCTGGATCCTCTCCTTCTGTGGGCACAACAACCTCCGGGTCCGGGAAGCCTTCCAGGGCCTCCGCGCCCGCCGGGCCCTCATCCTCCTGCCCCACTGCGTCCAGCTGGCCAAGTGCAAGGCCCCGATCCTGGAGGATCTCCAGGCCTGCTACGACTGTGGGCTCTGCCCCGTGGGGGACTACCTGAACGCCGTGTTGGAGCACCGTTGGGAAGGCCGCATCACCAACCGCAGCCACAAGGCCTACCGCGAGGCGCGGGAATTCCGACCGGATCTGGTGGTGGCCGTGAGCTGCACGGACCGGCTCCTCAAGGGGCTGACCAAGCTGCCCGAACTACCCTGCTACGTGATCCCCCTGAACCTGGCCCACGGTATGTGCGTCGACACAGACTTCAGCGTGCCCCACTTGTTGGCGGCCATGGAGGCCCTGGTCGAGCCCAGGCGGCCCGAGGCTGAGGTTCAACCTCTGCGCCGCGAAGGCATCGCATGACTGGAACCCGCTTTCCTGTGCGTCGCTTTTTCGAGGGCCTCCTGGGCCCAGGGCTCATGCCCTACCTGCTGCACCTGCGCCCCCTGGAGTGGCCCATCATGACGGCCCACTTCCTGCTGGGCACCCTCCTGGTCTGGGGCTGGCATCTGCGCGCCGGCGCCACGGGGCTGGGCTGGCTGGTCTATGTGGCCCTCCTCAATGGGGGCACCTTGGCCATCAACAGCGCCTTCGACAAGGACGAGGGGGATATCGGCTACCTGAAGCAGCCCCCCAAGCCGCCGGAGCACCTGCTGGCCTTTTCCATCGTGCTGCTCGTGGCCTCGACCCTGCTGGGTTTCCTGCTGCCCTTGCCCTTTGCCCTCATCAATCTGGCCTGCGTGGTCATGAGCGTGCTCTACTCCGTGCCCCCAGTGCGGCTCAAGGCGCGGGCCGGATGGGATCTGCTCATTAACTGTGTCGGCTTCGGCATGCTGACCCCCCTGGGCGGCTGGGCCCTCACGGGCCGTCCCTTCAGCCGGGCCATCCTGCTGGCCTCACTGGGCTTTGCTTTCCTCTTCGCCAGCCTCTATCCCATGACGCAGATCTACCAGGTGGCTGAGGATACTCAGCGGGGCGACCGCACCCTCGTCATCCGCGTGGGCGTGGGGCGCAGTCTGGCCTTGGCCCTGGTGGCAACCCTCCTGGCCCATGCCTGCTTCATTGCGAGCGTCCTGGCCGAGGGACGCCTCCCCCTGTTCCTGGGGCTCTCCCTGGTGGCCTGGGTGGGGGTGCTGCTGCCCTGGATGCGCCGCTGGCGAACCTGGACCGACCACCAGCATGAGGCGGGGATGTATTGGGGATTGGCTGCCTGGGCTGTGACGGATCTCAGCGTGCTGGCTCTGCTCTGGCCCTGAGGCAGGGAGCGCTCCGTGGGTGGTCAGGGTAGGCCCCATAAGTAGGGCAGGTGAATATTGTCGCTCGGTGAAGTTTTCGCTTGACGGTTCCAGACACTGGACCAAGTCCAAGCCATCGAGCCGCTTCCGCCCCACCACGCTATCCGGAAAGATCCTCCTGCTCGTATTGGCCCCCCTCGGGGTGGTTTTACTGGGTGCCCTCCTGGGCTTGATGCCGGTTTTCGAGCGCTCGTTCATCGAGTCCAGGAAGGAATACCTGAAGCACCTTTCTGAAACCGCCTACGGCGTCCTCGAGTCCCAGGAGGCCCTGGCAGCGCAGGGCCTCTTCAGCCCGGAAGAGGCCCAGAAACGGGCCGTGAGCATCATCAAGCGCATCCGCTTCGGGAAGACAGGCTATTTCTACGTATTCACCCGAGACCTGCACATCGTCACGGTGCCCATCAAGCCCGAGATGGAAGGCAAGCTGGTGGACACCTCCAAGGATGGTTCTGGCCAGTTCCTCTATGTGAACCTCAATACGCTGGGCCGGAGCCCCGAGGGCGGCTTCCTGGACTTCGTGTTCGCCAAGCCTGGCGAGTCGGGCCTCTTCCCAAAACTGGGCTACGTGAAGTGCTTTGAACCCTGGGGCTGGAACATCGGTACAGGCGTCTACCTGGATGATGTGCAAACCCAGCTCCGAGCCTATGGCCTTGGCATCGTGGGCGGACTGCTTGTGCTCTCCTGCATCATCTTCCTGGTGGTGCGCGCCGTCACCCTCCGCATGACCCGACCGCTGGAGGCGCTGGTCCGCGGGCTCCAGAGCAGCGACCTGACCCGGGAGATCCACATTGAGTCGCATGACGAGATCGGGGCCGCAGCCCAAGCCTTCAGCGCCTACAACTCGGCGCTACATGAGCGGATCATCGAGGTCTCGGGCTACTCGGACCGCGTGGCCTCAGGCAGCACAGAACTGGCCGCTTCTGCAGATGAGATGACCAGAGCCGTTGAGGAGATCGCCAAAATGAGCGAGAACCTCAAGTCCGCCCGCAGCCATGTGGCCGAAGCCATGGGAGACCTCTCAGAAAAGGCCGCCCTGGAGGCAAGCCATACCCAGGAGGGGCAGCGGGAGAGTCAGGAAGCAGTCAAGGACACCAACCGCAGCACCGAGGCCGGCCAGGGGGCCGTAAGCGGCATGGGCGAGATCCAGCGGGTGATGGGGCAGATTGTCCAGGCCGTGCGGGTCATCCAGGACATCGCCCGCCAGACCAACCTGTTGAGCCTGAACGCGGCCATTGAAGCGGCCAAGGCCGGGGCCCAGGGCAAGGGCTTCGCCGTGGTGGCCGAACAGGTGCGCAAGCTGGCCGAGCGCAGTCGCGGAGCCGCCCAGGAGATCGAAGCACTGATCCAGCGTATCCAGGAGGCCGTGGCTGGCGGCGTCGAGAGTGTGGGGATCACCATGGACTGCCTGGAGGCCATCCGTCTGCGCATCACGGAAGTTGCCCGACGCATCGATCAAATCGGCAGCTTCAGCCATGGCTAGGCTGACACCAGCCAGACCGTGACCCGGATGATGGATGCGACCCAGGAGGGGCTGGCCCAGAACGCCGCCGCCACCCACCAGCTCTCGGCCACGGTCCATGAGGTCGCCAGCACCTCCGAAGACCTGGCCCAGGTGGCCGAAGGGCTGAAAAGCCTCGTGCGGTCATTCCAACTCTAAGGGGGCTCCATGAACAACAGACTCAGCATCCACCTGCTCCAGACCCTCCGCCGCCTCGGGATCCTGGGTTTATTACTGCTGGGACCCGGGACCTACATTCCCCTTCTCCGGGCCGAGGATCCGGGTCATAAGCAGGTGCTGCTGTTGCACAGCTACCACCTGGGCTACATCTGGACCTCCAATATCCGGGACGGGGTCATTGAGACCCTGGGCCACTCCAACATCGATGTGGACGTCCGCTCCGAATATCTGGACTGGAAGCATTTCCCCACAGAGGAGAACCTCTCTAGACAGTTGGAATCACTCAAGGGCAAGTACCGGAACTTCCCCTTCAACCTGGTCATTACCTCCGACAATGCCGCGACGGAGTTCGCCCTGAAGCACCGTGCGGAGTTGTTCCCGGGCGTGCCCATCATCTTCTGCGGCTACAACGGCTATGCCGCCACCCTGATCAAAGGGCATCGCGGCGTGACAGGAATCGCTGAAAACCTGGACGGCACCGGCACGCTGAATATCGCCCTCCGGCTGCTGCCCGACCTGAAAGAGGTTCTGGTGGTCACCGATGACACCGAGACCGGCCGAGCCGTGCGGGCGGAAATCGAGGCCTGTACCCTCCAATTCAAGGATCAGTTGCACTTCCGTTTCCTGGGTGAAGGGCTCGCCACAGAAGAGGTCATTGCCACGGCCAAAGCCGCCGGCCCGGAGGCCTTCCTTCTGATCGGCCCCTTCAACCGGGACCGGCGCGGGCGCTTCTTGGACCTTTGGGAACTGGCCGTGCTGATGCGGGAACGCGGGGTCAAGGATCCGCTCTTCCACCTTTATGAGGAGGCCATGGGCCATGGTTCCCTTGGCGGCAGCGTCATGAGTGGGCGCCTGCAGGGAGAAGCTGCCGGTCGCCTGGCCGTACGGATCCTCCTGGGCGAAGATGCTGGCCGGATTCCTGTGGAGGAGCGACCCACGGTGCGCAGCATCGTGGACCACCAGGAGATGCAGCACTTCGCCATCCCCATGGCCAATGTGCCGCCGGGCTGCCAGGTGCTCAACCCCCCACCCAGCTTCTACGAGCGGAATAAAACCCTGGTGCTGTCAGCCCTCGTCCTGTCTCTGCTGGGCATGCTGGTGCTTACCGTGGTCATCCCTTCCCAGTTCCAGAACGAGCGCCTCCTGCGGGATAGCGAGGCGCGGCTGCGGTATCTGATCCAGAACATGCCGGTACTCATCTGTGCCTTGGATACGCACGGCTGCGTCATCGTCTGGAACCGGGCTTGTGAAGCGTGCACGGGACATACGGCACCGGAGGTGGTCAAGCAGACCGCCGCCACCACCGCGGCCTTGCTCCGTAAGGAAGATTACGCCCGGTTCCTGGGCCTGATCCAGGGAGATGGGATAGAGACCGAAGCCGAGTTGAGCCTCGTGGCCAAGGGCGGCGAACATCGAAGGGTGCGTTGGTTCAGTGAATCCCGCCTCTACCCTGTTCCCGGTTGGGCGGGCTGGGTGGTGGGTGTGGACGTCACCCGGCAGTTGGAGGCTGAGGAGCACCTTCGCCGCAGCCAGCGCATGGAGTCCCTCGGGGCCCTGGCGGGAGGCTTGGCGCACGACTTTGGCAACCTGCTGGCCACCATCCTGGCCAGCGCGGACCTGATGGAAGTGGATGAGGCCACGGACGATTCCCGCCAACGCAACCTGGCCATGATCCGGAAGGTGGCCAGCCGAGGCACCGAACTGGTGAAGCAGATGATGGGCTTCGCCCGGGCCAAGCCCGAGGGTGCCACCATGGTGAATATTCACACCCTGCTGGGGGAATTGGCTCCCATTCTCGACCGGACCTTTCCGAGGGACATCCGAATCAGCCTGGAACTTGGGGCGAAGCGACCCGCCATTCTCGGTGAATCAGGCCAGCTCATGCAGATCCTGCTGAACCTGGCCCTGAATGCCCGGGATGCCATGCCGGATGGGGGTCACCTGAGCTTCTGGACCCAGGATGAGGGCGAGTCACTCCACCTTTGGGTTCAGGACACAGGCATAGGCATGAGTCCTGAAACCCAGCGGCGGATCTTCGAACCCTTCTTCACGACCAAGGAGGTAGGCAAGGGCACGGGCATGGGCCTGGCGATGGTCTGCATGCTCATCAAGAACCACGTGGGCAGCATTTCCGTGGACAGCGAGCCAGGCAAGGGCACCTCCTTCCACCTGCGCTTTCCATGTGCCGCATCCACGGAGAGCCTGGTCCCGGTCTAAAAATCAAGCCATCCACCTCAAATCGCCCTGGCCAAAGGCTTTTCGGGCCATGTAAGATTTTGTAAGTTCACCTAATGCCGCCAACCTGAAGATCCGATATCCTGGTAAGACTTGCTGAAAGTCGAAATCTTCTGGAGGGTGGATGAGTCTCAATGGGGTCAAGCTGGTTCTGGGTTTTGTCCTGACCTTGCCGACCCTCACTTTGAGTGCTGCAGCCCACGGGAATCCCAAGTTGTCCCTGAAGTCCGCCTCGGCCCTGGTGCTGGACCAGGCCACGGGCAGGACCATCCTGGAGAAGCAGGCCGGTGCTGCGGTACCGATCGCCTCACTCACCAAGCTCATGACGGCCATGGTGCTGCTGGATGCGCACCTTGACCCCCTGGAATTGCTGACGATCACCAATGAAGACAAGGACATGCTTCGGCACAGCCGCTCCCGTCTGCCCGTAGGGACCCGCCTCCCCCGCGAGCAGGCCCTACTCCTGGCCCTGCTGGCCTCCGAGAATCGCGCCGCCCACGCCCTGGGACGCACCTTTCCCGGGGGGCTGTCGGCCTTCGTCCTGGCCATGAATGCCAAGGCCAAGGTGCTGGGTCTGAGCGTGGCCCGCTTCGAGGATCCCACCGGGCTCTCCAGTGGCAACGTGGCCAGTGCCATGGATTTGGCCCGGATCATGGAAGCCGCCTACCACTATCCGGAAATCCGCGATTTCACCACCCGCCCCGAGACCACCCTCCAGACCGGGCGCCACTCTATCGAGTTCCCCAACACCAACGCCCTGGTCCGCAACTCCCGTTGGACCATTGGCCTCTCCAAGACTGGCTACATCGAGGAGGCCGGCCGCTGCCTCGTGATGCAGGCCATGCTGGCCAACCGCCCGGTGCTCATCATCTTGTTGGATTCCTGGGGCAAGTATTCCCGTCTGGGAGATGCCAATCGCATCAAGCAGTGGATGGAAGCGCGGATCCCCAACAACGGGAAGTGAGCCCATGCTGACTCCGTCCGTCCAGGCGCCCTTTCCCATGCAGTGGGGCTTCTCCACCCGCCTGGACGAGGAGGCTGACCTTCCCGAGCGGAAGTTGAACCAGATACATCGCTGCGGAGTGGTGGAAGCTACGGATGCCGTGGTGGACGCGGATGGTCTCTGGACCACCCAGACGGGCTTGCGCATCGGCGTCCGGGTGGCTGACTGCGTGCCCATCCTGCTGGCGGGGCCCCTGACCGGCGGTCGCCCCTGGGCCGCGGCCCTGCATGCGGGCTGGCGCGGCGCGACAGGGCATGGCGACCCTACCCCCGGCGGGGGCATCCTGCGCCGCGCCGTGGCCCGCTACCGCAGCCTGGGTGGCGATCCTGCGACCCTGGCCTGGGCGCTGGGGCCGGCCATTCTGAAATGCTGCTTCGAGGTGGGCGATGAAGTCATCGCAGCGGCTCGGCTGGATCCCGCCTGGGACGAGGAGCTCACCTCCCTGGGACCTTCGGGCAAGCAGCATCTGGATCTCCATGGCTTCCTGACGGCCCAGGCCCTGGACCTGGGGCTCAGCCCTGTGAATGACGGCAGCCTCGCCTACTGCACTGGCTGCCGCCCAGATCTGCTCTATTCCTTCCGCCGTGGCGAGACCACGGGTCGACAGTGGGGCTGGATCGAGATCGGCTAACCTGGAAGGCGGCCCCACCCCTGGAGCCAGTCCGAGGAAGCCCATGCTCAACATCACCGATATCCGCATCAACAAGATTGAAGGCGACGAGAAGCTGCGTGCCTTTGCGGCCCTGGTGCTGGATGACTGCTTCTTAGTGGGCGACCTGCGGGTGGTGGAGGGCGAGGACGGCTATTTTGTGGCCATGCCCAGCCGCCGCAAGCGGGATGGGAGTTTCAAGGACATCGCCTACCCCCTGAACAACGCCCTCCGCGAGGAAATCGAGGAGAAGGTCCTGCTGGCCTATGAGACCGCCACCGGGCACAAGGCCCTCAGCCGCATCGAGCGCGGCGAAGCCAGCGTCGTGCGCCCCGACCTCCTGGGTGTCGAGGAGTTCGGATTCACGCCCAAGAGCGGATCCTGAACCCCGCCTGAGACTCCAGCTTGGACCCAATGCGAAGCCGCGCTATGCTTGACTCTGCGTATGGGGAGTAGCCAAGTGGTAAGGCAGCAGGTTTTGATCCTGCGTACCGAGGGTTCGAATCCTTCCTCCCCAACCAAAGAGGCCGCCTTCGGGCGGCCTCTTTGGTTGGGGGATGCTAGATAAGCAGATCGCACGCTAGGCCCCCTGTGTCCAGGCTGGGGCGCACGTTCCGTTTGGTCGGTGGCGCCCTAGCTCAGGACTACTTCGAATCCAGTGGGACGCCCCTCCTGCATCACATGGAAGTGGGTCCGGTCCAGGAAATGGCGCCCGAACTCAAGGTAGGGCCTGGCCTCAAAAGCCTGACCCCCGGGCCGGGCGACCACTCGGATCCCCCGGGGGCTCGCGCCATGTTCGCGGTAGTCCCGGCTCAGCCGGGCCGGGAACAAGTGGTGCAGGATCTTGTCTTCGAAATCGAAGCGGTCCTTTACCTCGAAACTGGCGATGAGGTTCGCGTGCTTGAAGAGAATGGCTTGCATGGCCCCCCCACGGATGCTTCAGATCTGGATGATGGGTGATGCGAAATTAGGCCCCGGCGTCCAGGTGGGGTCGCCGATTCAACTGTGGTCGTGGACGCGGAGAACGACGCGTCCTGGCTGGCGTCTGGACCGGACCCGACCCGGCGGAGGCCCCCTGTATCATGGCCTCCGCCAAGTCCAGGGGATCGAAGTAGGTGACGCCCTGGTACTCCCACTCCCAGATGTCCGAACAGTACCAGACCTTGAAGGTGGCATCCCCGATCTTGCAGACGCCCCCACTCGGGGTCTGGGACGTCAGTTCCAGGATGATGTTTTCCAAGGTCATCGTGCCCTCCAAAATCTCCCCATAAACGAGTTGCAACTACACTCGCGGGAACCCCACCACGCTCATGCTGATTCATGCGCCTGGGGGATTCACCGAGGGAACCCAAACATACGACTTCGGGTAGGTTTGACCATTCCCAATAGGGCTTAGGTTCCTTAGGGAAACCTGGTAATTTTCGGGCAAACAGGCTCTTCATCGCCTGCCTGGGACCATCCTTCAGGCCACGGTTTCCCAGCGGGCTGGAGACCGGGCAACTGCGGACACGGATCGACGATTTTGTGGAAAATTCCCCAGCGTGATAAACGTAAACGACTTATTTTGGGTGGACTTTTCCGAGGTGTCCCATGCCGGGATGCCGTGCATATCTAAGTCGCATCACGCTCCTACTGGGTTTGGCCTCCCTTGGGTGGTGGCTCGGCGGGACCGGGCAGGAAGGGCTCCCCGGGGTGGCCCGGTTGCGTGTGCAGGGGACCATCGGACCCGCCTCGGCCAGCTACATCGCCCGGGGTATCGGGGAGGCCGCAGCCCAGGGCTGCCAATGCCTCGTCATCGAGCTGGACACGCCCGGTGGGCTGCTGGATTCCACCCGGGAGATCACCCAGAGTTTCCTCCGATCGCCGGTGCCCACGGTGGTCTTTGTCTCACCGCCAGGAGCATGGGCCGGAAGCGCAGGCTGTTTCATCACCATGGCGGCGGACTATGCTGCCATGGCTCCCGGCACCAGCATCGGCGCGGCCCATCCCGTGGGCCTCACTCCCGGCGGGGAAAAGCCGGATGAGACCATGGCCAAGAAACTCGAGAATTTCTCGAGCAGCTACATCGAGGCCATCGCCGCCGAGCGCCACCGGAATACAGAATGGGCCAAGGCCTCCGTGCGAAACAGCGAGGCCATCCCGGCGGAAAAGGCCCTGGCGCTGAATGTGATCGACCTGGTGGCCCGGGACCTGCCGGACCTGCTGGCCCAGTTGGACGGACGCACCTGGAATGGTCGCACCCTGCATACCGCTCGGGCGCCCCTGTTGGACATCCCGATGACCCTTCGGGAACGGGTCTTCCAGACCCTCGCCCACCCCCAAGTGATGCTGGTCCTCATGCTCATCGTCATGTATGGCGTCATCGGTGAGATGACCAGTCCCGGAGCCATCCTGCCCGGTGTGACCGGGGTGATTGCCCTGTTCCTCCTGCTCTACCTTGGCTCCGTGCTGCCCATGTCCATGGCTGGGCTGGCCCTCGTCGGGCTCGCCATCGCCCTCTTCGTGATCGATGCCTTCACGCCGACCCATGGCGTGCTGACCGCAGGGGGTGTTGTCGCCTTCTTCCTGGGCTGCCTCATGCTCTTCGATCGCAGCGAGCCCTACCTGCGCCTGTCGCTGGCCTGGGTGGTGCCGTCCACGGTGCTGACCGCCCTGTTCTTCAGCTTCATCGTCGGCGCTGGGCTCCAGGCCCAAAGGCGACCCACCAGGACCGCCAAGGCTGGGTTGGAGGGCCGCAGGACCACCGCCCTGGGGCCCATCGATGCCCAGGGTGGCCGCGTCTTCATCGAGGGGGAGTACTGGACCGCCCGTAGCCCCTCGCCGGTGGCGGCAGGGCAGTCCGTGGACATCATCGCCGTGGAGGGCCTGACCCTGAAGGTCGTCCCCAGCGCTGCTTCTGAGGAGAACCGCCCATGAACGCCTTCCTGCAGAACGTCGTCCCCTGGTTGGTGCTCCTGCTGCTGCTGGCGGCCGTGGTCCTCCCCCAGGCGGCCCGCATCCTCCGAGAATACGAAAGGGGTGTCATCTTCCGCTGGGGCAAGCTCCTGGGAGCCAAGGGGCCCGGCCTGATCTTCCTCATCCCCTTCATTGATCGGATGGTGCGGATGGACCTGCGGGTGGTGACCATTGATGTCCCCAAGCAGGAGATCATGACCCGCGACAACGTCCCCGCGACGGTGGATGCAGTCGTCTATTTCCGGGTCATGGATCCCGAGGCGGCCGTGGTGAAGGTGGAGAACTTCCTGAAGGCCTCCGCACTCATCGCCCAGACCACCCTGCGCAAGGTGCTTGGGCAATCAGAGCTGGACGAACTGTTGGCCCACCGCGAGAAGATCAACATCCAGCTGCAGGAGATCATCGATCGACAGACCGAGCCCTGGGGCGTGAAGGTGAGCACCGTGGAGGTGCGCGATGTGGTCCTGCCGGATGGCATGAAGCGGGCCATGGCCAAGCAGGCCGAGGCCGAACGCGAACGCCGAGCCAAGGTGGTCAATGCCGAAGGGGAATACCAAGCCGCCGAGAAGATGGTCAAGGCCGCCGGCATGATGGCGGAACAGCCCATCTCGCTCCAGCTCCGCTTCCTTCAGACCATGGTCGAGATTGCCAGCGAGCACAACACCACGACCTTCGTCCCCCTGCCCGGGGAGCTCTTCGGCCCCTTCCTGAAACGGCCTCTTTAAGGGGCGGGATGCCACCTTGAAAACCGACGATCCCAGAACCTGGATGTGGAGCCGAGCCCTTGAGGTGCTGGCGGAGGCGGAGCGCCTCCAGAAGCAGTTCTTCCACCTGGGTCGCTCGGCCACCCTGCGCCCAGCTTGGGAACCACCGGTCGATATTTACGAGGCCCAAGGGACGATGCACATTGTGGTGGCCCTTCCCGGTGTGAGCCCGGAGCGCCTGAAGGTCCAGGCGGAAGACCAGGCACTGGTGATCAGTGGGGATCGCCCCCTGCCCTGGGAAGAGGGCCGCGCGGAGGCCATTCACCGCATGGAGATTCCCTACGGCCACTTCGAGCGCCGGATCGAAGGGCTGCCTGCTGGACTGGAACGGACCCGGACTCTGCTTTGTGATGGGTGTCTGTTCCTCACCTTCGAGAAGGGGAAACCCCCATGCGTGTAAGTCAGCACCTCCCGACCGAAGCCGAAGAAGCCATCAGCAATGGCCGGGGCCTCCCGGTGTGCCCGCCTCTGCCTGAGAACACCGTGGCGATCATCCCAATCCGGAACCTCTCCCTGTTCCCGGGCATGATCACCGCGGTGAGTATCGGCCGGGAAGCCTCGCTGACCGCCGCCCAGGAGGCCATCAAGGCCGAGCGGCCCATCGGACTGCTGCTGCAAAAGAACCAGACGACGGACGAACCCGGACCCGAGGATCTCTTCCAGGTTGGCACTCTGGTGCAGATCCTCCGCTACATCACGACGCCCGATGGTGCCCACCATCTCATCTGCCATGGCGAGGCCCGGTTCCGGGTGGAGGCATTCCTGTCCGGCTGGCCATTCCTGGTGGCCCGCATGGTCCAGGTGCGGGAGGAGGAGCCCCTGTCCAGTGCCCTGGAGGCGCGCCTCATCACCCTGCGCCAGCAGGTCATGGAATATGCGGAAGCGCTCCCCATCCCCCCCGTGGATTTGACACGGGCCATCCAGGGGATCAGCACCCCAGGGGCTGCGGCGGACTTGGTGACTGGCCTCATGGACCTGAAACCCCATGAGAAACAGGAGATCCTCGAAACCTTCGACGTGCGCGAGCGGTTGGACAAGGTGTTGGGGCGCATGGCCCACGCCCTCGAAGTGGCCCACCTGTCGCGCAGGATCACGGAGCAGACCCGCGAGGCCGTCGACGCCCGGCAGCGGGAGTTCCTCCTCAGGGAGCAGCTGCGGCAGATCCACAAGGAACTGGGGGACAGCGACGAGAATGCGACGGAACTGGAAGAGGTTGCCAAGGCCATCGGAGAGGCGAAGATGCCTGAAGCGGTGGAGAAGCAGGCCCGGAAGGAGCTGAAGCGCCTCCAGCGCATGACCGACTCAGCGGGCGAGTACGCCATGATTCGGACCTACCTGGACTGGCTCACGGAGTTGCCCTGGTCCAGGGAGAGCGAGACCAACATTGATATCGCCGAAGCCCGTCGGATCCTCGACCAGGACCACTTCGGCCTCGAGAAGGTCAAGAAGCGGATCCTCGAATACCTCGCGGTGCGCAAGCTCAATCCCAATGGCAAGAGCGCCATCCTCTGCTTCGTCGGCCCGCCCGGCGTAGGCAAGACCTCTCTGGGGCAGAGCATCGCCCACGCGACGGGACGGAAGTTCGTACATGCCAGCCTGGGCGGCGTCCATGACGAGGCGGAGGTCCGCGGGCACCGGCGCACCTACATCGGCGCCTTGCCCGGCAACATCATCCAGGCCATCCATGGGGCCGGCACCCGCAACCCGGTCTTCATGTTGGATGAGATGGACAAACTTGGTGCGGGAGGCTTCCACGGGGATCCGGCCTCGGCCCTGCTGGAGGCCCTGGATCCAGAGCAGAACGCCAGCTTCCGGGACAACTATCTGGGACTCCCTTTCGACCTGTCCCACGTGCTGTTCATCGGCACGGCGAACCTGCTGGACACCATCCCCGCCCCGCTCCTGGATCGCATGGAGGTGATCCAGTTGCCCGGCTACACCGAGGAGGAAAAGCTGGAAATCGCCCAGCGCTATCTGGTGGCCCGGCAACTCGAGGCAAACGGCCTCACAGCCCAGCAGTGCTCCCTCACGGAGGGGGCGCTCAGGGCCATCGTGCGGGACTACACCCGGGAAGCAGGTGTGCGGAACCTGGAGCGGGACATTGGATCGGTCTTCCGCCATGTCGCCATGGGTATCGCCGAGGGGGTCAGGGCGGCCGCCCAGGTGGGCCTGGAGGATCTGGCGGAGATCCTGGGGCCCCCGCGCTTCGAAGCCGAAACAAGCCTGCGCACGAGCCTGCCGGGGGTGGCCACGGGATTGGCCTGGACGCCGGTGGGTGGCGACATCCTGTTCATCGAGGCCAGCCGTGCCCCAGGGAGTGGCAAGCTCCTCCTGACTGGCCAACTGGGAGAGGTCATGAAAGAAAGTGCCCAGGCGGCCTTGTCGCTCCTGAAGGGTCACCTGGGTGAGTTGGGGGTGGAGGACCAGGACTTCGAGAAGGTGGATGTCCACATCCACGTGCCCGCAGGCGCCACTCCCAAGGATGGTCCCAGCGCAGGCCTGGCCCTGTTCGTGGCTCTGACCTCCCTCTTTACCTCCCGCCCGGTCCGCAGCGACATGGCCATGACCGGGGAGATCTCTCTGCGGGGGCTGGTGTTGCCTGTGGGGGGCATCAAGGAGAAAGTGCTGGCAGCCCTCCGGGCAGGCATCCACACGGTGCTATTGCCTTCCCGAAACCGCAAGGATCTGGAGGAGATCCCCCCGGCGGCCCGGGAACGCCTGCGCATCATCTGGATCGAGCGGGTCCAGGAGGCCATCGGCGCGGTGCTGGAAGATGGTCAGGCTAGCTGAAATCGGGTAGCCCCCTACCCTGTTCCCGGGGATGGCCCAAGGTTCCGCAGGCTTTAATCCTGGGGGGTCCAACCACTCGGACTGCGAGGTGACCGATGGCTGGTGCGCCCGTCCTCTATGCCCTCCGGGACCTGACCATGGCCACCAAGGCCAATGCCTGTCAAGCCGCCCGGGACCTGGAGGACACGGCTGACTGGGCCTTGCTTTTGAATATGGAGAGCGCTGTGGCCGGGGATCTCCAACGCGAATATGAACTCTGGGAGTTGCTCCTGGAACCCTGGCTCGACCTGGATCTACGGCACCAGCGGCCTGCCTTGAAGCTTGATCGGAACCCTGCTCTGCCACGCTATCGCCGTTGCCTGGCAGACAGCCTCGGGGATCGACGCTCCTTCGTGGCCCTGGCTTTTCCCGCCCTTCTGGCGGAAACGGTCCGTGTTGGTTTTCGGACCTGCCTGGTGGCCCCCACCCCTTCCCAAATCGAAGCCTTCACCCCCAGCGAGCAGGCGCATCATCAGGCCTGCGCCCACCTGTGGAAGTCTTGGCTGGCCTCCCCGGACTCGGACCGATGGCAGGAGATGGCCGTTCCTGTCTGATCCAGCGCTTGTCGCAGGTACGTTGGCAAGCGCAATCCCCAGGGGTTCTGCCTACTTGAAGTGGAGCACCCGATCCTGAGCGTCGTGGTAGGTCATGGAGAAATGTTTGGCAAGGCACTTGTTGCAGATGCCATGCGTAATCTTCTTCCAGGGCATCAAGTGGAGGAGCAGCTGCATGCCTGGATTCGGCAACCACAAGCTGCCCATCCGGATGGAATCGCACCATGCGCATTTGAGGATCATCTTGGAGTTGTTCATGGGAGCACCTGCTGCAGGTCCCGGGAGGCTTCATCCCACATGCAAACCGACTGGGGCATTGCATGGGGAGTGGTGACTCCGAATTTAGAACGCCCTACGGGCCCGGCTATTCCCACAACGAGGTAGGCCGCTCACCAGAAACCAGTACCGGGGGTTCAGGTGCTGCGGGGCGCGCTCGGCGTGAGGAAGCCCGCGACCTGCTCGGCCAGGCGGCCAGCCGCTGAGAGGGTTCCGGCTTCCTGGGCCAGGGCCTTGATGGCCGCCTCCTCCAGGCCCATGGGAGGGGGCAATGCCGCAGCTTCCCAGTAGCCGGTGCGGGTGGCGATCAGGTCACTGGTCAGGCCCTCCACCAGTTCCCGGGCCACGGTGTAGTCCGCACGGGTGACCAGACGGATCCAGTGGGCCGAGAGCCGGGGCGTGACAAGCGGGATCTTGAGCAGCAGGGGTCTCCGCCCCTGCACCGCGGCCACCCGCAGCAGGATCTCCTGCCCGGAAAGGGCCTCTGGGCCCTGGATATCCCACCAGGTACTGACGGGGAGGTCGATCCGCAGCCCGGCCAGGAGGGCCGCCATCACATCACTGACAGCCACAGGTTCGCTGCGGTGAGCTAGCCAGGCTGGCAGCACCATGGCGGGGAGGCGGGCCGCCAAGTCCCGGACGATGGTCCAGGAGGTACTCCCGGCGCCGATGATCATTCCCGCCCGCAGTTCCAGGCAGGGCACCGCACCGGCACGCAGCGCGTCGCCCGTGGCGAGGCGGGCGAGCAGGTGCTCTGAAGGCGCTCCCTGAGGCGCGACTCCGCCGAGATAGATGATCCGCTTCACTCCGGCGGTATGGGCCGCCTGGGCGAAGGTCCGGGCCCAACGAAGCTCCTCTTCCGCCCAACCGGGATCGGCAGAGCCCATTCCATGTACCAGGTAGTAGGCGGCCTCACAGCCCTCCAGGGCTGCGGGCAGGCTCTTGGCATCCCCCAGGTCGCCCGCGACCCACTGCCGGTCTGGCCAGCGTCGCTGTGCCTCGGTGGGGCGGCGGCTCAGGCAGCGGACCTCGCAGCTCTGGGCTTCCAGGAGCGGGTAGAGGTTCCGCCCGATGAACCCTGTGGCCCCCGTAAGGATGACGTGCTGAGGCATGGTCGCTCCGTCGAGGGTTCGTCCGGTGGATGTTGAGGCGTCGGACTGGACGCTTCTTGACTGACATGCGGCTGGGGCTGCTGCAACGCGGGCAAGGCGCCTGACTCAGAAGATGATGTTGGCCCTGTAGTCTCCCTTGAGATCCACATCCTGGTGTTTGATCCCGTTGCTGCCCCGCACTGTGACCTTATGACGGCCCAGGGCCACCTGGACACTGCTGCCATCGCTTTCGATATGGGCATCCTGGTCATCCACGAACACCTTGCCGATGCCCGGGTGGGTGTCCACAGTGAGGTTGGCCAGGCCGGGAATCTGCAGGGGTAGCGCCTGGCCGGGGTTGAGGCTCAGGGTGCGGGTCTCCTTGAAGAAGTAGTGGGGGTTGCTCCACTCGACCTTGTGGGGGCCCTTGGGGACCGAAACCTTGGCACCCGGGGCATGCTCGCCCAGGTCCTTGCCGTCCACCACCACCCGTACGCTGAAGCCCCCGGCCAGCTTGAGGATGCCTGGGGCATTGGGATCCAACGAGGGCTCCTGACGGGTTTCCGCCGTGGTGGCTTCCTGTAGCTCGAAGACCCTGCCATGAGGTGTCTCCCCAGGGAGGAAGTCCTGGGAGGAGCCCAGCTTGCCGACGGTGAGGGTCAAACGGTGGGTCTGGCCCTGGTTCCAGCGGAAGGTCGCAGGCGTTTTGGCTTCCATAACCTTTTCATCCAACACCACCGTGGCGCCCGGCGGATTGGACTCGATGCGCTCATCAGTGATGATGGGCAGCAAGGGGAAGGTCGGTGGCGCCTCGCCGGGCTTGAACTCATAGCTGAGCGGTTGGTGGCCCTTGAGCTCCAGGCGCAGCTTGTCTCCAGGGACCAGGGACTGGTTCGAAGGGGTGGCACCCACGGGCAGGTCGTTCACGAAGACCTTGGCTCCTGTGGGCTGGGAGGTGATCTGCAGGCGCGTGCCCTTAGGGTCCTTGAGGAAGAGCCAGCCACCGCCCAGGGCCAGGGCCAGCAGAAGTCCTGCTGCCCAGGGCCAGAGGGGTTTGCGTGGTTCGGGTCGGGCCACCACCAAGGTCTCGTCGAAGGAAGTCGAGACGATGGCGGGAAGGGCCGCCTCCCCACTCATGCCCAGCAGGCCCAGGACTTCGCGCCGGTCGTCCTTGGCCAGGTCCACCACGGTGTCCAGCAGGTCCTTCATGAAGGCGCTGCAGGTGGCGTGGCGCTCCTCGGGGCGCTTGGAGAGCACCTTGGAGAATACCCGCTGCCAACCCTCCGGCAGGATGCCCAGGACCGGCGGCTGCACCTCCACCGGGGGTTCGTTGACGATACGGTAGAGAATGGTGTTGATGGAGTTGCCAGGGAAGGGCGACATGCCACTCATGAGTTCGAAGACCAGCACGCCAAAGCTGAAGATGTCTGAGCGGTTGTCGACGGTGCCTTCGCGGATCTGCTCGGGGCTGGCATAGCTGGGGGTGCCCAGGAAGGTGCCGGTCTGCGTGAGGCTGGCGTCCTCCCGTTTGGCGATGCCAAAGTCCATGAGCTTGGGCTTGCCATCCTCGCCCACCATGACGTTGCCAGGCTGTACATCCCGGTGGACGATGCCCTTGGCGTGGGCGTGGTCCAGGGCATCGGCCAGGCCCACTCCGATCCGGAGCTTCTCTTTGGTACTGAGGGGAGAGCCCCCCTTGATGAGGCTATCCAGTGGCTTACCCGGCACATACTCCATGGCCAGGAAGGGACCATGGCCCTCCACCTCGCCCACATCATAGATGGCGACGATGCCCGGGTGGTTCAGCAGGCCCGAGATCTCCGCCTCTCTTTGAAAACGGGCCAAATACTCGTGCTGGTCGGCTTCGGTGCGAACCGCATCCAGCTTCATGAGCTTGATGGCCACCTTCCGTTTGATGCGGGGATCCTCAGCCAACACCACGCTGCCCATGGCACCGGAGCCCAGGAGCCGCAGTACCTGGTAGCGGCCGATGGTTTTAGGGAAGTTGCCGTTGTCGAGGTCAGCCATGCTTGCCATCCTACCGGAGCATCGGAGATGAAGCGGTAGATTGTTAGTATTCTCGTGGTTTTTCCCACAAACTGTGTGAGTATATAAGGCAGCTCACAGACGTGGGCTCTGGGGGGTCTATTCCGTGATGGACGTTGTCAAAGCGATCGTGCTCGGCACCTACTTCGTGTTGCTCACCATCCTGAGCATCTATGGGGCCCACCGCCTCTGGATGCTGCTGCTCTACTACCGGCATAAGAAGGACGTCCCCCAGCCTGTGGGCGACGCCAACTACCTGCCCGTGGTCACCGTGCAGCTGGCGGTGTTCAACGAGATGAACGTCATCGAGCGGCTCATGGAATACGTCGTGAAGATGGACTGGCCCCGGGAGAAGTTGGAGATCCAGGTGCTGGACGACTCCACGGATGACACGGTCAAGGTGGCCAGTGCCGTCGTCGAGCGCTACAAGCTGCTCGGCTTCGACATCCACTACCTGCACCGGACGGACCGCACGGGCTTCAAGGCCGGTGCCCTCGCCGAAGGCCTCAAGGTCGCCAAGGGCGAGCTGGTGGCCATGTTCGACGCCGACTTCCTGCCCACGGAGGACTTCCTCCGCAAGGCTGTGCCCCACTTCGCTGATAACAAGGTGGCCTTCGTCCAGGGTTGCTGGGCCCACCTGAACCGTGAGTTCTCCCTGCTGACCCAGGTGCAAGCCATCCTGCTCGACGGGCACTTCGTTTTCGAGCACACGGCCCGCCACCGCTCGAAGGCCTTCTTCAACTTCAGTGGAACCGCCGGCATGTGGCGCGTTTCTGCCATCGCCGACGCTGGTGGCTGGGAGCACGACACCATCACCGAGGACGCTGATCTCTCCTACCGCGCCCAGCTCAAGGGCTGGAAGGGTGTCTACCTCAAGGACCTCGTGGTCCCCGCCGAGCTGCCCGTGGAGGTCAATGCCTTCAAGAGCCAGCAGCACCGCTGGGCCAAGGGCAATGCCCAGGTCATCCGCAAGCTGATGCTCACCATCTGGAAGTCCGACGAGAGCCTGCACACCAAGCTGGAGTGCTGGTTCCATCTCACGGCCAACTGCAACTACATGCTGATGGTGGTCCTCTCCGTCATCATGGTGCCCGCCATGATCTTCCGCGCTGGCACCCCCATGCACGTCCTGCTGCTCACGGATGGCCCCTTCTTCCTGCTGAATGCCGTCAGTGTGGGCCTCTACTTCGGCCTGTCCCAGCGTGAACTGACGGACAACACGGGCTGGAAGCGCCGCCTGAAGTACATCCCCGGCCTCATGGGCCTCGGCATCGGACTGGCCCTGAACCAGGCCAAGGCCGTGCTGGAAGGCTTCTTCACGGACGACAAGGAATTCAAGCGCACGCCCAAGTATGGTGTGGACGCCGCCGGCAATTCCGCCACCAAGCGCGCCTACAAAGTGCCCAAGAGCCTTATGACCTTCCTGGAACTGGGCTTCGCCGTCTATTACTTTGGCGCAGTCCTGGTGGCCATCTACATCCGCAAGTGGGCTTCCGTGCCCTTCCTCTGGCTCTTCTTCAGCGGCTTCTCCTACATGAGCATCCTGTCCCTGGCCGACGTCAAGCTGTTCCGTCGCCTGGCCATGGATGAGCCCGCCGACGACGCCCAGAGCGCCGCCAACTTCGTTCAGTAGCTGAAAAGGGCCCCATGGCCCGCCCGCCTGCCAGTTCCCGTCCCCGTGTCGCAGCCCTGCGGTACCGGCCTGAGGCTCCCTTCCAGGACGTTGCCCCACGTCTGGTGGCCAAGGGCCAGGGACTCCTGGCGGAGCGCATGCTCGAACTGGCCAAGCAGCATGGCGTGCCCATCACGCGGGATCCGGATCTCCTCTCGGCCCTGGAACCCCTGGACCTGAACAAGCTCATACCCCCGGAGCTTTTCCAGGCAGTGGCCGTGACGCTCGCGGCCATCTACCGGGCCAACCAGCAGCTGAACCCTCCCCTGCCGGCGGCCCATGATTGACCTGCATTGCCACACCCTGCACTCGGACGGGACGGACACCTCTGAAGCATTAGCGCTGCTTGGAGCCCAGGCCCAACTCACAGCGCTCTGCCTCACGGACCACGACACCCTGGGCGGTATCCCCGCCTTTCTGGCGACCCAACCCTTGGTGTCGACGCGACTGCTGGTGGGCACCGAGCTGAGCTGCATGTTCCTGGGTCAGTCCCTCCACGTGCTGGGACTGCTGGTGGACCCACTGGACACCCGCTTCCAGGCCCGCCTGGTTGAACTTCGCGGTCGGCGCGATGACCGCAACCGTCGCATGCTCCTGCGCCTTGCAGAGATCGGTTGCCCCCTTACCTATGAAGAGGTGGAGGCCCAGGCCGACTCCCCCCTGCTCTCCCGGGTCCACTTCGCCAAGGCCCTGGCCGTGCGGGGTCACGTCCGCCGCCCCACAGAAGCCTTCGAGCGCCTCATCGGCGACGACTGTCCCGGCTTCGTGCCCCGGCAGGAGTTGAGCCCCAGTGAGGCCTGCCTCTGGATCCGCGAGGCCGGGGGCGTGCCCGTGGTGGCTCACCCTGGCCGTTTCGGCGGCGGCGGCTTCCGCTGGGACGACGCCATGGCTGACTTGCAGCGCCAAGGCATGGAAGGTCTCGAAGGCTACTACGGCGAATACCGCGCCGCGGAGCAGCGGTACTTCACGGCCCTGGCCGCGCGGCTCGGCATGGTGGTCACCGGTGGCAGCGACTATCACGGCGCCAACAAGCCGGGCCTGCGACTGGGCCGGGGCCGAGGGGGACTGCAGGTGCCCGATGAGTTGCTGGAGCGGCTCGAAGTGCAGCAAAGAATTGGCAGCCACCACTGATCAACGCTAGGCTGAAGACTCCGAGGCCTTCATGTCCAACCGCATTCTCCTGGTGGAAGACGATCCCATCAATGTGAAGTTCATCCAGACCGTACTCGTCAAGAAGGGCGGCTACGAAGTCATCGTGTCCGAGGAAGTGGATGAGATCCTGCGTCTGGCCAGCGAGGCGGACCTGCTGGCCATCATCATGGATGTGAGCCTTTCCCGTTCCAGCTACCAGGGCCAGAAGGTGGACGGCATCTTCATCACCCAACTGCTCAAGAAGAATCCCATCACACGGCACATTCCCGTCCTGCTGGCCACGGCCCACGCCATGTTCGGGGACCGGGAAAAGTATCTGGAGCTGACCGGTGCCGAAGGCTATCTGGCCAAGCCCATCCATGACCCCTCGGTCCTCATCGACGCGGTCAAGGCCGTCGTCGGGAACTGAGCATGGCTCAGCGCCCCTTGCACCTGGCCCAGCGCCCTTCGCACCCGGCTCAGAAATCCGCGCCCTTGGCCACCTTCCGGTTGCTGATTGAATACGACGGCGGCAAGTTCCAGGGCTGGCAGAAACAGGGCGCCAAGCAGACCCGGGAAGGAATCCGCACCGTGGCGGGCAGCATCGAGCATGTCCTCCTGGAGGCTGGTCTTCGTCCCATCACCTTCGGCGGCGCTGGGCGCACGGACGCGGGGGTCCACGCCCTGGGCCAGGTGGCCCACCTGCACCTGGAAGCCAAGGGGGCTCCCCGGCCCACCGAGTTGCGGCGCCTGCTGGACAGTGCCCTGCCCCATGACATCGCCATCCGCGAGGTGACCGCCTGCCCCCCCCGCTTCCACGCCCGCCACGACGCCCTGGACCGTACCTACCTCTACCAGATCAGCCGCCGTCGCAGCGCCTTCGCCAAGCCCTGGATCTGGTGGGTGAAGCGGCCTTTGGACCTGGACCGGCTTTCCCGCGCCTGGCTGGCCTTCGAGGGCGACCAGGACATGGCTTCCTTCGCGGACCTGGATCCGGAAGAAGATGGCCGCACCCGCATCCTCCGCTGCGAAGTGGTCGAGGCCGGGGCGCTGGTGCTGCTGCGGGTCCGGGCCACACACTTCTACCGCCGCCTGGTTCGCCGCATGGTGGGGGCCTCCGTGGCCTGCGCTCTGGGCGAGGAGGATCCCCGCCGGGTCATCGAGGACCTCAACAACCCCACCGAGGCCGCCAATCTGGCCTGGGGCGCCAAGGCGGCGCCGGGCTCGGGTCTCTTCCTGGAAGCGGTGCGCTACCCCGGTGATCCTGAACCTGGACCAGTCCGACCCACCATCATCATCCCTTGAGGCACTGCGCCTCACTCCTGGAGGGAGCCTGTGCTCACCCGTGACCAAGCTTGGACCCTGCTCTGCGAGTGGACCCCCTCCGAAAAATTGCGTGTCCACGCAAGGGCCGTGGAAGTGGTCCTGCGGGATCTCGCTGCCAGACTGGGGGAGGACGTGGAGCGCTTCGGCCTGGCCGGCCTCCTGCATGACGCGGACTACGACTCCTGGCCTGAAGAACATCCCAAGCGCATCGTCGCCTGGCTGCGGGAGCGCGGCGATGAGGATCTGGCCCACGCCATCAGCGCCCACTACACCAAGTGGGGGGTGCCCTACGACCACCTGCTGGACAAGGCCCTGCTGGCCTCGGATGAGATCACGGGCTTCATCATGGCCTGCGCCCTGGTGCGCCCCACGCGCACCGAGGGTCTGGAGCCTAAGAGCGTGAAGAAGAAACTGAAGGACAAGGCCTTCGCCGCAGGGGTCAATCGCGCCGAGGTGGCCGAGGGCCTTCGGATGCTCCTGGAAGCCGTGGGCGGCACCGAGGACGAGCATCTGGCCCGGATCATCGCCGTACTGCACGAACATCGGGTGGAACTGGGCCTGGCCTAGCCACGAAGTCCACGCCCACAACTTCGGCGACGCGCTCCCGCCGCTTCGCCAGGGTGCGCTGATAGGCCTGCTTCACCTGGATCAACCTGCCGCGCTTGAGGCCGTCGGGCTCTGCTTTGGCGCCCTCCACAGCATCCTTCAGCTGGCCCAGCTCGGTTCGCAGGCGCTCCTCTGCTGCGGCCACGCGCACCACATGGATGCGGCGGGGTCCGGCCTGGCCCCAGTTGTTCTCGGTCCAGAGTGGATCAACAACCGCCTCCTTCACCTCCAGTCCCCCCGGCCCCCGCTCGAAGCGCACTCGCAGGGCGACGCCGTCGCGGTTATCGCCTTCGGCCACGGGTGTGCGGTCACCCGGATACATGCGGTCTTGGTTGCTGATGAAGTTGCCCAGGGAGAAGGCCACCAAGCCCCGGCGCCCATTCCCCTCCACGAATTCCACAGGCTGCAGGACGTGGGGATGGTGGCCCAGGATCAGATCGCAACCCGCCGCCACCAGGGCCTGGGCCGCCTCCCGCTGACGGGGGCTGGGGCGGTGCTGGTACTCATTGCCCCAGTGCACGCTGACCACCACCAGGTCAGCTCGGCCACGGGCCTCACGCACGGCCTGGAGCACCGGCTCCAGGTCCAGGGGACGCACCCAGGGTTCTGAATCCTTCCGGTTGAGGTTGATGTTGAAGAGGTCCGTGCAGCCCAGAAAGGCCACATGCAGACCCTGCCGCTCCAGGATGCGGGTGCGCTCCGCCTGGGCCCGGTCCTCACCGCTGCCGATTGGCACCAGGCCCTGGGCCCGCAGTCGGGTAAGCGTTTCCAATACCCCCTTGGCTCCCTGGTCATAGGCGTGGTTGTTGGCCGTGGCCAGCACAGTCAAGCCGCTGGCCTTAAGTGCTGCGGGCAGGGTCTCCGGGGCGTTGAACTGGAAGGGCACGCCAGGCTGCCCGCAGGTGGGCGCCACTGGCGATTCCAGGTTGGCGAAGGCCAGGTCCGCCTGCTGGAAAAGGGGCACCAGGTCCGCCCAGAGCCCGGGAAACCCCTGGGCATCCAGACCGGCACTCTTGATGACGTCCTGGTGCATGAGGATATCCCCGACGGCCACTAGGCTGAGGCTCGGCGGCGGCGGGGGTGGGGGTTTCGGGGCCTGGCGCCGACAAGCGAGGCCCAGGGCCAGGGGCAACCCCAGCAGGGCTGCCCGGGCGGCCAGTCGCCTCAGCGCTAGGCCCATTCCTCCGGCCCGTAGTAGACCTCCACTGGCAGGCTCGGCAGGCGACTGCGGAGGCTGGCGGCGATGGCGTCCATCTCCAGGCGTCGTAGAGGTCGCGCCGCAGCCTCAGGGGTGGGGCGGGCCACGGTATAGAGCTGGATGGCCTGCAGCTGGCCGCCCTGTGCCTGAATGTGCTCCAGGCGCTCGCAGTAGGCCTCCAGTTCCGTAGCACTGGGGCCCCTTCCCTGCCATTCCAGGAACAGCGTCTGGATGAGGATGGGCCAGCGCCGGGCCGTGGCCAGCAGGTTATCCAGGATGCGGTCCAGGGGAATGGCGCTGCGGTCGATCTCGCGGTAGTAGGCCTCGGTGCCTGCATCCAGCTTGGCCCAGATCTCACCCTGATGGGCCATGAGGGTCTCCAGGCCAGCGACCACCTCGGGCGCCTGGAGGCGGCTGGAATCCGTGATGAGCACCAGCTTCACCAGGTCCAGGCCCCGCTGGGACTTGAGGCGCCCCACTCGGGTCACCACGTCCGCGAATTCCCGGGCCGTGGTGGGCTCGCCATCCCCGCTGAAGGCGATGTCATTCAGACGCCGGTGGCTGGGCCCCGCGGAATCGAAGGGCGACACCTCGTAAAGCTCGCCGCTGGTGACCAGGTCCAGCAAGATCCCCAGCTCCCGATCCAGCTGATCCAGGTCCAGGTCCTTGCGCTTGGGCGGTGTGCTGCGGTCCACCTCGCAGTATACGCAGTCGAAGTTGCAAGCCTTGTCGGGGTTCAGGTTCACCCCCAGGCTCACGCCGTGGCTGCGCCTGGAGATCACGGGGTAGCAGTAGTCGAAGTCCTGCCAGATGCGCCGGTGATCCAGGTGGGCCTTGATGAGATCGGTCATGGATCCATGATAGCCGGGCCCTGGGTCACGGCTTCAGGGCTCCGCCTGCAGGGCGGCCCGCACCATGTCAGGTTTCCAGATGAAAGGCTCCGGTTGCAGGGCCTCGTTGATGGCCACCATGACGAAAGCACCGCTGGTGACATCCCGATGCAGGTCCGAGACCGGTTCGTAGACCTGCACCTCCAATTGGAGCGTAAGGCTGGTGCGCCCCTGGCGTGCGATGGCGGCATGGAACTCGATGATCTCCCCGGCCCGCACGGGGCTGTGGAAGATGAGCTCTGAGACCTTCACGGTCAAGAAGCGCCGGTTGCGGGACAGAAGGGCGGCGGCGATGCCGGCCACCTTGTCCATGCGGGCCATCATGCCCCCACCGAACAGAGCCCCATTCAGGCCAATGTCCTGGTCCAGGACCATCTCGCGGGAGATCAGCATCGGAGCACCTCAGCAGTCATGGGTCACCAGGCCCGCGAGGCCACGGCCACCAACACCAGAAGCCCCCCGAAGGCCAACCCTGCGGACAGCAGCCGCGGACCTGCCAGGCGGCTCCAGATCAAGGTGCCGCTTAGGATGAGGAAGAGCAATGCGCCGGCAAAGCCGTCCGCCAGGAGAATGAAGCCCACCTGCCCGGCCTCAGCCTTGTGAAGGCGCTTGAGGGCCTCCAGCAGGCCCGCGCTGCTGCGCTCCAGGTCCACGGTGCGGTTGCCGGGCGAATAGGTGGCCCGGGCGAAATGGGCGTGGCCGCTGAGCAGCACCTGCCACTGGGGCGCCGCCGTGACGGGCTGACCGCCAAAGCGGGCGGGCCGGGGCGCCAGTACCCGCGTGCGGACCCGGGCCATGGGCAGGTGGAACTGCTCCGCCAGCGTGGCCGCCAACTCCTCAATGGTGGCGGGGGCATGGTCCAACTGCACCTGGATCTTCACCTCGTCCACCCGGCCCCCTTCGATCTTCATCACCGAGCGGTGGCTCATGAGGAAGCCCGTGAGCCCAAAGAGCAGCCCGAAGCTGGCCCCCGTGAGCCCCACCCAGGCGTGGCAGCGGCGGAGGAAGGTCAGGAAGGAGGCGGTGGTGATGGGCATTCCCAATCATGGAATGGAAGGGGCCGGAGGGCCAGTGGGCTGTGGAACGGGGGATGTTCTGAGCGGTCCAATGGCCGTGCCAAGGTTCCACTTTGGCCATTCTCTGGCGACGGGCGGTTGGTGCCGACCTGAAAGAGAAGGGGCGCCGCAAGCGGCGCCCCCTCTCATATTCTCTGGTATTCAGTCCATGGCCTACTTGATCAGCTTCGCCAGCGCATGCCCCATGTCCGCAGGGCTCTGCACGACGGTGATGCCAGCGGCAGTGAGGGCCTTCATCTTCTCGGCGGCGGTACCCTTGCCCCCGGAGATGATGGCGCCCGCGTGGCCCATGCGGCGGCCCGGAGGGGCCGTCTGACCGGCGATGAAGGCCACCACAGGCTTCGTGACGTACTGCTTCACGAACTCAGCGGCCTCTTCCTCGGCGCTGCCGCCGATCTCACCGATCATGATGATGGCGTGGGTGTCAGGATCATCCTGGAACAGGCGCAGGGCATCGATGTGGCTGGTGCCGTTGACGGGGTCGCCGCCGATGCCGATGCAGGTGCTCTGGCCGATGCCCAGGGCCGTGAGCTGGCCCACGGCTTCATAGGTCAGGGTGCCGGAACGGCTGACGACGCCCACGTGGCCCTGCTTGTGGATGCGGCCGGGCATGATGCCGATCTTGGCCAGGCCAGGGCTGATGATGCCCGGGCAGTTGGGGCCGATGAGGCGGCTCTTGGGGTAGTCCGGCAGGACGCGCTTGACCTTCACCATGTCGAGGACAGGGATGCCCTCGGTGATGCAGACGATGAGCTCGATGCCTGCTTCCAGGGCCTCGAGGATGGCGTCTGCCGCGCCCACGGGGGGCACGAAGATCATGGTGGCGTTGGCGCCGGTCTTGGCCACGGCGTCGCGCACGGTGTTGAAGACGGGGAAGCCGTCGATCTCAGTGCCGCCCTTGCCGGGAGTCACGCCGCCGACCACGTTGGTGCCGTAGTCGCGGGAGCCCTTGGCGTGGAAGAGGCCTTCGCGGCCCGTGATGCCCTGGACGATCAATTTGGTGTGGTTGCCCACGAGAACAGCCATGTCATACCTCTCTTGGATTCGGATTCAGCAGTTGGGTGGCTGTCTACTTGATAGAGGCCACCACCTTGACGGCGGCGTCCTTCAGGTCAGTGGCGACGGTCAGGTTCAGGCCGCTGTCGGCGAGGATCTTCTTGCCCTCTTCGACATTGGTGCCCTCGAGGCGCACCACCACGGGAACCTTGATCCCGATCTCCTTCGCGGCATTCACGATGCCCGCAGCGACCACGTCACAGCGCATGATGCCGCCGAAGATGTTCACCAGCACGGCCTTGACGGCGGGGTCCCCAAGGATGATCCGGAAGGCGTTCTTCACGGCATCCTCAGTGGCTCCACCGCCAACGTCCAGGAAATTGGCTGGGGATCCACCGTGGTACTTGATGATGTCCATGGTGCCCATCGCCAGGCCCGCGCCGTTGACCATGCAGCCGATCTGGCCGTCCAGCTTGATGAAGTTGAGGTTGAACTTGCTGGCCTCGACCTCTTCCTCGGCCTCTTCATTGAGGTCGCGGAAGGCCAGGACATCCGGGTGCCGGAAGAGGGCGTTGTCGTCGAAACCGATCTTGGCGTCCAGGGCGGTGATGTCACCATCCTTGGTCACCACAAGCGGGTTGATCTCCACCATGGAGCAGTCTTTTTCGATGAAGAGGCGGTAGAGGTTCTGGAGGAAGACCACGGCCTTCTTGAAGGCGTCACCCTCGAGGCCCAGGGCGAAGGCCACTTGGCGGGCCTGGAAACTGCAGAGGCCCAGAGCCGGATCCACAGCCACCTTGAAGATCTTCTCGGGGGACTTCTCGGCCACTTCCTCGATTTCCATGCCGCCCTCGGTGGAGGCCAGGATGGTCACGCGGCTGGAGGCGCGGTCCACGAGGTAGCTCAGGTAGAGCTCACGGTCGATGTCAATGGGCCTGGAGATGAAGACGGTCCGCACCTTGCGGCCCTCAGGGCCCGTCTGCTTGGTGATGAGCTGCATGCCCTGGATGGCCTTGAACAGCTCAACCGCCTTGTCGGGGTCCGTGGCGAACTTCACGCCGCCGCCCTTGCCGCGTCCACCGGCGTGGATCTGGGCCTTCACGACGCTGGCGCCGCCATATTCCTTGGTGATCATGCGGGCTGCTTCCGCATCCTGGGCCACCTTCCCATCTGGGGTGGTCACCTTGTACTGCCGGAGCAGTTCCTTGGCTTGGTACTCGTGAATATTCATGCTCACTCCAGGAAGGGTCGTTCACCAGTCTACCGGCCATGGGGCCAGGACCAACCCTGAAGCCTGTGACCCATGGCATCCTTTTTCATGGAGGGTCCCCATGGCCCAGCTCGATCGCCTGCTCGCTCACGTGGTCGCCAAGGTGGGCAGCCGCCTGGAACTCAAGGCCGACCGCAAGCCCAGGCTGGAGCTCAAGTCCGGGGAATACCTGGATCTGCTGCCCAATCCTCTGCCCTCGGTCATGGTCGAGGTTCTGGCTGGGGACGTGGTGCCTGCGGACCTGAAGGCCGCCTGGCTCAGCCAGGGGCAAGCCGAATTCGACTATCACCTGTCCGGCCAGACCTTCCGGATCCGCCTCAGTCGCTACATGGAGCAGCCCCAGATCCAGGCCGAGCACCAAGGCCCCGCGCCCATCCCGCCCGCAGCCAGCCCCATCGTCCCTGTTGCGGCTCCTGCCCCTGTGGCAGCGGTTCCCGTAGAGTCCCGCCCGGCCCCGGCGATCGTGCCAGCCCCGTCCCCCAGCCCGCTGCCGAGCCCTCGGCCTTCACCAACACCCCCACCTGCTCCGAAAGCGGCGGGCCTACCGGCCCAGATCCAGGGCAATGACCTGGCCGAGCGCCTTTTCGCGGCTCTGGTGGCCCAGTCGGGCTCGGACCTCCACTGCACCTGCGGTGAGCCGCCCCTGGCGCGCATCCACGGAGACATGAAAGAGCTGGAGGGCTTCGGCCCCCTGGCCCCGGCCACGCTGCTGGAGATGATGCAGTCCCTGGCCAACAGCCACACCTGGGACCGTTTCCAGACCCACCACGATGCAGACTTCGCCTACAGCTACGAGGCCGGGGGCTGCCGCCTCCGTGTGAACTTCTTCATGGATCGCATCGGCCCTGGCCTGGTCTGCCGGGTCATCCCCAATCAGATCCCCGACCCTGACAAGCTGGGCCTGCCGGAGCCCATCAAGCGGCTCTGCAGCCTGGCCAAGGGCCTCGTGCTGGTCACAGGTCCCACGGGCAGCGGCAAGTCCACCACCTTGGCGGCCATCCTGGATCTGGCCAACCAGAAACGCCGGGACCACATCCTCACCATCGAGGATCCCATTGAGTTCGTGCACCCCCGCAAGGGCTGCCTGGTGAACCAGCGGGAGGTGGGCACCCACACGGACAGCTTCAAGAGCGGCCTGCGGGCAGCCCTGCGCGAGGATCCAGACATTGTCATGGTGGGCGAGATGCGGGATCTGGAGACCATCGCCATCGCCCTGGAGACGGCCGTCACGGGCCACCTGGTCTTCGGCACCCTCCACACCAGCAGCGCCATCGGCACCATCGACCGCATCGTGGACCAGTTCCCCTCGGACCGGCAGCAGCAGATCCGGGTGATGTTGGCGGACGCCCTCAAATGCGTGGTGAGCCAGACGCTCCTCAAGAAGGTCGGCGGGGGCCGCATTGCCGCCCTGGAGACCCTCTTCATCAGTCCCGCCATCGCCAACCTCATCCGCGAAGGCAAGAACTTCCAGATCACCAGTGCGATGCAGACCGGCCGAAGCTACGGCCAGCGGCTCATGAACGACGCCCTGGTCGAGCTCATCAAGGACAAGAAGGTAGAGCCCATGGAGGCCTACCTCAAGTGCCCCGACAAGGAGAGCTTCATCGCCGCCTGCAAGCGGGCCAACATCCCCTTCGACCTGCGGTTGGGCGAAGTCGAGGGCTGAGCCGAGTTCCCAGCTCGCTACACTCCCCGGCGGCTGGCCCGTAGACCCTGCTGAAACCTACCTAGTTTTGACGAGTCTCTCCCGTCCATAGCGGCGGTATGCTGCAGCCCTGCCTGTGCGTCCCATCCTGGAGGTGGTCGATGTCTTCGCAACCTGAGCAGTCCTCACCCACCCGCCCCTGCAATCCGGCCAAGGGTCCAGCCCGGGATGCACGCCCCAGACTCGCGGTGCTGCCCTTCCAGGACCGGCGTCTGGAGTCCCCGCAGGACCACTTGGCCGAAGGCCTCGCGGCCGAGGTGCTGAAGGCCCTTGGGCACGTGCAGGGGCTTCGCACCGTGTCTCGGACCACGTCCTTCCCCATCGCGGGCCGGAAGCTTCCCCTGGCCGAACTGGGGCGGCGCCTCCAGGCCACGGTGATCCTGCGCGGCCAGCTCAAGGACCAGGAGGATCAGCTGCTCCTGGAACCCGAGCTGGTGGACGTGGCCACCGGGCGAACCCTCTGGTCCCAACCCCAGACCTTTCCACGCCAGGATCTCTTCGCCGCCATCCTTTCGCTGAGCAACGGGGTCGCCTCCGCGCTGCGCTTGAGCGTTCCGACCGGGGCCACGACCGAGGTGGATACGGCCACCTTCGAGTGCTTCCTCCGGGGGCGGCACAACTACTTCCGCTACAGCCGAGATGGCATGGCCCAGGCCACCACCCTGTATCGACAGGCCCTCGCCCTGGATCCCAACTACGCACGGGCCTGGGCTGGGCTGGCTGAGTGCGCCGCCTACACCTACATCTACATCGAGCGCAGCGAAGCCCAGCGGGAACTTGCCGAAGGCTGCAGCCGGAAGGCCCTGGCCCTGGATCCGAATCTGGCGGAGGCCCAGGCCTCCCGGGGGGTGGCCTTGTCCGCGGCGGGGCGGGCCGCTGAGGCCGAGGAAGCCTTCGAGACGGCCCTCCGCCTGGATCCCAACCTCTATGAAGCGGCTTACTTCTACGCCCGGCACTGCTTTGCGGTCGGCAAGCCCGAGCGGGCCATCGAGTATTTCGAGTGGGCCTCGGCCCTGCGGCCTGAAGACTTCCAGGCCATCCTGCTCGTCGCGCAGGTCTACCACAGCCTGGGCGTGGAGGACGAGGCGGAGCTGGCCCGGCGGCGGGGACTGGCTCTGGTGGAGGAACGCCTGGCCCAGGCCCCCGACGACGTGCGGGCCCGCTACCTGGGGGCTAATGCACTGGTGGCACTGGGGGAACGGGAAAAGGGCCTTGAGTGGGCCCGCCTGGCCCGCAGCATGGACCCGGAAGACCCAATGCTTCTCTACAATCTGGGCTGCATCTACGCCCTGGCCGGAAACCCTGATGAAGCGCTGGACTGCCTGCAGCAGGCCATCCTCAAGGGACTCACCCAGAAGAACTGGTTCCAGCATGATGGCGACCTGGACTCCGTCCGGTCTCTGCCGCGCTTCCAGGAAATGCTGGACCTGCTTCAGGACTGAGCGATTCCCTACCGGACTACATGCTCCTGGAGAGCAGGGCCTCGGGGATCTCCCGCAGGAGGACTCCTGTGGCCGCATCGCCCTGCACCAGGCCAAGTTGCTCCACGGCGCTGCGAGAGGCCTTTAGCGCCAGCTCACGGGTCTCAGCCAGGGCATCGTGGCGGGTGATGAGCAGCTTGAGGCGGGCCTCCTCATCTTCGGGGATGGGCACCTCCTCGCCCCGGTCCCAGATGGTGCGTATGAGAGCGCGAGCCTCGTCCGGGGCCCGCTCCAGCAGGGTCAGCATGGGCAGGGTCAGCTTGCCCTCGCGCAGGTCGCTGAAGGCGGGCTTGCCCAGCTGTTCGCTGGTGGCGGTGTAGTCCAGCAAGTCGTCCACCAACTGGAAGGCCCGGCCCACTTCCAGGCCGTACTGGCGCATGGCCTGGCATTCGGCAGTGCTGCGGGCCGTGAGCACGGCGCCAGTCTCGGTGCAGCCGCTGAAGAGCAGGGCCGTCTTCCGCTCCTGGATATCGAAGTAGTCCTTGCGGCTGGTGTCCAGCTTGAAGAGGACGTCGTTCTGGATGAGCTCGCCCTCGATCATGCGGGTGGTGACCTCGGCGAAGATCTCCATCATCCGCCAGCTGCGCCCGGCAATGGCCTCGCCCATGGCCACGAGGTAGAGCAGGTCGCCAAAGAGCACAGTGAGGGTGTTGCCCCAGAGCCGATTCAGGGTGGGCATGCCCCGTCGCAGCTGGGCGTGGTCGATGACGTCGTCGTGGACCAGGGTGGCCGTATGGATCAATTCGAAGACCGCCCCGAAGCGCACATCCTCCTCGTTGGGCACACCGCAGAACCGCGAGGAAAGCATGACCAGGGCTGGCCGCAGGCGTTTGCCCTGACCGCCACGCACATGGTCCGCCAGCTTCTGGACCACCTCTACATCGCTCTGCAGGATGCGCTGCAGCTCCGCCTCTACGCCAGCGAGCTTGGGGGCGATGGGGAGGAAGTAGCGGGTGAGGTCCAGGCGACTCAAGCTAGCCTCTGTAATTCGTGAACTGCAGATCGAGGCCCTGGTCGTCCTTCTTGAAGAGGGCGATCACCTCTTGCAGGTCGTCCCGGCTCTTGCCGCTCACCCGCAGTTGGTCGCCCTGGATGCTGGCCTGAACCTTGATCTTGGAGTCCTTGATGGCCTTGATGAGGCCCTTGGCCTTCTCCTGGGGGATGCCCTGCTGGATGGTGATCTCCTGGCGCACGGTTCCCTTGGTCGCAGGCTGGATCTTGCCATACTCCATGCTGCGGATGCTGACGCCGCGCTTGTGCAGTTTGGTCTGCAGCACGTCGATGACAGCCTTGAGCTTGACCTCGTCGTCGCTGCTGAGGGTCAGGACCTTGTCGTCCTTCAGCTCGATCTTGGAGACGGAGCCCTTGAAGTCGAAGCGCTGGCCGATCTCCTTCATGGCCTGGGTGATGGCGTTCTTCACCTCGTCCAGGTCCACCTTGCAGACCACATCAAACGAGCATTCGCTGGCCATGGGAACTCCTCAACTGGGTGACAGTCTCAGACTAGCGCCCAGGCCTCGCAGGCTCAAGGGCTTGAGGCCCACTCAGGGCTTGGGACCGCCGCCCAGGCTGCGGAAGAAAGCCACGGTGCTGAGGCGGAAACCCACCAGGACGACGGCCTCGTCCTTGCCATGCCCGCCCTTGTTGACGGAGCCCTCCATGTAGAAGTCGCCGCTGGCCCCCTGGGAGCCGAACTGGGTGAGCACCACCCGACCCCGCATGTAGAGGCGGTCCTGGTAGCGGAAGAGGGGATCCCGAAGATAGGACCACTCGGCAAAGGAGCCCTTGAAATAGCCCTCCTCCTGGCGGGTGGTGAAGCCCAGTTTGAACTCGTTCCGGAACTGGTCCCGTGAGGGGCTGTTCACATCGGCCAGGTTCACGGGCTGGCTGAAGCCCACCACGCCGGCACTGCCGATGACACCCCAGCTCACGCGATCCGTGAGGGTCTGCATCCACCAGAGGCCCACCTCCCCATGGAAGTGCCCACTGGAGGTGATGACATTGAGGGTCTCCGAAGTCTCCAGGCTGGCGGACTGGAAGGCCAGGGTGCTGAACACCTCCCACCAGTGGTCCTGGGCGGGCCGACGGAAGGTCTGGCGGATGTCCAGGGCCACAAAGGGCCGGGACTTGGAGAAGAAGGAACCGTTCTGATCCTGCTCGCTGAAGAGGCTGGAGAACTGGAAGCCGCCGTAGAGGTCCACCTTCAACTCGCTGGCGTCCAGCTTGAGCGGATCCTCCTCCCAGCGCTGCTTGGCGATGACCTTGTCCAAGTCCCGCAGGGCGGCCAGCAGCCGGGCCTGGCCTTCCACGAGGGCCTGCCCCTGGGGGAGCGTCGGCGAATTTTCCCGTTCCAACGTGTTGCGCAGGGACCGGGCCTCCTGGAGCCCTCGCTCCACCTCGAAGATCCGGTACTGCAACTCGTGCTGCTTGACCCGCAGGGCCTTGAAGAAGGGCCGCCGCTGCGCTGGTTCCAGGGCCTTGATGGCTGCCTCCAGCTCCTCGGTGAAGCGCGGGTTGGGGACTCCGACAAGGAGGCAGGGGGGCACCTGGGGGCTGGCCTCCTGGGCAGCCAGGGCCGAGCAGGCCAGTAAACCCAGGGCGCGTCCGTTCATCTCAGGCCTCCAACTGCAATTGCAGGGCCGGCCAGCCATCCCAGAGACTCAGCAGCTGGAAGGCCGTAAGGACCAGGGCGTGGTGGATCTCCCCTTGCCTCATGCGGTCCTGCCACTCGGGCCAAGGGCAGGACCAGACCTGCAGTTCCTCGGCGGGGTCCAGTTCCAGCCCCCCCTCGGCCACGCAGTCCAGGGCCAGGAAGCTGTAGCAGCGGTTGTTTTGGGTGGCCGGATTGGGGGTGCAGGAACCCAGGGCCACCCAGCGCGGCGACACGAAGCCGGTCTCTTCGCGCAGTTCCCGACGGGCGGCCACCTCCGGAGTCTCGCCAGCGTCGCACCCCCCACCGGGGATCTCCAGCGTCGAGGCATCAATACCATGCCGGAACTGCTCCACGACCAGCAGGTCTCCCGCCGCGGTGAAGGCCACCACGTTCACCCAATCGGGCCCCTGTAGGCGATAGAAGGCGTGCTCCCGGCCCGTATGGGGGCTGCGGCGACGGGCCACGATCTGGCGAAAGATGCGGGAATCCTGCCGGATGCTCTCCTCCTCCTGGACCCAGGGGGTCCGGGGATCGAAGCCCTCAGGCTGGCTGTGCAACAGCCGCATCAGTATCTCGGCACCGAGGGGTCCAGGTGGCTGTAGGCTTCAATGCCACCCCGGAGGTTGGCCAGGTCCGTGAAGCCATGGCCCATGAGGAAGCGCAGGCCACTGAGGCTGCGCATGCCGTGATGGCAGTAGGCCACCAGGGGTCGCTCCGGATCCAGTTCCTGCCAGCGATCCACCAGTTCCCCCAGCGGGATGTGGATGGCGCCGGGCAAGTGCGCCAGGTCGAATTCCCACTGCTCACGCACATCCAGGCGCTGAACCGTGTCCGGGAGGTTCCGGTAGGCCTCGGCCGAAAGCTGGGTCCCTGGTTCAAACATGGCTGACCTCCCCCTGGCTGGCTACGCGGCTGCAGATGTGGTGGATGATGACATCCAGGGCCGTGCGATTCTCCACTCCAGTCGGGATGATCAGATCTGCCCAGCGCTTGCTGGGCTCCACGAATTCCAGGTGCATGGGGCGGACGCTGTGCTCGTACTGGTCCATGACGCTCTCCAAGCTGCGGCCCCGCTCGTGAGTGTCCCGCCGGATCCGGCGCAGGATGCGGATGTCGGCATCCGTGTCGACGAAGATTTTCACATCCAACTGGTCGCGCAGTTCCGGCAGGGCGAAGAGCAGCAACCCCTCCAAGATCACTACTTGGCTGGGCGGCAGAGGATCCTCCCAACCCACCCGATCCGAAAGGGTGAAGTCGTAGCGGGGCTTGCGGACGCTCTCGCCCCGGTGGAGGGCCGTCAAGTGGGCGGCCATGAGTTCCAGGTCGAAGGCGTGGGGATGATCCCAGTTCACGTCCCGCCCGCCAAAGCGGCCCTTCACCACTTCGAGAGGGGCGTAGTAGGCATCCATATCCAGGAGCAGGGTGGCCACCGTCTTCTTGCGGAGCCGCTTAACCAGCTCGGCAGCCACAGAGGTCTTGCCGCTTCCGGAACCTCCCACGATGCCCACCAGCATCGGTCTATCCGCCATGGTGCCCCCCTTCCCTTTCATCTTACGGGATTCCCCCTGTCTGTCTGCGGGATCCAGACTCGGCACCCTTCAGGATGGCCCCGGTCTCTGCTATGGTTCGGGCCATGCGTCGCCTTCCTCTCGTCCCTGCCCTGGCCCTCCTGTTCTTGGCGGTAGGCTGCAGCTCTGAGGATCCCCGGCTCCCCGGCAACCTCTATGAGGAGGCCCGGAAGCTGAACCTGGAGGGCCGGAGCCTGGAGGCCCGGGCCATGATGAAGCTGCTGACCCAGCGCTACCCCGATTCCGAGGCGGCCCAGCAGGCCAAGCGCGACCTCTACCTCATCGAGGCCTTCGTGAACCGGGATCTGGCGGACCGCCAGAAGCAGCTCCGGGCCAACATGAAACGGATCGCGGATGCCCTCACCCGCTACAAGACCAAGAAGGGGGAGTATCCCGCCTCCCTGCTGGACCTGGTGCCCGACTACGTGGAGCAGGTGCCCGAGACCCCCTGGGGTCACCCCTTCCTTTACCGGCCCTACGTCACCCACCCCATCGAGGACGTCCCCGTGAAACGGGGCCCCGCCAAGCAGCGCTTCAACACCAAGTTCGACGGCTACTACTTGGCCACCCTCGGCGTGGACCTTCAGCCTGGGGGCGAAGGCCTGGCCGCGGACCTGATGATCAAGGATGGGGTGGCCTGGACGGAGCCCACCTTTCCGCTCATCGAGCTGCCGCAACCTGTGCGTTGAGGCTTCGTTGAATGTCTGTGAAGAGCTCAGCGCTGCGCGCTGAGCTAGAAAATGCGGCCTTTGGCCGCATTTTGTTTTCACGGCAATCAACTTTGGGCATCCAGATAGATCGCTCCGCGCCTAGCGCGGAGCCTAACTAAATTCGGCCGCAGGCCGAATTTAGACCTAAGCCAGCAAGTCCAAACTCAGCGTACCCCCCAATCCAAGATCACCTTCCCGCTCTGCCCACTTCGCATGGCATCAAAGCCCTGTTGGAAGTCGTCGATGCTGAAGCGGTGCGTGATGACGGGAGTGATGTCCAGGCCGCTCTGGATCATGGCGGCCATCTTGTACCAGGTTTCGAACATCTCGCGACCGTAGATGCCCTTGAGGATCAGGCCCTTGAAGATCACCTGGCTCCAGTCCACGGCGCAGTCGCCGGGCAGGATGCCCAGGAGGGCGATGCGGCCGCCGTGGTGCATGGCCTCCAGCATGGACTCGAAGGCATTGCGGTTGCCGCTCATCTCCAGGCCCACATCAAAGCCCTCGGTCATACCCAGGTCCTTCATGACCTCGGGCAGGGCTTGCTTCATGGGGTTCACGGCGACGGTGGCGCCCATCTTCCGGGCCAGATCCAGGCGGTATTCGTTCACATCCGTGATGACGATGTGGCGGGCGCCCACGTGGCGGGCGATGCCCACGGCCATGATGCCGATGGGACCGGCGCCGGTGATGAGGACATCCTCGCCCACCATGTCGAAGCTGAGGGCCGTGTGGGCGGCATTGCCATAGGGGTCGAAAATGGCGGCGGCTTCGTCGGAGACATTGTCCGGCACCTTGAAGACGTTGAAGGCAGGCAGGCTCAGATATTCGGCAAAGGAGCCCGTACGGTTCACCCCCACGCCCACGGTGTTGCGGCAGAGGTGGCGCTTGCCTGCGCGGCAGTTGCGGCAGTGACCGCAGGTGATGTGGCCCTCCCCGCTGACCCGGTCGCCCGGCGCGTAGCCCTCCACCTCAGCCCCCACCTGCTCGATGATGCCGAAGTATTCGTGGCCCACCACCATGGGGACGGGGATGGTCTTTTGCGCCCATTCGTCCCAGTTGTAGATGTGGACGTCCGTGCCGCAGATGGCGCTTTTGTGGATTCGGATCAGGACATCGTTGGGCCCCACTTCCGGCTTGGGCGCCTCGCCCATCCAGATTCCCTCTTCCCGCTTGGATTTCAGTAGGACCTTCATAGGCACCTCCAACCGCATCATTTCAACACCAAGGTCCAGGGGCACCAATGACGCAATTCGTTTCTTGACGATGTGCGAAGGCGACCGTTATGTTGTTGCAGTAGGCAAACCATGACCATCCCCCTCCAGCGGCCCAACCGCAATACCAATCGGCTCCCCCGCGCGAATCGCGCGTGGGCCGGCGAGGGTCTCTCCTAAGATTCCTGACACCCCGGACCACCCCGATTCGCGCAAGCGGATCGGGGTTTTTCCTTTTCCTGCGGAGTTCCCATGTGCGGCATCCTCACCATCCTCGGCATCGACCCCACCCGGTCCAACCCGGCCGAGTTGCGCCGCCAGGCCCTGGCCATGTCTCGGAAGATCCGGCACCGGGGGCCAGACTGGAGCGGCGTCTACAGCGATGACCACGCCATCCTGGTCCACGAGCGCCTCTCCATCGTGGACGTAGAGCACGGCGCCCAGCCCCTGGTGGACACCCTCAAGGGCACGGTGCTGGCGGTCAACGGGGAGATCTACAACCACAAGGAACTCAGGGAGGAGCTCAAGGAGGCCCATGACTTCCAGACCCTCTCGGACTGCGAGGTCATCCTCTACCTCTACGACGAGCTGAAGCCCAGTGATTTCCTCAACCGCATGAATGGCATCTTCGCCTTCGTGCTTTACGATCCCAAACGCGAGACCTTCCTCATCGCCCGGGATCCCATCGGCGTCATCCCACTCTATGCAGGCTGGGACCGCCACGAGAACCTCTACGTAGCCTCGGAAATGAAGGCCCTGGTGGGCCACTGCGACCGCATCCGCGAGGTGCCGCCGGGCCACTACTACCTGGGCCACGAGGCCGACAAGGGCTTCCAGCGGTACTACCAGCCGGACTGGGCCGAGCCCGGCTATGTGCCCAGCGAGCCCTTCGAGCCGGTCGCTCTACGGGAAGCCCTGGAGGCCGCCGTGCGCCGCCAGCTCATGTGCGACGTGCCCTATGGCGTGCTCATCTCCGGGGGCGTGGACTCCTCAGTGATCTCGTCCATCGCCGCCAAGTATCGGGAGGGTCGCGTGGAAGAGGGTGGCAGCGCCCCGGCCTGGTGGCCTCGCATCCACTCCTTCGCCGTGGGCCTGGAAGGCGCGCCGGACTTGGCGCCGGCCCGCAAGGTGGCCGAGCACATCGGCGCCATCCACCATGAGATCCACTTCACGGTGCAGGAGGGACTGGATGCCCTCTCGGATGTGATCTACCACATCGAGACCTTCGATATCACCACCATCCGGGCCTCAACGCCCATGTACCTCCTCATGCGGAAGATCCGGGCCATGGGCATCAAGATGGTGCTGTCCGGGGAAGGGGCCGACGAAATCTTCGGGGGCTACCTCTACTTCCACAAGGCGCCTGATGGCGCCGAGCTGCATGCAGAGCTGGTCCGCAAACTCCAGAAGCTGCACCTCTACGACTGCGCCCGGGCCAACAAATCCAGCGCCGCCTGGGGCGTGGAAGCCCGGGTTCCCTTTCTCGATCGGGAATTCCTGGACGTGGCCATGCGCATGAACCCCGATGAGAAGCTGCCCCGCAACGCCGCCTACCCCCGCCCCATTGAGAAGTATCCCCTGCGCAAGGCCTTCGACGGCGCCATTCCTGATGAGGTGCTCTGGCGCCAGAAGGAGCAGTTCTCGGACGGTGTGGGCTACGCCTGGATCAATGGGCTCAAGGCCTTTGCCGAGCAGGAGATCACAGACGGCATGCTGAAGGGCGCCGCCGAGCGCTTCCCGGTGAAGACCCCCGAGACCAAGGAGGCCTACCTCTACCGGCAGCTCTTCGAGCACCACTTCCCCAGCGCCACCGCGGTCCACTGCGTACCCTTCGAGCGCAGCGTGGCCTGCAGCACCGAGACCGCGCTGCGCTGGGACGCCTCCTTCGCCAAGATGGCCGACCCCTCCGGCCGCGCCGTGATGGACATCCACGAGACGGGATACAAAGATGGAGAGGCCTGAAGCCCAGGCCGGAGATTCCGTCATGCGCCCACCTCAACCCGGTTCCCAGCGTGATCCCCAGGCCGGACTCGTCCGCCTCATGGATCACATCAAGCCCGGCTCCGCCCGCCACGTGCAGGCGGAGGAGGCCTGGGAGCCGCCGGTCTTCGAGCGCTACGAAGACATCCGGGACTGGATGAAGGAATCCGTCATGAGCGCGACCATGTACGAGCGCTTCCCGGATGGCCGCTGGACCATCCAGCTGCTCCTGAAGGAGCAGAACCCTGGCACCTATCGTTACCTGGTCCTCTGAGCCCATGTCCGCTCCGCGGCCTACCACCCTGCTGCGCCTGTTGGCACTGGCGGCCCTGGCTGGGCTGGCGGCCCTGGTCTCCAACCGGGTGGCTGGGCCTACAAGGAGGCTGGCCTGGCGGGGTTCTGTTGTGGTGGCGGTTCCAACCATGATTGTGCCCCCGGCTCGGGAGCCTGTGGCTCCCGAGTTGGCGCCCCTGGCGGGGCGGGAAAACACGGAGGTAAGGCTGAAGGCAGTGGCGCCCCAGACACCGGCTCCGGCAAAGCAAGTAGCACCAGCGCCCCCTGAAGCCACGGTGCCCATCCGTGAGCTGGGCAGTGCCGAAGCTCTCGCTGGCTTCCAGGCAGGCTGGCCCTTTCTGGATGCACGGCGCAGCGCGGAGTTCGCGGAGGGGCATGTGCGCGGCGCCTTCTGCACGTCGGTGTGGGAGGCGGACCTGGAGGATCGGCTCATCGATTTCAAGGCCGCCCGCCATCCTGGCCCCGGCGACCCCATCGTCATTTACTGCAGTGGCGGCGACTGCCATGACTCCCATCTCCTGGCGGAAAAGCTCCTCGCCCAGGGCTACTTCCACCTGCTCATCTACCGTGACGGCTACCCCGACTGGGTGGCCCTGGGCCGACCCACTGCCAAGGGGGCGCAGCCATGAACTGGCTCCGCCATCCCCGCCTGCGCCTTCTGGCCCGCCTCATCCTGGGCCTGGTCTTCCTCGGCGCCGCCCTGCCCAAGCTGGCGGATCCACCGGGTTTCGCCAAGGCCATCTGGGCCTACAAGCTGTTTCCAGCCTGGAGCCTGAACCCCCTGGCCCTGGCCCTGCCCTGGCTGGAGCTGTTCTGTGGCCTGGCCCTCTGCTTCGGAGTCTGGTGGCGGGCCGCAGCCCTATGGGTGGGCGCCCTACTCCTCTCCTTCTGCCTGGCCCTCACGCTCAACCTGTCCCGCCACCACCCCGTGGACTGCGGCTGTTTCGGGACCAGCGCCCCCAAGACCCAGGCCCAGCGTTTGGCAGACATGCGGTGGACTCTGCTGCGGGATCTGGGGCTCTTGTTGCTGGTGGTGCAGGTGCTGCTTCCGGCAGCGCCGGGGAAAAAACCCAGGTAGGTCCCGCCTTTGCCCAGGCTCTCGAGAATCCTAAAAAAGCATTTTGGCTGGGGATCTGCGGGGATGGACGGGGATGGGAGAACTGCTCCAAATCCCCGTGCATCCTCGTGTATCCCCGGCTGAATGGCTTTTCTCTCCGGCCTTCGCTCAATCCTTCCAGAGCATTTAGGAGCCACTCGCCGGTCCTCCCCCGTCGTTCGCCGATCCCTGCTCTATTTCCGGGAAGGGAGGCCGTAGCTTGGTCATGGGGAAGGAGATGACATGGCCTACGCAGATTGGTTTCTGAACAGTTCTTGGTGGTGGCTGAGTCTCTGGCTGCCCTCCTTGGCCTTCCTCCTCCCGACCGGTTCTGATCGAAAGGAAACCCGCCCATGAACGACCAGGAGCGCCGCCCCATCTTCTCAACCAAGCTTGTGCTGGGTCTTGGCGTCATCGCCGTGGGCCTCATCATGGTGCTGGACAACCTCCACCTCTACGATGGCTGGCGTCTGTTCAACTGGTGGCCAGTGTTCCTGGTGGCCTTCGGAATCGCCCATCTCTTGAGGGACGGCATCCTCAGCACGGGGGGTCACATCTGGCTGGGTCTGGCCGTGGCCGGTTTCATTCAGCAGTTCGGCCCCTGGGGTCTCCTTGATCGTTGGTGGCCCATCTTCGTGGTCTGGGGCGGCCTGCTCCTGACCCTGCGCGCCATCTTCCCCCAGCCCAAGCGGGTCAAGCGCGGCAAGACCCCACCACCATCCCCACAGTCCCCCGATTCCTGTGATCCTGGAACGGATCCCCACCAGGTGCAGCCATGATCACTCCCGAGGACGCCAAAGCCCCGAGTCCCTTCAGCCCCAAACTGGTGCTCGGCGTGGCCATCATCGTGGGGGGCCTCGTGCTCACCCTGGACAACCTGGGACTCATCGAGGCCCATACCATCTTCAAGCTCTGGCCTCTGGTGCTCGTGGTCATGGGGATCGCCAAGCTCCGCCAGGAGGGCGCCAACGCTGGCATGGGCGGCTGGTTCCTCATCCTGGGCGGATGCTTCCTGCTCCTGGCCTCCTTCGCCCGAGGCCACCTGGCCGACGCCCTGGGCCCCATGCTGATCGTGGGTGTGGGCATTCTCATCGTCACCAGGGCCCTGAAGCAAAACCGCGGCGTACCGCCAGAACTGGCCCGCTCCGACAACTTCCTGCAGGGCACGGCCATTTTTGGCGGCTTCAAGCGACGGGTGCTTACCCAGGACTTCAAGGGCGGAGAGCTCACGGCCATCTTCGGCGGCTATGAGGTGGACCTCCGCCAGGCCAACCTGAATGACGGACAGGCCCGCATCGATGTCTTCGTGCTCTTCGGGGGCGGCGAGATCCGGGTGCCCGAGGGCTGGGAGATCTCCAACCGGGCCACGGCCATGTTCGGGGCCCTCAATGACAACACCCACCATGGTCCCAGCCCCATGGGTGGTGAGCGACCGCGGCTGGTCGTGACCGGCCTCATCCTCTTCGGTGGCACTGAGGTGAAAAGCTAATGCACCCGCTCCTGGCCAGCAGGGCCCGGTTGGGGACCTACCTCCTGGGGTGGGTTCCCATCGCCTTGATGCTCACAGGCCTGGCCCGGAGTCTGGGCTGGTCCTGGCGCGAGGGCGCCGCTCTGGCCTTGCCCCTATGCCTGCTGGCGGCGCTGCTCTACCTCAGTGCCTGGTTCCTCTGCCGGGCCCTGCCTTTGGGGCGCTCCGTCGAAGGCCTCAGCACACACGCCATGGCCTGGGGCACGGCAGCCCTGCTGATGGGTGGCCTCTGGTCTGGACTGGCCTGGCTGCTGGCCCGGATGCTGGCTTTCCTGCCGGGCCTGGATGCCCTGCCGCAGCGGGTGGGCGCGGGTCTGCCCGTGCTCACGGGCCTGGGCATCCTGCTCTATCTGGCGGCCGTGGCCTTCAGCTACCTGCTGCTGGCCCTGGATCGAGCCCTGGTGGCCGAGCGCAAGGGCGCCGAGTTGCAGCTGCTGGCCCAGGAATCCGAGCTCAAGGCCCTGCGGGCCCAGCTCAATCCCCACTTTCTCTTCAACAGTCTCAATTCCTTGTCGGCCCTCACGGCAGTGGATCCAGCCCGGGCCCGGGAGATGTGCGTGCTGCTCGCGGACTTCCTGCGCCGCAGCCTGGGCCTGGGTGAGCGCCGCCTGGTGCCCCTGCGCGAGGAATTGGATCTGGCCCGGGCCTATCTGGCCATTGAGCAGATCCGCTTTGGCACCCGCCTGCAAGTGGACTGGCAGATCGATCCCGCGGCCGAGCCCGCTCTTCTGCCCACCCTGCTCCTGCAGCCCCTGGTGGAGAACGCCATCAAGCACGGCATCGCGGCCCTGCCCGAGGGAGGCACCCTTTGTGTGGCCGCCGAGGTGCTGGAAGGCCATGTGCTGCTGCGGGTGGAGAACCCCCGAGACGAGGACGCCCCTTGTCCCCAAGGACTCGGCCTGGGCCTGAACCAGGTCCGCCAGCGCCTGCTGGGGCGCTTCGGCAGCCGCGCCCGCTTTGAAGCCCTGGCCACGGAGACTAGGCATCGCATCACCCTGGTCTTTCCCCTCGAGGTGGAACCATGAAAGCCCTGATCATCGACGACGAGGACCTGGCCCGTGCCGTGGTGCGCGAGCACCTGCTGGCCCACCCGGACGTGGAGGTGGCCGCGGAGTGCGCCAACGGCTTTGAGGCCCTGAAGGCTGCAGCGCTGCACCAGCCAGACCTCATCTTCCTGGACATCCAGATGCCCAAGCTGGATGGTTTCGAGGTCCTCGAACTGCTGGAGGCCGAAGGCAAGCGGCCCGCCGTGGTCTTCGTCACCGCCTACGACCAGCACGCCCTGCGCGCCTTCGAGGCCCACGCCGTGGACTACCTGCTGAAGCCCTTTTCGAAGGAGCGCTTCGATGCCGCCCTGGACAAGGCCCGGGCTCTCCAGGCCGCCCGCCCCGTGGTGGCGCCCACCGCCGCGGCGGAGCTGGCCAGCACTGCCCGCCAGGGCAAACCCCTGGAGCGCATTGTGGTGAAGGACGGCCCCAAGGTCACCGTGGTCCACCTGGACCGCCTGGACTGGGTGCAGGCCCAGGACGACTACGTACTCCTGCGCACAGAGGCCAAGAACCTGCTCAAGCAGCAGACCCTCGCCAGCCTTGAAACACAGCTGGATCCCAACCGTTTCATCCGCATCCACCGCAGCTACCTGCTGAACCTCGACCGGCTCGTGCGGGTGGAGCAGGACAGCAAAGAGCATCGGGACGCCATCTTACGCGATGGCACCCGCCTTCCCGTGAGCCGGGCTGGGTACCAGCGCCTGCGCGAGCTCTGGGAAGGGGCCTGAGGAGGCTGCCCACCGGGAATCCCACGGCAGCGCCACACCCCCGGACCTTCTCGCTGCCTCGCGGCCAAGCCGCTCTTGAGCTCAGACCGGCGCGTGTAGCTGGCAGGGATGGATGTGGCAGTGACCACAACGGCCACTGCACTGCGAGGTCGGCACTGCGGGCCCCGGTGTGGGCAGCTCAGGAATCCGGGTCATGGTCGGAATGGCCCGTTCCATCCGCACCAGACCAGACGCCCGTTCAATGACGGGTTGAGGCTGATCCTTGCGGGTGGAAGTTTTGGTCATCTAGGCCTCGGGCCGCCGGAAGCTCTTCGCCACCTTCTGCATGAGCAAGGGATCGCCTTCGATCTGGATCTTTCCGGTCATGAAGGCCTCCTGGGCGTTCAGCGTTCCGGTGCTCATGGCGACGAAGTCATCTGCCTTCGCCTTCAAAAGAGTATCGCAGGGTTTGAGCAGGCGGGGGAAGACCATGCACGTGCCCTTGCGAATGAGGAGGGTGTAGCCAAGATCGTCGATCTGATACCCGACAATGGCCTCCAGATCACCCGCCTTTTCGGGGTTGAAGCGCTCCGGCATGGACTCCAGCAGGCCCTGGGCGGGGTTCACGTCCGCGTCGAAGTGGGCGGTGTAGGCCGCCACCTGGCTCAGGTCCCCCTTGACGGTGATGGCGCCGCCCAGGAGGGCGGCCACCAGGTTCAGCTTGCCCGCATTGAGGGCCGCGAAGTCCGCATCAGAGATCCCCAGGGCGAAGCCGCCCTCCACCTCGCCGGGCCTCACGGAGAGGCCCTCAGGGCTGAAGTCCAGGCGGTAGGCAACGCCGTCCACCTTCACCTCCATGGAGCCGCTGGCCCCGCCCTTGTAGCGCTTGCGCAGGGTGGCCAGGGCCTTGCCGCCAGGGGTGTTCGGGAAGTTGATCTCGGGCTCGGCCGCCCAGGTCTTCCAGGCCTGCCGCAGCAGGCCCATGTCCCCCTTGAAGTTGAGTTGACCACCCAGGAGGGCCGGACCAGGATCCGAAAGGCCGCAGACCACGGCCCGCAGGGCGGCCTCGTCGCCAGACAGTTCTGCGCCCGCGCCCCAGCTCTCGGCGCCCACACTCAGCTTGAGGCCCGCCCCGGCCAGGGCCAGCCGCGCCGGCACCAGATCCTTGAGGGCCTTCACGGGGCCACCCTGCTTTTGCGGCTTCTTGAAGAACTTGGGGAATTTCTGGAGGAGACCCAGATCCCCGGTGCCCTTCAGTTTCCCGGTCATGAAGGCCTGCATGGGATCCAGCTTGCCCTCGTTGAGGGCGATCCAGTCCTCGGCCCCGATGACCACCACCGAAGTGGCGTCGGCCTTGGGTTCCCGCTTCAGCGAGAAGACGCCGTTCTCGATAAGGCAGGTGTAGTCCCCACCGCCTTCACCGGTCACCTGGTAGTAGACGGAAACCGTCAGGCCCTGGGCCTTGTCCACCAGGAAGAGTTCGGGCATGAGCGCAAAAATGCCGTCCACCGTTAAAGCCATCTGATCACCTCGGAATGTGGATCGAGCATGGCCGGGCCTTTGGACTTCGCGCAACGGTTACCAGGGGTCAGGATGGAAGGCCGCGGGAAAGGGGCCAGATCGGCAAGAACCTTTGGGTGAGCGCCCTGCTACCGCAGGGCCTGCGCGATCAATTTCACGCCCTTGCGCGTGCTGCTGAGGACCACCTCTGCGGGGTCGGCGGCCGGGGCGTCCTCCTGCCACTGCACGAGATACCGGGAGCCGAACAGCTGAATGGCCTGACCGAAGGAAAGCTCAAGGCCACCACTGAGGGGAAAAATGTAGCCGCCAGTGCCCGGAGCCACATTGCCCAGGTGCCCTATGACGTTCTGGCCCGTGCCCGCCACGGAGTACACCGTGAGGCCGTCCACCACTGCCCGCTCCTTCAGCTGGTTCTGGTAGATGATCATGTCCCGGTGGATGAGCACGGCGGCTTCGGCGGGACCGCCGCTGTCCCCCTTCTCGCGCTTGAACTTGGTGGACATGGCCTTGCGGATCTCGGGACTGGAGAGGTCGTCCGCTTCGCAACGGGAGAAGACCACCACGTGCTTCTGTCCCGGAACGGCAGCCACCTGGTCGAAGAGGGAGAGCAGCACCTTGGTCTCGCGGCCCACGGTGGCAAGCATGCCCGCGACCAGCATGGGGTTGTCGAGGTTGAGGCGATCGACCACACGGACACCCCTGATGTCCGTGGTGCCCTTGGCCCAGCCCGTGGCGCCAGCCCGGTATTTCGCCAGCAGGCCGGTCACGGCTTCCTGGCCCGCGGGACCGTCAGAAGCATCCGTGAAGGCGGCCTGGAAGGCCTGGCCCTGGAGAGACTCCTTGGAGACGCCCACGAAGGTTTCTGGCAGGAAGTCGGGCAGCTTGGCCAACGTCTCCGCCCAGAGCGCCCGGCGCAGGGAGAAGCCGGGCATGAGCGCCTCCAGGGAGTCCTTGCCCCGGGCCACAATGAGCACCCGGTCCCCATCTGGCACCTTGCTGAGGAAGTCCGCGGCGGCCACAAAGGCCGTGGCCCGGTAGCCCGGATCCCGGATGGGCTCGAAGACCAGCACCCAGGACTGGGCGGCCTCGGCTGTCTGGGCAGGCGTCTTCACCTGCACCAGGGGCCGGGCCTTCCCCGCCACCTTCACCTGGATCTCCTCAGACTTGAGATCGCCCACCAAGCCACCCCGCTCATCCAGGGCCAGCACCCAGGCCTGGGTGCGCGTCTGAACCTTGGCGCCCGGCGCAGGCTGGGCTGCCAGGAGGCTGGCTCCGAGGATCATGCCGATGCAGTGACGCTGAAACATGCCCGCTCCTTGTTGTTGATGACTGGGTCACCATTTCAGCACGACCGGCGGCTCCCAGGTAGCCCAAGGCTCATTTGGCCCCAAGGACCTTGAGCCGACCCTGCACCTTTTCGATGAGCAGACGCTCCAGGGTTCCGTTGGAACCCACCCGGGTCCAGGCGCGGGGCGAAGTGCTCTGCTTATCAGCCTCGTACAGGCAATACAGGGTGACCTGGGTACTGCCGGGCTCCCGCTCCTCCACCAGAACCCGCAACTCCAGGCTCAGCTGGTTCCAGGCATTGGCGAAATCGCTGGGATTCTCGCAGCCCAGGGCCCAGCGACTGGCCGGCAGGGCCATGCTGCTGGGGCGGGTCACCAGGAGACCACTCTCCCGCTCCAGAACCTGAATAGGAAACTCCATGCCCACGGTGGCCGCCAGGGCATTCCACACCTGGGCCTTGGGATTGGGGAAGAGAGCCACCATGGGCTGCGATGCGACCGGGGCCGTGACCGGGGTATCGCAGCCCGTGGCGGTCAGCAGGACCAGGGCGATGGGGATGAACCAAGCGCTGCAACTCATGATGCGTCCTCCTCGTTGCGGGCCCAGATGCCCGTGGCCAGCGGGATCTCTGGCTGCCCTTGGACCTCAGAGCCCCAGTTCCGCTCAACCTTGATGCGAAAGGGACTCGCTGCGCTGGACATCCAGCCGGGGTCATCCACCAACACGTAGACCGCCTTCCACTCCTGAGTGGGGTTGGTATAGCTCACCTCTGGATTGCCTGTGGGGATGAGGTTCTGCAGCATGCCCGGCTCCAGGACCCCCCACTTGTTCATCATGGCGAGGCGGAACCAGCCTTCGTTGGGGTGGCTGAGCCGGACATGCAGACGACCCCCCGGAGCCACGCGGAAGCCATAGGCGATCCAGCCTGCTGGGAACTCCGCCACACCGCTGAACTCGGTCACGGTGTCGGGGATGGGGTGGACCAGGATGTAGCCGCGACGAGCCATGGCCTGGACCTCGGCCATGATGTCCCGCTCGGCCCAGTAGCCCACTGAGGGGAAGACGAGACAACGGGCCCAGGCCCGGGGCCTGGCCATGCCCCCTGAGTGGGTGGGGCCCGGGTGGGGATCCTTGGGATCCCGATGGTGGACATGGCGAGGCTCCGGCTGACCGGGCCCGCGGGGCCCATGCCGATCGTCAGCCCTCGGCTGCTGGTTCCCTGGATGTCCGGGCCCCTGCGGCCCAGTACCCGTATGGCCTGGCTCCTGCCCTTGGCGCCCCGGCCCTTGATGTCCAGAGCCATGATTTCCAGCCCCCTGAGGCCCCGAGCCCTGGTGCCCGGAGCTCTGGTGTCCGGGGTTGGATCGTCCTGAATCCGGGGAGCGGTCTGGTGCGGGCTGGGGCGATTGGGGTGCCGAGGGCCGCTCGGGGGCCTGGCGGTCCGCCTGGGGCCGCTCGGCCCGGAGAGGGAGACCTGGAACCAGAAGGCTGAGGCTCAGAAGCAGGGTGCCGAGACGGCCCTGCAGGTGGGGGGAAAGGCTGGATCGGGATGCCATGGCGCCTCCAGGTGCGGGCCGGTCATGACCGGAGAATCCGAACCTGAGCCCCTCCCAGCGCCAATGCCATCCGCCGAAAGTCCTGATTTTCTGAATCGGACTTAAGTCCGATGCTGTAGGTCGCCTTCCCCAGGGGTGAAACCAGCCCCTCCCCGGTATGATCTGCCCATGCCGCACGGAACCTTCCTGACCTTTCTCATCGCCCTGGCCACAGGCTTCCTCTCCCTGGCTTGGGTGTCGCGGCGCTCCCACCACCACTTCTCCCCGGTGACGGAATCGCTCATCGCACCCCTGCTGCACTACAACCTTTGGGTGCTGGTCTGGCTGGTAATCAACTATGCGGAGACCAATGTCCTGGGGGGCTTGGATTCTGGTTCCGGGCGGGCTCTGCTGGCCCTGCTCCGCTGGACCTCCATGGCCGCCGCCCTCCTCTGGGGCTCCACCTATCTGAGCTTCACCCTGCGGGCCACGCACCAGGCCAACCAGGACGCCCCGCTGCGCCGCACCCGTCAAGGCACCCTGCTGCTGGTGCTCTGCACGGCCCTGGTCACAACTGCACTGTGGGCTCTGGGGCTCGATACCCAGATCCGCACCTTCAGCCGCAGCATCTCCTCTCTGGTCTTCCTCAGCGTGGCCAGCCTCAGCCTCTGGCTCCTCTTCCGGGCCCACAGGATGGAAGACGAAGCGGCTTCCCGGAAGCTGCGGATCCTGGGCGCCATCTACTCGGCCCTCTTCCTGGTAATCACGGTCTTCGTGGGCTGGCGGCGAGTCTCGGGCCTGGTGCCGCGCTACACCGCCCTCAACATCCACCTCTACCTGGAGATGCTCTACAACCTGGCGACGGTGCTATGGATCCACTTTTTCGATCAAAGCCCCCTGCCCCAGGCACCTGAGGCACCCGCTCCGCAATCGGTGACCACTGAGGTGGAACCAGCCAGCGTTGACGCCTTCCGCATCTCCAAGCGGGAACAGGAGGTGATCCTGCTCATCTGTCAGGGCCTCACCAACCAGGAGATCGCGGACACTCTGTTCATTTCGCTGAAGACCGTGAAGGACCACAACTACCGGATCTTCCAGAAGACTGGCGTCCGCAACCGGGTGGAGTTGGTCCAGCTTGTGCGCGGGACGGGGCAGCCGGTCTAGAAAAGCCTGGCCTCACGGTCTGGATTGGCCACAATCGACCCATGCGTATCGCTGCGGTTGATGTCGGGTCCAACTCCATCCACATGGTGGTCGTGGAGGCCGATCCCATGGGCGGTCAGCGGGTTCTGGCCAGGGAGAAGGCCATGGTGCGCCTGGCCCGGGGCGAAGCGAAGTCTGGCGAGATCGGGCCCGAGGCCTTCCAGGCCGGACTGGAGGCCCTGGGCCAGATGGCCCGGATCATCCAGGACTTCGGCTGCGAGACCGTCATGGCCTGCGGCACCGCGGCCCTGCGGGATGCCAGAAACGCCCAGGCCTTCGTCATGAAGGCCGAGGAACTGGGCATCCCCATAAAGGTGATCTCCGGCGAGGAAGAGGCCCGCCTCATCCACCAGGCGGTCTCCCATGCCATCCCCTTCCCCGTCGAGCCCGTGACCCTCGTGGACATCGGCGGCGGCAGCACCGAGCTGACCTGGGTGCAGGGGGGGCGCGTGGCCGCCAGCATTTCCCTGCCCTGGGGCCTCCAGCGCCTGGCGGACGCGGCCCAGACTTCCAACCCACCCACGGCCGAGGACCTCAAGCGGCTGCGGAAAATGACCCGGCGCATCCTCAGGAAGGCCCTGCGGGACCTGCCCTCGGAGCTGCCGGAGCCCTCTCTGATCCTGGGTACCTCCGGCACCCTGGAAGACTTGGCACGGGGGGCCGCTGCGGGCCAGGCCTTCACGGCCCCGCAGTTGCGGGCCTTCGCCCTCAAGCTCTGGCGAGCCGACACCCAGGAGCGAGTGGAGCGCCTGGGCGTTGATCCTAAGCGGTCCGAGGTGCTGCACGTAGGCGCCATCTGGGCCCTCTCCCTCATGGAGTGGCTGGGGGCCCCACCGCTGCGCCACCTCCCGGTGGGCCTGCGCGAAGGCATGATCTGGGAGGCCCTGAAGCACGGCGGAGCTGCCATCCCCCCCCTGGCGGAGCGGCGCCGGAGTTCCATCGAGGCCTTGGCGGCCCGTCTGGACCCGGATCCCGGCCACAGTCGCCAGGTGGCGCGGCTGGCGGATGAGCTGTTCCTGGCCCTGCAGCCTCACTTCGAACTGGGTGACACGGAGCGGCAGTGGCTGGCCTTCGCGGCGCGTCTCCATGACATCGGCTTCTCCATTTCTGAGAAGTCCCACCACAAGCATGGGGAATACCTCATCCGCAATGCGGCCTTGCCAGGCTTCTGGCCGCTGGAGGTGGACCTGCTGGCCCAGGTGGTGCGCTTCCACCGGGGCAAGGTGCCCCACCACGCCAAGCACGAGGCCTTCCGGGCCCTGGCCCCCTGGCACCGCCAGGTGGTGCGCAAGCTCTCGGCCATCCTGCGCGGGGCCGATGCCCTGGATCGGCGGCGGCGCCAGTCCGTCATTCACCTTAGTGTGGAGTTGGACGAGCGGGTCCTGCGGGTCCACCTGGAGGCCGCTGGGGATGTGGAACCCGAGATGGAGGCCTTCCTGGAGAAGGGGGCCCTCCTGGGCGACCTGCTGGACCGCCGCCTCGAAGTCACCCTAAGGTAGGCCCATGACCCTGGACGACCTCATCAACGACTGGAACGGCGCGGCCCCGATCGATGCCCGGGTGCCGCTGCTGAACGACGAGACCCTGCGAGACGGCCTCCAGAGCCCCTCCGTGCGGGATCCGGACATCGCCGCCAAGCGGGATCTCATCCACCGCCTGGCCCGCATGGGCGTGGACGCGGTGGATCTGGGCATGCCCGGAGCCGGCCCCATGTCCCTGGCGGCGGTGCGGGCCCTCATGGTGGAGATCCGGGACCATCGCCTGCCCATCAGCCCCAACGTGGCCGTGCGCACCCTGGAGGCTGACCTCATCCAGGTCGCCGAGATCCAGCAGCGGGCAGGCCTGCCCCTGGAGGCCGGGGCCTTCCTGCCCTCCAGCCCCATCCGCATGGATGTAGAGGGCTGGGACCTGGCCTTCCTGGTGGCCACCGCCCGGCGTGCCGTGGCCTTCTGCCGACGTCAGGAAGTGCCGGTGATGATGGTCACCGAGGACACCACCAGGGCCAAGCCTGAGGTACTTCGGGCCATCTACGGGGCCGCCCTGGACGAGGGCGCCCAGTCCATCTGCCTCTCGGACACCTGTGGCCACGCCACACCAGACGGCGTGCGACGCCTGGTGCGCTTCATCAAGGAGGAAGTGGTGGTGGACCGGCCCGTTCGCATCGACTGGCATGGCCACAATGACCGGGGCCTGGGCGTGGCTAATGCCATCGCCGCCTTCGAGGCTGGGGCCGACCGGCTCCACGGCAGCATCCTGGGCATCGGCGAGCGCTGCGGCAATGTGGCCCTGGACCAGCTCATGATCAACCTCCACCTCATGGGTTTCCAGAAGGGTGATCTCAAAGGCCTGCCCGCCCTGGCGGAGCGAGTGGCGGAGCTCTGCGACGTCGAAGTTCCCGCCAACTACCCCGTGCTGGGCCGGGACGCCTTCCGCACGGGCACCGGGGTCCACGCCGCCGCCATCGTGAAGGCCCTCCATCGCGGCGACGTGGAGCTGGCGGATGCGGTCTATTCCGGTGTCCCCGCCGCCCTGGTGGGCCGTCGGCAGGAGATCGAGATCGGACCCATGGCCGGCCACAGCAACGTCATCTACTGGCTGGAGATGAACGGCTACGACGCGAGCACCGACCGCGTGGAGCGCATCCTCCACATGGCCAAGGGCAGCAGCAGGATTCTCAACGAGATGGAGATCCGGTCAGTGCTGTGATCAGCCCAGCCCTGAGACATCCCCAGCGCTGAGCCTCTGGATGCCTTCCCGTGTGACGACCTTCAGGCGGCCGTCGGGTTCCCAGCCCAGGCAGGTGCCCTGACCATCCTCCCAGCGCAGGGGCATGCCCGCTTCGGGCCACCTGAAGAGTGGTTTAAGTTCTTCAGATAAAGTATTCCAAGACATGGCGATGGACACGGAAAGTTCAGTCGTTGATGAGACTTCCAGGCCCAGCTCTGCCAGGCAGGCCGGGGGAATCTTGCGCTCGGGAATGACCGGTGCCGAACTCAGGTTCACTCCCAGGCCCAGGATGAGGCGGCCTCCGGCCTGTTCGCCCAGGATGCCGCCCAGCTTCACCAGTCGGCCCACCTTCCAGGCCACCAGGTCATTGGGCCACTTGAGGCCGAGGGTACAACCCGCGGGATCCAGGATCCGGGCTGCGGCGATCATGGCCCGCTGCAACAGCAGGCCGGGATTGGGACCGCCGGGCCCGGGCAGGGCCACGGAAAGCCAGAGCCCGGTCCCATGAGCGCTCTCCCAGGTATTGCCCAGGCGGCCCCGACCTTCGGTCTGCTGGTCCGCCAGCACCGCGCAGCAGCCCAGGTGGGGGTTCCTGCGCAGGAAGGCCTGGGTGGAATCCACCCGGGCCAGTCGAATCAGGGGCAGGCCCACAGGTACTACTTGCGCCCGAGGCCCTGGTTGCGGAGCCAGAGGATCCGCAGGCCATCCAGCATCAGGTCCGGGGCGATGTGCTTGATGTGCTTGGTGTGGGGGGCGATGACGCGGGCCAGCCCGCCCGTGGCAGCCACCTTGGCCTCCGGGTACTCCGCCAGGAGGCGGCCCAGGATGCCATCCACCAGACCCACGTAGCCGTAGAAGATGCCCGCCTGCATGGCCTGGACCGTGTTCTTGCCCACCAGCCGCTCAGGCTCGGCTATCTCCACCCGGGGGAGGCGGCTGGCCCTCTGGAATAGGGCCTCGGCGCTGATGTTGAGGCCCGGGCAGATGAGGCCGCCCAGATACTCTCGCTTCTCGTTGATGACATCGAAGGAGGTGGCCGTGCCGAAGTCCACCACGATGAGCGGGGCCCCGTACTTCTCGATGCCCGCCACGGCGTTCACCAAGCGGTCCGCACCCAACTCGGAGGGATTGTCGATGAGCACCTTCACGCCAGTCTTGACGCCGGGCTCCACATAGAACGCCTCTACGCCGAAGAAGCGCCGCGAGAGGCTCATCATCACCGGATGCAGGGGCGGCACCACACAGGAGATGGCCACCTGCTTGATGTGGCCGGCCTCGATGCCCTGGTGGCGCATCAGGGCCAGGGCAGAGACGCCGTATTCGTCCACCGTGCGCTCACGACTGGTGGCCAGACGCCAGGAGTGCATGAGGGGCGCCTCTGGCCCCTGGGCCAGATCGTACAGTCCCAGCACCACGTTGGTGTTGCCCACATCGATGGCCAGCAGAAGACTCATGGAAACTCCATAACTCCTAGGATCGCCTAGGGTGGTCTGCGCCGCCACCCCCGTTGTGATCCCAAAGCCTTCGGCCTTCGGTACTCTGGGGGCTCTCCTGGAGTCGCCATGCCCCGCACCATGATCGAACCCTTCCGCATCAAATCTGTGGAGCCCATCCGCATGACCACCCCCCAGGAGCGCCTGGGCATGCTGGAAGCTGCGAAGCTGAACGTCTTCAAGCTGCGGGCCGAGGATGTATTGCTGGACTGGCTCACGGACTCGGGCACTGGCGCCATGAGCTCCGCCCAGTGGGGCGCCATCATGGTGGGCGACGAAAGCTACGCAGGGGCCCGCAGCTTCTTCCGCCTGGAGAAGGTGCTCCAGGACATCACGGGCATGGCCCATTTCATCCCCACCCACCAGGGCCGGGCCGCAGAGAAGGTGCTCTTCACCGCCGTCTGCAAGACCGGCGACCTGGTGCCCAACAATTGCCACTTCGACACCACCCGCGCCAATCTGGAATTCAACGGCGTCGAGGCCGTAGACCTGGTCATCCCCGAGGGCCTGCAGCCCAGCCTCATCCACCCCTTCAAGGGCAACATCGACCTTGCCCGGGTGGAGGCCCTGTTGGAAAAGGAGGGCGCCCGGATCCCCTTCGGCATGATCACCGTGACCAACAACACCGGGGGCGGCCAGCCGGTCTCCATGGCCAATATCCGCGCCTACGCGGCCCTGCTGAAGAAGCACGGGAAGCCTTTCATCATGGACGTCTGCCGCTTCGCGGAAAACGCCATGTTCATCAAGCTGCGTGAGGACGGCTACCAGGACACACCGGTCCGGGTCATCTGCCAGGAGCTGTTCAGCTACGCCGACGGCTGCACCATGAGCGCCAAGAAGGACGGCCTGGTGAACATGGGCGGCTTCATCATGCTGCGCAGCGACGAGTGGCTGGATCCTGTCCGCAACATGCTCATCCTCACCGAGGGCTTCCCCACCTATGGCGGCCTCGCGGGCCGCGACCTGGAGGCCCTGGCCGTGGGCCTGGAAGAGGGCATGGAGGAGGATTACCTCCGTTATCGCCTGCGCACCGCCGAGTACCTGGGCGAGAAGCTGGAGGCCGCGGGCGTGGGCTTCGTGAAGCCCACCGGCGGCCACGCCGTCTACATTGATGCCAAGACCGTGCTGCCGGACATGCCGGTAGAGCACTATCCCGCCTGGGCCCTCTGCAACGCACTCTACTTGGAGGGCGGCATCCGGGGCGTGGAGATCGGTTCCATGATGTTCGGCAAGCACCTGGACGATGGCACCGAGACCTACCACAGCATGGAACTGGTGCGCCTGGCCTTCCCCCGGCGCATGTACACCCAGAGCCACTTCGACTTCGCCGCCGAAGTCATCGCAGAAGTGAAGGCCAAGGCCAAGGAGATCCGCGGCGTGAAGATCGTCAAGCAGAGCAAGTATCTGCGGCACTTCACCGCGGAAATGGACTGGGTATAAGACTCAAAGTAAAAGACACACCGCCAAGGCGCCAGGGGCGCCAAGAACTGAAAAGGCCATGGACAGGCAGCTTTTCTTGGCGTTCTTGGTGTCTTGGCGGTGGTCAGTTTGAATTTCTTCAGCGCTGCGCGTCTTCGAGCGCGCCCTGGGCGGCTTCCCAGTCGCTCATGGCGTAGGCGAGGTCGGCTTCCAGGGACTTTTGCGCGTCCAGCTTGGCACTGAAGGCCTGCCAGTCGGCGGGGTCCATGGTGGCCATCGCCTTCTGCATCTCTCCCAACCGGGCTTCCAGGTCGGCCACCTTGGCCTCGGCTTCGGCGACTTGCTTCTCGAAGCGCTTTATGGCGCGCTGTTTGTCCTTGTCTATTGGTTGCGGCTTCGCTGGAGCCTTCGGCACGCTCTGCGGCTTCGGCGCAGAGTTAGGCTTCGCCTGCGGCGAAGCGGGTTTCTTGGGGACTTCAACTTCGGCGCAATCAGCTTCGTCGGCGGCGAGGTCGAGGTCCACCCAGGCCTGGTGATCCTCATAGCTGCCTTCGCGGAACTCGGCCTGGCCTTCGTGGACGCGCAGGAGGGAGTCCGCCACGCGGCCCAGGAGGTAGCGGTCGTGGGTCACCACGATGGCGGCGCCCGTGAAGCTGAGGATGGTGTCCTCCATGGCTTCCATGCTGGGGATGTCCATGTGGTTGGTGGGCTCGTCCAGCAGCAGCAGGTTCACGCCGTTGCGGATGAGGGTGGCGATGCTGAGGCGAGCGCGCTCGCCGCCGGACAGCGCCGTGACGGGCTTGTCCACCTCGTCGCCCCGGAACTGGAACTTGGCCAGGAAGCCCAGGATGTCCTGGCGCACGGCCATGGGCGTCACAGCGTGGATCTGCTGGAAGACCGTGTTGCGGGGGTCCAGGTTGCGGTGGTGCTGATCGAAGTAGCCCAGCTTCACCTGGCTGCCCAGGCGGGCCTGGCCGGTGATGAAGGGGATCTCCTCGGAGATGGCCTTCAGCAGGGTGGACTTGCCGGTGCCGTTCAGACCCACGATGCCCATCTTCTGCCCGCGCTTGATCTGCAGCGACTCCAACGGCGCGTAGAGGGCCTTGCCATCCCAGCCCACGCTGGCGTTCTCCAGCACCAGGGCCACGTCGCCGCTCCGCTGCGTCTCGGGGAAGACGAACTTCACCTTGCGGCGATCCTTGAGGGGCTGCTGGATGCGGTCCAGCTTGGAGAGGTGCGTGCGCCGGCCCCGGGCCTGCTTGGTGTTCTGGCCCGCAATGTTGCGGCGGATGTAATCTTCCTGGTTCTTGATGTAGGACTGCTGCTGCTGGTAGTGGCGCTCCTGCAGCTCCAGTTCCAGTTCCTTCTTCTCCATGAACTCCGAGTAGTTGCCTTCGTAGGCCCGGGAGCGACCCAGTTCCAGCTCCAGGATTTCGGTGGCGATCTTATCCAGGAAGTAGCGGTCATGGCTGATGACGGCCACGGTGGCATCCGTGTCCTGGATGAAGCTCTCCAGCCAGCGCAGGCTGGGCAGGTCCAGGTGGTTGGTGGGCTCGTCCAGCAGCAGCAGATCCTGGCCCTTGAGGATGGCCTTGGCCAACATGACGCGACACTTCTGACCACCGGACAGGGTTTCCACGGGACGATCGAAGTCGGCATCACTGAAGCCCAGAGACTGGATGATGCTCTCGGCCCGGGCGCGAATGGTGAAGCCGTCCAGGCGCTCGAAGGCCTCGGTCACGTGCTGGTAGCGCTCCATGACCTCACTGAGATCCGCGCCCGCCTCGCCCATGCGGTGCTCCAACTCGCGCATTTCATGCTGCAACCGCTCCACGTCGCCGAAGGCCGCCAGGGCCTCTTCCAGCACGCTGCCATCGGTCTCGGGGATCAGGTCCTGGGCGTAGTGGCCCATACGGATGCCGCGTTCCTTGGTTGGCTTTACCACGGTGCCACCATCGGCTTCCAGTTGGCCGAGGAGCAGCTTGAAGACGGTGCTCTTGCCGGCGCCGTTACGACCGATAACACCCCAGCACTCGCCCTCCTGGATGGCCCAGGTCACGTCCCTCAGCACCTCTTGGGGGCCGAAGCGGAGATCGACATGGTTCAGGGAAGCAAGCATCGCGGGCGACTTTCAGCTTGAAGCAAGAAGGCCACCTTGCGGTGGCCTTCTGTTTGGTGGAGCCAATCGGGATCGAACCGACGACCTCTTGCATGCCATGCAAGCGCTCTCCCAGCTGAGCTATGGCCCCAATGGGGAAGACCTAGTATCCCACTCCTTCTCCGCCTGTGCAAGCCCAGATCATGGGTGGGCCAAGCGGAGTTTCTGGCCCAGCACCACACGGTCCCCCTTGAGCTTGTTCCAGGCCTTCAGGTCCTTGGGTTCCAGGTCATATTTCCGGGCGATGGCCCCGAGCGTGTCGCCCTTCTGGACCTTGTGGAAGCGGGGCGCGGCCGTGGTGGTGGCCTTGACTTCCTTCGTCGGGGAGGAGGTGGCGCCTGGCAGGCGGATCGAGTCCCCCGGATGCAGGGTCTTCACTGCCGTTGGATTCAGCTTCAGGAGTTCGCCGAGGCTCACACCTTGGGCGCGGGCGATTTTGGCCAGCGTGTCGCCGGGCTTGGCAAGGAGGACTGCAACCGCAGGTTTGTCCGGAGCGGCCTGGGGGATCGTTTCCGGCACCGGCTCGGCCTTGGCGGGCCGGATCTCGGGCTTGCTCGGCGCGGACTCGATCACTGGCTTGGGCACCGGCTTAGGCTCCGGCGCAGTCCGCGGAGGCTCAGGAATTACGGCGATTGGCGAAGATTCTGCGTTGGCGGGAAGCTCGGCCTCACCGTGACCAGCCAGATCTCTGGGCACCGCAGGTAGAGAGGGCAGCGGCAGATCCGCAAGCGCCTTCCGGCCCTTGTCCAGATGCACGATGTCACGCTCCTCCAGGGCCACCACCGGGGGCGGCGGCACCAGCAGGCGCTTGCCAGCCTTGAACTGCTTGGCGGTGAGGTCGTTGGCCTCGAGGAGATCCTCGGGCGTCAGCTTGAATCGTTTGGCCACCTTGGCGAGGGTGTCCCCTTTGCGGACCGTATAGTGCTGGAAGTCCAGGCGCTGGGCGGCGGGCATGCGCGCCAGCTGGCGCAGGCAGTCCATGGCCTTACCCGGGGGCACGCGCAACTGGTAAGTCCCGGGCGGTGTGGAGCCACGCAGCAGTTCGGGATTCAGCTCCTTCAGCGTGTTGGTGTCCGTGCCAGTACAGCGGGCCAGCACGCTGAGGCTGGTCATGCTGGACACGGTGACGGTCTCGTAGGCGTAGGGCTTCAGCGGCACGATGCGCAGGCCGTAGCGTTCAGGGTTGCGGCCCACCAGGATGGCGGCACAGAGCTCAGGCACGTAGTTCTTGGTCTCGGTTCGCAGCCAGCGCGAGCGGGCCAGATCCCAGAAATTCCGGGTGCCGATATTCTGGATGGCGCGTTCCAACGTAAGCGGCCCCGCGTTGTAGCTGGAAGCGGCCAGGTACCAGTCGCCCGTGATCTCGTAGAGCCGCTTCAGGTAGCGGGCGGCGGCGCGGGTGGCCTTCACCGGATCCCGGCGCTCCTCCACCCAGGCCGTGCCATTGAGTCCGTAGATGCGGCCCGTGGAGCGGATGAACTGCCACATGCCCACGGCCTTGGCGCGGCTCTTGGCCTCGTTGCGGAAGCCGGACTCGATAACGGCCAGGTAGGCCAGATCCGCGGGCACGCCCTCTTCGGCGAAGACCTGGCGGATCATGGGCATGAACATGGAGGCCCGGCCCAGGGCGTTCTCCATGAAGCCATGCTTGGTGGTGCTGAAGAGGCTCACCCAGGTGAGCACCTTGTCGTTCAGGTCGATGGGGTAGTCGTAGCTGGCGCCCTGCTCCGCGGCCCGCACCCGCTCCAACTCCGCCCGCAGTTCGTTGCCTGAGATGGAGACCACTTCGTCCGTCGCCTTGAGACCCGGCTCGGCCTCAGGGGCTTCCTCATCACCCAGTTGCTCCTGGACCTCCTTGAGCCGCTGCAGCAAGGCCTGCACTTCTGGCTGCCTCAGCAACTCCGTGGACCAGTCCGCCGTGAGGACATCGGCCTCGTCGGCGCGCAGCGTGGCTGCCTCTTCGTCCTCGGCCTCCAGGGCCTGCTCGCTGGCCTCCACCAGGGTCCGCAGACGCAGGATGCGGAGGGCGTCGGCCTCGGCGGCCCGGGCTGGGGCCGTGGCAGCCTGCACCTGGGGGGCCGGCGCCGGTGTCTGCACCGGCACCGACCCCCAGAGCAGGACGGCAAGGAAGGGAACGGGCACAGGCCTAGTGGCTTTCGGAATTGACCAGGGCCTCGTAGGCCTTGGCATCCAGGAGCCCGGCCAGCTCGCCGGACAGCTTGATCTTCACCATCCAGCCCTTGCCATAGGGATCCTCGTTCACGGCTTCGGGATGGTCCCCCAGGGTCTCGTTCACTTCGAGCACTGCGCCAGCGGTGGGCATGTTCAGCTCGGAGACCGTCTTCACGGACTCCACGGTGCCGAACTCTTCACCCTCGGTGAAGCTTGCGCCCACTTCCGGCAGGTCTACGAAGACCACGTCACCCAGGGCATCCTGGGCATAGGCGGTGATGCCCACGGTGGCGGTGCCGTCGCCCGCGGGCTTCAGCCATTCGTGGTCCTTGGTGTACTTCAGGTCGGCAGGGAACATGGATCCTCCAGTGATGGTCGGGATGTGGGACTCGTCTTGATGGGGTTCGGGCTACTTCTGCCGCTTGTAGAAGGGCGTGGGGATGACTTCAGCGTCCACTGCCCGGCCCCGAATGTCCACCTGGATGCGGGTGCCGACCTTGGCCAGTTCCGTGGGAACGTAAGCCAGGCCAAGGTTGAAGCCGCAGGTGGGCGAAGGGGCGGCACTGGTGACGAAGCCGAGCTTCTGGCCGTTCTGGACGATGTCCATATGGTCCCGGGCAATGTCGCGCTTCTCAAAGGTCCTGAATCCCACCAGCTTGCGGGGGGCCGGAGCGGACTTGGCGGCCAGCAGGGCCTCGCGGCCGATGAACGGGCCATGGTCCAGCTTCACGATCCAGCCCAGGCCCGCTTCCAGGGCATGGATGGTGTCGTCGATCTCATGACCGTAAAGGGCCATCTTGCATTCCAGGCGGAGGGTGTTGCGGCAGCCCAGGCCCGCGGGCAGCAGGCCCTGGGGCGTCCCCGCAGCCATGACGGCGTTCCAGATGGCCTCGGTATCCGCGGCGGCGCAGTAAAGCTCGAAGCCATCCTCGCCGGTGTAGCCCGTGCGACTGATGAGGCACTTGAAGCCGGCCACCTCGCCGTGAGTGAAGTAGTAATAGCCGATGGGCGCCAGGGGCGTGGCCGTGAGGGGCTGGAGGATGGCCAGGGCCAGGGGCCCCTGGAGAGCGATCTGGCCCGTCGCAGGGCTTTCGTTCACCACGGTGCAGTCATAGCCCTTGGCATGCTGTTGCACCCAGGCGAAGTCCTTGTCAGAGTTGCCGGCATTCACCACCAGCAGGAACTCCTCCTCGCCCTCGCGGTAGACCAGGAGGTCGTCCACGAAGGTGCCGTTCTCATAGAGGAAGGCCGTGTAGTGGATCTGACCCAGGGCCAGGCTGGAGACGGCATTGGGGGTCAGGTGCTCCACCAGGGCCAGGGCTCCGGAACCTTTCACGCGGATCTCGCCCATGTGGCTGACGTCAAAGAGGCCCGCCTTGGTGCGGACGGCCTCGTGTTCAGCGATGATCCCCGCCGGATACTGCACCGGCATATCCCAGCCGCCGAAGTCCACCATCTTGGCGTTGAGGGCCCGGTGGGCGGCGTTGAGAGGCGTCTTCATCAGCTCAGACATGCAGGACTCCAGGGCCCCAGTCTATCGCCGCGCCTCCCAGGGCAGAAGGCCCGGCAGCTCCCAGCCCAGGCTCCACAGACCACTGGCACCTTCGCTTGTGACCAGACGCACAGCCAGGGGGAGGATCTCCACACCGGTCTGGGCCGCGCGGTCCAGTTCCGCCGCGTAGACCGGGTCGATCTCCCGGGCCGCGTCGAAGCGGTCCACGTCCGTGCGATGCACGAAGAAGGCGATGGCGGCCCGGTGGCCTTCCCGCACCATGCCCTGCAGCTCCCGCAGGTGTTTGGTGCCCCGCTCGGTGACTGCGTCCGGGAAGAGGGCCCAGTTCCCGGCCTTGAGGGTGGTGTTCTTCACCTCGATGAAGACCTGGCGGCCCGTCGCGTCCTGAGCCAGCACATCGATGCGGCTGCGCTCGCTACCGTACTTGACCTCGGTGCTGACCTCGCACAGATCCGGCAACCCTGGCAAGGCACCCTGACGTGCAGCGGCGGCCACCACACGATTGGGCATGCCCGTCTCCACGCCCACCCAACCCCCGCCCCGCTCCACGGCCAGCCAGGTGAACTTCAGCTTCCGATCAGGATTCGCGGCGGGCTCCAGCAGCACCCGGTCCCCGGGCTCCCAGCAGGTCTTCATGGAGCCGGTGTTGGTGGTGTGGGCCGTGACGAGGGTGCCATCCGCCAGTTCCACGTCCGCCAGGAAGCGCTTGTAGCGCAGGACCAGGCGCCCCAGCACCAGTCCGTGCCGCTCGACGAGGATCACGGCCACATGACCAGGATGCGCTCCAGGGCCTCGGGCAGGTCCGCCGCCACCAGATCCGCCAGGTCGCCCTCCACCTCGGTGCCATAGCCCGTGCGGACCAGGGCCACCTTGCAGCCGGCCCGGCGGCCCGCCTCCAGGTCGATGTCCTTGTCTCCGATCATCCAGGAGCGGCTAAGGTCCAGGTTGTGTTCCTCGGCCGCCCGCAACAGCATCCCTGGGTTGGGCTTCCGGTCGGGATGGTCGGCCACGGCGTAGTCCCCCTGCCCCTTCTCGTGGTGGGGCGAGGCGTAGACCGCGTCGATGTGGGCCTTCTCCAGGCCCAGCAGGGTGTCCATGCGGCTCATGACCGCCGCGAAGTCCAGCCAGTCGTAGCGGCCCCGCCCGATGCCGCTCTGATTCGTGATCACCACCACGGGGATGCCCCGAGCGTTCACCTTGGCCAGAGCGGCGGCGGAACCGGGGATCAGCACCAGATCATCGGGGTTGGAGAGGTAGTCCACTTCCTCGTTGAGGGTGCCATCGCGGTCCAGAAAGAGAGCGGGCCGCGAGCCTGTCAAGGCAGCCACTCTGCCACGCAGACGTCGAATTGCCGCGGCCCGCGGGGGGCGCGGCCGCTCACCCAGAGCAGCTGCTTGCCATCGGGGCTGAAGTGGGGGAAGGAGTTGAAGAGGCCCGTCCAGGTGAGCCGCACCAGCCCGGTGCCATCCAGGTTGATGCGGAACAGCTCGAAACCCCGGCCTTTGCCTTCGTTGTCGTGGTGGTTGCTGGCGAAGACCAGACCCTTGCCATCGGGGGTGAAGATGGGCGCAAAGGCGGCCCCGGGCAGGTTCGTGACTTGGTGCTTAGCGCTGCCGTCGGCGTTCATGACCCAGATGTCCATGGCCATGGGCTCAACCAGGTGCTCCTTGAGCAGGGCCTTGTACTTGGCCGTGGCAGCCTCGCCCTTGGGGTAGTTCGTGCGCCAGGCAATGAGCTTGGAGTCGGGGCTGAACACCGCGCCGCCATCGTAGCCCACACCATCCGTAAGCTGGGTCAGGTGCTTCCCGTCAAGGTCCACCCGCCAGATATCCACGTCGCCGCCCCGCTCGCTGGTGAACACGATCCACTTGCCGTTGGGCGCCACAGTGGCCTCGGCATCGTAGCCCGGCGAGGGCAGGAACGGCTTGGCCTCACTCCCGTCCGCCTTGGCGATGTAGAGGTCATAGCCCTGGAAGACGGGCCACTGGTACTTGCCCGGCGTGAAGGGCGGCCCCTCGGGGCACTCAGGGCCCGCCCCGTGGGTGCTGGCAAAGATGATCTTCGTATCCCCGGGCAGGAACCAGCCGCAGGTGACACGGCCCTTGCCGGAGCTGACCCGCTTCTGGTCCGAACCGTCAGCGTTCATGGTGTAGAGCTGGTCGCAGGGGTAGCCATCTCGGGTGCTCTGGAAGATGATCTTCTTCCCGGTGGTGGACCAGTAGGCCTCGGCGTTGGAGCCTGTACCTGTGAGTTTCCTGACCTGGCGGAGGTGCACTTCCTTCGCGTCCCAGAGGGCACTGGCGGGTGCAGGAGCCGGAGCGGGTGGGGGCGCCGTCTGGGCGTCGAGCATCACAGGCAGCAGAACAGCCAGGAGGAGGCGTTTCATGATTTCCCCTTTCACGTGCAAACAGGAACTTGAGCAGAATGCCAGAGATGACACACTGTGGACACCACCCAAGGAATTTCCATGATAGACAAACGCTATCCCGACGCGCTCGCGGCCGTGGCCGACATTCCTGAGGGTGCCCACCTGGCTGTGGGGGGCTTCGGCCTTTGCGGGATCCCTGAGCACCTCATCGCCGCCCTGGCCAAGCGGGGCGTTGGGCAGTTGACCTGCTATTCCAACAACGCTGGTGTGGACGACTTCGGTCTGGGCCTCCTGCTGAAGCATCACCAGATCAAAAAAATGGTCAGCAGCTACGTGGGCGAGAACGCTGAGTTCGAGCGCCAGTTTCTGAGCGGGGAGCTGGAGGTGGAGCTGGTACCCCAGGGCACCTTGGCGGAGCGCATGAGGGCCGGAGGTGCCGGCATTCCAGCCTTCTTCACCCCCACCGGAGCCGGCACTCAGGTGGCCGAGGGCAAGGAAGTCCGGCCGTTCCGGGGCCGGGACTGTGTGCTGGAGTCGGGCATCTTCGCAGACTTCTCCCTGGTGAAGGCCTGGAAGGCCGATCGCCTGGGCAACCTGGTCTTCCGCAAGACCGCCCGCAACTTCAACCCCATGGCCGCCACCTGCGGGCGCATCTGCATCGCCGAGGTGGAAGAGATCGTGGAGGTGGGCAGCCTGGACCCCGACGCCATCCACACCCCCGGGATCTTCGTGCATCGCCTGGTCCTGGGGACTTCCTACGAGAAGCGCATCGAAAAGGTGGTCACTCGCTAGCGGACTAATCCCAGCCCACGTGCGGCTTTACCGCGTGTGAGCGTCGGCCCCCAGGCGTGTGCGCGCAGCGCGGAACCCCCGGACTAATCCATCGGCAGGCTGATGCGGACCAGGGAGCCCACCTCCACGTACTGGATCTGGAGTGTGCCCCCATAGGCGTGCATGAGCTGGGCACAGGCCGGCAGGCCCCGCCCTGGCAGACGGCCCTCAATGGGGGCCTCCTGCTGCAGCTCCGAGAAGGGCTCGAAGGCTTTCCCCAGGAGCCGGGCCTCGATGGGGGTGCCGTCATCCTCCACCTCCAGGCGGAAGTGGCGCTGGCCTCCCCAGGAGCGGATGTGCAACTGCCGGGGCTGCCCGCCCAGGGCGTGCTGGACCAGGTGAGTCAGCAGCTCCGCGAAATCTGAGTGGACGCCATACAGGAGGTCTCGGGAGGCCTGGAGGTTCACAGTCACGGGCAGGTCCAGGGGCAGGATGCCGTCGGCCTTCAGCAGCTCCAGTTCCTCCTGGACCAGATCGTGGAGGTGGAGCCACTGGGGGCTATTGGCCTCCCCCTGCCCCGCCCGGCGCAGGACGGCCTTCACCAGACTGTCCACCTGAGAGATGGCCTGGTGGATCCGGGCCATGGCGACATGGCATTGCTCCCGCTCCTCCAGGGCCGGGAGCTCAGGGCGATCCATGACGCGGGAGAGGGCCGCACTCTCAACTTTGAGCACCTGCACCGGATCCTCAAGACGATGGGCAACGTTCAGGAAGAGGCCGCCCAGGGCTGTCTTCTGGTTCTGGGCCCCCAGGGCCCGCTGAGCGTCCTTCAGCGCCTCGTAGGCCGACTCCAGCCCCTCGTAGCTGGTGCCCAGGGCCTGGCTGGTCTCGTCCAGGTGGGCGATAAGCCCGGCGTTTTCCAGGCTGACCTGGAGCATGCCACCGTACATGGCGGCGAGTTCTGCTTCGAAGGGCTGCAGGGGCTCCTCCAACCGGTCCCCCGTGAGGAAGCCCCAGAGCTCCCCATTCCCCGAGCGACTCGGCAATGGCAGGAAAAAGCCCTGAGCCCTGGGCCCCCACCAGCCCAGTTCGACGCCTGGCTCCCAGGCACTGGACTGGCGCAGGGATCCCCCGGCGAGGACCGCTCCGCCACTGATGGCCTTGGCCCAGGCTGCCTGGGGGTGGTCCACAGCCAGTACCGGGGTCTCATTGAAGTCCTCGCCATTCAGCTCCAGACCATAGAAGTAGGTGCCGCTGTCGTGCAGGCGGTAGACGCGGATGTGCTCCAGTCGCACACCGGCCCGGAGCTGGCCCAACACTCGCCGAAGGATCTCCACCACATCACGGATGGGGATGATCTCCTTGCTGAGGGCCAGGAGGCGAGAGAGGTTCTGGCTGCGCCGCTCCAACTCCCCCTGGGCATCCAAGAGCTTCTGGTTACTGGTCTCGGCATCCCGCAACTGGGCCTCAAGATGCTCCACCACCTGCTGGCTGAATTGACGCAGGGCCGCACCCTCCCGTCCCGACTCCAGGTGCTCCCGGTGACCGCCCAGGTAGCCCTCCACCTGGCCCACGAAGAGGAAGGGGTCAATGGGCTTGGAAATGAAGCCATCGCAACCGGTCACGAGGGCCGTCTCACGATCGATGCGCATGGTCTTGGCCGTGAGGGCCACGATGAGGGTGCCCTTGAGGCTGGCGCTTTGACGCAGCTTGGTGGCCACCTCGAATCCAGAGAGCCCCGGCAGATTGATATCCAGGAGGATCAGGGCGGGCTTCAGTGCCAGGGCCATCTCGCAGCCCTTGAGGCCATCCTCGGCCCAGTGCATGTCGTAGCCCGCCTGGGAGAGCAGGCGCTGGACCAGACGCCAGTTCATGGGATTGTCCTCAATGTAGAGGATGCAGGTCTTGGCATTTCCCATTTGGGGGGAACCATCGGTCATGCCCCACCTCCCCTCACCAACGGCATCTCCACCGTGAAGATGCTGCCCTCGCCCTTACGACTGCTGGCCGTGATGCGACCGTGCATGAGCCCCATGAAGCGCTGGCTGATGGCCAACCCCAGCCCCGACCCGCCGAACCGCCGAGTGATGCTGCCATCCACTTGCTGGAAGGGGATGAAGAGCCGTTTCAGCTCCTCTGCGGACATGCCGATGCCGGTGTCCTCGATGCAGACCAGGAAGCGCCCCTGATCCTGCCTGGCCGAGATCCGGACATAGCCGGCCTCCGTGAACTTGATGGCATTGCCCGCCAGGTTCGTGAATACCTGCCGCAGCCGGTTGGCATCGCCCATCACCCGGAGGGGATGGTCGGGCCGCTGGTAGTGGATGGTCAGGTGGCGGCCCTGGAGGAGTCCCGCGGCCATGGCCCGCACCTCGTCCAGTAGCTGGATGGGGTCGATCTCCTCCAGATCCAACTCCAGCTTGCCTGCCTCGATCTTGGAGAGGTCCAGGATGGTGTCGATGAGGCCCAGCAGTGACTGCCCATTCTGGTAGATGATCTGCAGATCCTCGCGAACCTCTGCGCCCAGGGCGTTACTGGCATCCTGAATGAGCATGCCCGAGAAGCCGATGATCGAGTTGAGGGGGGTTCGCAGCTCGTGGCTCATGTTGGCCAGGAACTCGTCCTTGAGCCGGTCCACGGCCTTCAGCTTCTGGTAGCTGGTGAGCAGGTTGTTGTTCAGATCCCGCAGTTCTCGGGTCTTTTCGTGGACCTTCTCCTCCAGGGTGCTGGCCCAGGCCTTCAACTCCTCACGACTCTGTTCCAGACCCCGGGTGCGCTCCTGCACCAGCTGCTCCAGGTTGGCCCGGATCTCTTCCAGCTCCCAGATGGTCTCCATGAGCTGGCGGGTGCGCTCCTGGACCCGGTATTCCAGGAGCCGGTTCTGCCGCTCGATCTCGTCCCTTGAGACCCGCAGCTTGTCCGTCATCACCTCGAAGGATTGGCTGAGGTCCTGGATCTCATCCCGGGTCTTGACCTTGACGGAGACAGTCTCCAGGTTGCCCTGAGCCACCTTTTGCGCCGCCTCGGTCAGCTGGATCACCGGGCGCAGGTAACGGTTGGACAGCAGGATGGCCGCGGCGATGCCCAGGATGAGCATGCCCAGGCCCACGGCCAGGCTGGCTTGAATGTTCTCGTTCACAGCCCGCTGAGTGCCCTCGGTGGTGAAACCCAGGATGAGGGTGCCCACCTGGTCCGCCCGTGGCTCCTCGTAGAAGACTGGCGCCACGGCCACCAGCAAGTTCTCGTCCTTGCGGGTGTAGGTGTGGGAGATCCCATCGCGCATGACCTGGCCCGTGGCCCACTCGGGTGTGGTGGCCGTGCTGTCCAGGGGCTCTCCCTTGGATCCGAAGACGGCGCTGAAGCGGAAGGAGGGGAGATTCTGCACCCCCTGGAGGACCTTGGTGATGTCCCGACTGTTGCCCCGGCTCACGGCCGGACCGAGGGCGTAGCTGGCGGTCTCGGCCACCTGGCGGGCGCTCAGCTCCGCCTGGCCACGGATCTGCCGCTCCACCCACTGCGGGTAGTAGAGCAGGTTGAAGGTGATGAACGAAAGCACCAGCACGCTGATGACAGCGCTGAGCTTCGTTTTGATAGAAAAGCGGAACATGGATGTGGGCCTGGGGAATCGGCTCCAGCCTATCAGCTACAACTTAAAGAGATTGACCTCTCGATTGAGCATGTGGACCTGGATGCCCAACTGCTCCACGGCCCCGCTGGAGGCCTCCACGGCCCTTTCGCTCTCCAGGGCCTTCCCCAGGACCTGATTCATGGTCTCCTTCAGGGAGATTACGTGGTCTTCCTGCCGGGCCAGGATCTCGTGCAGGTTGCTGGCCAGGGTGCGGACCTGTTCCGTGGCCCTGGCGATCTCGTCGCTGCCCGTGCTCTGCTCCCGCGTGGAATCCCGCACCACTGAGGTGGCCTCCTGCACGTTCATGGCCAGGGAGAGGATGTAGTTGCTGGTCTGCTGCTGCTCATCGATAACGGACCGGATGGTCTCGACCTGGTTGTGGATGTTCCGGTTGGCCTCGTGGATGAGGGAGGCCTGTCCCGCCTGCTGGAGGGTCTCGCTGTGGATGCTCTCCACCACGCTGTCCGTCTCGCTGACGGACTCAAGGATGGCCTGGAGGGCCACCTCGCTCTGGGCCACGGAATCGGCGCCGTCCCGCACGGCGTCCAGGCCCAGCTCCACCTGCTGGTAGGCCTTGCGGATCTCTGCCTGCAGGGTCCCGATGATGAGCTGGATCTCCTGGGTGGAGCGGTTGGTCTGCTCTGAGAGGAGCTTGATCTCGTCAGCCACCACGGAGAAGCCCCGGGCCTGGCCGTCCCCGGCCTCACCCTGGTTGGCGATGATGGCGGCATTTAGGGCCAGCAGGTTTGTCTGCTGGGTATGCTCACCGATGTAGTCCAGGATCTTGGCAATGTCCGCGCCCAGTTGCAGGAGGGTCCTGGTGGTGCCGTGGAAGTCCTGCACCACGCGCTCGATGACCTGGATCTTCTCGCGGTTCCGCGCCACCAGCTCCATGCCCCGGCCCGCGGCGTGGACCACCTTCTTGGTATAGCGCTGGGCGATCTTCACGCTGTCATCAATGGCGGAGGTGCTCTGCTCCAGGTTCTCGGCGAACTCCTTGGTGTGCTCGGCGTGCCCCGCCAGGTGATCCACGTTCTTGCCCACGTTCTTGATGGCAATATCGAAATCCCGGATGGCCGAGGTGATGCCCTCCACCACCATGAGCAGTTCGTCCATGCTGCGGTTGATCTGCTGAACGCTGGCGGCCATCTCCACGATGGTCGCGTTCGTGCTCTCGGAGGCCAGGCTCAGCTCCATGGAACTGGCGCTGATGCCGATGGACGTGTCCGTCAGCTCGTTGATCTCCTGGTGGAAGGACTCGATCAGCTCGCGCTGGCCCCGGTTGGAGTGCCGGACCCCGTCCCCGGATTCCCGGATCAGGGTAGAGGCCGAGGCCAGGTCGCGGCTGGCGGAGCGGATCTGCACCACCATGCCCCGCAAGCTGCCCACCATGGTGCCGAAGCCTTGGACCAGGGCCGCCACCTCGTCGTCGCTGTAGACCGGCTCCAGGCTGTCGATGCGCCCCTCGCCCACCCGCTGGGCGTTGCGGCTCAGCAGCAGCAGGGGTTGCTGGACATCCTTGAGGATGAGCGGGATGAAGTAGGCCAGGAAGAGGGCCGCCAGCACGAAAATAGCCACACTAGGGCGGAGTGCCTTCCAGATGGCGTCGGCATACTCGGCCTCGGGGATGACGGCGCGCAGCTCGGAGCCGTCTGGCAGCGGCTGGATAACCAGGATATCGCCGCCGCCCGTGGGCTGGATCTGGGAGCCCAGGATGGCGCCCCCCTTCGCGGCGGGCAGTTTGAGGGACACGCCGCCGCCCGCACCCAGCTTGAGGGTACGGAGGAAGGCGCTGAGGTCCTCAGGTTTGGCGTTCATTTCGGTGACGTAGGCCACTGAATCAGCCAGATTCGCCAGCTCATTGCTGGCATAGGTGGACACCTTGCCCCGGATGGAGGTCTGCAAGATGAGGCCTGAGACCAGGGTCGAGAGGATCAGCACAGCCCCGGTAATGCCCATGATCCCAAAGCCGAATTTATCGCGCAGGCTCGTGGAGAAGCGGGCCATGGACTCATTGAACCCAGGACTGGCCGCCAGGATTTTGTAGACCTTCATCAGGTTCTGCTTGGCGTGGAAGTACTGGACGATGCCCCCCATCGCCGACAACACGATGAAGAGGGAGGTGTACATGAAGCTGATCCAGAGGCTCTGGCCCAGGTAGATCTTGATCCATAGGTAACCCAGGGCGCTGAGACAGAGGCCCAGGTAGAAGAACAGGATGGAGACTGTCTGTGGGAAGCGCGTCAGGGGCCGATAGAGGTCTGGGCCCAGGACCTGGGTGGACAGAATCCGCCCCAGCTTGTCCACCTGGAGGAGGGAGATCCAGGTGCTCAGCCCCACCAAGCCGAGGCCCGCCAAGGCCATCAGGAAGGTGGGATGGAAATCGGGGGGCGCCCCCAGAACGAAGAGGACCGCCGCCACCAGGAAGCCGAAGCCCCAGGTGAGGATGGTTACCTGCCGGTGGCGCAGCAGGAGCACCCCCAGGTCGCCAGAGGCGATGAATGGGGAATTCCCTGCCCTGGAATCAGGCAGGTGTCCAGAAGTGGAATCGGGCCGCACCATACTCGCGTGTTTCGGCCAATGCCCACCCCGGCTGTAATTCCAGCGTGGTTTGGCGATCCGTCTCGAAGACCAGGATGCCCTCAGGGGCCAGCCAGAGCCTCAGGCGCTTCGCCATGGAGGCCCATAGGGACTGGGCCAAATCGTAGGGCGGATCCAGGAAGATCACGGCCTGGGCGGGGAAGTCCCCCTCCCCCAGGCGCCGTAGGTCCGCCCGCTGGGGCCGGACCGGCAGGCCGGCCACGTTTTTCAGGAGGCAGGACCAGCCAGGCTCACCGGTCTCCACGCAGACCACGGGGGCGTAGCCGCGGGAGTGGGCCTCCACGCCAATGGCCCCGGTGCCGGCGCAGAGGTCCAGAAAGGGACCCGAGGGCCAGCGTTGGAGGATGGAGAATAGGGCCTCCCGGGCCCGGTCCGCCGTCGGCCGCACCCGCTGGTCCCCGGGCGGAGGAGCCACGAGCTTGCGGCCCTTGAGGGAACCTGCCACAACCCGCATGCGAGCTTAGTAGGCCCAGCGCATGAGGGTGGCACCCCAGGTGAAGCCGGCGCCGAAGGCCGCCAGGGCCACCAGGTCGCCCTTGGCCATGCGCTTCTCCTCCCAGGCCTGGTGCAGGGCCGTCGGGATGGTGGCGGTGGTGGTATTGGCGTAGCGGTCGATGTTCACCATCATGCGGGCGGGATCCAGTTCCAGTCGCCTGGCGGCGGCGTCCATGATGCGGATATTGGCCTGGTGCGGCACGAAGAGCTTGAGCTGATCCCCAGTGAAGCCGTTGCGATCCATGAGCAGCTTGCTGTTGTCAGCCATCTCGCGCACAGCGTTCTTGAAGACCTCACTGCCCGCCTGGTGGATGTAGTGCTCCTTGGCCGCCACGGTCTCCGCCGTGGCGGGCTTCAGGGAGCCCCCGGCAGGCATGTAGAGGAAGCAGCCGCCCGTGCCGTCCACCTTGTGTTCGAAGTCAAGGATGCCCAGGCCATCTTCCACCTGCTCCACGATGACGGCGCCGGCGCCATCGCCGAAGAGCACCGAGGTGGCCCGGTCCTCCAGGTTGATGATGGTGGACATGATGTCCACGCCCACCACCGCGACCTTCTTGACGCCTCCGGCAGCCACCATGCTGGCGGCGGTGGTGAGCGCGTAGAGGAAGCCCGAGCAGGCGGCGTTGAGGTCAAACCCGAAGGCCTTGTCGGCCCCCACCATGGTCTGGATGCGGCAGGCCGTAGCCGGAAAGAGCGTGTCGGGCGTGACCGTCGTGACCAGGATCAGGTCCAGTTCCGAGGCCTTCATGCCCCGATTGTCCAAGGCCATCTGCAGGGCTGGCGCCCCCAATTGGGAGGCTCCGGTGCCGGGCTCGACCCAGCGGCGTTCCCGGATCCCGGTCCGGGTGCGGATCCACTCGTCGTTGGTTTCCATGAACTTCGACAGGTCATCGTTGGTGACCACCCGGGGCGGAAAACACTGCCCAGTGGCGGTGATTCCGACGGGGGCGACTAGGCGACGGTTCAAGGGGCCTCCAAAAACGAAACCCCGATTATCACATGAATGGGGGGGCGCGTCAGGCCTCGAGCCGGAATCGCCGCAGCAAGTTCACCAAACGTTCGGGATCCAGCAGAGCCGCCCGCAGGTCGTCCAACGCTCCCTCGGCGGAGGCCCAGGCATGGGTTTCATTCTCTGGTTCCACCCAGCCCTCAGGCAGAGTGTCCACAAGGCCCAGCATCCGCTCCACAGGCACCGCCAGCCGGGGTCGGAGTACCGCCAGCACTGGATGGGGAGCCAGGGGCCCGGCACAGCCGGGAAGGTCGCCCCAGGCCAGCACCGGGAGGAACTCCCCCTGGTGCAGGACGACACCCTGGATGCCCTTGGAGGGCCCGGGCAGGGGCGTAATGGGCGAGGCCGCCACCACCTCCCGCAAGTCCTGGGTGGCCAGGAGCAGGTGTCGGCCCGCGGCCATGACATGCAAGAGGGTCCGAAGCTCAGACACGGGCCACCCGGCGCATGAGGGAATCCATGGCCAATCCCAGGATGGCTTCCGGGTCCAGAACCCAGAGGATGCCCTCCTCCTGGGGGCTGCCGCCCATGATGCCGGGGATCCGGGCCAGCTCGGGCAGACTGCGCAGCAGCACCTCGCCCCGGCCCAGCACCTCGTCCACCCCGATGGCCACTTCCACACTTTCGGCAGAGCCCCCCTGCTGAGTGAGCACCACGAAGGCCCGCTGGGCCTCGGGTTCCGGCAGCCCCAGGCAAGCCTGCAGGGATTCCAGGGGCAGGGACTTGCCCAGCACCTCAAGCTGATCACCCCCGCGCAGGATCTCCCGGCCCGCCTGGACCCGGTGGACGTTCCCCAGGGGGATGCCAAAGACCTGGCGGTCGCAGCGCACCCGTAGGCAGCTCAGCACCGCGCGGCTGAGGGGGATAGCCAGGCGCACCAGGCTCCCCCGCTTGGCTTCGGACGAGAGGTGGATCTCCCCACCCAGGCCCTCCACCTCGGCGCGCACCACGTCCATGCCCACACCACGGCCTGAGATCTGGTTGGCCTGATCCTGGGTTGAAAAACCCGGTTCCAGGGCCAGGCGATGGATGCGTTCCGGTGTGTAGTGCTGGCCTTCCTTGATGAGGCCCAACCCGATACCCCGGGCCTCCATGCGGGCCAGGTCGAAGCCCCGGCCGTCATCGCGAATATCGAAGCGGAGGTTCCGGCCCCGCTGGGAGGCGGAGATGCGCAGGGCCCCAGTCTCACTCTTGCCCTGGGCCACCCGCTCCGAAGGCGGCTCCAGGCCATGGTCCATGGCATTCCGCACCAGGTGGAGGAAGGGCTCGCCCAGACGGCCCAGGAGGCTGCGTTCCAGTTCCAGCTCCCCGCCTTGGAAGGTCAGCTTCACAGGCTTACCCAGCTCGCGGCTCAGGTTCTTCACCATGGGCTCAATGCGGGAAAAGAGGCTCTCAACCTTCACCATGCGCATCTGGAGCAGGGTCTTCTGGACTTCCAGCAGACCGTCCTGCATGCCCCCCAGGAGGCCCACAGGTTCGTCGTGGAGATTGCCGGGGGTCCGGCGCATCCAGCGGCTGGCCGCATCCCGCAACTGCCCCACGTCCATGAGCCGGGCTTCCAGGACTTCAACCTGCTGGGCGGGAATCCGCAGGATCTCCATCTCTGGGTAGTGCTGGGGAGGGGGCTGGGGCTCAGGCTCCAAACGGGGGGCCGGCTCAGGATCAGCCTTCGCCCGCAGGCTGTCGGGCACCCGGGCCGGATCCGCCACAAGGGCCATGCCGAGCACTTCCCCTTCCAGAGCCGGGAGTTCCTCGAAAGCCGGATGGGCACTGGCTACCAGGAGCAGAAAGCAGAGTCCCTCCCGATCCTCGGGCGGGTCAGCGGGCAGGGTGGAGATCAGCTCGCCATGCATCGCCACGGCCTCGCTGAGGGTCCGAAGGCGCTCATCAAAGGTGGCGTAGTCAAGGCAGACCGTGAGGCCATGGATGGGGGTGCTGTCCAGCAGAAGCGAGGTCACCCGGGTCCGCTCATAGTCCGACAGGGCCTTCAAAGTCTCTGGAGGCAGGTCCAGCATGGTGGTGAGGTCCCGGCTCCCGCCCTCCGTGGGCCGGGCCAGGGCCTCCAACTCACCCAACTGGCGCCGCAGGGGCAGCAGGTAGTCGTCGGGTTCGGGCCGTCCTCGGCGCAGCCCCTCCATGCCGGATTCCAGGGCCAGGATCCCCGCCTCGAGCACATCCGTCAGAGAGTCCGTGGAGCGCAGACGGCCCTGGCGCATGAGGTCGAAGATGTCCTCCATGCGATGGGCCGCCCGGCTGAAGCTGTGGAAGCCCAGCATGCCCGCCATGCCCTTCAGGGTGTGGGTGGTGCGGAACAGGGCGTTCACCGAGGCCTGCACCACGTGGGCCGGTTGGGGCGTCTTCAGCGTGCCAAGCGTCGCCCGAGCCTGCGTGAACAGGTCCTCGCACTCCGACCAGACATCGTTGAAGGGTTGATCCAAGGGAACTCCAGGTGGCTGCATCGGCAGGGGATCAAGGAGTCTGGAGTCTGGAGCTGGCCCCGGTTCCCCTACACTGGATGGTATGCGCACCCTCGCCGTCCTGCCCTCCCGCTTTTCGGCCTCCCGGTTCCCAGGGAAGCCGCTGGCCCTCATTTTGGGACGGCCCATGATCCAATGGGTCTTCGAAGCGGCCCGGCGCGCCCAGGGGGTGGACCGCGTGGTGGTGGCCACGGACGATGAGCGAATCGCCTCGACGGTGCGGGGCTTTGGCGGCGAGGCTGTGTTGACGGATCCGGCCCTGCCCTCCGGCACGGACCGCACGGCTGCGGCCCTGGCGGCCCTTGAGGCCCAGGGCGAGGCCTTCGAGTGCGTGCTGAACATCCAGGGAGATGAACCCGCCATGCATCCAGACACGGTGGCTGCCCTGGTGGCCCTCATGAAGGCCCAGCCGGACCTGCCCATGGGCACCGCCGCCTGCCCCTTCTCCCACCAGGACGAGCTCTTCAACCCCAACGCCGTCAAGGTGGTGGTCGATGATCGGCAGCGGGCCCTCTACTTCAGCCGCAGCCCCATCCCCTACCTGCGGAACTCCACCCGCTTCGAGCCGGACTTCCGCCCCTGGCTCCAGCCCGAACAACTGGCCCACTTCCGGCGCCACCTGGGCCTCTACGCCTATCGCCCCGAAACCCTGCGGGCCTTCACCCAGCTGCCGCCCCATCCCCTGGAGCAACTGGAGATGCTGGAGCAGCTCCGGGCCCTGGCCGCAGGCATCGCCATCGGGGTGGCGGACACCCCCTACCTGAGCCTGGGCGTGGATGTGCCCGGCGATGTGCCCGCGGCCGAGGCCCTGCTGCGGGAACGCGGGTTGGCAGGCTAGACTGGGAGGCGGGCTGGTTCGCCCGAAATCATTGTCAGGAGCTGTCGTGAGCCACCACAAAGTGATCGTGATCGGAACAGGTCCCGCCGGCTACACCGCGGCCCTCTACACCTCCCGCGCCAACCTAGCTCCCCTGGTCTTCGAAGGCACCCAGCCCGGCGGCCAGCTCACCATCACCACCGAGGTGGAGAACTTCCCGGGCTTCCGCAGCGGCGTGGCCGGCCCCGCGCTCATGGAGGAGATGCGGGAGCAGGTGCTCCGCTTCGGCACCACCATCAAGGCCGAGACCGTGCTGAAGGCCGAGCTCCAGGCCCGCCCCTTCAAGCTCACCACAGACCAGGGTGAGTACACCGCGGACGCCGTGATCATCGCCACGGGCGCCTCCGCCAAGTGGCTGGGCATCGGCAAGGACGAGCAACTCTCCCGGTCTGGCGGCGGCGTGAGCGCCTGCGCCACCTGTGACGGCTTCTTCTTCCGCGGCAAGGAGATCGCCGTGGTGGGCGGCGGCGACACAGCCATCGAGGAGGCGGTCTTCCTCACCAAGTTCGCCACCAAGGTCCACCTCATCCACCGCCGGGACAAGCTCCGGGCCTCCAAGGCCATGCAGGACCGGGCCCTCAGTAACGAGAAGATCCACATGGTCTGGAACAAGGGCGTGCAAGACGTGCTCACCAACACCATCGAGACCCCCATGGGCGAGAAGGTCGAGAAGATCCGCGCCCTCCAGCTCAAGGACACTGTGGATGGGAGCCTGTCCGAACTCCCCGTGGAGGGCCTCTTCGTAGCCATCGGCCACCAGCCCAACACGGACCTCTTCAAGGGCCAGCTGGCCATGGACGAGACCGGCTACCTCCAGGTGGACAAGGGCTCCAGCCGCACGGCCATCGCGGGCGTCTTCGCCTGCGGGGACGTGCAGGACCACACCTACCGCCAGGCCATCACGGCCGCGGGCAGCGGCTGCATGGCGGCGATCGACGCCGAGCGCTGGCTCGCGGAACAGGGCCTCGCAGAGTGAATGATCAGCACCTGGAACCCCTGAGGCACCACCCCGAGGGCCGCGCGCTCCGAGCCGAGGTGGACCTCGCCCGGGTGGCCCGCAACCTGGACCGGATCCAGGCCGCCTCCGGGGGCCGGGCTGTCTGGGGCGTGGTGAAAGCCAATGCCTACGGGCACGGGGCGGTGCCCGTGGCGCGGGCCCTGGAAGGGGCCGGCGTGCATGGCCTGGCTGTGTCCAGCCTGGAAGAAGGCCTGGAGCTGCGCCAGGGCGGCGTCCGCTGTCCGATCCTGGTACTGGGCGGCCTCCGCCCAGAAGCCTTGCCCGCGGCCAGCGCCTCTGGCCTTACCGTGGCCCTGGTCGGGCCCGAACACCTGGGAACCTATGCCCAGGTCCTGGCCAGCCACCCCCTGAAGCTCCATCTGAAGCTGGACACGGGCATGGGCCGCTTCGGCCTGCTTCCCTCGGAATTGGGTGAGTGCCTGCCGGAACTGCGCCAGCTGGCGCCCTGGATCGAGGGAGCCATGGGCCACTTCGCCACGGCAGACGATCCCGACCAGGGTTTCGCCCAGCGCCAACGACGGGTCTTCGAAGGCTGCCTGGCCCAGCTGGCCGAGGCCGGAATCCATCCTGCCCAGCGCCACCACGCCAACAGCGACGCCTGCCTGCGGCGGCTCCTGGACGAGGACACCCACGTGCGCCCCGGCCTGGCCCTCTACGGCCTCAGCAACGTGGCCGAGGGCCAGGCCCTGGGCCTGGAACCCGCCCTGGCCCTAGTGGCTGAGGTGGCCCGGGTGAAAACGGTCCCTGCGGGCACCACCGTGGGCTACGGTCGCACCTTCGTGGCGCCCCAGCCCATGCAGATCGCCACCCTGGCCTGCGGCTACGCAGACGGGTACCGGCGTGACCTGGGCAACCGGGCCGTGGTGGGCTTCCGGGGCCGCACCTTCCCCGTGGTGGGCCGGGTCTCCATGGACTACCTCACGGTGGCCCTTCCCCAGGCCGAGCCCGTGGCCCCGGGCGATCCCATGACCCTCTTCAGCAGCGACGGGGGCTCACCTCACAGCATTGAGCGTCTGGCCCAGCTGTTGGGCACCATCCCCTACGAATTGACCTGCGCTCTGCACCGTCGGATCAGTCGTCGATTTTTCCCATAGCGTGATGCCAACCGCTTAACATGGGGCACCTAGCACTGGCCCCCCATGAACCTCCTGGCCATCTCCCGACACAGCGACCTCATTGAACGCCTTCGCACGGCTTTCGAGGGGGCGGGGCACCATATCCTCCAGGCCGAGGATCCCCTGGAGGCCCTGGCCCGGGATGCCTGGAACCAGGCCCAGGTGTTGCTCGTGGATGCCGCCGGAGAGCCCATGAATGGCTACCGGCTGACCCAGTTGCTGCGGGGAGAGGCCCGGGTGCTCTTTCAGCACATTCCCATCTATCTGATTCTCGACCACCCGCCCACGGATCTGGACCTCCAGGCCCTCAAAGCTTCCGAGGCAGATGGCTTCATCCACACGGGCCAGACCCTCCAGCAACTCCTGTACCACCTCGGCCCAGTTATGAGCGGCGGCCTGCCCCGCCATGGGAGCCTGGTCCACATCCCCGTCCTAGCCCTGGGGCTCCACTCGGCCCTGGCCCGCCAGAGCCGCGCCATCCTCCAGCACTACGGCCTGGAGCTGCACAGCCCCCGGGCACGCAATGCGGTCCAGGCCCAGCGGGCCCTGGCCGCCCCCCTGCTGCTGCTGGGACTTTCCTCCGGCGGCGTGGAAGGGGCCCTGGACCAATTGAACCAATTGCGGGAACACAACCTGCTGCCCTTCACCATCTTGCTGGGCCAGGTCAGAGACGAGGCCCTGCAGCGTCGGCTCTTCCTGGGCGGCATCGCCGACTGGGTGCCCCTGCCCCTGTCGGCCCCCCGGCTCATCCATGCCTTCAAGCGGGCCATGGAGTGGCAGCATGTGCGACGCATCCAGAACGAGTACGAATCCGCCATCCACGACCTGCGGGAGCGCCGGGGCCGGCTGGAAATCGAGACCGCCGCCCTGCGCAACGAGGTGCTGACGGATCCCCTCACCGAGCTGCTGAACCGCCGGGCCTTCGACCAGAACCTGGAGCATGCCCTCCGCCAGTGGGAGCGCCACCGCCGGGCCTTCGTCCTGCTCCTGGGGGACATCGACCACTTCAAGCTCATCAACGACCGCTTCGGCCATCCCGTGGGCGACGAGGTGCTGCGGCAGATCGCGGGGCGCATCCGTGCCTCCCTGCGCAAGTCCGATCTGGCCTTCCGCATCGGCGGTGAGGAGTTCGCCATCCTGCTGACGGAAACCAGCCTCAAAGCCGGTGCTGAGGTGGGGAACAAGCTGCGGCGCAGCATCGACGAGAATCCCATCCTGCTGCCCACGGGCCAGAGCATCTTTCCCACCATGAGCTTCGGTGTGGGCGGCCCCGGGGCTTCCACCCAGGAGGCCCTCATGGCCCAGGTGGACAGGGCCCTCTACCAGGCCAAGCGCATGGGGCGGAACCAGGTGGTGGTGGCGGCGGACGAGGAACGGCCACCGCAGAGCCTCAGCGCCGATAGGTGAAGAGGTCGCCCAGGCCGCGCAGGCTGAGGATGAGGTCCAGACGGTCCTCCTTGGTGCCCAGAGCGACGGTGGTGTTGAGGGCCACGTGGGTGAATTTCAGGATATAACCCACGCAGGGCTCCACCCAGGCCAGGGCCGCCTGGCTGGAGGCGAAGCCCCGGGTCTTCAAGTCGTAGTTGGCGCTGAACTCCAGGCGGAGCCGGTCATCCAGGAACCGTTCCAGCCCCCCGACCTGCAGCCCGTTCTGGCGCACCAGGAAGCGGTTGATGCCCGTGGAGAAGTAAGCCAAGTTGAATTGCCCGCCGTCGTGGGCCTTGATATCAACGCTGAGGGAATTGTCCGAACCCCCGGAGCCGAGGTCCGAGGAGCGCCGAAAGGCGATGCGCCAGCGATTATCAGGTTCCACGTCCAGGTCCGTGTCCACGGAGGACCAGCCCTTGGCGTAGCGTCCGTCACTGAGGATCACCGGCGTAGCGTGGTAGCGGGTGGCGATGGTCAGGCGGGCCAAGTCGGCGAAGCCGCCCCCGGCTGTTGTACGACCGAGGAGGTGCTGCTTGAAGCCCAACTCGAAGCTGCGCTCGCCGGACGCACTCTCGTTCACACCGGGCGTGGAGTCTACGGCATCAAAACGGGGGATGACACCCGCCTGACTGTACCGGCTGGTTTCGGTGATGCCGAAGAAGGGTTCCACCACATGCTTGAGCTCGCCCGAGTACCCGAAGAGCGCCACATCCTTGAAGCCCCGGCCCACCTGAGGGCCCGAGAGGCGCAGGTGGCTGGACATGAGGAACCGCGTGGCTGCGGTCCCATCCACCTGGAAGGGGCTCGTGGCTGGATTCACCACCTCGCCATTCACCCCGTTGGTCGGATCGAAAATGGGCGAGGACAGCGTTGAGCTGTAGTGAGTGGCCCGCCCCATCATCTCGAAATCCGCCCGGAAAGGGCCCCACTGCCCCAGGCGCCCGTGCAGGCGGGTGCTGGCATCCTGGCGGTCCCAGGTGTAACCAGAGTTGAGGCTGGAGCCCGCGGCTCCCATGGAACTCTCTGTGGCCCCCTCGATGCGGTAGCCGAAGCGGCCCAAACGCACTCCCCCATCCAAGTAAAGGGGCCCCAGCACGGGCACCGGGTAGAAACGGAATTCCGCTTGGGGCAGGGTCTGGCGCCGCAGGGAGGCGGGAAAGCCCGAGTTGTAGAAAGGATCGCTGGGATCCGTGAAGAAGGTGCGCTGCTCCGCCGCCGCCAGGCTCAGGCTGCCGAACGTGAAGTTGCGGCCCAGGTAGAGGGCCGAGTCGAAGCTGGTGGCGCCTAACTGGCCGATGCCCTTTCCGAAGTCTGCATCCACAAGATTGTCCGAGGCCTGGTTCACGTTGGCTGTGAGCTGCCAGCCGTCTTCCCGCTGCCAGACCTCCTTGAAGTTCAACCGGTAGCGCTGGGTATTGAGGCTCCGCTGATGGATGCTCTCGCCCGAGATGCTGCCCTCGTGGGTGAGGTCCGGGTGCCAGCGCGCCTCGCCGCCCCAGAGCACCCCCTCCTTGCTGAAATACTCTGGCGAGAAGGTGAAGTCCGCCGTGGGTCCAAGCACTTGGTAAACGGGGATGCCGATGGTGGTGCCTAAGCTGCTGGAGAAGCCAAACTGCGGCGGCAGGAGGCCCGAAGCGCGGTCAGCCTGGGCCGGGTAGATGGCCCAGGGCAGGTAGTAGTAGGTGGGGATGGGGCCCAGGTAGATCAAGGCGTTGCTCAGGGTGGCGAAGCCGTCCAGGTCCACCTTCAGGCTGGAGAGCTTGGCCTTCCATCCCGGTTTCTCCTCGGGACAGGGACTCAGCTCCACCTGATCGAATGACCAGGTGCGCAGGGTGGCAAAGGCCACATGGCCCGAGCGCAGAGTCCAGGTGGGCGGCAGGTCCATCTGCAGTGCCCAGGCCTCGCCGGAGCGGGTTCCCCAGGTCATCTGCAAGCGCTCGCAGCGGAGCCGCACTTCAGGCCCCTCCAGGCGGATGTGCCCAGTGGCGGTCAGCCGCCCATCCGAGATTCGATATTCGATGCGGTCCGCGAGCAGCAGCAGCCCCTCGGTCTGGATGGCGCCTTGCTCCAGGATCCAGAGATCCCCTTCCTCGCGCACACCGCGCTCGGAACGGTACTCGAAGGGCACCCGGGCCACATCCAGACCCCGCTCCAGCCGATAGGGACGCAGGGGCAGCAACTCCGTGAGCGTGGGCGCGTCCAGGGGACTCTGGGAGGGACCTGGCGAGGGCAGTGGTCGCAGGCCCTGGGCCGTCAGCAATGCGGACACTGTGCCCAGCATCAGCACCCTGCTCCTCATTCGGACCTGGTTCATGCGGGACTCAGTGGTGGTGCGGCAGCAGCCGCGCACTGACGAGGAAGATGCCCACTCCAGACAGGAGGGCGAGGGTGCTGCGGAAGCCAGAAACCTTCTGCACCTCGGGCAGCAGATCAGAACTGGCCACATAGAGGGCCAGGCCTGCCGTCAATCCCAGGGTGGGACCGATGGGTAGGTGCAGGATGGACTGCCCCGCCGAACCCAGGAGGGCCATGAGGGCTAGCACGCCAGCGGCCATGAGAGCACCGCGGTTGCCGAACCCCCGCACCAGGAAGATGGAGGCAATGGTGCCGCCTTCGGGGATGCGGTGGAAGAGGATGCCCAGCACCACCAGGGCCCCCAGGTTGCTGTGGGTGGCCAGGGCCGCAGAAATGGCCACGCCGTCCATGAGGCTATGCAGGGAGAGGCCCACCAGGGCCAGCACGCCGCTGAGTGGCGAGCCATCCTTGTGGGTCTCCTCACCGTAGTGGAAGTGGAGGGTGATGCCGTGCTCCATGACATGGACCAGCAGGTAGCCAGCCAGCACCCAGAAGGCATTGGACTCGCCACCCGGGGCTTCAAAGCACTCGGGGATGATCCGGACGAGGGTGACGGAGAGCAGATAACCCGCCGCCACGCCCGAGAGCAGGCGCATGAACTGGGCCCGTCCCTGGAGGAACCGCACCACGCCCCAGCCACCCAGAAGGGTGGCCAGGGAGGCGAGCGGTGCCAGCCAGTAGATGGACACGGACTGTTACTCGGCCTTGGCTTTCTTGGCCGCGGGCGCCTTGACAGCCTTGGCGGCCTTGGCCTTGGGCGACACGACAGCGGGTTCGGCCTTGGCGGCCTTGGGCGCAGCCTTGGGGGCCTTTTCAGCCTTTTCAGGCTTCACAGCCTTCTCAGCTTTGGCGGCCTTCTCAGGCTTTGCAGCCTTCTCGGCCTTGGGCGCCTTTTCCGCCTTGGCGGCGGCCTTCTTGGGGGCGGCCTCCACAGCAGGAGCAGGTGCAGCCAGGCGGGCCGGGGCGGGTGAAGGCGTGGTATCAGGCGCCAGGCTGACCTTGGGCCGGGGCGTCCGCTTCTGCTTCGTTTCGGCGGGAGCCAGAGCGGGGGGCACTGCGGCGGGGGCGCCGATGCGGGGCCGGGGGCTGGGGATCAGCAGGCTGGCCAGCATGTCCGCAGTGGCCTTGGGCGGTTCGGTCAGGGCCTCGGCGGGATGGGGCGTGCGTGGACGGGGCTCGCGACGGCCCTCGCTGGGCTCAGCCGCCACGGGGCTGGAACCTTCGGCCCGCTCAGCACCACCCTTCCGACGCCGACGCCGACGCTTGCGCTTGGTGCCATCGCCCTTGGGCTCGTCGGCGGATTCCTCAGCGCCTTCCTCGGCCTCCTCATCCTCGGGCTTAGCACTCTCGAAGAGGGCGCGCAAGCGCTCCCGCTCGTCCAGGGCGGCCCGCTGGAGATCTCGGCGGTCGTATTTGAAGGCTTCCTTCTTGGGCTCCTTGGCACTTTCACCCAGGGCCTTCTCGAAGGAGATGGGGCTGTCGCCGCCCAGGACCACGGTCTCGTCCTCGGGCATGCCCTTCTCGCGGGGAGGCTTGGGTGCGGCCTTCTCGACCGGGGCCTCCTCGGCGCGTTCCACCTCGGCGGTCATCTCGCCGTAGCTGAGGGACCAATCGGCCTGGATGAGGATCTTGGCGTCGCTCTCCTCCTCCATGGTCATGAGGTCGCGGCGCTTCTCATTGAGCACGGCGGCGGCGATGGCTGGGGCCAGCTTCACGCGGATCTCACCAATGCCGCCCTTGGCCAGGATCCCATGCAGGCGGCGCACCACGGAGAGCGCCATGGCCTCGATGGTCTTCACCTTGCCGGTGCCAGCGCAGCTGGGGCAGGTCTCGTGGTTCACGTGCTGCAGGCTGGGGCGGATGCGCTGACGGGTCATGACCAGCACGCCGAAGCGATTGATCTTGCCCACCTCCATGCGGGCCTTGTCAGCCTTGAGACAGTCCACCAGGCGGTCCTGGACGGCGCGGATGTGCGTCTCGCGCTTCATGTCGATGAAGTCGATAGCGATGAGACCGGCCAGGTCGCGCAGGCGAAGCTGGCGGGCCACCTCCTCGGCGGCCTCCATGTTGGTCTTGAAGGCCATGTCTTCGACGCCGTCACCTGAGGTCTTGCCACTGTTGACGTCGATGGCCACCAGGGCCTCGGTCTGATCCAGCACCAGGGCGCCACCGCTGGGCAGGCTCACCTTGCGGCCATAGATGCGGTCGATCTGCTCTTCCAGCTGGTTCCGGGTGAAGAGGGGCTTCTTCCCCGTGTAGTGCTTCAGCACGTCGAGGTGCTGGGGCATGGTGCGCTTGAAGAAGGACTGGGCGGCGTGGAAGGTGTCCTCGTCGTCGATCTGGACCTCCTCCACGTCGGCGCTGAAGGTGTCGCGCAGGGTGCGGGTGACGACGTCATCCTCCTGCCAGACCAGGCCCACGCCGTGGCGGTGCTTGTAGCGGTTCAGGACTTCCTTGTAGGTGTCGAGCAGGTATTCCAGGTCGCGCTGGAAGTCTTCCTTGGTGACGCCCAGGCTGGCGGTGCGGACGATGACGCCGATGTCCTCGGGGATCTCCAGGGTGTCAATGAGCTGCTTGAAGTGCCGACGCTCGTCGGTGCCTTCGATCTTCCGGCTGATGCCGTTGACGGGGTTGCCCGGGGTGATCACCAGGTAGCGGCCGGCCAGGCTGACCTGCCCGGTCATCATGGCGCCCTTGGAGCCCAGCTCCTCGCGCACGGCCTGGACCAGGATTTCCTGGTCCCTGGATAGGACGTCCTGGATGCGGGCCCGGCGACCATCGCCCGTCAGGTCGCGGGGCAGTTCGCCCAGGGGCAGGAAGCCGTTCTTCTGACCACCGAAGTGGACGAAGGCAGCCTGAAGGCTGGTGTCCACGCGGATGACCCGGGCCTTGTAGAGGTTGCCCTTGATCTTCTCGTTGTGGATGAACTCGACGTCGTAATCAAACAGCGTCCCGTCGATCAAAGTAGCCACGCGGATCTCTTCGGGATCCGTGGCGTTGATCATCATGGTTTTCTTGGGGCTCAAGTAGGCTCCTCTTGGGGGCCCAGGGGCTTGGCTGTGGCTTACGCCCAGCAGGCTCAGCGGCCCTGGGTGGATGGTCGTGAAGATAGGTGGATCGGGAAACCGAAGGGGGCCCTGCCCTGACTTCGGCCACCCGGGAGAGAAAACAGGGATGGTCGCGATCCTCGGGAAGGGGCGGAGCCTCGAACTACCCGCAGGATCTTCAAGCATTAAACCCACTTATTTCCTCCAATGCAAGCTGGATCGAGGGGGAAGTTACAAGGATGTAACAGCCCGTCACAGGGCCCTTCACCACGGGAACGCAGGCTGAAGGCCATGAAGGAGGCATCCATGAAGATCCGATTCCTGGCCCAGACCCTGGTGGCTGGCCTGATCGCCCTGAGCGCCAGCGCCCAGACCGTAACCGTGATGGGCTCGACGGCCCTGGGTCCCATCGTCAAGAAGGCTGCTGACGACTACATGAAACTGCACCCCGGTGTCCAGATCGCCGTGAGCGGTGGCGGTTCCATGACCGGCCTCAACCAGGTCACCAGCGGGGGCTGCAACATCGGCATCTCCGATGTCTTCGCCACTCCCGAGCAGGACAAAACGGGCATCAAGAACTTCAACATCGTGGTGCAGCCCTTCACCCTCATCGCCCACCCCGGCGTGGGCGTGAAGAGCCTCAACGCCCAGCAGGCCGAGCAGGTCTTCACGGGCAAGGTCACAAACTGGAAGGAAGTGGGCGGCAAGGACCAGAAAATCGTCCGGGTCATCCGGCCCGAGTCCTCCGGCACCCGGGCTGTCCAGAAGAAGGAGATCCTGCACGGGCAGGAATTCTCCAAGGACGTGCTGATCCAGGATTCCACCGGCGCCGTGGTCACGGCCGTGGCCACCACCCCCGGCGCCGTCTCCTTCGTGGAACTGGAGCACCTGGAGAAGAACAAGGCCCGCGTGGCTGGCATCGCCTACAACGGCGTCGAGTGCAGCAATGAAGGTGTGAAGTCCGGCAAGTATCCGATCTTCTCCTTCGGCCACGCCTACACCAACCCCGCGAAGCTCACGGACCCCAAGGTCAAGCAGGCCGTGGATGGCTTCCTGGCCTTCATCCTGACTCCCGCCTTCCAGCAGGACGTGGTCCTCAAGGCCGGCTACCTGCCCGTGGCCTACGTCAAGTCGCTGAAGACCCAGCTCTGAGATCCCCATCGACCCTGTGCGAACCCCCGGCGGCGAAGCTGCCGGGGCTTTTGCGAAAGCCGGGAGCCATGAACGACTCGCCTGAAAGCAGCCTTGTTGCTCCAGCCCTGTTGCTGGAACTTCCCGCCGCCGACCGGTTGGCGCCGGCACCGCCCGAGTTCCGCCAGAGCCGCTTCCATCGCCTGGCGGACCGCTGGAGCCACCTGGTCTTCCTGGCCTGCAGCCTCCTGGTCGTGGCCCTCATCGGCGGCATCCTGTTCTTCCTGGCTGCGCGGGGCCTGGCGGCCTTCCTGCCGCTGACCGGCAACACCGGGCGGACCCTGAGCTTCGCCGAAGTATTCCTTTCCACCGATTGGGCGCCCTCTTCGGACCACTTTGGCATCCTCCCCTTCTTGGGCGGCTCCCTCGCGGTCACTGGTCTGGCCCTCCTGCTGGCGGCGCCCACGGGCATCCTCACGGGCGTATTCATCGCCAAGCTCGCCCCCTCCTGGATGCGCAGCCTCATGCGGCAGGTCATGGACCTTCTGGTGGGCATCCCCTCCGTGGTCTACGGCATCTTCGGCCTCACCATCATCCTGCCCCTCGTGAGCCACTCCTTCCTGAAGGACGCTCCCGCCTCAGGTTTCGCCATCTCCGCCATGATCCTGTCGGTGATGATCGTGCCCACCATCGTGAGCCTGGCCACGGACGCATTCGAGGGCCTGCCCCTGAGCCTTGATGAAGGCTCCCAGGCCCTGGGCTCCAGCCGCTGGCAGGCCATCTGGCACGTGCTCATTCCCGCCGCGCGCCCACGCCTGCTCACCGCCTGCGTCCTGGGCCTGGGCCGTGCAATCGGCGAGGCCATGGCCGTCCAGATGGTCATCGGCAACAACCCCCAGTGGATCGCCCTCATGCGGGAATTCACGGACCGGGCACCCTTCCTGCGGGCCCTGTTCACCCCCGCCGCCACCCTCACCACTGAGCTGGTGCAGGAGCTGCCCAACACCCCCACCGGAAGTCCCTGGAACAATGTGCTCTTCGCAATGGGCCTCCTGCTCTACCTGCTCACCATGGTCCTGATCCTGGCCACTCGCCGCTTTGGCCGGAACGAGGTGGCCTGATGCGCGCCATCGCCACCCTCCGCTCCCCTTCCCGCGCCAAGCACGTGGACAAGTTCATGCGCGGGGTCCTGTGGGTCATCGCGCTGGGCTTCATCCTGGTGCTGGCGGTCTTCGTGGGCGCCATCCTCCACCAGGGCTGGCCCGTCCTGCGCCTGGACTTCCTCACCCGGATGCCCGAGACCTTGGAGGCTGGGGGCGGCATCAAACCCCAGATCTTCAACTCCATCTACTTGGTCCTCCTTTCCTTGGGGCTCTCGCTGCCCATCGGTCTCGGAGCGGGCGTATACATGGCCGAATACGCTGGCAAGGGCCGGACCCTGAACTTCTTCCGGCTCTGCATCGAGACCCTGGCGGCCACCCCCTCCATCGTCTTGGCCCTCTTCGGCATGATCGTCTTCGTGCAGACCCTGGGCTGGAGCTTCTCCATCCGCTCTGGTGCCCTCACCCTGGCGCTGCTGAACATCCCCGTCATCACCCGCGTGACGGAGGTCAGCCTCATGAGCGTGCCCCGGGAACTGAAGGAAGCCAGCTACGGCCTGGGCGCCACCAAGCTCCAGACCATCCTGAAGGTAGCCCTGCCCTACGCAGCCACGGGCATCCTCACGGGCCTGGTGCTTACAGCCGGCCGGGCCTTCGGCGAGAGCGCCATCCTGGTCTTCACTGCGGGCACCAACACCAGCGCCATCTTCCCGGACTTCCGCCTCACGGTGCCGGGCGAGACCCTTTCCGTGCACCTTTGGTACGTCACCTCGGACGGCACCCTGCCAGACGCCCGGGAGATCGCCGCAGGCACTGCCGCGGTGATGATCCTGGTCCTGTTGATCCTGAACCTCTCGGTCCGCTTCCTGGACCGCGCCATTCGCCGACGGACCCGCTGATGCTCAGTCCCAAGACTCCTGAAACCAAGCCGGTCAAGCTCTCCGTGAAGGATGTGGCCTTCAGCTACGGCGAGAAGAAAATCCTCGACGCGCTCACGCTCGACATCCATGCCGAGCGGGTCACGGCCATCATCGGCCCCAGCGGTTGCGGCAAGAGCACCTTCCTGAAGTGCTTCAACCGCATCCACGAGGTCACCACCGCCGTGAAGGTGAGCGGCGACATGCTCATCGATGGCGTGGACATCTACAAGGGCGGCATCGACGAGATCGACCTGCGCCGCCGGGTGGGCATGGTCTTCCAGAAGCCCAACCCATTCCCCAAGTCCATCTACGAGAACGTGGCCTTCGGCCCACGGCTCTTCGGCGTAAACGACAAGGTCACCCTGGACGTGCTGGTGGAAGACGCACTGCGCAAAGCCGCCCTCTGGGATGAGGTGAAGGACCGCCTCAAAGAAAGCGCTTCGGGCATGAGCGGTGGTCAGCAGCAGCGCCTCTGCATCGCCCGGGCACTGGCCGTGGGGCCCGAGGTGCTGCTCATGGACGAGCCCTGCTCGGCCCTGGACCCCATTGCCACCTCCAAGATCGAAGAACTGATCATGGAGCTGAAAGAGTCGCTCACCATCGTCATCGTCACCCACAACATGCAGCAGGCAGCCCGCGTGAGCGACTACACGGCCTTCTTTTGGCTGGGCAGACTGGTGGAGATGGATCTCACGGAGCGGATCTTCACCACGCCCCGGGAACGCATGACGGAAGACTACATCACGGGGAGGTTCGGCTGATGCGCGTATTCGATTCGGAACTGAAGGAGCTGAGGGACGGGATCATGGCCATGGCGGGCATCGCCGAGGAGATGATCGACCTGACCATCCAGGCTCTCTCGGAACGCTCCCGGACCAAGGCCGAACGCGTTGTTCAGCTGGACCGGCAGATGGATGAGTGGGAGCTGAAGCTGGACCAGGTGTGCGTGGACCTCCTGGCCCTCCGCTCCCCGGCGGCCACGGACCTGCGTCTGGTGGCCTCCAGCCTCAAGATCGTGCCTGAGCTGGAGCGCATCGGCGACCACTGCTGCAACATCGCGCGGCGGGCCACCTATGTGCATCCGCCCATCCTCTCCGGGGACGTGCTGAACTCCATGGGCAACGAGACCCGCAAGATGGTGCGCCAGGCCGTGGACGCCTTCGTGAGCAGCGACGCGGGTCTGGCCCGCACGGTCATCAGTGCCGACGATGTGGTGGATGACCTCTACGGCACCATCTACCGGGAGCTGCTGCGCCTGATGATGTCTGACCCCCTCTGCATCGAGCGGGCCAGCCACCTCATCCTCGTGATCAAGAACTGGGAGCGCATCGCGGACCAGGCCACCAACATCGCCGAGGAAGTCCTCTTCATCCTGGAGGGTCGCAGCGCCAAACACACGTACCTCCAGGACAATCCCGTAGACTAGGTCCAACCAAGGTGCCCATGCCCCGCATCCTCCTACTCGAAGACGACACCGAAATCCGCCTCGGGCTGGAGCAGCATCTCCGCCGCGAGGGCTTCAGCCTGCTGCCCGTGGGCACGGGCCGGGATGCCCTCCTGGCCCTCAACGCCAGTGGGCCGCGCCTCGATGCGGCCCTGCTGGACCTCAGCCTGCCGGACATGGACGGCCTCGACGTCCTGCGCGCCATTCGCACTCACCCCACCCTGCGGGCCATGCCCGTGCTGCTGGTCACCGCCCGCAGCGAGGAGATCGACCGGGTCCTGGGCCTGGAGCTGGGCGCTGACGACTACATTTCCAAGCCCTTCTCAGCGCGGGAACTCGCGGCCCGGCTTCGGGCCATCCTCCGGCGTTCCTCGCCTTTCGAGGCCGAGGAACGGAAGCCCCAGCTCACCTACGGCCCCATCGCTCTGGACCTGGACATGCACACGGCCCGGGTGGACGGTCAGCTGGTGGAACTCACCCGCCGCGAATTCGAGCTGCTGGCCTACTTCCTGGCCAACCCCCGCCGCGTGCTCACCCGCGAGAAGATCCTCCAGCAGGTCTGGGGCCTCGAATACCTGGGCGAGAGCCGCACCATCGACGCCCACGTGCGCCGCGTGCGGGCCAAGCTGGGCGAAGTGGCCGCCGAGGCCATCGAGACCGTGGTGGGCGTGGGGTATCGGCTCGGCGGCCCGTCCGATTCCTGAGTTCCCCTCCGCTGTGGCAGTAACCATCGGTTATTTAACCGCAGAGGACTCAGAGAGCGCAGAGTGAACCTCTATTTCTCTGCGCCCTTTGCGTCCTCTGCGGTTGAATGGTTTCCTTCCGTATCTATCCCTATTTTTAGTATTTGCTGCGCCGATAAGCACGACAAAAAAGTGTTTTGTAATCAAGTGTGCTTCACGCTGAAATCGTAGGCCCTGTCTCGGGATCGGTCTCGGCCTGGGGCGGTAGCAGCACGCGGAAGGTGGCGCCGCCACCGGGGCGGTTTTCCACGCTGACCTCGCCGCCCATGAGTCGACAGAGGTGCTTCACGATGGCTAGGCCCAAGCCGGTGCCTGGTTTGGCCCGGGTGGCCTGGGAGCGGTAGAAGCGCTCGAAGATGCGCCCCTGCTCACCCTCGGGGATGCCCGGCCCCTGGTCGCGGACCTCCCAGGTGTGGCCCTGGGCCGAGGCCTGCACGGAGAGCACCACTTCACTGCCCTCAGGGCTGAACTTCATGGCATTGGAAACCAGGTTCTCCAGGATCTGGTGCAGCCGCAGCGGGTCAGCCTGGATGTAGGTACCGGGCGCTGCCCGGTACTCCTGCATCAATCTCACGCCATTGGTGCTGTGCTGGCGCCGCAATTCCTCGACCAGGCCTGTAAGGAAGCGTTCCAGATCCACGGCTTCCGGAGCGAGTTTGAGGGCTCCGCTCTCGATGCGGCTCAGCTCCGACAGGTCGCCAAGCAGCAGGGTGAGGCGGTCCACAGAGCGCAGGATGGACTGGGTGCTGCCCCTGGCAGGCTCCGGGAGGTCTTCTTCCAGCAGGTTCTCGGCGGCAATGCGGATAGCCGTGACCGGAGTCTTCAGCTCATGGCTCACATTGGAGATGAATTTCTGCCGGGTCGTCTCCAGGGCCTCCTGGTTGCTGATGTCGTCCAGGGTGAGGAGCACCCCGGTGATGGCCCCCAGGGGAGCGAAGGGGATGGCACGCACCCGCAGGGTCCGACCCGACCGGACCAGTCGCCATTCAGCCCCCAGGCCCTGGTAGGCACGTTCCACCGCCGTGGGACTATCCACGTCACGAAACACCGCGCTCACGCCCATGCCCTTGGCCAAGGGGGCGCCCAGGCCCAGGTGGCGCTGGGCTGCGGGGTTGAATTGTTCCAGGCCGCCTCCGGGACCAAAGAGGAGCACGCCTTCTTCCAGCCTGGCCATGATCCCGGGGAGGAGCCGATCTTCTCGGGCGGCTTTCTCGCGCAGCTCAAAATTCTCCTGCTCCAGAGCACTCCAGGCCAGGGGCAGATCCTTGATCGCCCGGGGCCGGGTGCCGCCCAACAACTGGCCCAGGGGTTCCGTGACGGGGCGCACCTGCCACCGAGCCAACAGGATATAAACCAGTGCCACGGTTGCCATGAGGCCAATAGACCAGGCTGGGGAAGCGCCTTTGTGGATGCTGACGCCGAGGCCCAAGCCCAAGAACAGCATCGAGCCCATGGCCGTCAGGGCCCGGCCCAGGAAGGCCGGCAGGCCTGATTCCTCTCCCTCTTGGTTGTTCCTTGGCTCCATAGGATTCGACATTACACCGCCAGCAGCCTCAAGCCCACGGGACCCGGCGGAATTTACACGCCAGTTACAGCTCCGAACCCAGTACAGTTGAAGGTTGAATGCAGGAGATCCGATGTCATTGAATGCTCTGATGCGCTGGCTCAAACCCCGGGAAATGGTCTTTTTCGACCTCCTGGAGGCAGCTACGGCCAACGCCTACCAGGCCGCCCAGCTCTTCGACCGGGAGATCCGCAGCAACGACCCAGCCCGTTTCGCGGAGCTGCGTCGGCAGATGAAGGACCTGGAGCACATCGGCGACGACTTCACCCACGAAATCATCGACCGCCTCAACCAGACCTTCGTGACGCCCCTGGAGCGTGAGGACATCATGGCCCTGGCCCATGCCATCGACGACGTGGTGGACAAGATCCACGCAGTCTGCGAGCGCCTGATCCTCTACCGCATCGGTTCCGTGATGCCCGCCTTCACGGAGATCAGCTCCATCATCGTCGAGAGCGCCGGGGAGATGCTCTTCCTCATCCGCTCCCTGCGCACCATGTCCAACCAGAAGGAGATCCGGGACCGGATCCGCCGCGTGCACACCTTGGAGACCAAGGCCGACTCTATCTACCACGCGGGCCTAGCCCAGATCTTCGAGAACCCCACGGACCCCATCGCCCTCATCAAGTGGAAGGAACTCCTGGAGCAGATCGAGGAGGCCACCGACAAGATCGAGCTGGTGGCCAAGGTCGTGGGCTCCACCGTCATGCGCAACGCCTAAGACTGAGCCGCAGCCATGATCATCTCGCTGGTCTTTATCGTCCTGCTCGCCCTTGTCTTTGACTACATCAACGGCTTCCACGACACGGCCAATGCCATCGCCACCGTCGTCTCCACCGGGGTGCTTTCCGCCCGCAACGCCATCATGATGGCCGGCATCCTGAACTTCGGCGGCGCCCTCATGGGCACCCAGGTGGCCACCACCATCGCCAAAGGTATCGCCGACAGCCAGTTTGTCGTGCCCGCTGTCATCGTGGCAGCCCTCCTCGCGGCCATCGTCTGGAACCTCATCACCTGGTGGCTGGGCATCCCCTCCAGCTCCAGCCACGCCCTGGTGGGCGGCCTGGCAGGCGCTGTGGTGGCCCAGGCTGGCCGCGGCGCCCTGCACACCACCAAACTCAAGGAAGTGGCCACCTTCCTGGTGGTCTCCCCGGTGGTGGGCTTCTTCATCGCCATGGTGCTCATCATCGCCATCCTTTGGATCGTGCGGCGCATGGCCGGGCACCGTGTGAACGTCGCCTTCCGCAAGCTGCAGCTGCTCTCCGCCGCCGCCATGGCCTTCACCCACGGCACCAACGACGCGCAAAAAGCCATGGGCATCATCGCCCTGGCGCTCATCACCTATGGCAAGCTCAGCGCCCACGGCGCCGTGGTCGCGGTGCCCATCTGGGTGAAACTGGCCTGCGCCACGGCCATGGGCCTGGGCACCATGTCGGGTGGGTGGAAGATCATCCGCACCATGGGTACCAAGATCGTGAAGCTGCGGCCCATCCACGGCTTCGCCGCCGAGACCGCCGCTGCCATCGTGCTCTTCACCACAGCCCACCTGGGCGTCCCCGTGAGCACCACCCACGTCATCTCCGGCGCCATAATGGGTGTGGGCGCCAGCATGAACGTCTCCGCCGTCCGCTGGGGCGTGGCCGGGAACATCCTCGTGGCATGGATCCTCACCATTCCTGTGAGTGCCCTGTTGGCGGCGGGATTCCTGAAGATCGTTGCGCCCTTTTTCTAGGGGCTGCTCAGAATCCGCTGCGCGGATTCTGAGTTAGAAAACAGTAGGGTACTCTGTGCGAAAAATTCGCTGGAGCGACATCGTTTCGTCACTTGAGGTGGTGAAACTTAGCGTCCCTGCTTCGCGGATGCGCGTCACCGTTAAGTCTCCGTCTTTTCGCTGAGACTTTCCCGCGAGACCATGCGGTTGTCATACCGGAGTCCGACCCTGGATCCAGACCCAAGGGAGGCACGACCATGACGATCGAGACCCTCACCCAACACCCCGAAGGCGCCCGCTACACGGTGCGCTCCCTCGGCAGCTCGGACTTCGCGCACCTGCGGCGCCTGGAGGCGGAGATCTGGTCCGGCGATGGCGCTGGGGAACTCTGCCCGCACTACCTGCGGCTCTGCACGGAGCTCTACCGCGACTGGTGCTTCCTGGCCATGGACGGCGACCGCCCCGTGGGCTACGTGCTCAACTTCGTGGCGGGCAAGACGGTCTACTGCGCCACCCTGGCGGTGCACCCGGAATACCAGAAGGGCCGCGTCAACTACTTGCTCATCCGCGCCATGGTCTCCAAGCTGCTCAACGAGGATGTGGACGAGTGCCGCTTCCTGGTCGAGCCGGACAACCAGGACGCCCGCAACGTGCACAATGCCCTGGGCGCCCGGGTCGTGGAAGAGGTCAAGGATTTCTACGCCCCCGGCGATACCCGCCTCTGGTCCGCCATTACCCGGGACGACCTGGAGCGAGTTCGCGCCCGCTACACGCGTCTGAAGTTGGTGAGCTGATGTCCTGGCCAGGCGTGCTCTGGCCCACCTTCGCCCTCCTGCCTGAATTGGCCGCGGGGGTGGCACCCCAGCCCGGCTTGCACCGTTGGGCCAAGCGCCTGCTGCCGGCCCTGGGGGTCCAAGTGGAGCTCGAGGGGATCCTGCGCCGCGACATTCCTCTCTGGGTGGCCAACCACCTGAGCTGGGTGGATCCAGTCTTGCTCATGAGCCTCCGCCCCATGGGCACCATCGCCAAGGGCGAAGTCCAGAGCTACCCCCTGCTGGGCCGGTGGGCCCGGAAGTCCGGCATCCACTTCGTGGACCGGCAGGACCCCACCAGCCGCGCCGCCGCCCTGGCCACCTTCAGCGCCTCGCTCAAGGGCGGTCGGGACATGCTCCTCTTCCCCGAAGGCACCACCACCCGGGGCGAACGCCTGGCTCCCTTCTACGACGGCGGCCTCCGCGTTGCCTTCGAGCTGGGCCTGCCCGCCCAACCCATGCGCCTCTCCAGTCCCGCGCCGCACTATCCCTGGACCGGCGACGAGACACTGCTGCCCCACCTGCGTACCCTCTTCGCCACGCGAACCCTGGTGGCGCTAGAGGCCCAGGAGCCCTTGCATCCCCGCGACTATCCTGATGCCGCCACATGGGTCCAGGCCTTCCGCAGCGCCCTCGAACCCCGGAGCCCCCATGTCCTCTGATGCCCTGATGCAGGGCCTGCGCACGGGCCTCACCCCCTTCCTGGGCTTGCCACTGCGCGTGGATCCCTGCCCCGCCACGGGGGTGGTGCTGGGCGTGCCCTGCGATGCGGGCGTCATCAACCGGCCCGGCGCCCGTCTGGGCCCCTGGGCCATGCGGGCCGCCTCCATGGGCCTGGGCTCCCACCCCATGCCCGAGCGTCTGCGCGAAGGTCGGCTGAACCTGGGGCCCGGCGCGGCTTCAGGTTGGGTGGACGGTGGCAACGTCCCCACCCTGCCCTTCTCGCTCAAGGAAGCCCTGGCCACGGTGCAAGACACGGTGGGTGCCTGGGCCATCACTGGCAGCCGGACCCTGCTCCTGGGTGGCGACCACTCGCTGACCTTGGGTGCCCTGCGGGCCCTGTATCTGCAGCACGGCCCTCTGGGCCTCCTCCACATCGATGCCCATCCGGACGCCGCTCAGGGCGCCGCCTGGGGCACGGACATCCACCACGGCACTTGGCTGCGCCAGGCTCTGGAAGAGGGACTGTTGGACCCGGAGCGCACGGTGCAGGCAGGCCTGCGGGCCCCCCGCTTCGATGACGAGGAGCTCTCCTTCCTGCAGGCCGCCGGCGTGCGCATGTGGAGCCCGGCGGATCTGCGGGATCCCTTCCTGGCGCCGCAGCTGGCCGAGGACCTGGCCAGCATCGGCCAAGGTCCCGCCTACCTGAGCCTCGACCTGGACGCGCTGGATCCCGTGCTGGTACCCGCCGTGGCGGAGCCTGTGCCCGGCGGCCTCAGCCTAACCGAGACCCTGGCCCTCATCCACGCCGCCCGGGAGTGGCCGCAGCCCTGGGTGGGCGCGGACCTCATGGAGCTGGCCCCCACCCTAGAAGGCGCCGAAACCAGCGCCCGCCTTGCGGTCCACCTCGCCCTCCACCTACTTTCGGGTCGTTCGGAATGATCTCTTCGTTGCATGGTCATTCCGTTACGGCCCCTTATGTCGCCTGCCCTCCAAAATGAAATGTCCATCACCTAACCAGCGACTCAGCTGAGGTTGCCATGACCCCCATCGAAGCTTTCCTCCTTCATCTTGGCCTGCCCACCTGGGACGACCTGGTCGCCGGCTACGACTTCGGCTTCCTCAGTTCCCTGGAGATCCAGCAGGAGGCTCGTGGCGAGGGCCCCGCCGTGGCGCGCTTGCGGGCCCTGGAGGGTTCGGCCCTGAGAACCTTCGAGGCCCACCTCTGGGCCGCCTGCGCCGAGGCCCAGGGCAAGACGCCCAGGCCTGGCAGCACCGCCTGGTCCAGGGCCCAGGATCGCTGGAGGGAGGCCCTGCTGCGGGAGGCCCTCCTCACCGACAGCACCGCCGCCCAGCTGGCCCGCACCGTGGAGCGCCTCTACGAACAGATCGGCTGCCCCGAGGACATGCTCGTCATGCTGCGGCCCTCCCAGGTCTGGTCCAACACCCCGGCCACCGTGGATCCGGCCGCCGTGCAGCGCTTCCTGGACCGGAGCCAGGAGCGCTCGCGCCGATACGGGGCAGCTTCCTGAGGCCCAAGGCCTGAGTCGCCTGCACGGGTTGCGGATCCGTACGACCTAGTGGTTGTGGTCCTTTCGGTGGAGGTCCCTGGCGGCGCCCTGTGAGACTCTGGGAGTCCTCGCACCCGGAGTTTGAATGCCCCTGCCCGACCCCAGGCTGGATGAACTGCTCGCAGGGGGCGCGCCCCGGTTGGAACCTCTCCTGCGCTGGCTCGGGGAGGCCTCGCCGTTGCCCTCACCAGACGGAGAGGCCCGCCGCACCAGTCGGCTACGCCGCCTGCATACGGCCCTGGCCGACCGGGGCCTGCTGGACTCGCTGGCTGAGGAGTGGCGCCATGCCTCAGCCATCCGGCTGCTGGCGGAAACGGGCCTGCCGGATCGCACGTCCTTCCTGGGCGAAGGGCTCCTGCGTGTGGTGGACCGTGTCATCCCCCGCCTCGATCCCGAAGGGGACCTCTACGCCCTCTTGGACCGCCTGGATCTGGACGAAGCCGATGCCGCCTGGATCGAGAGCTTGCCCGAGGACCTCAAGACCGCCTGGGGCAGCCTGCTGGACCCGCCCCCGGACATTTGGACCCATGCGGCCCGCCTGCTCGCCCACCGGGCAGCGGCCGTGGGCCTGTCCCGGGATCTCCTGTCCTTGGATCCTGAGGGAAGCGATGCCGATTCCCCCTTTTTCAATCTGACCCGGGCCGTGCGGGAACGGGGCGAACGACCGCTGGACCCCGAGACTGGCCTAGCCTGGGAGCACTGCCGGACTGAGTGTGCCCGGGCCCTGGGCCAGGCCCATGACCGCCTCGACGCGCGGGGGGTGTCCACGGACCTGGTGTTCCGCCTGGACTTGCTGGAGGCCCAGCTCGAGCGCATCGCCCAGCTGTTGCGCTTCGTGTCAGGGAACGGCGATGGGGCCGCCTTTGCGGCCCAGTTGGTGCGCGGCAGCGCCTCGCAACACGGGCTCATGCAGCTGCTGAGCACCACCGTCAAACGCCTGGCCCGGAAGGTGGTGGAGCATACGGGTGACACCGGCGAGCACTACATCGCCCGGGACCGCGCCGAGTGGTGGACCATGGCCTGGTCGGCGGCCGGAGGCGGCGCCCTCACCGCGGTCACGGCCCTGTTCAAATACGGCCTGCTGGCCTTGCCCCTGGCGCCGTTGCTGCTTGGACTTTCCCAGACCCTCAACTACACCCTGAGTTTCTGCCTCATGCAACTGCTGGGTTTCAGCCTGGCCTCCAAGCAACCCGCCATGACCGCGTCGGCCCTGGCCAAGGCCCTTGAATCCGAGGACGGCCAGGCTCGCGAGATTGAGCTGGTGGCGGCCATCACGCGCACACAGGTCATCGCCACCTTGGGCAACGTCTGCGCCGCCCTGCCCGCCGCCCTGCTCATCTCCGGGCTGTGGATCTGGGCCACGGGGCGCGGTCCCTTCGGCCCTGAGACCGCCCTGCACAACCTCCATGGCTGCGATCCCTTCCACGGCTGGACGCTGGTCTTTGCGGCCGTCACGGGCGTGCTGTTGTGGCTCTCCAGTCTGGTCTCCGGCTGGGCCACCAACTGGAGCGCCTACCGTCGCCTGCCCGAGGCCCTGGCGCAGAGCCACCGGATCCAAGGCCTGCTCGGGAAGCGCCGGGCCATGGCCCTGGGCCGCTTCGTCCATCGGCACGTCGCGGGCTTCGTCGGCTACCTGGCCCTGGGCTTCCTGCTGGTCTTCGTGCCCATAGCCTTCGCCTTCGCGGGCATCCACCTCGAGGTCCGCCATGTGACCCTCCAGGCTGCCTCCCTGGCCCTGGCCGCAGGCAGCCTCTGGACCCAGGGGCCCATGCCCTGGGGGGAGCTGCTCTGGGGCCTGGTCGGCATCGCCCTCATCGGCGCCCTGAACTTCGCCGTGTCCTTCACCTTGGCCCTCTGGACCGCCCTCCGGGCCCGGGACCTCAGCGGGCTCAATCGGCGACGGCTCTGGTGGGGCATCCTCAAGGCGTTCAACCGGCAGCCCGGACGATTCCTGCTGCCTCCCAAGGCTTCTGATACCCTCGATGTCCCATCCCCCGGAGTCCCCTATGCGTAAAGCCCTGTTCGTCGCCTCGGCCTTTGTCCTCCTTGCCGCCCAGGACAAACCGGCCCCCGTCCGCCTGGCCCAGCTGCGCGTCAGCCCCGCATGCACTGTGGCCCAGGACATTGGCATCAGCAAGATTGAGCTCAGCTTCGCCCGGCCCGCCGTGAAGGGCCGCAAGATCTGGGGCGACCTGGTGCCCTTCGGTCAGGTCTGGCGGGCCGGGGCCAACAGCGCCACGATGCTCACCCTCAGCCACGCCGCCAAGGTGGCCGGCAAGGACCTGCCCGCAGGCAGCTACGGCTTTTTCGTCCTCCCCAGCGAGAATACCTGGACCCTGATCCTCAACAAGCAGGCCAAGCAGTGGGGCGCCTACGAATACAAAGCCACAGAGGACGTCTTGCGCTGGGAGGCCACGCCCCAGGCCGGAGCCTTCCTCGAATACTTGGACTACCGCATCACCCCCAAGGACACCAGCGAGGCCACGGTCGAATTGGCCTGGGAGAAGCTGCGGGTGAGCTTCCCCGTGGTCTTCGATACCAAGGGCATCTACTGGGCCCAGATCGAGGCCAAGCTCAAGGTGGCACCGGACACGGACTGGGTGCCTTGGTACCAGGCCGCCAAATACTGCCAGGAGCAGGGCATCGAGCCCCTCAAAGCCCAGGCCTGGATCGAGAAGAGCCTGAAGGCTGGGGACAGCTTCTGGAACCACGAGACCGCCGCCCGCATCCACAAGGACGCCAAGCGGATGCCTGAGGCCCTGGCCCAGCTGCAGAAGGCCATCGACCTCTCCAAGCCCGGTGGCGCCCCCAAGGAATACACGGACAACCTGGAGAAGGAGCTGGCCGCCTGGAAGGCCCTGAAGTAGTCCTCAGACGCCCTTCCGCGCCACCCCCCAAATGACCTTGTGCAGCTGCACCTGCAGCCGCACGGGGAGGCCGTCGGCCACGATGCGCTCCGCCAGCCAGGCGGGGTCAAGCTTCCCCCAGACCGGGCTGAAGAGCACCTCCAGGCGCTCCCAGATGCCACGCTCGGCGCACCAGGCCTTGGCCCAGGCGTAGTCCGCCTCGTCGCAAAGCACGAACTTCAGCTCATCCTGGCCGCTCACCATGTGGTCGAGGTTCGACTCCAACCAGCGGTGCTCCTCGCCGCTGCCGGGAGTCTTGCGGTCCACGATCTTGATGACCTCACGTGGCACGGGACGCAGGTCATGGCTGCCCGCCGTCTCCAGGGCCACTTCGTAGCCCAGGTCCAGCTGGGCCCGCAACAGAGCCGGGGCCGAGGGGTGGGCCAGGGGCTCGCCACCGGTCAGCTCCACAAAGGGGGCGTTGGGGCCCTTCCGGGGTGGGCCAAGGCGGCGGCACACCTCGTCAAGGAGGTCCGGCAGCTCCCGCGGCGTGCCCTCGGTGAAGGCATAGGCGGTGTCGCAGTAGGTGCAGCGCAGGGGACAGCCCGTGAGGCGGATGAAGAGGCAGGGGCGCCCGATGCGGGCCCCCTCACCCTGGATGGAGTGGAACACTTCGTTGACCTTGAGCTGCATGCGCGGACGACCTCGGCCTCGATTGTCCCATGAGGCTTTGCCCAGCTCCCGATCTCGTGGGAGCATCGATGCTTTTCCGGTGGTCTCATGCTCCCTTGCCGTGCCCTGCTCCTCCCCTATGCCTGCCTGCTGCTCAGCGCTCAGCAGCCAGCCCCGACTCTGACTCCGGTCCAGGCTGCCACCGTGGCGGCAGCGCCCGAGCCCCCCCAGGTCCGCTACACCAAACAGGAATCCATGGTGCCCATGCGAGACGGCATCAGCCTCTACACAGCCATCTTCCTCCCCAAGGACACCAGCCACCCCCACCCGATCCTGCTGAATCGCACGCCCTACGGGTGTAATCCCTACGGCCCGGACGCCTTCCGCCACGTGGTGGGGCCCTCCCCGGCCTTTGCCAAGGAAGACTACATCGTGGTCTACCAGGATGTGCGGGGCCGCAACCGGAGCGAGGGCAGCTTCGAGGATGTGCGCCCCGTGGATGTGGCCAAGAGCGCCCCGGACGAAGTAAGTGACACCACCGACACCATCGATTGGCTCCTGAAGAACCTGCCCCGGCACAACGGCCGAGTGGGCATGTGGGGGATCAGCTATCCGGCCCACTACGCAGTCCAAGGCCTGCTGAGCGGGCACCCGGCGCTCAAGGCCGTCTCACCACAGGCACCCATGATGGACGTCTGGGAGGGTGACGACAGCTACCACCGCGGCGCCTTCCAGCTGGCCGCGAACTTCGGTTTCTTCCTCTTCTTCCACAGCCAGCGCACCGCGCCCTCCAGCGCCATGCCCACCTTCACCAACTCCGGCAGCACCGATGGCTACCAGTGGTATCTCGATGCCGGTCCCCTGAATCGCATCAGCGCCCTGGTGAAACAACCGGCGGAACCCATCTGGGAGGCCTACCTCGCACATCCCACCTATGACGCCTACTGGCAGGCCCGGAACCTGCGCCCGCACCTGAAGTACATCCGCCCGGCTGTGCTGACCGTGGGGGGCTGGTTCGATGCAGAGGATCTCTTCGGGGCCCTGGCCTGCGCCAGCACCCTCACGCGGCAGAGTCCCACCACGGATAGCCACCTGGTGATGGGCCCCTGGACGCACGGCCAGTGGTCCGGGCCCGATGGCAGCCGCATTGGCAATACCGAGTTCGGCGCGAAGACCGCCCCCTGGTTCCAGGAGCAGATCGAGCTGCGCTTCTTCAACCAGTATCTCAAGGAGGCCGGCGATGCCAAGGAGGCCCCCCTGGCCAAGGCCACGGTCTTCGAGACGGGGCGCAACCAGTGGCGCAGCTTCGACGCCTGGCCGCCACGGGCCGCTCAGCCTTGCACGTTCTACTTCGAAGCCCAGGGGGGCCTCGGCACCACTCGACCTGAAACCACCAGCGGCTTCGACGCCTACGTAAGCGATCCAGCCAAGCCCGTGCCCTACACCCAGGACATCAGCTTCGGCTACTCGGGCAGCTTCATGGCCGAGGACCAGCGCTTCGCCGCCCGCCGCCCCGATGTGCTGCTGTATCAGACGCCCCCCCTGGAGGCGGACCTCACCTTGGCCGGCCCCCTCCGCCCCGTGCTTCAGGTCAGCACCAGCGGCACCGACGCGGACTGGATCGTGAAAGTCATCGATGTCTTTCCCAGCGATGCCCCGGACCCCAAGGACTCGCCCAAGGGCTGGCACCAGGCTGGCGGCCAGATGCTGGTGCGCGGCGATGTGCTGCGGGGCAAGTACCGAAACAGCTACACGACGCCGGAGCCTTTCACTCCCGGCGCACCCACGGAGGTGGCCTTCACCCTGCCGGATGTCATGCACACCTTCCGCAAGGGCCACCGGCTCATGGTGCAGATCCAGAGTTCCTGGTTCCCCCTGGTGGACCGGAACCCCCAAATCTTCTGCGACATCCCCAAGGCCCGCCCCGAGGACTTCCAGAAAGCCGAACAGCGCGTCTACCACACCAAGGCCCTGCCCTCCCGGCTCGAAGTCCTGCAGCTGGACTGATCCCAATTCCAAATAAACTAAGAGAGATCACCACCAAGAAAAACAATCAGTTCTTGGTGCCTTGGTGGTGATCCGTTTTCTTTGCGAAAAGGCTCAGGCTAGAGCCAGCGGCGTCCGCCATCCAAGGTCAGGATCTCGCCGGTGAGGAAGGGGCTGTCGGCGGCGTACCGGACGGCGCGGCAGAGGTCAGCGGGGTTGCCCAGACGCTTCAGGAGGGTCCGCTCTGCCAGGAAGGCGGGGTCGCTGTCCTTGGCCGGAAGCAGCGTCCCGAGGGCGTGGCCCACCACGCGAACGCTCGGGGCCAGCAGCTGGGCCAGGCCAGGCACCAGGCTGGCCTGACCCGCCTTGGCGGCGCCGTAGGGCAGGCGCTTCAGCCAGGGCCGGTGGACGGAGGTGTCCAGCAGGATCTGCAGGCAGGAGCCGCTCAGCAGGCGCGGGGCCAGGGCCTGAGCGCAGAGGAAGGGAAACCCCAAGTTCAGGCGCCAGGTGGCTTCCAGGTTGGCGGCGGTCCAGGTGCCCAGCGGGGCCTCGGGGAAGGTGCCGGCCGCGAGAATGGCCCCGGAAAGGGCCCAGCCCGCGGCCTCCAGCCGGTCCAGATCTGCCATCATTCGGGAAACCAGCTGCGGGTTCTCCGCATCCCACTGAAGCGTTTCGATCCGTCCCATCCTGCCCAGTTTTTCCACCCAGGCTTCCCCAGTCCAGGCTTCCGAGCTGGTCAGCACCAGGTCATGATCCCGAGCCAGATCTTCTGCCAGCGCACGCCCCAGGCGTCGCCGCCCCCCCACGACAAGCCAGCTGCTCCGTTCTGCTCCAGGATTCTGCTTCATCCGGGCATTCTTCCACAAAAGGCGCCATGAACCCCTACCTCAAACGCATCCGGTGGCGCCTGCTGTGGATCAGCTTCGCCTGCCTGAGCCTCGCCGTGGGTTCCTTCGCCCTCAACCAGTGGGTCTACGCGGGCTCCGACGACCAATGCTCCTGGCAGGTGGAAAAAGGCAAAATCGTCATCCGGGAAATTCTGCCCGACGGGGTGGCCGAGGAAGCCGGCCTCCTGGAGGGCGACGAGCTGGTGAAGATCCAGGGCCACTCCTACGAGCCAACCCAGGCGGGAACCCTCAAGGCCCAGGCCTTCATCAATGGCAAGTCCGAGGGCACGATCCTGATCTACTCGGTGCGGCGTCAAGGCCGCCTGATCCTCGTCCCCGTGCGGCTGGTGAAAAGTCTCGACCTGGCCCAGCTGGCCCTGCTCCTGAACGGCCTCATCGCCTGGGCTGTCAGCCTCCTGGTGGTGATCTCGGCCCCTGAGCGCAAGTCCTCCCGCCACTTCTTCTATCTGGCCGCCACCACCCTGCTGATGTCCGGGGCCATCCTGTCGGGCACCGCCCCTTTGGGCATACAGGTGGTGGTCTTCCTCATGGGCGCCCTGGCCGGAGCCCTGCTCCCGCCCCTCTGGATCCACTTCTTCCTGCGCTTCCCGCACCCGCTCGAACTGCGGAAGAACAGGCGTTTCCTGCGGATCCTCTACACCAGCTTCGCCGTTATGGCCCTGCTGCAACTGGTCCCCCGGCTCCTCGGAGTGGCCAATGGCGGCATGATCAGCCCTCCTCCGGGCCTGATGAAGTCGGGCCTGGGCCGGGCCCTGGGCCTGCTCCTCGCCCTGCTGCCGACCGTACTCTTCGTGGGCGCGGCCATCACGGGCCTGGTTTTCTTCGTCAAGGGGGCCTTCCATGCCCCGGAGCGCCTGCGCCGGGCCCTCCGCCCCTCCCTCTTCGTGGCCGCAGCCCTCTGCCTGGACCTACTGGCCTGGGTGCTGCTCCGGGGTCGCTTTGGCCAAAGCCTGCTCTTCCAGCGCCAGCTCTACGTCTTCATGCTGCCCCTGCCCCTGCTGCCCCTCAGCTTCGCCCACGCCATCTTCCGCCACGGGCTCTTCGACGTGCGCAAGGTGCTGCTGCGTTGGCTCAGCTACGTGGCCCTGCTGGCCCTCACGGTGGCGGCCTACCTGGGCGGCCTGGCCTGGGCCTTCTCTCACCTGGCTTCCATTCCCTCGGGCTGGGCCGGCGCCCTGGTGGGCCTCCTGGCCCTGCCTCTGGGCTGGGCCCTGCGGCGCCTGGTGAAGGGCATCCGACGACGCTTCCGCATGGATTTCTCCAGCACCCGGGAGATCGCTCTCAGCGCAGTGCGCGAACCCCGAAAAAAATTCAGCGAGGAGTCCCTGCTGAAATCCCTGCGTCGGGCCTTGGGCGAGGCCTTCCAGCCCCAGTTGCTGGAGATCCTGCCCCTGGTGGAGCGCCAGATCCTGCTGCCCAGCGCCGAAGGTTCGGACCGCGAGGGGCGCCGCACCCACTTCCCGCCTCAGCCCCTGCGCATTCCCCCGGGCCTGCTGCGCCTGGCTCGGGAGAACCAGGAATTGGTGCTGGGTCTCGGCAGTGAAGAGGCCGACTGGATCCGCGAGCAGGGAGGCACCTTGCGGGCCCATGTGGACGCCCTGGAGGCCCAGCTCATGCTCCTCCTCCTCGCCGGGGACGATCCACACAGCGTGGTGGTCCTGGGCGGCAAATATGCAGAGCTGAACTACGGCCGCGAGGACCGGGAGCTGCTGCGAGAGGTGGCCCAGGCCGCGGGCCAGGCCCTGGAAACCACCCTCATGCACCAGCGCCTGGTGGCCCAGGAGCGCCTCAGCCAGGAGCTGGAGACCGCCCGTCGCATCCAGGAGAGCCTGGTCACCTCCCACCTGCCGCCCATTCCCGGCTTCCAGGTGGCCCTGCGCCTGGAGCCGGCCCTCGAGACCGGTGGCGACCTGCTCTTCGTCAAACGGCGGCCCAGTGGCCGCTGGCTGGCGGCCGTGGGCGATGTGTGCGGCAAGGGGCTCGCCGCGGCCCTCTACATGGCTCAGGCCACGGCCCTGCTGGAGCAGGCCGCCCAACGGGAGGATCAGAGCCTGGAGGCGATTCTCTGCTCTCTGGACCAGACCCTGCGCCAGCTGCTGGGCCAGCGCGGCTTCCTCACCCTCATCCTGCTGGAGTGGGACGATGATGGCTGCTACCGTCTGGCTCGGGCCGGGCACCCCGGGGCCCTGGTGCTCCAGGGGCTCCACGCGGACAGCACCACGGAACTGACCCCCCACGGCCGCGGCCTGGGTCTGCGCCCCGCAGGGCCCGGCGACTGGCAGGTCCAGGAGGGCGTGTTGCCCCCCAAGGGCTGGCTGGTGCTCTATAGCGACGGTCTTTCCGAGGCCATGAATCGGGAGGGCGAGCTCTATGGCCTGGACCGTTTCAGTGCGCAGCTACGCCGTCTCTGGGGTACCGGCAGCCCCCGGGCCGCCTGCGAGGCCGTCTTCCAGGATGTGTCGGGCTTCGATACCCAGAACCGGGATGACCGGACCCTGTTTATCCTAGGAAGGGAGGCCTGATGCCCGACCCCGAAGATAGATCTCCGCGCCGCCCCTCTGTTCACTGGACCATCCCGACCTTCCTCGCCCTCCAGGTGGGCCTGCTGTGGCTCCTGGGGGCCCAACTCCACCAGCAGAACCAGGTCCTCATGGAACTGCGGGAGGAGGTCCACAACCTGGCCGAAGCCATCGATACGGAGCCCTCCGCCGACACCACCACCGAGGACAATGGCGCCGTGCCGGCGGCTTTCCTGCGGGAAGAGCCCCCCCAGAAGGCCGCCGTGCTGGGCGCCGATGAGGAGGAGCAGGCCCCGGTGCGGGAGCTGAAGGCTTCCCGCGAATCCGCACAAAAGGCCATCAAGGAAGCCCAGGAGGCCCGGTCCAAGTTGTCCATCACGGAGAACATCCGCAAGGCCGAGGAGGCCAAGAAGCTCGACGCCGCCCACCAAACCTGGCAAAAGTGGTCCCTGGGCGCGGCGGCCCTGGTGTTCGTGGCCCTGATCTTTCGCGCCGTGCTGCGTCGGCGGGCCTGATGTCCCTGTTTGAATACCTCCAGGCGGATCCTGAGTGCCGGAGCCTGGCCGAGGGGGCCGTCCACGCCGTGGCCCCAGCCCTGGACGATCCCGACCCGGACCATGTGGCCATGCAATTGAACGAGTGGGCCTTCCAGCTGGCCGGACGCATGCCCCTGCCCTGGAACACCCACAAGGCCATCGACGCCCTGAATGAGCTGCTCTTTGTGGACATGGGCTTCCAGGGCGATCGAGAGACCTACGATGATCCCCTCAACGCCCTCCTTCCGGCTGTCATCGCCCGGCGCAAGGGCATTCCCATCACCCTCTCCATCCTCTGGGTGGACCTGGCCCGGCGCTTGGGCTTCGATGCCGTGGGCGTGAACCTGCCTGGCCACTTCATCGCCGCCCTGCGCACGGACTTCGGCCTGCTCTGCTTTGACCCCTTCAATGGCGGTCGGGCCGTGGGCGAAGAGGACAGCGCGGGTCTGGTGAAGGCCACCACGGCGGGCCGGGTCACCTTCCAGCGGGACATGCTGAAGGCCGCCACGGGGCGGGAGACGCTCATCCGCTTGGTGCGCAACCTGCACCTGCGCTTCCTGCACGCCGAAGATTGGGAGGAGGCCCTCTGGACCGCCACCCACCTCATCCTGCTGGACCCCGCCAATCCCCGCACGCACAAGGAGCGGGCCTACATCCACCTGCAGCGCAGCGAGGCCGGGCCGGCCCTCGTGGACCTCTGTGAAGCCCTGCGCCTGAGCCCTGATCCCGATCCCGAGATCCAGGCCTGGATGGCGCAACTGAAGACCACCTGAGCTGTCGAACCAGTCCTGCAATAGAGGCACCCATGGGTATGCGAATCATAGCCCTGCCCCTCGTCCTCCTGCTGCTTGCCTCAGCCTGTTCCAAGCCCAAGGTGGTCTACGAGGTGGACCCGGATTTCCCCAAGGCCAGCTTCCACACCCTGGCCCTGGATCCCCGGAAGGACTTGGTGATCATCCGCGAAGGGCTGCGTCCTCTGGACCCAGCGGGTTCGCGCCAGCTGGTGCTGGCCGAGCTGCGCAACCGGAACTACCAGGCAGTGCCCGCCCCGGAGGCGGATCTCTGGGTGACGGTGTTTCTGCTGGGGCGGTCAGCCGAACCTAGGGCCGAGGGCGCCAAACCGGGGGGTGGTGAGGGCGGTGGCCATCACGGTGGGAAGGGTGGCAAGGGTGGCAAGAGCGGCATGGAAGGCAGTCCCCAGGGTGGAGGCGGTTCCCTCGGTCTGACCCTCATCGTTCAGCTTCAGGACCGCCGGGGCGGCCATACGGTCTGGCAGGGCGAGCGCATCCTGGATGGCCGGGAGCAGGCCGCCGATGGCCGCCCCCTCAGCCTTGAAGCAGCCCTCCACGAACTTCTGCAGCCCTTGCCCGAGGCGGGCGGACGGCCCTGACAAACAGGAATCCGACCAAGAAATCGGGGGCCCAAAGGCCCCCGATTTCTTTTGCAGACAACTTCTGGTGACTACTTCTTCTGCTGCGCCTCGACGACGGTGAGGGCCGTGAGGTGGATGATGTCGTTCAGGTCACTGTGCCGCTGCAGGACGTGGACGGGAGCCGCCATGCCGCAGGTGATGGGGCCGATGACCTCGGCGTTCGCCAACCGCTGCACCAGCTTGTAGCCGATGTTGCCGCTGGTGAGGTCGGGGAAGATCAGCACATTCGGGCCGCCGGGCAGGTCCACCCAGGGGTAGTTCTCGGCCAGGATGCCTTCGCCCAGGGCGGTGTCGGCCTGCATTTCGCCGTCGCACTTGAGCTCGGGACGGGCCGCCTTGACCAGCTGGGTGGCCTTCTGGACCTTGCGGACCAGGGGATGCTCGACACTGCCGAAGGTGGAGAAGGAGAGCATCGCCACCTTGGGTTCCATGCCGAAGGTGTTCTTCACCAGGTCCGCGGTGAGGAGGGCGATTTCCGCCAGTTCCTCACTATTGGGCTCGATGTTCATGGTGGTGTCGGCGAAGAACAGGACGCGGTTCTTCAGGACCATGGTGTAGACACCGCAGACGCGCTTGACACCCTTCCTGGTGCCGATCACTTCCAGGCAGGGCCGGATGGTGTCGGGGTAGTACATCGTCAGGCCGGCGATGAGGCCATCGGCCTTGCCCATGCTGCACATCAGGGCGCCGAAGTAGATGCGCTCCTGGACCTTGCGGCTGGCCTCGAAGCGGGTGACGCCGCGGCGGTTGCGCAGCTTCCAGAAGGCGTCCTCAGCCTCCTTGCGCCACGAGACCGTGCTGGGATCCAAGATCTCGATGCCCGTAAGATCGATGCCGTGCTCAGAGGCGATGCCGCTGATCTCACCGGCATGGCCCAGGAGGATGGGCTTGCAGATGCCCTCGTCAGCCATGTGGGCGGCGGCCTGGAGGATCAGGGGATGGTCGCCTTCGGGGAAGACCACGCGCTTGGGGTCATCCTTGGCGCGGTTGACCACGCTGCGGATCACGTCCTTGCTGCGGCCCTGGAGGCCTTCCAGGTGCTCGACGTAGGCCTGCATGTTGGCGATGGGCTTCTTGGCCACACCGGAATCCATGGCGGCCTGGGCCACAGCCGGAGCCACCCACAGGAGCACGCGGGGATCGAAGGGCTTGGGGATGATGTACTCGGCGCCGAAGGTGAACATCTGGCCCTGGTAGGCCTTCACGACGGAATCGGGCACTTCCTCCTTGGCCAGGGCCGCCAGGGCCTTGGCGGCCGCCAGCTTCATGGGCTCATTGATCTCGGAGGCGCGGACATCCAGCGCGCCGCGGAAGATGAACGGGAAGCCCAGGACGTTGTTCACCTGGTTGGGATAGTCACTGCGCCCGGTGGCCATGATGATGTCATCGCGGGTGGCCTTGGCGGTGGGGTAGTCGATCTCGGGATCGGGGTTGGCCATGGCGAAGACAATGGGGTTCTTGGCCATGGACAGGATCATCTCAGGCGTCAGGACGCCCTTGCTGGAGCAGCCCACGAACACATCGGCCCCGGCAATGATGTCGCCCAGGCTGCGGCAGGCAGACGGCTTGAGGAACTTCTCCTTGTAGACGTTCATGCCCTCGGTGCGGCCCTCGTAGACCAGGCCCTTGGTGTCGCAGAGCCACATGTTCTCGAGCTTGACGCCCGCCACGATCATCATGTTCGCGCAGGCGATGGCCGCGGCGCCAGCGCCGCTGAACACCACCTTCATGCTCTCCAGGGGCTTGCCGATCAGCTCGGAGGCGTTCATGAGCGCCGCAGTGCTGATGATGGCCGTGCCGTGCTGGTCATCGTGGAAGACAGGAATGTTCATTTCCTTCTTGAGGCGGGTCTCGATCTCGAAGCACTCGGGGGCCTTGATGTCCTCAAGGTTGATGCCGCCAAAGGTGGGCTCCAGGGCCTTGACCACCTGACAGAACCGATCGATGTCCAGCTCATTCACTTCGATGTCGAACACGTCGATGTCGGCGAAGCGCTTGAAGAGCACGCCCTTGCCTTCCATGACGGGCTTGCCTGCCAGGGCACCGATGTTGCCCAGACCCAGCACGGCGGTGCCATTGGAGATCACAGCCACCAGGTTGCCCTTGGCGGTGTATTCGTAGGCCAGCTCAGGATCCTTCTCGATGGCCAGACAGGGCTCAGCCACTCCAGGAGTGTAGGCATTGGAGAGATCTCGAGCCGTGGAGCACGGCTTCGAGGGCACAACTTCAATCTTTCCTTTTCGCCCCTGCGAATGGTAATCGAGGGCTTCCTGCTTACGTTTCATGGCCACACTCCTCGGTTTGAGTGCCCTGATTTTGGGCTGAATGACCTCAGCTTACACCTCGTCATTTGATTTCTTGCCTGGAAGGTCATCAAAGCCCACCTTTGTTGCAGCCGTCACACCGTTCCCTTTCCGAAGTGGCAAGCGGAGAGTAGGCTCCATCCAACGAACCTGGAGGTTTCATGCGCCTGTTGCCGCTCCTGCTGCCCTGCCTGCTGGTCCTTCCACTGACCGCCCAAAAGGCCAAGACCCCCCCCAAGGCTGCCGCGCCCACCAAGGAGACCAAGGTGGACTGGGACGGGGAGTGGAGCCTCCATGCTGCCCAGAGCGATAAGATCGACGAGCAGATCGACGCCCACCTCAAGGACATGAACTTCGCCCTGAAGCTGTTCTGGAAGAAGAAGCTGCAGGCCGCCTGCAAGAGTTTCAGCAAACTGGACATCCTGGCCGGGGACAGCTTCTCCGTGACCATGGGCAGGGAGCGCCCCGTGGACACCCCGACGGATGGCACAGAAGCCGACTGGAAGCGCAGCGACGATGTGATGTTCAAGGCCACCCTCACCAAGGAGGGCCCGACCATGATCCAGACCCTGAGCGGCGACGGCTACACGCTGAAGCACCTGTTCTCCATGCGCAAGGACGGCAACTCCCTGGCCCTCCAGGTCACTTACAGCCATCCCAAGCTGGACAATCCGTTCAGTTATAAGCTTGTTTTCAAACGGAATGACTAGCAGGCTCGGAATCCGCTGCGCGGATTCCGAGATAGGAAAAGAAGCAGGTGGGTGGGCAGACTGGAGGGATGCTTCAACTGGCCCAACCCCCTCTGCCCTGCCGCCCGCCCTGGTGGGCCCGGGGCGGACATCTGCAGACCATCCTGGGCAACTACCTGCCCGGGGAGGAGCCTGCCTTTCCTTCGGAACCGTTCAGGATCTCCCTGCCGGATGGGGATCAGCTCGCGGGGCACCACTACCCGGGCGAAACCAAGGTGCTGGTGCTGGTCTTCCATGGCCTGGGGGGCGATGACCAGGCCCACTATGTGCGCCGCACGGTGAGCCTGGCGCGGGCACAGGGCCACCATGTCTGGACCCTGAACCACCGGGGTTGCGGCACAGGCCGGGGTCTGGCCACGAAGCCCTACCACAGTGGCTCTGGGGACGATCTGGGGACCGCCTTCGCCGCGGCCCGGGAGCAACACCCGGACCTGCGCCAACTGGCCGTGGGCTATTCCCTCTCAGCCAATGCCCTCCTGCTCAACCTGGGCCAAGGCCTGCCGTCGCCCACAGCCCAGCCCGATGCGGCCATCGCCGTGAACCCGCCCGCAGACCTGGGCGCTTGCTCCGCGGCCATCCACCACGGGATCAACCGCCTCTATGAGCTGCGCTTCATCCGCCGCTGCCGGGCCGCCATTCGGCAGCGGGTGGAGGACGGCCTCATCGAGGATGTATTCCCCACCTGGCCGACCATGAGCCTGCGCCAGTTCGACGAGGCCTACACCGCCAGGGCCGGGGGCTTCAGGGATGCGGACGACTACTACGCCCGCTGCTCCGCCCGCCACCACCTGGCAAAGATCACCGTCCCCACGGTGCTGCTCATGGCCCAGGACGACCCCTTCATCCCCTGGCATCATGCGGTAGAGGCCAAGCCTTCCGCTGCGGTCCACCTGCACCTGGAGCCCTGCGGCGGCCACATGGGCTATCTCAGCCGTGACCTGCCCGGCCACCGTTGGCTTCCTTACGCGGTGGCCCACTACGCGCAGGAACTATTGAAGTAGGCGTCAAATCACCGGGTCTCGACCAACACCAAGGCACGGTCCCGGCCCACTCCCTGGGTCCAGAGGGCCGAGGCCCCATTGGGGCAAAGTTTGAGGAGCGGCGCGGAGCAGACCCGAGCCGAGGGGGGTACCAGCCGCTCCGAGGGCGACCAGCCCTGGCGGCGGAGGCGGGCCGACACCCAGTCCCCTTCGGCACTCCGATGCACAGTCAGCAACCCCGCCTGGCCGTCTGCACCGAGGTCCAGGGCGAACTCCCGCACCGGCTCGTGGCCCAGGTCCAGGCACTCGACCCCTGGCGCCCAGTGGCCGCCCTCGAAGCCCTTGCTGAGCAACCGGGTGGCCCCGCGCTCCTCCGCCTGGCACCAGGCCGCCAGGGCCTGGCCCGAGCCTGACATCACAAGGCGCGTCTGGGTGATGGCGTGGGCCGTGCAAAGGATTTCCGGCTCGGTCCATTCGCAGCGGCCCCCATCGTAATGGCTGGCCTGAACGGAACTGCGCTGACCATAGGGGGAGTGGACCCAGATCGCCAGGGCATTCCCCGCGTCATCCATGGCCACGCGGTGGGCATGGGTCGACTGGTTCACCACGGGCACCGGTCGATCCGACCAGATGCCTTCCGAAGGCCAGTAGTGGCAGGCCACGAGCCCTGCTTCGGCGTCGCTGTCCGTCTCCCAGAGCACCATGGCGTGCTCCCGGTGGTTCACGGCGATGCGCGGTTCCACCGTGGGCGTCGAAGGCAGGCCCACGCGCGTGGGCTTCCCACCCCAGGCCGCAGTCCGGGTGTCGTAATTGAGCGCCATCACTTCCAGCAACCCCTCCCTTGCCTGCAGCCAGACCACCAGGGCATTCCCCCGCCGGTCGACGGCCGCCTGGAGGTATTGGATGCTTCCCTCCGTGCTGAACAACAGATGCGCTGGGCCCCGGCCCGCCCCCACCACCTGCCCGTACAGACACAGGGCCCCCGGTGCCCCGGTCCGCCATAGGGCCAGGCCATGCCCCTCGGCGTTCATGAGGATTTGAGGTGTGCTGCCCTCTCCCAGAGGCAGTCGGACCGAGGCCCTGGCGAAGTGTGGACCGACAGACTTGGTCCAAAGGCTCCCGCCATTTTCCCAGAGGGCGGTCCCGTGGCCACGGCCATCCAACGCGACGCAGGCTTCGCCCAGGGGGCCCCGATCCAGCATCACGGGATCGCGCCAAAGCGGCTCAGAGTCTCGCGAATGCGGCAGGAGTCGCTCGGCGAAGCGCCGGAGGTTGTCCATAGCCATGAGACCCCCCACCTCCCAGGGTCGCAAAGAATGAGAGCCCCCGGGTTGCATTTGAAAATGAAACCAGCCGAGCCGCCAGATCACCGCATCGGAAGCAAGCAGAATAATAGGTAATAATCGTTATTGAAACACTATTTATTTATTTTTTCGAAGAGCTGGAACCAACGCCGAAACCGCCTCCACCACCCGATCGATCTGCGCGCCCGTGGTCCCCTGCCCCAGACTGAAGCGCACGGTGCCCTGGGCGTAGGCGGGGGCAGCGCCCATGGCGCGCAGCACGTGGCTGGGCTCCCGCATGCCGGTGCTGCAGGCGCTGCCCGTGGAGACGCAGATGCCAAGGTCGGCCAGCTTGAGCTGCAGAGCCTCGCCTTCGAGGCCCGCAAAGCCCACGAGGGCGGTATTGGGCAGGCGCTCCGCGCCGCCGCCGTGAATGTGGAGGTCCGGCACCTGGGCCTGGAGGCGGGCTTCAAAGACATCGCGCAAGTCGCGCACACGCGCCATCTCGGGCAGCCGGGCCAGGGCCAGCTCCGCGGCCTTGCCCAGGCCCACCAGGCCCGGCACGTTCTCCGTGCCGCCCCGCCGTCCCCGCTCCTGGGAGCCGCCCAGCATCAGCGGCTTGAGGCGCACGCCGCGCCGGATCATGAGCAGACCCGTGCCCTTGGGGCCGTGGAATTTGTGTCCGCTGAGGCAAAGCAGGTCAGCGCCCCAGGCAGCAGCATCGACAGGAACCTTGCCCATGGCCTGGGTGGCGTCCACCAGGAAGAGGGCGCCTTTAGCCTTGGCGATTTTGGCGGCCTCAGCCACAGGGAAGAGAACGCCCGTCTCGTTGTTGGCGGCCATGACGCAGACCAGGGCTGTGTCGGCGCGGACTGCCGCCTCCAGAGCCTGGAGATCCAGGCGCCCTTCGGCGTCCACACCCACATCCGTGACCTCACCACCCTGGGCCCGCCACCAGAGCAGCAGGGCCCGTACGGCTGGATGCTCCACGGTTGTCGTGACCAGATGGCGCTTTGTGGGGAAGGCTTCCCAGACACCCCGGAAAACGTGGTTGAGGCTCTCCGTGCCGCCGGAACTGAAGACGATCTCGGCCGGGGTGCAGCCCACCAGGGCCGCCACCTGCTCCCGCGCCACCACCACGGCGCCATCGGACAGATGCCCCAGCGCATAGGCCGAGCTGGCATTGCCGAAGCGCTCCGCGAACCAGGGCAGCATGGCCTCCAGAGCCTCCGGAGCCAGGGGGGTCGTGGCGTTGTGGTCGAGGTAGATGAGGTCCATGCCCTATCTTGGCCGAGCTGCGGTGGTTCAGATGGGGGATTTCGAGGGACGGGAGCTCAGCGCTTTGGGGGATGGCGCAGGATCAGGGGCTTGGAGGTTAGGAACTTGTAGGTGGGCTGATCCGCCCAGGTTGCGCCTAGGCCTTCTTCGGCCTGGCCTTGGACTTGGAACTCAGCTCGGACACCACCGTTTTGGGATCGATCTCCGGCAGCTCGGCCCCCAGCTTCAAGATGGTCTTCTCCGTCTTCTTCCGCTTTTCGGCTTCGCGCTTCTGCTTGTCGACTTGTGCCCTGGTCTTGACCACTGGATTCCTTTCGATGATGAGTTGCCTAGCCAGCAGCCTGGTCCTGCTTGAGCCCAGGGGCGGGTGGTCCGAGCCGGTCCAGCATGGCCTCGGCTGACTCGACGGTGAAGGGGCCGTTGATGTCCGGGTCGGACATCTCGAAGACCATGTCGAACAGATCCTCCCGAAGCCAGATGAAGGATTCCGACACCTGCAACGTGTCAGAGACGTAAGCCAGCTCCTTGGCATCCAGGTCTCCTTCGATGAAGGCCATGCAGAGGCAGCGGACTTCGTTGGGACCGATGGCATAGGTCTCCCCGAATACCTCCTCGACCCTGCCCGCGACCGGCGTCCCTCCCCTGCCCCCAGCCTGGCCAGAATTCTGGACCTCCACGGCGATCTCCCGCTTCAGCTTGCGGAGGTCGTAGGTCCCCTGCAGGTAGGCCGCGAGATGCTCCAGGTTCATGACTGGACCCCCTGGATCCGGGCCACGGCTTCGCCTCTGGCCTTCAGGTTCGAAGCCTTGCCCTGGAAGCTCTTTCCGGAGCCGCCGCCCTTGGCGTCGAGGATGGCGGCCACGGCCTTGCCGAGGGTGGGCACGTCCAGGCTGCTGACGTCGCCGGCGCTGAGGAGAAAGAGGGCCTGACCGTTGGCTTCGGTGGTGAGGAACACAGCTTTGGCGGGCGCTGCTGCGAGGATGCCCCGGGCCAGCTTCTGCAGGAAGCCCACCTCTTTGGCCTCCAGGTGCAGCTCCACAAGGGCGCCGGGCTGGGCGGCCAGGCCCAGGGCCATGTGTTCGGCCAGTTCCTCGTCCAGCTTGCGCACACGGCGGTCCTGGGCCGCCAGTTGGTCCAGCTTGATCGTCAGCGCCGAGACCAGGTCCTCGTCCGGCGCGCCCAGCAGGGAGCGCATGGCCGCGTTGCGCTGCTCGTGGGCGCCCAGGCGGCGGCGCAGGCGACCCCCGGCCACGTAGCTGAGGCGGATGCCGCCCCGAATGGCCTCGGTGCCCAGGAGCTTCAGGGCCTCCAGCTCGCCGGTGTGGCGCAGGTGGGTGCCGCCACAGGTGTTCAGGTCCAGGCCCTCGATCTGCACCAGGCGGATCTCGCCCTGGTGCCCCTCGGGCAGGCCCCGGGAGCGCACGGCCTCCTGGCCGTAATCCTCCGCAGTCACCCAGCGGGCCGAGACTTCGCGGCGGGCGCGGATCTCTGAGGCCACGGCCTCTTCCAGGTCCAACATCTGGGCGAGGCTGATGCCCGGGGTCTTCAGCTCGATGTCGCAAACAGTCGGCCCCAAGTGGAAGGCCGTGGTCTCCCACTGGAAGCGGTCCTGGGCCAGGGCCGTGAGCAGGTGCTGGCCCGTGTGCTGCTGCATGTGATCGAAGCGGCGGGCCCAGTCCAGTTCCAGGGTCGCGGTGCCCTCAGTCAGGGGCGAGGCCAGGTAGTGCCGGATCTCCCCCTCCCGCTTCTGGACGTCCACCACAGCCACGCCGTTGAGGGTGCCCAGGTCGCAGGGCTGACCGCCCCCTTCCGGGTAGAAGATCGTGTCCACCAGCACCGCGAAGGGCCGACCCCGCTCTTCACCACAGTGGAGGATCAGGCTCTCCAGGGTGGCGGCAAAGGGGTCGCGTTCGTAGGCGGGCAGACTGGTCATTCGGGGAGCCTAGCACAGGCGCTGATAGGCTAGGAGGGTGTCCCAGATCCCGCTTCCCGAACGCCTGCGCCCCAAGTCCCTGGACGAGGTGGTGGGTCAGGCCCACCTGCTGGGCCCCAAGGGCGCCCTGAGACGGCTCACGGCCGGGGGCCGCCTGCCCTCCATGGTCATGTGGGGCCCCCCCGGCACCGGCAAGACCACCCTGGCCCGCATCCTGGCCGAAGCCACGGGCCATGGCTTCATGGAGTTCTCGGGGGTCAGCGGCAGCGCCGCAGAGCTGAAGAAGTTCCTGGCGGACAGCCGGGAGATGCCCCTGTTCCGCGCCGTGCCGCCCGTGGTGTTCCTGGACGAGATCCACCGCTTCAACCGGGCCCAGCAGGACATCCTCCTGCCCTACCTGGAGCGGGGTGAGGCCATTCTTGTGGGCGCCACCACGGAGAACCCCGCCTTCTACCTGAACCCGGCGCTGCGCAGCCGCTGCCAACTCATCGCCCTCAAGGCCCTGGAGCCCGCCCACATCCTGACGGTCCTGAAGCGGGCCTGGGCGGCGGAGCGCGGGGCGGAGGCCGAACCCGCAGACGTCTTCGACTGGCTCTCCCATTGGGCCGGTGGCGACCTGCGCTCGGCCCTCTCGGGCCTGGAGACCTGGCTGGAGATGCCGGACCCGGACCTGGAGTCACTGCAGGGGGCCTTGGGCGGGCGCATGATGTTCGACCGCGCGGACGGCCACTACGACCTGGCCAGCGCCTTCCAGAAGAGCCTCCGGGGCTCGGATGCCAACGCCGCCCTCTACTACCTGAGCCGCATGATCCGGGGCGGCGAGGATCCCCGCTTCATCGCCCGGCGCCTCCTGGTCTGCGCCGCCGAGGATGTGGGCAACGCCGATCCCCAGGCCTTCATCCTGTGCGAGGCCGCCAGCCGCGCCGCGGAGCAGATCGGCTGGCCCGAGGCCCGCATCCCCCTGGCCCAGGCCATCATCTACGTGGCCAACGCCCCCAAGAGCAATGCCACCGTGCTGGCCGTGGACGCGGCCATGGCCGCCGACGACGCGCCCATTCCCGAGGCCATCCGCGACGCCCACACCAGCACCGCCCGCAAGATCGGCCGGGGAGAGGGCTACCACTACTCCCACGCGGACTACGACCGGCCCCAGACCTTCCTGCCAGACAAGCTGCGGGGGGAGACCTTCTACGAGGCCCAGCGCCCCCAGGAGCGCGGCTGGCGCGACCAGCAGGAGCCAAATACCGCCGCCCTGGCCCCGCTTTGGGAAGCCTGGGTGGAGGCCCACCCCGAGGGCGGCGACTTGCCCCTGGAGGCCTGGAGCACGGAACTGGCCTGCAGCCGCGAGGGCTTGGGCCGGGCCCTCACCAAGCTGGCCAGTGGCCGCTTCCGGCTGAAGCGCAAACTTGAGGCTGAGCTGTTGTAGGTCGTTTGCAATTTGATCGCCGGTAGCCAGGAGCGCCTTAATCCTGGGCAATCCATCCGCCAGTCCGAATTGATCCAATCGGGCTTCCTGGCGCTCCTGGCCTGGGCCTCATGCCCAAACGGGCCTAGTTTCCCGTCCCGGCCCCCGCCTCGTCGGTGGCCTTCGAAACCCAGGGCTGCGCGGGCACCCCCTACGGTGGCTGCTCACCTCGCCAGCTTGTAGTTGGCTGAGCTCCGGTCGCCTCCGGCTCCCTCCGCCCAGCCCAGCGACACCACCCCAATCAATTTATATTCCACACAAAGACCAGGCTAATCATGTGGGGAACGTCACAACGATCTCCGCGTTCTCTGCCATCTCCTCTTTTCTCAGCGAGTGTCTTTGGCAGTTCTCGTGCGCTTGGTGGAGCGCCCCTATTCTGCCTCGCCGCTCCAGCCCAGCAGCCCCACGCCATAGCGCTGGCCGCAGGCATGGAGGGGCACGGTCAGGACCGTGATGATGGCACCGGTATCCCGGGCATAGGTCTGCACCAGGAAGTCCCCGGCAGCGGCAGCCTTCTGATCCAGCTGGGCGACCCTCTGGAAGCCCTCACGGCGGGTCTGGTCCGGCAGGTTCTCGGCGGCTTCGCCCAGACCATGCCGGGCGCCCCGCACCAGGATGCGGTTGTCGGTGAAGAAGCGCTTGACCCGGTTGCCCGCCAGGTCCGCCTCGGGCCGCCCGGTCCAGTCCTGGGTGTAGCGGCTGTTGTGGGAGGGCGCGTAGCTGTTGAGGTCCAGGATGAGGGCGAAGGTGAGCCTCGGCTCCAGGTCCAGGATGCGGTCGAAGGCCAGCTGCAGGGGTTTCTCCACCAGGGCATCGTAGGCAGTGCGGAACTTGGGCGGGCTGAAACCCTCTGGGGGCACATGGAGTACGCTGAAGAAGCGGGACAGGCCATGGATCTCAGGCCCCCGGATCTCCCGGTAGTCCAGGGCGAGCAGGTCGGCTTCCCGGAGCTTGCCCTCCTTCACCGGGGCCTCCAGGATGCCCGCGCTGGTGCTGACCAGCTCCCGGGCCAGCCCCAGGGCCCGGTGGAAGAGGCTGCCGGTGTCATAGGCGGCCAGGTGCCGGTGCCCTTCTTCAGTGAGGTTTGACAGGCTGAAGGCATCCTGGGCCACGGCCTCGGCCCCGGCCTTCAGGGTGCCCGTGGCCTCCAGCAGCCGCCCGGAGGCCTCCAGCAGGGTCTGGGCGGCCTCGCGCTCCTCCAGGCTGCTCTGGGCGATGCTGGCGACGTGGCCGGCCGTGGACTCGGCCAACTCAGCGATGCCAGAGAAGCGCTGCTCGACGGCCTCCACCTGGGTCCGGGTGGCGGAGGCCAGTTCCAGACTCTGGTCCATGGCCACCCGGGCGGGCTCCAGATCCTGGCGAATGGCCTCCAGCAGGTCCGCGATCTCCTGGGTCTGGCGGGAGGTCCGGTCCGCCAGCTTGCGCACCTCCTCGGCCACCACGGCAAAACCCCGGCCCGCGGCCCCCGCATGGGCGGCCTCGATGGCGGCGTTGAGGCTCAGCAGGCCGGTGCGATCGGCGATCTCCCCGATCACCTGGGAGACCTCATTCACCTTGAGGATGTGGCCCATGAGGGATTCCAGGCGCTGGGAGGTGGTTTCAGTCTGGCCCTGGAGCTGCCGCACCGTGGCCACGGCGCGGTCGCTTTCCCGGCGGCCCTGGCGGGTCAGGTCCGCCATGAGGCGGGTGGACTCGGCCCCTTCCTTGGCGGCGGAGGCCGAATTGGAAATGTTCTCCCCCAGGCCCGTGAGGGTCTCCTGGATGGACCGAGTACTGGTGAGGATCTGATCGATGTCCGTGGCCAGGGACTGCACCCGCACGGAGGTGCGCGCCGCCCCAGCCGCGGAGCGGTTGATCACCTTCTCCAGAACCGCCAGATCCTGGGTGAGCTGGCCGGAAAGGGCCTGGGCGGGGCCATCCGAGGAAGTGCCGGGTGCGGGGTGGGACATGGGGCCGTCCTGGTATAGGTTACCCATCGGCCATCTGACCCCAAGCTGAAGTTCAGACCAGCTGCCCCATGAGCCCCTGCTGGTACTCCTGGAAGGCCTGCTCCAGCTCCTCTCGGGTGTTCATGACGAAGGGGCCGTAGTGGGCGATGGGCTCCCGCAGGGGCTCCCCAGCCAGCAGCATGAGGCTGGCACCCTCGGGGCTCTCCAGGGCCAGGGAATCGCCCTCCCCCAGCAGGGCCACGGTGTCCGCCGGCACCTGGGTTCCCTCCACCAGGACGCTCCCCTGCAAGGGCACCACGGCGGCCACCCAGCCCCCGGGAAGGAATTGCTGGAAGCGCCCGCCGGGCTCCAGCTCCAGGTGGGCATAGGCGATGCGCGCGGGGGTCTGGGCCGGGCCGGTCACACCCGCCCAGGTGCCCGCCAGCACGCGGATCCGGCCCCCAGGCAACGGCTGCCAGGGCATGGTCTCGGGCTGCAGGTCGGTGTAGCCGGGCGTGGAGCCCTTCGCGGCCTTGGGCAGGTTGATCCAGAGCTGCACGCCTTCGATGGCGCCGCCGGTCTCCAGGTGCTCGGGCACGGGCATCTCCTCGTGGACGATGCCCGAACCCGCGTTCATGAGCTGGGCGCCGCCGGGGCGCAGGAGCCCTGAGCCGCCGGTGCTGTCACGGTGGCGGAAGGCGCCCTGGATGAGGTAGGTGAGGGTCTGAAAGCCCTTGTGGGGATGGGGCGGGAAGCCCGCATCCGTGCCGGGCTTCAGCACCATGGGGCCGAAGTGATCCATGAGCAGGAAGGGATCCATGTCCCGGAAGGCCTCCGTGCCGTGCTGGCCGCGGCCGGGCACCAGGCGCGTGAGGGGCACCCGGTTGCCGTCCTGGGTGGGCTGGCCGGGGATGAGTCGAAGCACAGGTTTGAAAGACATGAAGGCTCCTCAGGCGAGATCAAAAAAGAGGAATTCAGTGGGGGAGTCCGCCAGCACACTCAGGTCAGCCTCCCTTTCGATGCGCGCCGAGTCCCCGGCGTTCATAAGCTGCCCATTCAGCCACAGGGAGCCCGTGGCCACCTGCAGGAAGCCGAAGCGGCCCGGCGCCAGGGCGGGTTGGACCTCCTGCCCTGCATCCAGGCGCGCCGCGAAAACCTGGAGATCCTGGAAGAGCTGGGCCCGGCCCGGGGCGGCCCCGGAACCGGCAATGAGGTGCAGGCGGTTCCGCAGGTCGGCGTCCGTGAACGCCACCTGGTCGTAGCGGGGAGCCAGTCCCTGCCGTTCAGGCAGGAGCCAGATCTGGAGGAAGTGCACGGGCACCGCAGAGGAACCGTTGAACTCACTGTGGCGGATGCCCGTGCCAGCGCTCATGACCTGGGCCTCCCCGGGTCGCAGGAGCCCCTTGGAGCCCAGGCTGTCCTCATGGGCCAGGGCGCCCGAGAGCACCCAGGTGAGGATCTCCATGTCCCGGTGGCCGTGAGTGCCGAAGCCTTGGCCCGGGGCCACCCGGTCCTCGTTGAGCACTCGGAGGCTGCGGAACTGCGTCTGCTCTGGATCGAAATAGTCGCCGAAGGAAAAAGTGTGGAATGTGTCCAGCCACCCGAAGTCGAAGTGGCCCCGCTCAACGCCTGGTCGAAAGGTGATCATGGTGCCTCCTGTTTCTATTTTAGGTGTTGCAACTCATATTACAAGCCTTTCTTGCAAACTTTTCAAGGCATTAGATGACCAGGGACGTATCTTTGGGGTGACCGAGCGGAGGCCATGATGATCACGCGGGTGCTGGTGGGTGTGGACTTTTCTGAAGCTTCCCGGCAAGCCATGGACCGGGCGGGCCAATGGGCCGTTCGCTGCGGGGTGCCCCTGGTGGCCATGCACGTGCTGCAACCGCCGGCCCCCATGCTGCCCGAAGCGCAGATCGCCCTGCCCGACCCCGCCTGGCTGCACACCATGGAGGACCATGCCAGGGAGCAGCTTGAGGGCTGGCTCAAGCCCTATGCCGGCGCCCAGGCCCTGGTGAAGTGGGGCAGCCCCGCCGAGGAGTTGATCGGCGAGGCGAATCCCGAGACCCTGCTGGTGGTGGCACAGGTGGGCCACTCCGCCCTGGAGCGCCTCCTCTTCGGCAGCACCGCCGCCCGCGTTGTGCGCCTCGCCCCCTGCGATGTGCTGGTGGTACGCACGGAGAAGGCCAAGTAGGCCCCTTCCCTAGTGATACACCTTGGCCTCCTTGGCGGCCTCAGTATCTGCGTAGTCCTTGTGCAGCTTGCGGAAGGCCTTGAGCAGAAGGGCCGCGCTGCGGCTGTCCCGGTTGGCGTTGCGGGAGGCCCGCACAGCCCGGGACAGGGCCTCGGGAGCCAGGGGATCCTTGGGGCGGGCCTCGGCCAAGGTCAGGGCCTGCTCGCAGAACCAGGTGAGTGGCGCAGGAATCCGGCCCGACTCTTCTTTGCCTTCACGGATCGCCACAGCATCCAGGAACCTGGGGGTCAGCACCAGCCCATAGCCACCTAGGCCCAGGGGCGCGGGCGCAGGTACTGGCGCGGTTGTCTGAGCCACGACCAACTCGCTGCTACCGGGCCCCGTCGTTGGGCCCCCAGCCCAGCGGGCGTAGAGGGTGCCGTATTGGAGGGCCTCCTCTCGGAAGGTGAGCACCTGGGGCCAGAGGCGCCCATCCCAGATAATCGCGGTGGACAGGGCCCGCTTGTGTACCGGGTCGCTTTCTGCCGCCCAGGCCTTCAGTCCTATCTCGAGGGCCGGCCGCAGTTTGGCCAGCTCGGGCAGGCGCCGGGCCTGGATGTCCTCTCGACCCAGGATGGCGGCCCGGGTCCAGAGGGCCTCCAGCCACTCGGACCGCAACTCCCTGGGGAAATGCGGCGCATCCAGCAGGGCCTCCCAGTGGCGCAGCGGCACCTGGGTGTTCAGCAGCACCACCGCGCCGGGGTCCAGCGCCTTTAGCAGCCGGGGATCCTTGGGATCTTCTGGGGGGTGCTCGCTCCAGGTTCCCCACTCGCCATCATCCACCGAGGCTAGGCGCCGCCCCAAGTGGGCCGCGAAGCCGTCGAGGTCGGGAGCCTGGGCCAGCTTCACGCTGGACCAGAGGTTGAAGGCCGAGGGCCAGCGGCTTGCCTGGGGCTGAGCCAGGGCCTCGGTGGCCAGGGCTTCCGCGGCCTTCAGGCGCTTCTGGGCCAAGAGAATCCGCAGGCGGTGGCTCACGAGAGTGGCGTAGGCAGGACCAGGCTTGAGGCTGGCCTGCTGGGCCGCCTTGAGGAAGAACTCAACCCGTAGGTGGTCAGGTGGCAGCGAGAGCAACACGGCCACCAGGTTGGGCAGCTCCGGTTGGCCATGGTAGGCGGCCATGGCGGCGTTGGCATCTCCCTTCTGCACGAGGTTGATCCAGGCGTGGACGCCAGTAGGTTCGACCCCCTTCAAGCCCTCGGTCCAGGGCTCCAGGATCCGCAACCAGCGCAGGTCCTCCAGGTCCTGGGCCAGGCCCGGCCCACGCCCCTTTTCGGCAAGGTGCTCGATAAGTCGGTCGTAGAAGGCCTTGGGATCCACCTGGTAGCGGATGCGGTTCTCCAGGGCCGCTGCATCCCCCTGGATTTCGGGAAAAGCGGTATCCGCCTGAAGCCGCATGAGGCCGCTCAGCACCGAGTCGGCGTCCAGGTCACTCCCTTCGACCGCCTTGCCTCTGGCGAAGATACGAGCGACGGCGTACTGCGCCCAGCCCCGCCAGGGATTGGACGCATCGGCGGCCACGGCACGGAAAGCGTTGAGGGCGGCCTGGGTTTCCTGGCGGTAGAAATGCGCGGCGGCCACCTGATAGGACCGGTCCTGGCGGATCCGCAGAGGCAGGCTGGCCTCTGCGGTCTCCGGTAGTTCCCAGGCGAAGACCCGGTCCTGGGCCGCCAGCCAACGGCCTAGCGCAACGCTGCCCTTGCCGTAGGTCCTGAGGTGCCCCAGCAGGGTTTGGGCCGCCAGATCCAGAGCATGCTCGCCAATCACGGGGGTCTCGTTGTAGGTGTCTTGTGTCCGGTAGACCTTCGGTTCCAGGACAGGAACCCCGGCCGCCGCCCGCGCGGCTTTCCAGGCAGCCGCGCCCCGGAGGATGGGATTCGGAGTGCTGGGAGCCGAAGCATCCGGCCCCAGGACCGCCTTCTGTTCTGCAGCACTGAGGCCCACTCCCGCAAGCCAGCGCCAGGCCACCACCAGATCAGCCGTGCGCAGCATGGGCTGCAGCAGACCCAGGCGCCCGCCCACCCAGTCGGCCTGCGCCCCATCCGGCGTGTGCAGGGCCACCTGGTTGAAGGTGGGCACGAAGGGGCCGCAGGGCCGGGCCGTGCTCAGCAGGAGCAGGAAGCAGAGGGTTGAACCGATGCGGCGGATCATGGCAGCTCCCGAGTCATGCGAGTCCAGGCGGCTTCTGTCCAGGGACCTGGGTGGAAGACATAAGTGCGCTGGCTGCCCCGGAGGCGCAGCAGCGGCTCATCGGTGGAGAGGCCGCTGCTCCAACGGGCCAGGGGCTCAGATAGGCGCTCCCCCCGGCCCAGCCGTAGGCGCACGGTGCGGTCCTCGGGCCCCATGCGAAAGAGCATGGGTACGGCCTCGTCCACCACTCCGGAGAGACCGGCCTCCGAGAGCCAGTGGTCATCGAGACACCAGGAAGCCAGGGCTGTGATGGATAGGGGAATCAGCGCGGGCATCCGGGACCGCAAGACCTTCAGGGCTTCCGCGTAAAAGGCCCGCTCGGAGTCCTTGGCGTCGAAGTCGATCTGGAGGCCCGCCACCTGAGGCAGGCTCAAGGCATTCAGGGCCCGTTCTGCCAGGGCCAGTGCCTGAGCGGAGTTCAGTGCGGCCTGCCGGGTTTCGACGCGCAGCACCGCCATGAGGGTTGTATTCGGATTCACATGGAGCGGGTTCCGGCGGCCCACCCAGCGCACCTCGGCCCCTTCCAGGTGCAGCTCGCCCACGAGAAAGGCCACGCCTTCCCCATGTTTCAGAAAGCGCAGATCCTGGGGCGATTCCCAGGCCCAGAGCATCCGGGCCGGGAGGCCGCGCAGGCGGGGCGATTCACGGGTGCAGCCCAGACCGGGAAACAGCAGGACCAGCCCGAGCACCAGTGGCAGAATCCACCGTTTCATTGCGCCTCCACAGGCACCATAGCAGGGGATTTCTTCGATTCCCCCGGCTCCAATCCTGACTTTTTCTCACACAAAAAAACGGGCCGCACGGCCCGTTTTTCGGGGGCTGGAACGGAGCTACCGGTAGGCCGCCAACCCAGTGACTTCCTGGCCGATGATGAGGGTGTGCATGTCGTGGGTGCCCTCGTAGGTGTAAACGCTCTCAAGGTTCGCCATGTGGCGCATGATCGGGTATTCATCCAGGATGCCGTTGGCGCCCAGGATGGTGCGGGCCTTGCGGCAGATCTCCAGGGACACGTTCACGTTGTTCATCTTGGCCATGGAGACCTGGGCGGGCGTGTAGGTCTTGGCGTCCTTGAGGCGACCCAGCTGGTGGACCAGGAGCTGCCCCTTGGTGAGCTCCGTGACCATCCAGGCCAGCTTCTCCTGCTGGAGCTGGTAGCCGGCGATGGGCCGGTCGAACTGGACGCGGGTCTTGGCGTAGTCTAGGGCGCACTGGTAGCAGGCGTCCGCGGCGCCCAGGGCGCCCCAGGCGATGCCGAAGCGGGCCTGGGTGAGGCAGCCCAGGGGCCCCTTGAGGCCCTTCACGTTGGGCAGCAGGCTGGCCTGCTCGTCCACGATGACATCTTCCAGCACCAACTCGGAGGTGGTGGAGGCGCGCAGGCTCCATTTACCCTTCATTTCGGGAGCGCTGAAGCCAGGGGTGCCCTTTTCCACGATGAAGCCGCGGATGCCGTCCTCGGTCTGGGCCCACACCACGGCCACGTCCGCCACGGTGCCATTGGTGATCCACATCTTGGTGCCGTTGATGCGCCACTTGCCGCCGGGCTCGCGCACGGCCCGGGTGAGCATGCCGCCGGGGTTGGAGCCGAAGTCCGGCTCGGTGAGGCCGAAGCAGCCGACGGCCTCGCCGGTCGCCAGCAGGGGCAGCCAGCGCCGCTTCTGCGCCTCGCTGCCGTAGGCGTAGATGGGCCACATGACCAGACTGCCCTGCACCGAGGCGAAGGACCGCAGGCCCGAATCCCCGCGCTCCAGCTCGTACATCAGTAGGCCATAGGCCACGTTGGAGACGCCCATGCAGCCGTATTCCTCGGGCAGGGAGGGGCCGTAGAAGCCCAGCTCACCCATCTTCCGGATGAGGTGCTTGGGAAAAGTCTGATCCTGGGCATGCTTCTCGATGATGGGCAGCACCTCGGCGTTCACGAACTTCCGCGCAGTCTCGCGGATCATCCGTTCTTCCTCGGTGAGCAGCCCTTCAAAGCCCATGTAGTCGGTGATGTGGGTGAAGGTGGCGTATGCGCCGGCCATGAAAACCTCCTGGTTGCCCTGAAGCCTCGGGCGGTTATGTGCAAGGCGCTGCAGCAGCGCGCCGACCGCCAGTCTACCGCCCGCCCCCGGCCCGAGCCGCCCCCCAGCAAGGGTCCAGGCCCTGGAAGCCTGTCATGGCAGGCAATCGGTTTACAAAGTGGCAAATCCGGAAGGGATGGCGACCTGGCTCAGTCGCCCTCGATCAACCGCTTCTCGCCGCTGGCGTGGGGCACTTGGTGGCAGTGGCGACAGCGGGCCTCGTAGGCCTCGGCGGCACCCACCAGCACCTGACCACCGGTGTGCACCATGCGCTGGGTGCGGCTGGCCAGGGCCCCGCAGACCATGCAGATGGCCTGAAGCTTGGTGACGTAGTCCGCCTTGGCCAGCAGGATGGGCATGATGCCGAAGGGCTCGCCATTGGAATCCTGGTCCAAGCCCCCCGCGATGACACGCACGCCGCGGTTGGCCAGGTCCTCGATGATGGGGATGAGGCCCTCTTCCATGAACTGCACCTCGTCCAGGGCCACCACCTGGGTCTGGACATCCAGGTTCCGGAGCAGTTCTTCGACATTCTTCACGGCGATGGCTTCGTGCTTGCGCTGGCTGTGGCTGGCCACGGCGGAGACATCATAACGGTCGTCCAGGGCCGGCTTGAAGACCTGCACCTTCTGCTTTGCGATGATGGCGCGCTTGATGCGCCGGATCAGCTCCTCGGACTTGCCCGAAAACATAGGGCCGCAAATCACCTCCAGGGAACCCTGGCGCTGGTGCACGAACATCGGAAATCCTTGCTACTTGGGAGTGGAGACGGGCGGGGGCGGAACTGACACTTCAGACAGCGGATCCGGCAACCGGGTGAGGTCGGGAACGGGATTCTTCCCTTCCATGGGCCGCCCCAAGTCCTTGGCCAGCGCGACACCCCCATCCTTGGGCGACGCCATGCGCAGCGCCCAGGCCTGACGCAGCCGGGTCGGGCCTTCCGGAACCACCCGGACATCCACGGGCTGGAGGCTGGCCAGGCCCATGTTCACGGACCCGCGTTGGTGCGGCACATAGAAGGTCAGGGGCAGCAGGAAGCCCAAGGCCACCAGGGGCCACAACAGGGCGCTGGGTTCTAGGGAGCTGGGATGGGGCGCGATGGCGGAATCCCCCACCCAGGGTCGGGGCACTCTGGGAGCCTCGCCGGAGGTGGCTTCCAGCAGGCCCGCCTCGAAGAGGTCCGCGATGGCCTTGCAGGTGTCCAGCTCCTCGTAGCGGCTGATCTGGATGGCGTCCATGACGCTCTGGGGATTCTCGAAATAGGAGAGGACGATCTCCTGCTCGTGGGAGAGCCCAGAGGGTGCGTTTTGGGCCATGCCCCGACCGTCCAGAAGCGAGGATACGTCCCGGTCGATGTCCAGTTGCAGGGCCTGGCCCTGGGCGGTCTTGGCCAGGGGCAGGTTCAGGTTGGGCAGGCGCCGCTCCACCTCGGGCCACTCGTCCTGAATGCGGGCCGCCTCCATCAGCACGGTATCCACGGGGATGGGCACGAAGTGGTCCCGATCCAGGTCCGGCGGCAGCATGGAGTCGAAGCGATAGTCCCCCTCCACCCAGCGGAAGGTGCGGTGCAGGATGGCTGTGGCCTGGTTGAAAAGGGCGTCCTGGAGGTCCGAGGACTGGACCTTGCCGCTTTCCAGCAGCAGCGTGCCCATGCGCTTGAGGGTCTGGCGCTGGACCTGGACCATGGCCAGCAGTTCCTCGCCCGTGAGGCGTCCCAGGCGGACCAGCATGGTGCCCAGGCGGTCCTCCATGCGGACCTGATTGGAGTCGCAGCCTACGATCTCGCCGTTCTCGAAGAAGACCTTGACGAACTCCTGGCCCTGGGAGAGCACGAGGGTGCCGTTCTTCCCCTGGATCTTGATCATATTGAAGAGGGAGAAGAGGTCGAAGTCCCGGAGGGAGCCTTCCAGTGCCATATCAGGCCCTCCTCAGGATTAGCTTCAGCCAGGAGCGGGTGTAGAGCAGCACGATGAGGGCGGCTCCAATGGCCAGCCAGGTGGAGGTCGGATCCGCGAGGATCTCACCGGGGTACCGCACAGAACGGCCCGTGGCCAGGACCATGCCGACGGCAAGGCAGAAGGGCAGGAATTCCAGAAGTCCCGCGCGGGTCTCCCCCAGGAAGGCCAGATCGCAGCCGGGCAGCAGGACGATAAGGATCTGGTGGATCCAGCGGGTGGCCTGCTGGTGATCGGCCACTTCGTCCAGCTTCTTCTTGCGGTTCTCCGCATGGAGACCATCCCGGAGCACGAAGAGGTGGTGGCACTTGGGGCAGACCTCGCTATCGGGGCTGTCCGTGGTGTGGAAGGGCTCGCCGCAGCGGATGCATTGCGTGGGGTGGGCCATGCGGACACTCCTCTGCACCCGGACAAAGAAAGCGCCCAGGCCCAGCAGGGGCAGCAGCAGGGCCACCAGGAAGGCGGATTCGCCCAGGTGCTGCAAGGCATCACTCTGCTGGTTCCCACCCGCGGCGTCTGCAAGGTCCTGGATGCGCTTGGGTGTGTCAGGCAGGGGAATGGGATAGGTGCGGATATCTTTGCGGGCATCGTTCAAGGCGATGAGCAGGGCGTAGGCTTCCGGCGAGGCGGCCTGGGCCTCCTCCCGCTTGGTGGCACCCAGGGTCGTGTCCAGGCGGTTGAAGGCGAGGATGCTCTGGTTGAGCAGGATCTCCATCTTCGGGGCCGCGGCCTGGGCTAGGTCGAAGGTCTGGAGGGCGCCGGCCAGGTTGCCGGACTGAAACTGGGCCACGCCCAGGTTGTTCAGCACCTCGGCCTGCTCCGGCAGGCGACCCACCAGGCCCAGGAAGGTCTTTTCCGCGGCCTTCCAGTCCTGGTTCTGGAGTTGGGTCCAGCCGGTGAGGAAGGCCTGGTCGGAGGGGGACAACAGGCGCAGCGCAGCAGGGGGAACGGGGTTCACCTGGGGCATGCGCTGGAGCATCAGCAGGCTCGGCTGCGGTTCACGAGCCGCCCAGGGTTCCAGGGCCGCCAGGGCCGGGTGCACCAGCTGAAGGATCAGGATGAAGGACGTGACCCGCACCTCGGTGGGCGTGAGGAAGGGGGCCAGCAGGAAGAGCCAGACCATGGCCGCCACCATGGGATCCAGTCCCAGGATCACGGGACCAGCCAGCACCAGGGCACCAATGAGGGCCGCCAGGAGGGGAGCGACCCGCTTGTGCCGGAGGGGTTCCTCCCAGATATTGCGTAGGACATTGCGGTAGCGCAGGCCCATGGTCAGGGCCCAGCCCCAGAGGAGGAGGGTGGCGCCCAGGCGGAGCATGCCCAGGTGCTGCACCACCCAGAGCCACCGGTGGGCCGAATGATCGAGGCGGAGGCGGGTGAGCCGGAGCAGGTCCGGGTAGCTCCAGAACCAGCCCTGGAGCCCCTGCTGGCGCAGGAGGCTGATTCGAGTTCCCAGAAGGGTCGGGTGCTCTGGGGACCAACGCTCCACGGCTTGGAGTCCTTCCAGACCCAAGCCAGGCTTGCCGTTCAGGCCCTGCTGCCGGGACCAGAGGCAGATGGCCTCCACCAGGGGCGCGACATCCAGGGTCGAATAAGTACGCCGCAGGGCTTCCACTTCCAATTGGGCGGCCCGCAGGGCTTCAGCATCCCCCCGCAGCAGCGCCTCCATCAACTGCTTGGCCCGGTGGCTCAGGGCGATGGCTGGTGCGGTCTCAGTGGCTGAACTCAGGGACACGGCGGGTGGTGGCGTCACAGCTGCGGCTACCGGTCCGGCGGCCCAGGAGGAGGCCCCCAGGAGCAGTGGCAGGCACGCCATCCGAAGGCCCTGGCAGAACCTCATAGCCGATCTCCTGAGCCGTGACTCATTCATGGATGCAATCCTGGTTTGGTATCGGCGCTGGGCTTCAGGTCCATGACCCTCATGCGCAGCTGGTAGAGAATTTCATCAAGTTGGGCCGTTTCGGCCTCACTGCGGCTGCTCTCTGTTTTTTCCTTGAGCACCACGAGCAGATCCACGTAGAACCTTGCTACGGCAGGGTTTGCGGGCGGAGCCTCCTTCATCATGGGATGAGGCACCCCCATAGAAAGGAGGGCCTGTTCAGCCAGCAGGTGCATCAGGGCGGTTAGGGATGCTTCCGGCATCGCAGGGTTCATGGGTTACCTCAAATCGCTTTCATGACTTGTCTTGCGGGAAGCCTAACACAGCCCGGGGCTTCCTGCACCCGGGCGGAATTTAGGATAATTCAGTGTTCCAACCCTAGGACGGCCCGGGCTTTTGACGAAAAGCACTCGGCGCCGGGCCGAGCCTGTGGAACGATGGATAGGTTTGGAGGAACATTCATGCGACGCCTAGTTCTAGCTTTCATGCTCCCAGTAGCCTGCCTGTCCATTCACGCGGAGCAGACCGGTCGAATCTCGGGGAAGGTCACCACCAAGGATGGCAAGCCCGTGGCGGGGGCCAAGATCCACCTCAAACGGACTGACCGCAACTGGGTCAAAGACCTCATCAGCGACAAGAACGGCAACTACATGCAGGTCGGTCTCGAGCCCAAGGAATTCGACCTGTCGGTGACCGCTGAGGGGTTTGTGGAATACAAGGAGAAGGATCCCATCAAGATACCCCTCGCCGACGTGCTCCTCAAGAACATCACCATGTACACCCAGGCCGAGGCCCGGGCCCTGGCCCTGGCGGGCGGCGGCCAGACCATCGCCCCTGATCCTGGCGCTGCCCAGGACGCCGAGGGTCGGGAGGCCTTCAACCAGGCCATCCCCCTCTACAACGAGGGCAAGTTCGCGGACGCCCTGCCCCTGGTGGACAAGGCTTACAAGGTTCTGAACGAGGCCATGAACAACCTGAAGGATGCCCAGGCCAAGGCCGACCTGGCCCCCGAAGTCGGCAAGATCGAGCGCGTGCTGGGCATCTGCATCGCCCAGGCCGGCGCCAAGAAGGAGGATGGCGAGCCGTTCCTGCTCAAGGCCCTGGAGAAGAACCCCAAGGATGAGCGCGTCATCGCCTCCCTGGTGGAGACCAGCAAGGCCAAGGGCGACAAGGTGGCCGAGGCCAAGTACGCCGCCGCCCTGGAAGCCATCCACGGACCCAACCCCGATGTGGAGTACAACAAGGGCGTGGAGGCCTTCAACGCCGGCAATTCCAAGCAGGCTAAGGCCCACTGGCTGAAGACCCTCGAGATCGCCCCCACCTACGGAGAAGCCCACTTCATGCTGGCCATGGTGGAGTTCGGCGACAACAACCTGCGCGGGACCAAGATGCACCTGGAGAAGTACGTGGAGGTCTCCCCCACAGGCAAGAACGCCGCCACGGCCAAGGAAATGCTGAAGGATCCTTCACTGAAGAAGATCAAATAGGTTCATCCTCCCAAAAACAGAGGGCCCCGTGCGGGGCCCTCTGTTTTTGGGAGTGAGCGAAAAGCCTAGGATAATTCGAGACTGATCGGGCAGTGATCAGAGCCCAGGACATCGGCGTGGATGCGGGCTTCCGAAATCTTGGGGAGCAGATCCCGGCTGGCCAAGAAGAGGTCGATCCTCCAACCCACGTTCCGCTCCCGGGCGCCGCCTCGGGCGGTCCACCAGGTGTAGAGCCCGGGCACCTCGGGGTTCCGCTCCCGCAGCACATCCACCAGCCCCGCGCCCAGGTAGAGCTTGAAGTCTTCGCGCTCCTCGGGGGTGAAGCCGGGGTTCTTGGTGTTGTCCTTGGGGCGGGCCAGGTCGATCTCCTCCGGGGCCACGTTCATGTCTCCGGTGAGGATCACCTGGTCCCCGGCCGCATGGTGCCGCTGCACGATGGCCGCAAGGTCCTTGGCGAACTGCCGCTTGAAGGGGAGCCGTACCAATCCCTGGGAGGCGTTGGGAAAGTAGCCGCCGATGAAGACCAGCTTGTCCTTGCGGGACACGATCATGCGGCCCTCGGCGTCGAAGCCCTCGATGCCCAGGCCCCTTGTGTGGGTGAAGCCCAGCTCCTTCTTCGTGAGGGTGGCGGAGCCCGCATAGCCCTTCTTGCTGCTGGCCGGGAACCAGCACACATCGTAGGCGCTCTCCAATTGGCGCCGGACACCCAGGTCCACCTCCTCCCACTCGCTGCGGATCTCCTGGAGGGAGAGCACGTCGGGCTCAGCGGCCTCGAGCCAGTCCATGAACCCCTTCTTCAAGACGGAACGGAAACCGTTCACGTTCCAGCTGTAGAACTTCATGGAACCTCCTTCAGGCGAGCAGGCGGGCATAGGCCTCAGCATCGAAGCCGATGACTGTGCCCTTGGGATGGACCAGGATGGGGCGCTTGAGCAGGTTGTTGTCCTGCACCATGAGCTCCACGGCCTCGGCCTTGGAGAGCCTGCGGTCCTTGAGACCCAGCTCTTTGAACTTGGGGCTCTTGTTCCCCAGCATGGGCGTGGGATCCGTGGGCAGTAGCCCCACCAGCTCCGCGGCCTCCAGGGGCTGCTTGTAGTAGTCGCGGATCTGCACCTCGATGCCCAGTTCCGCCAGTCTCGCCTTGGCATTGCGGCAAGTGGTACAGCTCGACTTCATCCAGAGCACGGCCTTCACAGTTCCTCCACGAAGCGGTCCAACAGACGATCAGTCTTCCAGCGCAGGAGCCCCACACAGAGGAAGGCGGACCACCCGCTCATGCGCCCCTCCAGGCGCAGATGGGTGCCCTTGGGATCCGTGGACACGATCAGCGCACCCGACTCATCAGCTCCCGCCAAGGTCCGGGCCCAGCCGAGCACCAGACGCCCCTGCCCTTCCTCAGGTGCGGCCCAGATGGAGAGGGGGCGCAGGCACTTGAAGGCGGCACTGCCCTCCCGGAGCCGGCCCGCGACATGGTCGAAGGGGGCATCCGTGAGGAGCTCGGCCTCGAAGCTGAAAACGGGGCGCTTCACTTCACCAGGAACCCGGGCTTGGCATCCTCGGGGGGCGCCACCAGGTAAGGCTTGCTGGCGTTGTCACTGGCGGCCAGCAGCATGCCGTGGCTCTCGATGCCCATGAGCTTGCGAGGGGCCAGGTTGGCCACCACCACCACCAGGCGGTTCAGCAGATCTGCAGGCTCGTAGGCCTTGCCGATGCCGCCCACGATGGTGCGCTGCTCCAGGCCGATGTCGACCTTCATCTTGATGAGCTTGTCGCTCTTGGGGACGCGCTCGGCTTCGAGCACGCGGCCCACGCGCAGGTCCACCTTGAAGAAGGTATCCGCGTCCACGGTCTCGCGCAGCTCGGGCACATCCAGGCTGGGCTTCACCTCGGCGGGGGCCTCCACGGGCAGCAGGTCATTCATTTCCTTCTCCTTGTCGATGCGCTGGAACAGGGCCTTGGACTCGCCGATGGGGCCGATGGCAGGGCCATCCAGTGCGAAGCCGTGGAAGGTGCGGTCCGCCACCTGATCCTGGTGCCCGAGGCCTTGCCATAGATTCTGGGCCAGCTCCGGCATCACGGGCGCCACCAGCAGGGCTGTGGCGCGCAGGGCGCGGTAGAGGTTGGCCAAGACTGCGTCCAGCTTGGGATCGTTGGCGGGATCCTTGGCGAGTTTCCAGGGCTCAGCCTTGACGATGTAGCCGTCCAGGGTGCGCAGATAGACCCACAGGGCGTCCAGAGCTGCATGGAAGTCGCTGGCCCGGGCCTTTTCCAGGTAATCGGGGAAGACCTCCAGCAGCTGGTCCGACATGGCCTGATCCATCTCATCGAACACCGTGGGCATGGGCACCACGCCAGCCCGGTAGCGCTGGATCATGCTGAGGGTGCGGGAGGCCAGGTTGCCCAGGCCATTGGCCAGATCGGCGTTGAGACGGTCCATGAAACCCTCGTAGCTGAATGCCCGGTCATGCCCCACCTGCATGTCCCGCATGAAGTAGAAGCGCAGGGCATCATTGCCGAAGCGCAGAAGCGTATCCGGGCGCACCACGTTGCCCTTGCTCTTGGACATCTTGTCCTCGCCCATGAGCCACCAGCCGTGGGCCAGGATGGTCGTGGGCAGGAACATGCCCGCGGCCATGAGGAAGGCGGGCCAGTACACCGCGTGGAAGCGGAGGATGTCCTTGCCCACCAGCTGCAGATCCGGGGGCCAGGTGTCGTTCGGACAGGCGGTCAGGTAGTTCAGCAGGGCGTCGAACCAGACGTAGACCACATGCTTCTCATCGCCGGGCACGGGGATGCCCCAGCTGATGCTGGTGCGGCTGATGGAGAGATCCTGAAGGCCCCCCTCGACGAAGCGTTTCACCTCATTGAAGCGGAATTCCGGCTGCACGAAGTCCGGATGTTCCTCGAAGTATTTGAGGATGCGGTCCTGGTAGGCGCTGAGGCGGAAGAAGTAGGTCTCCTCCTCCAGCTCCACCAGTTGGTGGGCCAGGCCCTGGGCCTGGAGCTCCTTGGCCTGGGTCTCGGTGACGTAGGCCTCATCACTGACGGAGTAGAGGCCCTTGTAGGTGGCCTTGTAGATGTCGCCCTTGTCCAGCAGGCGCTTGAAGAGGCGCTGCACCTGGGCCTTGTGGTCCTCATCCGTGGTGCGGATGAAGCGGAAGTGGGTCATGCCCATCTGCTTCCAGAGCTCGGTGTAGTTGGCCACTACCTCGTCTGCCAGCTGCTTGGGGGTGATGCCCCGGGCCGCGGCGGCCTTCTCCACCTTCTGGCCATGCTCATCCGTGCCCGTGAGGAAGTACACCGTCTCCCCGCGCATGCGGTGGAAGCGGGCGATGACGTCCGCAAGTACGGTCGTATAGGTGTGCCCGATGTGGGGACGGTCGTTCACGTAATAGATGGGGGTGGTGACGTAGAAGGGCTTGGACACGGCGACTCCGGATCCTCCAGTCTATCGTTCTCCTGTTCTTTTCGCGTTCGCGAAAAGAGCTATGAGCGCTTGAAGGAGCAATCCGTCAGATGGTCGTCCACCAGGCCCATGGACTGCATGTAGGCGTACATGATGGTGGGGCCCACGAAGGTGAAGCCCCGCTTCTTGAGGGCCTTGCTCAGGGCCTCGGCCTCGGGTGTGACGGGCTGGATGTCCCCCAGGGCCTTGGGATGGTTGACTTTCGTCTGGCCCCCCACGAAGGACCATACGAAGGCGTCGAAGCTGCCGAACTCCGCCTGCACCGCCAGGAAGGCCAGGGCGTTCTTCCGGGTGGAGAAGACCTTGAGCCGGTTCCGCACGATGCCCGGATTCAGAAGCACAGCCTCCAGTTCGGCATCGGTCATCGCCGCCACCTTCACTGGGTCGAAGCCCAGGAAGGCCTCCCGGTAGGCCTCACGCTTGCGCAGGACCGTGATCCAGCTCAGCCCTGCCTGGGCTCCCTCCAGACACAGTTTCTCAAAAAGTCGACAGTCATCGTGCTGGGGCACGCCCCACTCCTCGTCGTGGTAGGCCAAATAAAGCGGATCCGTCCCGCACCACCCGCACCTGATGACCATGACGATCCCCCTCCTACCTGTTTCAAACGCAGAATCGGGCGGCCAAGCCGCCCGATTCTGCGAAGTGCTGGGCGAGTCTTAAGCCTGCACGACCGTCGCCTTGATGATCCGGTCATTGCCCTTGATGGCCTTGACCACCTGGATGTCCGCATCTGAGACACACTGGCCGAAGACCGTGTGGACACCGTCCAGGTGGCCGGGGGCGCTGCCGTTGCAGATGAAGAACTGGCTGCCGCCCGTGTCCTTGCCTGCGTGGGCCATGGAGATGGCACCCAGCTTGTGCTTGTGGGGATTGTCAGCGGTCTCGCACTTGATCTTCCAGCCCGGACCGCCGGTGCCGGCCATGCCCGAGGCGCCTTCCTTGGAATTGGGGCAGCCGCCCTGGATGACGAAGTCGGGGATGACGCGATGGAAGGCCAGGCCGTCATAGAAGCCCGCTTCGATGAGCTTCACGAAGTTGGCCACGGTGCCCGGGGCCTCCTTCGGGAACAGTTCCAGGTTGATGTCGCCCTTGTCGGTCTGGAGGAGTACGTGGGTCATGGGTCACCTTTCGAGGTCAATCCACCAGGATAGGGGCGCCACCCACTGGAGTCAGCAGGAACTTCGGGCGGGCCCCGCGACAAAGTCAGGAAATCGTCGGATGATGAAATCTCCATGACTGAACCAATGCCCCCATCCCGGACGCCCCCTGGCCAGTTCCGCGAACTCCTGGACATGATCAAGTTCGAACACACGGTGTTCGCCCTGCCCTTCGCCCTGCTGGGGGCCCTTGGAGCTGCCCAGGGACTCCCCCCCCTTCGAACGGCCCTCTGGATTCTGGCCGCCATGGTGGGGGCCCGGACTGCGGCCATGACCTTCAACCGCCTGGTGGACGTGGATGTGGACGCGGATAATCCCCGCACCGCCTCTCGGGCCCTGCCCGCGGGCCGGGTCTCCCAGGCCGCGGCCATCTTCTTCATGGGCGCGGGTATCGTGCTGTTCGGCGTGGCGGCTGGGGCCCTGGGGCCCCTCACCTGGCAGCTCTCCCCCCTGGCCCTGGTCATCATCCTGGGCTATTCACTCTGTAAGCGCTTCACGTCCTTGGCCCACGTGGTACTGGGCCTATCCCTTTCGGGCGCCCCTCTGGGGGCCTGGATCGCCGTGGCGGGGCGCATCGAAAGCCCGGCCCTCTGGCTTTCCGGCGGGGTGCTGGCCTGGACCGCAGGCTTCGACATTCTCTATTCGCTGCAGGATGAGGGCTTCGATCGTTCCAAGGGGCTGCACTCCATCCCCTCCTGGCTGGGCACGGGCCGTGCTCTCTGGATCTCCCGCCTCCTCCACTTGGTGGCGCTGATCTGCTGGGGGGTCTTCAACGTCCAGATGGGCGCCAAGGTGTGGCCCTGGGCCGCCTGGACCGCCGTGGCCGCCATGCTTGGTCGCGAGCAGTGGCTGGTCCGGGGCGGGAACCTCGCCCGCATCGATCAGGCATTTTTCACCTTGAACAGCCTAATCGGCCTCGTCTTTTTCTTGGGCCACCTCTTTGAATGGTGGATTTCCAGGACGATTTTGAGCGTCCTCTAATCCATAGGTTGTAAGAAGGCGATTCGCCACGACCTAGGTACCCAGTTATCCTAGTGGGCCATGTCCATCCAGAAGCCTGAACGTCGCCGCGCCTTGCGCTCCAGCCGCCCTGATTCCGGGCGCTGGCTCACAGTCATGGTTGTTTTCAGTCATCGGACCTTCCGCTGGTCCCTGACCCGTCAAGTCATGGCCTGGACCCTGGGCATCGTGGCGGGCTTTTCGGCCCTGGCCATGATCGGCTCCGGCTACGGTTTCTGGGCCACCAAGAAGATCATGAACTTCAGCCACCTCCAGAAGGAGACCCAGGAGCAGCAGGAACAGCTCCGGACCTCCCTGGACCAGGCCCAGGCCCTGGAATCCGAGGTCACCAAGCTCCGCCAACAGCACACGGAACTCCTGAAACTACTTGACCCCAAGGGCCAGGCGGGCCCGACCCTGACCACCCCCCAGGGGCCCGCCAACCCAACCCCGGTGGCCCCCGGCACCCAGGAGCGCCTCTCCCGCCTCAAGCAGGAACTGGACCTCACAGCCAAGCAGGCGGCCGTGGTGAAGGCCCGTATGGAACCCGTGATCCGCGCCTGGAGCCGGACCCCCTCCATTCCGCCCACCGCCGGCTACCTCAGCTCCGGGTTCGGCATGCGGGTGAATCCATTCTCCCGCTCCAACGAGACCGAGGACAGCCTCCTGGGCTACCACTCGGGCATCGACATCAGCAACGCCGTGGACACGCCCATCCAGTCCACCGCCGATGGCGAGGTCGTCGAGGCGGGCTGGATGGACCGCTATGGCTGGGGGGTCCGCATCCGCCACACCGAGTCGCAGGAAACTCTCTATGGCCACATGAGCCACTTGATGGTGAAGCTGGGGCAGAAGGTCTCCCGCGGTGACATCATTGGCGCCATGGGGCGCTCTGGCAACGCCACCGGCGTCCATTTGCACTACGAAGTCCGCATAAATGGCAAGACTGTGAACCCCCAGCCCTACCTTCGGCTCCAGGCCCAATGGATCCGGTCCCTCAGCCGACCGTCCTGAACTAAGGAGTGACCCTTGGCTTTCCTCCGCAACAAACCCAAGCAGGATTCCGCACCCGCCATCCATTCCCTCCTAGGCAAGGAGGTCACCTTCAAGGGTGAAATCCACACAGGCGCCCGCAGCTTCCGGGTGGAGGGCATCGTCGAGGGCACCATCCACTCCACGGGCGAGGTCTCCATCGCGCCGGGCGGCTTGGTCCGCGGCAGCATCTTCGCCAAGCACCTGGTGGTCACGGGCCGGGCCGAAGGCACCATGAAGATCACGGAGTGCCTGGAGATCCACGGCACCGGCTACGTGGAAGGCGATGTGGAAGTGGGCTCCCTGGTGGTGGATGAAGGTGGCACCCTGCAGGGCGTCTGCGTCCGCCGGGACCAGAGTTCCAGCCTGGAGGCCATGCCCACAGCCAAGGGTGGCACCCTGCCCCTCAGCGACCCGCCCGAACTGGGCTACCGGAAGACGGATACCAAGTACTGACCTACCGGAACAACGGCCCCGGATCTGACTTCAGGCCCAGGTATGCATAGGCGGCATCCGTGGCCTTGCGCCCCTGGGGTGTGCGGTCCAGGAAACCCACCTGCATGAGGTAGGGCTCTACCAGGTCCTCCAGGGCACCATCATCCTCGCCCAAGGCCGCAGCCAAGGTGCGCAGGCCCACGGGCCCACCCCGGTGCTTGTGGCAGAGGGCGTGGAGGTAGTCCCGGTCCAGGCCATCCAGGCCCAGGTCGTCCACCTCGTGCAGCTTCAGACAAGCTTCCGCGGATTCCTGGGTGATGGTCCCATCGCCCTTGACCTCGGCGTAGTCGCGGCAGCGTCGCAGCAGGCGGTTGCAGATGCGCGGCGTCCCGCGGCTGCGGCGGGCGATGGCCTCGGAGCCTTCGTTGGCCAAGTGGATCTTCAGCAGAGCCGCAGACCGGGTGGCGATGATGGCCAGTTCTGCGCGGGTGTAGAACTCCAGGCGATGGACCATGCCGAAGCGGTCGTGGAGCGGCTTGGAGATGAGTCCGGCCCGGGTGGTGGCCCCCACCAGGGTGAAGGGACGCAGGTCGACCTTGAGGGTCTGGGCGCTGGGGCCCTGCCCGATGAGGATGTCCAGTTTGCGGTCCTCCATGGCGGAGTAGAGCATCTCCTCGATGGGTGCCGACAGCCGGTGGATCTCGTCGATGAAGAGGAACTCCCCGGCCTCCAGGTTGGTGAGGATGGCGGCCAGATCTCCCTTTTTCTCCAGGGCGGGGGCCTGGATGACCTTGCAGGAGGCGCCCATCTCATTGGCGAGCACATGGGCCAGGGTGGTTTTGCCCAGTCCCGGCGGGCCAAAAAGCAGCACGTGATCCAACACCTCGCCGCGCCGCGTGGCGGCCTGGAGCGCGATATCCAGGCGGGCCTTCACTTTCTCCTGGCCGATATATTCCTGGAGGCGCTGGGGCCGCAGTGAGTATTCCGCTGGGTCCTCGGCGGCGCCAGTGGGGTCGAGGTCGGGGTGTCGGTGCATGGCTTCTATTCCCTCATGGGACTTCCACTTGTGTCCAGCCGATGCGCGGATAATCTTGGGATCAAGCAGTACCCCCCTTCCCCGCCCCCCTTCCCGGAGACGCTGTGGCCCAGCGCTACCAGCTCCTGATCCGCGACCGCCACGGTTTTGAGCGCTCTGTCCCGCTCACCCGTTCCGTGACCCTGGGGCGCCAGAGCCTATGCGACGTGGTGCTGTCCGACAGCATGATCAGCCGGAACCACCTGCGGCTGGAGCTGCGGGATGACCACTGGTACGCCGAGGACCTGCAGACCACCCACGGCAGCTTCTACAAAGATCAGCAGCTGGGCCGTGCTGTCTGGCAGCCTGGTACCCCGCTGCGCCTGGCGGATGGGGCCTACACCCTCACCCTGGTGAGCACTGACCAATCCAGCTCCGAGCTGCACCTGCAGGCCATCCTGGAGACCGCCCAGTTGCTGGCCGAGGAAGTGGAGTTGGAGGACTTGCTGGAGCAGTCCCTCGACAAGCTGCTGGCCATTTCGCGCACGGACCGGGGCTTTCTGATGCTCCTGGAGGACGGGGAGCTCAACACCCGGGTGCAGCGGAACCTGGGCAAGGAGCTGGAAGGGGCCATCCACCTCTCGCTCTCCAGTGTGCACAAGGTCTTCGAGACTGGGGATCCAGTGTGGATCCTCAACGTGGCCGAGGACGATTTACTGCTCAATCAGCATTCCATCCAGCGCCTCGAGCTGAAGACCATTCTGTGCCTGCCCCTGCTGCTCCAGGGCCGACGCCTGGGCGTGGTCTACCTGGACAGCCGCCGCCCCATCACCGAGCCCCCGGACCGGGAGACCTTTGAGGCCATTGTGGCCCTCTGCGCCATCGCCATCGAGCGCACCCGCCTTTCGGAGGAGAACCTCCGCACCCACGTGCTGGCCACCGTGGGTCAGGTCGCCAGCTCCATCGTCCACGACTTCAAGAACGGACTCTTCGTGCTCCGGGGCCACGCCGACCTGCTGGAACTGTCCACCCAGGACACCAAGGTCCGCCACCACTCCAACAAGATCATCGAGTGTGTAGACCGGCTCACCCACCTGAGCCAGGACGTGCTTGACTTCGCCAAAGTCCGGGTGCCGCACCTGGAAACCGTCGAATTGAGCACCTTCCTGGAGGGCATCCTCGAGCCCATGGTGCCCAGGGCCGCGGAACTGGGTGTGCAGCTTCGGACCGAGGGGCTGGTCTGCCAGGTCAAGCTGGACCCGGGCCGCTTCACCCGGGTCATGGAGAACGTGCTGTCCAATGCCCTGGAGGCCACCATGGACCTCCACGGGGAGATCCTCGTCACCTGGACCCAGGTCACGAGCGGCGTCCAGATCAGGGTGAAAGACCGGGGCCGGGGCATCCCGCGCAAGGTCATCAAGCGGATCTTCGAACCATTCTTCAGCTACGGCAAGAAGAAGGGCACGGGCCTCGGCATGGCCACGGTCAAGAAGATCGTCGAGGAGCACGGCGGCACTTTGGAGTTCATCAGCGAGGAGGGAGCGGGCACCGAGGTGATCATCACCCTGCCGGACCACCCCATCACTGACACCGTCAAAAGCCTGGATCAGTCCACGGGGAACCACCAGGCACTCACGGAAAACCCATGACCGCCTTGCGGGTGGGCCAGGGCTTTGACGTGCACCGCTTTGCCGCCCCCGAGGATGGGCGGCCCCTCATGCTCATGGGCTGCGCCATCCCCCACGATCGGGGTCTGGCTGGGCACAGCGACGCAGACGTCATGCTCCACGCCCTCATGGACGCCCTGCTGGGCGCGGCGGGCCTGGGCGACATTGGCCAGCACTTCCCGGACACGGATGCCGCATTCAAAGGCGCCGATTCCGCACGGCTGCTGGAACGGGTCATGGTGGATCTGCGGACCCGGGGCTGGCAGGTGGTCAACGCCGATGTCTGTCTCGTGGGTGAGCGCCCCAAGGTCGGACCTTACCGACAGCTCATGCGGGATCGCATTGCCCCCTTGCTGGGCCTGGACCCTGAGGCCCTGAACGTGAAGGCCACCACCACGGAGAAGCTGGGCTTCACTGGGCGGGGCGAAGGCCTAGCCGCCCAGGCCGTGGTGCTGCTCCAGCGGGTATGAGACCGGATGCGCTTTTGTCGCATATGATGAAGGTTCCGGAGGATTCATGAAGTTCCGCTCCACTGTTCCCGCCCTGGTGTTGCTGGGCGCCGCCTGCCTCGGCTGCAACAAGATTCCGCTCAAGCCCCGCTCGCCCGTGCCCGCAGGGACTGCGGTCTTCCGGTTCACCCGGGTCGTGAAGGGCCCCCTGGAGCTGAGCATCGACGGCACCCGGATCCCCGTGCAGCAGCTTCCCAAAGGGGCCAACAGCCTGCGGGTGAGCGGACTCAGCGTGGGGAAGCACAAATTCTTCATCACCAGCCAGCACGAGATCTTCAGCCCGGACATGGGGGAGTTGGACATGGACGCCGACCAGGGCCGCTACCTGGTCACCCTCACCCAGCAGTTGGAATCTGTGCTTTACGGCAAATCGGATGCCCTGCCCCCGGCCGAGGGCCTACCCGGCGTGACCGCCGTCCTCCTCAAGTAGACCCATGGCTGCGGTCGCGCAGACCCGCCAGCGGGATCAGGTCCTGGAGGGAGGGGGCACCCTGCTCGCTCTCTGCGAGGCCGGGGGCCTGCCCCTGGCCTCAGCCTGCTCCGGTGCAGGGGCCTGCGGCCGCTGCCTGGTGACCATCCTGGAGGGCGCCGAGACCCTCAGCCAACCCGAGCAGCGCGAGCTGGACCTCCTGCTGCGCCTGGGGGCCTCGGCCAAGGAGCGGGTAGGCTGCCAGTGCCAGGTGCCTGCCGGGACGACCGGACTCCGCTTCACCACGAGCTACTGGTGAGACCGGTCCTCTGGGCCCTGCTCCTGGCCCCCCTCGCAGGGTTGGGGGGCTTCGTGGGCTGGAAGACCCATGCTGTGGCCCAGGAGTTGGTCAATCCTCCCTTCTACCGGCCCCAGCCCCTGGCGCGGGTGGAGGCCACCTACGCAGAGCTGGCGAAGGGACAGGACGGAGACCCCGGCGGCACCTGGAGCAGCGAGGAGGCCGGCGGCCTCCAGCTCTGGCGGCTGCGGCGTCCCGCGGCCTCTCCAGGGCTGGTCCTGCTCCTCCACGGCTTCGGTGATGACCGCTGGGGCACCAGTCCGGCCCTGAAGTGGTTCCCCACCCTGGACGCCGCCATTTTCACCTACCGCCGCCGGGACGATGCCCTGCGCCAGGGAAGGCCGGATCCCTACGTGACGTTCGGGGCCCGGGAGTCCCACGAGGTGGTGCAGATGGTCCACCACCTGGAGGCCTCGGGCCTGCCCCGCCGACGCATCCTGCTCCTGGGCCGCAGCCTGGGCGCCTCTGTGGGTCTCCTGGCCCTGGCTGAGCTGGAGCGGGAGGGCCAGGGCCCCCTGGCGGGCATCATCTGGGAAGGAGCGCCCGCCAGCAGCCGCAGCTTCGCCGAGCGGCTGGTGCGGGGCCCCGAGGATCGGGCCTGGCACCTGCTGGCGCCCCCCATCGGCCGCCTCGCCTCGGGTTGGGCTGGCCGCCTGGGCGGCTACGATCCTGCGGAAACGGATCTGTTGAGCCGAACCGAGGAGCTCCGCTTTGCGACACCCAGCCTCTGCTTCCTGGCCACCCAGGACCGCCTGGCGCCGCCGTCCGTGCAGCGCAGCCTGGCGGCCCGCTTCCAGACGAGCCAGGTGGTGGAGGTACCCACCTGGCACCTCCACTGCGCCGACGTCCTGGGAACCCACTACACCGATGCCATCCATCAGGCCACGGCCCGCTGGCTACCGCCGGAAACAACAGGGGCCTCCGCAGAGGCCCCTGAAGCAAAACCTTGAGCTGAGGATCAGTCGTCCTCGTTGGCCGCCACAGTGGCGCGCAGCAGCTTGGGCGTGATGCGCTGAACCACGGGCTCGAAGACCTTGTTCACCAGCTCCTCGTCATAGGAGACCTCGGCACCGGTCCCCGCCACCTTCACACTGGTGTCGTCCACCTTATCCTCGTCCTTCCAG
>CAIWKE010000003.1 GCA_903913215.1 uncultured Holophagaceae bacterium
ATCCCCGTCCATCACCGTTCATCCCCGGCGAAAAACGGCTCTGAGTTGTCTCCGCCTCCAGCCCATTTCCGCGTCTTCTGCGTCAGGTTTTTTCAGGGGTGCAACCCAGCCGACCCCATGGTTGGATTGGCCCGAGACTCCACGGTAAAGCACGATGAACCAAAAAAGTTAGCGGCCCGAATGGGCCGCTAACTTTGCGAGGGCCCATGGCCCACAGCTTAGAAAATCGATTCGCCGGGTTTGCGGCGCCACGCTTCGGAGCGCTTCTGGCCATCAGCCTTGGGCTTGGCATCCTTGGCGGCGGCGAGGGTCTGCAGGAGGGAGCCACCCATTTTCGTGGCAACGCTCTTGGCCAGGGCGGGACTGGTGGACTGGCTTGGAGCAGCCGGAGCGCTCACGGGACCAGAGGCCATGCTCTCGGTAGCAGCCACCTTGCTGGTGACCTCCTTGAGCCGCTTCTCGTACCAGACCTTCCGCTTGGGATCCATGACCCGCATGGTGCCGGCCTTTTCTCCCTTCTTCAGAACCTTGGGCTTGGGCTTTTCACGGTCTTCCCGCAACACGGAATCGGGCTTTGCAGCTTCTTCTAGGATCTTCGCCAGGTTTCCAAGGCCACGCAGGTTCATCATGTGCGGTTATTGCTCCAAAAGGGGCCACGGGCCACCACAAACCAGACTACAGGCGATGCCTTTGCTTACATAGTGGTTTTAGCCAGGAAGTGCGTTTTTTTAATCCAGGACCCCCCGGAGGCCTGAGACTGGGGCACATGGGAATTGCCGTAGCCACTCTGAAGGCCCGCCTGGATGGCCTCTGCACCCAGTACGACACGGCCCCGGCCCTGGAGCGGGATCCCCTCAGCGTGCCCCTGACCTACGCGGAGCCTCTGGATCAGGAACTGGCAGCGTTCGTGGCGGCCCATTTGGCCTATGGCCGCGTGGACCCCATGATCCGTGCCGTGCGGGCCGCCCTGACCCCGCTGGGGGAGCAGCCGGCTAGCTGGCTGCGGGACCATTCGGCGCCTGCCATCCAGAAGCATCTGGGCCAGGCGCTTCAGGCCTGGGCATGGCGCTTCCACACGCAGTTGGACCTGACAGCCTGGCTGCTGGCCTGGAAGCGCCTGGACGCCGAAAGCGGCATGGGCCTGGAGACCCACTTGCTGCCGGGCCCCGGCCTCAGCACGGATGCTGCCCTCTCCCGCTTGGTCCAGCGGCTGCGCCGGGAACTGCCAGCCAGTTATGGAACCCGCTTCTCGCTCCCGGATCCACTGGAGGGAGCCGCCTGCAAGCGCTGGCGCATGTTCCTGCGCTGGATGGCCCGCACTGACTGGCCAGACCTGGGCATTTGGACCGGCTACCCCGTGGCCAGTCTGGTGATCCCCCTGGACACCCATGTGGCGAGGGTCTCCCGGTTCATCGGGCTCACGGCCCGCGCCACGCCGGACGGGCGCATGGCAATGGAGATCACCGACGCCCTGCGCCGCCTGGACCCCGCAGACCCCCTGCGCTACGACTTCGCCCTCAGCCACCTGGGAATCCTGGGGGATTGCCCGGGGGTGCGGCAGCGGAGCACCTGTGGGGAGTGTGCGCTGTACTCCGTGTGCCGTGCGGGCTCCAAATCCGCTGCGCGGATTCGGAGTTAGAAAACGACAGTGAATGTCTGTTTTAGGTGAGCGTGGGGGGGGCTCTGCGGAGCGGGGACCCACTGGGAGCGCAAGCCAGTGGCGACTCGCTCTGGCGGAGCCGCTCTCTGCCGGGCGATCTCCTCAACCACGAATCCGCTTTGCGGCTTCGCGGGCTGCGGTGATTCCTTTTACTGTCGAACGCGGCATTTAGCCGCGTCCGACTCGCGCTACGCGCTTGACGTAAAAGGAGGGCCGGGCTTGCCACGGCACTCGGGGGAACGACTTAGGGCTGCTTCTTCCGACCTGACCCGGTTCATCGCACCCCGATGCATGGGGCCCGGCTTGGATTCAGAGTAGCCGGGATGCTCGTTCCAACGCCACCGGGTGGCCCTTCGGCGATTGCTGGGAGCCTTCGAAGTGCACGATTCATGGGACTTTTTTCGATCCTGGAAAATTACGGTGCCTCACCCTTGACACCCCTACATGTTGGGGCCATCCTTTTCCTCCGGCACAACCCATAGAGGTCGACTGCAGAATTCCCCACTGCCTGGGGAGCGTCCTGTACCCCTCGATGGACCGGTTTGAACCTCCCGAAATCTCCTCCATCCACACTCTTAACCCAGGACTGTCTCATGAAGATTGCCCGTCACTTCACGAAGGCCGGTCACGACCCCCTGGAAGGGATCCCCTTCGTCCCGCGCACCAGCCGCATCTCGAAGCTCGACGGCACGGTGGTCTTCGAGGCCAAGGACGTGATGGTGCCTGAGACCTGGTCCCAGGTGGCCGTGGACATCCTGGCCCAGAAGTATTTCCGTCGGAAGGGCATCGACGAAGCCAATGGCGGGGAGAAGGACGCGCGGCAGGTCTTCCATCGCCTAGCGGGCTGCTGGCGGCATTGGGGCGAGTCTCACGGCTATTTTGAGACGGGTGAGGACGCCCAGGCCTTCTATGACGAGCTGACCTACATGCTCGCCAACCAGATGTGCGCGCCCAATTCGCCCCAGTGGTTCAACACCGGCCTGCACTACGCCTATGGCATCTCGGGCCCGGCCCAGGGCCACAGCTTCGTGAATCCCGTCACGGGCGGCATGGAGAAATCCACTTCGGCCTATGAGCGGCCCCAGCCTCATGCCTGCTTCATCCAGAGCGTGGCCGATGACCTCGTGAACGAGGGCGGCATCATGGACCTGTGGACCCGCGAGGCCCGCATCTTCAAGTACGGCTCCGGCACCGGCACCAACTTCTCCAAGGTGCGCGGCTCCGATGAGAACCTCTCGGGGGGAGGCAAGAGCTCGGGCCTCATGAGCTTCCTGGCCGTGGGCGATCGCGCCGCCGGCGCCATCAAGAGCGGCGGCACCACGCGCCGCGCCGCCAAGATGGTCTGCCTGGACCTGGACCACCCCGACATCGAAGCCTTCGTGGACTGGAAGGTCACGGAGGAGCGCAAGGTGGCCATGCTGGCCGCGGGCAGTGCCCTGGTGCGCCGCCACTGGGACAACATCTGCCTGAGCGTGGAAGGCTCCACCTCCAGGGACACCAATCCCCTGACCAACGAGGCCCTGCGAAAGGCCCTGGCCAAGGCCAAGCGCGAGGGCGTGCCCGCAGCCTTCCTGACCCAGTGCCTGGGCCGCTTGGCGGAAGGCGACCTGACCCGCGACCTCCTGGGCTATGACACCTCTTGGGATGGTGAGGGCTATGCCACCGTGGGCGGCATGAACTCCAACAACAGCGTGCGAGTCCCGGATCCCTTCATGCGCGCCCTGGAGATGGACGGCGACTGGGAACTCAAGCGCCGCACGGACGGCAAGGTCTCGAAGAAGCTCCGGGCCAAGGATCTCTGGGAGAAAGTGAACCGCGCCGCCTGGGCCTGCGCCGACCCCGGAATCCAATTCAACACCACCATCAACGACTGGCACACTTGCCCCGAAGACGGCCCCATCAACGCGAGCAACCCCTGCTCTGAATACATGTTCCTGGATGACACGGCCTGCAACCTGGCCTCGCTGAACCTCTGCACCTTCCTCACGGAGGACGGCGGCTTCGACCTGGCGGGCTATCGCCACGGCATCCGCCTCTGGACCGTGGTGCTGGAAATCAGTGTGCTCATGGCCCAGTTCCCCAGCGACTCCATCGCCCGGCTCAGCTACGAGTTCCGCACCCTGGGCCTGGGCTACGCCAACCTGGGCGCCATGCTCATGCGCATGGGCATCCCTTACGACAGCACGGACGGCACCCAGTGGTGCGCGGCCCTCACGGCCATCCTCACGGGTGATGCCTATGCCGCCAGCGCCGAAATGGCACGGGAGCTGGGGCCCTTCCCCGGCTACCAGAAGAACGCCGCCCACATGCTGCGCGTCATTCGCAACCACCGCCGCGCCGCCTACAATGCGCCTGCCTCGGAGTACGAGCAGCTCTCCATCCGGCCTCAGGGTCTGCATGGCGCTGGCGTGCCCAAGCGCATCGTGGAGGCCGCTCGCGAAAGCTGGGACACGGCCCTCACCTACGGCGAGCAGTGGGGCTTCCGCAATGCTCAGGTGTCGGTGCTGGCCCCCACGGGCACCATCGGCCTCCTCATGGACTGCGACACCACCGGGGTCGAGCCCGACTTCGCCCTGGTGAAGTTCAAGAAGTTGGCGGGCGGCGGCTACTTCAAGCTGGTGAACCGCGCCATCCCCGAGGCCCTGGCCCGCATCGGCTACTCCTCCAAGCAGATCCAGGAGATCGAGCGGCACGTGGTGGGCTGGCTGCAGATCACGGACGAGACCCCCGGTATCACCCGCAGCATGCTCAAGGGTGCCGCCTGGGCTGAGGAGGAGATCGCCTCTGTGGAGCAGAAGCTCCCCACGGCCTTCGACCCCGCTTACGCCATCGACGTGGACCGCCTCAAGAACGACTTCAGCGCCGAGCAGGTGGAGACCTTCCTCCTGGCCCTGGCGGGTTCCATGACCGTGGAGGGGGCGCCCTACCTCAAGGATGAGCACCTGCCCATCTTCGATTGCGCCAACCGCTGCGGCCGGACCGGACGTCGCTACATCGCCCCCATGGGCCACCTGCGCATGATGGGCGCTGCCCAGCCCTTCCTCAGCGGCGCCATCAGCAAGACCATCAACCTCCCCGCCGAAGCCACCGTACCCGAGATCGGCAGCATCTACGAAGCCAGCTGGCAGCTCATGCTCAAGGCCGTGGCCCTCTACCGTGACGGCTCCAAGATGAGCCAGGCCATGGCCACCAGCCTGGACCTGCTGGACGGCGTGGATACGCTGATGGACGAGCAGGCCACCCCTGCCGAGAAGACGCCCGTGCTGGCCCAGGCCCTGACCAATCAGCTGGTCCGCACCTACCGGCGCCGCCTGCCCAACCGCCGCGGCGGCTACACCCAGTCCGCCACCATCGGTGGCACCAAGCTCTACCTGCGCACCGGCGAATACGAAGACGGCAGCTTGGGCGAGATCTTCCTCGACATCCACAAGGAGGGCGCCGCCTTCCGCGCCGTGCTCAACTGCTTCGCCATTGCCGTCAGCATGGGCCTTCAGCACGGCGTGCCCCTGGAAGAGTTCTGCGATGCCTTCCTGTTCACCCGCTTCGAGCCAGGTGGCATGGTCATGGGCAGCGACACCATCAAGCTCAGCACCAGCCTCATTGACTTCGTGTTCCGGGAACTTGCCATCAGCTATCTGGGCCGCTATGACCTGGCCCACGTGGAACCCGAGCAGCTCATGACCGCTGCGGGCGTCCGGCCCAACAGCCAGGCCCCCGGCGTGAATCTGCCCAGCCTGCCCACGGGCACCCCCCTGCCCTTCCCCGAGGCCACTGGACCGGGCGCTCCCGCCCAGATTGCCTCCACACCAGCCCCCGTGCTGGTGGGCGTCACGGGTGCCCGGCAGGCGGTGTCGGCCGCCCAGGCCGCTCGCGAGAAGGGTTACACCGGGGATCCCTGCCCCGAGTGCGGCCACCTCACGCTGGTGCGCAACGGGGCCTGCATGAAGTGCCAGACCTGCGGCGCCACCACCGGCTGCAGCTAGAGCCTTCCCGCAGACCTAGGCATTCCCGCGAAGACGGGAAGACCACGAAGAAGATCCTCTTCTTTCTTCGTGGTCTTCCTGTCTTCGCGGATTTTCTCTCCCCCCGGGCGATTCAGGACGGCTGGCTGAACTCGACCTCCACCGGCATAAGCCCACACAAGGGCCACCGATGGATGAATCCATCCCTTGTTTTTCGCCCCCCCACCCCACTTGCTTGATTTTTCTATGTGCCGCACCCGAACCTCAGTTTCCCCGGAACCGGATTTGTGTTTAGCTGGGCCATCCCTGCCTTGGATTCCCATGCCCGACCTGCTGGACGCCACCACCCTGGACCTGGCCCTCGACCCGGAGTTGCAAAGCCTCCTCGCCACCTGTCCGGAGATTGCCCTTCTGCGCTTCCGGGATGGCGAGTGCCTGGTGGAGGAGGGGGACGGGGGCCAGGACTTCTATCTGGTCCGCAGTGGCAGCCTCGTGGTGGAGCGGGCCATGCCCGACGGCACGAAGCGCGCCCTGGCCCAGCTGACCTGTCACCCCGAGACCCCCAGCATCATCGGCGAGATGGCCTCCCTGGGCGCCGCCCGACGCTCGGCCACGGTGCGAGCCGTGGGCAGCTGTCAGGCCCTGCACCTGCAACCCGCGCACCTGGACACCCTCATCGCAGGCTACCCCGGGCTCACCCGCCTGCTCTGCCGCCAGTTCACATTGCGCCTGCGGGAGGCCATCGACGAGGTGCGGGATCTGCGCGCCTGCTTTGATCTTGGCGCTCAACGCCGCCTGGTCCAAGCCGGAGAGCGGCTCTTCGAGGTCGGCCGTCCGGCGAACGAGTTGTTCCAGTTGGCCATGGGCGCCCTCAGCCTGGAATCTGAGACGGAGACCCGCACCGTACGGGCCGAGGACCTCCCGGGCGGCTTCCTGGACCTGGGGCCCTTCCTGCGCAACCAGCCCCACAGCGCCACCGCCATGGCGTCGGAGACCTGCTTCCTGGCCGTCATCAGCGCCGAGCGCCGGGAGGCCTTCCTGCGCAGCCATCCCGGGCTCGTGCTGGAGCTATTCCAGAATTAGTGCCTGTCGTGCCCCTTGTGCTCGCCGCGCTCACGATTCTCGTGCTTCTCCTGGCCCTTGTGCTTCCCGCGGTTGCGGTGGCGGGGAGCGGGCCTGCGCTCCTCGCGGCGACCGGACTGTGAGGGGGCGGGCTTCTTTGACAGGCCCAGGGGGTCGGGCAGTCCCAGAGGGTTGGGCAACTGGGCCAGGAGCAGGGAACTGCCGAACAGCAAGACAATGAACGTGCGGGTCAATCGGGTCATGGCATCCTCCCGGAGCGGATTCTGCAGGGTGCAGCGGCCCCGTTCCGGTGCTCTCTGATCTTACTCGCTCCGATGAAGAACCCCGCGGCATCGCCTACTCGAAGCGCGTTGGATCGTACCAGTGCTGCTCGGCCAGGCGCTCCCGTTCCTGCTCCTGCCGCTGCTGCTTGGAGGGGAAGTCCTCGTCTTCCAAGAGGGTGGGATCCGGGAGGGGCTGGCCATGCAACTCCTGGAGGGGAGCCGCGCGGCGCTCCACGCCAATGATCCGACTCCAGGTCTGCCTTCGTTCCAAAGGACTTAACATCGTCCACCTCGGGCCTGCTCTCAAGATAGGCATCTGGTTTTGTCTTGCCATTGTCAAAAAAAGCAGGGGCCGAAGCCCCTGCTTTTTTGCCTTCTGGAGGCGGAGTCTAGATCAGGCCCAGATCCTTCACGGCCTGGCGCTCTTCGTCCAGTTCCTTGGCGGTGGCGTCCATCTTGGCGCGGCTGAAGGCGTTGATCTCCAGGCCCTGCACGATGCTGATGACGCCGTTCTTCACCGTGACGGGGAAGCCGTAGACCAGACCCTTGGGCACGCCGTAGCTGCCGTCGGACACGAAGGCCATGCTGGTCCAATCGCCCTCGGGGGTGCCCAAGGCCCAGCTGTGCATGTGGTCGATGGCAGCGTTGGCGGCGCTGGCGGCGCTGCTGAGGCCGCGGGCCTCGATGATGGCGGCGCCACGCTTGGCGACGGTGGGGATGTAGGTGCTCTCATACCAGGCCTGGTCGTTCACCAGGTCCGCGGCATTCTTGCCGTCCACGGTGGCGTGGTAGAGGTCCGGGAACTGGGTGACGCTGTGGTTGCCCCAGATGGTCATGTTCTTGATGGCCGTGACCGGCTTGCCAGTTTTTTCAGCCAGCTGCGAGATGGCGCGGTTGTGGTCCAGGCGCACCATGGCGTGGAACTGCTCGGGCTTCAGCTTGGGGGCGTTGGACAGCGCGATGAAGGCGTTGGTGTTGGCGGGGTTGCCCACCACCAGCACGCGCACGTTACGGCTGGCCACTTCGCTCAGGGCATGGCCCTGGGGCTTGAAGATGCCGCCATTGGCGTTCAGCAGGTCAGCCCGCTCCATGCCGGCCTTGCGGGGCAGTGCGCCCACGAGGAGGGCATAGTCGGCATCCTTGAAGGCCACCATGGGATCGTCGGAGGTGACCACGCCCGCCAACAGCGGGAAGGCGCAATCCTTGAGCTCCATGACCACGCCCGCCAGGGCCTTCAGGGCCGGGGTGATCTCCAGCAACTGGAGGATCACGGGCTGGTCTTCACCCAACATCGCGCCGCTGGCGATGCGGAAAAGCAGACTGTATCCGATCTGGCCGGCAGCGCCGGTTACGGCCACGCGAACGGGGGGCTTCATGCTGATTCCTCCTGGTAGATGGGCCTCATTCTATACCGCGTAAGGCAGATGAAAACCAGAGGGTCAGGAATCGTGACCATTGACCGGGGCCAGTGCTCCTCAGCCGCCCAGATCCTTGACCAGCTGGGCGCCACCCAGCTGGCGCATCTGGTTGAGGATCCAGGCCTGGCGCCCGCGGATGTACTCGCTGGGGGCCGCCGCGTGGAATTTCCGGGGATTGGGCAGCACGGCGGCCAGGAGGGCGGCCTCCGATGGCGTCAGGCGCTTGGCGGACTTGCCAAAGCTGGTGCGGGCCGCGGCCTCGGCACCGTAGACGCCATCACCGAACTCCACGATGTTGAGGTAGACCTCCAGGATCCGCTTCTTGGACCAGCCCACCTCGATGAGGAGGGTGAACCAGGCCTCCAGGCCCTTGCGGGTCCAGGAGCGGCTGTTCCACAGGAAGAGGTTCTTGGCCGTCTGCTGGGAGACCGTGGAGGCGCCCCGCTTCCGGCGGCTCTTCTCGTTGTGCTGAACGGCCTTCTCGATGGCCTGCCAGTCGAAGCCGAAGTGGTCCGCGAAATTCTGGTCCTCGGCGGCAATGACCGCCGCGCCCAGGCTGGGGGAGATCTCCTCCAGGGGCACCCAGGTGTGGTGGGACTGGTAGGGCTTGTCTGAACCCCAGGCCTCCACCCGCCGCTGGATCATGAGCCCCGAGACCGGCACTGGCACGAAGCGGAAGGTCAGCACCAGCATGACGTTGAGGGCCAGGAATCCGCCCAGAGCCCAGGCCAGCCCCTTCAAGATGCGCCGCAGCCAGCCCCCCTTGCGCTTCACCATGGGCGCGGCCTCCTGCAAATCCGCTGCGCGGATTTGCAGGGTAAAAAGATCGGGTGGGGGAACACCATCGGCATGAGTTCAGTCTGCCATTGCCAGGGCGGCTTGTGGGCAGGCTGCGGCGGTGCTAGGTTGTTTTCATGTACTGCTGCCCCGTTTTCATTTCCATGATTAGCATCCCCCACGGGGGCTAGGACGGGTTCTGACCGCTTCCATGCCGCCCCCCGCACCCACAGGTCGGGGGGTTTTTCGTGCTGCTCCCGGAGTCTCCATGTCGCCTGAAGTCCTCGTTTCCGCTGAAACCGCCCCCTCCCGGGACCTGCTGGACCGCATCCTCACGGCCCTGGTCTACGACGTGGCCATCGAGTCGCCTCTGGAACCCGCCCGGCAGCTGACGGCGCGCCTGGGGGAGCAGGTCTGCTTCAAGCGGGAGGACCTGCAGCCGGTCTTCTCCTTCAAGCTCCGGGGCGCCTACAACAAGATCGCCAACCTGGACGAAGCCGCCCGGCAGCGCGGCGTCATCGCGGCCTCGGCGGGCAACCACGCCCAGGGCGTGGCACTGGCGGCCCAGCATCTGGGCTGCCGGGCCACCATCGTCATGCCCGTGACCACCCCCAGCATCAAGGTCGAAGCCGTGCGGGCCCGGGGCGCGGAGGTGGTGCTCCACGGGGACACCTTCGAGGGGGCCTTCGCCCACTCCCAGGCCCTCCAGCGGGAGGGTGGCGCCACCTACATCCACCCCTACGACGACCTGGATGTCATCGCGGGCCAGGGCACCATCGGCATGGAGCTGCTCCGCCAGATGCCCCGGGGCATGGAGGCGGTCTTCGTGCCAGTGGGCGGCGGCGGCCTCATCGCAGGCATCGCGGGCTACCTCAAGCGCCTCTGCCCCGGCATCCGCATCATCGGCGTTGAGCCCGTGGACGCCGACGCCATGGCCCGCTCCTTGGCGGCCGGGCACCGCGTGAAGCTGGACTCGGTGGGCCTCTTCGCCGATGGCGTGGCCGTGAGTCAGGTGGGCGAACACACCTTCGAGCTCTGCCGCCAGCACGTGGACGAAGTGGTGCTGGTGAGCACGGACGAGATCTGCGCCGCCATCAAGGATGTCTTCGAGGAGAACCGCTCCATCCTGGAGCCCGCCGGGGCCCTGGCCGTAGCAGGTCTCAAGGCCTGGGCGGCCCAGCACCCCGAGCGCCCGAAACCCGGCGCCCTGGTGGCCATCCTCTCGGGGGCCAACACCAACTTCGACCGCCTGCGCTTCGTGGCCGAACGGGCTGAACTGGGCGAGCGCCGGGAGGCCATCCTGGCCGTCACCATCCCCGAGCGGCCCGGCAGCTTCCGGGCCTTCTGCGAGCGCATCGGCCGCCGCTCCATCACCGAGTTCAACTACCGCTTTTCGGACCCGGAGCGGGCCCACATCTTCGTGGGAGTCCAGGTCACCAGCGCCCAGGAGACCCACCAACTGCTGGAAGACCTCCGCTCCGACGGCCTGGAGGCCCAGGATCTCAGCGACAACGAAATGGCCAAGCTGCACATCCGCCACCTGGTGGGGGGCCGGGCGCCTGCCGTCAGCCATGAGCGCGTGTTGCGCTTCGAGTTCCCAGAGCGCCCCGGCGCCCTGCTGCGCTTTCTCGACCACATGAGCGGCGGCTGGAACATCAGCCTCTTCCACTACCGCAACCATGGCGCCGACTATGGCCGAGTCCTGGCAGGCATCCAGGTCCCCCCCGAAGATCACGCCGAGTTCCAGGCCTACCTCGACAACCTCGGCTACGCCTGGGTGGACGAGGGCGAGAACCCGGCGTACCGGTTGTTCCTGGGATAGGTCAGTCCTGAGGCCCGGAAAGCAATACTGATCAACACCAAGACACCAAGGAAGAAGTTCTCTTGGTGGCCTGTTTGGTGTCTTGGTGGTTATCTTTTTTCATTAGCAATCGAGGACTCAATATGACTGAAGAACTGAGTGGTTCCGAGCTTCTGGCCCTGGTCCAGCGGGTGTTCCAGCCCCAACCGGGTGAGGGGGATGTGGCGATCCTCGTGGATCTGCCGGACGCCCACGTGCAGGACGACACGGCCTGGGCTGCGCGCCGGGTCATGGCCGCAGATTGGGTGGTTCAGCTCTCGGCCCTGGCCCCAGCCCTGGGCCGCGCCACGCACCTGGTGCTCTATCCGAACGTCCACACCAACAACGGCGACCTGCCCGCGCGGGCCTGGCTCCACGAAGGAGGCCCCCTGCCCTCCGCTGAGGACCTGGATCCGGCCTGCTCCATCAGCTTCGCGGAGCTCTACGCCCAGCACCCCATCCTCATCGCCCTGACCAAGTTCTCCGCCACGGCCCCTCTGAAGCTGGCGGCCAAGTCCTTCCCCATCCGCGCTGCCACCATGCCGGGCTTCCGCGCGGACATGATCCCTGCTTTGCGCCTGGACTATACGGAGGTGAACCGGCGGGTGGAGTTGCTCAAAGACCTGCTGGACCGGGCCGAGGGCGCGGACTTCGGCTTCCTGACCCCGGCGGGCCCCTGCGACCTGCACCTGGACTTGCGGCACCGGACGGGCCACGCCTCCGGCGGCTTGCTGCCCAGGCCCGGCGTGGCGGGCAACTTGCCCTCGGGCGAAGCCTACATCGTGCCCTACGAGGGGGAACGCCCCGGCGATCCCAGCCGCAGCCAGGGCATCATGCCAGTGCAATTCGGCACCGAGATCGTGCGCTATCGCATCGAGCAGAACGTGGCCGTGGCCGTGCTCAGCGAGGGACCGAGATCAGAGGAGGAGGCCGCGCACCTGGCCGCCGAGCCCGCCTATGGCAACCTGGCGGAACTGGGGCTGGGCGTGCTGGCGGCCTTTGGCCTCAAGCCCATCGGCGAGATCCTCCTGGATGAAAAGCTGGGCCTGCACCTCGCCTTCGGCCGCAGCGACCACTTCGGCGGCCAGGTGGGCCCCGGCCAGTTCTCCGGCCCCGAGGCCGTCATCCACATCGACCGCGTCTATGTCCCCGAGACCCAGCCCGACGTACACGTGCAGAGCGTGAACCTGGCCATGGCCGATGGCAGCACCGTGGCCCTCATGCGGGACGGGGACTACGCGGTTGCCTTCTGAAGCGCGGATCTGGGGAGTCTTCACTCGCCGAATGGGGGCGAGAACGCTTCGGAAAAGCAATCAACCGCAGAGGCAGAGAACGAAACCGCCAGCCGCTCAGCCTCAGAACTGGAACCGCGAAAGCAGCGTGGATGGTGCTAAAAGCGGAAAAGGAATTCGCCACAAAGGCCACAAAGGGCCCAAAGCAATGCGTGGCCAGCCTAGATTTTCTGCCTTTCAGAGTGCCTTGGTGTTGATCAGCTTTTCTTCTAACTCAGCGCGGCCTCAATACCTCTCATGCCGGTTCTGCCCCAGCCGCGCTGAGTTCCCCTGGGGACGTTTAAACGGTGCGCCCTACCGCTTGGGATAGGCGGGCACGGGCGGGAAGGCTGGGGTCGGGTGCTCCTTGAGCTGCTTGAGGAGGGTCTCGACGCCCACTTCCAACTGCCGGTCATGGCCCTGCAGCTGGCTAGCGGGGTCGTTCTCCACGGCAATATCTGGCTCGGCACCGTGGTTCTCCACCCACCACTGGCCTTCGCGGCCGTAGAAGGCGTTGTTGCTCTGCTCCACGGTGCCGCCATCCAGAGTGAACTGGGTGTTGATGATGCCCACCAGGCCACCCCAGCTGGGCATGCCCACGATGGTGCCCAGGTTCCGGGCCTTCACGTGGGACAGGAAGGCTTCGCCGTCGCTGCCGTTCTGCTCGTTGGTGAGGAAGACGTAGCGGCCATCCGAGGCGGTGTTGGGGTAGCGGAAGGGGGCCATGCCGCGCATGACGTTGAAGCCCACCTGCTTGCGCTCCAGCTTGTCGATCATGAAATACTCGGTCCAGCCGCCTCCATTGCCGCGCACATCGATGACAAGGCCCTTCTTGTAGCGGAAGGCGCGCCAGTACTTGTCGAACTGGCCGATGTTCTGGTCCCCCATGGCCGTGAGGTGCATGTAGCCCAGCTGGCCCCCCGAGGCCTTGTCCACGGCGGCGATGTTGTCGGCGATCCAGTGCTCGTAACGCAGGTTCCAGTCGTTGGCCACGGGCTCCACCTCCACGCTGCGGGCGCCTTCCAGGCTGGGCTTGCTGTTCACCGTGAGGCGCAGCTTCTGGCCCTTGACCACCTGCAGCCGGGCCCCGATGGCATCGGGAGCCGACAGGGGCTGGCCATCGATGGCCAGGAGATACTCGCCCTCCTTCACCTTGGGCTCAGGGTCCGCCAGGGGCGCCTTGAGGTCCCGGGCGTAGGCGGTGGGGCCATAGACGGTCGCGAAGCGGTAGTGCCCCTGCTCGGCGCGGAGGTCCGCCCCCAGCAGGCCCGTGTACGTGGGGCTGGGCGCCGGGCGGCCAGGGCCGTTGTCGCCGCCGCCCACATAGGTGTGGCTGGCGCTCAGCTCGCCCACCATCTGGCTCAGGAGCCAGTTCAGCTCCTGCCGCGTGTTCAGGTCCGGCAGCCAGGCCCGGAACTTGGCACCGATGGCCTCCCAGTTGTTGCCGTTCATATCCTTGTCGTAGAAGAAGTCGCGATACCAGCGCCAGGTGTCCTCGAAAATTTGCGTCCACTCCTCCCGAGGCGCGGCGGTCATGGTCATGCGCTCCAAGTCCAGCTTCTCGGGCAGGACCTTGGACGTGAACACCGCGGCAGCCTCCCCCGTGAAGTAGGTGCCACCCTTGCGGAGGAGCAGTCGCCGCCCTGCGGTGTCGAAGGTCCAATCGCTGATGGGTTCGGCGAGCACCGCCTCCTTGTCCTTCTTGGCGGCAGGATCGTAGAGGTGCAGCTTCCACTTTTCCGCGCCGCGGGGCCCGTAGAGTTCCTCCACCACACTGTCGTCCCAGCCGTCCACCTCGTCCCAGCCCACAAGGCCCTTGCCGGCCTTGAGGTGGAAGTAGTTGCCCGCCTTCACGGGCAGGGGGGCGACGCGCTCCGCCAGGCCCGCGAGGTCGATGCGGAAGGCGCTGGCGGCACTGGAGGCGCCGAGCTTGTCCTCGCCGGCACGGAGCTTCACGGCCATCACCTCCACGGGGGAAGGCTGGATATGGTTGTCCTGGCTGGGGTCCAGCCGCGTGTGGAAGTTGCTGTAGCTGAGGAAATAGAGGGTGCTGCCATCCAGGTCGAAGCGGGGGTTCAGGCAGTCGAAGAAGCCATCCGTGAGGCTGACCTTCTGCTTGGTGGCCAGATTGTAGAGGTGGATGCGGCTGTTGTGGCTGGGTTCCACGAAGCTGTAGGCGATCCAGTTGGAGTCCGGAGCCCAGGCATAGTCGCTGGCCTCCCAGGTGAACTGGTCGTTCTTCAGTTCGTGGGATTCATCGATCTTGGTGAGCTTCCGGTTGGCCACATCCATCACATAGAGGGCGAAGCTCTTGTCGCCAAAGAGCAGCTTGGTGCCGTCCGGGCTCCACTCCAGGTGGTAGAGGGCCGTCTTCAGGCCCGTGGCCAGGCGCTCGGGAGCGCCGTCCAGGGCCTGCACGTAGAGGTCGTAGTCGCCGTTGGCATCGCTGAGGTAGGCCACCCGCTTGCCGTCTGGCGAGAGGCGGGGAAAGCGCTCGCGCACGCCCGGCGTCTTGGTGAGGTTCCGGGTGGCCTGGGTGGCGTCGCTAGGCACCAGGAACACATCCCCCCGGGCCTCGAAGACCGCCGTGGTGCCCACGAGACTCATGGATTGGATCCAGTCCTTGGGGTTGAGGGTGCGGGGTGCGGCCTTCCACCCATCACTCGCCGTGGTGATGGGCACCGGAGTGACGGTCCGGTTGCCCAGGTCCAGGGCCTGCAGGTGGCCCCCCTGTACGAAGACCACGGTGCGGCCATCGGTGCTGGGCTGCTGCACATCGAAGTCCTTCACGTTCGTGAGCCGCTCCACGGCCTTGGTGGCGGGATCCACCGAGTAGAGGTCCGTGAGGCCGTTGCTGCCGCGGTCCGATTCGAAGAGCACCTTGCCCTGGGCCCAGATGGGGGCCCCATTGCGCCCCACGAAGTCCGTGAGCTGCACATAGGTCCCGCGCTTCAGGTCCGCCAGCCAGAGGTCCTGGTGCTGGCCCCCCTTGTAGCGCTTCCAGTAGTACTCCAGCCGCCCCTTGGTGCTGTAGGCGAGCCGCTCCCCGTCCGGGGCCAGGCTGCCCTGGACGCCCCGGGGTACGGCCAAGCGCTCGGGCTCATGACCCGCCAAGTCCACAGTGAAGAGCTGCTCCACGGGCCGGAAGCTGTGGTCACCGATGGCCTTGAACACCACCTTCTGGCTGTCCGGGGTCCAGCCCTGCACGGTGGCGAAGCCGCACCAGGTGAGGCGCCGGGGCACGCCGCCACCGGCGGGCATCAGGTAGACCTGGGTGGCGCCGTCGTACTGGGCGCTGAAGGCGATCCACTTGCCGTCCGGGCTGAAGCGGGCGGAGGTCTCCAGGCCTGGGTGGGTGGTGAGGCGCCGCGCGGGGCCACCCTTCAGGGAACCGAGCCAAAGGTCATCCTCCCAGGTGAAGACCACCTGGTCGCCGCGTACATCCGGGGCGCTCACGAAGCGGGGGGCACGCTCCTGGGCCACCAGGGCGCAGGCCACGAGGAGCAGGGCAGTGGTATGCAAGCTCAGCATCAAAGACTCCGGAGACGGGTACAGGAATATACCTCGTTTCACGATGATTCGACAGGCCCGCCCCGGGGCCCACTCCCGGAGCCGGGGGACCTAGTGGTGAAGAACTTCCAACCTCGCCCCATGACTAATTCTTATGAGGCCTTGGGCTGGATTATTCCTGGCCTGATTCTAGAAAAGCCGACCCACCAGGGTCGCCAGGGCCGTTTCCGTGCGAAGGATGCGGGGCCCCAGGTCCAGGGGGCGCAGGCCCGCGCGGTAGAGGCTCAGCAGCTCCGCCTCGATCCAGCCCCCCTCGGGGCCGATGGCCAGGGTCAGGGGCTCCCCGCGCAGGCCGGACTCACCGCCTGCGCCGGGATGGGCCACCAGGGCCCGCCCCGCCCCGATCAGCGCGGGCAGCTCATCCTCCACAAAGGGCCGGAAAAGCCGCGCCAGGCGCAGCTCCGGCAGCACCGTGTCCTTGGCCTGCTCCAAGCCTAGAAGCATCTGCTCGCGGAGGTATTCCGGCCCCATGCGGGGGCTGGCCCAGTAGGCCTTCTCCACCTTCCAGGCGTTCAGCAGGATGATGCGGGCCGCGCCCAGGCTGGTGGCGGCGGCCACCACGCGGTTCAGCACCTTGGGCCGGGGGACGGCGATGACCAGCGTCAGGGGCAGCTTGGGGGGCGGTTCCTGATCCAGCACCAGGGCCATTTCCAGGGCCTCTGCGTCAAGGCTCAGCACAGTGCCGCGCCCCATGGCGCCGCCGAGAAGCCCCACGCTGAGTTCCTTCCCCACTCCAGCCCGGTACACCTCGCGCACATGGGCCAGACGGCGACCCACCAGGCGCGCCCGGTCCGGGGCCACCAGGTCCTTGGGTAGCAGCACCACCAGGTTCAAGCCAGATCCTTCGCGAGGACGAGATCCCGGTCCACCTGGTCGCCGATGGTGAAGTGGTGCTCGCCGACCTCGCGGAAGCCCCAGCGGGCATAGAAGGCCAGGGCCTTGGCGTTGTGCTCCCAGACGCCCAGCCAAATCTGGTCCGCGCCCCAGCCTCGGGCCAGGTCCATGGCCGCGGCCATGAGGGCCGCACCACAGCGATGGCCCTGGGCCTCCCGCAACACGTAGATGCGCTGCAGCTCCACAGGACGCGTTCCGGTCACGCAGGGCTCCTGGTGCCCCAGGCGCAGCTGGGCGAATCCAACAGGGCGGCCAGCCAGTTCAAGCACCAGGCCCGGACGGGTGGGGTCAGCCAACTCGGCCTGCTGCAGCGCCTCGCCATAGGCCGAATCCAGGAAGAGTTGGAGGTTCGCGGGGGTGACCTGGTCCTCGAAAGTCTCGCGGAACGTGCGGACGCCCAGGTCCGCCAGGAGGGCGGCGTCGCCCAGAACCGCGGGACGGATGATTTGGTATGGAGCGCTCACTTGGAGGCCTTTTTCCTGGGGGCTAATTTGGCCTTGGGTTTGGCCTTGGGCTTTGCCTTGGCTTTGGCCCGCTGCGCCACCGCAATGGCCTTGGCCATCCACTGGGTCAGCTCATCGCTGTCCTCCAGGACCTCCTCGGGTAGCTGGTAGTACTGCATGGGCTTGTCCGGATCGCCAAAGGGCAGGAAGGGCCCCATACCTGCGGCCACGAAGTCTGGGCGGTTGCCGTCATCCACTTTGAAATAAAGGGTGTCATCGGCCACCAGGGCGAAGGTCAGCCCCTCGGCGAAGAAGGCCATACCACCGAACATGGCGCGGCTGCTGATGGGGCGAACCTGCCCCAACTGCTCCAGGAGGTATGTGCGGAAGCTCACTGAGACGGCCATGGGACAATGCTACCCTCCTGGCGGAAGCGTTTGGAGCGCTTCTGCACCGGAGCAGCCATGGCCATCAAGACCCTCGACGACCTCCTCCGCGCGGTGCAGGACCGCCCGCGCAAGCGGCTGGCCGTGGCCTGGGCCAACGATGCGCACACCCTGGAAGGCGTGAACGCCGCCGTGGAGGCAGGCCTGGTGGAGGCTCTCCTCGTGGGCGACGAGCCCACCATGCGCCAGGTCTGCCAGGAGCTGGCCCTGCCTCCAGAGCGATTCTGCTTCATCCACGCGGCTTCGGATTCCGAGGCCGCCGCCAAAGCCGTGGGCCTCATCCGCAGCGGCGAGGCGGACCTGCTCATGAAGGGCCTCCTCAGCACGGACAAATACATGCGGGCGATCCTGAACAAGGAACAGGGCCTGCTGGAGCCTGGGGCCATCCTCAACCACGTGACCGTCATGGAGCACCCGGGCCACCCCAAGCTCATCATCGCGGGCGACGTAGCCATCATCCCCGAGCCGGACCTCAAGGAGAAGCTGGCCATCCTGGCCTCACTGGTGAGGACGGCTCAGGCCCTGGGCATTACGCTCCCCAAGGTGGCCGTGCTGTCAGCTTCGGAAGTGGTCATGCCCAAGCTGCGCTCCAGCGCGGAGGCCGCCCTCATGTCGAAGATGGCTGAGCGGGGCCAGATCAAGGGGGCCCTGGTGGACGGTCCCATGGCTCTGGACGGCGCCCTTGATCCCGAATCCGCCCGCATCAAGGGCATGGGCGGCCCCGTGGCCGGCGACGCGGACTGCCTGCTCTTCCCCTTCCTGGAAGCGGGCAACACCTTCTACAAGGCCGGCACCAAGCTGGGCGGCGCTGAAGTGGCCGCCGTGGTGGCCGGTGCCCGCGTGCCCTGCGTCCTCAGCAGCCGTGGGGACAGCGCCAAGACCAAGCTCAGCTCCATCGCCCTGGCGGCCCTGCTGGCCTAACAACTGATCCACCACGAAGACACTAAGACGCCAAGAAAAAAAGAACAAAATCATCCACAGAGGGCGCAGAGGGAGAAACGCAATCGGGGACAGGTCTTGGCTCTGCGAGGTACGACAATCATCAATGAATCAAGGCCAGCTTCCCTTTATTCTCTGCGCCCTCTGCGTCCTCTGCGGTTCAAAATCAGTAGCCCCTAAGTCGAAAAGGACCACCCATGAACCCCTTCGAACAGCCCAGCCCCGCCGAGGCCGCCGCCGTGGATGCGGCCATCACCAGTCGCCACTCCATGCGGGCCTTCCTGCCCACGCCCATCCCCCGCACCACCATTGAAGACATCCTGCGGGTGGCCTCGCGCGCCCCTTCGGGCACCAATACCCAGCCCTGGCAGGTGCACGTACTCACAGGCGCGGCCCGCCAGCGCCTGTCAGATCGCATCAGCGCCATCTACGCCAACCCCGAGGAGCTGGCCACGCATGTGGAGGAGTATTCCTACTACCCGAAGACCTGGGCCTCGCCCTACATCGAGCGCCGCCGCAAGGTGGGCTGGGATCTCTACGGCCTGCTGGGCATCGCCAAGACCGACAAGGACCGCATGCAGCAACAGCACGGCCGCAATTACCGCTTCTTCGACGCCCCGGTGGGTCTCATCTTCAGCATCGACCGCGCCATGCAGGCGGGCAGCTGGCTGGACTACGGCATGTTCCTGGAGAACATCATGATCGCCGCCCGGGCCCGGGGCCTGCACACCTGCCCCCAGGCGGCCTTCACCCAGTTCCACAAAGTCATCGGCGAGGAACTCAACTTCACCCCCGACCAGATGCTCGTCTGCGGCATGGCCCTGGGCTACGCCGATCCCGACGCCGTGGAGAACAGCCTCGTCACCGAGCGCGCGCCAGTTTCCGAGTTCGCCACCTTCATCGAAAACTAGAAACCACAAAGAACAGCTTTAACCACAAAAAACACAGAGGGCACAAAGAAATGCCCCTGGGTTCTTTGTGTTCTTTGTGTTTTTTGTGTTCTTTGTGGCCAATTATCTTTCCGGCTTTGAGGTAAATTCCCAAGCAGCCCTGCCCCTTTAGCGCCCTTTAGCGCCCTTTCGCGCCTTTTACGGTTCCGTTTTTTTACGGTAAACCCTTCGCGGATTCATCCCTGCGGCGGATAGTCCTGGGCTATTTCGCGGCCACTGAGCACGCGCAGGGCGCCCTTGGCGAGGGCGGCCATTTCGTTCTCGCCGGGGTAGACCACCACGGGGCAGCCGAGCGCTGCGGTGAGGCGGCGCAGTTCGTCCACCAGCTTGGCGGAGCGGGCCATGCCTCCGGTGAGGAGGATGGCGTCGGTGGGTTCACCTTCGAAGGCGGGAGCCAGGGCCGTGATGCCCTTGGCGATCTGATAGACCATGCCGTCATAGACCAAGCTTGCTTCCGGGTCTCCGGCCGCCACACGGCGCTCAACCTCGCGCAGGTCCGCAGTGCCCAGCAGGTTCAGGAGGCCGCCTCGCCCCTTGTTGAGGAGCTTCAGCTCGGCCTGGGTGTACTTGCCCGAGAAGCAGAGCTCAATGAGTTGGCCCGGGGGCAGGCTGCCGGTGCGTTGGGGTGAGAAGGGGCCTTCGCCGTCCAGGCCGTTGTTCACGTCGATGTAGCGGCCTCGGCAGTGGGCGCCCACGGTGATGCCGCCGCCCATGTGGCTGACGATGACATTGATTCGCTCATAGAAGGTCTCGTGCTCCTCCGCGTAGCGCCGGGCCGTGGCGATCTGATTCAGGGCGTGGCTGATGATGCGCCGGGGCAGCTCCTTCAGGCCTGAGATCTTCACCTTGGGCGCGGCCTCGTCCACCACCACCGGATCTACGATGTAGGCGGGCTTGCCCGTGCCCGCCACCAGTTCCGCGGCGATGAGGGCCCCCAGGTTGGAGGCGTGCTCCCCGCGCTGCCCGGCCCGCAGATCTGCCAGCATGGCGGGCCCCACGTTCCAGGTGCCGTGGGGGATGGGCCGCAACAGCCCGCCCCGCCCGGCCACGGCATCCAGATCCTCCAGCTGGAAGCCCTTTTCCGCCAGGAAGGCGAGGACCGCGTCCTTGCGGAAGCCAAACTGCCCGGTGATGGGCTGGCCCTCGAAGGCCTTGAGGGCCTCAGCAGGATGCTGGATCTCCTCCGTGAAGCGCTCCTCGTCGCCTTCGAAGAGCGAGGTCTTGGTGGAGGTGGAGCCGGGGTTCAGCACCAGCACCCGGTGGCGGCGGAAGAAGGTGTCCTTGGGGGTGCGCTGCCATTCGCCGTAGTGGTGCAGGCGCATGACCGAGGCCTTCACCGCCAAGCGGATGTCCTCGGGGGTGCAGTCCATGGGCAGGTCCACGCCCTGGAACCAGAGCCCGAACATCACCGGGAATTTGCGGGCGCCGGGGAAGCGCGTGCCGTAGAGGCTGTAGAGCAGGTTCCCCATGTCCAGGTTGGGACAGACGATGACGTTGACGCCGCCCTCCCAGGGCAGATCCTCGGCGTGGTAGAGGCCCGCGGAGCGCCGGGACAGGGCCACGCTCACCTTCACCTCGCCCCGGATGCGGATGCTGGCGTAGCGCTGGGCGTGCTTGACCCGCTCCGCAAGGATGGCGGGCACCAGGTCCGCGGCCTCCCGCACCAGCTGTGGCGAAGGACCTTCGTCGCTGCCGCGGTTGGAGTAAGACACCATGGCGCAGCGGATCTCAGGCAGGACGTCCTCGGGGATGAGGTCCCGGGCCACGGCGCAGGTGCCCACAGCCACCTCCGCCAGGGTGCGGGGGCTCATTGTGGCGTTCACGCCCACATCGCCGAAGACCACGATGTTATGGGGGTAGACCTCCTCGGGATGCTCGTCGGGCAGCACGAAGACGCCAGCCTCGCAGCAGACGCTGCGCTGGGCCAGCAGCTCCACCATGGGCCGGAAAAAGGCCTTGGCCTCGTGGCTCGCGCCGCCCACCACCATGTCCGCGTGACCCAGCTTCACAGCCCAGATGCCGAAACGGCCAGGCTCCGAGACCAGGGCGCGGGCCTCCTCGATGCACATGGGCCGCTCGTGCTCCTGGCACCAGGCCAGGCAGGCGGCGGCAAAAGACTCCACCAGGTCAGGCCGCTCCGCGGGAACCACGAAGGCGCTCTCGGCCAGGGTGTAGGCCACCCGGTCCTCAGACAGGTGTTTCAGATCCCGCGCCGCCAGGGCGCGCAGCTCGGCCTCGGAGGCCAGGAAGACCGGCCGGATGAAGCGGCTCAAGTGGCAGGCCGCCTCGAAGGTGCGGGGCTCCAGGGCCTCAGGAAACACCACCGTGGGGCGGTTCCGGGGCAGGGCCAGCAGGCGGCTGTCGAGGGAGGCTTCGATGTCAAACATGGGACTCCAAGGCCAGCAAAGGCCTGTCGGCGCTGAGTCTAGCAGGGGGATCCGCCCCCCTTCCCGGGGGCTACCTCAGTTGTGATGTCAGCGGTCTGTGGCCCGCACGGATTCCACCCAGATCACCTCGCAGGAGCCGTCCCCCGTATCCAGTCGGCTGAGGCTGCTGACCCAGTGCCAACCATCGGACCCGTCGGCGCGGATGAGCTGTCCCTGCAGCTCCAGGAGCTGACCTGGTCGCACCGCCAAGAGCTTATTCTCCACGACGCGACTGGCGGGGATCATGTGCATGTTCGCGGAGTGGGAGCTGACCTCCCCCGCAGGAATGGGCAGGTGGGTGGCCGTCCAGAAATACCAGCGCCCCCGCTGGGAGATGGAGAGGCTCTGCAGGACCCGGGTATCGGACATGGGGCCCCAGCCCAGGACGAAGTCCACCGGCGAGAGCTCGGCGGCCCGGTCGAACCGGTAACGCTCCCGGCTCAGCACCCGGGCCCGCAGGGTGAAGTCCGCCAGGGGGGTGAAGGTATGGTTCCGGCGGGTCCAGGTGCTGCGGGAAGCCGGCTCCGTCTGCCGAGGTTCCTCTGCGACCAGGATCCCCGGGGGCTGAGCCAGGGCGCGGCCCTGCCACCAGGTGAAGCCCGCCATCGCCAGGAGGCCGACCAAGACCAGCCGGCCCAGGCGCTCCTTCAGCCAATCGATCCATTCGTCCATATCCAAGCCTAGCGGATCGGTGACGGCCGTCACGGCGCCAGGGAAGCCTTTGCCTATTCTTTGTGCCTTCGTATGGTTCTTTCCGCCCTGGTTCCCAGTCGCCCGCTCCCCCCGGAGTCGGGGCGCAGGGCTGCGGAAAACCACTCCGACCCGGGCGGGACGGCGCCCCGGGTCGCCCCCCTTCCCGTCCCCTGGAGTAACCATGAACCTCGTGTGGTTCGCTGAAAATCCCGGCCTGAGCATCCTGTCGCTGCTGCTCCTGGCCTTCACCCTCCTATTGCTCTCCAAGTGGATCCGCTACATCCCGAACAACCGGGTGGGCGTTGTGGAAAAGCTAATCAGCGGCAAGGGCTCCGTGAAATCCGGCCTCATCGCCATGGGCGGCGAGGCGGGCTTCCAGCCCCAGCTGCTGCGGGGCGGCTGGCACCTGCTGACCCCCTTCCAGTACCGCATCCACAAGCTGCCCTTGGTAATCATCCCCCAGGGCAAGATCGGCTACGTCTTCGCCCGGGACGGCAAGGACCTGCCGCCCTCCCAGGCCCTGGCCAGCAACGCCCACGGGGCTGATTTCCAGGACCTCTTGTCCTTCATCCAGGGGGGCGGCGAGAAAGGCCCCCAGCGCCAGGTCCTGCGCGAAGGCATGTACGCCATCAATCTGGCCCAGTTCGTGGTGCTCACCGAGGACCAGCTCTACTACCTGCCACTGGACCGCAGCGAGCTGGAGACCTTCCAGAAGATGAGCGCCATCATCAGCGAGCGGGCCGGCTGGCGTCCGGTCATCATCCGGGGCGCCGACGACGCCGTGGGCATCGTGACCGTCCACGACGGGCCTTCCCTGGCCAGCGGTGAGATCATCGCCCTCACCGTGGGCGAGGACACGAAGCAGGTCAGCTCGTACCACAACAACTTCCAGGACGCTGACAAGTTCCTGGTGGCCGGTGGCCGTCGTGGCCGCCAGTACCAGGTGCTGGTGGAAGGCACCTATTACATCAACCGCCTCTTCGCCACGGTGGAGCTGATTCCCAAGACCGTGGTGGAGGTAGGCACCGTGGGTGTGGTGGTGAGCTACACCGGCGAGATCGGCGCCGACATCAGCGGCCAGGAGTACCGCCACGGCGAGCTGGTGGCCAAGGGCAGCCGCGGCGTCTGGAGCGAACCCCTGCTGCCGGGCAAGTACGCCTTCAACACCTACGCCGGCAAGGTGCTCATGGTGCCCACCACCAATTTCATTTTGAAGTGGAGCAAGGGCGAGGTGGGCAGCCACAAGTTCGATGAGAATCTGGCTGAAGTCAGCCTCATCACCAAGGACGCCTTCGAGCCCAGCCTGCCCCTCTCGGTGGTGGTGCACATCGACTACCGCAAGGCCCCCCTGGTCATCCAGCGCTTCGGCGACATCAAGAAGCTGGTGGAGCAGACCCTGGATCCCATGGTCAGCGCCTACTTCAAGAACATCGGCCAGACGCGCACCCTCATCCAGCTCATCCAGGACCGCAGCAATATCCAGGAACAGAGCGGCACGCAGATGAAGGAGAAGTTCGCCCAGTACAACTTGGAGCTGCAGGAGGTCCTCATCGGCACGCCCACCAGCGGCGCCCCCGGCGGGCAGATCGAACAGATCCTCGTGCAGCTGCGCAGCCGCCAGATCGCCGACGAGCAGGTGGAGACCTACGGCCGCCAGCAGAGCGCCGCCGTGAAGGAGCGGGAGCTGCGTGAGGCCGAGGCCCGCGCCAAGCAGCAGACCCTGCTGACGGAATCCGCCATCGGCATCGAGGTGCAGAGCAACACCGGCAAGGCCGAGTACGCCAAGGCCCAGCAGCAGGCCGCCCAGATCCAGACCCTGGCCGGCGCCGAGGCGGAGAAGGTGCGCCTCATGGGCGAAGGCGAGGCCAAGCGCATCAAGGTCATGGCCGAGGCCCAGGCCGAGCAGGCCGCCCGGGTGGGCATCGCCCAGGCCATGGCCATCGAGGAACAGGTTCGCGCCTACGGCGGCCCGCAGTTCCAGCTGGTGCAGCAGGTCATGAGCCGCTTCGCCGAAGCCATCGAGAAGTCCCAGGTGGACGTCGTCCCCAAGATCCACATGGGCGGCGGTGCCCAGGGCGGTGGCAGCCTCATCGAAAGCCTGCTGGGCCTCCTGCTCAGCGAGAAGGCCGGGCAGCTGGCGGGCGTCACCACCGGCACCCCGCCCAATCCCGAGGCCGAGGCCCTGAAGGCGGTGATGCGGCAGAACTTGATGAAGTAGCCCGCACTGCTCCCGATTCGGGGCCCCTGCCCCGAATCGGGAGATGGGTTAATATTGCCGAATGCTCTTCAATACTCTGCCCCCGGTTCCTCCAACCGCCCAGGTCCAGGCCGCACCGGCCGAAGCCTTCAGTGCCGCCATGGAGGCCCTGCTCAAGGCCAAAGACTGGGCGGGACTGGCGGACTGGTTCGAGAGCGCCACCCCTTCCATCCGCGGAAAGCACTACGACGTCTGGCTCCAAAGCCTGAACCGGAGCCGGCGCTGGGCTCGGTTGGTGGAGGTCTGCGAGGCCCTGCAACCGCAGTTGGAGGCCAAATCCGGTCCCCGATTGGGCATCTACCGTCTCTACCGGGCCCAAGGTCTCGGCCAACTGGGCCGCCATGCGGAGGCTGCCTTCGCCTACATGGAGGTGGCCCGCCTGGGCGGCCTGGCTGGCTTCACCAATGCCTGCTCCGAGGCCCAGATGGGCGAGGACTGGGATGACATGCTGGCCTGGTCCGAAGAGTGGCTCCAGAAATACCCAGGCGACGCCGCAGGCCAGGCCTGGCTAGGCGACGCCCTGGCCCACCAAGGCAAGCTCGTGGAGGCCGAAGCCTACCTGCGGGCCGCCGTGGAGAAGGATCCCAAGCTGGCCTACGCCTGGAACAACCTGGGCCGCTGCCTCAACCAGAAGAAGGCCTGGGCCGAGGCCCGCACCGCCCTCACCCAGTCGCTGGCCCTGGAACCCGCCCAGGTCGAGCCCTTGATGAGCCGGGGCAAGGCCCAGTTTGAGTTGGGGCAATACGCAGAAAGCCGGGACGACTTCCGCGCTGCTCTGGCGTTGCGGCCTGGCGACCCGGTGTTGCGGGAGAATCTGCGCCAGGCGGAGCGGTACCTGCTGACCCAAAAGCCCCGCAAGTCAGGCGCAGCCAAGCCCTAGCCCAGGACTACTTCCAGGGCTGCTCCACCAGCAGAGCCTCGATCACCTGCTCTACGTAGTCGGGCTTCAGGCCGATGGCCCGCAAAGTGCCGCTGCGGTCGATGACGGCGTAGGTGGGCCACCACTGGACGTTCCAGGCACTGGTGCTGGCCTTGGCGACACGGGCGGTGGGATAGGCCAGGCCCGTGGCCTTGGTGACCTCGGCCATCTTCTCCTCGCCGCGCCCGCTGCCGCAGGCGCCAAAGAGCACCACGCCCCGGTCGGCGTACTTTTTCGCCAGCACATTGTTGTGCGGCACCGAGGCTCGACAAGGACCGCACCAGGTGGCCCAGAAGTCCACCACCACGATCTTGCCCCGCATGGCCGCAGGTGACACCTCGCCATTGAGCCAGCCATCCAGGTCCAGCTTCGGCGCGGCCTTGCCCAGCATGGGGGCGTGGGCGGCCCAGCCGCTTGCCAGCCAGTGCCCCTCCTTGGCCAGGGCCGCCACCTTGGGGTTCTCGGCAGCCAGGGCCAGGGTGGGGACCAACAGGCCCGTGAGGAGCAGAGAGCAGAGGCGCATGGGGACTCCAGGAATGGCCCAGCATAGACCCGGGGCAGCCCCACGGGCCATGTTCTACACTGGTGCCATGTCCGATCCCCTCCTCCAAAGCCTCCTCGATGCCTGCCGTCAGCTCCACGCGGGGGGCCTGCTGGCGGCCTCCGATGGCAACCTCTCCCTGCGCCTGCCCAACGGCCTCATCGCCATGACGCCCAGTGGGGTGCCCAAGGCCAAGGTGCGGCTGGAGGACCTGGCCTACCTGAACCTGGAGGGCGAGATCCTCTCGGGCCGCCCCAGCAGCGAGCGGGCCATGCATCTGGCGGTGTACCGCGCCGTGCCTGAGGCCAAGGCCATCGTCCACGCCCATCCCCCCACGGCCATCGCCTGGTCCCTGGCTCGGCCGGAGCTGGCGGAACTGCCCGCCGATGGCCTGCCCGAGGTGATTCTGGCCGCAGGCCGCATCCCCATCGTGCCCATGGCCCTGCCCGGTACAGACGCCATGGGGGCGAACCTCCTGCCCTTCCTGCCCGCCCACCGCCTCCTGATCCTGGCTCGGCACGGCGGCCTGTGCTGGGGCACGCACCTAGAGGAAGCCGTAGGTGGCATGGAGCGCCTGGAACAAGTGGCCACCATCCTCTGGAAAGCCGAGACCCTCGGCGGCGCCAAGCCCATGGCCACAGCCGACCTCCAGGAACTTCGAGCTCTTCGCGCCAGGCTGGGGCCGAAGGTCATCTGAATGGGGTTAGCATTTCCCATGGACGCCTTCGAATCCCTTGGTCTGAAACACGACGGCCGCAAGCTTTGGGTGCTGGACCAGACGCAGCTGCCAGATGCGGAGGTCTGGCTGGACGGCAGCACGCCGGAGGCCATGATCGCCCTCATCCAGCGGCTGGCAGTGCGGGGAGCGCCGCTCATCGGCGTGGCGGCGGCGGCCTGCCTGGCCACCTACGCGCACCGGGGCGCCACGGCTGCGGAGTATGCCACTGCCTGTGCGGCCCTGCGGGCGGCGCGGCCCACCGCCGTGAACCTCATGTGGGCCATGGACCGCATGAAGGGCACCCCTAATCCCGTGGCCGAAGCCCAGGCCATCTTCGCCGAGGACGTGCGCCTCTGTGAAGGCATGGCCGAGCACGGCGCGGCCCTCATCCAGGACGGCGAAGGCCTGCTCACCCACTGCAACACCGGGGGCTTGGCCACGGCAGGCATCGGCACGGCTCTGGGGGTCATCCGGCGGGCCCACGAACAGGGGAAGCACATCCACGTCTATGCGGACGAGACCCGGCCCCTGCTGCAAGGGGGCCGCCTCACAGCCTGGGAGCTGCAGCGCCTGGGCATTCCGGCCACGCTCATCACCGACAGCATGGCGGCCCTTCTGCTGCGGGACGGCAAGGTGCAGCGGGTGCTGGTGGGCTCGGATCGCGTGGCCGCCAACGGCGACTTCGCCAACAAGGTGGGCACCTACGGGCTGGCTGTCCAGGCGAAGCACCACGGCGTGCCCTTCCATCCCGTAGCGCCCTTTTCCACGGTGGATCTGGCCTGCCCCAGCGGCGCCACCATCCCCATCGAGCTTCGCGATCCCGCCGAGGTACGGGGCTATGGCGCCTGGCGCTGGGCCCCCGCAGACATGCCCGCCTGGAATCCCAGCTTCGATGTCACACCCGTGAACCTGGTCACCAGCCTGGTGCTGGACCGGGGCGTCTACAGCCAAGGACAGCTGGGTTCAGGTGTGCTGGGTCGGGTCTGCGGCTGAGCCGGACCACAGGTCGATCTTCTCGCGCAGGGCCTTGGTGGTGTAGGGCTTGCTAAGGAAGTCGTCCATGCCCGAAGCCTGGCATTTTGCCACGTCCTCGCTGGTGGCGTTGGCCGTGAGGGCCAGGATGGGCAGGCGGGGCAGGCCCCACTCCAGTTCCCGCTGCCGGATACGGCGGGTGGCTTCGTAGCCATCCAGCTCGGGCATCATGCAGTCCATGAGAACCAAGTCATAGTGTCCCTTGGTCACAGCCTGGACAGCTTCCAGTCCGTTGCTGGCCAGCACGAAGGTGCAGCCCAGCTTCGTGAGGAGGGCCCCGGCCAGCTTCTGGTTCACGGGGTTGTCTTCGGCCAGGAGGATGTGGATGCGGCGGGCAGGGCTGGCCAGCTGCGCCGCAGGTGACTCGATCGGACTTGGCTTGGCGAGCGGCGCCGCCGTGGGTTGGAACTCGGCCTCCAGGAAGAACTCAGAGCCCTTCCCGGCCAGGCTCTCCACACCGATCTGGCCGCCCATCAGTTCCACCAGCCCCCGACTGATGGCCAGGCCCAGGCCCGTCCCCCCATAGCGGCGGGTGATGGTGCCATCCGCCTGGACGAAGGGGCTGAAGAGCTTGGACCGATCCTCCGCGGTGATGCCGATACCGGAATCCTTCACGGCGAGGCGCAGCCGGGCACCCAGGATGCGGGTGGCGGAGATGGCCACCGTGCCCGACTCCGTGAACTTGATGGCATTGCTGATGAAATTGGACAGCACTTGGCGCAGTCTGCCGGGGTCACCCAACACCCAGGGTGGCAGCTCCGGGTCCAGCCAGGTCTCCAGCTGGAGCCCCTTCTTGCGGCAGTTCTCGGCGTAGAGGGCCGCCAGGTCCGCCACCAGGGCCCCCGGATCGAAGGGCACGCTCTCCAACTGCATCTTCTCCGCCTCGATCTTCGAGAAGTCCAGGATCTCGTCGATGATGGCCAGCAGGTGGCGCCCGGAGCCGAGCACCGTCTGCACGTACTCGTCCTGCTCGGGGGTGAGCGGGGTGTGGAGCAACAGCTCGGACATGCCCAGCACCCCGTTCATGGGGGTGCGGATCTCATGGCTCATGGTGGCGAGGAAACTGGACTTGGCGGCATTGGCAGCCTCGGCGGCCTGCTTCAGCTCCAGGGTCTGGGTCATGTCGGCCTCCCGCTGGCGGATGGCCCGCAGCAGCACCGCCATGGCCGCCAGAATGAAGAGCAGGCTGCAGATGGCCACGCCCACGATGAGCTGGGCCAGGTGCCGCCAGTTGGCCAGGAAGAAGCCTTCGGTGAGGGTGATGTTCACAATGAGGGGGAAGCGCTCCACCACCCGGGCGGCGCCGAGCCGGGCCACGGCGTGGCCGTCCACCATGCGTTTATCATTGCTATAGGTCGTGCCTTCCTTCCGGCCCTGGATCCCCACCGTGGTATAGACGGTTCCCACGAGGTTCTTCTGCCCGATCTGCTCCTCCACCCGGGGCCACCGGGTCAGCAGTGTGAAGTCATCCCGATAGAGCGTGATGGAGGTGCCCTCGCCCAGGTTCGAACCGAAGCGCTGGTAGAAGTCGGTGAAAACGTCCACGGAGAAGCCCACCAGCACTAGGCCCAGGAACTGGCCCTGCCGGTTCTGAAGGCGGTGGCTGATGTAGAAGACCCATTTCCCGTTCCCCTTGTTCCGCACGGGCACGCTGATGAACTGGCCCAGGTTGGGGTCCTTCAGGCGAGCCTGGAAGTAGTCGCGATCCCCCAGGTTGATGGCCGGGGCTGGATAGCTGCGGGTGAAGTTGATGACGTCCCCGTTGTCCGCCACGATGGTCGCCACGTCCACCTGGGGCATGCCGGCCGTGCGCTCCCGGAGCATGTGGAAGCTATCCTCGCCGCTGAAGCGTCGCCGCAGGTCTGCGGGTGTCTCCACCTGGGCCGCCTCCACCCGCTCGGCAATACCATCCAGGGCCAGGTGGGCCGTGGCCATGTTTTGGAAGGCGTGCTCCGCCAGAACCAAGGAGTGGCTACTCATCTGCTTCCGCCAGAGCTCCACCTCCCGCCGGCGCAGCAGCAGGATGGAGCCCACGGTGGCCACCACCACCAGGACGATGAGAAGTCCCCCCAGACCGAAGGCCAGCTGGCTGGTGCGGAGCCGGGGCAGCGGCTGGGGAGGGGCTGGGGGCTGGGTCACGGGGTGGGCAATCTTGGCCAGTTCACCCTTTTTGTATCGGTCAACCCGCACCTGCCATGAATCAAGGACAACTTTCGCCCCTTTCAATCTGTGACCTTTGCCGCAATGAGGAATCTTGCCCCCCAAGGCGCTTTTCTTGTAATGTGACGCAAAGCTCCATTTTCAATTTTGTAATTCACCCGGGATAGACCTGTCCACCCATCAGGCGGGACAGGTCTCTACACCTACAGGAGGGGACCCTGCCATGAGCAGTGAGATGTACGAGCACATGCGCTCCAATCCCAAGTTCCAGGAGCTGGTCTCCAAACGGAGCCGCTTCGCCTGGACCTTGGCCTTCATCGTCCTGACGATGTTCTACGGCTTCGTCCTGGTGGTGGCCTTCAAGCCCGCCCTCCTGGGCCAGCCCATCCATCAAGGCTCCATGGTGACCATCGGAGTCGTGGTGGAGCTGTTCATGTTCATCTTCTTCTGGGTGCTCACCGGCGTGTACGTCTACCGCGCCAATGGGGAATTCGATTCCCTGACCCAGGAGCTCATCAAGGATGCCTGGAAGGAGAACAAGTGATGGGCCGTCTGAAGCGCATCGGCACCACCCTGGGCCTCTTTGCCCTCACGACCATGGCGACCCTGGCCCACGCGGGCCCACCCCTGGGCGGGACCATGGAGAAGCAGCCCATCAACGTGCCAGCCATTGTCATGTTCTGCCTCTTCGTGTGCCTCACCATGGGCATCACCTACTGGGCGTCCAGGCGCACCAAGTCCACCTCCGACTTCTACACGGCGGGCGGCGGCATCACGGGCTTCCAGAACGGTCTGGCCATCGCGGGCGACTACATGTCCGCGGCCACCCTCCTGGGGCTCAGCGCCATGGTCTACGGCCAGGGCTATGACGGCTACATCTACATGCTGGCCTTCTTCGCCGGCTGGCCCATCATCCTGTTCCTCATGGCTGAGCGCCTGCGGAACCTGGGCCGCTTCACCTTCTCGGACATCACCGCCTACCGCCTGGACCAGGGCAAGGTCCGCACCATGGCGGCCATCTCCTCGCTGACCGTGGTCTGCTTCTACCTGCTGGCCCAGATGGTGGGCGCCGGCCAGCTCATCAAGTTGCTCTTCGGCCTGGAATACAAGGTTGCCATATTCGCCGTGGGCATCCTCATGATGGTCTACGTCATCTTCGGCGGCATGGTCGCCACCACCTGGGTGCAGATCATCAAGGCCTGCATGCTCCTGGTGGGCGGCACCCTGGTGGCCATCCTGGCCATGAGCCGCTTCGGCTTCTCCTACACCAATGTGGTGGCGCAGGCCCAGGCCGTTCACAAGCTCGGCCCCAAGCTCATGTATCCCGGCAGCCTCCTGGCGGATCCTGTCACGGCCATCTCCCTGGGCCTGGGCCTCATGTTCGGCACCGCCGGCCTGCCCCACATCCTTATGCGGTTCTTCACCGTCACCAACGCCAAGGAAGCCCGCAAGTCCGTGCTCTACGCCTCGGGCTTCGTGTCCTACTTCTTCAACGTCATCTTCCTGCTGGGCCTCACGGGCATCATCATCGTGGGCCAGAACAGTGAATTCTTTGTGGGCGGCAACATCAAGGGCGCCCTCATCGGCGGCGGCAACATGGTGGCCATGCATCTGGCCAAGGCCGTGGGCGGCAACCTCCTCCTGGGCTTCCTCGCCGCAGTGGCCTTTGCCACCATCCTGGCCGTGGTCTCGGGACTGGCCTTGGCTGGTGCCTCCGCCATCTCCCATGACCTCTATGCCCGCGTCATCATGAAGGGCAAGGCTTCGGAGACCACCGAGATCAAGGTCTCCAAGGTGGCCACCATCTGCCTGGGCTTCATCGCCATCGTCCTGGGCATCCTCTTCGAGAAGCAGAACATCGCCTTCATGGTGGGCCTCGCCTTCGGGGTGGCCGCCGCGGCGAACTTCCCGGTGCTCATCCTCTCCATGTATTGGAAGGGCCTCACCACCCGCGGCGCCCTCTGGGGCGGCTACGGTGGTCTGGTGTCCGCCTTCCTCTTCGTGCTCTTCTCCAAGTCCGTGTGGGTGGATGTGATCCACTTCAAGGCCGCCCTCTTCCCCTACACCCAGCCCGCCCTCTTCGCCATGCCCATCGCCTTCGGGCTGGCCTTCATCTTCTCCAAGCTGGACGGCAGCGAGCGCGCCAAACTGGAGATCGAAGCCTTCGAGGACCAGTACGTGCGGGGCCAGACCGGCTTTGGGGCGGAGACAGCCTCCAAGCACTAGGATTCGCGCAGCATAGAAAAAGGACGGGGGAAAGCGCCCCGTCCTTTTTCTGTGCCAGAAACAAAATAAATGAGCCAGGTGAATCACCCCAGCGCGATGGACAACTTGCCGCCCAATAGCGCCATTAGAGCGCCCCATTCGATGGGAGCACTATCCAGGTAATGCCCACCCTCTAGCCGCAGGAGCATCGCCACTTGTTCTGAGGGATCAACGATCAGATATTCAGGGATACCAGCTGCTGCATAAGCCCAACGCTTCTTCATGTTGTCTCGGCTGGCAGTCGAAGGGCTCAGGATCTCCACGATCAAGTCAGGGGCGCCGACGATCCCGTGTAAGGCAACCTTCGCGGGATCGCACACGATCAAGAGGTCGGGCTGGTAGACGCTCTGCTGGTCCGGAAGGTAAAGGTCGATGGGCGCCGCGAACACTTCACAATCCCCACTTCCCGCCCTTCGCTTTCCTTCCTCCAGAGCGTGAAAAATGGCAGCGTGAAGCCGGGAACTCACCCGCTGATGCTCCACGGAAGGCCCAGGTGTCATGTCATATGCCACACCGTTGATCAGCTCCCAGCGCCCCTCCCAGGTCTTCCATTCCTCGACGGTATGGCCGTGGCTTTTCAGTTGCGGCAAGTTCATAGGCCACCCCTCCCTGCCCAGTTTACCCCCAATCGATTCGACCATCTCTGAAGCTCGGAAGGGCCTGCGCTAGCCGAAACCGAAAAGGGGAGGCGTCCCTGGTAAGCCAGCTCACCCGATTTCGTTATGAACCTAAAAATGCGCGTGTCCTGGCTTGGCGCTGAGACTCGCGGTGGCCTGATCGGGGTCGCCCACGCGGCGGAGGCTGGCGAGGGTGTCCACACCGGCTTCCTTCAGGAGGGGCAGGAGGCGCTGGAAGAGCTGGGCCGTGACGAAGGCGTCACCCAGGGCGGTGTGGGCCGTTTCCACGGGGATGTCGAAGGCCGCAGCCAGGTCGAAGAGGCTCAGGTGGGCCGTCTCCAGGGCGAAGGTCGGGTGCTCGCTGCCCCGGTGGCGGAGCCAGCCGTACAGGGCCAGGGTGTCCACCGCGGGCTGGCGGAAGGCTCCCACCTTCAGGCGCCGGGCGTCCCGGTTGAGGAACCCCAGGTCGATGGCCAGGCAGTGGCCCAGCAGCACCGTGTTCGCCGAATAGGCCTTGAAGGCCGTCAACACGGTGGCGATGGGGGGACTGGCTTCCAGCTGCTCGGGCGTGATGCCATGAATGACCACGGTACGGCCGTCCAGCGTGGCGCTGGGCTTCACCAGTTCCTGGAAGGCCCCGCCCAGCTCGATGCGGCCCCCCTGCATGTGGAGGGCGCCCAGGGACACGATGTCATCCCGTCGCTCGTCGAGGCCCGTCAGCTCCGTGTCCAGCACCGTGAAGCGGAGGGCGCCCAGGGCCTGGGTGCCGCCCCCGCCCCGCCGCTCCTGCCACCACATCGCCAGACCCATGCGCTGCCTCAGAGGATGAAGGACTTGTAGCGGTCCATGACCTGGTCCTGGATCTTGATGATCAGGCGGAAGGCGTTCTTGAGGGACTGGCGCTCCAGGTTGCTGAGCGAATCCAGACGGATGAAGTTGTCGATGGGCTGGCCCGCCTCCAGTTGCTTGAACTGGTGGTGCACCCGCAGCAGGGTGACGAATTCGAAGGCATGGACCAGCTCGTCCACCTGCTCCGCCACCAGGGACGTGGTGCTCCGCAGAGCCTCCAGGCGCTCCATGGTGGAGGCGTGGCGGATGCCCTTCTCCAGCGAGAAGAAGCGGGCGATGTCCACCAGGGGGGCCACGCCCTTGATCTTGAGGTTGAGGCCATCCTTGTGCTCGCCGCTGCGCTCCACGGCCACGCCCCCGAAGAAGCCGATGGGCGGGCGGTTCCGGGCCAGCATGTTGGCCAGGAAGCCCAGATAGGACGGGTATTCAGGGATGAGGCGGATGTAGTGTTCCCGAAGCTCCCAGGCCAGGGATTCCTCCCCGTAGAGGGGCCGCAGATCGAAGAAGATGAGGGAGTTCAGCACCGCCTCCGGCGAGGGCTCTGAGATCCAGCGGCTGAAGTAGCGCTTCCAGGCTGAGAGGGGCTGGCACCAGTCGGGATTGCTGGCCATGTAGTTGGCGGGGCAGGCCTCGAAGCCGCAGCGCACCAGGCCATTGCGCATGTAGACGCTGAAGCGCCGGAAGTAGTCCGTGACCTTGGCCTGCCGGTATTCCTCCACGTCCGCGTAGACCAGGGCGTTGTCCTGATCCGTGCGGAAGGTCTGCTCCTTGCGCCCCTCACTGCCCAGGCACAGCCAGCAGTAGGGCGTGGGTGGCGGCCCGAACTCCTGCTCGGCCAGTTCCAGCACCTTGCGCACCACCCGGTCGTTCAGCTCCGAGATGATGCGGATGATGTTGGTGGCCTTGGTCCCCTCCCGCAGTAGGGCGCCGATGATGGTGAGGGCCTTCTGCGACACCGGGGCCAAGCCCTCCAGGCTGGTCTGGCGCTCAATGTCCTCGGAAAAGGCCAGGGGACTGCGGCCCTGGAGCACCATGAAATCGTGGTTGGTCACCACCCCGTGGAGCAGCCCCTCGCGGAGAACGGCCACATGGTGGATGTCATCCTGGAGCATCTTGAGGACCACTTCGAAGCAGGGATCCTTCTCGTCCACCATGACCACCGGTTGGCTCATCACCTGGGAGACCGGCAGATCCCCGGAGAGGCCCTGGGCCACCACCTTGGTGCGCAGGTCCGAGTCCGTGAGGATGCCGATGGGCCCGCCGCCCCCGCCGATGACCAGGGCCGCACTCTGGCGTTCCTCGGCCATGCGCTTGGCCGCCTGGCGAATGCTGGTGCCCGGCGTCACCACGGTGCTGGCGTGCCGGCAGATCTCCCCCACGGAGGTGGTGAAGAGCAGGTGGTCGCTGCCGCCCAGGAAGAGGCTCTTGCCCTGGATTTCCCGGGAGGTCATGTCCAGGTACTTGGTGAGATGGAACTGGAGCAGGTACTCGGAGATGGCCGGGTGGCTGGTGGTCAACTCCGTGAGCCGCGCCTTGGGCAGCAGGTAGCAGATGGTGTCCTGCACCGCCACGATGGTGGTTCGCTGGGCCCCACCCATGAGCGAGACCAGGCCGAAGATCTCCCCCTTCTCGCGGTAGTCGATGACCACGTCCTCGGCGCCCGCCGCCTTGGCCCGCTGGGTGATCTTAACTACCCCCTTCTGGATGATGTGCAGGTGCTCCGGCAGAGGCCCATCCTGCTGGAGGATGGCCGTGCCCCGAGGGTGGAACTCCAGGGTGAGGCTTTGCGCCAGTTCCCGCAGCAGGGGCGCCTCCAGGAACTGGAAGGGCGGGATCTGGGCCAGGAACCGGACCGCCTCGTCGATCAGCATCGTGCGTCCTCTAGCGCTGGGACCATGGGCACTGGGTTGAGTTTAAGTTCCCAAAGATAGCATTCGAAGCGGCTTGGGTTTGGGTAATGGGGTCTTGGAACAGAAGATTAACCACAGAGGACGCAGAGGAGCTTGGGTTTCACGGGTGAGGAACAGGGAGGAACGGAGAGACCACAGTCCCATTAATTTTTCTCTGCGCCTTCTGCGTCCTCTGCGGTTAATAATTTTTAATTCCCGCGCCCACTGAGGGCCTGCAGGCCCACGCCCAGCACGATGACGCTGAGGGCCACCCAGCGCATGGGGGTCATGGCTTCGCCCAAAAAGGCGCGGGCCATGAGGGCGTTGGCCAGGAACCCCAGGGCCAGGAAGGGGTAGGCGTAATTCACCTGCACCAGCGAGAGGGCACCCAGCCACACCACCACGCTCACGGCGTAGCAGGCCAGGCCCGTCAGCACCCAGGGCTCCAGCATCAGCCGGAACAGCGGTCCCACCTCCAGCGTCATGCCCCCGGCGGCGTTGAGGCCCTTCTTCAGGCAGATCTGGGCGGCGGCGTTGAGCAGCACCCCAAGCACGATGAGGGGAATGGCCTTTACGTTGGGGCTCAAGGGGCCTCCTGGGGACTGGGCTGAGGACTGGATGCGGGACGTTTCTTAAGCAACAGGATCTCACCTCCACCTGTGGGTACGGCGAGGAGGATCTCGAAGCGGGCCCGGACTGCGGCGTCCAGGCCCCGGTCGTCCTGCTCCCATTCCGTGCGCTGGGCCACCAGGCGGGCTTCGGGAGCCATGGCCTCCAGGGCCTTGGCATCCCGCAGTTCGGGCATGAGATGATCGGTGTAGACCATGACCCCGCTGCGGATGGTCTGCCAGTAGAAGACCGGACGGCCCTGGATGAACGGTTGGACAGCGGCTGTCCAGCGGCGGTAGCTCTTGGGCGGATCCAGGCGGGCGAAGAGCCAGGTGCCCCCCGTGAGATAGAGCAGGCCCAGCGCGAGGGCCGCAGCGGGCACCAGGCCGGTCCCCCTGCCCCGCCGGACCTGCAGCAGGAGCAACAGCCAGCCCGCGCCCAGCCCCAGAGCCATGAGCCGCAGGGGCCCCAGAAACGGCGCGGCCTGGGCCTGGAGCTTGGCACCGCCCAGGCCCAGCGCCAGGGCCGCCAGTCCCAGCGTGGGGATGGCCAGGCCCCCGGCCAGGAGGCTGCCCAGGCGCCGGGCGCGGGACGCGTCCAGGGTCTGGAGGAAGTCCGCCAGCAGCAGGGCCAGGAAGGGGTAGGCCATGAGCAGGTACTTGCCCTGCTTGCTTTGCACCAGGCTCAGGAACGCGAAGGGCACCAGGAAGGCCAGGAGCAGGAAGCGGCGGGTCGGATCCGCCAGCCCCTTCGTGCGGCGCAGATGCAGGGCCAGGGCCGGGAGCAGCAGCACCCAGGGAAAGAAGTCCCCGAGGATGTACTCGGCGTACTTGTACATGGGCTGGATGTGGTCCCAGGCGTGGGTGGCCCGGTTGAAGTTCTGGAGGATCACCAGCTCGTAGACGTAGTGGGCCCCACCCTTCAGCCCCGCCGCCACATACCAGGGCGCCACGATCACCAGCGTGATCCCCAACCCCGCGAGGATCTGAGTGCGCCGCAAGATCTTCAATTCCCGCTGCCAGGCCAGGAACACGCCGATCAGCAGCACCGACAGCACCGGCGCCAGAGGCCCCTTCGCCAAGAACGCCAGCGCCAGCCAGACATAAGCGCCCAGGAACCAACGTCGAGATTCCCGTTCAATTACAGATCCACCACGAAGACCCGAAGGCACAAAATAGAATTCCTTCTTCGCTTCACTTTGCGTCTTCGTGTCTTCGTGCTGGATCAGTTGATCTTTTCCAGCCCTGAGTAGGAGGTATCCCCCGAGCCAGGAGAGCCAGCTCCAGGCAAGGAGGGCGCTGAAGAGGAGGTCGATCTGGATGAACTGGCTCTGCCAGAACCAGAGGGGCGTGGTGGCGAGGATGAGGGCGGCGGGCTCGGCGCAGCGGGGCTCCAGGAAGCGCTGGGCCCAAGCGCGGAAGGCCGCCAGGAAGGCCACGGCGGTCAGCACCGAGGGCAGGCGCAGGGCCCAGGCGGCCACGCCTTGCGTGAAGCCCAGGCCGCCGGTCAGGAAGTCGAGCACCTGCGCGAAGGCCTTCATCACCCAGTAGTACAGGATGGGCTTCTCGCTGTAAGGCAGGCCGTTGAGATAGGGGAGCAGCCAGGTTCCCCGCAGGCGCATCTCCTTCACGCACTGGGCGAAGTCCGGCTCATCCGGGGCCCAGAGGTCGCGCATGGGCAGCACCGCCAGCAACAGGGCGGCGAAGAGCAGTTCCGGCAGGTGCGCGCGCAGCCAAGTCGCAATGCGTGACGGGAACAGCGAGGGGGACGGGGCTGCGGACATCCCCCATCTTCGCCCGGAAGGGCCCTCCTCGCCCAGCGCGATAGAATGAGGCATGACTCCCGCGCTCCTCTCCCTCCTGCTGCTGGCCGCCCCCATGGAAGGCGCGGGGGAAGGGCCCAAGGAGGAGATCAAGCAGGCCGCCAAGGAAGTCGGCCACGCCGTGAAAGAGGGTGCCAAAGAGGTGGGCCACGCGGCCGCCAAGGCCGGGAAGGTCGTGGGTCATGCCGCCGCCGAAGGTGGTAAGGCCGTGGGCCGGGGCGCCAAGACCGCCGCCAAGGGCGTGGCGAAGGGGGCCAAGGAAGGCGCTGCGGGCGTGAAGGAAGCGGTCAAGAAATAGTCCACCTACCTCCGCCGCGCCATCACCGCCATGGGATTCCGTCCAAGGATCTCCCAGCGGCCCTGCTCGTCGATGTCCAGGCGCCTCCAGTCCGAGGCCTTGGCCAGGACCAGCACAGGGCGGCCGGGATTCTCCGCCTGGAGGCGCTGGGCTGCGTCCCCCAGGGCCGTGGGCCCGTCCTGGAACCACTGGTGCTCCTCCCGGCCCAGGCGCTCACGGCCGAAGGCCAGTTCACCCGTGCCCTCCACCACCACCACCCGGGTGCGGGCGTAGAAGGGCAGGCCCTGGAAGTAGGTGCCATAGCTGATCCAGCGGACCTCTGGAGGGGCCTGACGCACCAGATCCGTCACGGTCTTGCCCGGTCCCGCCGAAAATTGGGCCACCAGGACCAGCAGCCACAGCGCCGCGGGGAGGGCCGCCCGGAGCCGGGGGGCCGTGAGGCTCTTGCCCACCTGGGCCCAGATGCCCAGTCCGGCAAAGGCCGCGCCCAGGGCGTAGATCCAGGCCAGGCCGCCCAGGTCCTTGCGAAAGAGGGTGGCAGCCAGGAGGAAGAGCGCCCCGAGGACGATGAGTTCCCAGCCCATGCGGCGCTGAGCCTTGGCCTCCTCGCCCTGCCGTTCGAAGAGGCAGACCAGCACGGCCAGAGGCACGATGGCGGGCAGGATGTAGGGGGCCAGCTTGGAGCCGGAAGCGCTGAAGAAGACCAGGGGCCAGAGAAAGGAGAGGGCCACGATGGCGATGCTCCAGCGGGCCAGGTGGTCCTGGGACTGGGGCCCCCGGCCCTTCAGGAAGGTCCAGGTGCGGCGCAGGGCCACCAGGGTGGCCGAGAGCCAGGGCAGCAGGCCCAGGGCCAGGACACCCACGAAGTAGAGCTTGTCCAGCAGCCAGTTATTGGAGCCCTGGCGTGCGTGTTCATGGGTGAGGAAGCGCGTGAAGTGCTCGTGGATGAAGAAGAACTGCGCGTGGCCAGGGTTGGCGCGGTTCACCAGCCAAAACCAGGGCACCACCAGCACCAGGTAGAGGGCCCAGCCCAGGGGGTCCAGGGCCGTGCGCAGGACGGCCTTGCGTAGGGTCGTGTCCTTCCAGGCGAAGGCCAGTGAGAAGGCCAGGATGCCGCCGGTGAGAATCACTTCCGCCAGGCCCTTGGTGAGCATGGCCGCCGCCAGCAGGGTGAACGTGGCCAGGGTCCAGGCGGTGCCAGAGCGACCCTCGTGGCGCTGGGCCACGGCCTCCACGAAGGCGGCGATGCCCGCCACGAGGAAGGCACTGAAGAGGGCGTCCAGAGTGAGGAACTGACCCATGAGGAAGCCCAGCAGACCCGTGGCGGCCAGGAAGGGCGCCCAGAGGGGTTCCCGCGCACCCAGGCGCTTGGCCAGGCTCCAGGCAGCCCAGAGGAAGAGGGCCGAGGCCAGGGCCAGGGGCAGCCGGGCCGCGGCCCCATTCACGCCGAACAGCTTCATGCTGAGGGCCGACAACCAATACTGCAGGGGCGGTTTCTCGAAGTAGAGCACCCCGTTCAGGTGGGGCGTGAGCCAGTCCCCCGTGGCCAGCATCTCGCGGGGGATCTCCCCATAGCGCCCTTCATCCGGCTCCCACAGCGGCCGCACCAGCAAGGGCAGGAAGCCGAGGAAGAACCAGAGCGAGAGTAACGAAGAGCGGACACGGCTGTTCATGGCCGCAGGCTAGTTCTCCGTCTCGACGACCTTCTCCTGCGCCTTGTGCTCTTCCACGAAGAAGTCGATGGTCTTCTTCAACGAGTCGGTCATGGAGACCTTGGGCTCGAAGCCGAAGGTGTCCTGCATGCGCTTGATGCTGGGGGTGCGGCGGGCCACGTCCTGGTAGCCCTTGCCGTAGAACTCGCCGCTGCCGGTCTCGACCATGCGGCCCTCGGGGATGCCGCGCTCAATGCGGAAGGGATGGTCCTTCCAGATGGCGATCATCATCTCGGCGATCTCGCGCACGCTGAAGTCGTTCTTGGGGTTGCCGATGTTGAAGATCTGGCCATCGGCCTTGCCACCCTCATTACGCAGCACGGCCATGATGCCGTCCATGGCGTCAGCCACGTCGATGAAGCAGCGTCGCGCGGTGCCGCCATCCACCAGCTGCAGGGGTTCGCCGTTGAACAGGTTCCAGCTGAACTGGGTCACCAGGCGGCTGCTGCCCTCCTTGGCGGTGTTGAGGCTGTCGAGCTTGGGGCCCATCCAGTTGAAGGGACGGAACAGGGTGAACCTCAGGCCCTGCTGGAAGCCATAGGCCCAGATCACACGATCCAGCAGCTGCTTGCTGGTGCTGTAGATCCAGCGGTTCATGGGGATGGGGCCCGTGACCAGGGGGGACTCGTACTCGTCGAACTCCGCGTCCGGGCACATGCCGTAAACTTCCGAAGTGCTGGGGAAGACCACGCGCTTCTTGTATTTCACGCACTGGCGCACCACCCGCAGGTTCTCCTCGAAGTCCAGTTCGAAGACGCGCAGGGGATCCGTGACGTAGACCTTGGGGGTGGCGATGGCCACCAGGGGCAGCACCACGTCGCACTTCTTGATGTGATATTCGATCCACTCCTTGGAGATGGTCACGTCGCCCTCCACAAAGTGGAAGCGGGGGTTGACCAGGTGGTCCGCCACCTTGTGGGCGCCCAGGTCCAGGCCGTAGACCTCCCAGTCCGTGTCCGCCATGATGCGGTCCACCAGGTGGGATCCAATGAATCCATTGACGCCAAGAATGAGAACTTTCACGGCAACTCCAAAGACAAACGGATAAGTCTACCAGCTAGCCCTTCACTCGGACTTCAGCGACCGCGTCATGAGCCTTCGCACAGCCTCCTCGGGGCGCTCGCCATTGAGCAGGCGCTGCACTTCAGCGGCGATGGGCAGGTCCAAACCATGCGCTGCCGCCAGGGCCAGGGCGGCTTCGGTGGTGAACATCCCCTCGATGACCTGGCCGCCCAGGGCGTCGCGGGCCGCAGCCACGCTCTGCCCCTTGCCCACCAGCTCCCCGAAGGTGCGGTTGCGGCTCTGGGGGCCCGTGGCCGTGAGCAAGAGATCGCCCATGCCCGCCAGCCCCATGACTGTGGCGGGCTGGCCACCCAGCACTTCCACCAGGCGTGCCATCTCGGCAAGGCCCCGGGTGATGAGGGCCGCCCGGGCGTTGTAGCCCAGTTTCAAGCCGTCCACCAGCCCCGCGGCGATGGCCAGGGAGTTCTTGAGGGCGCCGCAGAGTTCCGTGCCCACCACATCGCGGCTGAGGTAGATGCGCAGCTTCTCCGAGGAGAGCTGGGCCTGGAGAGCCTGGGCCCGCGCATCCGGGACACTGGGTGGCAGGGCCAGCACGATGGCCGTGGGGACGCCGCGCGAAACCTCATCCGCAAAAGAGGGCCCCGACAGCACGCCCACAGGCAGGTCCCACACGCCCGCCAGGGCCTGGGAGAGGGTCTGGTGGGTGCTCTGGAGGATGCCCTTGCTCACGTGGATGACGGATTCCGGGGCCCGGGGTGCCTGGGGTCGCAGCTTGGCCCAGGCCTCGGGCGTCACCTGGGTGGGCATGGCCGAGATCCAAAGCGGGGCCTCGAAGGCCTCGGCAGGGTCGTTGGAGGTGTGCAGCGAATCTGGGAAGACCACGTCCTTGAGGCGCAGGTGTCGCCGGGTGGCGGCCATCAGGGCCATCTCCTCCGGGAAGCTGCCCCACAGGGCTACCTTGGCGCCGGCTCGCGCCCAGGTGATGGCCAGGGCCGTGCCCCAGGCGCCGGAACCGAAGACGCCGATATCAGGCCTGGTCATGGGTGGTCCCCTTCTTGGCGCCCCACAGGGGCGACTCCTCGCCCTTGAAGAGCCGACGGATGTTCTCGTGATGCTTGACGATGACCAGCAGGGCGATGTCCGCCCAGAGGAGCAGCACCACGGGCGAAGTGCCCAGCTTGACCAGGACCAGGGGCAGCGTGAAGGCCGCCAGGACACTGCCCAGGCTCACATAGCGGAAGACCAGCAGGAAGACGATGAAGACCCCCAGGGCCGGCATTACCATGGCCGCCTTGTAGGCCAGGGCCACCCCCAGGGCCGTCGCCACGCCCTTGCCCCCCTTGAAGGCCAGCCATGGGGTGAACACGTGGCCCAGCACCGCGCAGAGGGCGATCAGCGAGAGGGCGCTGTCCGCCAGCCCCAGGTGCTTGGCCACGAAGACCGGCAGGAAGCCCTTGAGGATGTCCAGCAGCAGGGTGACGATGCCCAGGGCCTTGCCACCCACGCGGCTGACATTGGTGGCACCGATGTTGCCGCTGCCGTGGGCGCGGACATCCCCCTTCCCAGCCAGCTTCACCAGCAGCAGGCCAAAGGGGATGCTGCCGCACAGAAAGGCGCCCAGACACCAGAGGGTGAGAGACAAAGGAGACATCGAGGACATGGGAGCCAGTGTATCAGCGGCCCGCCGAGATGGCCCGCCGCAGCAGGTCCAGGGCCAGGGCCGAGGCCCGCAGCTGGATCTCGACCCGATCCCCCGCCATGGTGATGGGCTTCACAGTGGTGCCGCCGGGTCCGCTGAGGCCAATGAACACGGAGCCCAGGGGCGCGCCACCCTCGGTGCCGGGGCCCGCGTTGCCGCAGATGGCAATCGCCCAGGTGGCACCCAGGCGCTGCCGCACGGCTTCCGCGAGCGCCGTGGCGCAGGCTTCGGACACGGTACCCACACGCTCAAGCCACTCGGGATCCAGCCCCAGCAGCGCAGCCTTGGCAACCACCGAATAGACCGTGACGCCCCCCAGGAAGGCCTCGCTGGCGCCGGGGATGGCCGTGAGCCGCGAAGCCAGCAGGCCACCCGTCATGCTCTCGGCCACGGCCAGGGTCTCGCCCCGCTGGCTCAGCTCAGCGAGGATCGCGTCCTCCAGGTTGCCGTCCCCCAGGCTCACCAGGTCCGGCCCCAGCACCGGCGCGAACGCCAGCCGTGCGGCTTCGAGCGCGGCAGCATCCGGGCCCCGGGCCAGCAGCTCCACCTGCGTGAGGCTGGCGAGGATGCTCCAGTCCAAGTGGCCATGGGCCTCCCGGACCTCCCGGGTGCGCTCGTCCAGGGTGCTCTCCGGCACGCCGGCCACCACCATGCGCAGGGTCTGCACGGCTGCTCCCGCCAGGGGCCGGATGCGGGGCGCCACCTGGTCCTCCCACATGCGCTTCATCTCCCGGGGCACGCCCGGCATCATCACGATGCGCACACCAGGGTGTTCCGGCGGATCCTGCCACCAGACCCCGGGCGCCGTGCCCACGGGATTCCGCAGGGCCTCGGCACCCACGGGAATCAGCGCCTGCTTGAAGTTCACCGCGGGTGGCACCCGCTTGCGCGCCGCATAGAAAGCCAGCATATCGTCCCGGGACTGGACGTCCTCCACCAGCTCCACACCCATGATTTCCGCGAAGAGTTCCTTGGTGAAGTCATCGAAGGTGGGCCCCAGCCCCCCAGTGGTGAGGATGAGGTCCGAGCGGGTGAGTGCCTCGCGAAACAGCGCCGCCAGATCCTCGCGACTGTCCCCCACGGCGGTCTTACGATGGAAGGCCAGCCCCAGACCCGCCAGTTGCTCCCCCAGCCACACGGAGTTCGTGTCCAGGCGCCGCGTGGTGAGAAGTTCCGTGCCGATGGCAATACATTCGATGCGCATGTTGGAATGGAACCATGGGATGGGGTGGCCTGGGCGCCCGATCTTGCAGATCGGCCGGGAGAAAATAACAGGCCTTGATCAGCGTGGGGGGCGGGATCAGCTTGGCGCGCCCAGACGGGCTATGAATTGCGTCGAAAAGGCTCGGGTATATTTTACCCATCCTCGAAGCAGCCTGCATCTGAAGTCGCCCATGCCTGACCACTCCCAGTCTGCCGCGCCGGTTCCCGCTGGGGAGCGCCTCCACCAGCCAGATCGAGCAGCTGCGCAAGACTCAGGAGGCTCATAACATGGCCGCCAAGCCGCCCTCCCTGCTAGGTTGGAGAGTCCCTGGCTCGCCCAGAATCCACGGAGCCCTCAGTGCATGAATGGTTGGAAGACCTGAAGGAGCACCTGACCCAGCCCTGGGAACCGGCTACCTGGCCCGCGTTGGTGGCGTCGGTGGCTTTCCCGGTCCTGGTCCTCCTGGTGCGGAACCCCGTGGGCTGGACGCCCTTCCTGGATGGCGTAAACCTGCTCTTCCACGAGGCGGGGCACCCCCTCTTCGGGCTGTTCCACTGGGAGACACTCACCATCCTGGGCGGCACCCTCATGGAGCTGCTGGTACCCGCGGCCCTCTGTCTGGCCTTCGTCTGGAAACGGCAACCCCTGGGCACGGCGCTCTGCGGGCAGTGGGCGGCCCAGAACCTGCTCTACATCGCCTCCTACATGGCCGACGCCCGGGCCCAGGAGCTGCCCCTGGTGGGCGGCGGCGAGCACGATTGGACGGCCCTCCTGACCCAGTGGGGCCTACTGGAGCGGGACACGGTTCTCGCGGGCCGAGTGGCCTTCCTTGGCTGGACCCTGATGCTGGCCTGGGCGACTTGGCTGGGCTGGCGGCTGTGGATGCGGTACCGGGACGGAGGCCACCCCAGTTCATCGAACTGATTGTTTAGCCGGTGATGCACGGCTCTCGGCCCCATCCACGGATTCATGACCTCCCGCAGCCCTGCCGACTGGCTGCTGTAGGTTCACCTTGGTTTCAATGCGTTTTCTACAGTCTACGACCCCAGCACGGAGCGCCCCATGGCTGAGAATCCCTTCCTGAGCGCCAACGCGGAGGTCGAGGCGGCGAGCCGCCTGAGCCGCCTGGCGGCGCGGTTCCTGGATGGCCTGCTCCTGTTTGCCCCCCTGCCCCTGCTGTTCATGGGCGCCCCCGCCATGCTCCTGGGTTTCGCGGTCCTGCTGATAGGCCAGATCTGGCTGCTGGTCACTCGGGGCCAAACCCTCGGCAAGAAGGCCCTGGACATCTACATCATGCGCTCCGATGGGGGCCTGCCCCATGTGGGTTGGCTGCTGCTGCGGGAGTTCGCCATCCCGGCCGCCGTGGGCATCCTGCGCTACGCGGGAAGGCACGACCCCTCACCCATCGGGCAGGCCTTCCAGGTACTGCTGGGCTTCGTGGGCCTCATCGACATCCTCTTCATCTTCAGCCCCACCCGCCGCTGCCTCCACGACCTGGTGGCGGGGACGCATGTGGTGAAGCTGAGCTAGGGGCCCGGACTTAGGTCTGGATTCGCCAATTCTGGAGGCGGATGGAGCCTGGGAGGGATCTGCCCAACCTTCATGTATACGGCCCACTCCGGGCTTGTGCCTGCATCAAGGGCCAGCCTCCGAACTTGAACCTCCAACCGCCCGATCCCACCCACAACCGCTTCGTGTTCAAGGTGGACCTGGGGAACTGGAGCTGGACCCGCTTCCAGGGCCGGTCCATGGACCTGGACAACGGTGAGCTACTCCAGTCCACTGTACCGGGCGAATTGACGTTACCGGCGGCAGGCTCCAGCACCCGTCAAAGACTGAGCCCAGTAGGTTCTATGGCCGCATCGACTGAGATTTTGAGAGCTAAGGAAAATGCTCCCATGACCTCCCATCCCTGTTAAAAAATGCATAGGGATGAAAGGGATGCAGGGGATACCCTTCGCTCACCCTGATTCAAAAAGGGCACCCATGACCTCACTGCACCTGCTCTCCGAAGCCTCTAACACGATGGCCGCGGCTCACGCCCTGCTGCTGGAACGGGATTATGTCCTGAGCCACGTGGACAACGAGGAGGGGGTGCACATCCTCGTCAAAGCCGAAAAGGGTGGCAACTGTTTCGTGGGGGAAAACCCCCTGACCCTGCTGGGGCTCATCCATCTGAACATGACCCGGGGCGAAGCCTGGCCCCCCACGCCCCAGCAAAGGGCGGCCTTCATGCAGTTCTTCTACATCTGAGGCCAGTAGAGGCCCTAACAAGACCCGACACGGTCCCGACTTCTCAACCCTCCAGCCAGCGCCGGGCCGCCCAGCGGCCGGCCCAGAGGCCGAAGCCCGTGCCCACCATGCTCAGCACGACGGCAGTGGTGAAGCCCACCAGCATGCCCAGATACCAGCCGAGGGTGCTGACCACGGTCATGCCCACGAAACCCATCAGCTTTTCCACGCAGTTCCTCCACGAGATAGGATGGGCCCATGCCTGAGGTGTTGCCATGATCATCCCCGATCTCGATGACCTGATCCTGGAATCCGACGAGGAATCCGGGATCCGGGAGCTGGGTCGCCGCTTCCTGGCCCGGGGCCCCTGGACCACCGTGGCCTTTCTGGTCATGACCAAGACCGATCCCGAGGGCGAGTGGGAAGGCCCTTCGCTGTGGCTGCACCGCTACCAGAAGGTGGCCCAGGGCTGGAAGCTGGTGAGCCGCTTTCGTACCACTGAGGCCAGCCAGCTGCAGAAACTGGCGGACGCCTTCAGGGACTGGGAGACCTACTTCAGCCCTGGCAAGTAGCGCTCGCGGATCACGTCCAGGTGGTGGGCGGCATGGCCCAGTACCAGGTAGGGGAAGCAGCGGGCCGTGATGTGCCGACCATTGGTGATGCCCGCGTGGTTCCAGGCGGCGGCAGGGAGGCTGCGGAAGAGGGCCAGGCTGCCCTCCCGAGCCAGGCGGAAGTCCGCCAAAAGGCCTCCGAGGCTGTGGATGTCCGCCTGCGCGGCATGGGCGTAGTCGTCCTCCTCGAAGCCCTCGATGGGGGTGGCGTCCCCCCGGCCAATGCGCAGGCAGCGGTAGGTAAAGATGCGCTCCACGTCGCTGAGGTGCTGGAGCAGGTCCTTGAGACTCCACTTGCCCGGGGCGTAGCGGTAGAGTCCCTGGATCTCGCTGAGACCGATCACCAGGGCCCCGACCTCGGCAAGCTGATCCTCCAGGTGGGCCAGCACGTCGCCCTCGGGAGCGGCGCCCAAATAGTGGGCGTAGCCCTCCGCGAATTCGCCGGGAAGTGGTCGTCGCAGGCCCATGGTCGCTCCTTGGAAGTCTAGAAGATCATCACCTTCATGGTGTTCGTGGTGCCGGATTTCCAGAGGGGCAGGCCCATGGTCATCACCACGCGATCCAGGCTGCCCGCCTGATGCTTGGTGATGAGGAGTTCCCGCACCACCTCCACCATCTCGTCCGTGCTGGCCACGCGCGGGATGATGAGGGCCGTGACGCCCCGCAGCAGGCCCATGCGGCGCCCGGTCACTTCGTCGACGGTGGCCCCCAGCACGGGCGTGCGACCTGCCAGGCGGCTCACCATGCGGGCCGTGCCGCCGCCCTCGGTGAAGGCCACGATCCAGCGGGCATTGATCTCATCCGCCGTGCGACAGGCTGCGAAAGCCACAGAGATATCCGTGCGGGCCAGGACCTTTTCCGCCAGTTCCTCGGGCAGGGTGGTGGTGCGCTGCTTGACGTTGGCGTCAGCCTCCGCGGCGATGCGCGCCAGCCACTGCACAGCCTCCACGGGGTAGGCGCCCGAAGCACTCTCGGCGCTGAGCATCACAGCGTCCGTGCCGTCCCAGATGGCATTGGCCACATCGCTGGCTTCAGCCCGGGTGGGCTGGGCGTGCTCGATCATGCTCTCCAGCATCTGCGTGGCCGTAATGACGGGCTTCAGGGCGCGGCGGGCAGCCTTGATGATCTGCTTTTGAAGTGCCGGGACGCGCTCGACGCCCAACTCCACGCCCAGGTCGCCCCGGGCCACCATGACGCCCCATGAGACGTCCAGGATCTCGCCCAGGTGGGCCAAGGCGGCGGGATGCTCGATCTTCGCGATGACCGGCTGAGTGCCGCCCAGGTGGTGGATGATGGCCTGCAATTGCTGCACGTCCGAGGCCCGGCGTACGAAGCTCTGGGCGAAGAGGTCCACCTGGTGTTCCACGCCCCACCGGATGTCCACATGATCCTTTTCCGTGAGGGGATCCATGGCGATATCCAGCCCAATGGGATGCAACCCCTTCCGGGCCTTGAGGGGGCCTCCCACCACCACCTTGGCCTTGAGCAGGTCCGTACCCTTGGCCAGGATCTGGATGGTGATGGCGCCGTCATCCAGCAGCCAGTGCTGTCCGGGTTCGGCGCCTTCGAAGAGTTCCGGGTGCGGCAGGGGCACGGCCCAGGTGGCGCCCACGGGCGCGGGGGTGCCGGGCAGGAAGAAGAACCCCTCGCTGCCTTCCGCCAGATCCACCGGGACTTCCAGCAGGCCCACCCGCCACTTCGGTCCCTGCAGATCCAGGAAAACCGGAATGGAGCGACCCAGTTCCACGGCCAGGGCCCGGACCGTGGCCAGGGACTCGGCGCGGGTCACGGGGTCGCCATGGCTGGCGTTAATGCGCACAGCATCGGCTTCTTTGAGTGCTTCCCGCAGACGATCGCCCTGCATGAGCGCGGGCCCCAAGGTCATCACGAGTTTAGTCTTGCGCACGATCGCCCCCAGTTCTTGCACAGGTATTCCACACACTTTTCCACATATTGATCGCAGAAAACCCAGTTGTCATGGGGTTTCCCTTCGTCCAGTGCGGTGCTACCTTCATTCTCCCGATACGGTTGATGGAGAAGATGGAATGCGCGAAAAGCTGCGGACGCTCGTAGCCGAGATGGTTCATGGCGGCATCCCCCTGGAGCTGGCCCGCCGCGAGTTCGAGCGGGTCTACCTGGAGGAGGTGCTGGCGGCCCACGAGGGCAACCACAGCGCCGCCGCGCGGGAATTGGGCATCCATCGCAACACCCTGGCCAAGAAGCTGGAGACGCCCCCCAGTCGCCTGCGCCGCGTGAGCTAGCCTTTGCTTGTCCATCCGTCAAAGCCCGGCCCCGCGCCGGGCTTTTCTTTCGACAGGACCCGCCTGGGCCGGTAGAACTAAGGGCTGGAGTGACGCTTGAAGCAGTTAGCCATCAACGGACTGGGACGCATCGGGCGCATGGCCCTGCGCCACCTTCTGGCCACACCAGGCCTGCGGGTCACGGCCCTCAATGACCGCTGCGACGCCCCCACCCTGGCCCACCTGCTGAAATACGACTCCGTGCACGGCCGAGCTCCCTTCAGTGTGGCGGTGGCTGGCGAGGACCTGATCCTGGACGGCCAGTTCGTGCGGGTGTTTCGGGAAGTGACGCCGGGGCGCGTCCCCTTTGGCGAGACTGGCGCTCGCGTGGTGCTGGAGTGCACCGGCCAGTTCACCCAGCGCGCCCAGGCCGCAGCCCACCTCAAGGGCAGTGTGGGCCACGTGCTCATCAGCGCCCTGTCCGAGGACGCGGACCGCACCGTGGTCCTGGGCCTCAATGACGAGCTGCTGGACCTCGACCGCGACCGCGTGATCTCCAGTGCCAGCGGCACCACCCAGGGCCTGGCCCCCCTGGTGAAGGTCCTGGATCAGGTCTTCGGCCTGGACTATGGCTTTGTGACTGCCGTGCACAGCTACACCACAGAACAGCGCATCCTGGACCTGCCCCACCCGGATCTGCGCCGGGCTCGCGCCGCGGCCACCAACATGATCCCCACTACCAGCCGGGCCGCCGGGGCCATGGGCCTGCTGCTGCCTCACCTCCGGGGCCGCCTGGAAGGGCTTTCGGTACGGGTGCCCACACCGGATGTGAGCCTCGTGGACCTCACAGCCACCCTATGCTCGGACGTGTCCATGGAGGGCCTGCAGGCGGCCTTCCGCCACGCCGCCGAGAGCGGTCCCCTGGCCCCCTATCTGGAGGTGCTGGACGCCGAACTGGTGAGTGTGGATCTGGTGGGCAACCGCGCCAGCTGCCTCTACGACCCCTTCCTCTCCAAAGTGCTGGGGCCCCGGCTGGTGAAGGTCTTCGGCTGGTACGACAACGAGTGCGGCTACGCGGCCCGGCTCTGCGACCTCTGTCTGCGCGTAATGGAAGGGGCGCAGCCATGAACGCCCATCCGCCCCATCCACTCCATCCCTTGCACCCCAGGACCATCGCCATCAACGGCCTGGGCCGCATCGGACGCCTGGCTGTCCGGCGCCTAGGCGCCGCGCCCGAGGAACTGCTGGCCGCCGTGAACGATCCAGCCCCCCTGGACCAGGTGCTCCACTTGCTGCGCCAGGATTCGGTGCACGGCCGCAGTGCCCTGCCCATCGAGGGCCACACGGAGGCGGGTCAGGACTACCTGCTGCTGGGCGCCCGGATGGTGCCGCTCTACCACGAGCCCGACCCCGCCCTGATCCCCTTCCCCGAAGCCACCCGCCTGGTGGTGGAGGCCAGCGGGCGCTTCACCAGCCGCACCGCCGCCGCCCAACACCTGAAGGGTGCCGTGTCCCACGTGCTCATCAGCTCTCCCAGCCCCGACGCCGACTTCACGGCCATCGCCCCAGTGAATGGCGAGGAGCTGGACCCCAGGCGCCACCGCATCATCTCCAACGCAAGCTGCACCGCCCACGCCACGGCCCCCATGCTGAAGATCCTGGACGAGGCCTTCGGCCTGGATGCCGCGGGCATGAGCACTGTGCACGTGGTCACCAATGACCAGCGCCTCCTGGACCAGGCCCACCCGGACCGCCGCCGGGGCCGCGCGGCCTTCCAGAGCATCATCCCCACTACCTCCAGCGCCTTCGGCGCCCTGCACCGGGCCCTGCCTGACCTGCCGCCGGGCTTCGACGGCGTGGCCGTGCGCGTGCCCGTGCTGAGCGTGAACCTGGTGGACCTGGTGGCCACCCTGCGGCACGACACGGACCTCGAGGGTGTGAAGGCCGCCTTCGCCCGCGCCGCCGCTGGCCCCTGGCGGGGCCTCGTGGCCCTGGCCGACCCCCACACCGTCAGCTGTGATATCACCGGCCGCAGCGAAAGCGTCATCGTAGATCTCGACCTCACCCACCTGCTGGGGCGGCGCTTCGTGAAGGTCCTCGGCTGGCACGACAACGAAACCGGCTACGCCGCCCGGCTCTGCGACCTCGTGGTGGACCTGGCCGGGCGGATTTGAGCGACTGAAAAGATGGACCACCAAGACACCAAGCCACCAAGAAAAGCGCACCAACTAACGATCAACTGTCCCCCCTACCCTTCTTGGTGCCTTGGTGGTGATCAGTTCAATTTTTAGATCAGGCTGCCTGCCGCGTACCCGGTGCTGAAGGCGGCTTGCAGGTTGTAGCCGCCCACAGGGCCGTCGAGATTCAGCAGTTCGCCGCAGACCCGGAGGTTCTCCCAGCCGCGCAGCAGCATGCGGTGGGGATCCACGGCCCCCAGGTCCACACCCCCGGCGGCGACCTCCCCCCGGGCCAGGGGCACGGGCTGGGGCTCGCCCAGGGGGAGGGCCGTCACCAGAGCCACCAGGGCGCGGCGATAGGGCTTGGTAAGGTCCTTGAGCATGAGGTCCTTCGGCAGGCCCGCCGACGTCAGGAGGGGCTCCACCAGCCGCTCGGGCAGGTACCGCTGGGTCCAGGTGGAGGCGAGGAGGCGCGGGTTGTCTCGCTGTTCCGCCTGTATGGTCGCGTCCAGGGCCTCAGGAGATTCAAGGGTGCTGGCGTAGCTGAGCCAGGCCGCGCCCTCGCGGCGGGCCCGCTCCACGGCCTGGCTCAGCTCCAGGGCTGCGGGGCCCGTGATGCCCGCGCGTGTGAACAGGATGTCGCCCTCGAAGGCGGCGAGGCGGCGGCCCTCGGGGCCGACGCTGAGGCGCAGGGAGCCTCCGCGCAGGGCCACGCCCTCCCTGGCGGGGCGGGCCTGCTGAAGCGGGATGGGCGCCAGGGCCGGAAACCAGGGTTGCACTGGGACGCCCAGGCCCTTGAGCCAACCCAGCACCTCGCCCCGGGTGCCGGTCTCGGGGTAGCTGGCGCCCCCCGTGGCCAGGATGATGTGCTCAGCTAGGAGGCGCTCCCCGTCCACCAGCAGGCCTTCCAGGTGCGGGCTGCGGCCCAGGAGTCCCGCGACCCGGGCGCCCAGGCGGACCTCGACCCCCGCGCGGCGCACCAGGGCCTCGAAGGCCTCCACCACGGCGCCGGCGCTGCCGGGCCGATCCAGGGGAAAGACCCGGCCGTTGTCCCGCACGTAGGTGTGCAGGCCCTCGCGGCGCAGCAGGTCCTGGAGATCCTCATTGTCGAAGGCGTGGAGGGAGGGCCGCAGGAAGCGGGCCTGATCCTTGGCGAAGGCGCCCAGCAGTTCCTTCGGCGGCCCTGCATGGGTGAGGTTGCACTTGCCCCCGCCGCTGATACGCAGCTTCACGCCCAGGCGGCCATTGGCCTCCAGGAGGGTGACCCGGTGCCCCAGGCAGGCCGCCCGCCAGGCCGCCACCAGCCCCGCCGCACCCCCACCCACCACAATCACAGTCGCCATGGATTCATCATGGCCTAGGTGCTACTGACCCAACACGAAGACTCGAAGACGCGAAGAAGGAAAAACATGAAGGCACCCTGGCCATCTGGGGCATCCCCATGGGGCCGGAGGTCAGGGCAGCGGGCAGGTTGCACCTTCGTGTCTTCGTGTTAGATCAGTTAATCAGCTAATCAGTTAACCTTGACGTTCACTCGACCGTCCACACAGGAGGCTCTTCATGGCTAACTCACCGCTTGTGGGCCTCATCATGGGCTCTCGCTCGGACTGGGAGACCATGGAGCATGCGGCGGCGACGCTGAAGGACCTGGGCGTGCCCTTCGAGGCGGAAGTGGTCAGCGCCCACCGCACGCCGGACAAACTCTTCAGCTACTGCGAGCAGGCCGAGGGCCGGGGGCTGCGCGTGATCATCGCCGGGGCCGGAGGCGCCGCCCACCTGCCGGGCATGGCCGCCGCCAAGACCGCCCTGCCCGTGCTGGGCGTCCCCGTGCAGAGCAAGGCTCTGAATGGCATGGACTCTCTGCTGTCCATCGTGCAGATGCCCGCAGGCATCCCCGTGGGCACCCTGGCCATCGGCAAGGCCGGGGCCGTGAATGCAGCCCTCCTGGCGGCGGCCATCCTGGCGGGCACCGACGATTCCCTCCGCGCCCGCCTGCGGGCCTACCGCGAGGCCCAGACGCAGAAGGTCCTGCTGAATGACCGCCTGCCCTGAGGCTCTGAAGGTGGCCCCGAGCGGCTAGACTGAGGCATGTCCCGCATCGGTTTCAGCACCCCCCACCCCGCCCAGCTCCGCCGCTTCGGCCGGGTGTTCTACCCCGCGGGCCAGCGGCTGCAGAAGGCCCTGGCGGAGTACGTGAACGAACCCGACCGCCCGGATCAGCTGGTGATCCTGGAGCATGACCCGGTCTTCACCCTGGGCCGCAACGCCACTCCTGCCGATATCCATATGAGCGACGACTTCCTGGCCACCCAGGGGGTCAGCGTCCACCGCACGGATCGCGGTGGCGAGGTCACCTACCACGGCCCCGGCCAGATCGTGGCCTATCCCATCTGCAACCTGCGTGGGGGCCGCGAGGATGTGGGCCGCTTGGTGCGGGGCCTGGAGGAGGCCATGATCCGCACGGCTGCGGACTTTGGCGTGGTGGCGGACCGCCTCAAGGGCGCTCCCGGCATCTGGGTAGAAACCACCCGGGGCCCTGAGAAACTGGGCGCCATCGGCCTCCACCTCAGCCGCTGGATCAGCACTCACGGCATCGCCTTCAACGTGGCCCCCAACCTGGACCACTTCAAGTGGATCACCCCCTGCGGCTTCACGGACAAGGGCGTGTGCAGCCTGGCCTCCTTGCTGGGCGACGCAGTCCCCACCTGGACCGAGGCCACGGACCGCCTCCAGACCCACCTGATCGAGCAACTGGCCCTGGAGCTGCAGCCCACCCGGGCCCCCAGCCGCAGCGTCTCCGCCCTCACCTGGCGCCGAGGCGCCGGGGGGCCCGAGGTCCTCATGATGCTGCGGGTGCCCTCCCATGGCCTCTGGTGGCAGAGCGTCACGGGCATGATGGAGCCAGGCGAGGAGCCCGAGCAGACCGCCCACCGGGAGCTCATGGAAGAGACGGGGCTCACGGGCACGCTGCGCCCCCTAGGCCTTTCCCACAGTTTCTGGGTGGATTCCACCATCATCCACTTCCCGGATCCCGAACCCCGCTTCAATACCGAGATCTGCTTTTCCATGGAGGTGGCCCCGGAGGCCTTGGTCCGTCTGGAGCCCGCAGAGCACAGCGAGTACTTCTGGTGCGGCCTGGCTGAGGCCCACGACCTCACCAAGTGGGAGGGCTCCAAATCCGCCATCCGGCTGCTGCAGGCGGTACTTCAGGCCTGAGGAGCCCCGGGGCCGATTCCTCAGCCTCGTGACGCCCAGGGCCGATGAGAAGGCTACAGCCCGCTTCCCAGGTGCTCATGGCTTCAGGCGCTCCCATTCAGCCCAGGTACTCCCTCCCCCTCATCCTGGGCGGAAGCACGCTGCTCCTGGCCAGCTTTGGGGGTTTGCTCTCCGTCCTGCCCCAGCCCATGGTGCAGCCCGCGGTGGGCTTGGGGCTCCTCGGCGCCAACCTGGTGGTCCTGGCCCTCATGATCCGCCGGTCCTCGGAACCGGGTCCTGAGCAGTGGGGCTGGCGGCTGCTGGCCCTCAGCTTCGTGGGGGCCGTGGTCTCCAACCTCTTTCTTGCAGCGACGCCCTCTCCGCTGACCCGGGTCAGTCCCGCCGAGGTGGCCTTCTTCAGTCTGCATGGCGTCATGGCCTGCCTTCAGGCCGGCGCCCTCCTCGCCTGGCCCCTGCGCACCCCAGACCGGCGCAGCCACCAGCTCATGAGTTTCCTGGGCAGCCTCCTGTTCGCGGCCTCACTCTTCCTTCTCGCCTGGACCCTGACTCTCGGGCCCGAGCTGGAGCGGGGCCACTGGCCCATCTTCTTCCGGATGCTGGGCCTCAGCCTGCGCCTGGCCCTGGTGGGCGGGGCCACCTCCTACTTCCTGGCGGACGACCCCCGGCGGCTGCGGGGACCGATCGGGCTGGTCTTCCTGGCGGCCGTGGTGCTGGGCACCGTCATCCTGCTCCTGCGGCCCGTCCTCTACGACAGCCACTCCGTCCTCCAGGGCTCCCCCTTGCTGGGCATCGTCCTGGGTGCCCCCGTGGCCTTCGGCCTCGCGGCTTGGCTGCGGCTGCCCGTGGAGGTATCCGAAGGCCAGGCCCGGCTCCGGGTGCCCCTGGTGGAGGGCCTGCTCTACCTGCCCTTCCTGGCCGTGGGGGGCGTGCTGATCCGCGCTGCGCTGCAGCACCGGGGCCAACTCACCATCCCCCTCATGGGCTTCGTGGCGGTGAGCGCCCTGCTCCTGGTGCGGCAGTTCCTCCTGCTGCGTGAGGTGCGCCGGGCCAACGAGCACCTGGAGACCCGGGTGCTGGAGCGGACCCGCAAGCTGGAGGAGATGCAACGCATCATGCTCCGCTCGGAGCGCCTGAACGCTGTGGGGGTGCTTGGCGCTGGCTTGGCGCACGACCTGAACAACGCCCTCATGGTGGTGCGGGCGTCCACGGAGTTGGCCTGGCTCAAAACCCAGGAGGGCCTGCCTCCAGCCATGGCCGACCTGGACCGGATTCTTGTAGCCGCGGACCAGTCCGCGGCCCTCACCGGACGGCTCATGGCCTTCGCCCGCCAGGAAGATGAGCAGCTGGGCCTCCTGAATCTGGTCGAAGAACTCGGCCACCTGGAGCCCATCCTGCGAATGATCCTGGCCAAACAAATCGCACTGCGCCTGGACCTCTGCGAAGGGCTGGTAGCGGTCACGGGCTCGCGCAACCACCTGGAGCAGATCCTCGTGAACCTGGTGGCCAATGCCCGCGACGCCATGCCCGACGGCGGGTCCATCCAGATCCGGCTCCGGGCGGAGCGGCAGGGCAAGGCCCCCGTGGCCATCCTGGAGGTGGCCGATGATGGCCACGGCATGGAGGTAAAGGTGCTGGAGCGAATCTTCGAGCCCCTCTACACCACCAAGGCCCCGGGCAAGGGCACGGGCCTGGGCCTCAGCTCCGTGCGGCACCTGGTGCTGGCCTGTGGCGGCACCATCGAGGTGGTCTCCGAGCCCGGTCAGGGCAGCTGCTTCTGCCTGAGGTTCCCGCTGCGGAGCTGAGAATCAGGCTCCAGCCCCGTCCCAGTCTGTGATTCCCGTCATGGCCCAGGCTTCCACGCCTGCTGGAAGACTCTGCCTTGGTAACCTGGAACACACACTCCGGAGATCCCATGTTCCCAGTCTTCACCGAGGACCAGTCTGCCATCCGCGAAGCCGCGCGGGACTTCGCCAGGGCGGAGATCGAGCCCGGCGCCGCGGCCCGGGATCTCAACAGCGAGTTCCCCGCCGAGATCATCCGGCAGCTGGGCGAGATGGGCTTCCTGGGCATGACCGTGCCCGAGGCTTACGGAGGCGCGGGTGTGGACTTCCTCAGCTACATCCTGGCCCTGGAGCAGGTGGCCTACGCGGACGCCTCTGTGGCCGTGACCATGAGCGTGAACAATTCCGTGGCCTGCGGGCCCATCCTCGCCTTCGGCACCGAGGCGCAAAAGCAGACCTACCTGCGGCCCCTGGCCAACGGCGAGCTGCTGGGGGGCTTCATGCTCACGGAACCCGACGCGGGTTCCGATGCTTCGGCCCTCAAGTGCCGGGCCATCAAGGTCGAGGGCGGGTGGCACCTGAACGGCGCCAAGGCCTGGATCACCAATGGCGGCGTGGGCCGCTACTTCGTCATCATGGCCCGCACGGACCCCGACAAGGGCAAGCGGGGCATCAGCGCCTTCATCCTCGACGCCCACCAGCCCGGGGTGCTCATGGGCCGCCCCGAGGCCAAGATGGGCCTGCGCTCCAGCAAGACGGTCATGGTCACGCTGGAGGACGCCTTCGTGCCCGACGACGCCATCCTGGGCAAGCCCGGGGATGGCTTGAAGGTGGCCTTCGGCGGCCTGGACGGGGGCCGCGTGGGCATCGCCGCCCAGGCCCTGGGCATCGCCCAGCGGGCCATGGACGAGAGTCTGGCCTATGCCCGGACCCGGATCTCCTTCGGCAAGCCCATCGGCGAGCACCAGATGATCCAGACCTACTTGGCGGAGATGGAGGCCCGGCTCCAGGCCTCGCGCCTGCTGGTCTACCGCGCCGCCGCCCTGAAGGAGGCTGGCCGCCCCTGCACCGTGGAGGCAGCCACGGCCAAGCTCTTCACCACCGAAAGCGCCGTGTGGATCTGTGACCGGGCCGTCCAGATCCACGGGGGCTATGGGTATTCCCACGAGTACCTGGTGGAGCGCCTTTACCGCGACATCCGGGTGACCACCATTTACGAGGGCACCAGCGAGATCCAGCGCATGGTGATCGCCCGGGAATTGTTGAGGTAAGTTTATTCAACACCTGATGAATTACCGCTTGCCCTCATCTTGCGAGGGAGACATCCTTGCAGGTGGGTTAATCTAAACCGGTCCCAGGACTCGTCCGTAGGCCCTGTGTTCCCGGTGGCAGTTCTTTTCGATCTTCAAGGAGTGGTGATGACGCGTCTCCCGATCCTCCCGGCCCTACTGGTGGCCTTCTCCCTGGTGGCCCAGGATGCGCCCAAGGTGGCCGCCGCCACCAAGCTGACCCTTCAGGACGCCATCGAGACCTCCCTCAAGAACAACCTTCAGGTCCAGATCGCCAAGGAGACCCGCAAGTCCACCCAGGCTGGTGTATGGATCGAAGAGGGCGCCTTCGACTGGAACCTCAACGCCGGGCTGAATGTCAGTAAGATCAAGAACGGCATCAACCCCGTCCTGAGTGGAGCCCCCGGCTTCGAAAGCAACACCAGCTTCAACCGTGGCCTCACGGTGGGCTCTACCAAGGCCTTCGGCTGGGGCGGCAGCCTCAACCTGAGCTACGCCCCCACCTATGGCACGGTCGTGGACCCCCGCCTTGGCTACAGTTCCACGGCCACCCCCTATGACGGCAGCTTTTCCGCCACCTACTCCCAGAGCCTGCTCCAGAACTTCGGCCGCGACGTCACCGAGAGCCGCCTCATCGTGGCCCGCAAGAGCGCCCAGGCTGCGGACCTGACCTTCCAGCTCACCATCATCAACCTGGTGGCCAGCACCGAGTCCGCCTACTGGGATGTGGTTTACGCCCAGAAGAACCTGGGCAACAAGCAGCAGGCCCTGGCCCTGTCCCAGCAGCAGCTCAAGGAGAACCAGATCCGCGTGCAGGTGGGCACCCTGGCCCCCATCGAGGTCACCTCCTCCGAGGCTTCTGTGGCCCAGGCGGAGCAGGACATCATCGCCGCCGAGGCCCAGCTCCTCAATGCCAAGGACGCCCTTATCCGGGCCCTCTACCCCGCTTCCGATCGCCCCGCCGGCGTGGAGATGCTCGACGCCCCCAGTGTCCAGCCCCTGGCCTTCAACGAGGCCGATACCGAGAAGCAGGCCATGGCCAGCCGCCTGGAGCTGAAGGCCGCCCGCCTGGATCTGGAGTCCAAGCAGGTGCTGGAGCACGCCGCCGCCAACCGCACCCTGCCCCAGCTGAACGCCTTCGCCACCTACAACGCCAATGCCGCCTCACAGACTGCCTCCGATGGCCTCTCTGCCGTGAACAAGGACCTCTTCAAGGGCAACTACCCCGGCTACACCGTGGGGCTCCAGTTCTCCATGCCCATCCAGAACCGCGCCGCCAAGGGCAACCAGGCCCAGGCCCGTGCCAGCCTGCGCTCCAGTGAGCTGAACCTCCACGACCAGGAGCTGGGCATCACCCTCGAGGTGCGCACCGCCTACCGCACCCTGGAGGCCTCCGGCAAGGGCGTCGCCGCCGCGGAGAAGACCCGCATCTTCCGTGAGAAGGATCTGGACGCGGAGAAGAAGAAGTTCGACAACGGCATGAGCACCAACTTCCTGGTTCTGTCCAAGCTCAACGACCTGAACACCGCCAAGGGCAACGAGCTGCAGGCGCAGATCACCTACGCCAAGTCCGTGACCGCTCTGGAGAAGGCCATGGGCCACCTCCTGGAAGCCCGGAAGTTCGAGGTCAAGTAGGCATTCCCTTGCAGTTCATACCTGCAAATCGGGCCCCATGCGGGGCCCGATTTGCAGGGAGCGCCGCTTCGCGGCCCATGGTTTGATCAGTTTCTATCTCCGCCGCGCAGCGGCGGAGCCTGGAGACTCCGCCTTCGAATCAGCATCTTCGGGCAACGTCTCCAACAACACTTTCCAGTCGAACCAGGTCTTCTGCCCCTGGATCCATTTCTCAAACCAGTTGAACTCCGCCACCATCTTCACAAGCTGGTAGCGGGGCTCCGTGAGGCCGTGGGGCATGCCGGGGTAGACCAGGTACTCCACGGGCACGCCCAGCTGCTTCAGAGCCATGTAGAGCTCGTCACTCTGGGGCTTGGGCACCCGCTGGTCCGCCTCGCCCACGTGGATCAGCGTCGGCGTCTGGGCCTGCTTGATGAACTTCAGCGCTGACTCATTGACGAAGTTGTCCCAGGCCTCGTAGGGCTTGCCGCCCAGGTAGAACTCGCGCACGGACTGGACGTCGCTTTCCGCATACATGGAGAGCCAGTTCACGGCCCCGGCCCCGGTGCTGATGGCCTTGAAGCGGTTCGTCTGCGTGAGAGTCCAGCTGGACAGGTGGCCCCCGGCGCTCCAGCCCATCATGCCCATGCGATCTGGATCTGCGAGTCCCTGCGCGATGAGGGCGTCCACCCCGCTCATGATGTCGGCGTAGGAGAGGCGCAGGAAGTTGCCGCCGATGGCCCGGGTGAAGGCCTCGCCGTAGTTCGTGGAGCCCCGGTAGTTGGGCTGGAAGACCAGGTAGCCCGCGGCGGCGTAGATGTGGGGATAGGTGACATAGCGGCCCTGGAAGGTGTTCATGTCCGCGGCCGCGGGGCCCCCGTGGAGCTGCACGATGAGGGGGTAATTCCGGCCCGGCTCGAACCTCAGGGGCTTGATGAGGAGGCCTTCGACCTCCACGCCATCCAGGCTCTTCCAGCGCAGGGTCTCAGTGTGGCCCAGGGCCAGCTTCGCCACCTGGGGGTTCGCCCTGGAGACCTGCACCCAGCTCCCGGGTTGGCCCGCCTGATCAGCCTTGAACACCACGTAGTCCAGCGGCTTGCGGGGCTGGGTCTGGCTCAGCAGGAAGGCCCTGGCCTCGGGGTTGTAGGTGCCCGCCAGGACGCCGATCTCGTGGGTGAGCTGCCTGAGGGTGCCGTCGGCCACGGACAGCGAGAAGAGGTGCTGATCCACGCCCTGGGCCACGGTGGTGTAGAGGGTGCGGGAATCCTCGGACCAGCTGGCCTGAGCCGCGCTGAAATCCCGGCCCGCCAGCAGATTCTTCGCCGCGCCGCCCGCCGTGGGCTGCACCCAGAGCTTGCCGTTGCGCAGGCGGCCAGGCTGCTCCGGCGCCTCATAGGCCAGCCATTGGCCGTCCGGCGAGAAGGCCGAGAACTGGGCCTGGCGCTCCAGCACGCAGCGCGACTGGCCCGTGCCGAGGTCCAGCAGGTGGAGGCTGGCGGCCTCCTGCGTGATGTCTCCGGGATGCCGCAGCGCGGGCAGGGCCCGGTACGAGGCCCAGTGCCCATCCTTGGAGAGCTGGAAGCCTAGGAGCGTGATGGCCGCGCCTTCGGTCCAGCGTTTCTCAGGCTTGTCCTTCAGGTCCAGGGACCAGAGGTGCACCGGGGCCTGCTCCGGTTCTGCCAAGCGCACATCGAACTTCTTCTCCTTGCGCTTCAGGTCGTCCTTGTCGATGCGGTCGGGGCTCGTGAAGTAGATGCGCTGGGAGTCCTCGCTGAGGCTGAAGTCCCGGACGGGCGTGGCGTGTTTGGGCAGGGCCGTGACGGTCAGCTCCTCCGAACTCAGGTCCACCAGGGAGAGCTGACGCTCCTCGGCCTTGCCCGCGCTGAAGACCAGCCAGCGGCCATCGCGGCTGAAGGCGAAGGCGTGGACGCCCTCCTTGGCCTCCGTGAGCTTCCTGGCCTCGCCGCCCGCAAGGGCCAAGAAGTAAACCTGCTGAGTGCCATCCCGGTCGCTGAGGAAACCGAAGTGGCGGCCATCCCGGGCCCACTGGGGGGCCGTCTCGTTCTTCTCCCGGGTGAAGGTCATCTGGCGGATGGCGCCACTGCTCGTGTCGGCCACAAAGAGGTCTGTGAAGACCTTGCCGGATTTCCAGTGCGGGATGCCCACGGTGTAGACCACCTGTGTCCCATCCGGCGAGAGCTGCCCTGCCCCCACACTGCGCATGTCCATGACGTCCATGAAGGTCATGGGACGTTGGGAGGCTGCCGGCGCTTCCGGCTTGGCTGGCCCAGGAGCCTGGGCCAGTAAAGGAAAGGCTGCCAACAGCAGCCCGAGCGCGCATCCACCTGGGATTGATTTCATGGAGCCCCCAATGATTTTCACGTCATGCAAACCATCAATCGCCACCGGAAATTCCCAGTGGTTTTTTCTCACTCCGCCGCCCAGCGGCGGAGCCCAACCAGACCCTCAGTCCATCCGAAGGCTCAAATCCACCGACGGCGCACTGTGTGTGAGCGCCCCCACGCTGAGGAAGTCCACGCCGGTCTCAGCCACGGCCCGGGCCCGCTCCAGGCTCAGGTTGCCGCTGGCCTCCAGGAAGAGCCGCCGCCCGCTGCGGTCCCGCAGGGCCACGGCCTCGCGCATCTGGTCCAGGTCCATGTTGTCCAGCAGGACGCCGTCCACCTCGGGCAGTTCCAGGCAGGCCTTGAGCTGGCCGAGGTTCTCCACTTCAACCTCGATCTTCACCAGGTTTGGGGCCGAGCGCCGGCCGGACTCCACGGCGGCGCGGATGCCCCCGGCGGCGGCTAGGTGGTTCTCCTTGAGGAGGACGCCATCACCCAGGGTGAGGCGGTGGTTCACGCCGCCCCCGCAGCGCACGGCGTACTTCTCCAGCAGCTTGAGACCCGGCGTGGTCTTGCGGGTATCCAGGATGCGGGCGCCGGTGCCCTCGATGGCCTCCACGAATTTGCGGGTGAGGGTCGCCGTGCCCGAGAGGCGCTGCAGCAGGTTCAGCATGACCCGCTCCGCCAGGAGGATGCCGTGGCTGGAGCCCTCGATGCGCAGCACTTCGGTGCCCTTGGCCACCCGCTGGCCGTCCACGGCCGAAAGCACCACAGCCAGCCCAGGATCGGCCAGGTGGAAGACCTCCCGGGCCACGGACAGGCCCGCGAGGACCAGATCCCCCTTGGCCACCACCCGGGCCACCATGGGCCTATCCGGCACGGCGGCGGTGGTCCAGTCCTGGGTGCCCCAATCCTCGCGCAGGAAGGCGCGCAGCTGGTCGCGGTAGGTCTCGGGGTGCGGCGGATGGAACATGGGTCACTCCGCCCACAGCGTACAACACTGGAACCACGAAAGCCGCGAAAGGGCGCGAAAGCAGCGTGGATGGGTCCAACGGGGGCTGCTTCCATGGCGCCGAGGCAACACCCAGCGGTGGATTAACCGCAGAGAACGCTGAGAACGCAGAGGGTGCAGAGGAGGACCGGGCACCCTCTGCGCCCTCTGCGTCCTCTGCGGTTAATTGCTTGTTCTCAAAGCTCTCCATGACCTTCGTAGTGAGTTTTTGGCTCGACTTGGGCGACAATTCAGAACCAAACCCGGAGCCCCCCATGACCTTCACGCTTGTCGAGATTGCCGACCGCATCGCCACGGTCACCCTCAACCGCCCGGAGAAGCTGAATGCCCTCAACAACGAGGTTCTGCAGGAGCTGGAGCTGATCTTCGCGGACCTGGAGCAGGATCCGGACGTGGGCGTGGTCATCGTCAGCGGGGCCGGGGAGAAGGCCTTCGTGGCCGGAGCCGACATCTCGGAGCTGAAGTCCCTGGACACCGCCGGAGCCCGAGTGCAGGCCCTGCGCGGCCAGGCCGTGTTCCAGCGCATCGAGTCGCTGCCCAAGCCCGTCATCGCCGCTGTGAACGGCTTCGCCCTGGGCGGAGGCTGCGAGTTGGCCCTGGCCTGCCACATCCGCATCGCCAGCGAGACCGCCCGCTTCGGCCTGCCCGAGGTGAGCCTGGGCATCATCCCCGGCTACGGCGGCACCCAGCGCCTGGCCCGCCTCGTGGGCAAGGGCGTGGCATTAGATCTGATCCTCAGCGGCGAGATGACCCCGGCCGCCGAGGCCCTGCGCATGGGCCTTGTGAGCCGCGTGGTGCCCGCCGCGGACCTGCTGGCCACGGCCCAGAAGCTGGCCCGGACCATCCTGTCCCGGGGCCCCCTGGCCCTGCGCAGCGCCCTGGCCGCCGTGAACGAGGGCCTGGAGATGCCTCAGGAGCAGGGCCTCCAGTACGAGGCCGCCCTCTTCGGCCTCCTCGCCGCCACTCAAGACATGCAAGAGGGCATGGGTGCTTTCCTGGAAAAGCGGGCGGCGACGTTCAAGGGGTTGTAGGTCCGTCCAGGCTCAAAAAGGGCCGCCTGCGGCCGCCCTTTTGGAGTTAAAAACAACTGATTGGCAGCAGGGGCATCGTCCCACTTCGGCGCATGCTGGCAGCACAGTTCCTTCGTTTTTATTAACTCAGAAAAGGACGGGCCGCTTTTGCCCGTCCTTTTCTGAGCCAGGTACGGTTATCGCTTGGAACCCGGCACACCAAGCGCGACGGAAGCCGTCTGCTCGTTGTGGTGGGTATCCGAGACCCGCACCAGGATGCGATCGCCACGGGTGGCTTCTTTGGGCACCAGCAGGTCGAAGCGCTCTTCCTTTTGATCGAAGATGCGGTCCTCGGGCACAACCTGAAGCCAGTGCTCGCCATCGGCGCTGATGGCCGCATCCACCAGGAGGGAGGTCTCGTCCCGGGCCAGGAAGCGCAGGCGCACGCCGTCGCCTTCGGCCACGGCGCTGAGCTCGAGGATGGCCGGGGGCGTGTGGTCCACAGTAAAGGGGGCGGTACGCCAGGTGCTGCTGAGGGCCGCGTTGAAGGGCACCGAGGGGGAGTCCATGGCGGTGACCTCCAGCCGGTAGCGCCCATCGGGCACAGGCAGGGTATCAAAGGCGAAGAACTTCTCCTTCCATGCCTTCTCAAGGAGCAGGGCCGAGCCCCGCTCAGGCAGCAGGCGGATCGCATACTGGAGCACGTCGCCGTTTGGATCGTTGACGCGGAACACGAAGCTCTGGCCCCCACGACGGAAGCTGCGCTTCTCGGCGCCCATGTAGCCGAGGGCAGGAATGAGTTTTTGCGTATCCAGGGGCACCCGCTCGATGCCAATGTCATCCGGCGGCGCGTTGCGGGTGATGACCAGGCCTGGGGGCATGATGTCCACGCCCTCCCAGACTGGCGGCAGGTTGCGGGGCGCCCAGTGGATGTTGACTGTCTCCACCGTGGGCGTGGCGCCACCCCTGGTGCTGCTGAGGCGCAGGCGGAACTGGGCGAAGCGGGAGGCGGCCAGCGCGGGCCGTTCGCCGCTGCGCAACGGCGGCGTCCAGGGGCTCCAAGTGGCATCCGGCGTCTCGGTGCTGCCCGTGCGGAACTGCAGCTCCACATGGGTCCCCGTGGGTGCGTCAGCCTCCAGGTAGGCCCGGCCCCAGTCGGCGATGGGCGAGCCCTTGAGGATGCGGGACTCCAGCGTGCCCTCCGTGGCCTGGGCCTCGGACAGCAGGTGCAACTCGGCGGGATTGGAGCCCACGACCAGGAGGTCACCCCCGCTGGGCAGGAAGGCCGTGGCCTGACCGGTGCCCAGTTCCTGGACGATGGCGAAGGGATCCGCATCCCGGCCCGCGCCCAGGGGAATGGAGAAGAGCCGCGAGCGGTTGCCGGTGCCCACCAGGAGCTGGCCCTTCCAAGCCGTGAGGGCATAGACCTGGCTTTGGGCGCTCTGCCAGAGCACCTGGGGCACCCGGTCGCGGTCCAGGCGGATGACCGCGGAGCGGGTGGCGGTGACAGTGTCAGCCTGGAGGTAGCCTTCACGGCGCTCCAGCAATCCTGTGCTGAACTTGTTGGTGAGGCCGTTATCGGCGCCCACGTAGAGCTGGCCATCGGCCAGGGCCAGCGCGCGCACTTCCTCAAAGGAGGTGGCCAGGAGGGTCTCCAGGCGGTCGCCCACGCGGTTGTAGCGCAGTACCAGGCCCCGGCCGTGGCTGCCCAGGTACCAGCCCCCCTGCCCATCCGAAGTCAAGGCTGTGAAGGCTGTCTCATCCCCCAGGTCCGCCAGCCGACGGCTGCTGCCTTCCCTGGCCTGGATCAGGACGGCGCCCTTTTCAGCGCCACCCGCGGCGATGACCGCATCGCCCTCCACGGCTAGGGCCCAGACAATGCGGGCCTCGATATCAGCGAAGGGTTTTACTTCTCCTGCGGGGTTCACGCGCAGGAGCTTGCCCTCGCCTGTGGGCGCCACGATGAGGTCCTGCCCCAGACGGGCCATGGCGAATACGATGCCGCCCTTGACCTGACCGTAGGGCTTCACCTGGCCCCCCACGAAGTGGAAGAGCTTGCCATCGGTGCCTGCCGAGAGGTAGGCGCCCCCGGAACCATCCGGCAGGGCCGCCCAGATGACGCCCTCCGGCAGCTGGCCCACACGGCGGAGGTTCGGGGCCAGGCGCAGGCGCCCATCGGCGCCGACGCGCACGCCGCGGGTCTCTGAGCCCAGCCAGTCGTTGAACCCCGAGAAGGTGGCCGAGGGCTGGTCCGCCATGGCGGAGACCCCCACGAGGGCGGCAAGCAGCAAGGTCTTCCAGCGCATAGTTCCCTTTCGCATCACTCGATCTCCACTTCCAGCTGGCTGAGGCCCCGAACTTCCCGCTCCAGCGGTAGCACCGCGCGGCCGATGATGCGGCGCTGCAGGCGGTTGTCACTGCTGGCCCCATCACCGCCCACCAGGCTGGCCACCGTGGGGGGGATGCCCTCGATGCGCGTGCCCCGCAGGCCGGCACCAGTCTGGGTCTGCACCAGCAGGGCGTAGGCGTGGTTGTTGCGCAGGGCGCCGTTCAGAATCCGCACCATGTCACCCAGGTTGGCCACTTCCATTACCCGTTCGTCCGGGTCCGCGGCCATGAGGCTGTAGCCGTCCCCCACCATGAGGGTGGCCTTGCCCTTGGCGGCCGAGTAGGGCACCTGGATGTTGAAGGTGGCCGTCTCGCGCACGCCCTGGATGTTCTGGAGGGTCACCAGCACGGGCAGCACCTCGCCCCGCTTGGCCCGGGCCTTCAGAAGGCGCACCGCCGCGATGCCCGTCAGATCCAGGCGCTCCTCGGCCTTGATGGTGAGGGAGATGCCTTCAAAGGCGGGCTTTTCGAAGGGGTTCAGGCAGAGCGCCTGGAGCATGGCACCCACGTACTGCGCCATGCGGCCAGGGTTCAGGTCCGCCATGACGTAGTCGATCTGGATGGGGGCCTGACCCGTCAGCTTGATGTTCCCCTGCAGGGAAAGGCTCTGGAGGCCGAGGCCCCGGGTGTGGGCGTCGAGGGTCTGGGCCACGGCGGTGGCGGCCAGCGCCGGGGTGGCCACGGGGTGGTCCATGATCTCGAAGCGGAAGTTCAGGGTGCGCTTGCCACCCAGGTTCAGGCCGATGCGCATGGGCACCATGCGGGCCTCGGCACCCAGGATGCCCGCCACGCCGGAGTTGCGATCCAGGCGGAGTGCCCCAATGGGTGCCACGGGCATGGCCAGCTTGAAGGAGCTTTGGTAGTTGGCCACCGTGGTGGCCACGGTGGCGGACCAGAGGGGCAGGTCCACGGGGCCCAGGTTGAAGAGCTGATGGCCGAACATCAGCACCCGCTTGCCGGACACGTAGGTGATGGTGCCCGAGGCGGCCAGGTCCAGATCCCCCTGCATGAGCATGATGGCGGCCATGCCTCCGGGTTCAAGAGGGCTGGCCTCCTCCCGGCCCCCGGAGAGGGTGGGCCCCGCGGCGAAGGTCACGGGCAGGCCAGACCATAGTTTTTGCGCTTCGGCGCCCAGGGGGCTGCCCACCAGGGCCATGCTCGTGGCCTCGGCGCCTTCCCCCAGGAGGGTCTTGAAGTCCAGCATCTGGCCCAGCAGGGCCGACTTCAGCACCTTGGGCGGCTCCAGCTTGGGCAGGATGAGGGGGGTGCGGCTGGGGGCCAGATCAGGGATATCACGTAGCTGATCCAGCATCTCGGCGATGGGCGTGATGCCGCCGATGGGCTCTTTCTCGAAGGAGATGCCCGTACTGAGGGCCCCGATGAGCTTGCCGTCGATGTAGCAGGGGCTGCCGCTCATGCCCGCCAGCACGCCTGTCTCGGCCAGGGGTCCCCCAGAGGCCCGGAACATGATGCGGCTCCGGCCAGGCGCGGCGTTTTTCTGCACACCCAGCACCTCGAAGTCGAAGCGCTCGATCTTCCCCCCTTGGAAGACGGTCTTGCCATAGCCCTTCATGCCAGCACGGATTTCTCCCACCCCCATCGTGGCCGGAGCTTGGGCGAAGAGGGGTGCAATGAAAACAAGAGCGAGGATTGGTGCCAGTTTCATGGGGATCTCGATGCCTATGGAAGAAGCCTAGCAGACGGCCCTCCACGGACCCCCCTGTGACCATCCTGTGTCGTGGGCGTCACATTCGTTCCATGACCAGCAGGTCCCCTTCTTTCGGAAGGCTTTGCCAGTTATTCTCAAAAACGGAGGAACTTCATATGCGTTCAAGGCACCTGAGCAGTTCGACCCTTGTAGCCATGCTGGTGGCGGCCGCCCCCATGCTGATGGCCCAGGGTGTGTCCACCCAGCTTTCCGGCAAGGTCACCGATACCAAGGGCAGCGCCGTCGCCGCCGCCACCGTCGTCATCCGCAATGGTGAGACGGGCCTGACCCGCACCCTGCAGACCAACAGCGAGGGCCGCTACATGGCCACGCTGCTGCCCGTGGGCCCCTACACTGTCACCGTCACGAAGGCCGGCTTCCAGACCGCCGCCAACCTGAAGATCAACCTCAACCTGGGTGATGCCGCCCCCATGAATGTGCGCCTCGCCAGCGAGAGCGGCGCCACGGTGGAAGTGACCGCCGCTGTCGCCCAGGTGGACTCCGAGCGCGCCAGCGCCGCCGCCATCATCTCCCCGGACAACCTCACCAACCTGCCCGTGCTGAACCGCTCCTTCACCAGCCTGGCCACCCTGGCCCCCCAGGTGGTGATCGACAGCAGCCGCGGCAACCTCGCCATCGCTGGCCAGCGCGGCGTCAACACCTCCATCAACATCGATGGTGGCGACAACAACGAGCCCTTCTTCGGCGGCGCCGTGGGCGCGGCCGAGGGCAAGACGCCCTTCACCATCTCCATCGAAGCCATCCGCGAGTACCAGGTTGTCACCGACGGCGCCAGCGCCGAGTTCGGCCGCATGGGCGGCGGCTACGTGAACGCCATCACCAAGAACGGCACCAACGATATCAGCGGCAGCCTCTTCTACTACATGCGTCCCCGCAGCTGGGTGGAAGCCGGCCCCACCATCCACCAGCCCAACGGTTCCACCACCACCAGCCCCGTGGGCAACTTCCAGCAGGAGCAGTTCGGCTTCAGCGTGGGCGGCCCCATCGTCAAGGACAAGCTGTTCTTCTTCGTGGCCTATGACGCCCAGCGTCGCAAGGATCCCATCAACATGGTCTGGGGCGGCAATACCCCCGTGGCCCTGGATCCCACCGTTGCCGGCCAGTCCCAGGATGCGGTGCTGCTTTCCAAGGCCGGCGGCTACTCCAGCCAGGCCAACTCGGACACCATGTTTGCCCGCTTTGACTGGAATATCACCACGGACCAGACCCTGCAGCTGCGCGTGAACCACTCCAAGTTCAACGGCGATGTGGGCTCCAGCACCACCGCCTCCCACGAGAACCTGGCCTCGGACGTTGTCACCACCGACGCCTATGTGCTGCAGTGGAACTGGGTGCTGAACGCCAATTGGCTCAATGAAGTCCGCGTCAACATGACCAAGGACGACATGCCCCGGGTGCCCTACTCCACCACCCCCGAGGTGAGCATCTCCAACGTGGGCTACTACGGCGCCTACCCCTTCGACCGCACCTACAACACCAAGCGCACCCAGATCCAGGAAGCCATCAGTTACGTGACCCCCACCCTCCAGGTGAAGGCCGGCTTTGACCTCAACAATGTGGATGTCTCCGAGTTCTTCGCCGGCAACTGGCGCGGTGTGTACTCCTTCAGCAACATCGCCAACTACCGCCTGGGCAACTGGAGCACCTACACCCAGAACTTCGGCCTCAACGGCCCCGTCTCCTCGGCTGGCCTCTTCAGCGCCAAGGAGAAGCAGGAAGCGGTCTTCATCCAGGCTGACTGGCGTGCCACGGATACCCTCAAGTTCGGTCTGGGCGTCCGCTGGGACAAGCAGGAGAACCCCGACTACCCGATCGTGGACTTCAGCAACCCCCTGGCGGCCGTCATGCCTCTGACCGCCAAGACTCCCTCGGATAGCCAGATTTCCCCGCGCTTCTCCTTCACATGGACCCCCGCCTTCGACCAGGGCAAGACCGTGGTCCGCGGCAGCGCTGGCCGCTATGTGAGCACCACCCCGGCCGTGTTCCTCTACCAGCTGTTTGCCGCCAACGGCATCCGGACCGGTTCCGTGGCCTTCACCGCCGCCCAGGCGCCCACTTTCGGCATCCCCATCGGGGCTGCCTTCAATGCCTCCAACCCCTACTGGTTCCCAGCCTTCCCCACCGGCGCGGTCACGCCTAAGTTCGATATCTTCTCCATGAGCCCGAACTTCAAGAACCCCTACACGGACCGCGTGAACCTCGGCGCCGAACGCCCCTTCTTCCGCGACCTGGTGCTGGGTGTGTCCGCCACCTACGCCAAGAGCAATCAGCTTGAGCGCACCGAGGACATCAACCTGGGCACCCCCGTTGCCAACGCCTATGGCCGACTGATCTACCCCAGCACGGTCAGCGCGAGCGGCGCTTTCACTCCCGTGCGCCCCAATGCCAACTACGGCCGCATGGTCAACTACCTGTCGGACGCCACCGGCCTCTACCACGCCTACACCCTGAGCCTGAAGTACCACAAGGACGACAGCGCCTTCGATGCCCAGGTCTACTACACCTACGCCATCAACAAGGACACCGACTCCAACGAGCGCAACTACGCGGGTGTTTCGCTCCAGGACAAGGGCAACATGGGCGGCCAGTGGGGCTACGCCGACACCGACCGGCGCCAGGTCTTGACCGGCTACGTCAGCTTCCTGGACAAGGACCTCACGGGCATCCTGTCCTCACTGTCCTTCCGCTACCAGAGCGGCGTGCCCTACACCCTGACCTATGGCGCGGACGTGAACGGCGATGGCAACACTGGCAACGACCGTTACTTCCAGAATGGTGTGGACACGGGCCGCAACACCCAGCGGGCCGGCTCCAACTTCTACATGGACCTGGGCCTGCGCCGCGAGTTCAAGCTGGCCCGTCGCGCCAAGATGACTCTCTCCATGGATGTGTTCAACATTCTCAACCGCCAGGACACCTACTTCAACAACCGGGTCTCCTACACCAGCCCTGTGACCCAGGCCACCGTGGATGCCAACTCCGCGGCCAACCTCGCGCCCCAGATCAGCTCGGTCGGCGCCCCCCGTCAGATCCAGGTCGGCGTGCGCTTCGCCTTCTAGACCAGCACCTGGAACCCCAGAAGGGCGGCGCGCAAGCGCCGCCCTTTTGCTTTAGGCTGGATGGATGCGAATTCTAGTACTGGGCGATGTGGTAGGTGAACCGGGGCGGCGGCTGGTGGAGGCCTACCTGCCTGACCTGCGCCGGGAGACCGGCGCGGACCTGGTGGTGGTGAACGGCGAGAACGCCGCCCACGGCCACGGCATCACGGACAGCATCGCCCGGGAGTGGTTTGAGAAATACGGCGTGGACGTCATCACCACCGGCAACCACGCCTTCGATGTGAAGAACATCGAGGCCTACTTCCGCGTGGAGCCACGGCTCATCCGCCCCGCCAACCACCCCCCTGATACCCCCGGCAACGGCTGGGTCAAACTACACACGCCCTCGGGGGCTGAGGTGCTCATCATCAACCTCATGGGCCGGGTGCATATGGGGCCCGCAGACTGCCCCTTCCGCTGCGTGGACGCCATCCTCCAGAAGGAGCGGGCGGACTTGATCATCGTGGACATGCACGCCGAGGCCACCAGCGAGGCCCAGGCCATGGGACATCATCTGGACGGCCGCACCGCCGCCGTGCTGGGCACTCACACCCACGTGCCCACCCTGGACGCCAAGGTGCTGCCCGGCGGCACCGCCTATGTCACGGACATCGGCATGACCGGCCCCTACGACGGCGTCATCGGCATGAAGAAGGAGGCCAGCCTGGGCCGTTTCCTCCGCGTGCAGCGCCCCCGCTACGAAGTCAGCACCGGCGACCTGCAGCTCCACGCCGTCCTCGTCACCACCGAAGGCCGCAAAGCCACCAAGATCGAACGGATCTTGCGAACGCTCTAATGTCTTTTCCTACCTGAAATCGCGCAGCGATTTCAGCGGCTATATCTCCGCAACATCCGCATGTTCCGCCGATAGGCCGCGCCCCGGGTGAAGTTGATGGCCACTTGGCGCGGGAACTTGGTGATGGAGCTGGCGAGGGTGATGAAGGTGCGGACAGTCTGCGCCGCACCCCGACCCTGGCGGCTGGCGTTGTCGTAATAGACCATGAGGGCCTGCCGCATGGTGGCCCGGGGCAGGTTGAAGAGCCCGTAGCTCTCGATGACATCGTGGTTGATGCGACGGGTGCCGTCCTGCTCGGTGACGATGAGGTCCTCGGGGCGGATCTCCTGGTTCATGACGACTCCTGGGGTCAACAGTGTATCGGCCCAGGACCCCAGTTGCTCAAGCCGTGCCAAATTCTGGGCTTCCATGAAAAAAAGACTTACCGCCAAGACGCCAAGAAAGGACCCTTTCAGTTCTTGGCGTCTTGGCGGTGATCAGTTTTATTTGTTCGAACCTACTCCTCGATGGCGGGGAAGACCTTTCCAGCCAGGGCAGCGCCGATGAGGGGGGCCACCCAGAAGAGCCAGAGCTGGGAGAGGGCGTAGCCACCCACGAAGAGGGCGGGCCCGGTGCTGCGGGCGGGGTTCACGGAGGTGTTGGTGATGGGGATGCTGATGAGGTGGATGAGGGTGAGGCAGAGGCCGATGGAGATGGGGGCGAAGCCCGCGGCGGCCTTCTTGGCGGTACTGCCCAGGATGACGAAGAGGAAGAAGAAGGTCATGACCACTTCCGTGAGGAAGGCTGCACCCAGGCCATAGTGGCCGGGGGACTGGGCTCCGTACCCATTAGTGGCGAAGCCTCCGATGGCCGAACCGTTGCCCGTGGCGATGAGGTAGAGGATGGCCGAGGCCGCCACGGCACCCAGCACCTGGGCCACCCAGTAGGGCAGGACGTCCTTGTAGGGGAAGCGGCCCCCCACGGCCAGGCCCAGGGTCACAGCCGGGTTGAGGTGGCAGCCGGATATGGGGCCGATGGCGAAGGCCATGGTCAGCACCGTGAGGCCGAAGGCCAAGCTCACGCCATGGAGACCGATGCCCACGCCGGGAAAGGCCGCCGCCAGCACGGCGCTGCCGCAACCGCCCAGCACCAGCCAGAGGGTGCCCAGGAATTCAGCACCAAGTCGTTTGTTCATATGTCCTCCTAGGGGATGAATGGATAGGCTAAATTGACCCTGCCGAGTTTAACCTAGTCTCCAACAGCCCCGCTACGGACACTTCCTCACAACAGCCGCGACCAGCCCTCGAGGTAGGTCTGGAATTCCGGGTCCAGGGCGGCCTTCTGCTGAACCAGGGCCCTGACTTGGGCCTCCTCAGTCTCCATCTGCTCAGGGCTCAGGTGGCCCGAGAGGGTCATGGCCCGGAGCCATACCAGGAAGGTCGTGAGGGCGTCGAACATGTTGTAGCGGACAATGCCCGCCACATCCCCGGCCCGCCAGAGGTCGATGACGCTCTTGCCGTCCGTGCCCAGCTTGCCGGGGATGCCGCAGGCCGTGGCCAGCTCATGCAGGGTGGACGAGGCCTTGCCCCAGGCCCCGGTGATCTCCCGCAGGTCCACGTGCTGGTTCCCGTAGCGATCGAAGAAGTCCCCCATGGCCCACTTCTCGGCACTGCGTCCCAGGCCGGGAATGGAGAGCCGGTGCACCATGGCCCGCTGGACCAGGATGGGCAGGTCCGCGTCCCGGGAGTTGAAGCCCACCAGCTGGGGCTTGCGGTCCCCCATGCCCACCAGGAAGCGGCGCAGGAGTTCGTCCTCGGGCAGAGCCTCCGGGCCTTCGGGCAGGGCGTAGAGCTTGTGTGTGACCTCGCCGTGCTTCACGGTGCGGATGACCGCCGCGATGGACACCACGCGGCAGAGGATGGTCTTGAGGTAGGGCCGCGGCTCGGCCTCGGTGGCGCCGCCATAGGCCCACATGCGGGCGAGCACCTCCTCGTCCGCCATGTCCTTCGGCAGGTCCAGCACCCGCCGCCCCGTGGGAGGGTCCGGCACCCACTCCGCATCGAAGGCCCAGATTTGGTGTTGAGGCGGACGCAGCATGGACTGACTCCTGGAGCTATTTTAGCGGCCGAGGGCCCACTTGCCGCCGCCACCGATGGCGCAGGCCAGACCCACCAGGAGGCGGAAGAGCCCCGTGACGTTGGCCAGGGGCCCAGCGCCGTGCAACCAGCCGTGGATGAGGGGCCAGCCCAGGAGGGCCGCCAGCAGGGCCCCGGCCAGGGGCACCCAGAGGCCCAGCAGGAGCAGGGTGCCACAGACAAGTTCGCCCAGGGCAAGGCCCCAGGTGGACACGTGGGCGAAGGTCACGGCACCATGGGCCCCGCGCAGCACAGCGAAGGCCTGCACCACCGCCATGCCGCCCACGGCCAGGCGCAGCAGGAACAGGGCCCAGTCGGTGCGGGTCTTCGAGGCGGCCATCGTGTCTCCGGGAATCCCTCATTGTAGGCTGGATGCTTCCACAGGATTCACATGCTCCGAACCCTCGCCTTCGACGCGGACGACACGCTCTGGCATAACGAGACCTTCTACGCTGAGAGCCAGGAGACGTTCCGAACCCTCCTGCGGCCCTACCACGACGACGCCTGGATCGACGCCCGGCTCCAGGCGACGGAGGCCCGCAACCTGCGCCGCTACGGCTATGGCATCAAGGGCTTCACCCTCTCCATGATCGAGACGGCCCTGGAGCTCACGGAGAACCGCCTGGACGGCGCCGGAGTCCAGGCTCTGCTGGCCCTGGGCCAGGCCATGCTGGAGAAGCCGGTGGAGACCCTGCCCCACGTGCCTGAGGTCCTGCAGGAGCTGTCCGGCACCTTCAGCCTCATGCTCATCACCAAGGGCGACCTCTTCGACCAGGAGACCAAGCTGGCCAAGTCCCGCCTGGGGCACCTGTTCTCGAAGGTGGAGATCGTCTCTGAGAAGGACGAGGCCACCTACGCCGCCCTGCTCCAGCGCCACGGCATCCCCCCGGCTGACTTCATCATGGTGGGGAACTCGGTGAGGTCGGACATCCTGCCGGTCCTGGCCCTCGGGGGCCGGGCCGTGCACGTCCCCTACGCCATCACCTGGGCCCACGAGGTGGTTGCCACCCCAGCCGGGGGCACCTTCCCGGTGCTGGCCTCCATTCTCGATCTGCCAGGGCTCCTCACCAACTGGTGATGAATGACCTGGGGGCTTGGGGCTATATTCGGGGTCTGGAGGCATTCCCCATGACCATCAAGCACATTGGCATCATCGGCGCAGGGCAGATGGGCAACGGCATCGCCCACGTCTTCGCCCAGGCGGGCTGCGCGGTTCTCCTGCAGGACATCACCGAGGCCTATGCGCAAAAGGGCCTGGCCACCATCCACAAGAACCTGCAGCGTGGCTTGGACAAGGGGAAAATGACGGCGGATGAGAAGGCCGCCATCCTGGCTCGTGTGCAGCTCACCACCAACCTTGAAGCCCTGGCGGACTGCGACATTGTCATCGAGGCCGCCCCAGAGAAATGGGAGATCAAGAAGCAGATCTTCGAGACCCTGGACCGGGTGTGCAAGCCCGGCACCATCCTGGCCTCTAACACGAGCAGCATCTCCATCACCAAGCTGGCGGCCATCACCAAGCGCCCCGAGGCCTTCATCGGCATGCACTTCATGAACCCTGTGCCGGTCATGCAGCTCATCGAGGTGATTCGCGGCCTCGCCACCAACGAGGCCACCTTCGAGGCGGTCATGGCCTTGTCGAAGCAGCTGGGCAAGACCCCCATCCACTGCAATGACTTTCCGGGCTTCGTCAGCAACCGCGTGCTCCTGCCCATGATCAACGAGGCCATCTACGCGCTCTTCGAGGGCGTCGCCAGCGTGGAGAGCATCGACGGGATCATGAAGCTGGGCATGAACCATCCCATGGGCCCCCTGACCCTGGCGGACTTCATCGGCCTGGACACCTGCCTCTCCATCCTCAACGTTCTGCATGAAGGCCTGGGCGATCCCAAGTACCGCCCCTGCCCCCTCCTCATCAAGTACGTCGACGCCGGGTGGCTTGGCAAGAAGAGTGGACGGGGCTTCTACGATTACAACAAGGCATAATCGACCCTCCAAACCAGTGCACCCAACCCCCAACTTCGAGGAGCCCTCCCATGGCCACCGCAAGAGTCCGTGAAATCCTCTCCTGGTACACCTCCGAAAACCCCGGCGTAAAGGCCAACCTCGCCCGCATCATGAACACGGGCCGGCTGGCTGGCACGGGCAAGTTTGTGATCCTGCCCGTTGACCAGGGCTTCGAGCACGGCCCCGCCCGCAGCTTCGCCCCCAACCCAGCCGGCTACGACCCCCGCTATCACGTGGAGCTGGCCATCGAGGCTGGCTGCAATGCCTACGCGGCCCCCCTGGGCTTCATCGAGCACGTGGCCTCTGACTACGCCGGGGAGATCCCCCTCATCCTCAAGCTCAACAACAGCGACGGCCTCGCCAAGGGCATTGAGCCCTGCAGCGCCATCACCGGCAGCGTGGAGGACGCCCTGCGCCTGGGCTGCGCCGCCATCGGCTACACCATCTACCCGGGCAGCGGCGCCCGCAATGAGCAGTACGAGGCCCTCCGCTAGCTGATCCTCGAGGCCAAGGCCGTGGGCCTGCCCAGCATCGTGTGGTCCTATCCCCGCGGCACCGGCCTCAGCAAGGAGGGTGAGACCGCCGTGGACGTCGCCGGCTACGCCGCCCAGATCGCCGCCCAGCTGGGCGCCCACGTCATCAAGGTGAAGCCCCCCACGGCGCACCTGGAGCAGGCCGAGGCCAAGAAGGTCTTCGAGAAATACGCCATCCCCACCGCCACCCTGGCTGAGCGCGTGGCCGAGGTCGTGAAGAGCGCCTTCAACGGCCGCCGCATCGTCATCTTCAGCGGTGGCGAAGCCAAGGGCACCGATGCCGTCCTCCAGGAAGTGGCCCAGATCGCCGCTGGCGGCGCCTTCGGCAGCATCATGGGGCGGAATGCCTTCCAGCGGCCGAAGGCCGAGGCCATCGAGTTGTTGCATGCAGTGATGGATATCTACAAGAACGCGAAGTAGCGTTCGCTCGAAACGCTGCGCGTTTCGAGGTCGGAAAAGGATAAGCGGCGCGCAAGCGCCGCTTATCGTGTGGGGGGGGGGTGGCTAGCCGACTTTCGGGAGGGCCCGGGTGGTGTGCTGAGGACGGCTCTTGGCAAGGTCGTGGGCGGACTGGAGGTTCAGCCAGAACTCGGGGCTGGTGCCGAAGGCCTGCCCCAGCAACCAGGCGGTGTCCGGGGTCACGCCCCGCTTACCGCGGACCAGCTCATTGATCCGCTGGACGGGCACCTTCACATGGGCCGCCAGCCCCACCTGGGTGAGCCCCATGGGCTCCAGGAACTCGGCCAGCAGGACTTCACCGGGATGTGTGGGAATGCGATGGGTGGGGATCATGTAGTCACCTGCTCAGTGGTAATCAGTGAGGCGAACATCGAAGGCTTCGGATCCCTGCCAGCGGAAGGTGAGACGCCACTGGTCGTTCACCCGGATGCTGTGGAAGCCCAACAGGTCTCTTCCCAGAGCTTCAAGGTGGTTGTTCGGAGGAGATTTCAGGTCTCTGAGGTCCATAGCAGCGTTCAGCATGTCCAGCTTCTGCAGGGCTGTCTTGAGGATGGTTGAAGGAAAGCGCCTGATGTCCTTGGCGGGAAAGCCGTGAAACAGGGCTTCAGTGTTCCGGTCGCCGAAGGATGGGATCAATTCAAAGCCCTCCAAGAACAGGATAACCTTACACGGTATCCATGCAAGCATGTATTACGTTTTTTCCCTTGTCCTCCGAGACCCGCCCGATTCGATTCAAACGAACCCGCAGCAGGTCAGCCTTACCGAACTGGAACCGGTACAAGAATCGGCTCGATATGGCGGCGGATTCTGTAGCGCGTGGGTGCACCGGTGTCCAGCAACGCTGCGTCTTTGCAGTCATTTTCTACCTCGGAATGCGCAGCATTCCGAGCCGCCCCCACTACTTCGGAGGATGTTCCAGAAACGAAATATCCGGGCTCTTCTCGGCGGTGGTCCGCCGCTGCCAGTCGTTCTCGAAGAGGATGGCGGGGTTGCCCTCCACGTCCTCCACCAGCTCGCCCCAGTAGCGGCTGGGCTCGGGCCAGCCGCCCACCAGCCAGCGGGCCATCTGGAAGCTGCGGGGCTCCATGAGTACGGGGCAGGCGTATTCCTCCTTGAGGCGGTGCTGGAGCACTTCGAACTGCAGGCGGCCGATGGCACCCAGGATGGGCAGGGGCGCGCCCCCCTTGGGCCAGAAGACCTGCACTACGCCCTCCTCGGCGATCTGGCCCAGGCCCTTCAGGAAGCCCTTGCGGGCACCGGGGTCCGCCAGGCGCACGGAGGCGAACTGCTCGGGACTGAAGCGCGGCACCGCGTGGAACTCCACGGGTCCGGCGGAGCTCAGCACATCGCCGATGCGGAAGAGGCCGGGGTTGATGAGGCCCAGGATGTCCCCCGGATAGGCCTCGTCCACAATCTGGCGCTCGCGGCCGAAGAACATGTGGGGGTAGTTCAGCTTGATGGACTTCTTCTCCCGCACGTGGAGGGCGTCCATGCCCCGCTCGAAGCGGCCGGACACGATGCGGGCGAAGGCCACGCGGTCCCGGTGAGCCTTATTCATGTTGGCCTGCACCTTGAACACGAAGGCCGTGAAGGGCTGCTCGGGCTCAATCTCGCCGCCATTCATGAGGGGGCGCGGCCCCGGGGAGGGCGCCAGCTCCAGGAACTCCTCAAGGAACTCGGCCACGCCGAAGTTGTTCACGGCGGAGCCGAAGAACATCGGCGACTGCTCACCCCGCAGGAAGGCCTCCCGGTCGAAGGGGGGCAGCACGTGATCCATGAGGTCCACGTCGTCCTTGAGCTGCTGCAGTTCCGCGGGGGTGAGCAGGGCGGCAATCTCGGGATCGTCCAGGCCCCCCTGCCCGGCCACCCGCGCCTTGCGGCCGGCCTTGGCCCGCTCGAAGACCTGGAGCTGCCCCGTGGCCCGCACGTAGACGCCCTTGAAGTCCGTGCCCGACCCGATGGGCCAGGTCATGGGCACCGCATGGAGGCCGAAGAGCTCCTCCACCTCGTCGATGAGCTCCACGGGTTCGCGGCCCGGGCGGTCCAGCTTGTTCACGAAGGTGAAGATGGGCAGCTTGCGCTCCCGGGCCACACGGAACAGCTTCTTGGTCTGCTCTTCCACGCCCTTGGCGCAGTCCAGGAGCATCACCACGGCGTCCGCCGCCGTGAGGGCCCGGTAGGTGTCTTCGCTGAAGTCCTGGTGACCCGGGGTGTCCAGCAGGTTGATGGCCCGGCCCAGGTACTCGAACTGCATGGCCGCCGAGGTGACGCTGATGCCGCGCTCCTGCTCGATGCTCATCCAGTCCGAATGGGCCGCCGCCCCGCCCTCCCGGGCCTTCACGGAGCCCGCCCGGTCGATGGCGCCGCCGTAAAGCAGCAGCTTCTCCGTCAGCGTGGTCTTGCCCGCATCCGGGTGGGAGATGATGGCGAAGGTGCGGCGCCGCTGGATTTCTTCGGACAGGGACATGGGGTTCCACAGACAAGAAAGGCTTCAGATGAGACAACAACTCCGCAGGCCGTGCGGAGAGAACCTTTCATTGTCGCGGGTGTGGCCCGGAGACTCAACCTTGGACAGAGCGAAACACCCTTGAAAAGAACACTGATCATCGCCAAGACGCCAATTCGCCAAGAAAAACAGCCAAGATGCCCGTTTCAGTTCTTGGCGTCTTGGCGGTGGGTTTTGATCTTTTTAACCTATCCCCGCGCCGCCAAGCGGCGCTGGACTTCTTCGGGGCTCACGTCCTCGATGTGGGTGGCGATCCACCAGTTGTTGCCCCAGGGATCCTGCACGCCGGCGTTGCGATCACCATAAAACTGGTCCGCGGGTTCCATGGTGGACAGGCCTCCGGCGGCCATGGCCGCGGCGTAGGTGGCATCCGTATCGGGCACATAGAGGTAGAAGCCCGCGGGCATGGGCTTCCAAGGCTCCTTAGCCTGGGCCACCATCAGCATGGAGTCCCCGATCCGCAGCTCCGCATTGGCGATGGTGCCATCTGGACGCAGGGCCCGCTTCACCTCGACAGCCTGAAAGGCCGCCTTGAGAAAGGTCAGCAGCCCTTCCCCGTCCTCCACCACCAGGTAGGGCGTCAGTGTGTGGTACCCAGCGGGAATCGGTGCAACGGCCATTTCTTCTCCTTTATTGTTTGTAGCTCCAAAAGGCGCGTTTCGCGCCTTTTGGAGCAGGCAACGGCTACTTGGTGATCCCCACCTGCTTCAGCAACCAGGCGTACTCAAAAGCCGAGTCCTTGAGGCGATCGTAGCGGCCCGAGGCGCCGCCGTGGCCGGCTGGCTCCATCTTCATCTTGAGCAGCAGCGGATTCTGGTCGGTCTTGAGGGTGCGGAGCTTGGCCACATACTTGGCGGGCTCCCAGTACATCACCTGGCTGTCGTTGAAGCTGCTGGTGACCAGAATGGCGGGATAGGCCTTCTTCTGGAGGTTGTCGTAGGGGCTGTAGGCGCGCATGTAGTCGAAGGCCGCCTTCTCGTTGGGATTGCCCCACTCCAGGTACTCGCCCACGGTGAGGGGTAGGCTGGCGTCCAGCATGGTGTTCATGACATCTACAAAGGGCACGGCGCTGTGCACGGCCTTGAAGAGGTCCGGGCGGAGGTTGGTGACAGCGCCCATGAGCAGGCCCCCCGCACTGCCGCCCTCGATGACCAGGCGGTCGGAACTGGTCCAGCGCTCATTCACCAGGAATTCGGCGGAGTCGATGAAGTCCGTGAAGGTGTTCATCTTCTTCATGAGCATGCCGTCGTCATGCCAGCCTTCCCCCAGCTCGTTGCCGCCGCGGATGTGGGCGATGACGTAGATCATGCCCCGGTCCAGGAGGCTCAGGCGGGAGCTGGAGAAGGTCGGGGCACTGCCATACCCGTAGGAACCATAGGCGTAGAGGAAGAGGGGCGCCTGGCCATCGCGCTTGAGGCCCTTGCGGTAGACCACGGAGAGGGGCACTTTGACGCCGTCCCGGGCCGTGGCCCAGAGGCGCTCGGTGGTGTAGCGGCTGGCATCGTAGCCGCCCAGCACCTCGGTCTGCTTGAGGAGGAGTTGGCGCCCCGTGGCCAGATCGCAGTCGTAGATACTGGGCGAGGTCACCATGGACTGGTAGCTCAACCGGAAGGTCCGGGAGGTGTAATCCGGCGTTCCGGCACCGTGAGCGGCATAGACCTGCTCCGGAAAGCTCACATCCTTCCAGGTCTTGGCCTTCACGTCGTAGATCCGGAACTGATCCAGGCCCAGGCTCTTTTCCGTCACCACCAGGAAGTCCTGGAAGGGCTCAAGGCCCTCCAGCAGGACATTGGCGCGATGGGGCAGCAACTCAGTCCAGTGCTTGGGGTCCGGCGTGGCCACGGGAGCTGTCACCAGGCGGAAGTTCTTGGCGTCCTTGTTGGTGCGGATGTAGAAGAGGCCCTCGCGGTGCTCCACATCGTATTTGTGGCCCTTCTCGCGAGGCAGCAGCACCGAGAAGAGCCCAGTGGGCGTCGCGGCGGCCAGGGTGCGGGCCTCCCAGGTATCCGTGGACTGGCACTCCACCACCAGGAACTGGCGGTCCTTGGTCCGGCCCACGTCCATGCGGAAGAGCTCGTCCTTCTCCTCGAAGACCAGCTGGGGCTTGCCGCCCTGGAGGTCCAGGCGCCAAAGCTGGTTGGAGCGCTTGGTGAGGTCGTCCTCAGTGACGAAGAAGACATGGCGGTGATCGGCGGCCCAGGTGAAGGAGGTCACCCGCTCCGCCAGGGGGCCCGTGACCTTGCCTGTGGCCAGATCCTTGGTGAAGAGCTTGTACTGGCGGAAGCCCGTGGCATCCGTGCTGTAGAGCAGGGTGCGGTCGTCGTCGCTAACGCTCAGGCCACCCAGGCTGAGGAACTTCAGGCCCTTGGCCAGCTCGTTCTGGTCCAGCAGCACCTGCTCCGGGGCGTGGTCATCGTAGCCACCGAGGGAAGAGCCCTTCCGGCGGCACTGGATGGGGTATTGCTTCCCTTCCTCCGTGCGGGAGTAGTAGTAATAGGCCCCGCGGCGCGTGGGCACGCTGAGGTCCGTCTGCTTGATGCGCCCCAGCATCTCTTTGTAGAGGGCCTCGGCGAAGGGCTTGATGTCCGCAGTCTGGGCCTCGGTGTAGGCATTCTCGGCCTTCAGGTATGCGGCCACTTCGGGGTTGGTCTTCTCCCGCAACCAGAACCAGGGATCGCTGACCGACTCGCCGTGCCAAGTGGCGACGTGAGGCACCTGCTTGGCCACGGGTGGCTGGGGGGACTGGGCACCCAGACCCAGGGAGGCGCTCATGAGCGCCGCCAGGCCTGCGAGGCGAAGGGGAGAGTTGGACATGGGGAACTCCTGCGGCACATGGTGTCCAAAGTACCACGAACAAAGAGGCCCCTCGGTTGAGGGGCCTCAGGGTTTATTCTTTGTCAGGCGTTGAAGGCTACTTGCCTTCCAGGGTGGGGATGCGCATGCCGTAGAAGGAACGCCACACGAAGACCGTGGAGACGAGGAAGAACACCAGAGCCGCGACGTGGGCGGTGACGGGGTTCAGCCCGATGGCCAGTTCCACGGCCAGGAGGCCGAAGAGGGTGGTGAACTTGATGACGGGGTTCAGGGCCACCGAGGAGGTGTCCTTGAAGGGGTCGCCCACGGTGTCGCCCACGACGCAGGCGTCATGGAGCTCCGTGCCCTTGGCCTTCAGCTCGGTTTCCACCAGCTTCTTCGCGTTGTCCCAGGCGCCACCGGCATTGGCCATGAAAATCGCCTGGTAGAGACCGAAAACCGCGATGGAGATGAGGTAGCCGATGAAGAAGTAGTGGTTCAGGCAGGCGAAGGCCAGCGTGGAGAAGAACACGGCCAGGAAGATGTTGAACATGCCCTTCTGGGCGTACTGGGTGCAGATCTCTACGACCTTCTTGGAGTCTTCCACAGAGGCCTTCTCGGCGCCCGAATCCAGGTTGATGTTCTGCTTGATGAACTCCACAGCGCGGTAGGCGCCGGTGGCCACGGCCTGGCAGGCCGCCCCGGAGAACCAGAAGATGATGGCGCCGCCGGTGATGAGGCCCAGGAGGAACAGGGGGTTCAGGAGCGAGAGGCCTTCCTGGACGGCCATCTGCCCGGGAATGAGGGGCAGGACGGAGCCGTACTTGGCCGACAGCACCTGGATGATGGAGAAGATCAGGGTAGTGGCGCCCACAACGGCGGTGCCGATGAGCACGGGCTTGGCCGTGGCCTTGAAGGTGTTGCCGGCGCCGTCATTCTCTTCGAGGTACATCTTGCCGTTCTCGAAGTCGGGCTTGAAGCCGAAGTCCTTCTGGATCTCCGCCTCGATGCCGGGGATGTTCTCGATGGTGGACAGCTCATAGACGGACTGGGCGTTGTCAGTCACAGGACCGTAGGAGTCCACGGCGATGGTGACGGGGCCCATGCCCAGGAAGCCGAAGGCCACAAGGCCGAAGGAGAAGATGGCGGGGGCGGCCATGAAGGCGCCGAGGCCGAAGGTGGACACGTAGTAGGCAGCGCCCATGAGGGCGGTGATGGTGAGGCCCATCCAGTAGGCGGAGAAGTAGCCCGCCACCAGACCGGAGATGATGTTGAGCGAGGCGCCGCCCTCCTTGGAGGCCGTCACCACTTCCCGCACATGGCCGGAGTTGGTGGAGGTGAAGGCCTTCACCAGCTCGGGGATCAGGGCGCCGGCGAGGGTGCCGCAGGTGATGATCGTGGAGAGCTTGCACCAGAGGTGGGCAGGCAGATCGCGGATCAGCAGGTAGGACAGGACGTAGGTCACCACGATGGACAGGATGGAGGTCAGCCACACCAGGGTGGTGAGGGGCACTTCGAAGTCAAACTTGGTGGAAAGGCCAAACTTGGCCTTGGACCAGAGGCCGTTGATCCAGTAGGAGGCGGCGGAGGTCAGGACCATGCCCACACGCATGACGAAGATCCAGATCAGCAGGGAGATCTGGATGGCCTGGAAGTTGGCACCGGCGGTCTTCTCGTTCACGGCCAGCAGGATGAAGGTGATGAGGGCGACGCCCGTGACACCATAGGTCTCGAAGCCGTCCGCCGTGGGGCCCACGGAGTCACCGGCGTTGTCACCCACGCAGTCGGCGATGACGCCGGGGTTGCGGGCATCGTCTTCCTTGATCTTGAAGACGATCTTCATGAGGTCGGAGCCGATGTCCGCGATCTTGGTGAAGATGCCACCCGCGATGCGCAGGGCGGCGGCACCCAGGGACTCGCCGATGGCGAAGCCGATGAAGCAGCGGCCGGCAGCATCACCGGGGACGAAGAGCAGGATGGCGAGCATGAGGAACAGCTCGACGGAGATCAGCAGCATGCCGATGGACATGCCCGCCTTGAGGGGGATCTCCATGGTGGGGTAGGGCTTGCCACCCAGGGACGCGAAGGCCGTCCGGGAGTTGGCAAAGGTATTGATGCGGATGCCGAACCAGGCCACCGCCACCGAGCCCAGGATGCCGATGATGGAGAAGATCAGGATGACGATGACCTCAGGCCAGCTCATCTGAGGGGTCGAGAGGTACTTGAAGTAGGCAATGATGACCAGGGCGATGAACGTCCAGAGCACAGCGATGAACTTGATCTGGGTCATCAAGTAGGTCTTGCAGGTCTCGTAGATGAGCTCGGAGATCTCCAGCATGGACTTGTGCACCGGGAGGTCCCGGATCTGGGCGTACTGCACGAGGCCGAAGCCCACACCCAGGAGACAGACCACAAGGCCGATGAGCAGCAGGTTGTGGCCCGACATGCCCAGGAACAAATGGGCCGTCGACTTCAGGTCCGGCATCTTCAGGTCCGCTTCGCCACCGGCGAAGGCCGGGGTGGCGAGCAGCAGGGCGATGACCGCAGTCATGCTCCGCTTGAAGATTCGCGTTGACGCCAAGGCGTCAAACAAGCGTTTCATCGTCTCCATGGTGTTCCTCCAGATGGATGCGGGAAAAGGTGGACTGCGCGTATGCAGAAAAACCCCAAGACGGGGCTCAACCACCAAAGATCAGGTCTAGATCGTTCCCCACATTACCTTGTAAAAGGCCAAATTGGCAAGCGTACAGTGATGCCGGGATGGGCTTGCCCGTTGATCCTGGGCGGAAATGGACCTGAGGTATGCCCGAGGTCACAGCTCACCTTAAGGCCTTGGGATTCGGGGGCCAGGCGGAGATACTGGGGTCATATATGGCCTCGTCATTGAAACCGGGCCCGCCACTTTGGCCGGGCCCATGTTGTAACCCCTCGATTTTTCAAGGAGTCAACCTATGTCCGTCGCTGAAAAGAGCATTGCGGGCGCGGAAGCACGCGGCCACGGCTTCCTGGCGTCTTCGGTTGGTCGGAAGGTCGTCATGGCCGCCTCCGGCATCATGCTGTTCGGGTTCGTCACGGTCCACATGCTCGGCAACACCCAGGCCTACATGGGGGCTGAAGCCTTCAACGGCTACGCCAAGTTCCTGCACACCATGGTGCATGGCGATGGCATCTGGGTCTTCCGTGCCGTCCTCCTGGTGGCCGTCGGCCTCCACATCTGGGCTGCCACCACCCTGACTCTGGACAACAACGCGGCCCGCCCCGTGGGCTACCGCGCCCAGCAGAACGTGGCCTCCACCTGGTCCTCCCGCACCATGCGCTGGAGCGGCGTGATCCTGGCTGCCTTCATCGTCTACCACCTGCTCCACCTGACGCTCGGCACGGTCCACCCGGCCTTCAACCACGACAACCCCTACGCCAACTTTGTGTCCGGCTTCAAGGTGCCCGCCGTCGCCGGCTTCTACATCGTGGCCCAGCTCTGCCTCGGCCTGCACATGTGGCACGGCGTCTGGAGCTTCACCCAGAGCCTGGGCTGGTCCCACCCCCGCTACGACGGTCTGCGGCGCAACTTCGCCACGGGTCTGACCGTCCTGGTGGTGGGCGTGAACATCTCCTACCCCATCGCCGTCCTCACCGGCTTCATCCGCTGATCCCCAGGAGCCAACCATGGAACTCAACTCCCGAATCCCAGACGGCCCCATCGAGAAGAAGTGGGAAAAGCACAAGTTTGACCTCAAGCTCGTGAACCCGGCCAACAAGCGCAAGTACAAGGTCCTCGTGGTGGGCTCCGGCCTCGCCGGTGGTGCCGCCGCCGCCTCTCTGGCCGAACTGGGCTACGAGGTGGAGTGCTTCTGCTACCAGGACAGCCCCCGCCGCGCCCACTCCATCGCCGCCCAGGGTGGCATCAACGCCGCCAAGAATTATCAGAACGACGGCGACAGCGTCTACCGCCTGTTCTATGACACGGTCAAGGGTGGCGACTTCCGCGCCCGTGAGGCCAACGTGCACCGCCTGGCCGAGGTCAGCAACAACATCATCGACCAGTGCGTGGGCCAGGGCGTGCCCTTCGCCCGCGAATACGGTGGCCTCCTGGACAACCGCTCCTTCGGCGGCGCCCAGGTCAGCCGCACCTTCTACGCCCGCGGCCAGACCGGCCAGCAGTTGCTCATCGGCGCCTACCAGGCCCTGGAGCGCCAGATCGGGCTGGGCAAGGTCAAGATGTTCCCCCGCCACGAGATGCTCGAGCTGATCGTGGTCGATGGCGCGGCCAAGGGCATCATCACCCGCGACATGGTGACCGGCGAGATCAAGACCCACTTGGCCGACGCCGTCTGTCTCGCCACCGGCGGCTACGGCAACGTCTTCTACCTCTCGACGAACGCCAAGGGCTGCAACGCCACCGCCATCTGGCGCGCCTACAAGAAGGGCGCGGCCTTCGCCAACCCCTGCTACACGCAGATCCACCCCACCTGCATCCCCGTCACGGGCGACCACCAGAGCAAGCTCACGCTCATGTCCGAGTCGCTCCGCAACGACGGCCGCATCTGGGTTCCCAAGAAGAAGGAAGACTGCGGCAAGCCCGCCAGCCAGATCGCCGAGGAGGACCGCGACTACTACCTGGAGCGGAAGTATCCCTCCTACGGCAACCTGGCCCCCCGCGACATCGCCAGCCGCGCCGCCAAGCAGGTCTGCGATGACGGCCGCGGTGTGGGCGCCACCCGCCTAGGTGTCTACCTCGACTTCAGCGACGCCATCAACCGCCTCGGCGCGAACAAGATCGAAGAGAAATACGGCAACCTCTTCGAGATGTATGAGCGCATCACCGACGAGAACCCCTACAAGACGCCCATGCGCATCTTCCCGGCCAGCCACTACACCATGGGCGGCCTCTGGGTGGACTACAACCTCATGAGCACCATCCCCGGCCTCTTCGTGCTCGGCGAAGCCAACTTCTCCGATCACGGCGCCAACCGCCTGGGCGCCTCGGCGCTCATGCAGGGTCTGGCGGACGGCTACTTCGTGATTCCCTACACCATCGGCGGCTACCTGGCCGGCATCAAGCCCGGCACCCGCGTCAAGGCGGACAACCCCGCCGTGAAGGAGGCCGAGCAGGCCGTCGCGGACCGCACGGAGAAATTCCTCTCCATCGGCGGCAAGGAGACCCCCACCCACTTCCACCAGAGGCTGGGCAAGGTCATGTGGGAGTTCTGCGGCATGGCCCGCAACGAAGCCGGCCTCAAGAAGGCCCTGGAAGAAATCCCCAAGATCCGCGAGGAATTCTGGAAGAACCTCTGCATTCCTGGCAGCGGCGACGACGTGAACCAGTCCCTGGAGTCCGCTGCCCGCGTGGCTGACTTCCTGGAGATCGGCGAACTGATGTGCCTCGACGCCCTCAACCGCCGCGAATCCTGCGGGGGCCACTTCCGCGAGGAATGGCAGACGGAGGAGGGTGAAGCCATGCGCGACGACGAGAATTTCTGCCATGTCGCCGCCTGGGAGTACAAAGGCGAAGGCCAGACTCCCGTCCGCCACGTCGAGGCTCTGTCCTACGACAACGTCCACCTCGCGACCCGCAGCTACAAGTGAGGATCTGAGCCATGACCAAGCACCTCAATCTCACCCTTCACGTGTGGCGGCAGAAGAATGCCAAATGCGACGGCAAGTTCGTCGAGTATCCCGCCGCCGATATCAGCCCCGACATGTCCTTTCTGGAGATGCTGGACGTCGTGAACGAAGGCCTCATCCGCAAGGGCGAGGAACCCATCACCTTCGACCACGACTGCCGCGAAGGCATCTGCGGCACCTGCAGCATGGTCATCAATGGGCGTCCCCACGGGCCCAAGGAGCGCACCACCACCTGCCAGTTGCACATGCGCAGCTTCAATGACGGCGACAGCATCACGCTGGAGCCCTGGCGCGCCGAGGCTTTCCCGGTCATCAAGGACCTCATGGTGGATCGCGGAGCCTTCGACCGCATCATCGCCGTGGGCGGCTTCATCAGCGTTCCCACGGGCTCGCCCCAGGACGCCAACGCCCTGCCCATCCCCAAGCAGAACGCCGAGCTCTCCATGGACGCGGCCGCCTGTATCGGCTGTGGTGCCTGCGTGGCCGCCTGCCCCAACGCCAGCGCCATGCTCTTCCTGTCCGCCAAGGTCAGCCACCTGGGCCTCCTGCCCCAGGGCCAGCCCGAGCGTTACACCCGTGTCCGGGACATGGTCGCCCAGATGGATGCCGAGCAGTTCGGCACCTGCACCAACCACGGCGAGTGCGAGATCGCCTGCCCCAAGGGCATCAAGATGGAGAACATCGCCCGCATGAACCGCGATTTCATCAAAGCCAGCCTCACCTACCGTGTCGTAAGCGGTGGTGGTGGCGCGGGCTGATCCAGCTTCAACTCAAGAAAACGCCCGGTATTGCCGGGCGTTTTCTTGGGGGTAAAAAAGCGATTAACCGCAGAGGACGCAGAGGGCGCAGAGAAAAGGAGACATCCCCACTGCGCCCTCTGCGTTCCCTGCGGTTAAATTTTTTTAAATCTTCACCACCAGCCGCACCGCGAGGTCGCTTAGCCGCTCAGCCGTATTTATCTCCGGCTCATCCAGCACGGCCTCCAGAAGGCGCCGCTGCAGTTCGCCCAGCCAGGGGCCACCGGGCCGGCCCGCCAGCTTCATGAGGGCGGAGCCGTCCAGGGCCAGGGCCTTCACGTTCAGGGGCGGGGCCTGAGCGACCAGGGCCTCCAGGCGCTGCATGAGCGCGCCGTGGGCCCGCTGATGGCCCTCCCAGTCCATGCCCTTGCCCTGCTGATCTGCCAGGCTGAAGGCCGACCAGCGCGCCAGACTGAGGCCGTCTCCGGCCAGCTTCGCCAGGAAGCGGCGGCAAGCGGCGTCGCCCCAGGCCTCGGTGGGATAGACGCCGTGGTGCTTGACCAGGGACACCACGTCCTTGCGCAGGGCCTGACTGGCCTTGAGGCGCTCCAGGATCGCCTCCGTGAGCTCCAGGGAACGGGCCTCATGGCCGTAGAAGTGGGTGTGGCCCTCCACGACGCTGCGAGTACCGGGTTTGCCCACATCGTGCAGCAGGGCCGCCCAGCGCAGGCCCGCATCGGCCGGGGCCGCCGCCACCACCCGCAGCGTGTGTTCCCAGACATCGTAGGCGTGGTGCCGGTTCTGGGCGCAGCCCAGCATGGGTCGGAGCTCCGGCAGCCAGAGATCCAGCAGGCCGCTCTCCGCCAGCAGGGCCAGCCCGCGCTGGGGTTCCGCGGCTCGCAGCAGCTTGTCCAGCTCCGTAAAGACCCGCTCCGCGGCCACCTTCCGGGCCACCTCCAAGCGCTGGGGGATGGCTGCCAGGGTGGCAGCGTCGACCTCGAAGCCCAGCTGGGCGGCAAAACGGCAGGCCCGCAGAGGGCGTAGGCCGTCCTCCGCAAAGCGCTGGAGGGGATCGCCGACGGCACGAATCACCTTGGCCACCAAATCAGCTCGCCCGTCAAAGGGATCCACCAGATCACCGCCTTCCACCGGCAGCGCCATGGCATTGATGGTGAAGTCCCGGCGGGAGAGATCCTCCGCCAGGCTCACACCCAGGCGCACCGACTCGGGGCGCCGTCCGTCCAGGTAGTCGCCATCACTCCGGAAGGTGGTCACCTCCACAGGCTGTTCGTCAAGCAGTACCGTCACGGTGCCGTGCTGCAGGCCCGTGGGGATCACCCGCAGGCCCGCGGCCCGGGCCCGCTTCATGACCTCCTCAGGCAGCAGCCGCGAGGCCAGATCCCAGTCCGCGTGGGGCCGCCCCAGCAGCTCGTCGCGCACAGCGCCGCCCACGAGCACCAGCTCCGCGCCGCCCCCCAAGGCGGACTGCAGGCGGAGCAGCGGCGCCCAGGTCAATCCCCAGCTCCCTGGTCGGCGCCCGTGCCGTAACGCACCAGCGCCTCGCCATCCATGCGGCAGGTGAGCCAGGGCGTCATGATCCGGGCGCCCTGGGCCTCGTAGAACTCGATGGCCGGGGTGTTCCAGTCCAGTACCTGCCACACGAAGCGGGACCAGCCCTCCTTCACGGCGATGGCGGCCAGGTGCTGCAGCAGGGCCTTGCCGATGCCCTTGCCCCGGAAGGCCGGACGCACGAAGAGGTCCTCCAGGTAGATGCCGGGCTTGCCCTCCCAGGTGCTGAAGTTCAGGAACCAGAGGGCGAAGCCCGCGGGCTGGCCGTCCCAGTCGGCCATGGTCACCTTCACCAGGGGATGCTCCGTGAAGGCGTGCTTCAGGATGTCGGCCTCGGTGGCCACGGCGGCTTCAGGCTCCCGCTCATACTCCGCCAGGTCGCGGATGAACTGGAGGATCTGGGCGGCGTCGGCGGGAACGGCGGGGCGGAGGGTCAGCATTCGTCTATGCTAACCGGATGGATCAGCCCACCGCCCAGCGGCTCTACGAGGCCATGCTGCTCACCCGCCTCACCGAAGAGCGGCTGGTGAAGCTGTTCCGCCAGGGTCAGCTCCACGGCAGCGTCTACCGCAGCCTGGGCCAGGAGGCCACGGCCTGCGCCACGGCGGCGGCCCTGGGCCCCAAGGATGTCATCGGCCCCCTCATCCGCAACCTGGGCTCCATGTTCGTGCGGGGGGTCACGCCCCTGGAGGTCTTCCTCCAGTATCTGGGCCGGGCCACCAGCCCCACGGGGGGCCGGGAGCACAACAACCACTTTGGCTCCGTGGGCCGCGGCATCATCGCCCCCACCTCCATGCTGGGTGCCCTCATCCCCGTCATGGCGGGGGTGGCCCTCTCCTTCCGCCAGAAGGGTGAGCGGCGGGTGGCCATGACCTGGATTGGCGATGGCGGCAGTTCCACTGGGGCCTTCTACGAGGGCCTGAACTTCGCGGTGGTCCAAAAGCTGCCCCTCATCGTGGTGGGCGAATTCAACGGCTACGCCTTCTCCACGACACCGGAACGGCAGATGGCCGGCCCCATGTCCCAGCGGTCCCAGGGTGCCTTCACCCTCACCGTGGACGGCAACGATGCTGTGGCCGTCTACCAAGCCGCCGCCCAGGCCCGGCAGTGCTGTCTGGACGGCAAGGGCCCGGTCTTCCTGGTCTGCGAGACCTTCCGCATGAAGGGCCACGCGGAGCACGACGACCAGCGGTACGTGGACCCTGAGCTACTGAAGCTCTGGGCCGCCAAGGACCCTCTGCCCCACCTGGAGTCCTGGATGACCCAGCGGGGCTGGGCGCCAGAGCCCGACCTCAGGAGCCGGTTGGAGGCCCGCCTCCTGGCCGACGCCGAGGCCGCCCTGGCGGCGCCCCTGCCAACGCCCGAGGGGCTCGGACTTGGCGTGTTCTCGGATTCATAGGTTTACTCACCCCGGAAAATACAGACAAACAGAACTTGGATTCAAGAATCACCCCCTTCTGGCCGAGGAATGCTGGATCAGGGCCCCACCGGGCCCGCGGTTTCGTCTTGGAGTTTTCATGGGTCTGTCCAACCTGCTGGCTTCCTTCCGCCTTCGCGGCAAGTTCACGGCCCTCTTCGCCATCCAGGCCATCCTGATCCTCGTGGTGACCGGCCTGGGTTGGTTCAGCCTGGAGCAGCTCCAGGGCGGCCAGAGCACCATCCAGGTGGGCCTCGAGAAGGCCCACATCGTCGCCAAGACGCTCAACGACAGCAATGTCGTCCGCACCATCCATGTCTCCATGGTCGGCGGAGCCAAGGACGCCGCCTTCCTGGAGAAGCGGGCCAAGCGGCTGGAGGAATACGTGGTGTCCCTCAACGCGGACTTCGAGAAGATGGCCGCCCTGCCCTGGTCCCAGGAAGAGACGGCCTTCATGCAGGCAGGCATCACCGCCACCAAGGCCTACAACGACAGCTTCAAGGAGACCCTGGCCGCGGCCCAGGCCAGCCCCAGCGCCGCCCCCCTGCCCGTTCACCTGGAAGGCAAGGTCGAGCACCAGCGCAAGGCCCGGGAAGCCTTTGACAAGCTCATGGCGGCCATCGAGAAGGCCAATGCCACTCGGGTCAAGACGGATATCACCCAGAGCGATGCCGTGCAGAAGGCCATCCTGTTGGCGGCCCTGCTTTCCCTGGTCCTGGGCTTCCTGTTCACCCGCACCGTCAGCAGGCAGGTGGGCCGCTCGGCCCAGGCCATCCAAACGGCTATGGAAGCCCTCAGCCAGGGGGATCTGACCGTGAGCTGCAGCCTAGCGGGCCAGGATGAGTTCGCCCACATCGGCCGCAACGTGAATGACGTGGCCAGCCACCTGCGCCGGGACGTGAACCAGATCAGCGACATCACGGCCCGCACCGCCTCCGGGGCCACGGAGCTGGCGGCCACGGTGGACCAGCTTCGGGATGCCACCGACCACATCAGCAGTGGCTCAGAACAGCAACGCACGGCCATGGGGCACTCCGCCTCGGCCCTGGAGCAGATGGCCACCTCCATCAGCGGGGTTCGGAACAGCGCTGCCTCCGCCGAGAGCCTCTCGGTGGCCTCCCTCCAGGCCAGCGCCCAGGGCCAAGCCAGTTCCCGCGACAGCGCCCAGGCCATGCAGGCCATCCAGGAGAGCTCCGGCAAGGTGGGCCGCATCATCTCCGTCATCACGGACATCGCCCGCCAGACCAACCTGCTGAGCCTCAACGCCGCCATCGAGGCCGCCAAGGCCGGCACCATGGGCAAGGGCTTCGCGGTGGTGGCCGAGGAGATCCGCAAGCTGGCCGAGCGCTCCGGGGCCGCCGCCAAAGAGATCACGGCCCTCATCGGCGAGAGCGCCGAGCGGGTCGAGGTGGGCTCCGGCGCCGTAGCCCTGGTCGGTACCAGCCTTGAGGCCATTGAACGCAACGTCAGCTCCAATGCCGAGCTGGTCCGGGAGATCGCCCGGGCCATGGAGGAGCAGTCCCGGGCCAGCGCCGACGTGGTGCAGGCCATGGCTGCCACCACGGAGTTGACGGACCGGAATGCCTCCGCCGCCACGGAACTGGCCGCCACGGTGCACGAGACGGCCCGGACCACGGACGAGTTGGCCCGCCTGGCCCAGGATCTGCAGAGCCTGACCTTGCGGTTCAAGCTGACCTAACGACCCAATTATCATCAATGCGCTACCGATCACGTCCCCCGGACGTTAGACTGGTCTTCTTATGGGGGAAACCGTGTTCGTACTCGTGCTCAATGCCGGCTCATCGAGCCTGAAGTTCAATCTTTTCGATATGGCGAATGAGGATTCCATCGCTGAGGGCAATGCCGAGCGCATCGGCCTGGAGGACGGGATCCTCGCCTGCACCATCCTGGGCGATAAGCGCAAGGAGACACTGCCCCTGCCCGACCACAAGGTGGCCCTGGAGTTCATCCTGGAGCGCCTCCAGGCCGCCGTGCTGCACGACACCCCCATTCACGCAGTGGGCCACCGGGTGGTGCACGGGGGCCCCAAGTACGGGGACTCGGTCCTGGTGACTGAAGAGGTGATCCGCGACATCGAGCACTTCGCGATGTACGCCCCCCTTCACAACCCCGCCAATGCCCTGGGCATCCGCACGGCCATGACCGCCTTCCCGGACGTGCCCCATGTGGCCGTCTTCGACACCGCCTTCCACCACAACATCCCCGATCACGCCCGCATCTACGGCATCCCCTATGACATGAGCCAGAAGTACGGCATCCGCCGCTATGGTTTTCACGGTTCGAGCCACTCCTACGTGGCCGCCCGCACGGCCATCCTGCTCTGCCGTCCCTTGCGCGCCCTCAAGATCGTCACCTGCCACATCGGCAATGGCACCAGCATTTGCGCCGTTGGCCAGGGTAAGAGCATGGACACCAGCATGGGCATGACCCCCCTCCAGGGCGTCATCATGGGCACCCGCTGCGGCACCATCGATCCCAGCGTGGTGGAAATGCTCATGGAATACGAGCACCTGGACTACAACGGCATCACCAACCTGCTCAACAAACAGTCCGGCCTGCTGGGCATCTCCGGTGTCTCCTCGGACTTCCGCGAGATCGAAATCGCCGCTGAGAATGGCAACGACCGCGCCCGCCTGGCCCGGGACCTCCTGACCTACAACGTGCGCCAGTACATCGGCGCCTACGCCACGGTCCTGGACGGCCTGGACGCCATCACCTTCACCGCCGGCATCGGCACCCACAGCACCTTCGTGCGGGCCAAAGTCTGCAGCAAGCTCAACTTCCTGGGCGTGAAGCTGGACCACGACGCCAACGAGAATGGCACCGGCGAGCGGATCATCAGCACCCCGGACTCCCGCGTCGTCGTCACCGTGGTGCCCACCAACGAGGAACTGATGATCGCGCGGGAGACCATCCGCTAAGGTCCGTTGTTCCAACTACTCCAAAAAGGGCCTCCCAGAAGAGGCCCTTTTTGGAGGTAGAAAAGAACTTGGGACGGGGACTCACCGGCTGCCAGGAACCGCTGGCCGATTCGCGGCATTTTGGGCCTCTAAACGGGAAGAGACTTGGTCCCGTAACAGAATCAACATTCCGGCTGGCCCGGCTTCTTTGCATGTGGGGGCTTCATGAAGAAACGGTGGATCATCGCGTCCTTGGTCATTGTGGCCGTGGGAACGGGAATGTTCTTCACCCTCCGGGGCGGCGACGCCAAGGGGAAGAAGCCCGAGGCCAGCACCCCCTTCCGCCTGGGCAAGGTCCAGGCCGAGGATCTGCAGGTGAGTGTGCGCGAAGTGGGCGTGGTGGATCCGCTCACCAAGGTGGACGTGAAGTCCGCGGTGTCGGGCCGCATCGTGGGCCTGAAGGTCCGGGAGGGCGCCCTGGTGCGCCTGAACGAGGTCCTGGCCGAGGTGGAGCCGGACGTGAACCAGGCCCAGACCCTCTCGGATGTGCAGGGCAGCGTCTCCCAGGCCCGGGTCAGCTTCAAGAACGCCGAGCGGGACTTCGACCAGCAGGCGGCCCTCTTCCAGCAAGGGCTCATTTCCGAGCAGGCCTACCGCGCCGCCAAGACCACCCGCGACCTGGCCGACGAGCTTCACAAGAGCGCCCAGACCCGCTACCAGATCGTCGAGGATCGGGGCATCCCCATCAGCGGCAATGCCTCCACTCAAAAGGCCCGAGTGACCTCCCCCATGAACGGCGTGGTCATCAAGAAGGGTGTGGAACTGGGCGACACCATCACGTCCGGCGTCAGCTCCTTTGCCGCAGGCACCGTGGTCTTCACAGTGGCCGACCTGGCCTCCCTCATTGTGAAGGTGAACCTCAACGAAGTGGACATCGCCAAAGTCAAAGTGGGTCAGCCTGTGCGCATCACCCTGGATGCCTATCCCCAGAAGGCCTTCACGGGCAAGGTGCGCTTCGTGGCCCCGGCCGCGGACCTCATCGAGAAGATCAAGGTCTTCAAGGTAGAAGTGGCCCTGGATCAGCTCACAGAAGCCTTCCGCACGGGCATGAGCGCCAATGTGGAGATCCTCGGGGAGAAGCGCGACAAGGCCGTGAGCATCCCCCTGGAGGCCCTGCAGCGCCGGGACGGCCAGGCGGTGGTCTACCGCCTCAAGGAGACCGTGACGCCCCAGGACCTGGCCAAGGCCAAGGAGGGCCTCACGGGGCGCGGCAAGTTCATCTGGCTCTCGGACCACTGGAAGGAGTTCTTCGAGGTGGTGCCCGTCCAGGCCGGCATCGCCACCCTGGAGCGGGTGGAGATCCTCTCGGGTCTCAAGGCCAACGACCAGGTGAGCCTGGAAGATCCGAGCAAGAAGAAGGTCGAGAAAGATGATGAAAACAACTAATCCCTCTCCGGGGGGACCGCCTGCTCGCTTCGCTCACGATGTCCCCCCGGACCCCCGCCTCTCGGGCGGGATGAACCCGCCCTCGATGCCGCAACTCTCCTAAGGAATACCCCATGTCTGGAATCATCGAGACCCAGGCCCTCACCAAGGTGTACGGCGCCAACGGGGCGGCAGTGCACGCGCTGCGGGGCATCGACTTCCGGGTGGAAAAGGGCGAATTTGTGGCCCTCATCGGTCCTTCGGGCTCCGGCAAGTCCACCCTCATGGCCATCCTGGGCTGCCTGGACCTGCCCACCACGGGCACCTACACCCTGGACGGCAGCCAGGTCCAGGGCCTCAGTGGCGGGGAGCTGGCCAAGATCCGCAACGAGAAGATCGGCTTCGTCTTTCAGAGCTACAACCTGCTGCCCAAGGCCAGCATCTGCCGCAACGTGGAACTGCCCATGCTCTACGCGGGCGTGGGCCGCAAGGAGCGGCGCGAGCGGGCCCTGGCCCTCCTGGAGAAGGTGGGCATCGCGGACAAGGCCGACAAGCTGCCCGCCACCCTCTCTGGCGGCCAGAAGCAGCGCGTGGCCGTGGCCCGGGCCCTGGCCAACGAGCCCGCCCTCCTGCTGGCGGACGAGCCCACCGGGGCCCTGGACTCCCGCACGGGCGCCGAGGTGCTGGACCTCTTCCGGTCGCTGCACGAGCAGGGGCATACCCTGCTGCTGGTGACCCACGATCCCTCCATCGCGAGCCTGGCTCAGCGGCGGGTTGAAATTCGCGATGGCCTCATCGCCCTGCCCGAGGGCGTGGCCTAAATGTCCGGCTCTGGCGCCTTCCGTGAACGGCTCTTCGGAGCCTGGGTGGAAATCCGGGAGAACCTGGGCCGCTCGGTGCTCCAGGCCCTGGGCGTGCTCCTGGGTGTGGCGTCGGTGCTGGGTGGCTTTTCCATCTCCGACAGCCAACGCCGCCGGGCCGACCAGATGTTCGTGAAGATGGGCGGGCTGGACAAACTGAACGTGCAGCCCAAGGCGGCCATGAAGGACGGTACCCCCTCGGCCCTCCGCCAAGCCAACCTGGGCCTCCGGGACGCGGATGCCACCGGGGGCGAGGCCCTGAACTCCGATGCCATCCAGGGCGTGAGCCGGCAGAAGAACACCCGCACCCGGGTGGCCTCCTCGGCCGCCGACCAGGACCGCCAGGTAAGTGGCATCGGCGGCGACTACATCCCCGCCAATGGCTACGGCATCGCCCAGGGCCGGGGATTCTCCAACGCGGAAATGGAGACCGGCGCTGCGGTGGTGGTGCTGGGCACCGAGGCGGCCAACACCTTCTTCCCCTCGGGCGAGGTCCTGGGCCAGTCCCTCCGCATCGGCGATGTGCCCGTCACCGTCATCGGCACCTTCCAGGAGCGGGTCTTCCGGTTCCGGGAGGGCCAGGGCAACCAGTTCTGGTGGCGCAACCGCATCATTGCCGTCCCCGCCAACCTGGTGCAGCGACGCATGAATGGCGATGCCTATCGGCGCGTGGACCGGGTGACCTTCCGCATCCCGGACATGAACGCCATGAGCGGCTTCGCCGCCAAGCTGAAGGGGCTCCTGAAAGCCAACCACCGGCTGGAGGAGGACTTCCGCCTGGATGATGTGGCTGCGCGCATCCGCCGCCGCCAGAGCCAGGGCGACGTCTACGACATCATCTTCCTGCTCTCGGGCGTGCTGGCCCTGGTGGGCGGCGGCATCGTGAACGTGAACATCCAGATGGCGAGCCTCAAGGAGCGGGTGCGCGAGGTGGGCGTGAAAATGGCCATCGGCGCCTCCGGCCGAGAGATCTTCAAGAGCTTTATGACCGAGGCCCTCCTGCTCACGGCCCTGGGGGGCCTGGCGGGCCTGCTGCTGGGCGTGGGCTTCTCCTGGGGCATCACCTCCACCCTGGGCATCCCGCTCTACATGACCCCCGCCAGCTTCCTCTGGGCCTACGGCCTGGCGGCCACATTCGGCTTCCTCTTCGCCCTGGTGCCAGCCTGGAAGGCCTCGCGGTTGTCCCCCATGGAAGCCCTGCGCTATGAGTAACGCCACGACGTCCACCTCCCGGGGTTTCACCTTCGGCATGTTCTGGGAGGTCATCCGCACAGGGATCGTGGAGCTGTGGGCCCACAAGGTGCGCAGCCTCCTCACCCTCACCCTGCTCATGTTGGGTGTCTTCGCCCTGGTGGTCATGACCTCGGTGCTGGATGGCCTCATGGACAAGATCAGCACCGGATTCGCCGGCATGAGCTGGGACGGCACGGTCCGCATTGCGCAGAAGACCCCCGAGACCGGCGAGGAGCGCAAGCGTTTCGCCATGAGCCCTGGCCTCCGCTACGAAGACCTGGGCCGCATCGCCTCGCAGAACCCCAAGGTGCTGGCCTTCCTGCCCCGGGCACAGAAGAACGTGCCCGTGCGGATCACGGGCGACACCGAGCGCATTTTCGTATCGGGCGTGACCGCCGACTACGCCCAGATGATGAACCGCCCCATCAGCATCGGCCGCGGGCTCACGGAAGACGACCAGCGCCGCCGGTCCACCGTGGCCGTGGTGGGCGCCACCCTGGCTTCCAAGCTTTTCGGTGGCGCGGACCCGGTGGGCCGGGACCTGGTGGCGGACGGCGTCCCCTTCCGCATCGTGGGGGTCCAGGCTCCCGGCATGATCTTCAGCGATGAAAACTATTTCGATGCCAACGGCATCCTCATCCCGTTGGAGACCTACATCGACCGCATGGACCCGGCCCACAAGCTGGCCCAAGTCACCGTGAAGTTGCGGAACCAGGCCGACATGGGCGAGATCTCCGCCATGCTGCTGGGACGGGTACGCCAGGCCCACCATGGCATCGAAGACGTGGAGGTGGTGGACCTGGACGCCGAGGCCGCCAAGTCCTACCAGAACTTCCTGGAGCAGATGCGGGGCTGGAAGGTGGTGCTGCTGAGCCTGGCGGGCACGGTGCTCCTGGTGGGGGGCGTGGGTGTGCTTTCGGTGATGCTCATCAGCTTCAGCGACCGCCGCTTCGAGATCGGCCTCCGCAAGGCCCTGGGCGCTTCCGACGAGGAGATCTTCATCCAGTTCCTGCTGGAGGCCGTGGTGCTGGCCGCCATCGGCGCCGCCCTGGGCACGGTGTCCGGCGCCATCCTCTGCCAAGCCCTCTCCGCCAGCTTCCCCTACGGCCTGGTGATCAACCCCATGGGCCTCCTCACCGCCTGGCTCGTGGCCCTGGTGCTGGCCGTGGTCTTCGGGCTCTACCCTGCGTTCAGGGCCATGCGGCTCAGTCCCATGGAGGCGATGAGGTAGCATCAACCCATGTCCGACCCGATCCAAGTCTCCGACACTGTCCGCGTTCCCGGCGAAGCGATCCGCTTCAAGGCCGTGCGGGCGGGCGGCGCGGGGGGACAGAACGTGAACAAGGTCTCCTCCAAGGTGGAGCTGCGCATCGATCTGCTGGCCATCGAGGGACTGCCTGAGGATGCCCTGGCCCGCCTGCGCACCAGCCAGCGCAACCGCCTGGACGCTGAGGGCCTCTGGATGGTGGTGAGCGACCGCACCCGGGACCAGCTCAAGAACCTGGACGATGCCCGGGACAAGGTGGTGGAGGCCATCCGCGCGGCCCTGGTGCGGCCCATCATCCGGCGGGCCACCAAGCCCACCAAGGGCTCCAAGGAGCGCCGCCTGGATTCCAAAAAGCGCACCTCCCAGACCAAGGCTCAGCGCCGCGGCAGCTTTGATTAACTGACGTATCCTACTCCATCCACCCAGGAGGCCCCATGGCCGAACCCCAGTCCTACGCCAACCACCGCCGCTTCGAGCCCCTGCAGCACTTCTTCGTGACGCCGGTGCTGATGGTCACCGCGATCGCGGCCCTCGTGCTGGCCTTCAAGCACCCCAACCTGCACTCCCTCTGGATGGCCCTGTTGGCCATCACGGTATTCCTGCTGGCCATGCAGGTGCGGGTGTACGCCCTCAAGGTCCAGGACCGGGTCATTCGCCTGGAGGAAACACTCCGCATGCAAAAGTTCCTCCCCGAAGACCTCCTGGCCCGCAGCGCCGAGCTCACCGTCAAGCAGTTCGTGGGCCTGCGCTTCGCAGCCGACGCCGAACTCCCCCAGCGCGTCCGCGAAGCCCTCGACGAGAAGCTCAGCGGCGAGGAAATCAAGAAGCGCATCCAGACCTGGAGACCCGACACTTATCGAGTCTGAAGGATTGGGCTTTTACTGATTCACCAGGAAGTCGGAAAGACCACGAAGCAGAACCTAGTCGTTCTTCGTGGTCTTCCCGACTTCGTGGTGGTTCCGTTGATGTCTAGTCCCGCACGTAATGACACGTGTACCCACCCGGGTGCTTGATGAGGTAGTCCTGGTGGTATTCCTCGGCTTTCCACCAGGGACCAGCCGCGGTGATCTCTGTGACGATGGGCTTCTTCCACTTGCCGCTGGCGTCCACCTCGGCCTTCACGCGCTGGGCGGTCTGCCTCTGCGCCTCGGAGTGGTAGAAGATGGCGCTGCGGTAGGAGGTGCCCAGGTCATTGCCCTGGCGGTTCAGGGTCGTGGGGTCGTGCAGACGGAAGAAGAAGCGCAGCAGGGCTTCGAAGCTGGTCTTCGTGGGGTCAAAGCGGATCTGCACAGCCTCGGCGTGGCCCGCGTGGTTCTCATAGGTGGCATTGGCCACACTGCCCCCGGTGTAGCCCACCTCGATGCCCACCACGCCAGGCTGGGCGCGGAGCAGGTCCTCCATGCCCCAGAAGCAGCCCCCAGCCAGGGTGGCGATCTCTTCCTTGGGCGCGGGGTTAGCAGCGGTCGCAGCCAGGCCGAAGAGGGGCAGGAACTGGCCGAGGCCCTCCTTCTCCAGGTCAGCTACCGGCACGAAGCGCAGGGCCGCACTGTTGATGCAGTAGCGCAGCCCGCCCTGGTCCCGGGGGCCATCATCGAAGACATGGCCCAGGTGGGAATCCGCATCCTTGGAGCGCACTTCGGTGCGGACCATGCCCAGAGTCATGTCCCGTTTTTCCACCACGTCCTGGGCGGCCACGGGCTTGGTGAAGCTGGGCCAACCGCAGCCGGAATCGAACTTGTCCTTGGATGAGAACAGGGGCTTGCCGCTCACGATGTCCACGTAGACGCCATCCCGGTGCTCATTCCAGAACTCGTTCTGGAATGGGGGCTCCGTGGCGGCCTCCTGGGTGACGCGGTACTGCATGGGTGTGAGCTTCTGCCGCAGGTCGGCGGCGCTGGGCTTGTTCGAGTCGGTCACCGGGGCCTCTTTAGATGGGGGGGCCCCCGCATTGGATGGCCCATGGGGATTGCGCAGGGAAAAACTGAAGGCTGCCAAGCCCGCGGTGAGAGCGATGGCGCCCCAGAACAGACGTGGTTGCATGCAGAGCCTCCTAATAGCGCTTTGGATGCACCTGGATCGCCAAATGGTACAGACTCAGGCGCCTGGTTCCGCCCGGGGCTGCCCAGACTGTTCCCCCACCCAGCGCAGGTAGGCGAGGTCTTCCTTCTGAAAGTGCCGCAGGAAGAGGCTCCGGGCCTCCTTGCTGAAGATGGAGATGGTCCCGCGACCGGCATGCACCGGCTGCAGGAGGACGATGAGGCTCGCCCTCAGAGCGGTGTGATCCACAGCGTGGGCTTCATGTCCGGGATAACGGACCGAGCTCATGACCTGCTCTTCCCGGCTGCAATGTTGGGTGGTGTATTCGAGCAGTTCCTCCACGTTCCGCTGGAACTCCTCCGGGTCCACATTCCGGTCGGGAGGCTCCAGGGATTCCAGGCGGTTCAATAGCCGGAAGAGCTCCGCGTGCTCCTCATCCAGGGTCGAATTATTCGACAGGAAGGCCTCGCTCCAGCGCAACGTCAAGACTAGGTCCTCCGGGTTTGGTGCCCCAAGGTAACCTCCCCGAAGAGATATTCAAACGACAAAGAGTCATTGTTGAGTTTTTTCGACTCAATGCCCCTAGGCCAGCACTTCCCGAAGTCGCTGGCCGATCTGCTTGCGGGTGAAAGGCTTCTCCAGCAGCAACGCCCCAGGGTGCGCCAGGCCGTGGGCCTCCAGCTCATCCGCGGTGTAGCCCGAGATGTAGAGCACCCGCAGGCCCGGCCGGGCCTTCACCAGCTCGGCGGCCAGCTTCGGTCCGCTGTCGCCGGGCATGATCACGTCGGTCACCAGCAGGTCCAGGGAACCGGTGTAATCCGCCAGGAAGGCCCTGGCCTCGTTCGCATGGGCCGCCACGAAGACCTGATAGCCCAGCGATCTGAGGATCTCCTCAAGGGCCTCGCGCAGCACCTCCTCATCCTCGACCAGCAGCAGGGTCTCTGTGCCCTGGATGGTCGTGACGGCATGGGGTATCGATGCCTCTTCCACGCCGGCCACCACCTGGGGGAACCAGAGCCGGAAGGTGGTCCCCTGCCCCGGCTCTGTGCGCACGCCAATGCCCCCGCCCGAGGCCTTCACAATGCCGTAGACACGGGTGAGCTCCAAGCCCGTCCCAGTGGCCTTGCCCTTGGTGGTGAAGAACGGCTCGAAGAGGTGGGCGAGGACGTGCTCGTCCATGCCCGTCCCCGTGTCGGCGACCTCCACCAGGATGTAGGGCGCGGGCCCCGGGGCCAGGAAGAGGGTCTGGTCCCCGTCCAGGGTGTCCGCGTTCCGGAAGGAGACACTGACGCTGCCGCCCTCGGGCATGGCGTCCCGGGCATTGGCCAGCAGGGAGACCAGCACCTGCTCGAGGTCGTCCAGGTTGGCCCGGAAGCTCCCGGTCTCGGGCTCCTCGGAAACCTGCAATTGGATGGCCTCACCCAGCAGGCCCCGGCTGAGGGGCAGCAGCTCCTCCAACACCTTCCGAGCGCTGAGGCTGGTCTGGGTGCTGGAATTCCGCCGCGTGAAGGAAGCCAGACGCGCCGTCAGGTTGGCCCCGTGGGTGGCCGTGGCCTGGATGCGCTCCAGGCGGTTGGTCAGCTTGACTCCATCCGAAGGGTTCATGAGGGCCAGCTCGACATTGCCCAGGATGGCGCTCAGCAGGTTATTGAAGTCATGGGCGATCACCCCCGCCAATCGCCCCAGGGCCTCCATCTTCAGGGCTTGGTGCTGTTGGTCCTCCAGGAGGCCACGGTCCGTGATGTCCCGGGCGTTCAGGACCAGACCCTCCACGTCGTGGTTGTCCAGGAGGTTGGTGCCCGAGATGTCGAAGGCGCGCCACTCACCCTGGGCATCCTGCATGCGCCACTGCTGGGTGGTGCGGAATTCCGAGCGGTGGAGCAGCTCCGCCAGGAAGCCGTCCCAGGCCTCCAGATCCTCGGCATGAATGAGCCCAGCCAGGGGCAGCCCCTGCAGTTCCGGCTCCGTGCGCCCGAAGAAACGCACCGCGGCGGGGCTGGTGGACAGCAGGCGCCCCGTGGCGTCCGTGACCATGATGAGATCCCTGGACTGCTCCACCAGAGCTTCGAAGCGGGCCTTCATGGCCAGGGCTGCGGTCTCTGTGGCCAGGTGGAGGCTGTCCCGGGCAGCCAGGGCTTCGCGGAGGAGGATGACCACCAGGATGGCGATGACGCCCAGCAGGATGTTCTGGAGCGTCCCCTTGGTTACTTCGAAGACCTGGAGGTAACGCCCCAGCCACAGCGCCATGATCCCAATGGTGAAGATGGGGATGGGGCTGAAGGCCGAGGGCCGTAGGGGTCTGGCGGAATAGGAATCCGTCTGGATCCACCAGCCCGCCAGCACAAGCGCCAGGAGGCTCAAGGCATTCAGAATGTTCGCGATATGGCCAATGCTGTGCAGCTGCATGTGCCCCGTCACCGACAGGGTGAAGACCAGATCCGCCAGCCAGGACATGGCAATGCCCGCCTGCAACAGGTTGAAGGCCCGCCGACTGGGAATGGGCACGCAGCGGAGGATGACGAAGTTGACGACGATGATGCCCAGGAAGGCCAGCAGCGGGAAGGTCAGGGCGATGAAACGCTCCATGGCCTGCAGCTGGCCCAGATTGGGTTTGAGGGCCAGGGTCCACAGGGGCACGGCCACCCCGCAGATGAAGATGGCGCTGTCCGCCACGATCCGCCCCAGGTTCATGGTGCTGCGGCCCGCCCGGCTGAATCTGAACTGGCCCAGCATGATCACGGGGTAGGACAGCATGGCCGTGAGGTCCGGGAACCCCAAGGTTGCATGGTCCACGTTCCGCTTGAGCAGCACATCGTGGATGAGCACGTAGGTCGTGCCCAGGCCCACCAGGATGCAGCCCACCGCCACCCAGCGCAGGGCGGATCGGAACTCAGGGGGCAACTCGGCCCGCTGGGCCGCCCGGAGGAGGGACCAGACGGCCACGACCGCCAGGAGCAAGGGGAAACCCACCTCGAGGAGGCCGCCAGACATGGTGCGCTTGGCATCCCCCCAGCTCAGGGCCCCCCAGGGGAGGAGCACCACGAGCAGTCCCACCAGCCAGGGCGGCAGGGACAGAGAACGATGGGTTGAGCGGAGGGTCAAGGCTGGTCTCGGGTTCGTTGGCTGAGCACGGACTTTGGAAAAGAGCCGCCCTGACGGCTCGTGAAGCGCTGGGGAGGTACACAAGGTTGTGCTCTAGGGCGCTCCAGAAGTATCCCTTGCATCGGCGGCCCCTTGGGCGACTTTATTTCAGACAACCCGCTCAGGAAGGAGCCTGGCCAGCAGGTTTTCCGGCCGGGGCCCGCACCTGCAGCTTCCAGCCGCCACCCAGGGCCTTGTAGAGCTGCACCAGGGTGCTGAGCCGTGACAGGCGGGCCTGTGAGAGGGCGTTTTCCGCCGGGAAGAGCTGCTGCTGGGCGTCCAGCACCTCCACGTAGCTGGAGAAACCCGTGGTGTAGCGCAGGGTGGCCAGGCGTACCGCTTCCCGGTAGGCGGTCACAGCCCGGGCCTGGCGCTGCTCCACCTCCGCGAATTTCTGGTAGGCCGTGAGGGCCGTGGCCACCTCACCAAAAGCACTGTTCACCGTGGCCTCATAGCGGCTGCGAGCCTGCTCCCACTGGGCCACCCGAACGTCCTTCTGATCCCGCAGGCGCAGGCCCTGGAGGGCCGGGCCCGCCAGGCTGGGGGCCAGGAACCACTCCTTGCCCGGGCCGAAGAGCTGGGACACCTGGGGAGCCAGGCCACCCAGCAGGCCCGTGAGGCTGAGGGTGGGGAAGTAGCTGGCCTTGGCCACACCGATGGCGGCGTTGGCGGCCACCAGGTCCTGCTCGGCCACCCGCACATCCGGCCGCCGCTCCAGCAGGTTGGACGGCAGGCCCGGGGGAATGACCGGCGGCAGGGTCTGATCCGTGAGGCTGGTGCCCCGCGGGATGGGGCCGGGGCCCCGGCCCACCAGGAAGGAGAGCAGGTTCTCCTGGGCCTGGACCTGGCGCTCAAGGTTGGGAATGGCGGCCGAGGCCGTGGCCAGGGCCGCTTCGGCCCGGGCGGTTTCGAGCGCCGAGGCGGCGCCCCCCGCCAGGCGGCGGCTGAAGAGATCGTAGGTCTCCTGGAAGGCCGCCGTGGTGGAGCGGGCGATCTCCAGGCGGGCATCCAGTTCCCGCAGTTCGAAGTAGGCCTGGGCCACTGTGGCCACCGTGGCCAGGTGCACGCCTCGGCGTTGTTCCTGGGCGCCGAGATACTGAGCCCGGGCCCCCTCGTTCAGGCGCCGCAGGCGGCCCCAGAGATCCAGCTCCCACGACAGAGAGGCATGGACGTCCCAGATGGCGCCGGTCTGGCCTCCGCCCGTGGTGTAGGCAGACTGTCGCCCCTTCTGCCAGTCCGCGAAGGGCGTCAAAGCGGGCAGGTAGTCGGCCCGCTCCATGCCCGCCCGGGCCCGGTATTCCTCCACGCGCCAAGCGGCGGTGCGCACGTCGTAGTTGCGCTGCAGGCTCTGGTCCACCAGATCCTTCAGAGCCGGGTCGCCAAAGACTTCCCACCAGGGCTGATCCGCGAGGGAGGCAGCCTCGGCGGGGCTCTGGCCCCGGAAGGCCTCGGGCACTGTCACCGCCGGGCGGCGATAGTCCGGGCCCAGGGCGCAGGCGCTGCACAGCAGCTGCGTGAGGAGGGGCAGGACCAGCGAGTGGCGGCGCATCAGAGCTCCCCTTCCACTTCGGGTTCCGGGAGGTCGCAGGGCAGGTCCGGATCGGGATCCTTGTGCCCCGCCAGCCGCTCGATGACCACGAACAGCACGGGGATGACGAAGATGGCGATGAGGGTGGCACCCAGCATGCCCACGATGACCACGGTGCCCAGGATGCGGCGGGCCACTGCACCGGAACCGGAAGCGGTCCAGAGCGGGACGCAGCCCAGGATGAAGGCGAAGCTGGTCATGAGGATGGGCCGGAGGCGGAGCTTGGCGCCCTCCAGGGCAGCCTCAACCAGGCCTCTGCCCTTGCTCAACTCATCCTTGGCGAACTCCACGATGAGGATGGCGTTCTTGGCCGAAAGGCCGATGAGCATGATGAGGCCGATCTGCGCGAAGACACCGAAGTCGAACTTCCGCATCCAGAGCCCCAGGAAGGCCCCGAAGATGGCGATGGGCACAGAGAGCAGCACCGAGAAGGGCAGCGACCAGCTCTCATAGAGAGCCGCCAGGATGAGGAACACGAACACGATGGACAGCGCGAAGATCAGGCCCGTGGTGCCCTCGGCCTTCTTCTCCTGGTAGCTGAGGTCCGCCCAGTCGTAGCTCATGTCCTGGGGCAGCACTTCCTTGGCCACCTGTTCCAGGGCCGTCATGGCCTGGCCGGAGCTGTAGCCCGGGGCCGCCGAACCGATGACCTGGGCGGCGCGCATGAGGTTGAAGCGGTTGGTGTACTCAGGCCCCTGGATGCTGCGGGGCCGCACCAGCGCCGAGAGCGGCACCATGGTGCCTTCGGCATTGCGCACATGGAAGCGGCCGATGTCGTCCACACTGCGGCGTTCCTCGCCCTCGGCCTGGAGGTAGACCCGCCACTGGCGGCCGAAGCGGTTGAACTGGTTCAGGTAGAGACCACCCAGATAGGCCTGGAGGGTCTGGTACACATCACTCACGGCCACGCCCTGCTTGAGGGCCTTGTCCCGGTCCACTTCCGCCAGGATCTGAGGCGTGGCGGTGTTGTAGAGCGAGGTCACCCCGGCCAGTTCCGGCCGCTTCCGGGCCGCGGCCAGGAAGGCCTTGAGGTTGCGATCCAGATACTCCGGCTCGCCGCCGCTGCGGTCCTGCAGCCACAAGCTGAAGCCGCTGGAGACGCCCAGGCCTGGAATGGCGCTGGGCAGGAAGCCGAAGACATTGGCCTCGGGGATCTCCCGGGCCAGGCGGGCATTGAGACGCTTGAGGATCTCCCCAGCCTCCATGTGCGTGCCCTTGCGCTCGTCCCAGGGCTGGAGGGTCACATACATGAAGCCGAAGTAGGGCGCGGCGATGCGGTTGAGGAGGCTGAAGCCCTCGACATTGGTGACGTAGCGGACGCCCTCGGTCTCCAGGAGGATGGCTTCCATCTTCTTGCCGACCTCATCCGTGCGCTGCAGGCTGGCGGCGGGGGGGAGCTGCATGTTGAGGAAGAAATAGCCGTAGTCCTCATTCGGCACGAAGCTGCTGGGCAGCGCCTTGCCGAGGCCACCATCCAGGAGGGCGAAGGCGCCCAGGATGACGAGGGGGATGGCGGCCTTGCGGATGAGCTTGTGGGAGAAGCTCACGTAGCCGTGGGTGGCCTTGTGCAGGTAGTGGTTGAAGCCCGAGAAGACCTTGTGCATGCGCCCGTACATCTGCTCCCGGGGCCGGAGGATGAGGGCTGCCAGGGCCGGGGAGAGGGTCAGGGCGTTGAAGGCGGAGATCAGCACAGAGATTGCGATGGTGACCGCGAACTGCTTGTTCAGACGCCCCTGGATGCCGCCCAGGAAGGCCACAGGCAGGAACACCGACGAGAGCACCAGGGCGATGCCCACCACGGGTCCCGCCACTTCCCGCATGGCCTGGATCGTGGCCTCGCGAGGGGACATGCCCTCCTCGATGTGATGCTCCACCGCCTCCACCACCACGATGGCGTCGTCCACCACCAGGCCGATGGCCAGCACCAGGCCGAACAAGGACAGCGTGTTGATGGAGAAGCCCAGCAGGGGGAACACGGCGAATGTGCCAATGAGTGAGACCGGCACCGCGATCATGGGAATGAGGGTGGCCCGCCAGTTCTGGAGGAACACGTAGACCACGAAGATCACCAGCAGCATGGCCTCGGCCAGGGTCCAGACAATCTCCTTGATGCCCTCCGTGACCGGCAGGGTGGTGTCCACGGACACGGTGTACTGCAGGTCTGCCGGGAAGCGCTGCTGGAGCCGGGCCATCTCCTTCTTGACGGCATCTCCCACCGCCAGGGAGTTCGAACCCGGGGTCTGGAAGATGGCCAACATGCAGGCGGGCTGCCGGTTGAAGCGGCTGATCTGCTTGTAGCTCATGGCGCCCAGCTCGACCCGGGCCACGTCACCCAAGCGCACCACGGAGCCGTCAGGATTGGCGCGCACCACAATGCGGGCGAAGTCCTCGGGATTCTGTAGGCGGCCCTGGGCCCGCACGGTCCAGGTCATCTCCTGGCCCTTGGGCAGGGGCTCCGCGCCGATCTGCCCCGAGGGGTTCACGGCGTTCTGCTGCTGCACGGCCTTGTTGATGTCCGGGACGGTGATGCCCAGCTTGGCCAGCTGGTCCGGCTTCACCCAGATCCGCATGGCGTAGTCGCCAGCACCGAAGATGACCACCTGGCCCACCCCGGGCACACGGTAGAGCGGATCCACGATGTTGATGGTGGCGTAGTTGGCCAGGAACAGGGAGTCATAGGTGTTGTTGGGCGAGTAGACGGAGATGAGTAGCAGCGAGGTGCCCGTGGACTTGCGGATGACCATGCCGTTCTGGTTCACTTCCACAGGCAGGAAGGGCTGGGCTTGGGCCGCGCGGTTCTGGGCGTTCACCTGGTCCAGGCTCACATCCGTGTTCACGTCGAAGGTGACCGTCTCGCTCATGGTCCCGTCGTTGGCGTTGTTGGACTGCATGTAGAGCATGTTGTCGACGCCGTTAAGCTGCTGCTCCAACGGGGCGGCCACGGACTGCTCGATGGTCACGGCATCGGCGCCGGTGTAGCTGGTGGTGATCTGGATCTGGGGCGGCACGATCTCCGGGAACTGGGCCACGGGCAGGATGCGCATGCAGACCAGGCCCGCGATCAGGGTGATGATCGCGATCACCATGGCCACGATGGGACGGTTGATGAAGAACTTGACCATGGGCTACTTGCCTGCGGGAGAGGTGGGCGCCGCGCCCGCGGGCACGGGCTTCACCAGCAGGCCCGCGCTGACCTTCTGCGTGCCGTCCACCACGACCCGCTCGCCCAGCTTCAGGCCCTGCTCCACCACCTGCAGCAAGCCCACGCGGGCCCCGGCCCGGATGGGGCGGATCTCGATCTTGTTGTCTGCGCCCACCACGGCCACCTGGGCGCTGCCCTGGAGATCCCAGATGGCGCGCTGGGGGACCAGCAGGGCCCCTTGGACCTTAGCGACGTCAGCCCGCACCTTGGCGTACTGGCCCGGCCGCAGAAGCAGCTTGGCATTGGGGAAGACGCCGGCCAGCAGGATGGTCCCGGTCTTCAGGTCCACGTTGCGGTCCGCCATGAACGGATCGCCCCGGAAGGGATAGGTGCTTCCATCCGAGAGCACCAGGCTCAGCGTGCCCTTGCCGCCCCCTTGACCCGCCCAGTCCCGGGCCCAGCTCATGTATTCCTGCTCACTGGCGTTGAAGTAGACCTTGATGGGATCCACGGTGGAGACCGTGGTCATGACCCGCGTGGGGTTCACCAGGTCGCCCACCTGCACCTTGGCGACCCCGGCGATGCCGTTGATGGGGGAAGTGACGTGGGTCCACTGGAGGTTCAGGGTGGCGCGGTCCACAGCGGCCTGGGAGGCGTCCACGTTGGCCTGGGCCTGGCGCAGCAGCACCCGGGCATTATCCAGCTCCTGCTGGGAGATGGCCTTCTCGGCGGCCAGGGGCGTGAAGCGGTCCACGTCCTGCTTGGCCTTGTCGAACTGGGCCTGATCGCGAACCAAGGCCGCGCGGGCCTGCTGGGCGGCGGCGGCGAAGGGCCGGCCGTCGATCTCGAAGAGCACCTGGCCCTGACGGAGGGCCGTGCCCTCCTTGTAGACCTGGCGCAGGAGGTACCCCTCCACCTGGGGGCGGATCTCAGCGTTGACGAAGCCATCCAGAGTGCCCACCCACTCATGCGTGAGGGGGACGTCCGCCTGCGTCACGGCCAGCACGCCCACCTGGAGCGGGGGCGCAGGCGGGCGGCCCTGGCTGCCACAGGCCACCAGGAAAACCAGCCCACACGAGGCCAGGAAAGCTGTCGTGTGGGACCGCTGGAACGAAAGGGGACTGATCGGGGCTCGGGGCATAATCTGTCCATGCTACCGCCACATCCCGAAACCGTTTCAGACCAATTCTGGGCCGTCCCCCAGGCAACGTCCTATTGTGTTTGCCAAGTATTTGCAGGCTTCGCGGAACTGTCAGTGGGGCGCCGTAAATCCAACCATGCGGGTTAGGGTAGAACCCAGGGAGGCCGCCATGCCGGAACTGAGATTGGATCCCCTCCAGACCGCCCTGCTGGTCATCGACCTGCAGCAGGGCATCGTGAAGAATCCGACGCATCCCCACTCCGCCACCACGGTGGTGGCCAACACGCAGAAACTCCTGCGCGCAGCTCGCAGCGCGGGAGCCACCGTGATCCTGGTGCATGTGGGTGGCGCCGAGGATGGCAGGGATCGTCTGGATCCCCTGGCCGACGAGCCCCGGCGCCCGATCCCTCCTGGCACTGACTACGCGGAGCTGGTGCCCGAGCTGGAACAGGCCCCCGGCGACCTCGTCATCCTCAAGCGCCAGTGGGGAGCCTTCTATGGCACCGACCTGGAGCTGCAACTTCGGCGCCGGGGCCTGCGGACCCTCATCCTGTGTGGCATCGCCACCGAATACGGCGTGGAGAGCACGGCTCGGGATGCCTACGAGCGGGGTTTCGATCAGATCCTCGTCGCCGACGCCATGAGCGCCCTGGGACCCCAGGTCCACGAGCACTGCCTCACGCGCATCTTTCCGCGCCTGGGCCGCGTGCGGGACACCGCGGCGGTACTGGCCGCACTGACAGTCTGACCCCATCCATCTCGCCCCTCCCGGCACCAAGGAATCCCCATGCACCAGGACCGCCGCACCTTCCTCCAGACCAGCCTCCTGGCCACCCTGGTCGCCTCCTTTGGCCCCAGCCTGCTGGCGGCGCCCACCAGTGCGTCTTCACCGACGAAGGGCCCTCTGAAACCCCGACGGCTCAGGGCGGGTGACACCGTGGGACTGGTGAGCCCGGCCAGCGCCACCTGGGCGCCCGACGAGCTGGCCATCCTCCAGGAGACCATCCTGGCCCTGGGTCTCAAGCCCCGCCCTGCCCCGCACATCCTCGACCGCTACGGCTATCTGGCCGGTAAGGATGCCGATCGTGCCGCAGACCTCAACGCCATGTTCGCCGACGACACCGTGGACGCCATCCTCTGCGTGCGCGGCGGCTGGGGCTGCAACCGCCTCCTGCCCCTGCTGGACTACCAGGCCATCGCCAGCCATCCCAAGATCCTCATGGGCTACAGCGACATTACCTCCCTGCTGAACGCCATCTACGCCAAGACCGGCCTCGTCACCTTCCACGGCCCCGTGGGGGTTTCGACCTGGAATGCCTACTCGCTGGACTTCGTCCGCCGCATCCTCTTCAACGCCGAGGCGCCGGTCCTGGAGAATCCCAAGGTGCTGGGCGATAACCTCACCGTCACCAAGGACCGCATCCAGACCATCACGCCGGGCGACGCCGCCGGGGTCCTGGTGGGGGGCAACCTCACCGTGCTGGCGGCCATGCTGGGCTCCGAGTACCTGCCGGATTGGAAGGGCAAGCTGCTCTTCCTGGAGGACGTCAACGAGAACATCTACCGCGTGGACCGCATGCTCACCCAATTAAAGCTGGCGGGGGTGCTGGGCCAGATTGCGGGCGTCGTGTTTGGCAAGTGCACCAAGTGCGGCCCCGGCGATGGCCAGGGCTCCCTCACCCTGGACGAGGTGCTGAACGATCACCTCCGGCCCCTGAACATCCCCGCCTTTTCCGGCGCCATGATCGGCCACATCGAGGACAAGTTCACGGTGCCCATCGGCATCCAGGCGCGGATGGATGCAGGCACCGGCACCCTCACCCTGCTCGAAGCGGCGGTGCGCTAGTGCGCCCGGTAGCCATGCTGCTGTTTCTTGCCCTGGCCACCTGCCTCGGGGCCGCCGAATCCCCCAGCACCCAGGCCCTCTGGGCCGTCTGGCCCAGCGCCAGGGTTTCCCCCGCAGATCCCTGGGCCCTCAAGCACGCGGGCCTGCGCAAGGTCATCGCTCAATTGCAGGCGGCCCATCCGGGCCTCTTCAGCATCGAAGCGGAGGGCCTCTCCGCCGAAGGCCGCAAGATCCCCGCCCTGCGCCTGGGCACCGGACCCACCAAGGTGCTGCTCTGGTCCCAGATGCACGGCGACGAGCCCACAGCCACCTTGGCCCTGCTGGACCTGCTGAACTGGCTGGGTCAGCATCGCGCGGAGCCCGAGGCCCAGCGGATTCTCTCGAACCTCACGCTCTGGATCATCCCGATGCTGAACCCGGACGGGGCCGAGCGAACCCAGCGCCGCAATGCCCAGGAGCTCGACATCAACCGCGACGCCCTGCGCCTGTCCTCGCCTGAAGGCCGCTTCCTGAAGGACCTGCGCGACCGGGTTCAGCCGCTGATCGGCTACAACCTGCACAACCAGAACCCAGATCTGCTGGCCGGAAAGGGAGGCCCCCAAGTGGCGATCGCCCTGCTCTCCGTCCCCGGCGACGAGGCACTCTCGGAGACGCCCGGCACACGCCGCACCAAGCAGTTGGCCCTCGCGGTGAAGCGGCTGGTGGGCGACCTGGCCCCGGGCCGCGTGTCCCGCTACGACATGGATTACACTGCCCGTGCCTTCGGCGACTCCATGACCCGCTGGGGCACCTCGACCCTGCTCATCGAGACCGGCGGCTGGGCCGGTCCCGGCGAGGCCGCCCGTCTGGTCCGATTGAATTTCGTGGCCCTGCTGGGCTCCCTCTCGGCCATCGCCGATGGCTCCTACACGAGCCTGGATGCCAGCGCCTACGCGCAGATCCCCATGAACGTGCGGGAGTCCCTCAGCAGCCTGGTGCTGCGCAGGGTCCGCCTGGCGAGCGGCCGCGCCCTGCCCCCCTTCTTGGTGGACTTGGCCTTCGTGGTACCCGGCCCCTTTGCCGGGGATTCCCAGCGGCGCCGGGAGCCCAGCGTGGTGGAGGTGGGCGACCTAGCCCATGCCCGGGGCCTCCTGGAACTGGATGGCGCGGACCTGCTGGCCCTGCCCTGGCCCCAGCCGGAATTACCCGCCGACTGGGGCGCCCTGCGCACGGCCCTGGCCGCCCAGGATCTGCTCAGCGTCGACGAGCCTAGGCTCCTCGCCGCGCTGGAGGCCCTCGGCCCCAAGGCCACCGTGCGCCCCGGCTACACCGGCGCCGTGCTGCTCTACCGGAAAGGCAAGGCAGGCAAGCTGGATCTGGAGGGCGCTGTGCTGCGAGGTCGACTGGTGGGCCACCTGATGCCCACGGCAGCGCCGATCCTGGCGCCGCCGGATTGAGGGTTCACTCCCAGCGCGGCGGGCCGTCCAACTGCTCGCGGCCGATGTCGGCTACGCAGTTCACGCCACTGAGGGCCATGGCCACTTCCAGTTCCTTCCGCAGGGTGCCCAGGAAGGCGGCCAGTCCCGCCTCGCCGCCCCCGGCCAGGGCCCAGACCCAAGCGCGACCCAGCAGCACGCCGCGGGCGCCCAGGGCCAGGGCCCTGAACACGTCGATGCCATTGCGCACACCGCCGTCCAGGTAGACCTCCAGGCGGCCTTCCATGGCCTCCACCATGGCAGGCAGCTTGGAAAGGGTCGAAGCCACGCCGTCCAGCTGGCGACCGCCGTGGTTGGAAACCACCAGCCCATCTGCGCCCAGGTCCAGGGCTGGTCGGCCATCTTCGGGTTCCAGCAGTCCCTTGAGCAGCAGGCGCCCGGGCCAGAGGCCCCGCAACCACTCGATGTCCTTCCAGGTGACGGAAGCATCGAACTGGCCATCCAGCCAAGCGCGGAAACCATTGAGGTCCGAGGGCGCGTCGGCCAGACCCTGGAGGGTGCCGAAGTGATGGGGCCCGCCCCGCAGGCCCACGTCCCAGATCCAGCGGGGCCGTGCGGCGATCTGGAGGGCCTTGGCCAGTCGGCCCCGGGGTCCCTGGTCCTGCAGGCCGTTGCGCTGGTCCCGGTGCCTCAGCCCGGTGGTGGCGAGGTCCACCGTGAAGACCAGTGTTTCACAGCCCGCGGCCTGGGCCCGCTCAAGCACGGCCCGCACCACGCCCCGGTCCCGCAGCATGTAGAGCTGGAACCAGCCGGGGCTCCCGGCGGCAGCGCGCAACTCCTCTGGAGGACAGGTGCCCAGGGTGGACAACGTGAAGGGGATTCCAGCCGTGCGAGCCGCTTTCAGAGCCTGGACCTCGCCCCGCCGCGCCATGTAGCCCACCATGCCCACGGGCCCCAGGGCCACGGGCAGGGCCGCGGCTTCGCCCAGCAAGGTCGTGCGGGTGTCCGCCCGGGAAACATTTCGCAGCACCCGCTGCCGGATCAGCACCTGCTGGAAGGCCGCCTCATTGGCCGCCAAGGTCTGTTCAGCGTTGGCACCGCCATCGATGTAGTCGAAGAGGAAGCGCGGCAGGCGCCGCCACGCCAACCCGCGGTAGTCCGCGACCGTGACAGGGAAGGTGCCAGACAAGTTGCTCATGTCGATCCTTGGGGATGCTGCACCGAAGGTAGCGCAACTGGGAGCAGCGCCCGCCATTGAAGATACGGTCCGCCCCGGGGAGGATGGATTCAGCCCTGCAACCAGACCCCACCCTAGGTGAACCCATGCCCCCTCCCCCAGCTCCGCTCTGGGCCTTCCATCTGCGCCGCCTCACCACCTGGCTCTCCCAGGACTGCGGCGGCGGGCCACGGCCCTGGAAACTGGCCTGGGTGATCAATGTCCAGAAGGGGGGCACCTTCTTTTTTCTGGGCCTGCTGATGTGGCTTTACCACAACACGTCCCCCGCCGCCTGGCTCTACCTGGCCCTGCACGGCACCTACGGCCTGGTTTGGCTGCTGAAGGACCTGGCCTTCCCGGATCCCAGCTGGCAGAAGCGTGTGACGATCCTCGGCGGTCTCATGGCCTTCCTCACGGTGCTGGGACCCTACTGGATCTTCGGCTGGCTGCTGATCTCCGGCACGGCCAAGCCGGTCTATCCCCTGCCCGCCGGTGCCTGGTTCTGCCTCTGCGTGAGTCTCTGCCTGTTCGGTTCGGTCCTGATGATCGCTGCGGACGCCCAGAAATTCTTCACGCTGCGGGTCCAGAAGGGGCTCATTACGGACGGCGTCCACCGCTACATCCGCCACCCCAACTATCTGGGCGAGATGATGATCTACGGCAGCTTCGCCCTCCTGGTCTGGCACTGGCTGCCACCCCTGGTGCTGGCCTGGGTCTGGCTGCTGGTCTTCGCCCCCAACATGACCCTCAAGGAGGCCAGCCTATCGCGGTACCCCGGCTGGACCGACTATCGGCGACGGAGTTGGTGGCTGCTGCCCTTCGTGCTCTAAGGGCTAGACTGGAGCCCATGTGCGGCCGCTACACCTTCACCTTTGATGCAAAGTCCTTGGCCGAGGCCTTCGGGCTGGTGCCCCCGGGTTTCCTCATCGAGAAGGGCTACAACATCGCACCGGGCCAGCACATCGTCATCGTGCGGCCCGAGCGAGGCCAGCGCGTGGCGGACCTGGCCTTCTGGGGCCTCATCCCCGGCTGGACCAAGGACCCGAACGTTGCCGCGAAACCCATCAATGCCCGGGCCGAGACCCTGGACGAGAAGCCCAGCTTCCGTACCGCCTTCCGGCGCAAACGCTGCATCGTTCCGGCCTCGGGATTCTACGAGTGGAAGGCAGGAGGTAAGACCAAACAGCCCTTCTACATCCACCCCACGGACGGCGATCTGTTCGCCTTCGCGGGCCTGCTGGAGGACTGGCAGGGTCCCAACGGCGAGGTGATGATCAGCACCTGCATCATCACCACCACACCGAACGAGCTGATGACCCCCATCCACAACCGCATGCCCTTGATCCTGCCCAAGTCCGCCTGGGCCCTCTGGCTGGACCCCGCCGCCCAGGCCCGGGAGCTGCTGCCCCTGCTGGTGCCCAGCCCCAGTGAGCGCATGGTGGCGTATCAGGTGAGCGGGGCCGTTGGGAATGTGAGGAATGATGGGCCTGAGCTGATCCGGGAAGTAGCGGGGGCCGGGTTGGAGGATTCGGGGCGGCTGGGTCTGGAGGGGGATGAAGGCTGATCCCTTCGTTGGGGTCATTGGCGGCTAACTGAACAAATTAACTATTTTGAGGGCTGTATCCGAGAAGAGGATCAGCCCTCTTATTTGTTTTTTTCAGATGTAACTCATTCTCCTTATTAATTCTTACAATTGAATCAATCCATTTGGACCTATCCCTATGCGCTTGGCCCTCTCTCTGATTCTTTTTGCCGCGCCTCATGTCGGGCGCGGCGCCACGTTGGGCTCCCCACCTCCTCCGATCCCAGTCCAGACCGCCGCAGGCCCCAGCCTTGATACCGCTCGAGCCCTCCATGCCTCGGGAGCCCCCGATGGGGATTCTGAAACGCAGGGACCCGATTTGGCCCCAAGCTCGACCCAGAGTGAGCTCCTTTACTTTGAGAAGGGGAAGGCCGAATTAAGTAACGCGGGGAAGGAGAAACTCGCAGCCTGGGTCGATGCATGGGGCGCCTCAGGAGTCTGGTTCGTGCTCACCTCCAAGGAGGATGAGCCCTCGGCGGCCCTGGCCCAGGCTCGATTTGATACGGTGGAATTGATCCTGAGGAGGCTCTCGGTGCTACGGGTGGAGCATCGGCCTACGCTCAAAGCCATTCCCGGGAAATTCGATGCCATCCGGATTGGCAAAACAGCTGCCCCCCCCCTGGGACCAGGATCCTCCGCAGGAGCAGAAGCTTCGGATCCAGCTGCATCGTTGAATGGACGGAGCCGTTCATGGGTTGGGATGGGGCTCCAACTCGGCCTGATTTCAGCCACCAACAATGGTTCCAGTACCACCACGGGCTATCTGCCGAATGGGGCCTTGGGCCTGCATGTCGATTGGGGACTGACGCCCCAGTGGACGTTGCGGCCACGGGCGGAAGCCTGGTACTTCTCCAAGGAGCGCCAAGAGGCGGCGACCTTCATCGGAAGCCAGGTGATCGAATCGAGAAAGGTTGCCGGCCTCATCGGCGCGGATCTGCTCTACGCACACAATGCAACCACACGATGGAAACTGGGCGCTGGACTGTATTTGGCTCACTGGAAGATGGACAGCAAAAACTCTATCCAGGCTTCGGATGGGTCGACGATCGCCTCCGCTGGTTCCACCGTCTGGGACCGTCCGGCCTACAGCTTCATCAGCACCCTGCGCCTCTCCCCTGCCCTCGAGGGAGAACTTCGCTGGGTCACCAGCCAGTACGGCTATGAGAATCAACCCGTTCATGTCATGGCCCTGTCCTTGTTCTGGAAGTTCTAGGAATTCCCATGCCCCTTCCTCCCTTCAAAAGCTGGTTGCAGTTCCTGGCATGGCCACTGCTCCTGGTTCCTCTGCTCGTCTGTGGCGGCTCGACGCAAAAAAGTGGGGACCAGCCAGGCAATCTCAACAGCGCCTTAACCATCAGCCCCCAGAACCCCGTGCTCTATGTCGGGAAGACACAAAAATTCACGGCAATCAGCCCATGGGGCAGCGGCGCCACCTGGGCGGTCGTGCCAGCCTCGGGCGGCACCTTTTCCGACGATGGGAGCTTCACGGCCACCGGCGTCAATGGAACCTACCAGGTGGTGGCCATGTGGAAAAACGATGTCCGCTACACGGCGACGACCAGCCTCAGCCTGGTGGACCCGCCCAAGCCTCTCACCACGGATCCTACGATTCTGCAGGCCTCCGGTGGCATCCAGGCGGCGGCGGGCATCCAGACCTCGGCCGTCGTGGGCGAGGTCACCTCGGCAAAGACCTCCAGGGACTCCTCGGGCTCCATCGAGGTCCGACACGGGTTTGCCCCACCCATCGCGCCCTAATCCAACCCTGCCTGCCCTTCCTATCCGGCTCTGAGGCTCCCATGCGTCCACGCTTCCTCTCCCCTGCCCTTTCTGCCGTCCTGTCCCTCACCTGGCCCCTGCTGGGGGTGACGGCACCGCTCGGAGCCGCAAGTTCCTCCAGCGCCTCACAACCTCCGCATCTGGCCTACCAGGGACGCCTCCTAGAAAAGGGCCTGCCTGTCAATGACACCCGATCCTTCACCTTTGTGATCCTCTCTGGATCAGGGGCAGAGGTATGGAATTCCGGACCTCAGACACTGAATGTCAATGGAGGGCTCTACTCTGTTGTCCTTGGATCGTCCGGCATGCCCGAGATCCCGGCCAGCCTTCTCGCCGATCAGGATTTGAAGCTCCGCGTCTCCATAGGCGGGGTCCTGCTCAGTCCGGACATGGACCTGCTCCCGAGCCTCCAGGCCCAGTCTGCAGCCACCGTCACCGGCGAATTCGATGGGGAGATCAAGGGCAATCAAAACCACATGCAGGTTGTGGGACTCATGGGCTACGAACTGGATTTCACCCAGGTGCCTGGGAATGGCTATGGGCTTCTCTTCAACGGCAAAAAGTGGATGGCCGGCCTGATTCCAGGCACACCTGGGGCAACGGGTCCTGCCGGTCCTGCGGGGGCGGTGGGTCCTGCCGGTCCTACAGGGGCGGTGGGTCCTGCCGGTTCTGCGGGGGCAACGGGTCCTGCGGGTGGCGTGGGGGCCACGGGTCCCGCAGGACCGGCAAGCCAAAGCCCCTTCACGATGAACGGAACCAACGCGGTGATCACCACCGGATCGGTGGGGATTGGAGTGAGCCCCCCGGATGCCTCGGCAGCCCTGGAGGTCAGTTCCACGACCAAGGGCTTCCTGTGCCCCCGTATGACTCTGGCCCAGCGAAGCAGCCTCTCCTCCCCTGCGGAGGGCCTTCTCGTCATCCAGACGGACGGGCTTGCCGGCATCTACCTGTATCTGGGGGGCAGCTGGAATTTGCTCAACGTCTCCCCGGAGGTCCCCCACTCGACCACCTTCACCTACGTGGGAACTCCCCAGACTTTCACGGTACCCGCCGGGGTCACTCAGCTTCAAATCGATTGCTGGGGCGCCCAGGGTGGAAACAACCCGAGCTCGCCTCCCAGCAACGGCAACTACGACTCCTGGGGCGGCCTTGGGGGCTATGCGAAAGGCTCCCTACCCGTCACTCCGGGGCAGATCCTCAACGTCTATGTCGGGGGCCAACCCACCACGGATAACACGCCGCAGGCCTACCACGCAGCGGGATGGAACGGCGGGGGCCAGGGTTGGAGTGTCATCACCGGAGGCGGCGGCCAGGGTGGTGGTGGCGCCTCAGATGTTCGACAGGGGGGCACCACCCTGGCCCAGCGCGTCATCGTCGCCGGTGGCGGGGGCGGATGCACGATTCCCTGGTATCTCGGCAACTCGACGGGCGGCGCTGGCGGTGGTTGGGTTGGCCTCAACGGGTCAGATCCGGGAACCAGTACCTACCAGATCGCCACCTGTGGATCCGGGGGAAGCCAGCTGGCGGGCGGGTCCACCGGAGTCGGCGGCAGTGTGGGAATCCATCCTGCTACGACCGCGGCGTTTGGCGTGGGCGGCGATGCCGTGAGCACTGCCACCGGGTCCGGCACCTACGGAGGTGGTGGCGGTGGCGGCGGATACTATGGCGGCGGTGGCGGCGACAGCACCGGCGGCGGGGGTGGAGGAGGCTCAGGGTACGTCGGCGGAGTCAAAGGCGGAGTCCTCGGCGTCGGCGTTCAAACCGGCCACGGCAAGGTGGTCATCAGCTGGTGAGGAGGCGGAAAAGACACCCGTTGTTGAACCGCAGGCTGACCCGTCCCGCTGAGGCGAGGAAGCTGCAACAACCTGGGAACCCGGGCGGCGTGGGACCGCCTGACGCCGCTCCCGCTTCAGGCCCTGGGGGTGGCCAGCCGGCTAGCGTCGGTTGGGGAGTTGGGCTGCGGGAGGGGGCGACTTCCAGCCGGCTAGCGCCGGGCTGGGGAGGTTGGCAGGGCGCCGGGCGGGATTCGAACTGCGCCTGGCTTCGCCAGTCGCTGGTCCCGCTTCGGCGTGCCATCTAGGCACGCCTCGGGCGGTCCCACTCGCAGGTGCGAATCCTCGATTTTTCCAGTCAAAAAGGCCCCGCAAGCGGGGCCTTTTTGACTGGAGCCAACTACAGGATTCGAACCTGCGACCTGCTGATTACGAATCAGCTGCTCTACCAGCTGAGCTAAGTTGGCGCTGGCCTCTTAGTTTGACCTGGGAAGGCCTGGGAATCAACTACTGGCCGAAGGTGGGGGGCAGGCTCATGCCGAGGTTCTTGACGAGGAAGGCCCACTGGTCGGCCTTTTCGGCGATCTGCTTGGCGGTGGGCTTGCCGGCGCCATGGCCGGCGTTGGTCTCGATGCGGGTGAGGACGGCGCCGGGGCCGGCCTGATCGGCCTGGAGGGTGGCGATGAACTTGTGGCTGTGGGCGGGCACCACGCGGTCATCGTGGTCGCCGGTGGTCACGAGCGTCGGGGGATACTTCACGCCGGGCTTCAGGGTGTGGAGGGGGCTGTAGGTCATGAGGTATTTGAAGCCCTCTGCGTCATCGGAACAGTCGTAGTCGCTCTTCCACATCCAGCCGATGGTGAAGGTGTGGTAGCGCAGCATGTCCATGACGCCAACGGCGGGCAGGGCGGCGCCAAAGAGGTCGGGGCGCTGGGTCAGGCAGGCGCCCACGAGCAGACCGCCGTTGGAGCCACCCTGGATGGCCAGCTTGGGGGTGCTGGTGTATTTCTCCTTGATGAGCCACTCGGCGGCGGCGATGAAGTCATTGAAGACGTTCTGCTTCTGGTGGTGCTTACCGGCGTCATGCCACTCCCGACCGTACTCGCCGCCGCCCCGCAGGCAGGCTTCGGCGAAGACGCCGCCCATCTCCAGCCAGGCCAGGGTCCCGGCGTTGAAGCGGGGTGAGGCGGAAATGCTGAAGCCGCCGTAGCCGAAGAGCAGGGTGGGGTTCTGGCCATCCAGCTTCAGCCCCTTGCGGTAGGTGAGGAACATCGGAATCTTCGTGCCGTCCTTGCTGGGGTAGAAGACCTCCTTCACCTCGAAGTCGGCGGGTTTGAAGGCCACCTTGGGCTGGCGGAAGATCTCGCTTTTCCCGGTGGCAAAGTCGTAGTGGTAGAGAGTCGGGGGCAGGTTGTAGCTGGTGAAGGCGTAGAAGGCCTCCGTATCCTCCCGGCGCCCGGCGAAGCCCATGAGGCTGCCCACACCGGGCAGGGCGATCTCGCGCTCCAGCTTGCCTTTCAGATCGTAGAGGCGGACGGTGTTGAGGGCATCGATGCGCCAGGTGGCGGCGAACCGGTGGGCCACCAGGTGGACGCCGCCCAGCACGTCGCGGCCGGGCCCCTCGGCGATGATCGTCTTCCAGTCCGCGGGTGCGGGCTTGGTGCGCTCGATGGTGACCAGGCGGCCCCGGGCGGCGCCTTTGTCCGTGAATACATAGAAGCTGTTCCCTTCATTGCCAACTACCTGGTAGCTGCCGTCGTACTGGTCCAGCCAGGGCTCCACCTTGGCCTCGGGCTTGGTGAGATCTTTGAGGAAGATCCGGTTGCGCCGCGCAGTGCCCTGGGACTGGTTGATCACCAGCCACTTGCCGTCATCGGTGCTGTGGGCGCTGAAGCCCCAGTCCGGCTGGTCCGGCCGCTCATAGACCACGGCGTCCTGGGTCACGGGGGCCCCCAGCTTGTGGAAGCAGAGCTGCTGGTTCTTGAAGACGCCTGTGAGGGCGCTGCGGTCCTTTGGCAGGGGGTAGCGGGTGTAGTAGAAGCCACTGCCGTCCTTGGCCCAGTCGCTTACGTCGTTGCGGCCCATGGGCAGCTCATCGGCCAAGTCCTGGCCCGTGTCCACGCTGCGCACCTTCCAGATGTTCAGGTCGGCGCCGCCCTTGGAGAGGGAGTAAGCCATGAGGCGGCCGTCCTCACTGAAGACCGTGCCACCCAGGGAGACAGTGCCGTCATTGCTGAGCCCGTTGGGATCCAGCAGCACCCGGCCCTTCTCTTTCAGGTCCGTCGTCACAAAGAGCAGAGCCTGGTTCTGGAGGCCGGTGTTGTAGGTGTAGGTGTAGTACTTCCCCCGCTTGCTGGGGGCTCCGAACTTCTCAAAGTTCCAAAGCTGGGTGAGGTGGGCTTCGATGGCCTTCCGCTCAGGGATGGCGCCCAGGTAGGCCTGGGTCACCTTGTTCTGCGCCTCCACCCAGGCGGCGGTCTCGGCAGAGCGGTCGTCCTCCAGCCAGCGGTAGGGATCCGCCACCTTGGTGCCGTGATAGTCCGTGACCACATCACCCTTGCGGGTCGTGGGATAGGCGGGTGGCGCCTGGGCCACCAAGGCCGTGGCCGCCAGGGCCAGCAGGCAGGATCGGGAGAGGGACATGAACAACCTCCAGGAATGCGGGATGGGTGGGGCCATCATACCTCGTAACACAATGTCATTATCAAGGGACTGTTCGGCTGGGCATTAAAGGGGAAGTTGACCGAAATGCGCGGAACAAGGCAGACCTCCCGCTCAACTCCTCCGGCTGGTCTGCAACCCCGAGTGCTTCCCCAACCGTGCATCTCCGGTCGCTTGGTGGTAGGGTGCGGGCAGCCCTGGAGGATTCATTGGTCCCACCATCCAGTAAGAAAATTTTCGTCCTTGATACGAATGTCCTACTGCACGATCCGAACTCCATCCTGCACTTCCAAGAACATGACGTGGTCCTGCCCATCGTGGTGATTGAAGAAGTGGACCACTTCAAGAAGGATCAGACCGAGGTGGGCCGCAATGCCCGCACCGTGTCCCGCCTGCTGGACAGGCTGCGGACCACGGGCAGCCTCAGCCGGGGCGTGCCTCTGGAAGGGGGCGGCACCCTCAAGGTGGATGTGGCCGCCCACAACCTGGACATCGGCATCCTGTCTGCGGACAAGCACAAGGCCGACAACCAGATCCTGGCCTGCGCCCGGGAGCTGCTCCATACCGCCAAGAACCAGGTGGTCCTGGTCACCAAAGACACGAACCTGCGCATCAAGGCCGACGCCATTGGCGTCCAGGCTGAGGACTACACCACGGACCGCGTGGAGATGGACGAGCTCTACACGGGCCACAAGAGCTGGGAGGTCGAACCCGCCAAGATCGACCTGCTCTACGATGGCGGCCTCACGCCGGACCCCGAACTGCACCTCTATCCCAACCAGTTCCTCACCCTGGTGGACCAGACCAACGCCAGCCACACGGCCCTGGGCCGGTTCATGGTGGGCGAGGGGCTCCTGCGCCCTCTGAAGCGCATGGACGCATACCCCTGGGGCATCAAGCCCCGCAACCGGGAACAGCAGTTCGCCTTGGAGCTGCTGCTGGATCCCGCCGTCCAGGTGGTCACCCTCCTGGGCAAGGCGGGCACGGGCAAGACCCTCCTGGCCATTGCTGCTGGCCTGCAGCAGGTGGTGGACGACGAGGCCTACGATAAGATCCTCGTGAGCCGCCCTGTGATGCCCATGGGCCGCGACCTGGGCTACCTGCCCGGCGACATCAGCGAGAAGCTGCGGCCCTACATGCAGCCCATCTACGACAACCTGGAGTTCATCGTCGGGGCCAACACCGAAGCCCGGCGCCGCACCACCATGACCGCCAGCCAGCTGGAAGAGGCGGGCTACCTCAGCGTGGAGCCCCTCACCTACATCCGTGGTCGCAGCATCCCCAAGCAGTACCTGGTGGTGGACGAGGCCCAGAACCTGACGCCCCACGAGGTGAAGACCATCCTCACCCGGGCTGGGGAGGGCACCAAGGTGATCTTCACGGGGGATCCCCACCAGATCGACAACCCCTACGTGGACGCCAGCACCAACGGCCTCAGCTTCCTGGCGGAACACTTCAAGCACCTGGACATCTCCGGCCATGTCACTCTCCAGAAGGGTGAGCGCAGCAAGCTGGCGGAGCTGGCCAGCAACCTCTAGGAGGCCCCAATGGCCGATTCATCCTGGGACAACGGCGGCCAGGGCCTGCCCGCCAAGACGGGCCTGCCCACCTGGGGCAAGGTGCTCCTGGGCTGCGGTGTGGTGTCCCTGCTGGTCCTGGGAACCTGCGTAGGCGGCATCGCCTACCTGGCCAAGGGGGGCGGCAAGAAGGTCATGGGCTTCGCCCTCAACAAGCTTGGGCCCGAGTGGGAGGACCTGCAGGCGGTGGTGGATCAGCTCCGCAGCCCAGCGGGAAGCCGAGCTCTGTACGCCGCCAACCCCGACCTGGCCAAGACCTGGCCCACGGAGGAGGCCTTCCTGGAGGCCGCCGCCACCTGGCGCAAAGACCTCCCAGCCCACACCGAGCTCAGTCCAGACCTGATGCAGAACCAGGGACTCCAGATCAACCGGGCCATGGGTGGTCGGGTGAGCATCGGCTGGAGCCCGAGCAAGGGCCGGGCCGTCTATGTCACCTTCGACCGCCCCCGGAAGGCCGGGGACAAGGGCCCCCGAAAGGTGGTCGAGCTGGAGGTCCGCTGACCAATCCCAATTGAGCCAGCGGGCTTTTTCCGCCAAGATGCAGACATGACTGCCGCTTCCGGTTCCACAACTGATGCCCTGGCCCTCCTCACGAAGGGCACAGTGACGTGCCACAAGCTGGAGCAGCTCGAGGCCAAACTCAAGGAAGGGCGGCCTTTGCGAATCAAGGCCGGCTTCGATCCCACAGCCCCCGATCTGCACCTGGGCCACGGCGTGCTCATCAAGAAGATGGCCCAGTTCCAGAAATTGGGGCACGAGGTCACGTTTCTCATAGGTGATTTCACGGGCCTCATCGGCGACCCCACCGGCAAGAAGGCCACCCGTCCCCCCCTCACCCGGGAGGAGGTGCTGGTCAACGCCGAGACCTACAAGACCCAAGTCTTCAAGATCCTGGACCCAGAGCAGACGAAGGTCCGCTTCAACAGCGAGTGGCTGGGCGGCATGGCTGGCGAGGCCTGGATCCGCCTGGCCTCCCGCTTCACCGTGGCCCAGATGCTGGAGCGCAACGATTTCGCCAAGCGCATGGAGGCCCGGGAGCCCATCGCCCTCCACGAGCTGCTCTACCCCCTGACCCAGGCCTACGACTCCGTGGCCCTGCAGGCGGACGTGGAACTGGGCGGCAATGACCAGCTCTTCAACCTCATGCAGGGCCGCATTCTCCAGGAAGCCTCGGGCCAGAAGCCCCAGGTGGTGCTCACCGTGCCCCTGCTGCTGGGCCTGGACGGCGTGGAGAAGATGTCCAAGTCCCTGGGCAACTACATCGGCTTCATGGAGGACCCGGACACCCAGTTCGGCAAGGCCATGAGCGTCAGCGATGCCCTCATGTGGGACTGGTACCTGCTCCTCACGGACAAGCTGCCCGCCGAGATCGAGGCCCTCAAGCAGGGCCATCCCATGGATGCCAAGAAGGGCCTGGCCCGCCAGATCGTGGCCGACTTCCACGGCGCCGCCGCCGGGGCCGAGGCCCAGGAGCGCTGGATCCGCCGCTTCTCCGAGCGCAGCCAGGAGGAGGCCCCCGAGGTCGCCGTCTCCGCCACCGAAGGTGAGGTGCCCCTGGCCCGCCTCCTGGTGGACCGGAGTCTCGCCGCCAGCCGCAAGGAGGCCGAGCGCCTCCTTGGTCAGGGCGCCGTGAGCCTGGATGGCCAGAAGGTGCTGGAGCCCAGCCTTCGGGTGACCCTCCTGCCAGGTCAGTCCCTGTTGGTGAAGGTGGGCAAACTCAAGCTGGAACGATGGGTGATCACATGACGCTTCCGGCCCTCAAGGACCTCTTTGCCCGCAACCGGGCCAAGGCCACGGGCCTCTGGCGCCTGGGGCTGGAACCGAACCGCACGGTCTTCCTGGAATCCGGGGACATCGTCTTCGCGTCCAGCACCTTCCCCCAGGACCGACTCACCCACCTGCTGGTGGAGCGGAGCAAGATCACCCAAGCCCAGCTCGACTACGCCATGGCCAACCTCAATCCGGGCATGTCCATCGGCAAGAACCTCATCGAGATGGGCTTCATCACCCAGCGGGATCTCCTGGAAGTGGCCCGGGCCCAGGTCGAGCGGGTGGTCGCCGCCAGCATGGCCACCCCGAACGCCATCCCGTCCTTCGAGAGCCGGGAGCTGGACGCCACCACCGTGCGCCTACCCTTCGACACCCCCGGCATGCTGCTGAGCGGGGTGCTCAGCCTGGAGGACCGGGAGGCGGTCCTGGAGGAGTTGGGTCCCCTGAACCAGGTGGTGGTCCTGGAGGGACGTCGCCACCAGGAGCTGACCCTGACCCCGGATCTGGCCAAGCTGCCCACCCTCCTGGATGGCAGTCGGACCCTCATGGAGCTGAGCCGGGAGGCCGGGGTGGAGCCCTTCCGCCTGGGGGCCTTTGTCCTCTTCCTCCGCGAGATGGGCTGGGCCCGCCTCCACGAGCTGCCCCCCCTGGATCGCCGGGCCCTGGAGCGGGCCCTGGACCCCCAGGAGGCCGCCATCACCCCTGCCCTGCCCGATCCGGGCCCGGCGCCATCCCCCTCCTTATTTCATGAGATCCGAGCCAGCCAGAGTCCCACCACCAACCTGGAGCACCTCTCCGAGGCCCTGGACAAGCTGGGGCCCAACGATGAGGTTGCCGAAGAGGTCTCCGAGCCGTTCCCTGCCGAGGATGTCTTCCAGACCGTCCCCACGGAACCTGAGCCCGTGGTCCCCCTGGAACCCGCCCTCCCCATCCACCATGAGGCCGAAGGCATCACCGAGGTCATGGCTCCCCCTCCACCCCCACCGGAAGTCCCCGGGCCCCCGGCCCGGAAACCCTGGGCCCTGCTCCTGGTCCTGCTGGTGCTGGTGGCTGGCTGGCTGGGCTACAAGGGCTGGAAGGGATACCGGGCCAAGCATCCGGCGGCCCCCAAGGTCCAACCCAAGGCACCGGTCCCCAGTGCCAAGGCCCCCCTGCCGACTCCGACTAAGCCCACCCCCGTGCCCCCCAAGCCAACCCCGGCGGAGCCTGTGGCAGTGAGTCCAGCGCTGCCCCCGACCTCTGCCCCGGCTCCCGCCAAGCCAGAACCCGTCAAACCCCAGCCAGTAGCTCCCAAGGAAGAACCCGTCGCCCCCAAAGCGCAGCGGCTCGAGGCCATCCTGCATGGGGACTGGAACAAGGCCCTGGCTCAGGGCGCGGCCCAGCGCAAGGCCCTGCAGGGGAAGTGGACCCTCCGCCTGGAGATCGCCTGCCAGGGCAGCACCGTCCAGCACGCCGCGGACCTGCTCAAGGATCGGGATCCGGATCTCTTCCTCGTGGCCATGGCCATGCGGGATGGGCGCAGCTGCTATCAGATCTTCGTGGGCTCCTTCGGTTCCGAGGCCGCTGCCAAGGAGGCCGCCAAGAAGCTGCCAGCGCCCTTCCTGGCCGAAGGGAACCGCCCCAAGCCCTTCCGGGTGGCCCAGATCCCGGACCGCCAGTAGGGCCCGGTCAGAACCCGCCAATCTAACTGCAACGATCAGAGCGCATATCCTTATTTTAGTTAGGAAACCTTTACAAACGATCTAGGCTCATGCATACTTTATATGTATACGAGCTGGTCCAATAAATTTTGGCCCAATGATCTTTGTGGAGTCCGATGCTGTCACCTTTCCATCCTACCAATTGGAGTCAGGCCTGCGTTTCGTGGATCCATGAGATCCATGTCGCCTTCGACCCTCCAGTTCCGGTGGATCCAGGACGAGGTGGTCTGCTCCGGCTCATGCGCTGGAGCACGCCTCGGGTGGCCATCATGGTGGTGCTCAGCTTCACCCTCCACTGCACCCGCCCCCCCATGTCGGTGAGTTCGCCCGCCAAGGACAACCAGGGCCGGTCCTGGGCTGGCGGTCAGGTCTATCAGGAAGAAGGCCTTGCCAGCTGGTACGGCAGCGAGGAGGACGGCTTCTCGGGCAAGCCCACCGCCAGTGGTGAGTCCTTCAACCCCGAACAGTACACCTGCGCCCATCGGACCCTGCCCCTGGGCAGCTTTGTCGAGGTGGAGAACCTGGAGAACCAGCGGCGCACGGTCCTCCGGGTCAATGACCGCGGGCCTTTCGTCAAGGGCCGCATCCTCGACTTGTCCAAGCGCGGAGCCCAGGACTTGGGCTTCATAGGCCAGGGCACCACGCGCATCCGCATCCGCACCGTGGATGCCATGGGCCAGCCCATGCCCATGGACCCGGCCCTGGATCGCCTCAATCCCTATACCGTACAGGTGGCCGCTTTAACCAATCCCAAGAATATTGACTCACTTACGCGTGAACTTGAAAGCACCTTCGGCACCGTCACCCTCCAGGGGGTCACCTCCAACGCTGGCCAAGCCGTGAAGCGGGTCCGGGTGGGCAGTTACACCAACCGCCAGGATGCCGAGAAGGCCGCCGAACAGCTCGCCAAGCTACTCAAGGACCGCGGTGTCGAACCTTTCATCACCCGCCAACGCTGACCTGCACCCGGCGCCCGGGCCAAACCCTGCCACCGCGTCTGGGCCCCAGCACCCCTTCCTGGTGATTCCCGCCGGGGGCCGGGGCCTTCGCATGGGCGGCGGACTGCCCAAACAGTTCCGGGACTGGAATGGCCGCCCCCTGCTCCAGGTCACCGTGGAAGCCTTCCTTTCCGAGGGCATGCCCACCCTGGCCGGCATCGTCCTGGCCGTGCCCCCCTCGCACCTGGAGGAGGTTCAGAGCTGGTCCTTCGGCGTGCCCTGCACCGTGGTCCCCGGCGGTGAGACCCGCCAGCAATCCGTGCAGGCGGCCCTCCTCACCCTGCCCCACCTTCCCCTGGCCCCGGTCATGATCCACGATGCGGTCCGCCCCTTCCCCCCCGCCGTCCCCCTCTGGGAGGCCCTGGAAGCGCTGAACCGCTACGACGGGGTTCTCCTGGGTGAGCCCTCCACGGACACCCTCAAGCGGGTGGACGCCCATGGGCTTGTGCTGCGCACGGAGCCCCGGGAGGAATTTTTCAGGGCCCAGACCCCCCAGATCGCCCGCCTGGGCACTTGGCTGGAGGCCTTCCGTTCCGCCGAAGCCGCTGGCTTCAGCGGCACCGATGACGTGGCCCTCCTGGAGCGCCTGGGCCTGAGCGTGAAGCTCATCCCCAGCCCCAGCTCCAACCTCAAGCTCACCACCCCCGAAGACTGGGACCGCCTGCAATCACATTGACCACGCGCTGTGGTGATTCCACCCACACCCCAGCGCTTTTATTATCTAGCTAAATCATGCAATGATTTAGCTAGCATAACGGCACGGATATGGCTACGGAATCCCCGAGGATTCCCATGCCCCGCACTGCCACCCCCCAGACCCTGAGCCGCGAGATCACCCTCTCGGGCCATGGGCTCCACGGGAACCGGCCCTGCACCGTGCGCCTGGTGCCCGCCACCTCCACCACCGGCTTGGTCTTCGTCCACACCCCCACCGGCACCGAGATCCCCGCCAAGGCGGATCTGGCTGGCGACCTGGTGTTGTCCACCACCCTGGTGAAGGACGGCGTGCGCCTCCAGACCATCGAGCACCTCCTTTCAGCCCTCACGGGTCTTGAGGTGGAGCATCTCCGCATCGAAGTGGACGCCGAGGAACTGCCCATCCTCGATGGCAGCGCCGCCCCCTGGGTGGAGGCCATCCTGCAGGCTGGTGTTGTCAGCCTCCCGGGCCGCCGCCGCTTCATGAAGGTCACCCAGCCTATGGAAGTCCGGAACGGCGACCGCTGGATCCGCGTCCTTCCCTTCGACGGTCTGCGCCTGCGCTATGTCATCGACTTCCCCATCCCCGCCCTGGGCCGCCAGAGCCGCGAGCTGACCCTCACGCCAGACAAATACCGCCGCGAGCTGGGCGCCGCCCGCACCTTCTGCCTGGCCCAGGAAGTGGACATGATGCGCGCCCGAGGGCTGGCCCTTGGTGGCAGCCTCGACAACGCCGTGGTCTTCGGCGCCGATGGCCCCCTGAACGAGTCCCTGCGCTTTGAAGACGAAGCCGTCCGCCACAAGATGCTGGATCTGGTGGGCGACCTGGCCCTCCTGGGCGCCCCCCTGCTGGGCCTCGTGGAGGCCCACATGGCCGGCCACGCCCTCCATGTGGGTCTGGCCCAGGCCATCCTGGCCAACCCCGGCTGCTGGGAATGGACCGAAGAGACCCAGACCTCCAACGTGCGGTTCTTCTTCCAGGCCAGCCAGCTTGAGACTGCGGCCCAGCCCGCCTGAGGGATCGGCCAAGTAAACTGCACCACCGGATGGATTTCCGGTTGCGGCTCCTGGTCCTTGCTGGCACTCTGGCTACTTCACCTTCGAGGTGCACAGGTGTTACTTCATCTCCACTCATGACCTGAACGACCGGGCCCAGGTGCCCGGGTGGGTGGCCAAGCTGGCCAGAAACGCAGGGATGGAAGAAGACACGCGGAAGGCTGTAACGGCTATCCTCGGTGACGTCCGCCGCGAGGGCCTGCCCGCTGTGCTGGCCTGGACCGAACGCCTGGATGGCGTGCGCCTGGATCCTGGCGCCCTCCGCATTCCCGCCTCTGCTCTGGAGGCTGCCCGCACGGACCTGGACCGCTCTCGCCCAGAGCTCATGGCCGCCCTGCGCCAACTCATCGCCAACGTGCGCCGCTTCGCCGAGGGCCAGCGAACCTGCCTGCGGGATTTGGAGTTGCCCCTGCCAGGTGGCGGCACCGTGGGGGAGCGCTGGTGCCCACTCCAGACCGCTGGCGTCTACATCCCCGGGGGCCGGGCCTTCTATCCCTCCACCCTGGCCATGACCGTCATCCCCGCCCAGGTGGCCGGCGTGAGCCGCATCGTGGGCGTCACTCCCCCCAAGACCACACCCACCCTGCCCGGAGCCTCGGGGGTGGACCCCCTGGTGCTGGCCTGCGCGGCGGAACTGGGGCTCACGGAACTCTACCCCTTCGGCGGCGCCCAGGCCCTGGGCTGGCTGGCCTACGGCGAGCCCGCCGTGGACCTGGTGGCGGGCCCCGGTAACCGTTTCGTGGCCGAGGCCAAGCGGCAACTCATCGGCACCTGCGGCATCGACGCCCTGGCTGGGCCCACGGAACTTCTGGTCATCGCCGATGGCAGCGCCGATCCGGCCTGGCTGGCCGAAGACCTGCTGGCCCAGGCCGAGCATGATCCCGATGCCGCCGCCGTGTTGGTAAGCGCCGACGCGGACCTGCTGCGGGCGGTCGAACTGGAACTGGAAGCCCGGGTGGCGGCCTCACCACGCCGGGACATCCTGGAGCAGAGCCTGGGCGCCCACGGCCGCCTGGTCCGCGCCGACCGGGAGCTGGCCACGGCCCTGGCCCAGGCCTGGGCTCCGGAGCACCTGGAGCTTTGCGTGGCGGATCCCGATGCCTGGCTGCCCTTCCTCACCACCGCCGGGGCTGTGTTCATCGGGAGCGCCAGCGCCGAGGCCTTCGGGGACTATGGCGCAGGCCCCAACCATGTCCTGCCCACGGATCGCAGCGCGCGCTACACCAGTCCCCTGGGCGTGGCCACCTTCCTCAAGCGCCAGAGCCTGCTCCGCCTCTCAGGGGCCGATGCCGCCGCCATGGCCCCCTGGGTCCAGCAGTTGGCCGAGGCTGAGGGGCTCACGCATCATGGCCGTAGCGCGGCCCTCCGCCTGCATCGCTAGGGAGCCCTGCGCCACCGAGTGCTCCCCGCCGCTTCTCCCCCTTTGGAAGCCTGGTTTCCCCCTACCCTGAAGGCCCGCCCCCCATGCCGCTTCTCCGCCCCGACCTCGCCGACCTGCCCGCCTACCAGCGCCCTGCTGAGGCGCCCACGGGCACCCGTCTGCACATGAACGAGGCAGCTGCGGACTGGCCTGCCCAGGCGCGGGCTGCGCTGCTGGCGCGACTCCAGGAACTGCCCTTCCACCTCTATCCCGAGCGTCAGGCCGAGCTCACAGAGCGGCTGGCCCGAAGGCTGGGCGTCCCCGAAGGCGGCCTGCTCCTGGGCTCTTCTAGCGGGGCGCTCCTGGACCTGGTGGCCATGGCGGGGCTCAGCGCAGGACAGCGCGTGGCCATCCCCGAACCGGGCTTCAGCCTCTATCCCCTCCTGGTGCGCCGCCACGGTGGCCGGGTGCATCTGGTGCCCCAGGGCACGGGCTTCCCCCTGGAGCCGTGGTTCGAAGCCCTGGACTGTCGCCAACTCTGGCTCACCCTACCCAACAATCCCACGGGGGCCTGGCTTTCGCCCGCAGAGCTGGAACCCCTGCTGGAAGCCGCTGCCGCCCGTCCCGAGCCACCGCTCGTGGTGCTGGATGAGGCCTACGTGGAGTTCGCGCCCCTTACCCACCGCCTGGCTGTGGACCACTACCCGAACATGTTGCTGCTGCGCACCTTCAGCAAAGCCCTGGCCTCGGCCTCCTGGCGCCTGGGCTACCTGGTGGGCGATCCAGCCCTCGTGGCCCGACTGGCCACCCTGCAGCTGCCCTACTCCCTGCCCACCGCCAGCCTGGAGGCCCTGGATGTGGCCCTGGACTTCGCCGGGGACTTTGAGGACCTGGTGCGCAGCATCCCTGGGCGCCGAGACCGCTTCACCACCGCCCTCCCCACCCACCTCGCCGCGCCCAGCGCCGGCAACTTCGTGCACATAAGCCCGGACCCCTCCGAACTCCTGGCAGGCCATAGCTTCAAGGTCCGTCGTCTGCCCGGCGCCGATGCTGCCCGCATCACCGTGGGCAGTGAGCTGGTCATGAGCCAGGTGACCCAGGCCCTGGGCGGCGAGTTGCCAATGGCCCTGCCCCGCCCTCGACGGCGCCTCCTGGCCCTGGACATCGACGGCGTCCTCATCGATGCGGACCGCAGCTTCATGGAGGCCGTGGCCCGGGCCTTGAAGGACCTGCGCCCCGCCCTGCCCTGGAGCGATGGCAGCTTCCGCGCCTTCAAGCGCCTGGGCGGCTTCAACAACGACTTCCGCCTCGCGGCCGGCGCCCTGGCCCTGGCCGAAGCATTTGGGGACCAGGACCTCCAGCCCCTCGTAGAGGCAGCCATGGGCACGGGCTTCCCCCAGCTGGAGGCGCGCATCCAGGCCCTGGAGCCCGGTGCCCAGGTGGTCGTTCAGCAGCACTACGCCGAGACCATCGAACTGGAAAAGCCCCTGGCCACCCTGCCGGAATTGCAGGCAACGGGCTGGGATCTGGCCGTGCTCACGGGCCGCCCCCCGGAGGAGCTGCTGCTGGCTTGGCAGGTGCTGGGCTTCAGCCTGCCGGGGGTCTGCGACGCCGCGCCCCACCTGCGCAAACCTGAGCCCGCGGGGCTGCTGCAGTTGGCAGACGCCTTCCGGGCCGAGGAGATCCTCTTCGTGGGGGACACCGTGGACGATGCCCGCTGCCTGCGGGCCGCGGCGGCCCTGCGCCCTGAATTGACCTGGCGCTTCGCCGCCGTGGGCCCCGACCGCGATCGCTTCGCCCTGCCCTCCGACTGCCAAAGCGCGAGCCTGCGCGACCTTCTGCCGATGCTGAATCAGGAGCTGCCATGAGGACTGCCACCCTCCACCGCAAGACCCAGGAGACTGACGTCAAGCTCAGCCTCAACCTGGATGGGGGCGAGTCGCGCATCCAGACGGGCCTGGGCTACTTCGACCACATGCTCTGGCAGCTGGCCAAGCACGGCGGCTTCGGCCTCGACATCGAAGCCACCGGGGACCTGCCCGTGGACAGCCACCACCTCATCGAGGATGTGGGCCTCTGTCTGGGTGATGCCCTCAGGACCGCCCTGGGCGAGCGCCGGGGCCTGGTCCGCTACGCCCACGCCTATGTGCCGCTGGACGAGGCCCTGGCCCGGGTGGTGGTGGACCTTTCGGGGCGGCCCTGGTGCGAGTTCCACGCGGAGCTGCCCCCCATCATCCTGGGCGACGGCTTCCAGGTGGAGATGGTGCGCGAGTTCTTCGTGGCCCTGGCCACCCGGGGCGGACTGGCGCTGCACGCGGACCTGCTTCGCGGCGTGAACACCCACCACAAGGTGGAGGCCCTCTTCAAGGCCCTGGCCCGCGCCCTGCGCGCGGCCACCCGCATCGAGGGCAACGACATGCCCTCAACCAAGGGGACCCTCTCCGCATGAGCCAGGCTCCCATCACCCTCATCGACTATGACGCCGGGAATCTGGCCTCCCTGGAGGGGGCCCTGGACCGCCTGGGCCTCGCCTACCGACGGGCCGCCAGCCCTGACGAGGCGGCTGAGAGTGGCCCCATCATCCTGCCGGGCGTGGGCCACTTCGAGGCGGCCCAGAAGTCCCTGCGCGAGCGCGGCTGGTGGCGGCTCCTGCCCGGCCTGGTGGCCGAGGGCCGCCCCCTGCTGGGCATCTGCCTGGGCCTGCAGTTACTGGCCGAGGGCAGTGAGGAGGCCCCCCGGTCCACGGGTCTGGGCCTGCTGCCGGGTATCGTGCGGCGTTTGGGCCCCGGCGTGAAAGTGCCCCACATGGGCTGGAGCCGGGTGCGCCAGCACCACGCCCACCCAGCTCTGCCGGACCCGCACGGTGGCTGGCTCTACTTTGTCCACAGCTACGCCCTGGAACCCACGGTGAACACCATTTACGTGGCAGACCATGGCCGCCCCTTCACGGCCATCGAGGCCCGGGGCATGGTCATGGGCTTCCAGCCCCACCCCGAAAAGTCCGGCCCGGCGGGCCTGCTCCTCCTGCAGTCCACCCTGGCCTGGATGGGCGCCACCGCTCCTACCCCGGAGGCTACATGCAACTGATCCCCAGCCTCGACCTCTACCAGGGCCGCCTGGTGCGATTGCGCCATGGTGACCCCAAGCAGGCCACCTTTTACGACCTCACCCCTGAGGGCTGGATCCGCCAGCTGGCGGACGCCGGGGCCCGCCGCATCCACCTGGTGGACCTGGATGGCGCCTTCGGCCAGCCCCGCCAGGGTCGTTTCGCCAGCCTGCCCCTGCTTTTCCCGGAGCTCCACTTCCAAGTGGGCGGCGGCCTGCGGGACCGCGCTGCCATCGACGAGGTGCTGGCCCTGGGCTTCGATGCCGTGGTGGGCACCCTCGCCGTGGAGCAACCGGCGGCCCTCAAGGGCCTGCCCGGCGACCGCATCGTGGCCGCCCTGGACCTGCGGGGCGATCGCATCACCACCCGGGGCTGGCAGGCCCCCAGCGCTTCCGAATCCAAAGATGTCTTCGCGGCCCTGCTGAACTTGGGCTTCCACCGGGCCCTGGTCACGGACGTAAGCCGGGACGGCACCCTGGAGGGGCCGGGCCAGGAGGCCGCGGCCCTGGTGGCCGCCGCGGGCTTCCAAGTGCAGGCCTCGGGCGGGCTCAAGGCCCTCTCGGACCTGATCCCCCTGGCCAAGATTCCTGGTGTGGTGGGCTGCATCAGCGGCAAGGCCTTGATGGAGGGCTTCGTCTCCCTGGAAGACCCCCAGATCCGCAGCGCCCTCGCAGGGATCGCCTGATGCCCGCCAAGCGCATCATCCCCTGCCTGGATGTGAAGCAGGGCCGCGTCGTGAAGGGCGTCCAGTTCAAGCAGCTCCGCGACCTGGGCCACCCCGTGGACCTGGCCCGGCGCTACGACGCCGAGGGCGCCGACGAGTTGGTCTTCCTGGATATCACGGCCTCCCTGGAGAACCGCGGCACCCGCGAGGCGTGGGTGCGGGATGTGGCCCGGGAGCTGAGCATCCCCTTCACCGTGGGCGGTGGCGTCAGCAGCGTGGCGGATGCCCGCAGCCTGCTCCGCTCCGGCGCTGACAAGGTGGGCATCAACACCGCCGCGGCCCTCCGCCCGGCCCTGGTCTCGGAACTGGCAGACGCCTTCGGCCGGCAATGCGTGGTGGCCGCCGTGGACGTGAAGCGCGACCCGGACCTGGGCTGGCGGGTCTACCTCAAGGGCGGCGGCGAGCCCACGGAGCGCTCCGCCCTGGAGTGGCTCTGGGAGCTGAACGAGCTGGGCGCCGGCGAGATCCTCCTCACCTCCATGGACCGCGACGGCACCGGCGACGGCTTCGACTGTGAGCTCCTGGAGCTGGCCGCAGAGCTGCCCATCCCCCTCATCGCCTCCGGCGGGGCGGGCCTGGAGGTGCACTTCCTGGAAGCCCTGGAGCACGGGGCCGACGCAGTGCTGGCCGCCACACTCTTCCACGAGGGCATCCTGCCCATCCCCCGATTGAAGGCCTACCTGGCCCAGAACGACATCTCCGTGCGGATCTGACATGAACATCGACACCCTCAAGTTCGGCCCCGACGGCCTCATCCCCGGCCTCGTGCAGAGCCGCAGCGGCGACGTGCTCATGGTGGCCTGGCTCAACCGGGAAGCCTTGCAGCTCACCCTCGACACGGGTTTCGTCACCTTCTGGAGCCGCTCCCGCCAGGCCCTTTGGGTCAAGGGCGAGAGCAGTGGAAACCGCCTGCGACTGGTCCAGATCCGGCCTGACTGCGATGCGGATGTGCTCCTGATCCTCGCGGAGCCCGAGGGGCCCAGTTGCCATCGGGGCACACTCACCTGCTTCGACCCCAGCCCCGAGGGCCCGATCAGCGAGCCCTGGCCCGCCACCCTGCCCTGGCTGGGTCGCCTGGAGGCCCTGCTGGCCTCCCGCAAGGCCAGCGCGGACCTGCAGGGCAGCTACACGCAGAAGCTCTTCGCCCAGGGTGTGGACCGCATTGCCAAGAAGGTGGTGGAGGAGGCGGGCGAGGTGGTGATCGCCGCCAAGAACGACAACCGCGAGGATTTCCTGGGCGAGGCAGCGGACCTCATCTTCCACCTCGACATGCTCCTGCTGGAGAAGGGCGCCAGCCTGCTGGACGTTGTGCAGGTGTTGCAGGAGCGCCACACGGACCGCACGGGAGCCCGCTGATGGCCGTCCGCACCCCCCACTTCCCGGACCTGCTCTTCGGCTCCGCCGCCCGCCTCCGTGCCTGGGAGGGCGCCCTCATGGGCCTCCTGGCCGCCCAGGGCTACCGCGAGCTTCATCCCTCCCTGGTGCTGCGGGAAGCCGTACCCGAGGGAGGCCTGCGCTTCTTCGACGGCGACGAACTGGTAGCCCTGCGCTGGGACTTCACGGTCTCGCTGGCGGGCCTGCTGGCCCGGAGTTTCCCGGAGCCACCGCCCCGGGTCTCCTACGCGGGCGCCGTGTTCCGGCGCCCTGTGCAGCCCTGGGAGGCCGTGGAGCGCTTCGAGGTGGGCTGTGAGCGCATCCAGTCCGATGACGAAGATGGCGCCGGAGCCGACCTGGAGCTGGCTCGCCTGCTCATGGCCATTCCCGGCGCCCTGGGCCTCAAGAGCGCCATCCTCCACCTGGGCAACGCGGCCCTGGTGCGCAAGCCCCTGGAGGCCGAAGGCCTCTTCGGCGAGCTGGCCAGCGCGGTGGTGGCGGCCCTATCGCGCCGCGCCCCGCATCGCGTGGCGGAGGTCATGGACGGGCACCCGGCTGCCGCACGCATGACCGCCCACGCCCAAGCCCTTCTTTCTGACCTAGATGGCACCAAGACCTTGGACGCCCTCTCGAGCAGCCCCTATGCCCACCTGCTGCAGGGCGAGCGGGAGCACCTGCAGCGCACGCTCCAGGATCTGCTCCCGATCCTGCCGCCCAACCTGGAGCTGCGAATGGACCTGGCGGATGTTGCAGGCCTGGACTTCTACACCGGCCCCACCCTGCGCCTCTGGGCCCCGGGGGCCCAGCAAGAGCTGGCGGCCGGGGGCCGCTACGACAGCCTGTTCCCGGGCCTGGGGCGCCCCTGGAAGGCCGCAGGCTTCTGCGTGCGCCTCTCCCGCCTCCTGGACCTCGCCGCCACCCGTCCCGACCTCTTCGAGCAGCCCTGATGCCATCCACCCTTCTCATCGCTTTCCCAAAGGGCCGCCTCGGCGACGAGCTGGTCCCCCTCCTGGCCCAGACGCCCCTGGCCTTGGATGCCGCCGCCCTCAAGTCCCGGGTGCTGCGCATCCCCACGGCCACCCCCGGCGTGGCCGCCCTCCTACTCAAGGGCGCGGACCTGCCCCGCTATGTGGCCGCCGGTGTGGCCTGCCTGGGCATCGTGGGCTCCGACACCCTGGACGAGTTGGACATGGACCTGCTGGAGCTGGCGGACCTGGGCTTCGGCGCCTGCCGCCTCTCTCTGTGCGCCCTGGCGGGGGTCAGCCTCGACTCCCTGCGAGCCAAGCCCCACCTGCGCCTGGCCACCAAGTTTCCCAAGGCCACGGAGGCCTGGCTCACCCGTGAAGGTCTGACGGCGGAGCTGGTGCCCCTCAGCAGCAGCGCCGAGCTGGCCCCCCTGCTGGGCTTGGCGGACGCCATTGTCGATCTGGTCCAGACCGGAGGCACCCTCAAGGCCCACGGCCTGGTGGAAACCGCCGTGCTGGGCCGCTCCTCAGCCCGTCTGGTGGCCGGCCGGGGCGCCTACCTCAGCGAGCCCGGCCGTATCCGACCCCTGGCGGAAAGTCTCATCCAGGCCCTGCGCCTGCCTCCTGCCTGATCAGGCCGACGCGAACCTAGCCAGCCGGCTCAACCTCGATGCCAGGCTGGCCCTTCCTGTCCAATGCTGAGACAGGAAAAGACTCGATCCAACTGAGGCTTGAGAGAGCCTTCGACTGCCGAAAAACCTAACAGGCCTAGAAGCAGAGGACTGCCACCGGGCACCTTGATTGAGATCCCTGTGAGCCAGTAACCACCCAGATTCCCCGAGACAGCAAGGCAGGGACCCAGGGGCTGGTCAACGAGACTCATCTGCCCTAGCGCAGCGAGGAGCCGGGGTGCCACCAAGGCAGGTTCACCGCAACTTCGGGTGCCCACCCCTTCGAGCATCCTGCAGTCAAGATCCATCAGAAATGCAGCCTGGGACTTGGTGACAGTGCAGCACCGCTCCAGCGCGGAGCGCAGGGTCAGGCTCTGCCACGGTTTCTCGGTCAAATTTGGCAGGGACTGCGTCGCGCCATTGAGCAGCACGGGCGAGGTCGGCCCCGCCGAACCCGGCCACAAGGCCAGGGCCTCGACAGAATCGGGCGAGGGATGTCGCAGCCCCAAAGGCTTGGGTGCTCCGCTCTTGCCCACGGCAGCCTTCGGGCTGTTCATGTAAATATGCCTAGGCTTACCTGCCCCCAGATCGAATGCCCACAGCTCCAAATATGCAAAGCCAGTTCCCCATATTTTCACTCCAGGCTAGATCAAGGTTTACCTTGTTAAAATACGTAACATATTCTATAAATGCATTTATGTTAATTTTTATTGATGCACTAAATATCCGATATGGATCCTGCGCCTTGCCCATGACCTGAGACCCGCATTCGCCCCGAGGCACGAGGAATTGCAAAGCAGTGCCGAACACAGGCGCACTTCGGGCAAGGGTGACCTGAGCCATGGAGGTTCAACACCTAGGATTGGCTTCAAGGCATGGCTCTGAGGGTGGCGCAACGAGGGCGAAGAACTGCTCAAAGCGAGGCTTGAAGGAAACCTCCACCACCCGGGGACCCACTAGACCCTGAAGCAGAGGCTGGGACCAGGGCACCTGGATGGACATGCCGGTGAGCCAGCAGTTGCCCAGGTGGCCTGAGATGGCCTCGCAAGGCCCCATGGGCTGGTCCGCAAAACCCAGCTGCTCCAGGGCAGATAGCAGACGGGGGGCCAGCAACTGGGCCTCCTGGGCACGCATGGAACCGGCCAGCGCAAGGATCCGGCGGTCCAAGTCCATGAGAAAAGCAGCCTGGGAGTAGCTCGTTGTGCAGCACCGTTCCAGGACCAATGTCCAGCTGAGGCTCCCCTCAATTGGAAGTCCTCGGGCAGGGGCCGGGCCACTGACGGCCCACAGCTCAGCGTGCGACTCCCGCAGGCGCGCCGATACAGATCGCTGGGACCTGGGCACTCCCGACCTGGCAGCTTCCTTTCCAGTGCCACGCTCCATCACACTCAGGACTTCCGCGGCCAATTCGGTGAACCGCAGCGCCTCCGGCGAGCTGGAGTTGCCAGAGAAGGCGATGGGCAGGCCCTTCTGGCTGGCGTTCGGGTAGCACTCATGGCGAGGAATGACGGCATCCAGCACTCCAGGCAGGCCCACACAGTCGGCCGGGAGGATGTCCATGGAGCTGCCCTGCTCCTTCTCTACCCTGCTGGGCAGAATGCCGAGCAGCCTGAGCTTGGGATTCTCCGTGGCACGGATATGCTCCAGCAACTGAAAGACCGGAGCAATGGAACGCAAGGCCAGACTCTCAGTCTGGAAGGACAGAAGCAGCCAGTCCGAAAGGCCCATGGCCGCGTGGGTAACGGGGCCCATGCCCGAGGGTGTGTCGAGAATGGTGATGCCCCCGGCGGACTCTGCGCATTCCAGGAAGCCCTTCAGCCGCCCGGGGCGGCCCAGTTCCCTTTTGAAGTCGGGCACCTCCGTCGGGCTGAGCAGCCCGCGTGGCAGCATGGTCAGGTTCGGAAGGGGGGTGGCCAAGATGGCCAGGGTCGCCAGGACCGAGGGAATGCGATCGAATAACAAGTCGTCCAACCCCAGGAGTTCTCCCCCCTTGGGCACCAGGGACTGGCCGATTCCCCCCTGGGGATCCAAGTCCACCAGGAACACCCGATGGCCCAGTTCCGCCAAGGCCATCGCAAGATTGAGGGAGGTGATGGTCTTGCCGACCTCGCCCTCAGGACTGGCAATGCAGATCCGCCTGACCATTATTGCCTCCTGTTCAGCGGGACGACCAAGGATCCACTACCTGGAGGTCGCCTTGCCTCGATCAGGTTCAGGTTAGGTCATTACCAACCGCAGGCAGGAGCCTGGAATGTAAATGTAAGAAGGTGTGAGCATTGCTTTTATACATGAAATTTGACACCTTCCCAGTTCCACGGGAAGCCATTGTCAAAGTCGACCGAAGAGTTTAGACCGGGATCGCCCCGTACACGTTGTCCCGTTGCCAGGGTTCGTAACCGGCGGCGCGGATCATGCGGTTCATCTCTTCGCGGTTCACGCTGTAGCAGGTGCCCGCAGCGCTCACGACGTTCTCCTCCAGCATGAGGCTACCCATGTCGTCGCAGCCGTAGTGCAGGGCCAGCTGGCCGGTCTTGCGGCCCATGGTGACCCAGCTGCTCTGGATGTGTGCGAAGTTGTCCAGGAAGATGCGGGCCACGGCGATGGTGCGGAGGTACTCCACATCCGTGGGCTTGGGCACCTTGCCTTCCCAGGGCGTGTGGCCGCTCTGGAAGGGCCAGGCGGCGAAGGCCGTGTAGCCTCCACCGTTGTTGCGCGCCAGGGCGCGGTCCTGCTGGTCCCGCAAAACCTCGAGATGCTCAATGCGCTCCGCCAGGGTCTCCGTGATGCCGAACATCATGGTGCCTGTGGTCTGCACGCCCTCTTCGTGGGCAGCCTCCATGACCTCCAGCCACTTCTCGCGGCCGCCCTTGAGGGGTGCGATCTTCTTGCGGATGCGGTCCACCAGGATCTCCGCGCCACCGCCCGGAATGGAGCCCAGGCCCGCCTCGCGCAGATCCGCAATGGTCTTGCGCAGGGGCTGCCCGCTCAGCTTGGCCATCATCTGGATCTCCACCGGGGAGAAGCCGTGCACCCAGATGCCCAGGTCCTGGTGGAGGTAGCGCACCAGGTTCAGGTAGTAGTCCCAAGGCAGGTCCGGGTTCACGCCGCCCTGCAGGAGGAAGCCCGTGCCACCCAGGGCCTGGGTTTCTTCCGCTTTCTGCTTCAGCTGCTCCCGAGTGAGCACGTAACCGCGGGTGTCGCCGGGCTTGTGGTAGAAGGCGCAGAAGGTGCAATAGACGTTGCAGACGTCCGTGTAGTTGACGTTGCGATCCACCACGAAGCTGGCCCTGGCGGGGTCGTTGTGGCGGTCGCGGACGGCCGTGGCCGCCACGGCCAGGTCCGGCAGATCCGCCTGCTCCATGAGTTGCAGGGCCTCGGCGCCCGAAATGCGCCGCCCCACGATGGCTGCTTCCAGCACCGCGTCAATCGCAGATGACTTTGTACTCATCCTCAGACCTTGTAACCCATCACCTGGAGGCAGCGCCGACAGACGCATTCCTGGCCTTCCACACCGTGCTGGAAGTGGTCGAGGGTGTAGAGGCTGCGGCACTTCTCGCAGACCTGGGTGGGATCCGTGCAGGTCTTGGGGGCGTAGAGGTGGGTGGGATCGGCCATGGGCTACTCCAGGCCTCCAGGATAGCGCGGAAGGGATGGTTCTGGGCCTGCGCCCTGCAGCGCAAAAGCGGCCCTTTCGGGCCGCTTTTGCAGGGAAAAACAGAGCAGTCTATTCTTCAACGGCGCCGACCTTGGCGCTGTCGTGGGGACGGGTGTTCTTCTTGCCCTGGTGCTTGTGGGCCTGAGCTTCCAGCTTGTCGACGGCCTGGGTGATGCTGCCGTACATGTCATCGGTGGTGGCCGAGGCCACGAAGGCGCTGGCCCTCGTCTTCAAGGTGATCTCCGCCTCGTGGCGGTGCTTCTCCACACTGAGGATCACGTGGACGTCGATGATGTCATCGAGGTACGTGGCCATCTTGTCCAGCCGCTCCTTGGTGAACGTCTTCAGGGGCTCGGTGAGCTCCATGTGGCGGCCGGTGTAGTGGACCTTCATGGGACACTCCTGAAAGGGGCCGGGTGGCCCGTGGTGCTAGGCTTATCGGCGGCGGCGCTGGGAAGCTGGAGGAATCTTCAATTCCTCGCGGTACTTGTTCACCGTGCGCCGGGCGACCTTGATGCCGTCCCGCTCCAGCAGGCCGGCGATGGCTTCATCGGACAGGGGCTTGGCAGGATCCTCCGCCTGCACAAAGGCCTTGATGCGGTGCTTCACGACCGTGGCTGAGACATCGGAATCCTTGGGTCGGGCCGAGAAGAAGTAGTTCAGGTCGAAGAGGCCCTGGGGCGTGTGGATGGTCTTGGCCTTCACCACCCGGCTGATGGTGCTCTCGTGGAAGCCCGTGGCCTCAGCCACATCCCTCAGCACCATGGGCCGCAGGCTTTCGATGCCGTGCTCGATGAACTCTTTCTGCAGCTCCACGATCTGGGCCGAGACCCGCAGCACGGTGCGGTTGCGGTCCTCCACACCCCGGATGAAGTCGCGGGCGCTGCGGAAGCGCTCGCGGATGAAGTCCTTGTCGGTCTTGGCTTCGCTGGAGGCCATGAAGCGCTGGTACTCGCCGTTCACCTTGAGGCGGGGCAGGCCCTCGTCATTGAGGTAGACCTTCCAGTTGCCATCCTCGCCGCGGAGCACCACCACATCCGGCTTCACCACCCGCTCCCCCTCGGGGTCAAAGGCCCGACCCGGGGAGGGATTGAGATGCTTCAGCTGCTCCATGGCCAGGGCCAGTTCCTCGTCCGTGCAACCCAGGGCCTTGCGGAGCTTGCCGCTATCCCGCTGGGAAAGCAGCACCGTGAAGTCCTGGATGATGCGCACGGCCAGATCGTCAGGTTCGGCGCCCGCGTGGCGCAGCTGTAGGAGCAGGCTCTCCTGGACGGTGAAGCAACCCACCCCCGAGGGATCAAACTCCTGAAGCACTTCCACCGCGGCCCGAAGGGCCTCCTCAGTGACGCCCAGGTCCGCCGCCAGAGCCGCTGGTGTGGCTTCAAGCGAGGGCATGTCGGGATCCATGCGCAGGAAGCCCTTGGGATCCAGCCGATCGATGAGGCGTTCCACCAGAGGGGCGCGGGAATCCTCGTGCTCCAGCGTTTCGTAGAGCTGACCCACCAGGTGGTCCTGCAGGGACTCGAAGGCGCTGAGCCGGTCCTCCCAGGACATCTTGTCCTCATCAGGCAGGTTGCTGGTGCGCGGCAGCTCCGAATCCCAGCTGTTCTCGGCCCCCAGCTCCGTTTCCTGGACTTGGGACACGCCCTCCTCCGTGAACTTCTCCAGATCGCTCTCAGGGTTCATCTCACCAGCACCATCCAGCATGGGCCCCAGGTCGACGGTGTCCACCCCTTCGGGCAACTCCGGACCGTCCGCCATCTGCTCGGCCGAGCCCTCGGTCACATCGGAATCTCGGCCCTCCTCGATGGCCTCCAGGGTCGGAATCTCATCGCTATCGTCCGAAAGCTCCAGGAGGGGGTTGTCCTCCAGTTCCCGCTCAATGGTCTGGGAGAGCTCCTGCAGGTTCATCTGCCAGAGCTTGAGCTTCAGCTGCATGGCCGGAGTGAGGGCCAGAGTCTGGCTCTGCGCCAGGCGTTGAGAGAGGAAGGGGCCGGCTGCCATCAGTCCAACCTGAACCGATCGCCCAAGTAGATCCGGCGAATGTCCGGATCCTCGGCGATCTCACTGGGCAGGCCGTTCTTCATGATCATCCCGTCCGCCAAGATATAGGCCCGATCGGCGATCTGCAAGGTCTCCCGAACATTGTGATCTGTGATAAGAACTCCGATGCCTCGCGCCTTGAGGTCGGCGATGAAGCCCTGGATCTCTATCACCGACTTCGGATCCACCCCCGCAAAGGGCTCGTCCAGCAGCATGATGCGGGGCTCGGTCACCAGGGCCCGGGCCAGTTCGCAGCGCCGCCGCTCCCCGCCTGACAGGCTCATCCCCAGGGTGTCCCGGACCTTGTCCAGGTGGAAGTCCGCCAGCAACCGTTCACAACGCTCGGTCTGCTCAACCTTGGGAATGGGCTGCAGCTCGCCCAGGGCCATGAGGTTCTCCCAGACCGTGAGGCCGCGGAAGACGCTGGATTCCTGGGCCAGGTAGCCGATGCCCAGCCGCGCACGGCGGTGCATGGGCAGGGCCGTCACGTCCTGGCCCATCCAGCTGATGCGGCCCTTGTCCGGGGCTTCTACGCCCACCACCATGTAGAAGGTCGTGGTCTTTCCTGCCCCGTTGGGCCCCAGGAGGCCCACAACCTCCCCAGTGCCCACAAAGAGGCTCACATCCCGCACCACGGTACGGTCGCCATATCGTTTCTGGAGGTTCACTGCTTCAAGGCAGTGAGTCGGTTCAGTCATGGCTCTATCAGAACATATGAAGGCGTCCTTTGATCGGCTGGCCTGCTCTGGGAAGCCGGCCGCCGACCGGAGTCCAACCTAGCGGACAAGTCGACCGGGCGTGTAGGGCGCTTTGGCGGCTTCCAGGGCCTCCTCAAGCACCTTCAGGCTGGCCAGGGCGGCCTCCAGGCGCTGGTTCAAGGACACGAGGCCCTCCTCGGCCCAGACCAGATCCTGGCGCTGGCTTTGAGTGGGGAGCTGGGTCGTAGCCCAGACACTGCCCGTCACGGTCTCGATGCGCCCCAGAATCCCGGGCGTCGTGGGCTCCTGGCGGGCGGCGACGGTGGCATCCCCGCTGAGCAGATCCCGCAGGTCCTTGAGCTCGACATTCAGCTTCCGGCCCCGGTCCAACAGGGTCGGGTCGATGGCCGGGGTTTCCAGGAGGGCTTTGCAGACCAGGTTCAGCCGCGTCTGCGCCTCCGTGAGCCGCTCGGAGCTGCCCAGAGCCCGGCGCTGGGCCTCGCCCATGCGGGTGCAGAAAGTGCTGAACTCCACCCACTGGGCGGGGCTGAGGCGATCGGCATCCAGGGGCTTGACCTCAAAGGGCACCGGTCCGGCCACGGGCTGCAGCACCCCGTCCACCTGGAAGGCCAGGCTGGCCTGGTAGCGGCCCGGGACCGCCAGGGCGCCATGAGCACCGTAATCCCAGGGATCCCGCTCACCGGCCTCCTTGAGCTTGATGGGGGCGGGACTCTGCAAGCGCAGGTCCCAAGCCAGCCGGTGGAGGCCCGACTCGGCCTTGGTGGCCAGGCGGCGCACCACGGTGCCATCGGCGGCGCTGATGGTGAGCACCAGGGAGGGCGCCGCTTCCCGCTCCTCGGCCCGCAGGGCCTCCCAGCTGGGAATGGCCGGATCCTGGCCGCCCTTGAGGGCTTCCTTTTCCTGCTCCTGGCGCTGTTTCTTGCGGGTCTTGGGCTCCACCTTCACGTGGTAGGTGAAGATCGCGCCGAAGGGCGGGTTGGGCGAGAGATACAGGGAGTCGCCCTGGAAGGACTTCCCGGGGCCGCCCATGGGCACGCTCGGCACGTAGGCCAGGGCGGGCCGCAGGCCAAAGAGGTGGGCCTTCTCAGCCAGCTGCTCCGGGCGGGCCTCCCGCAGCGCTGTGAGGTCGTCCAGGATGTAGAAGCCCCGCCCAAAGGTGGCCAGGACCAGATCCCCCTCGCGGGTCTGGATCGCCAGATCCTTCACGGCGATGGGGGGCAGATCCGTGAACTTCGACCAGGTCTTGCCCGCGTCCAGGCTGAAGGAGAGGCCGAACTCCGTGCCAGCGAAGAGGAGCCCCTCGCGGGCCGGATCCTCCCGCACGGTGTAGACGCTGCCCCGTTCGGGCAGGCCCGCGGCGATGGATTCCCAGGTGCGGCCGCGATCCCGGGAGCGCAGCAGGTAGGGGCGGAAGTCCCCAGCCTTGTGGTTGTCGAAGGCGGCGTAGACCGTGTCCGCTTGGTGCGGGCTGGCGGAGAGGCAGGACACGTAGGTCTGGTCCGGCACGCCGGGAAAGCGCTCGACCTTGCGCCAGCCCTTGCCGCCATCCTCGCTGACCTGGAGCAGGCCGTCGTCGGTGCCGACATAGAGCAGGCCTTCAACCTTGGGGCTTTCGTTCAGGGAGACGATGTTGCCGAAGAAGCTGGTGGAGGTGTTGCGAGCCACGCCGTCCACGCTCCAGACCTTGTCCATGATCTTGAGGCGGCTGCGGTCGATCTGGCGCGTGAGATCAGGGCTCACGGTCTTCCAGCTGTCGCCTCGATCCTCACTGCGGAAGAGTTTTTGCGCCGCGAAGTAGAGGCGCTTGCCGTTGTGGGGGCTGAGCATCAGCGGCGCATCCCAGTTCCAGCGGTAGGGCGCCTCGCCGGGCGCGGGCTGAGGCTGCAGCTCCACCCGCTCGCCCGTGCGGCGGTCGTAGCGGGCCAGGCCACCGTACTGGCTTTCAGCGTAGACCGTGTTGGGATCATCGGGGTCCACCTGGCTATAGAAGCCGTCCCCACCCTGGGTCATGAACCAGTCCATGGCCGTGGAACCGTGCAGATTGCGTGTGCGGCTGGGGCCACCCATGGAGTAGTTGTCCTGGGTGCCGCCATAGACATTGTAGAAGGGCCGGCTGTTGTCCACAGTCACCCGGTAGTACTGGATCACCGGGAGATTGGCCTTGAACGCCCAGGTGGCGCCCCGGTCCCGGCTCTCATAGACACCGCCATCGCAGCCGGAGACCAGATGGTCCGTGTTGGCGGGGTCGATCCACAGGGCATGGTTGTCCACGTGCTTGGAAGTCTCGCCCACGCGCCTCCAGGTCTTGCCGCCGTCCTCAGTGACCTGCATCCACGTGTCCATGCTGTAGACCCGTTTGGGATCCTTGGGATCACAGAACAACTCCTGGTAGTACTGAGCCGCCCCGGAGACGATTTCATTGCGGCGCTCCCAGGTCTGGCCGCCGTTCGTGCTTCGGAAGAAACCGCCAGCCTTGTTGGCGGCTTCGATGGTGGCGTAGACCGTGTCCGGTTCCCCCTCGGGAATGGCGAGACCGATGCGCCCCATATCGTCCTTGGGCAGTCCCTCCTTCAGGCGGGTCCAGGTCTGGCCACCGTCCAGGCTCTTCTGAATGCCGCAGCTGGGGCCGCCGTCCAGCATGCCCCAGACATGGCGGCGGCGCTGGTAAGTGGCGGCATAGAGCACCTCAGGATTGCGGGGATCCAACACCAGATCCGTGACACCGGTGTGCGCATCCGCCGTGAGGACGGCCTTCCAGCTGCGACCGCCATCCATGGTCTTGTAGAGGCCCCGCTCCCCGCCCTCCTTCCACAGCGGCCCCTGGGCAGCCACGTAGACCACCTGGCTGTTGCGGGGATCCACCACGATCTTGGCGATGTGCTCGCTGGTCTTGAGGCCCAGATTCTCCCAGTGCAGGCCCCCGTCGAGGCTGCGGTAGATGCCATCCCCATAGGCGACAGAGCGCTGCGAGTTGTTCTCGCCGGTGCCCACCCAGATGACGTTGGAATCATGGGGATCGACGGTCACACAGCCGATGGAGAAGGACGTCTCCTTGTCGAAGATGGGCGTCCAGGTGGTACCCGCATTCACGGTCTTCCACACACCGCCCGAGGCCACCGCCACGTACCAGGTGTCGGGCTTCCGGGGGTCCACGGCGATGTCTCCCACGCGCCCGGAGGTCACTGCAGGGCCCAGGTTGCGGAAGGGCAGGTCCGCCAGAGGCGAGCCCTTGGCCGGCGCGTCGACAGAGCCTTTCGCGGCGGCGGCCCGGGCTGGGAGGCCGAGGCCTGGGGCCATGGCCACGAGAAGGGAACAAAGCAAAGCGTGACGGCGCCGGGACATGGTGCCTCCTGTTACGAGGTTTCCCCTATAATGCCCGAAATGGCCTGGACCTCACCAACCCGTGCCGGTCCCCTTGCCCCGCACGCGACCCAACCACTTCACCACGCGGGGGCCCGGCTCCATCTCCAGGGCCTCGCCTTGGCCTTCGCCCAGGCGACCGCGCAGGGCGACCGCCCCCTGCGCCTGCACGGACTTCACGGTGCGATCCGGCCCCAGCTGGATCGTCACGGAATCTGCCACCAGACGCCAACCCTGGCCCTGGCACTCCACGCCGCCGCTGAGGGTGATCTTCTGCGCCTCGCTCTGGCCCCGCTCGGCCCGCAGGAAGAGGTCGCCGTCCTCGGCCGCCAGGGTGCCGCTGAGCCCCTCGGGGAAGCTCACAGACTCCGCCTTGCGGACGATGCGCGGCCCCGACAAACGCTCCCGCAGGCGGTTCCAGGCGGCGGGTCGGCCCGTGAGGGTCCAGAGGGCGTCCTCCCACAGCAGGTGAGCGCCGCGCAGGCTGCCACCGTTGAACAGGTTCACCTGCACGGGGCCCTCGATGGCCCAGCTGCGGGGTTCGCCCTGCCCGGCCCCCCCACTGAAGGTGCCGTCCTCCGTACGCCCAAGCACCGGGCTCTGGAGCCGCCAGTGGCGGTTGCTGCGCTCCACCTGGATGCGTGGCGAGGTCAGGGTGCGCCGGCCCCAGGTGAGCACGGCCTGACCTTCGGCCAGGGCCTGGCCCACGGGCAGGTTCTCGGGCAGATCCGGTCCCGCAGCCTCCCGCATGAGAACCCGCGGTGCCTTGAGGGTGAGCAGCTGACCATCGACTGGCTGGTTCCAGACCACGCTGCCCTCCATGCGCAGGCCAGCAGGGGTCCAGCGAGCGCCTTCCGTGCTGAGCAGTTCCTCGCCGCCAATAACCTCCCGGTGGGCCCGGAACTGCCGCAGTTCCACTTGACGCAGACTGCCGCCCGGAGCTGGCCGGGGGGCCAGACCGCTCTGGGCCTCGCCATGCCATCCATCGCTGCGCTCGAAACTGAGAGGCCCCGGCCAGAACACCGTGTCCGGAGTCAGGTCTGCCACGGAGGCCTGGAGGGAGCCCTGGCTCAGGTGGGCCTTCACGCCCTCCAGGTGCCCCGTGAGGAAGCCGGGCGTCGCCCAGAGCCGCTCTGCATCCATGGCCTGGAGGGCGGACCGGACCGGACCCGAGGCAGCCTCCCAGCGGACGGGGCCACGGTCCACACGCAGCTGGCCGTCCACCTGACGACGCCAGCCTGTGGGCAGCAGCCAGGTGCCCTGGGAGGAGCCCTGCACCGAGTCCCAGCGCAGGGGGGCCAGTCCCTCCCACTCGCCGCCGGTCCAGCGGATGGCAGGGGCCTGGCCTTCCACCCGACCCCGGCCCAGCACCGTGGTGGTGCCTGGCTGGGCAACCTCCAGATCCATGGGGCCCTGGAGGGTCCAGATGCCAAGTTTGCGCTGAGCCTGGGGTGAGGTCATGCGCCAGGCCCCGGCCTGCTCATCCAGGCGCCCGGTGACCTGCTCCAGGCGGAGATCCTCTTCGGAGCCGGCGATGGTCTTGTAGGCCAGCACCATGCGGTTGGGCCCCAGCTGCTCCGTGAGGGTGCCCACCTTGCCGAAGGTGCCCTGACCAAAGAGCGGATCCCCGCCAATGGTGCGACCCGGCATGCCCTCAGTGCCCCGGCGCAGAAACAGCACCGTGAAGCCGAAGGTGCCCAGGAAGAGGCCCCAGCCCAGCCGCCGCCAGAGGGGATGACGGGCGGGCGGAAGAGCCTGGAGGAGCGCGGCCAGGCTCAAGGTGCCCCCTCGCCCAGGAGGCTGTCCACCAGCCAGGAACGGCCCCAGCGGGTGCTGCCCTGAGGCGCGGCGGCCACCACCAGGCGCTCGCCCACCAGGGGCCGCTCCGGTCGGGTGTGGCCTGCGAACCAGGTGAGGGGGTCCGCCACCCCGCCCAGGCGCAGCTTCCAGTGGTCCGCGCTGAAAACCGCCGAGGAGGCCACCACGCCCTCCACCCGCGCCAGGGGCGGGGCGAAGCCCTGGCCAAAGGGCTCCAGGCGGAGCAGGTCCGCGTCGTCCGGCAGATCCCGGGGCTCGCCGTCCACCAGGAGGGACGGCAGAGCCCACCCCGCGGCCTGCTCTGCGGCGCCCCGCTGCAATGCCTGGCGCACGAAGGCGAAGCGGGAGGCCTCGAAGCTGAGCCCCGCGGCCACCTTATGGCCGCCCCCGCCCAGGATGAAGGGCTGGGCCAAAACCAGGAGCACCCCCAGGTCGTAGCCTTCCGGCGCCCGCAGGCTGCAGTGGGCCACGCCGTCGATCACGGTACACACGCCCGAGGGGCGCCCGCTGGCGCGCATGCGCTGACCCGCCACGATGCCGATGACGCCCTTGTGGGCCGCTGAGTCGAGTACCAGGTCGAAGGCCTCTGCCCCGGGGGGCGGCAGGCGGGCCGTGAGTTCCTGCTGGATGGCGCGGCGCTCCAGGTTGAGGGACTCCACCTTCACCATGAGCCGCTCGGCCTCACCGGTGTCCCGGGTGAGCAGCAGGCGCACCGCATCCTCGGCGCCCCCCATGCGGCCCACGGCGTTGAGGCGCGGGGCCAGTCCGAAGGCGATGTCCTGGCCCCCGATGGGGCCTTCCTTCTTGGCGGCCTTCAGGAGGGCCACGAGGCCGGGGCCGTTCTTCCCCGCCAGGGAGTCCAGGCCCCGGCGCACTAGCAGGGCGTTCTCGTCCACCAGGGGCATGACGTCCGCCACAGTGCCGATGGCCACCAGCTTCAGCAGACCGTCCAGGAAGGCCGCGTCCGCGCCCGTGGGTGTGGGCACGGCGCCCAGGAGGGCCTGGGCCAGCTTGAAGGCCACGCCCACGCCCGCCAGGTAGGAATTCGCGTAGCCGTCCCGGTGGGGATGCACCACCGCGCAGGCCGCGGGCAGTTCCGCACCCAGGGCGTGGTGGTCCGTGATGACCCAGTCGATGCCCAGTTCCGCGCTGGCTGCCACCTCGGCAAGGCTGCGGACGCCGCAGTCCACGGAGATGAGCAGCTGCGGATCGCGGCTGGCCTTCAGCTCCTGAATGCAGTCCAAGTGCAGGCCGTAACCGTCCGAGAAACGGTTGGGGATGAAGAAGGACACGTCCGCGCCCAGCTTCTCCAGGGTGCGCACCAGCAGGGCCGTCGCAGTGACGCCGTCCACATCGTAGTCGCCGTAGACCACCATGCGCTCATGCTGCTCAATGCCGCGGCGGATGCGGGCCACCGCCTCGTCCACGCCAGGCAGCAGGTGGGGATCCGTGCTGCGGGCCCAGGATGGATCCAGGCGCCAGCCCAGAGATTCCGGCTGGTCCAGGCCCCGGAGCCAAGCCAGGCGCGCCAGCCGGGGCTCCAGATCCCAGGCTGCGGCCATGGCCTGCCAGGGCGCCAAGCCCGCCGCGATGTCCCGGCGGAGGCGCCAGGCCTGAGCGACCACCTAGCCCACGCTGCCCATGCGGGCGAATTTCTGGTACCGCTCCTCCACCAGCTCCTCGGCACTCAGCTCGGACAGCTCTGAGAAGGCCTCGATGATGGCCTCCTTGAGGGCCGCGGCCGCCGCGTCGAAGTTGGCGTGGGCGCCACCCAGGGGCTCCTTCACGATGCCGTCGATGATGCCCAGCTCCAGCAGGTGCGGGGCCGTGAGCTTGAGCGCCGCCGCGGCCTTGGGAGCCTGGCTGGCGTCCTTCCACAGGATCGAGGCGCAGCCCTCGGGGGAGATCACGGAGTAGATGGCGTTCTCCATCATGAGCACGCGGTCGGCCACGCCCAGGGCCAGGGCCCCGCCGCTGCCGCCCTCGCCGATGACCACGGCCACCACGGGCACTCGGAGCTTGGCCATCTCGAGGAGGTTCCGGGCGATGGCCTCGGCTTGGCCCCGCTCTTCGGCGTCCACGCCGGGGTAGGCACCAGGCGTGTCGATGAGGCAGAGGATGGGCCGCTCGAACTTCTCGGCGGTCTTCATGAGGCGCAAGGCCTTGCGGTAGCCCTCGGGCTTGGGCATGCCGAAATTGCGCAGGATCTTCATCTTGGTGTCCCGGCCCTTCTGCTGGCCGATGACCATGACGGGATTCCCCTCAATCCAGCCCAGGCCCGCCACGATAGCGGCGTCATCGCCGTAGCGGCGGTCTCCATGCAGCTCCTCGAAGCGGTCACAGATGCGCTCCAGGTAGTCCAGGGTGTAGGGCCGCTTGGGATGCCGGGCCAGCTGGGCCCGCTGCCAATCCGTCAGGTGGGAGAACAGCTCCGCCTTCAGCTTGTCGAGCTTCTTCTCCAGCTTCTCCCGCTCCTTGTTCTGGGCAGGGTCCATCTCCATGGCCCGGATCTGGGCCTCCAGCTCCAGCACCGGCTTTTCCAGCTGCGAGAGATCCATGGCTTGTTCGGAAGACGTGTCTTTCATGCAACCTCGAGCCGGTAAGTCCGACGGTCCAGTGTAAGGGCCCAAGGAACGATTGAACAGAGAGGGCTGACTCCAGGTAGGTTCCCTGCAATCGGATCCCCCGCCGGGCCGGGGCAGGAGGCACAATCTCCCAGCGAGGTTCTTTCCATGCGCACCCTGCCCTTCCCTCTCCTCGGCCTCAGCGGCGGTATCGCGGCGGGAAAGTCCTTTGTGGCGGGGCGGATGGCGGCCCGGGGCTGGGCGGTCATCGACGCGGACCAACTGGCGCGAGAGGTGGTGGCGCCGGGCAGCGAGGGGCTGGCGGCGGTGGTGGCGGCCTTCGGGACCGAGGCTCTGCGCCCGGATGGGGGCCTGCACCGAGCCTGGGTGGCCCAGCGGGTCTTCGCTGACGATGCGGCCCGGGGCCGCCTCAACAGCATCCTCCACCCGCGCATTGAGGCCCTGCGGGACGCCCGCCTGGCCGCCCTACCACCGGACACCAAGGGCGCCGTGCTGGACGCGGCCCTCTGGGTGGAGCGGGGCCGGGCCCACCACTTTGACGCCTTCTGGACCGTGGATGCCCCGGAGGCCCTGCGGGTTCAGCGCATCATGGCCCGGGACGGCCTCAGCTCCGAGGCAGCCCGCCTGCGCCTGCGAGCCCAGGCCACGGCTCCGGAGCGGGCCCTCCACGCGGACCTGGTGATCCTCAATGACGGCAGGGACTTGGACGATATCCTCAAGCGGGCTGAAGCCCTCCTTCTGGCAGACTGGAGGGTCCGCCGCGCGCGGAGTTGGAGACCGCCCATGCCCGCCCCTTTCAGTCCCGAGCAGCTCCGTGATGTCCTGACCACCCTTCTCAGCCGCGGGGGCGACTACGGCGAGATCTTCGTCGAACGCCGCCGGGCCCACGCGCTCGGCATGGATGATGGCCGCATGGAGGACGTGCTGGCCTCCGAGACCTTCGGCGCCAGCCTCCGCTTGATGGAGGGTGAGACCACTCGCTTTGCGGACCTCATCGCCCCCACCCTTAAAGAGCTGACCGAGGCCGCCGCCACCTTGGCGGCGCCGGGGACCGGTTCCGCCGCAGCGCTGCCCAGCCTGGTCCTGGAAACCTATCCAACTCCCAGCCCCGTGGAGCGCGACCCGGGCGGCGTGGGCCTGGACGAAAAGGTGGCCCTGGTGCGCCGGGCCGAGACGCTGGCCCGACTTGAAGCTGAGGCCCTGCGCCCAGGCGCCCTCAAGCAGGTTTCCGTGGGCTACGGCGACAGCACCCAGCGGGTCTGGATCGCTGCCACCGAGGCCAAGCAGGGCACCTGGTCCGGCCGCCTCACCGAGGACCACCGCACTCAAGTGGTGCTGCGCGCCAGCATCACGGCGGGCGACGGCGTGCAGCTCCAGACCGGCTACCAGGCCCTGGGCGAGACGCGGGGCTTCGAGCTCTTCACCGAAGCTGCCGTCACCGGCATGGTGCGCGAGGCCGTGCGCCTGGCCGTGCAGGCCCTGGACGCCCAGCCGGCTCCAGCTGGCACCTTCCCCGTGGTGCTCAGCAGCAGCGCTGGCGGCACCATGATCCACGAAGCCTGTGGCCACGGCCTGGAGGCGGACCTCGCCCTCGCGGGCATGAGCTCCTTCGCGGGCAAGCTTGGGCAGCAGGTGGCCGGCACGGGCGTGACCATCATCGACGATGGCACCCTGCCCCACAAACGCGGCTCCCAGGCCATTGACGACGAGGGCAACCCTGTCAGCCGGGTGGTCCTCATCGAGAACGGCATTCTCAAGGCCTACCTGCAGTCGCGCAAGACTTCCCGGAAGATGGACACCGAGCCCACAGGCAACGGCCGCCGCGAGAGCTACCGCCATCTACCCATCCCCCGCATGCGCAACACCTTCCTCGCCGCGGGCACCGAGGCCCCCGAGGCCATCCTCGCGGACCTGGACCGCGGCCTGCTGGTCAAGCACATGGGCGGCGGCCAGGTGGACACGGTCACAGGCAACTTCGTGTTCCAGGTGACTGAGGGCTACTGGGTGGAGAAGGGCGTGGCCCTCTACCCCGTGAAGAACGCCACCCTCAGCGGCTGCGGCCCTGACGTGCTGCGCGACCTCACCCGCATCGGCAGCGACCTGCACCACTTCGATATCGGCACCTGCGGCAAGGACGGCCAGGGCGTCCCCGTCAGCGACGCCCTCCCCACCATCCTCTGCCCCGCCCTCGTCGTCGGCGGCACCGCCGAGGCCCTGCCTAGCGTCGTTTAAAAAGATAATACTGATCCAACACGAAGACACGAAGGCTCTAAGAAAAACGGAAAGAAGAAAGAAAGAAGGATGTGGTGTGGGACCTGGGTGAGGAACTGGAGGCTAAGGCTCGGGAAGTTGTGGACGCTGGGTTTCAGGTCCATCGAAAGTTGGGGCCGGGCCTGCTGGAACGGGTCTACGAATCAGCTTTGGTGCATGAGCTTGGGTTGCGCGGACTCCGCGTTCAGCGCCAGATTAAGGTTCCCGTGCTCTATCAGGGCATTGCCCTGGAGGATCCCCTCCGGCTGGACCTGCTGGTCGAGGGCGCCATCATCATCGAGATCAAATCCTTGGAGACCATCCTCGCGCTTCACAAGGCCCAGCTCCTGAGCTACCTCCGCCTCTCGGGTCTCCACCTCGGCTTCCTCATGAACTTCAACGTCCCCATCTTCAAGGACGGTATCCGCCGCATCATTCACTGATTCGTTCCTTTTTGCCCTTGTTCTGTTCCTTCTTCATTCCTTCGCGTCTTCGAGTCTTCGTGTTGGATCAGTTTCTTTTTTCGGAACCCTCAAATGCCCAACCCCTTCCAGTCTTTCATTCCTGAGTCTCTTGAGGCCCGCCTGCAGGAGGGGATTGCGCATGCGCTGTCCCTGGGAGCGGAGGGGGCGGAGGCTTTCATTTCCGTGTCCCGCAGCCGCAAGGCCAAGGTGCAGAACGGCGCCCTGGAGGACCTCAGCACCAGCAAGCGGGGGGGCCTGGGCGTGCGCGTCCTCAGAGCGGGCGGCAAAGGCTTCCACACGGGCATGGCCACCACCACGGACCTCACAGCCCCGGACTTCAAGCACCTCTTCGCCCAGGCCTGGGAGCTGAGCGCCCTCGGCGATGAGGACCCCTGGCTGCGCCAGGCGGAACCTTCGGGCCAGGACGACCTGCCCAGCCGCTACGCGCCTGAAGTTGACGCCCTCGGCACGGAGCAGCGCATTGCCTGGGCCCAGGAACTGGAGGCCGGGGCCCGACGGGCTTCGCGCAAGGTGGCTGCGGTGCGCGAAGCCAGCTGGTCCGATGGCTCCGGTGCCAGCCTCCTGCTCACCCAGAAGGGCGTCCGCACCCCGGATGCTTTCACCAGCTGCTCCGCCTCCATTGATCTGGCCGTCGCCGACGGGAAGGAGCGCCAGGCCTCCTGGCACTGGGATGTGTCCCGGCGCCCGGACCTCAACCTCGCGGCCATTGGCGCCGAGGCGGCTCTCAAGGGCGAGCGGAAGCTGAATCCCCAGCGCCTGCCCGCCGGGAAGTACGCCGTGGTGCTCCATCCCGAGGTGGCCGTGGACCTGCTGGGCATCGTGGCGGGCATGCTGGACGCTGAGTCCGTGCTCAAGCAGCGCAGCCTCTTTGCGGGGAAGCTGGGCCAGATCATCGCCTCACCCCTGCTGACCCTGGTGGACGATGGTCGCCTGGCCGAGGGGCCTGGCTGCCCAGCCCTGGGCACGGAGCCCTGGGACGCCGAGGGCCTGCCCACACGGCGCAACGTGCTGCTCCAGGATGGCGTCCTCCAGACCTACCTGCATACCCTCAAGACCGCTGCCGAGATGGGTGTGGCTCCCACGGCCAGTGCGGGCCGCGGCTTCGGCAGCCAGCCCGGGGCCACCACCTTCAATCTCTTCCCCCTTGCGGGCCAGACGAGTCCTGAACGCCTCTATGGCATGGCGGGCAACGGCGTCCTCATCACGGAGATCATGGGTCTCCACACCGTGGATCCCGTGAGCGGCGACCTCAGCGTGGGCGCCAGCGGTATCCGCATCCGCAACGGGCAGCTTGCTGAGCCCGTGGACAAGCTGACCTTCGCGGGCAATTTGCGGGACTTCCTCACCCGCATCGTGGCCCTGGGCAGCGACCTCCGCTGGTACGGCAGCAGCGCCGGCCTCAGCATCCTGCTGGAGGACATCGCTCTGGGCGGAGCTTGATCCAATCTGCGCGGCCTTTCGCGTAGGATGGGGGGTGCGAGGTTCCCATGTCCCTGTCAGCAGCCCAGCAATACCTCTCCTTTCCCCACCTTGAGGCCGACCTGCGGGCGGAACTCGAACCGCTCCTTAAGGCCGCCGAAGCTGGTGACACCAAGGCCATCGCCGAGTTGGAGGACCGCTTCTTCGAGCCTCTGGCCTTCGGTACTGGGGGACTGCGCGGCTTCATGGCCGCTGGCCTGCGCCGCATGAACCAGCCCAATGTGCGCCGGGCCACCATGGCCCTGGCGGCGGTCACCCACCTCCACGCCCCCGAGAAGAAGATTGCCGTGGTGGGCTACGACACCCGCATCAAGTCCGATGTATTCGGGGCCGAGGCCGCCGCTGTGCTGGCCGCTGCGGGCTACCAGGTCTACCTGGGCAGCCGCCCCCTGCCCACGCCCTTCCTTTGTTTCGCCATGAAGGCACTGGGCTCCGCCTGCGGCGCCATTGTCACCGCCAGTCACAATCCGAAGGAATACAACGGCTACAAGGCCTACAACGATCTGGGCGGCCAGCTGGTGGAGCCCTGGGATGCCGAAGTCGAAGCCCACATGGCCAGCCTGCCCCTGGTGCCTGAGCCCCCGGTCGCATCCCCGGGCCGCATCCTGCCCATTCCCGCCGAAATTGAAGAGGCCTACCTAGCCCTAGGCCTGGGCCTGCGGCAGCATCCCAGCGAGTTCGTGCCGGCGCGCATCGTCTACACCCCCTTCCACGGCACCGGCGTCGCCTTCGTGCCCACCCTCTTCGAGCGCGCGGGTATCCCCCTCACGGTGAGCCCCAGCCAGGGAATCCAGGACGGCACCTTCCCCACCGCCCCCCGGCCCAACCCCGAAGAGCTGGCGGCCTATGCCGCCCCCCTGGCGGAAGCGGCGGCCATGGACGCGGAACTGGTCCTGGCCAATGATCCTGATGCGGATCGCATCGGCGTGGTGGCAAAGCGCAACGGAGCCTGGGAGCTCATGAGCGGCAATGACCTTGCGGCCATCACCCTGGACTATCTCTGCTCCGAGAAGGGCAAGCAGGGGGCCGTGGTGAGCACCGTGGTCACCTCCGACTTCCTGGCCGCCGTGGCCCGGCACCACGCCCTGCCTGTGGTCTGGACCCTCACGGGCTTCAAGAACATCGCCGTCTGCATGGACCGCCTGGAAGCTCTGGGCGAGGCCTTCGCCTTCAGCGCCGAGGAGAGTTACGGCATGCTGCTGCTCCCCAGCCTGCGCGACAAGGACGGCGTCACGGCGGCCCTGGTGGTGGCTGAGATGGCCGGCCACTACAAGTCCCGCCGCATGTCACTCTTCGACGCCGTGGACGCCCTCATGACCCGCGTGGGCACCTACCAGAACCGCCTGGTGAACCTGGAGGATCCCCGCCCGGGTGGCGCCAAGCGCTTTGCCGAGGCCATGGAGCGTATCCGCACCGCGGGGCTGGCCCGCCTAGGTGGTGAGCGGGTGGTGAGCTGGGAGGACTTCCAGAGCGGTCAGTGGCATGGTGAGGGGCGCACGGAGACCATCCTGGACCGCCCGGACAACAAGGTGGCCGCCCTGCCCATCCCCCGCAGCAACGTGCTCAAGTTCCGCCTGGAGAGCGGCGCCTTCGCCGCCTTCCGCCCCAGCGGCACCGAACCCAAGCTGAAGGTCTACATCCAGGCCTGTGGTGATGCCACCGTGCTGGACCGTATCGAAGCCGAGGCGCGAGGCCTGCTGGGGCTCTGAGGCTGAACCCACCCCGGACCTTGAGGCTGCTTCACGATGGTTCTGGAAGAAAAGCCGACCACCGGCTTTGCCGGCGTTGGGCGCGGGCCCCCGGGGGGGTGCGCGCAGCGTGGAACCCCCGGACAACGAAAAGCGGCGCCTCTCGGCGCCGCTTTTCGTTCAAGAGAAGTAGGACTACTTCTTCTTGGTGGTGGTGAACTTGCCGTCAGCGAAGCCGTGGCAATCCTTGCACTGGGCTTCCTTGTACTTGGGGAACATCTTGGCGGCGGCGGGGACGAACTTCTTGTCCTTGGGGGCGCCCTCGTGGCAAACGGTGCACTTGGCGCCCTTCACGGTGGTGGGCTTGGCGCTGGCAACAGGGGCCAGGGCGAGGAGGAGGGCGGCGGTCAGCAGGGTGAGGCGGCGCATGGTAGCTCCTGATGGGGGACTCGGATCGAGTCGAGGTGAAGTTGCAATCGGTGTTCCAGAAAGAAGTCTGGAAGCTGACCGGAGGGAAGTCAATGACAAGAGTCACGAGAACGTCATGGGCACTGTCTGATTATCGGGAGACCCTCCCGATTTGCAATCAGACAGTGCCCAGTGCGTCAGAACTCAGGCAGGGACTCTAGCCGACGTGGCCGAGACGCGACACCATGGCGTAGATGATGAGGACCAGGAGTACGAGGCCCAGGCCGAAGAAGATGTAGCCGGCGGCCCGCGCGATGCCCTTCCAGGCCTCCCACTCGTCCTTGACCCGGTAGTCCTCGAGGCGGCCTTCTGCCACAAGCCGGTCATACCAGCGCTTGCGCTCGTGGATCATCTCGGACTTTGAAATGCGGCCCGAGAAGATCACGGTGTCCATGGGGAACTTCTCCAACCGGAAGTGGGTGTTGAAGAAGTGGACAGTGAAGATGAAGCCCGAAGCCAGCAGGGCTTCATCCGAGTGGATGATGAGCGAGACATTGATCATCCAGCCGGGCATGAACTTGCTGAAGAAGACCGGGAACCACATGATCAGGCCCGAGACGCCGATGGCGAAGACACCCCAGAACACGGCCAAGTAGTCGAACTTCTCGAAGTAGGTCCAGCGGTCGAACTCGGGCTTGGGGCCCTTGCCGAAGAACCAGCGGTTGTGGTCGATGAACTCCTTGAGATCCTGCTTGGTGGGGATCATGGAGTCCGGGTGGGCGATGGCGGCGAAGATCCGCTTGGGCTCGAAGACACCAGTCTCGGGATTGCGCAAGTAGCCGCGCTTCTTCCAGAGGAAGGACAGGGTGGTACTCACGTGAAGCACGAAGTAGACGAAGGTGACCACCGCGCCGAAGTGGTGCAGCGTGCGGGCCACCTCGGCGCCGCCGAAGAAGCCGAAGATCGCCTTGGCCCAGTCCGTGTAGTAGAACTTCAGCGGCATGCCGGTGATGGTCAGCAGCAGGAAGCTGGTCACCACCAGGATGTGCAGGAAGCGCTCGAAGGGTTGGAAGCGGGTGTACTGAACGTCGTCCGCCAGGATCTTGGCCTTGGCCTCGCGGAACTGCTTGGAGTCATGGCGGTAGAGCCAGATGGAGCGGAAGAGCCAGAGCAGGGTGTGCACGCCGAATATGCTGAAGGTGATGACCAGCAGCGCGGTCATGACGATGAAAACGTAGTTGAGCAGGGGGAAGTTCTTTCGGTCCATGGGATTGGCATGGGGCGCGTAGCGGGCGAAGCTGGCATTGGCCTTGGGGTGGCACTGCCTGCAGGTGTTGACGATGTTGCCGGCAGAGAGGCGGGAGTTGGGATCCGCGACCGGCAGGACGTCATGGTGGCCGTGGCAGTCGTAGCAGGCAGCCACGTCGCTGGCGTTGTTCGTCTTGCCGAGGGCCATGGCCTTGCCGTGGTAGGTGTCGCGGTAGTGCTCCAGCCGCTCCGCGTGGCACTTGCCGCAGATCATGTCGCTGCCGGCCTTGAAGTGGCCGCTGACGGGGGTCTCGATGGAGTGGGCCGAGTGGCACTGGATGCAGACAGGGCCGCGGGGGTCGCCCTTGGCCAGGAGCTGCCCGTGGATGCTCTTGTTGTAGACCTCTTCGACCGTGACGTGGCACTTGCCACAGGTCTTGGCCACGTTGGCGTGGTTGATGGGCGAGCTGCGGTCCACGCTGCGCTTGATGTCATGGATGCCATGGCAGTCGTTGCAGCTGGGGGCCACGATGAGTCCCTTCACCAGCAGGGCCTTGCCATGGATGCTCTCCATGTACTGGGCGCCCACGGAGGGGTAGCGCATCTTGTACTCGTCCGAGATGGCCTTGTTGGCGTGGCAGGCAGCGCACGTCTTGGGCAGGTTCATCTTGTAGACGGGTGAATCGGTCTGGTGCACGGGGAAGATGTAGTGGTTCCCGTGGCAGCTGGTGCAGGTGGCCGCGGCTGAGGAGCCCAGGGCCTGGCTCATGCCGTGGATGCTGGTCTGGTAGATCTTGTCTTCACCGGCGTGGCAGTTCCCGCAGTGGACCTTGCCGGGCGGGTTGGTGCCACCGGAGTGATCGTCCTTCAGGTCCGCATGGCAGTCCTTGCACTTCAGGGACGCATGGACGGCCTTGCCGAACTTGGCCTCATCGACGAAGAGGGACTTGGGCTGGCCGCCCTGTACTTCCTTCGTCATGGTCGTATCGCTGTGGCAGTCGAAGCAGCTTTCCTTGGCCTTCTCCTTGGCGGGAGCGGCCTGCAGGGGCGCCAGGGCCAGGACCAACCCGGCCACGAGGGCAACCAGGAAGTGGCCCGTGCGAGGCCGGGCGGAGCTGATGTCCGGGAGGACGGGTGCAGTTCGGGTCATGGGACGTTCCTGTAATGAATGGAAGTAAAGCTGGGGGGGATCCGGAAGGATATCAGTGCTGGTCGGACTTGGGCTGATCAGCCTTGGCGTCCTGCGCTTCCACAGTCTTGCGGTAGTACTCGGGCCGAGTCATGCGGACATGGTCTGCCGGGGCCTTGCCTGTAAGCCAGGCCAGGTCCATGGGATAGACATCGGGATCGAAGATCACAAGGTACCAGTGCCACACAAGGATGGACAGGGTGGCCAGGATGGCTTCATACCAGTGGGCCGCCGTGGCCGCGTCCATGACCCAGGTGGGGAAGAAGCGCAGGCTCAGGTTCTGGGCCCAGAGGATGAGGCCCGTGACAGCCATGACGATGGTGCCCCACATGAAAGCCCAGTACTCCATCTTCTCGGCGTAGCCGAACATCCCGAAGGTGGGGCGGTCGTTGATGAGGCCCAGGTTGAACCGGATCATGTTGAACATGTCCATGGCGTCCTGGAAGGTGGGCAGCAGTTCGAAGAGGATGACGCGATCGCGGCGGTTCAGGGCCAGGTGGATGAAGTGGATCACCGTGGCCGCGATCATCACGACGGCGGCGATGCGGTGCACCACGCCCCGCAGGTGCGAGGTGGGGTCCAGGCTGCGGAACAGCTGCACCCAGGTGGAATCCGGGAACTTCAGGGCAAAGCCCGTGACCACCAGGGAGATGAAGGTGACCATCACCATGGCGTGAGTAATGCGGAAGGTGCGGTTCATGCGGGGGAAGCCCTCATGACTGCCGCCGTGATGGGGTCCGCGGCGCAGCTTGGCCAGCCAGTCCAGGCCGTTGTGGAGGAGCATGAAGCCGATCGTCATTGGGATCAGGGCGTAGTAGGCCAGTCGGATCCAACGCACCATGGAATGCTCCGCACCGCCAGCCGTGCGCACGTGCACGCGACCACGGGAGATCTTCTCGCCCAGGCCCGGGTGGCACTGGCCGCAGGTCTGTTTCAGATTGGCGGGGTTGATGGTGGAGCGGATGTCGGCAGAGGGCAGGATGTTGTGGATGCCATGGCAGGAGGCGCAGTTGGCGGCGGTCTTCTGGCCGCCCCGCACGGCCAAGCCGTGGAAGCTGTCCTGGTAGGCAGGCACCTTGTCGCCAAAGCTGTAGCGGGCGTTCAGGCGCTCGTCCCCGTGGCAGCGGCCGCAAGTGACCGCGGAGACGCGGGCCGCGTTCACCAGGGAGCCGGCTTCTGTAGGTGCCAGGATGCTGTGCTCACCGTGGCAGCCGGTGCAGGTGGGGGAATCCTTGGAGCCCCGCTTCACGGCCAGGCCATGGACGCTCTCGGTATAGACGGTCTGGACTTCGTTGTGGCAGACACCGCAGGTGTCGGCCACGTTGGCCCGGTTCACCTTGGCCTGCGGGTCGGTGGAGGCGAGGATGTCATGGCTGCCGTGGCAATCCGAGCAGGAGGCGGCGCTCAGATTCCCCTTGGCCACCTCGCGGCCATGGATGCTGAGGCGGTAGGCCTCTACCGGCTTGGCGAAGGGAATGTTGTGCTTGGTCAGGAACTCGGGATTGGAGTGGCAGGAGGCGCAGGTGTCGGCCAGATGCTGCTTGGCCACGGGCGAGGCGGCATCCTTCACGGAAACGATCTGGTGGGCCGCGCCGTGGCAGGACTTGCAGGTGGCGGCGTCGATCATCCCGGCACTCTTGGCCTTTCCGTGCACGCTCTTGCTGTAGGCCTTCACCTGGTCGGCGTGGCAGGTGGCGCAAGCCACGGGAGCCACTTTGTCTGCATGGGGGACGCGGGTGACGCTCGCGTGACAGTCCGTGCAGCCCAGGGAGCCATGCATGGTTGTGGCGAACTTGGCCAAGTCCACGTCGTGGCAGCCGATGCACTCCTTCGCGCTGGGGGGCGCGGCGGCGAGCACAACGGATAGCAGTCCAGCCAAGAGCAGACGCATAACTACCTCACAAGTCCTTTATACCTTATCCAGGATTGGAGGGGGTGTGTGGAGCGCCGGTGATCTGGATCACGACATTAGTATTGAATCCCTAAATGCTTCTATAGCCTTTTATTTATTGAAATGGACAACATAAGCCCGCTTCCGGTTGGCCCAGCCTCTGTCACCACAGGGTCACAGTGGATCCTGGCCCAGGTTCCGTACAGAAAAGCACCGGATGGAAACCCATCCGGTGCTTTCTAAGGCTTGAATATCGGTAGGTTAGTTGCCCTTGTATTCCTTGAGCCAGTTGAGATCCACCTCGGCGGCCTTCTTGTCGGCCTTCATCTTGAGGAGGAATTTACCGCGCTCGTTGGCAGCGTGGGCATCCTTCTTGGGCATGGCATCGACGTGGCAGGACTTGCAGCTGGTGATTTCGGTGAAGCCCAGCTTCTTCGCCTGACCGACGAAGGGGGCCTTGGCCTGAGCGGGCACAGCAAGAATCAGCGCCGCGGCAGCGATGAGAATGGCAACACGCATGGTGTCTCCTGATGGGGGTTCCGCAGAGCGGAACGGGTTGGACAATGTCGAGGTTGCAATAAGGGTACCCCGTTTGGGGCAGTGTTCCAACCCCCGCTTGATATCCAATGACTTACAACACCAGGCGCTCCTGATACTCGCCGAAGACCCCGCGCATGGCATCGGAGACCTCCCCCACCGTTGCCTCGGCCTTCACCGCGGCGATGATGAGCGGCATGAGGTTCTCGGTGCCCTTGGCTCCGGCCGTCAGGGCGGCCAGGCGTGCGTCCACAGCTTTCTGGTCGCGTTTGGCTCGCATGGCGGCCACCTCGGTGCGACGCAGGGCGCCCAGGGACTCGTTGACCCGCAGCAGCTCTGGCGCGACTTCCCCGCTGATCTGGAACTTGTTCACGCCCACGACCACCTGGCCGCCCTTTTCCACGGCCTTCTGATACGCATAGGCGGCGTTCTGGATCTCCCGCTGGGGGAAGCCCTTTTCGATGGCGGAGACCATGCCACCCAGCTCATCGACCTTGGTGAGCAGGGTCATGGCACGGGCCTCCAGCTCGTCCGTGAGTGCTTCCACGTAGTAGCTCCCAGCGAAGGGATCCACCACATCCGCCACCCGGGACTCGAAGGCCAAGATCTGCTGCGTGCGCAGCGCGATGCGGGCGCTCACTTCCGTGGGCAGGGCCAGGGCTTCGTCCCGACTGTTGGTGTGGAGGCTCTGGGTGCCACCGCAGACGGCAGCCATGGCCTGCACCGTGGTGCGCACGATGTTGTTGTCCGGCTGCTGGGCGGTGAGCGTGCTGCCGGCGGTCTGCGTGTGGAAGCGCAGCATCTGGCTCTTGGGATCGTCAGTCTTGAAGCGGTCCTTCATGATGCGGGCCCAAAGGCGCCGGGCGGCGCGGAACTTGGCCACCTCCTCGAAGAACTGGTTGTGCGCGTTGAAAAAGAAGCTGAGCCGGGGCGCGAAGGCCTCCAGCTTCAGGCCCGCGTCCAGGGCCGCCTGCACGTATGCGATGCCATCGCCCAGGGTGAAGGCGATCTCCTGCGCCGCCGTGCAGCCCGCCTCGCGGATGTGGTACCCGGAGATGGAGATGGTGTTCCAGTTGGGCACCTGATCCGCACAAAACGCGAAGATGTCCGTGATGAGGCGGATGCTGGGGCGGGGCGGGTAGATGTAGGTGCCCCGGGCCATGTACTCCTTGAGGATGTCGTTCTGGATGGTGCCGCTCACCTGCGCATAACTGACGCCCTGCTCTTCGGCCACGGCCAGATACAGGGCCAGCATGACGGCGGCGGGGCCATTGATGGTCATGCTGGTGCTCACCTTGTCCAGGGGGATGTCCTGGAAGAGGCGGCGCATGTCGTGGATGGAGCTGATGCTCACGCCCACCTTGCCCACCTCGCCCAGGGCCATCTCATGATCGGGATCCATGCCGATCTGGGTGGGCAGGTCGAAGGCCACCGAAAGCCCCGTGGTGCCCTGAGCCAGCAGGTAGCGGTAGCGCGCGTTGCTCTCCTCCGCCGTGGCGAAGCCCGCATACTGCCGCATGGTCCAGAGGCGTCCACGATAACCCGTGGGCTGCACGTGGCGAGTGAAAGGGAACTTGCCGGGAGCACCGAGGTCCCGCAGGGGATTCATCTCCGCCACGTCAGCGGGCGTGTAGCTGTTCTTGAGCGGGATACCCGAACTGGTTTCGAACACCTTCTCCCTGAGCTTGGCGGGATCCTCTTTCACCGCTAGCTGGGTCCGAACCTGGTCGAGGAAATCCTTCTGGTACATAGGTCCTCCTATCCAACCACCTTATCGCCTATAGAGGCCTGGGGATACACTTACGGATTCTTACCGTGGAGCCCCATGCACCTGCCGCCCCCGCCTGCCCAAATCCAGCTCCTTGTCGGCGCCGATGTATGGACGGCCCAGGGCCCACAGAAAGGGCTGGGACTGCTGCTCGGCAAGGGGAAAATTCTCGCCGTGGGCCCGGTGGAGAACCTGTATAAAAACAACCCCAAGGCGCACAAGGTTGAGCTGCCTGGGGGTGTTTTATTACCGGGATTCATCGAAGGTCATGCCCACGTCAATGGCCTCGGCGCCATGGCAGGCGAGGTGGACCTCGTGGGCCTCGACTCCCTGCCGGCCACCCTGACCCGTACTCGGGAGTGGAGCGGCGCCCACGCCCAGGGCTGGCTCCTGGGTCGCGGCTGGGACCAAAACCGCTGGACCGTGAAGACCTTCCCACGTGCACTCGATCTAGACGCCTTCAAGGCCACACAGCCTGCTTTCCTGGAGCGGGTGGACGGTCACGCCGCCTGGGTTAACACCGCCGCCCTGACCCTCGCCGGCATCGGACCCCAGACTCCGGATCCTGCCGGCGGCAAGATCCTGCGGGATGAACAGGGCCGCCCCACAGGCATCCTCCTGGACAGTGCCGTGGACCTGGTGGCCCGGCACATCCCCAAGCCCACGGACGCGGAACTGGAGTCCCGCATCAAGACCGGCCTCGCCACCCTGCGCGCGAATGGCTTCACCAGTGTGGCCGACATGGGCATCGATGCCCGCGAGCTCGCCGCCTACCGGCGTCTGGCTGCCGCCAAGGCCCTGCCCATCAGGGTCTTCGCATATCTCTCGCACAACCACGCGCTCATGCTCCGCGAACTCAAAGCTCCCCGGAACCGGCGCCTCTCCTTCCTCCAGGTACAGGGGGTGAAGTTCTACCTGGACGGGGCCCTGGGCAGCCGGGGCGCGCGACTCCTGGCACCCTACGCCGACGACCCCAGCACCACGGGGCTCTGGGTCACGGAACCCGCCAAGGTCGCCCTGGACGCCACCATCACCCTGAAGGCCGGCTACCAGCCCGCCCTCCACGCCATCGGCGATGGTGCCAACCGGGCGGCCCTGGACCTGCTGGCCACGGCCATGAAGAAGGGGCGCGGCACCCTGGCCCCCCGCATCGAGCATGCTCAGATCCTCACGGCCGAGGATGCGGCCCGCTTTGGCGCCCTGGGCGTCGTAGCCAGCGTGCAGCCCATCCAGTGCGCCTCAGATCACAGCTGGACTCCGGCCCGGCTGGGTCCTGCCCGCGTCGAGGAGGCCTTTCCCTGGCGCCGCCTCCTGGATGGAGGCGCCCTGCTGGCCTTCGGCAGCGATGCCCCCGTGGAGGATCCCAATCCCTTCCCGGGCCTGGCCTCCGCGGAAACCCGCCAGGACGGCGCCGGGGATCCTCCCGGGGGATTCCTCCCCAGCCAGCGCCTCAGCCGCCTGGAGGCTGTCCGCGCCTACACCGCAGGCAACGCCAAGGCCCTGGGCCACACCAAGGATCTGGGCACCCTCCAGAAGGGCGCCGTGGCTGACCTGCTCTGGGTCCAGGCCCCCCTGGGCGAGATCAGCCCCGAGGCCCTGCGAAAGGTGAAGCCCGGCAGGCTCTGGGTCAATGGGGTGGAAGTGGCGCTCGGGCACTGAAGCCTAACAAGGAGGTCATTGCCCCCCACCTCTGGAATACTGTTGGCATGAGCCTCCGCCCCGCCTCTCCCCTGCTGGCCCCGTCCCTCCTCTCCGCGGACTTCACGCGGCTGGGAGAGGAGTTGAAGATGATCGAGTCGGCCGGAGCCCAGGTGGTGCATGTGGACGTCATGGATGGCCGCTTCGTGCCCAACATCACCATCGGCCTGCCGGTGGTAGAGAGCCTCCGCAAAGCCACCACCCTGCCCCTGGATTGCCACCTCATGATCGTGGAGCCCCTGCGCTACGCGGCGGACTTCGTGAAGGCCGGCGCGGACTGGGTCAGCGTCCACCAGGAGGCGGATCCCCACCTGCACCGCACCCTGGCGGCCATCCGCCAGGCCGGCGGGAAGGCCGGTGTGGTGCTGAACCCTGGCACCCCCGTGGACACCCTGGTGGACCTGGTGGGCGACTTCGACTTCATACTGCTCATGAGCGTGAACCCCGGCTTTGGCGGCCAGTCCTTCATCCCGCGCACCCTCGACAAGGTGCGGCGCCTGGACGCCCTGCGCACCGAGCGCGGCCTGCCCTTCTTCATCCAGGTGGACGGTGGCGTAAGCCTCAAGAACGCCCAGGAACTGATTCGCGCCGGCGCCGACGCCCTGGTGGCCGGCAACGCCTTCTTCAAAGCCCCCGACCCCAAGGCCGCCGCTGCAGGACTGCTGGCCGAAATGGCCAAGGGCCGGAGCGCCTGAACAGGCCACAACCACACTCGCAGAGAACTGACGAGAAGACCGAGCAGGCTGGTGAGAGGCGAAGGTCGAGGGCTCATGCAACCTACAGAAGGGCGGCCTTGGCGCTCCGCCGCATGCGCTTGATGGCCCGCTCCCGCCGCAAAGCTTCTGGCCGGCTGTGGCAGGCCTCGCGGTAGACCAGTTCCAGAGGTCCCCGGCCCCGGGTGTATTTGGCCCCCTTCCCGGCCCGGTGCTGCTCCAGCCGGGCCTCCACATCCAGGGCGATGCCGCAGTAGAGGGTCCCGTCCCCACAGCGCAGGAGATAGACCCACCAGGTGCGGGTGGCCGTCATGGTGTCCGCCAGGATGTTGGAAAGGCTTCGGCAAGGATCTGCTCGGCGCTGGCGCCCTGCCCTGCCCGGTAGCTGGCCGTGGCCAGGCAGAGGCCCGCGTTGTGACCCCAGCCCCGACCCCGCAGCAACAGGGAGCCGTCCGGCTGCAGCTCTGCCTCGCAGGCATTGCTGGGCCAGGCAGTCCAGCCGAAGGCCCGTCCCGCGGCCAGACGCAGGTCTTCCACAGCGTAGGGACCCGAGCTCCCAAGGCGCAGGCCGCTCTGCCCCTGGCGCAGGCCCGGCGCGACGGCCTGCTTGAGCCGGGCAACCTGGGCGGCACTGAGGGACCGCTCCCAACGCTGCCAGCGATCCCCAGGCACCTCGGCGGCCGTCCCAACGTCGGCAGGGCCCTCGCCCCAGACGGCCCGTGGGCTCAGAGACTGGCCCCCAGCAGACCCCGTAAAGAAGGCCCAGCGTGGATCCAGGTCCAGGGCCGGGGCGCTGGCGGCGGCGCGGACCGTGGCCGCCGTGGGCTGACCCCGCACCACGGCGCAGTGGGTCAGGGGACAGAGCAGGCCCCCGGGGTGCTGGAGGCCGTGGCCCTCCAGCCAGCGCCCCAGCACTGCGGCCAGGGCGCGCCGGGCCTCCAGGGGCGCCTCTGGACCCAGTTCGCCTTCCGTGGCGGCGGCAATCCAGGTGCCGCGGTTGGCCGTCCAGGCCAGGCTCCAGCCCCGCGCCTCCGCCCTCAGGGCCACTCGGCCCCGCAGCTCCCGCACCGGAAAGCCCTTGGGGAATCGCACGCGCCCCTGGAAGCGCCAGGTGTGGCCCATTCGATGCGACAGCCGCTGTCCATTCACCACCATGGGCCCCCGGAGTCGCTCCGCGGGCCAGACCACGGTCACGGCGCCTGCGCCAGGTTCGGTCGCGGGCTCCGTGGCAGTGAGGGCCTCCCGCTTCCAGAGCTCGGGTTCGCGGTGGGGCGCCCGGGGTAGCGCGGGCGACTCCTCCCCCTTCAGCCAGGCCCGGAGCCAGTGATAGGCCCAGGCCTGCTCTTGAGTGGTGCCTCCGGCCAGGGCCCGGTCCAGGCGCTCCTGCAAGGGTCGCGCCGGCGCTGGAGGCCAGGGCTTGAGGGGATGCAAGTGGGCTTCGGCCCAGAGGCAGCGGGCCTCTTCGGACCAGCGCCGAAGCCCCTTGGCCTGGAGACGCCGATGGGTCAATTCGTGGCGCAGGATGGTCCCCAGGGGGCGGCGGCAGAGCTGCTCCCATGGGCGCAGATGCAGAACCTCTCCCACCCACTGGGCGCTGCGCGCGGGCGGCGCCCCGGTGGCCTGCTCAAAGGCGGCGCTGTCCAGGTGGAGGCGCACTCGCCAGGCCCCCGGGGGCCAGGCACCAAAGGCCTCCGTGGCGGCGAAGGCCCCGCGCAGGGCCGCCTCCAGGCCGGTCTGGGGGCTGGGATCCCCTTCCAGCACGGGAGGTGTGAAGGGCGGCGCGGAGCCCGCGAGCAGCAGCAGCATCAGCCCTTGAGCCCCAGGATGGCTTTGACCCGCGTCATGCCCTCCACCCGCCCGCTACCCCGAGGCGCATGGAACACGAAGAGCACGGGGCCACAGCCCCCGGCCACCCAGGCGCTGGTGGCGCTGGGATCCCCGGGCACCGGCGCAGTGCCGGTCTTGAACCACCAACTTTCATTGCCCAGGAGGTTCTTCACGTCCACCCACTGGCCCGCCAGCATGCGCCGACCAAAGGAGCTCACCTCGGCATTGCCCGGGTCCATGAGCCAGTGCAGGAAGGCCTCGGGGCTGGTCCGCAGCAGCTCTCCATCGCCCACCCAGGCGGGCGTCAGGGGCGGCAGAGCATCGCCCACAGGCAAGCGGCGGCCCAGGAAGGAACCAAAGACCTCCTCCATGCGCGCCCGGCCCGCAGCCTCGCCGTAGTCCTTCTTCCAATGCTCCTGGGAGTCGGCAATCCAAGCCAGGAAGGCCAGGTTGCAACTCTGCTGCAATGCCTTGGCCAGGTCCACGCGGCCATGGCCCTGGTGGTTCCAGCAGCTGAAGGTGCCCAGCTTCCCGGTGCACTTGAACTGCACCCCGCGACCGGACCAATCGGCGCCCTCCAGTCGCATCCACAGCAGCTTGGCCAGGCTGCCCATGGGGTGCTCGCGACTCACCTCCCCGTAAGTCAAAACCTGCTCATCATCCAGCGTGATGGCGAGCCCCTCCCCGGGCAGGAGCACCGGCGTGGGGGGCTTGGTGGGGGCGGGCTGGGCCTGCAGGCTGCCCAGGCCCAGGATCAGGCCCAGCCAGCAAGCCCGCAGGCCCAGGTCTCGCAAGAACGGTCGACTTGGTTGGCAAACGGGCATGGGGGGCTCCCGGATGTGGTCCCCTTAAGGTTCCACGTCGAAGGTTCCCAGGATGGCAGCTCCGGCGCCGGGCAGCATAAGGCGCTCCATGGTCCAGCGGCGCTCCTGGTCCGTGCCGGCGTCAAGGAGCACTTCCACGCGAACGCGCGCCGGTCGGCTACCCCGCCAGCCCCCGGTCCACTTCACGGTGTAAGTGCCCGGCGGGGGCGTGTCGTGGCTGTAACCATCCGACCAGAGCATCCGGCCGCCCGAAGGCGTACGCTGGCCCTGGTTGGCGATGGCGCCATCGGGTTCCAGGATCTGCATGGAGCCGCTGGAATATTCACCATCGCGCTGGACGGACAGGATCCTCAGCCGGGTGCGGGAGGTGGAGACCCACCAGCTCCGCACGATCCTGAGGCCGGAATCCGGCTCCAGGATTTCCAGCCGGTTCTCGCCGTTCTGGGAGGTCAAGGTGAACGCCTCATTGCGCCCCACGCTCAGACCCCGGGTGCTGGCCTCCCCATTGAACCAGACCTTCAGGGTGCGCTGGCGCCAGGCGTTGCGCTTGACCTCGGCCTCCCGCTCCTCCCGCGCCTTCCGCAGCTCCGCCGCCGAAGGTCTGGCCTCGTCCGAGTCCTCCCGGTCCAGATAGCGGCCCTCGTCACCCTCGTCCTCCCAGTCGTACCGCCGGGCGCGCTCGTCCTTGGGCGGGTTGGGATCGCGGGGATCCACCAGCTTCACCGTCAAGGGAACCTCGCGGTCGCTGGTCCAGCCCCCCAGCTCCGGGCCCAGCTCCAGGCGCCAGAGCTTGAGGTCCGGCTCGTAGGTTGCAGGTTTGGGCTTGGGAGCGACCTTCGGCGCAGCCTTGGCAGCGGGCTTGGCGGGAGCCTTCTGGGCGCTCAGGAGGCCCGCCGCGAGGAGGAGCAGGGCAGTCAGGACCTTCATCTGCGCCCTCATCGCGCACCTCCATCCACGACCTTGAGGTCCAGGCCATCACAGGTGGCCCACTGCCCCTCATTCGACATGAGGCTCAGCTTGGCCGGGCGCAGGCGGTAGCTCCCCGCCATGCCCGCCCGCAGGTGGATCCGCACTCGGTGCGCACTCCAGTACCAGCTCTTGGGGTAGAGGAAGGTGACTTTGTCCGGGTGGACCTCGATACGAGGCTTCTCCCAGGCATCCGTGGAACTGCCCTCCGTGAACGGATTGCCTTCCAGCACGAAGCCTTCCAGCTTGACCGTGGGCGTGAGCCCGGCGGGGATGGGCACTTCGAGCATGAGATAGTCCGAGTCCTGGCTGGTCTGAAAGTGCACCTCCATCCAGGCCTCCTCACCGGCCTTGAGCGTGCCGGTCCAGGGCTGCCGAATCCAGCCCTGGTGGGCATTGCCGGTCTCCTGCGGGGTCTTCAAGCGCCAGATCTGGCGGTTCACGCTCAGCTTCAGGGCCGAGGAGGAAGCATTGGCCTTGAGCACACCCGAGGCGCTGCCCGGTACCTGGTAGGCATAGGTCCAGACCAGGATGCCCCGGCCCGTGGCACTGAGGGTGACGGGCCTGGCTTCGCTCATGGCATAGGAACCGGGCCGGGCCTCTCGGGGATTCCAGCGCCGCGCTTCTGGGCGCTCCTTGAAGTCGAAGGTGGGCCCGCCCTGCACGGTGGCCTGAAGGCCCGGCGCGGTCCAGTCCAGTTTCCGGGTCTTCATCAGGTAGGGCAGCAGGTCCACCACCTGGGATGTGCTCCAAGTGGAATACCAGCCGTAGCCCCGGTATTCGGAAGCCAGGAAGATCTCACCCTGGCGGATGAGGGGCGACTGGGGCCGAGTCAGGCAGAGGGCCTTCAGGGCCATGATGGTGGGCACCACATCGCCGGAGGCGTAGCTGTACCAGTCCGCCTGCGGGCCCTCCCAGCGGGCCAGGCCATTCTTGAAGGTGGCCTTCTGTTCCAGGCGCTCGGCCAGCAGGGCGGCCTTGGGATGTTTGGCCAAGCCTGCCGCCAGAGTGATCATGGCGTGCACATGGGCGCCCGGCCACTTGCCGCTCAGCACCTTGTCGGCGGCGCTGTCCAGGAGGCCCACGAGGGGCTCCCCGGTCTGGGCCAGGGAGACCAGCAGGAAGGCTGCATCAGCCTGGGGATCCACAGCCCGGCCTTCGCCCTTGATGGGCTTGGGCTGGTCCGCCTGCCGGGCCACCTGCTGGAAGAGGTTCATGGCCGCCATGCGGCCCCGGTGGTAGACGTTCTCGTCCACGGCGTAGCCCAGTCGCTTCATGGTGGCAAAGCTCTGGATGGCAAAGCCGGTGGTGTGCGGATTGGCGTCCAGGCCGAAGTCATGGGGGGCGTACCAGCCCCAGCCGCCATTGGGCTGCTGGTAGCCGTAGACCTTGAAGACCCCGTCGCGGATGTTGCGATCCAGGTCCGTCAGCTGCTTCCAGTCCAGAGCGGGCATGGCACCCGATTTCACCAGATCCGCCACCAGCACATTGGGCACGAAGCTGGACAGGGTCTGTTCCACACAGCCATAGGGGTAGCCAATGAGGTAGGGCAGCGAGGGCGCCGCCAGATGTTCCAGGTTGCCCACGGCGGTGAAGACGAGGGCTGCGCCCCCCTTGGCCACGGGTGGTGTGGGGATGCTCAGGGTCTGGGAGCCGCCATCCAGCACCATGGAACCGGAGAGGGTGGCGGGGACCAGCTGGTCCAGCACTGCGACGCGCTGGCGCTCGGCATCCTTGAGGTTGCCTCCCTCCAACCGGGCCGTGACGACCAGGGGGCCAGTCTTGTCCGAGAAGAGCGGCAGCGCCAGGCGGAACTCACCCTGGTCCTGAAGGCTGAAGGTGGCCTCAGGATTTCCGGCGAAGCGGCCATTCTGCACTTCGAGCTTGATCTTGCCCTGGAGCGGCTGGCCCGAGAGGTTGCGCACCAGGGCGATGGCCCGGGCCTCTTCGCCCACACTGAGGGTGCGCGGCAGTGTGAGGGCCACCTGGAGGGGCTTGGAGGCGGGTTTGGAGCTGCGGCCCACGCCCACTTTGGTATCGCTGGTGATGGCCGTGGCCGTGGCCCGCCAGGCCGTGAGGTTGTCGGGCAGCACCAGGTCCACGCTGGCCTTGCCATCGCGACCAGCAGCCACGAAGGGGACCCAGTGGGCCGTGTCCTTGAAGTTTTGGCGCACCTTGTCGTCGTCATCCGCCTTGAAGTCGCCGCGCTTGGTCTGCTTGAGGCTCCAGACCGGACGCTGGCGGTTCAGCACGTCATGGAAGCTCCAGTCTGTGGAGCCGGAGCGCAGGACGCCGTGGCGTCGCGTGGGATGGAAGAAGCGCACGGGATCGGGATTCAACTCCTGGCTGAGGGCATAGATGGCCTCGTCCACCACGCCCACGCTGAGGTCCGCGGCGGTGGGCTTGCCGGCGGCATCGGTCACCGCCACAGAGACCTTCATGGGCTGGCCAGGCTGGTAGCGCTCCTTGTCCGTGGTGACGGCCACTTGGAGGCGGCGGTCCCGCTTGGGCACCCGAATGGGCAGCTCGACCAGTTGTCGCCGCCCCTCGGCCACGATCTCGAAGACAGCCCAGGCATTGGGCTGCATGGCGGCTGTGACGGGGATTTCCACCAGAGCCGTGGTGCCCGCAATGGCGCGGCTCTGGCGTTGGCCCAGGGCCTCACTTTCGAGGGCCCAGTGCAGGGTGAGCTTGGGGCGGGGCAGCTGCACGAGGATTCGGGCCGTGTCGCCGGGCTGGTACTCGGGCTTGTCCGCGGAAGCCCGCAGATCCGGCACCGCCGGCAGGGGCGTACCCTCGGCGGCCACGGTCATCTGCCGCTGGGCCACCACGGGGCGGCCCTTGGAATCCTTGGCCTCGGCCACCAGCAGGTAGGCGCCGCCTTCGGGAATGCTGAGACTGGCCTGGGGTCCAGCCGCCGAGGCCACGGTCTCGCCGGCCTTCAGGGCACTGGGGCGCGACCACCAGTAGGTGTTGTCCTTTTCCACCACAATACGGGCCGCCCGGAGGGCGATGGCCACGCCGGGAACCTCCTTGCCATCCAGATCCAAGGCCCGGGCCGTCACCTGGAAGGGCTTGCCCGGCAAGGCCACGGAACGGTCCGCAGCAATCATCAGCACCAGATCGCCAGCGGCGGCGCGAACCTGAGCCTGGCCACTGTTGCGCTGACCGGAACCATCCACCACCTTCACCACCATGCGCCAGATCCCGTCGCTCTGGGCCTTGAAGCTGGGGAGCTCCGCCTGGCCCTCGTCGTCCAGGTCCAGCTGGCCGCTCTCCATGAGCTCAGGAGCGGGGCCCGAGTCCTCGTCATCCCAGATCCAGCGGCTCTTGGGTGGCACCACCTTGTAAAGGAACCAGTCAGCCTTGGCCCCGCGCACCGCGGCGCCATAGAAGTAGCGGGCGCTGGCGTGGAATCCCAGGGCATCGCCCAGGCCCACCTTGGTCTTTTCCGAGCTGACCTTCACCTCGAAGGCGGGCTTCACGAACTGCTCGACCTTGAACTCCGCCTGCCCCGGGCCCTGGGGCCCCTGGAAGACGATGCGGTAGAGGCCCAGGCGCCCGGCGCCGGGCAGGTTGAACTGGGCGGCATAGGTGCCAGTCTCGGCGCTGAGCAGCTTGGCCTGCCCTTCCGTGACCTTGGTGTCCTCGGGATCCAGCACGGTGTAGGCAAGGCTGGCGGTGCCGCCGGCCACGTGGTTCTCGCCGTCCTCCACCCGGCGGAGGATGGCTTTGGCGAAGACCTCCTGGCCGGGCCGGTAGAGGGGCCGCTCCGTGAAGGCATAGAGCCGCTGCCGTACCGCCGCGGTGGCCTGCCCTTCGCTGGCCAGAAGGGCCAGGCTGGCCCCGCTGCGAGCCAGCACCACCCGGCGCAGGCCGGGGCTGGCCTTGAGTTCGGCCCGGCCCAGGGCGTCAAAGGTGGCCACGCTGAGTTTGGTGCCTTCGAAGACCTGGGCACTCACGCCCGCCTTGGGCGCGCCGTCGCGGCTGTCCACGGCCTGAAGCCGCAGCTTCGCCCCATCCTGCTCTGATAGCAGGGCCAGATCCGTGACCATCCAGGGCACGTAGGCCGCGTCGCTGCCCTTCAGGACCTCCACCAGGTAGAGGCCCGCAGCCTGGGCTGGCAACTCCACGCGGCTGAGGAAGCCGTCCTCGCCATCGCCTTCGTCTTCATCTTCCACTTCGGCCTCGCCTTTGCGGCGCTGCTTCTTGGTGATGTCCTCGCTGACCTTGGGCACCAGCTCTGTGATGAGCGTGAAGCCGGGCCGACCCTCCAGGGGCAGGGCATTCCCTTCCCGCACCTGGGCGCTCCGGGTCTGGGCCGGGGCCAAGCGCTCCGTCTGTTTTGCGGCATCGCGCAGGGCGCGCGTGGCCGTGCGGTGCACAGTGACGAAGGCCCGCCGCCCGCCCCAGAGCACCGCCTCGCGCAGCAGGTCCAGAGGATCCTTGGCGCCCCGCCCGCCCTCGGCCACGGACTTGTCCCGCTCCAGGAGCACCTGCTTCAGGAACGTGTCGGGATCCTCCACGCGGTAGATCCGGATACGGGCACCCACAGGGATGGGCCCTGCGGCTTCCAGCTGGCCGGGCTTGCCCGGCAGGGTGGGCCGCAGGGTGGCGAAGGCGCCGCTCCAGCCCTCCTCCCGCCAGGGGGCTTCCGAGCTCTTCTTTTGCGCGGTGCCCAGGGTGGGCAGCAGCAGCGCGACGGGCAGCAGCAGGGTGAGGAGGGGACGGAACCAGCGCATATCAGGACCTGGGGAGGAGAGGTTCGAAGGGTTCACCCGCCAGCAGGCGCCAGCGGTAGAGCCCCAGGAAGGCCGGGTTCTCGGGAAGGGGACGGAAATCGGGCTCGGGATGGTGGAGCAGGTCCTCCAGGCGGACGCGGCGCAGATCGCCCTCCTGTCTGGTGGCGCCGCTGCCCTCAGGGCCGGTGTGGTAGAGCAGCATGGGCTGGCCATCCACGTCGGGCCTCACGAAGGCCATGGCGTGGTCGGGTTGGGAGCGGGAGCCGCCCCGGGCGAAGAAGAGCAGGTCGCCGGGTTGGGCCGACTGCAGGTCGCGGCCCATAGACACGCAGGCCAGACGACGCAGGAAGGCCCCCTTGGCGAAAGGCTGGAGCCCCTCAGGCGTGGGAAAGCCCCCGCGCCAGGTTCGACTGAAGGCGGCCGAGGGATCCTGCCCCGGCGGACCCGAGCTGAAACCCACCCGCTGCTGCCAGGTGGTGGTGTGGGCGGCGAGGGCCTCCCGGAAGGCGAAGCGGAGCAGGCCAGCGCAGTCCCGCTGCGCGGGCTCCCAGGCGGGACTGGGGCCTTCCAACTGCTGCTCGAGAATGGCCACGAACCAGTGGCGGAAGGCCTCGCGATCGCCCTCCTCCCGCAGCGCGTGGTGGGCCGTCACGGCCGTGGGAGCCATGGACAAGAACTGTCGAAAACCCGGCCAGGCTCGCACCGTGAAAGCCAGGGGCTGGTCCACCATCAGGTAGAAGCTTCCGTGACCATCCGTCGAGGCGGCAGCACCCTCCAGGCTCAGGCCCCAGGCGGGCCGGACCAGACCCAGGAGGCTGCGGCTCTCCACCTTCAAGCGACGCACGGGGTTGAAGACATCGGCCTCCACCCGCACCCGGTGCCGCAGCGGTACCAGAGTGAGGGCAGCCAGGACCAGCAGGGCGGCCGCGGCGGCCAAGCCCCGGTCGGAATGTAGGAAGCGCTTCATCGCGGGCGCCCCTCCAGCCCAGCGGCGCTCCAGTTCCACTCCAGATGCACCGGACCCAGGCCCCGCAGAGCCCCCAGGAAGGGACCGAGGCTGAAGGCCAGTTCGGCGGCGGCCTCATCTTCCGTGGTGACGGCCCCGATCCACCAGGCACTACCGCTGCTGCTGCGCAGGTAGGCCAGCACCAGGTTTTCCAATTCCTTGGAGGCCCGCGCACCATCGATATCCATGCGAGCCCAAGCCTGGGATGGGCTGTCCGCCAGGGTAGGTGCCTGGCCCTGGAGACCAGCACTGACGGCCTTCACGGCACTCTCATCGGTACCCAGCACCAAGGTGTCACCCACCAGGGTCCAGGAGGGCCGGAAGGCCTGGGCCGTGGCCACTCGGTGCAGCTCCGCCGCCCCGTTGGCCTGCTTCTGGTTCTCGCCCTTGAATACCTTGGGCACCAGCCGCTTGAGCAGGTTCTCCACCTGGGCCCGCTTGGGCCCCTGGATGGGGATGGCCAGGGCCAGGCTGGGCGCCATGCCGGGTTCACCGAAGCCGCCGAAGGCCGTGATCTTGCCATCCCGTTGAGCCCGCATGGCCTGCCAGGGCGATTCCCGGCGCAAGCGGTTCAGCTCCGCCAGGGAGGCCTTGTCAGCGGCACTCAGAGCGGGCACGGAAACCCAGCCGTTCCAATGGAGAGCAGCCCCCCGGGGATCCAGGCAGGCCTGCAGGGCCACCACGTCCATGCGTAAGGCCTGGCGCTGGATCTGGCGCTGCTGGGCACTGGCCTTGGCCGCCAGGAATTCCTTCTTCTGCTGGGGATTCAAGCTCTCCAGGCCATTCACGTAGCTGGGCAACTCCGGCTCTGGAATCGCCGTTTCGTCATCCACCCGCAGGATCGACTGCACCATTAGCTCCGTGGGGCCCGCGCCCACGGCCAGGGACATCGCGCCGGTCCGGGGCGCGGCCTTGGCGATGAAGGGATTGGGCCAGGTACCCTGCTGTGCGCGGCCCAGGCGACGGGCGAGGGCCTGAGTCTCGAAGGTCGCGTCGGCGCCGATGCTTGGCATCACCCAGAAGGAGAGTTCCGTGCCGGGGTTCATCCCCGAGAGGGCCACCCGCGACCACTCCAGGCGCTCGCCCAAGGTGGGCTGCAGGCCCGGAAAGAGCAGCGCCCGCAGAGGGGCCTCCTGGTCGCTGATCCAGGTGCCCTCGGGCCGCTGGACCAGGTGGAAGACGCCACCGGAACCGCGCAGCTGCTGGACTTCCACGCTGCCGCCGGGTCCAGTCCACTGCAGCGTCCGGGAGCGGGCCCCACTGCTCAAGGGATTCAGCTTCAGCAGGCTCATCATGAGGTAGGTACGGTTGGGCAGTTCCCCAGGCAGGAAGACTAGGGTTCCCTTGAGGCTGGGCCTGGCGCTGCGGTCCGCCCCGTAGTGCAGCACCCAGGCCTCGCGCTGGGCCAGGGGCTCCAGGGCGGGGGACACCTGCTTCAGCCAGGGCTCCAGGTGCCGGACCAGGAAGCCGGCGCGGCTGCCCTGGGCCAGGGCGGAGACCATGCCTGTGGGAGTGCCGCCACCCGGCTGGCTGCCACCCGCCAGGCTCACCAGCTTCTCGAGGCCGGGTCGCAGACGGTTCAGGTGCATGAGCACGCCGGGCTGGGGAGCCTGTTCCAATCCCTTCGGAAGCTTGGCACTGCCGGAGTGAGTGAACAACACGGGGCTGGGGATCCACTGGAAGCGCCAGCCCCCGTTCTCCAGGTGCAGGCCCAGGCCGTGGGTCCAGGGGCGCTCGAGGTCGGCATGGTTTTTCAGATAGTTGGTGGGGTCCTGCCCAGGCTGGCGATACCCCCGCTGGTAGAGGAAGAGGGCCGCCTCGGTCCCGCCCCGCTCGAGGGCCATGGGAGCCCACTGTTCCATGGGCCAGGCGCTGAGATACCAGAGGGCCGTGCGGCGGTCTTGGCTACTGGCCACGCGGCCCAGGGCCTCTAGCATCTGCTCTTTTGTGGAGGCCTGTGCCCAGGTATGAAGGGTGCTCTGCTGGTTGCCGTATTTGTCCCAGCTATGGGTCGACCAACCCTTCACGCGCTCATTCACCCAGGGTGGCGCCTGGGCCAGGAGCGGCTGGTTCGCGCAGGCCAGCCACAACGCGACCACGCACAGGGGCGCACACCACGGTCGCACGATGGATTGCCTGGAATTGGCCCTGGGTGGCACGGGTACCTCCGGTGTGAGCCGATGCTAGCAAGGGTGGGGATCCGTGGGGGCTGGCACTTGCTTACAATTGTGAAAAGTAATGAACGGAATCGCGGAAGCCCGGATTCGGAATTTCAGACCCAGGCGGGCGGAGGCGAGGCCACCCTGGCAGACTGGAGCCATGTCCGAACGCCGCGTCCTCATCAACCTCCGGGGTCTGCTCACGCCCGATCCCAAGCAGGCCTGGGCCGTGGACCGCATCCCCGCCGCGGCCCTGGCCCTGGAGGGTGGTCGTGTGACCTGGCTGGGCGCCGAGGCGGACCTGCCCGCGGCCTGGGCCGACGCGCCCCGGGTGGATGGCGGGGGCGCCTGGGCCACGCCGGGCTTCGTGGACCCCCACACCCACCTGCTCTTCGGCGGCAACCGCTCGGGGGAGTTCAACCGCCGCCTTCACGGCGTCAGCTACCAGCAGATTGCCGCCGAGGGGGGCGGCATCCGCGAAACGGTGCGCGCCACCCGCGCGGCCAGCGTGGCCGAGTTGGTGGACCTGGGCGAGGCCCGCCTGCGGGCCTTCCGGGAGCGGGGTGTGGTGCACCTGGAAGCCAAGACCGGCTACGGCCTGGAGTTGGAGGCGGAGTCGCGCCTCACCGCCGCCTACGCGGAGCTGCGCCGCCGGGGCTGGAGCCTGGACGTGACCCTCCTCCCCGCCCACGATCTGGCACCGGAATTCGGCGGCGACGCCGAGGCCAATGCCCGCGCCGTGGCCGAGGACTGGCTGCCGGAGCTGGTTCGGCGCCACCCCGGCGTGGCCCGCTTCTGCGATGTGTTCGTGGAGACCGGCGTCTACAGCGCTGAGCAGGGCCGCCGCATCTGCCAGGCGGGCCAGGCCCTGGGGCTCATCCCGCGCATCCACGCGGACGAGCTCAGCTGGACCGGCGGCGCCGAGCTGGCCGCGGAGTTGAGGGCCGCCAGCGCGGACCACCTGATGTTCTGCAGCGCGGCGGGCATGAAGGCCATGGCCGCCGCCGACGTGACGCCGGTGCTGCTGCCGGGCACCACCCTCTTCCTGGGCATGCGGGACTGGGCCCCGGCCCGGCAGATGATCGAAGCGGGCTGCCGCGTGGCCCTGGCCACGGACTTCAACCCCGGCTCCTGTCCTTGCGTGGATCCCCTCACGATCCTGCGTCTGGGCTGCCTGCAGCTGCGCCTCACCTTCGAGGAGGCCTTCACGGCCATGACCCTCCACGCCGCCCGCAGCCTTCGCCACCCGGACTTGGGCCACCTGCACCCCGGCGCCCGCGCTGACGTGCTGCTCTGGGATGTGGAGGAACTGCTGGAGCTGGTCTATTGGGTGGGGGAGCCCTATCGGCCGCGGTTCCTACCGGCTTGATCGCCTCCAATTTTCGCCTGTTGCGAAAATTGCTAGTTAAGGAAGCCCCAGACGACGAAGCCCCGGGAAATCCCGGGGCTTCGTCGTCTTCTTGCTAGGGCTACTGATCAGTGCGCTTGGTCGTTTCCTGCACGATGCTGTAGATGCGCTCCTTGGCCCGGAGCTTGGTCTTCTTCAACTCCACTTCCTCAAGGGATTCCTTGGCGGAAAGGCTGGGTTTCTTCTGGAGATCACTGAGGCGCGTATCAGCGGCTTTGTGTTCTTCCATGAGCTTCCGGAATTCGAAATGCTCCTTCATCAAGCGGTCCTGAACCTCAGGGCGCAAGAAATCCATGATTCCTCCATTCCAGGTCGGTGTCTGTGGGACACCAGGGTGATTGGGTGGACCAAGGGTAGGACCGCCCGGTCGGGCGTCAAGTGCTTTTCGGCCTTATTCGGGAAGTCCATTGACAGCCATCACTTCCCTGCGATGCTTCGGCCATGTCCCTGGTATTAGAGGCCTTCGAGCTGCGCCGGACGGATGGGGTGCCCCTGCTGGGGCCCCTACGACTGAGCCTTGGCTCCGGGGTACGCCTGGGCCTCGTGGGCGAAAGCGGCGCCGGCAAGAGCCTCCTGGCCCGGGCTTGCTTTGGCGCCCTGCCTCCGGGCGTGGTTCAACACGGTGGCACTTTGCGGGTCTTCGGTGTGACCCTGGAGCCGGGTCCAGCCCGGGAGGCCCTGCGCCCCGTCCTGAGGTGGCTACCCCAGGACCCGCAGCAGGGCCTGCATCCCCTCCTGAGCCTGAGTGAGCACCTGGCCCTGCTGCCCAGGCTCTACCGCGGCGAGTCCTCTGCCGCAGCCCTGGCGCGCCTGGGGCCCCTGCTGGCGCGACTCCGCCTGCCCGGAGATCCCACCTTCCTGGGCCGCTTCCCCCACCAGATCAGCGGGGGGCAACGCCAGCGCCTGGGCCTGGCCATGGCCCTTGCCTGCGACCCGGAACTCTTGCTCCTGGACGAGCCCACCTCCGCCTTGGATCCGGGCGTCCGGGGGGATTTTCTGGACCTGGTGCTGGACCTGCAGCGGGCGCGGGGCCTGAGCTGCCTCTTGATTACCCACGACCTGACCCTGGCGGCCCGGTCCTGCGAGCGCCTGGTGGTGCTCTACGCAGGCCAGATCCTGGAGGCGGGACCCACGGCCGAACTGCTGCGCGCCCCGCGCCATCCCTACACGGCGCGCCTCCTGGCGGCGGCCAGGGGGCTGCCATCCAACGAAGCCGGCTTCCAGCCCGCACCTGAAGCTCGTCCGCCCGGCTGCCCCTTCCAGCCCCGCTGCGCCCGGCAGCTGGACAGTTGCCAACAGTCCCAACCCTGGCGGGGCATTACCATGGACGGTGTGCGTTGCGGGCGACCTCTGGGACCCGCCCACTGGGTGGGTCAAGCGTCTCCCACCCCGAACCCTGGACATTGCCCCCGGTAGGCTTCCTCTGCCCTCTCGGTTTTTCTCGGCGAGTTTAGGTAAGAGCCACCGCCGTTGGAGTTAGTTGACCACCACAGACCGCCTGCTGGAACGAGGCCCTGGGCCATGAGACCATGGCTTGCAAGGTCCCGCAGACAGCGGGCCAAGAGAAAAGGCACCCCATGCTGACCTTGCCCCTGATGCGCGCCCTCACCTTCGACGATGTCCTGCTGGTGCCGGGCTTCTCAACGGTTCATCCGAACCAGGTGGCCCTCGACAGCCAGCTGGCGAAGGACATCCAGCTGCGCATCCCCCTCCTGTCGGCAGCCATGGACACGGTGACCGAGAGCCGCATGGCCATCGCCCTGGCCCAGCTGGGCGGTATCGGCATCATCCACAAGAACCTCAGCATCGAGCGTCAGGCAGAGGAAGTGGACAAAGTGAAGCGCTCGGAGTCGGGCATGATCACCGACCCCATCACCATCGAGCCCAACGCCCCCATCCGCGAGGCTGAGGCCCTCATGGCCAAGTTCCGCATCAGCGGCGTGCCCGTGGTGGAGGGCCACAAGCTGGTGGGCATCCTCACCAACCGCGACCTCCGCTTCGAGACCCGCTGGGACATCCCCGTCAGCGAGGCCATGACCAAGGACAACCTGGTGACGGTGCCCGTGGGCACCACCCTCCAGGAGGCCCGCGCCATCCTGCAGCGGCATCGCATTGAGAAACTCCTGGTGGTGGATGCCCAGGGCCAGCTCAAGGGCCTCATCACGGTCAAGGACATCGAGAAGTCCATCGAATATCCAAATGCCTGCAAGGACGCCATGGGCCGCCTGCGGGTGGGCGCCGCCGTGGGCGTGGGCAAGGACCTGCTGGAGCGGGCCGCGGCCCTGGTGGAATCCAGCGTGGACGTGCTCTGCCTGGACAGCTCCCACGGCCACAGCCAGGGCGTGCTGGAGGGCGTGAAGGCCCTGCGGAAGGCCTTCCCCCACGTACAGCTCATCGCGGGCAATGTGGCCACCTACCAGGGGGCCAAGGATCTCGCCGAGGCCGGTGCCAATGCCGTGAAAGTGGGCATCGGGCCAGGCTCCATCTGCACCACCCGCATTGTCACTGGCGCGGGCATGCCCCAGATCACCGCCGTCGCTGAGGCCAGCCGGGCCTGCCGGGAGGCGGGCATCACCTGCATCGCCGATGGCGGGATCAAGTTCAGCGGCGACGTGGCCAAGGCCATTGCCGCCGGCGCCGACTGCGTCATGATCGGCAGCCTCTTCGCGGGCACCGATGAGGCCCCCGGCGAGACCATCTTCTACGGCGGCCGCACCTTCAAAGCCTACCGTGGCATGGGCAGCATTGGCGCCATGAAGCAGGGCAGCAAGGATCGCTACTTCCAGGAAGGCAAGGAAGACACCAAGCTGGTGCCTGAGGGCATCGAGGGTCAGGTGCCCTACAAGGGTCGCATGGCGGACCTCGTCACCCAGCTCATGGGCGGCCTGCGGGCCGGCATGGGCCTCACCGGCGGCTCTACCATCTCCGACTTCCAGCAGAAGGCCACCTTCGTGGAGATCAGCGGTGCCGGTCTCCGCGAAAGCCACGCGCATGACGTGATGATCACCAAGGAAGCGCCGAACTATCGGACGGAGTAATGCCTCGACCTTGGGCCGGAGTGCTCGCAGGCCTGTGGCCTGCGAGATGGAAAAAGCTAGTGCGGCGCATCGCGCCGCCTCAGGAGCCTGTGCCCCCAGACTCCAGACTCCAGACACCGATCCACCGGCTAAACTGTCCCTGTCTCCGGAGCCTCACATGTCCCTCCTCGTGAAGAATGTCCATCTGGTTGATCCCTCCCAGAATCTGGATGGGCCAGGCGCCTTGCTGATCGCTGAGGGCAAGGTGGTGGCTATTGGGGCCGAAGCTGTCAAGCATCCCCAGGCAGCCGGTGCCGACGTGGTGGACGGCGGGGGCGCGGTGCTGGCGCCGGGCTTCGTGGACCTGCACGTGCACTTCCGGGAGCCGGGGCAGACTCGCAAGGAGAGCATCGAGACCGGCAGCCGGGCGGCGGTGGCGGGGGGCTTCAGCTCCGTCTGCGCCATGGCCAACACCAAGCCTGTGAATGACACCGTGGCCATCACCGAGATGATGCTCAGCCGCGCCGCCAAGGCGGACCTCTGCCGCTACTTCCCCATCGGCACCGTGAGCCGGGAGATGAAGGGCGAGGAACTCGCAGACATGGGCACCCTCAAGACTGCGGGCTGCGTGGCATTCAGCGATGACGGCCTGCCAATCGGCAGCGCCTCCCTCATGCGCCGGGCCCTGGAATACACCCGCTGGCTGGATGTGCCTGTGGTGGCCCACGAGGAGGACAAGGACTTGGCGGGCAAGGGCTACATGCATGAGGGGGCCGTGAGTGCCTCCCTGGGTTGCCTGGGCATCCCCTCTGCCGCCGAGGAGGCCATGGTGGCCCGGGACATCGTGCTGGCCGAGCACACGGGCGGCCACCTGCACCTGGCCCACCTCAGCACCCAGGGCTCCATGCGCATGGTGCGCGAAGCCAAGAGCCGGGGCCTGCGCGTCACCTGCGAGGTGACGCCCCATCACTTCGCCCTGTCGGACAAGGAGCTCATGAAGTTCGACAGTGACTTCAAGATGAACCCGCCCCTGCGCACCGATGCGGATATCCAGGCTGTGCTGGAGGCCATCGCGGATGGCACAGTGGACGCCATCGCCACAGACCACGCTCCCCACGGCTGGGATGACAAGGAGGTGGAGCTGCCCTTCGCCGCCTTCGGCATCATCGGCCTGGAGACCGCCCTGCCCCTCACCCTGGAGCTGCTGGTGAACCGCAAGGTCATCAGCCTGGCCAAGGCCATCAGCCTCCTGTCCTGGGAACCCGCCAAAGTCTTCCACCTGGACCGCCAGGGCCTCGGCGGCCTGCGGCCCGGGGCGCCGGCGGACTTCGTGCTCTTCGATCCCAACGCCCAGGTGCAGGTGGACCGGGAGTTCATCCAATCCAAGTCCTTCAACACACCCTTCAAGGGCTGGACTCTCCCAGGCCGTATCCTGGGCACCTGGGTCGGCGGCAAGAAGGTCTGGGGTTAGTCACGCCCCTCCTGAACCATTCACCTAACCAGATTACCCATCATGTGAGAAGGAGGACTGAAGCATGCGTTTCAACCCGCTCGTCCCCGCCGCCCTGCTGCTGATTCTGGCCCCGGCCCAGGCCCAGATCCGCCTCAGCATCGGCGCGCCCCATCTGAGCATCGGCATCAACATCCCGATCCTGCCAAACCTGGTGCCCGTGCCCGGTTCGCCGGTCTACTATGCGCCGCGCCTGGACCAGAACTACTTCTTCTACGACGGGATGTACTGGGTCTTCAAGGACGATACCTGGTACGCCAGCTCCTGGTACAACGGCCCCTGGGCTCTGGTGGGTCCAGAGACGGTGCCTCCCTACCTGCTGCGTGTGCCCGTCCGTTATTACCGGCGTCAGCCCACCTACTTCCGGGGCTGGCACCGTGAGGAGGCCCCCCGCTGGGGCGAGCACTGGGGCCGGGAATGGGAGCAGCGTCGTCAGGGCTGGGACAAGTGGGACCGCCACGAAGCGCCCCCTATGGCCCAGGTGCCCAACTACCAGCGCGGCTACTCCAAGAACCACTACCCTGCGCCTGAGCGCCAGCCCCAGATCCACGCCGAGAACTACCGCTACCAGCCCCAGGAGCCAGTGGTGCGGGAGCACTACCAAGAGCATGTGGAAAGAGGCCGGGGCCCTGATAACCGCGAGGGCAAGGGCAATGACAAGGAGCGCGGCCGCCGCGAGGAGCGCCCCCACTAACCAGGTCGGGACAAAACCCGGACGCAGCCGCAATGAAACCAGACAAGAATTCACGTTTGAACATCTACCCAGGGGCCGCTCACAGCGGCCCCTGATTTGTCCAAAAGCGAGTTTTCCATAGCAGTAGCCCGCAGCCGTGTTGCTTCCCGATCAGCTGACAGTTTCTTACCAAAACCGATCGGGCCCTAAATACCGCTTAAAATATGCCCATCTGCTCCCGGCCCTGTTTACCGCGATTGCCCGGCCTAGCAGTGCTGCTTGTCGTGTGGTGGTCATTCAGGATCAGGTTAGGCTCGAGGAGATGTCATGGGAGGTTTGCAGGATTATCCGACGCCAAGGAACATGGCGACGCTCTATCCCAACCTGCTCCTGCCCATCGCCCATCCGCCCACCCGCCCACCCTTCTCCAGCCCCACATCTACCAGGCGTCCACCATGCCCGACCATCTCAAGCTCCTCCTGACTGAACTCGAGCGCTTTGGCGATACCAACGACCACCTCGTGCAGGATCGCCAGCGGCGCATGCTCAACATCACCCGGGATACGGGCGAGTTCCTGTCGGTGCTCATCCGGGCCACGAGGGCCCGGGAGATCCTCGAGATCGGCACCTCCAACGGCTACTCCACCCTCTGGCTGGCTGAGGCTGCCCGCGTCATCGCAGGCCATGTCACCACCGTGGAGGCTTCGGAGTTCAAGAGTGAACTGGCGTCTCGGAACTTCGCCCGCTCCGGCCTCACCCAACTCATTACCCAGATGCAGGGGAACGCCAGCCCGATGCTGCTGCAGACCCCGGATGACAGCTTCGACTTCATCTTCCTGGACGCAGAGCGTTCCGAGTATCCCGCCCTCTGGCCAGAGCTCCGCCGGGTGGTGCGGCCCGGCCGCCTGCTGGTGGTGGACAACGCCCTCTCCCACGCTAGTGAGATGGCGCCCCTGCTGGAGCTGATCCAGGCGGATCCCACCTTCACCACGAGCCTGGTGCCCGTGGGGAAGGGGGAATTCCTGGCCATGCGGGCCTGGAGCTAGAGCGTCTTCAGATCCAGCACGAAGCGGTAGCGCACATCGTTCTTCATCATGCGCTCGTAGGCCTCATTGACCTGCTGGACAGGGATCAGCTCGATGTCTGAGACGATGCCGTGCTCGGCACAGAAGTCCAGCATCTCCTGGGTCTCCGCGATGCCACCGATGAGGGAGCCGCTGAGGGTGCGGCGGCCGAAGATGAGCGAGCCGGCGGCCACCGGCGTGGGCTCTGGGGGCACGCCCAGCAGCACCATGGCGCCTTCGATGCGGAGCAAACCCAGGTATTTGTTGTAGTCGTGGGGGGCGGAGATGGTGTCGATGATGAGGTCGAACTGACCCGCCAGCCGCTTGAAGGTCTCATCATCCGACGTGAGCCCGAAGTGCTGGGCGCCCAGCTTGCGGGCATCGGCCTCCTTGGACTTGGAGGTGCTGAGCATGGTCACCTCAGCGCCCATGGCGGCGGCGAGCTTCACGGCCATGTGGCCCAGGCCGCCCAGCCCCACCACACCCACCTTGTCACCAGCCTTGGTCTTCCAGTGGCGCAGGGGCGAGTAGGTGGTGATGCCCGCGCAGAGCAGGGGCGCCACGGCGGCGAGATCCAGCTTGGGCGAGATGCTCAGGACGAAAGCCTCGTCTGTGACGATGGCGGAAGAGTAGCCGCCCTGGGTGGGCGTCACGCGGTCCATTTCGGTGCTGTTGTAGCTGAAGGCGGCGCCCTTCTGGCAGAACTGCTCCAGCTGGCGCTCACAGCTGGGGCAGGTGCGGCAGCTGTCCACCAGACAGCCGACGCCCGCCAGGTCGCCGACCTTGAACTTCTTCACGTGGGCCCCCACAGCGGTCACGTGACCCACGATCTCGTGGCCCGGGACCATGGGGTACTTGGATCCGCCCCACTCATTGCGGACCTGGTGGATGTCCGAGTGGCAGATGCCGCAGTAGGCGATCTCGATCTGGACGTCGTGGGCGCCCACGCTGCGGCGCTCGAACTGGAAGGGCACGAGGGGGCTCGTGGCGGCGGTGGCCGCGTAGGCTTTGGCGAGGGTCATGGAAGCTCCTTGATGCTGACCCTTCCACTCTAGCCCAGGGGTCCAGGGCGAACTTTTGGGTGCGTAGGGGTTGGCGAGGTGAAAATCCTCGGTGATCCTGGAGTCATGACGCCCTTGACGACAGAGCATTTGACCATTCGCCCCTTCACCCTGGAGGACGCGCCCTTCATCCTGCGCCTTCTCAATGAGCCCTCGTTCATCGACAACATCGCCGACAAGGGCGTGCGGGACTTGGACCAGGCCCGGGACTATCTGCGGGGCGGGCCCTTGGCCAGCTATGCCGCCCATGGGCACGGCCTCTGGCTGGTGGCCCACGCCGGCACCGGCAACCCCATGGGCATGTGCGGACTCATCCGGCGCGACACCTTGCCGGAGCTGGACCTGGGCTACGCCTTCTGCCCCGAATACTGGGGCCTGGGCTATGCCCGGGAGGCTGCCAAAGCCTGCCTAACCTGGGGCCGAGCGACCCTCGGCCTCCAGGGTGTGCTGGCCATCGTCTCCCCAGGCAATACCGCCTCCACCCGCCTGCTGGAGGACTTGGCCTTCCAGCACATGGGGAAAAGGGAACTGACGCCTGGTGATCATGTGGAGGTCTACCGGGTCGCCTTTGAATGAAGGCCAAAAAGGAACAATGAGACCCTCAGTAACATCTTATGACCAGCTCAGGAGTTCCCATGCCCCGTCCCGCCACGCTCCCCGTCCTTGATTGGAAGGCCATCTTCGAGTCCGGACTAGACTATGCCGCCTGGCTGGCCGCGGCGGAATCGGGCACCCAGCGGGAGCTGCTGGTAGCCCAGCACGGGGCCCTGAGCCTGGAGCCCACCGTGGCGGCCCACCTGGGGGCCCTGCCCCGCCCCGTGCACGTGGTGGCCATCGCCGAGGACTGGTGCGGCGACGTGGTACGCCACGCGCCGGTTCTCCAGCGCATGGCCGAGGCCGGTGCCAACCTCAAGGTGCGAATCATCAGCCGCGAGCAGCACCCTGAGGTCTTCGTTCGCTTCCTCACCAATGGCGGCGAGGCCATCCCCAAGTTCATCTTCCTCAGCGAGCGCTTCATCGAATGCGGCAGTTGGGGCCCCATGCCCGACGCCTGCCGGGAGCTCATCGCCCGCGGCAAGGCCTGCGGGGACGTGGCCGCCGCCCGCAAGAAAGTCGCCGTCCGCTGCGAGCAGGACGCCCAGTGCCGCGAAGTGGTGGCTGAGCTGCTTCACCTGGTGGACATCGCCGTCAGCCGCGAGCCCTAGGATCCTCCATCATCTGGAACATCAGGATGGCCCCGGCGGCGGCCACATTGAGGCTGTCCATGCCGGAGGCCATGGAGATGGCTACGGACCGGGTGCACCTAGCCAACTGGACAGCGTCCAATCCCGTGTCTTCAGGCCCCATCACCAAGGCGCACCGGGAGCTGGGCTGCCAGAACCTGGCATCTTCGGCTGCCGGCGTTAAGGCGGCGGCCACCACCTCGGCGCCGGCTTCGTGGGCTTGCCATTCCGCCAGCAGGGCCCAAGGCTCATCCACCCTCCAGACAGGAATGCGCCAGACTGCGCCCATGGAGACGCGCACCGTGCGCCGCGTCCACTGGCCTGGCCCCGGTCCCGCCAGCACGCCATCCAGGCCCAGGGCTGCGGCGCTGCGCAGCAGGAGTCCCAGGTTCTCACTATCAAAGAGCCGCGGCAGGACGAGGAGCTTACGCGCCTTGACCAAATCCTCCAGGGGCGGTGGAGCCGGCACCTGGGCGCAGGCCATGAGGCCACGATGGAACGGGAAGCCCGCCAGCTCTGAAAGGGCCGCGGGTTCTGCCGTCAGCAGCTCCGCCTCCGTGGGCAGCTGCTCCTTGAGTGAGGCCGCTGCCGCCGTGGTCGCGGCGACGGAGATGACCTTCAGCCGCCCTGCCTGGGCGGTGCGCAGCAGGTCCTCCACCAGAATCCGGCCCTCGGCGATGAAGCAGGTTCCGAACTGGGGGTGCTCTCGCGTGGATGCGAAGCGCAGGTCTCGGTAGGGATCCCATGGATCAAATGTGCTCATGGGTCCAGGGTAGCGGTGCGGCGCACGTTTCGGGTCGGCGACCCAAAGGGTAGCTCTCTCGCACCCTGGAACCGAGGCGATGCTTGTGGCTACAGGAATTATCGTGCCCCAAGTTTTCGGGCCACTGGATCCCATTTTGGGCAGCCTGTGATTCCCACCCTCGGGATGATCAAGATGCGGGTCTCGCTAATGACAAATCCGATAAATATTTAGGTTCAGAATCGCCTAATTATTTTTATGGCATTTTTTGCCGTGCATTATTTTTATAGATTGATCGCGTGTTAATACGTATTTCTTTCGGTAACACAGATTGACTTTAGATTCGCCTGACCGCATCTTTTATTTCCAGTAGGAGGCCTTTGCTCCATTGTTCTTTTTGAAATACTTTTATGACCCTTCAATTGTACTCGCAGGCCGATTCTATCCTCTGGAGCCATGCTTGAGAATGCCATTTCACGCCCATGGAAACCACCCCACCCACCCTTTGATCAACTGTTTTACGACCCCAAGCCTGACGCTTCGAGGCTCCGCCATCTTCAATCGCCTAGCTTCCAAATCCTCCTGCCGAGCGCAGGTTGCCTCACAGGATCCAATCCTCCATTTTGTGGTCCCTCCCCTGCATGACCCGCTGGCTGCTGACCTCCTATCCCGGTCCGAGTGGGCTGTTGCAGATGGACCTGCTTTTTCGAGGAGCCTCCAGTGACTGCTGAAGTGAATTCCCAGCCTCAGTCCCTACTCGGATCACTCCTGGTAGTGGGCACCAGACCCAATGTCCGTCAGGCTGTGAAACTCACGTTGGACGCGGGTCTTGCGGCTGTCGCCTGGGTGGCGGCCACCAGTCTGGTTCTGGGTGTGCTTCCTACGTTCAGTTCGTTACTCATCTGGGTCGCCTTCGCCATGGTCGTGAATGTCGCCTTCCAGCACACGCGACAGCACTACCGCCTGATGGGTTACCTCGAACTGAGGTCGCTGCTCCTAAGCATGCTGGCCCTGGTCCTGGTTCCAGCGGGGCTCTTTCTACTGGATCGCCAAGTCGGACTTGGCATCCAGCATCCGAATGTCACCCTCTGTGGCGGTCTGCTCACCGTCCTGAATTGGGTGGGGATTCGAGCCGCTTCCGTAGATTATTTCAAGCATCGGTATCTGAAGAAAAGGCCCCACCGTCCCACCACCGACCGTCGAAAGACGCTCCGGCACGGTTCTTCCGCGAATGATCTGGCACTGCGGACCCTCATTGTCGGAGCTGGGCAAGCAGGGGCCCAACTCTGTCAGGAGCTGCAGTCGAACCCGAACATGAGGAGCCGGGTCGTCGGCTTTGTGGATGATGCGCTCGAAAAGCAGGGCGTCAGGATCCAGGGCGTACCGGTGCTGGGAACCTCCGAACTGCTTCCAACCATCATCAAGGAATCGGGGGCCACCCAGGTGATTCTCGCCATCCCCAGCGCCCCCGGATCCCGCATCCGGGCGTTGGCCAAGATCCTCCGCTCGCAGGATGTCCGAGTGAAGACCCTGCCGAGCATGCAGAGCCTCCTTAGCAAGGAAGGCGGCAAGCAGGAGCTTCGCGACATCGCCATCGAGGACCTGCTCCGGCGGGATTCCATCACCCTCGACCTGGACTCGATCCACCAGGCCCTGGAGAATTCGGTCGTGCTCATCACCGGGGCAGGAGGCTCCATCGGCAGCGAGCTGGCCCGACAGGTGGCCCAGTTCAATCCCTCTCGCCTGATCCTTCTGGGCAGGGGTGAAAACAGCCTCTGGCACGTTGAGCGGAGCCTTCGGCGTCAGTTTCCAGAACTGGTCCTGGAGGTTGAGCTGTGTGACATCCGGAACGCCAACCGCCTCCAGCAGACCTTTGAGACCTGGTGCCCCCAGTTCGTGTTCCACGCTGCGGCCCACAAGCACGTTCCCTATCTGGAACGCCACCCGGAAGAGGGCATCGAGAACAACATCTTCGGCACCATGAATGTGCTCAAGGCGGCGAAAGCCATCGGGGTCAAGAAATTCGTCAATATCTCCACGGACAAGGCGGTCAACCCCACCAGCGTGTTGGGGGCTACTAAGCGCATCGCAGAGTTCCTTGTTCTCCGGGCATCGGAAGAGGAAGGCGAGGAAGGCCAGTATGTGAGCGTCAGGTTCGGAAACGTCCTGGGCAGCCGCGGCAGTGTCATCCCCCTCTTCCATGACCAGATCCGCCACGGGGGCCCCCTCACGGTCACCCACCCGGACATGACCCGCTACTTCATGACCATCCCGGAAGCCAGCCAACTGGTGCTCCAGGCGGGGATCCTGGGCCAGTCCGGGAAGGTCTTCGTCCTCGACATGGGTGAGCCCGTCCACATCGTGGACCTGGCGACGGACATGGCGATTCTTTCAGGGATGACCCCCGGCTTCGATATCGACATCAACTTTTCAGGGATCCGTCCTGGAGAGAAGCTCTTCGAGGAACTCTTCATGGAGAATGAGCAGCGGCCTTCGGACGTTCATGCAAAGGTCTTCGAGGCTGTCCCTGAGACCAGGAGCCGGAAGGTTCTGGAACGGGTGCTGCGGTCCATGCGCGAGGCCTTGACGCTGCCCGATGGCATGCTCCGCCGTCAGGCCATTCTCAATGGATTCATGGAACTCGTGCCAGCTTACAACCCATCCCCCTCTGGGCTGGGAAGGTATCTCTCGGCAGCGCCGACTCCCACCCTGGAAACCCAGGATCCCGGGGAGGAACTGAACCCTGAGGGTGTGGTGCCTTCCAAGATCGTGGTACTCCGACCCAACTATCCTTTCGCCCAAGCCGAATCATGAAGCGTGGGAGCAGCCTTGAGGGCCACTCCCACGCTCATTCACGTCCACTAGCCTAGGGTTACTGAGCAGGAAGGGGAGGTGTCAGGTCGGCCAGGCGATGCCGAAGGACTGACTTCTATTTCTGGATGCCGATGAGGGCGGTATTGATGCCGGGGAAGCCGGGGATGGCGAACATCGGGCTTCCAGACTGGAGACTGAAGTCGAGGTTCGCCGGGTTGGTGAAGAGGGGGTTCTGACTGATGTTCGAGCCGACCTGGGTGAAGAAGGTGGTGATGGCACCCATCGAAGGCGCGTAGTTCGAGGTTTGACGATAGGCATCGGTGGATCCGCCAAACTGGAGATTTCCGTAGCAGACCGAGTTTTCCGGTTCCAGCCAGTGCGATCCAGGCAGCTGAGCGTAGGTATTCGGGATCACTGCCAGGTTCGGATAGGCTGTCGACCAGGGCGCCGACTGGTAGTTGTAGTACTGCAGCTTCTGCAGGAAGTTGGTCTGCGACCCTGAGCTGTTGTTGTTGATGCTGAAGATCACGTTGCTGATGTCGATTCCGTACCAATGCCCGTAGCTGATGTTGTAGCGGGTCTGCACGTCCCGGCCACCATTGTGCTGGATTCCGCACAACTGGCCTGACTTGTAGAGGATGTTCCCTTCAATGTCGACGCCGCTGCCGCCCCCATCGATATAAATGCCTGAGATGAAGCCACCCAGAGGCCCACCACAGTTGAAGATGAGGTTGTTCTTGATCTGGTTCCCCTGGGTACCCCACTCACATCCGGAGGTGTAGATGGCCCCGGCATCGCTCGTAAACTGGTCGACATCGTAGATCTTGTTGTACTGGATCGTGTGGCTGCTGCCGCTGTAGATGATGGCGTCATGCGGGCCTCTGTGAATCTCGTTGTGCTGTACCGTGATGCCCATGCAAAGGGGATTGTAGTCATTATCCTGCAGGATCTGGATGGCCGGCTGGTAGGTCCAGAAGAGCCGCCCGAAGGACTGGAACTGGCAGTTCTCGATGAGCGTTCCACTGGGAGTCAGGGTGCTGCGATTGCCCCCCCAGGTCGACACGCCACCTTGACCGAGCTGTCGGAAATCACAGGCTTCAACAACATTCGAGGAGCCGCTCAGGACCAGCCCATAGCCGCCACTGTTCCAGAACTGGCAAGTATTGAAGCTTACGGACTGGCAGTTGGTGGCCGAGATCGCCAGGTCCTTGTCAGCCTCAAAGGAGATGCCCTGCCAGGTGATCCCAGTGCAGCCCGCCATCTGGACGATGGGTGTCTGCAGTGTGGAGAGGATCACTTCCGTGGGAAGCACGTCACCGAGGGGACGCATGTAGAGGCGGGCATTGACGCGGTCGATGAAGTAGTCGCCGGGTGCCGTGAGCTCTTCCAGCAAGTTGTAGATGAAGAAGGGCTGACCGGTGCGGCTTCCGAGCGTTGGGGCATTGGCCAGGGAAATGGTTCCCGTGCTCGGGTTGAAGGAACTTATGGGGCAATGGTCCCCCCACCAACTCCAGTAACTGAGGCCGTAATACATCGCTTCCGAAGCATTCCACTTGCTCATTTCAGGGGTGGAAACGGTGATCTGGCTGGCCCCATTCGAACCTTGGATCAGCATGAGGCCGGGAAGGGGTGCAGAACCATCTGCCGGGGTAGCGTAGGCTAGGCCACTGGCGCCGACAACACCCTCAAAGCGGCCGACGGGTCCTGCGAGGTTGTCATAGGCTCCGAAGTAGACCGACCCGGCCGCATTGGAGATCTGCCACTGGGGGCCACCAGGATCGGCGCCAATGGTCCAGGTCGTTCCACCCTTCGTCAGCTGATAATGGGCCCGGCCTGAGGCATCCAGGCCCGCGTAGGCATAGGTGCCAGTCACGTCCGGCGTAACCGATCCCGACACGACGATGGAAGCCTGAATGGAGAGATTCACCAATTTGGGATCCACAGCCTTGGGGTAGCGAGCCAGAGTGAGTGGGACACCGTTGGCGAAGACTTCCATGGCCTGGTTGGTGCCTCCCGACTGGACCGAGCTATGACGGCTCGCGAAGGATCCAAGACTTGCCTTATAGGCACTCAGGTCTGCCACGTAGATCAAGGACCGGGTGTTGGCATCCAGCCGCGACCAGTTCGGATCCGCACTGGTGACCGGTTGCAGAGCCGAAACCGGCAGGGAGACACCACCCACCAGACGCGGCTGTTCCCCAGGGTAGGCCGCCCACTGGACGGGGGCCGCCGCGGTGCCGGAGTCTGCCGCGCCCAAGGTCAGGCTGGCCGAACGCTGATAGACGCCACCCCGGAGCAGGACCGTCAGGCTGCCTGACTTCGCTGTAATCGCCTTCTGGATCAGGGCCTGCGCCCCCTCCAAGGTGGTCGGCGCCGCCAACGTTCCAGGGTTCCCCTGCAGGCCTGTCGGAGACACGATGATCCCGCTGCCCGCCACGACCGCCAGCACCGTCACCGAGGCCGTAGCGCTCTTGGTGGTGTCCTGCACACTGGAGGCCGTCACCACATCGGTGCCGCTTGTGCTGGGCGCCGTGTAGAGGCCGGTGCTGCTGACGCTGCCCCGCTGCGCCGTCCAGGTCACCGCAGAGCTGAAGCTCCCCGAGCCCGTCACGGTGGCCGTGAACTGGTTCAGACCGCCCGTATTAAGGGAGAGGCTGGCCGGGCTCAGGGTCACAGCGCTGATGCTGATGGCGACCACAGTGATGTTAGAGGTCGCGCTCTTGGTGCTGTCCTGCCCGCTGGTGGCTGTCACCACGTCAGTGCCGCTCGTGCTGGGCGCCGTGTAGAGGCCGGTGCTGCTGATGCTGCCCCGCTGCGCCGTCCAGGTCACCGCCGTGCTGAAACTCCCCGTGCCCGTCACGCCGGCCGTGAACTGCTTCTGGCCGCCTGTGCTTAAGGAGAGGCTGGCCGGGCTCAGGGCCACAGCGCTGATGCTGGTGCTGACTGCCACAGTGATGCTGGAGGTCGCGCTCTTGGTGCTGTCCTGCACGCTGGTGGCTGTCACCACGTCGGTGCCGCTCGTGCTGGGCGCCGTGTAGAGGCCGGTGCTGCTGACGCTGCCCCGCTGCGCTGTCCAAGTCACCGCAGTGCTGAAGCTCCCAGTGCCCGTGACGGTGGCCGTGAACTGGTTCTGGCCGCCCGAATTAAGGGAGAAGCTGGCCGGGCTCAGGGTCACACCAGTGATGCTGGTTCCCACCGCCACGGTGATGCTGGAGGTCGCGCTCTTGGTGCTGTCCTGCACGCTGGTGGCCGTCACCACGTCACTGCCGCTCGTGCTGGGCGCCGTGTAGAGGCCGCTGCTGCTGACGCTTCCCCGCTGCGCCGCCCAGGTCACCGCCGTGCTGAAGGTCCCCGTGCCCGTCACGGTGGCCGTAAACTGCTTCTGGCCGCCCGTATTAAGGGAGAGGCTGGCCGGGCTCAGGGTCACAGCAGTGATGCTGGTGCCCACCGCCACGGTGATGCTGGAGGTTGCGCTCTTGGTGCTGTCCTGCACGCTGGTGGCCGTCACCACGTCGCTGCCACTCGTGCTGGGCGCCGTGTAGAGGCCGCTGCTGCTGACGCTGCCCCGCTGTGCCGTCCAGGTCACCGCCGTGCTGAAGCTCCCCGTGCCCGTCACGGTGGCCGTGAACTGGTTCTGGGCGCCCGTGTTCAAGGTGAAGCTGGCCGGGCTCAGGGCCACAGCGCTGATGCTGGTGCCCACCGCCACAGTGATGCTGGAGGTCGCGCTCTTGATGCTGTCCTGCACGCTGGTGGCTGTCACCACGTCGCTGCCGCTCGTGCTGGGTGCCGTGTAGAGGCCGGTGCTGCTGATGCTGCCCCGCTGTGCCGTCCAGGTCACCGCCGTGCTGAAGCTCCCCGTGCCCGTGACGGTGGCCGTGAACTGCTTCTGGCCGCCCATAATGAGAGAGAGGCTGGCCGGGCTCAGGGCTACAGCGCTGATGCTGGTGCCCACCGCCACGGTGATGCTGGAGGTCGCGCTCTTGGTGCTGTCCTGCACGCTGGTGGCCGTCACCACGTCGCTGCCGCTCGTGCTGGGAGCCGTGTAGAGGCCGGTGCTGCTGACGCTGCCCCGCTGCGCCGTCCAGGTCACCGCAGTGCTGAAGGTCCCTGTGCCTGTCACGGAGGCCGTGAACTGGTTCTGGCCACCCGTGTTCAAGGTGAAGCTGGCCGGGCTCAGGGTCACACCAGTGATGCTGGTGCCAACCGCCACGGTGATATTGGAGGTGGCACTCTTGGTGCTGTCCTGCACGCTGGTGGCCGTCACCACATCGCTGCCGCTCGTGCTGGGCGCCGTGTAGAGACCGCTGCTGCTGATGCTGCCCCGCTGGGCCGTCCAGGTCACGGCAGAGTTGAAACTCCCCGTGCCCGTCACGGCGACCGTGAACTGCTTCTGGCCGCCCAAATTCAAGGTGAGGCTGGCTGGGCTCAGAGTCATGGTCGATATGGCTGCACTGCGGTGGATGCGCAGCTGTCCACTGGCCGCCTTGGTCGAGTCCTTGCTGCTGGTGGCCACAATCACATGGGTGCCCTCAGCCGCCGGAGCGATGTAGGTGACCGAGGTCCCGCTGCCCTGGATCGTCCCGACCTCGGCATTGCCGTTCACCACGCCATCCACGGTCCAGACCACTGTGTCATTCGGCACCGTGTCCTGGGCCGTGATCTGAAGACTGTCGGCCACATTGACGTCTGCGGGCACCCCAAGGAGGGTGATGCTCCCGGAGACGATCGGGGTGACGGCGTTCCCACTGGACTTGCTGCCACCCCCCCCGCCGCAGGCGAACAGGATCAGAGCCCCGGCAAGGGCCAGACACTGAACCGTGGCAAGACGATGAGCTACTCGCATGGGAACCTCCGATGCTCTCTTAAGGCAACGGTGATGCCACGCGAGTCCACTGAATCGCTTGCCCTTAAGTCATTTGTTTCGGTCATTAACAATTCCCGGCCAGATGGCCTGGAGGGGCATTGTCTGGTTGCTGTATCCTGATTCTAGAATCCAGACAACTCGGGACCGTAAGTCTTCAGTTTTTGGTACAAGGTGCTGCGGGGGATATCGAGCCGCTTGGCGGCACGGTCCACATGCCCGCCTTCCTCGCTTAGGACCTTGATGATGTAGTGCCGTTCCAGCTCTTTCAGCGTCAGGTTCGACTTGGAATCCGGGAGGCGACCATCAGGGCTGGAGGCAAAATCCAGGTCAGAGGCCTCAAGGGTCGTTCCCTTCATGCCCATCAAGGCCCTTTCCAAGACATTCCGCAGTTCCCGGATGTTCCCCGGCCAGGCATGCCGCTGGAGTTTCAGGCGGGCCTCCTGGGAAAGGCTGCGGGCCTCGAAGCCGGAGCCGGTGGTGAGCCGGTCTAGGAGGATCTGAGCAAAAATGGGGATATCCTCGGCTCGCTCACGAAGGGGTGGCATCGTGATCTGGATGGCGCTGATGCGGTAGAAGAGGTCAGAGCGGAAGAGCTGCTCCTGTACGAGGCGATCTAGCTTCTGGTGGGTGGCAGCCACCAGCCGGAAGTCCACCTTCCGGTCTTGCAGGCCACCCATGCGGCGAAACCGCTTCTCCTCGAGGGCTTTCAGGACCTTTGGCTGGATCTGCAGATCCATGTCACCGATCTCGTCGAGAAAGACGGTGCCCCGGTGAGCCGCCTCCAGCAGCCCGACCTTTTCGGTGACCGCTCCGGTGAAGGCCCCCTTTTCATGGCCAAACAGTTCCGTCTCCAGAAACTCCTTGGTGAAGCCGCCACAGTTGAGTTCCAGCATCGCCTCCGAGGCCCTGGAGCTGTTCCGGTGAAGCCAGCGTGCCAGCTCGCTCTTCCCTGTCCCCGTTTCCCCCTGAATGAGAATGGGGCTCTCGGTGGCAGCCGCGAGCCGCGCCTGCTCCTCGAGCTTCAGGACGGCCATGCTGTGGCCGATGAATGGGTCGACCGCCCGCTGTGGGCGGTACAGCGATTCTCGGGCGAACTGTTTGCGGTGGTTCTGCTGGTTTTTCAGGGCCCTGTTGAGCACCACCAGAAAGGCCGGCAGGTCCAGTGGCTTCAGCAGGAAGTTTTCTGCTCCGAGTTGAATGGCCCGCACGGCGAGCTCGATGCTGGCGTGCCCCGTGAGGAGGATGAGAGGTACACCGGAATCGATGGCCTTCAGCCTGGGCAGCAGGTCGATGGCATTCCCATCCGGCAGGGAGTAGTCCAGGGTGACGGCATCATAGACATCGGCCTTGAACCTGATCTCCGCTTCCGCACAGCTTTCCGCTTCGTCCACGACAAAGCCGTGTTGCTCCAGAAAATTCCGGACCGCAAAAACGATGACTTCATCGTCGTCGACTACCAGTATTTTTCCCTTTGCCATGGAACCCTCAATACTGAGTAGCTAGAGGCAAAGAATAGGGCAGTTTTGAGGGCAGCATGAACCGGATCCTCAGCCCCTCGGTTCCCGGCCCGGACTCGAGGCTTCCGCCGTGGGACTCGAAGGCCCGCCTGACCCCCGGCAAGGTCAGACGGCCCAGCCCCGAACCCTTGAAGTAGAAGGGTTCGAAGAGGCGAGCGGGATCCATCTGACTGAATTTCACACTGGCGGCATCCAGGCATCCGACAATCCGGGATTCGCCTCCTGAGTGGTCTGAATTGAGGCGAAGGGTCAGCTGACTCCCCGGCGGCTCATCGCGGAGGAGAATCCCCAGCAGCTCCAGGAAGGCCGTCCGTAGCCAGACTTCATCGCCCTGCAGGTCCGGCAGGGCCCCCTCGACCTGCAGGTGGAGCCCCACAGCGCGAGCCTCCGCCTGAGGTCGGAGCTGTTCGAGGACGTCCCGAAGCAGCCGTTCCAGATCCAGCCGTGCCACCACAGGTGGGCGCGGGTATAGGAATTCCCTCAGCTCCGTGACGAAGAGGGTCATCTGGCCCAGGCCCTTCCGGAGGATGGCAATGTATTTACCGCTCTCATCCCCCGCCGGGAGCCGGACCTCGAAGGCATCGAAGGTCGCGGAAATGCCGAAGATGAAGCTGCCCAATTCATGCAGGAGCCCCCTGATGAACGCCGCAGTGACCAATGTGGGTGGCTGGCCTGTTGTAGTCTCGTGGTCCATCCTCAGGATCAGCTGGACGTGGTTCACCAGGCGCAGCAGCCCTGACTGGACGGGCTCATCGAGCGCCAACCGCGTCGGGGAGAGCAGCCACAGGGTACCGAGGCCTTGGCCATTGGGCGCCACCAGATCCAGATTCAAGGCCGTTTCCAGCCCCTGCTCCAGCAGCAGGTGGCGCTCCCTTTCCCCCACGGAATTCAGGGCCAGAACCGGCGCCACCGCCTCCAGCCGATCGGCGGAAAGCCCGCTGGCGTCGTGGTACCAAACGCCAGATTCATCCTGCAGCAGCAGCACCGCCAGGGCTCCACAGAGGGTGGAGACGACCTGCAGCGAATCCTGCAGCAGCAGCGGTGTTTGAGGCAGATGAAAGCCGCGGCAGGACAAGGCAGATGATGGACCGGGTTGGTCGGTAGTCATGGGGGTTCCATTGAAAACCGCGTGTACTTATTTCTGGATGCCAATGAGGGCGGTATTGATGCCGGGGAAGCCGGGAATGGCGAACATGGGGCTTCCAGACTGGAGGCTGAAGTCGAGGTTCGCCGGGTTGGTGAAGAGGGGATCCTGGTTCACGTTCGCCCCCACCTGCTTGAAGAAGGTGGTGATCGCCCCCAAGGACGGGTAGTAGTTCGACACCTGCCGGTAGACCTCCTTTGTCCCTCCGAACTGCAGGTTCCCGTAGCAGATCGAGTTTTCCGGTTCGAGCCAGTGCGTCCCCGGCAGCTGCGCGTAGGTGTTCGGAATCACCGCCAGGTTCGGGTAGGTCGTCGACCAGGGCGCCGACTGGTAATTGAAATACTGCAGCTTCTGCAGGAAATTCGTCTGCGAACCCGCCGTGTTGCTGATGATGCTGAACGTCACGTTGCTGATGTCGATGCCGTAGGAGGATCCGTAGCAGACGTTGTACTGGGTCTGCACATCCCTGCCCCCATTGTGCTGAATCGCGCACATCGCGCCCGTCTTGTACAGGATGTTCCCCAGGATCGTCGAACCGCTCCCACCAGCGTCAAGGTAGATGCCAGAAACCCAGTCCCCCAGCGGTCCACCGCAGTTGCGAATGAGGTTGAACTGGATCAAATTCCCCTGCGTCCCCCACTCGCAACCTGTGCTGTAGATCGCGCCCGCGTCGTTCGTCCACTGGTCCACGTTGTAGATCTTGTTGTACTGGATTGTGTTCCCGTTACCACCATAGATGATCGCGTCATGCGGCGCGTTATGGATCTCGTTGTGTTGCACCGTGATCCCCATGCAGGCCGCATTGTAGTCCTCGTCAGCCACGAGCTGGATCGCCGGCTGGTAGGTCCAGAACAAGCGCCCGAAGGACTGGAACTGGCTGTTCTCGATCAAGGTCCCACTGGGCGTCAGCGTCGACCGGTTCCCGCCCCAGACCCAGACTCCCCCCTGCCCCAGCTGGCGGAAATCACAGCCTTCCACCAGGTTTGACGAGCCGCTCAGCACCAGTCCGTAGCCGCCGCTATTCCAGAACTGGCAGCCATTGAAGGACACCGACTGGCAGTTCGTGGCCGAGACCGCCACATCCTTGTCCGCCTCGAAGGAGACCCCCTGCCAAGTGATCCCCGTGCAGCCTGCGAGCTTCAGGATGGGTGTCTGCAGCGTGGACAGCAGCACCTCTGTGGGCGCCACATCCCCGTTCGGACGCAGGTAGAGCCTCGCGTTCACGCGGTCGATGAAGTAGTCGCCCGGGGCCGTTAGCTCCTCCAGCAGGTTGTAGATGAAGCAGGGCTGCCCGATCCGGATACCCAGCGTGGGGCTGTTGGCCAGGGTGATGTTCCCGCTGGCCCCGTCGATCGCCGAGATCGCGCAGTGGTCCCCCCACCAGCTGTAGTTGCTCAGGCCGTAGTACATGGCTTCCGAGGCCTTCCACTTGCTCAACTCCGCACTGGGGACCGTGATCTGGGTCGAGCCATTCGTGGTTTGGATCAGCAGGAAGCCAGGCAAGGGGCTGGAGCCGTCCGCGGGACTGAGGAAGGCAGTACCGGAGGCACCCGAAAGGGCCTCAAACCGCCCCGCAGGCCCAGAGAAGCCCTCCGGAGAGCCCCAGTAGACACTATCCTTCCCGCCGAAATCAGCACTGTCCGACAGCAGCCAGCTGGGGCTCCCCGCTGGCATGGCGATGGACCAGACATCGCCTCCCTTCGCCAGCTTGTAGTAGGGGTTCCCATGGGTGTCCAGGCCCCCGTAGGCGTAGGTCCCGGTGACATCCGGGCTGAGGGTGCCCGTGACGCTGATTGATGCCTGGGGAGCCAGTTTCACCGCAGTGGCGTCAACGTACTTCGGATACCTCGCCAGATTGAGGGGTACGCCATTGGCAAAGACTTCCATGGCCTGATTCACGGGTCCGCCCATGATGACCCCGCTGGTGTTGGGACGGCTGCTGAAGCTGCCCAGGAGGGACTTGTAGGCGCTCAGGTCGGCCACAAAGATCAAGGCCCGGGTGCTGGCATCCAACCGCGACCAGTTCGGATCCGCGCTGGTGACCGGTTGCAAGGCCGAGACGGGCAGCGAGACGCCACCCACCAGGCGCGGCTGTTCCCCGGGGTAGGCCGCCCACTGGACGGGGGCCGCCGCGGTGCCGGAGTCCGCCGCGCCCAGGCTCAGGCTCGCCGAACGCGGATAGACACCGCCCCGGAGCAGGACCGTCAGGCTGCTCGATTTCGCCGCGATGGCCTTCTGGATCAGGGTCTGCGCCCCCTCCAAGGTGGTCGGCGCCGCCAACGTTCCAGGGTTCCCTTGCAGGCCCGTCGGAGCCACGATGATCCCACTACCCGCCACAGCCGCCAGAACCGTCACCGACACCGACGCGCTCTTGGTGGGATCCTGCACGCTTGTGGCCGTGACAGTGTGGGCCCCAGGCGCGAGCGGAGCCGCATAGGTGACCGTATTGCCGCTGCCCGCGAGGGTGCCCACCGTGGTGTTTCCGTTGGTGATGCCATCCACCGTCCAGGTGACAGCGGTGATGGTGGTGCCGACGACTGTCGCCGTCAGGGTCATGGTTCCGGCACTGTAGAGGCTCAAGGAGCCCGAGGGAGATAGGGTGACGCTTAGCGCCGCCACGGCCTGGACTGTGGCCCTGACCGAGGCGCTCTTGGTGGGGTCCTGCACGCTGGTGGCGACGAGGGTATGGGCGCCGGCCGTGGCGGGGGCAGCATAGACAGCAGAATTCCCACTGCCGACCAGGGTACCCACGGTGGCGTTGCCGCCGGTGATTCCATCCACGGTCCAAGTGACGGCCGTGTTGGTGGTCCCAGTGACGGTGGCGGTGAGGGTGACGGTTCCACCCACAAGCACCGCGAGGGAACCCGCAGACGAAAGCGCCACGCTCACGACGGAACTGGCCTGCACCGTGAGGACAAGCGAAGCGGTCTTGCTGGTGTCCTGCAGGCTGGTGGCCTGGAGGGTGTGGGTGCCCGCCGCCGCTGGGGCTGTGTAGGTCACGGTGTTGCCACTACCGGTGAGAATTCCGACGGTGGCATTGCCGCCGACGACACTGTCCACGGACCAGGTGACCCCCGTGTTGGTGGCACCTGTGACGGTGGCAGTCACGGAGGTGATGCTGCCCCCATTGACGGTCGCAGGGGCCGCCGGGGACAGGGTGACCGTTACCACGGGGACTGGGAGGATCACGGTGGCGGCGCTGTGACCGGAGCAGGCGAGCAGGGAGCAGACCATCCCGATGAGCAGGACACCCAGGCAATGAAACTGTCTTTCACCAGCAGCCAAGGGAGCCCCTCTATTGCTCTACAGACTAGGTTCAAACGCAGGCGTGGCAAGGCAAAGATGAAAAAGCCCCCCTCTTGATGGAGGGGGGCTTCATCCTTTTGGACTAGTAAAGAACCCGCATGGGCCTCATGGTTTGTAGACCTCGGTGGAGGTGTCGCCACCGGAACCGAAGGCCACCAAAACCGTCCCGTCACTGAGCAGGGTGGCAGTGTGGGACGACCGTGCTCCGATCATGGGGGCTACCGCAGTCCAGGTGCCCAGTCCAACGTTGCCCGTCGGATCGAAGGTCTGCGCGGTGGAGCGCAGGCCGTTGTTCCCATTGAGCCCGCCCGTGACCATTACCTTCCCGCTCGGCAGTAGGGTGGCGGTGTGGCCGTAGCTGGCTGCACTAGGTCCAGACCCGGTCATGTCGGCAGTGGCTGTCCAGGTTCCCACTCCTGCTGCGGCCGCGGGATCGAAGATCTCGGCACTTGCAAGAGCGCCCCCAGTGTTTTGACCACCAGTCAGAAGGACCTTGCCGCCTGAAATCAAGGTGGCAGTGTGTCCATGACGAGCGGTGCCCATATCGGGAGTCGAGGTAGTCCAGGTGTTGCCGATCGGGTCATAGATCTCCACGCTTTTAATATCGAGAGTGTCTGGGAAGTTGGTGCCGCCAGTCACCAAGATCTTGCCACCCGCGATAAGCGTGGCCGTGTGGCCCGCGCGGGCTGTGGCCATGGGAGTGACGGTGGTCCAGGAGTTCCCCGTCGAATCATAGATTTCCACAGTATTGAGGATGGATAGGCCATCCACAGCAATGCCACCAGTCACCAGGACCTTGCCGTTACTGAGCAGGGTGGCAGTGTGGTTGTAGCGTTCATAGGCCATGCTTCCTGCAAGCGTCCAGGTGCCTGACGAGGAATCATAGAGTTCCGAGGTCGCCAGAATTCCGCCTGTGCCCACACCGCCTGCCGCCAGGACCTTCCCAGAGACGAGCTTGGTGGCCGTGTAGTTGCGGCGGGCATTTTTCATGGTGGTGGGGGTGTTGCCGGCGGTCTGGGTGACAGCCCACGCGCCCGTCCCAGGGGTGTAAATCATGGAGCTGTTGAGTGTGCCGGCATAGTCATGTCCGCCGGCGACCAGCACGGTCCCGTCGTCCAGGAGGGTGGCCGTGTGGGCGTAGCGGACCGGGACACGGCTGCCCGTGACTGCCCAGGTGCTGGTGGTCGGATTGAAGAGCTCCGAACTGGTGAGGGCGTAACGTGATGAATTAGGAATGTAGTTCCACGTTCCACCTGCCACCAACACCTTCCCATCGTTCAGCAGAGCGGCCGTGTGGTTGGTACGCGGTGTGCCCAGACCAGCAGAAGTGGCCGTCCAGGTGCCCCCACTGTAGAACTCCGTGGTCGAAAGGTAGGGTTGGACTGATCCAGCCTGATCACCCACCACCAGCACCTTCCCGTTGCCGAGCAGGGTGGCGGTATGGTTCATGCGGGCCGTGGTCATGTTCGTGGCCGCAGTCCATGTCCCTGCGGACCAGGTTTCCGAGGTGGCGAGGGGGGTACTTCCATCCACCGTGCCGCCAGCCAACAGCACAGTCGTTCCATCGTTGAGCAGCGTGGCTGTATGGTTCGAGCGCCCAGCATGGAGTGGGCCAGAGGCGACTGTGGAGCCGCCTGCAGCGGGCGTGTAGAGCTCTGTAATGGTGGTGACATCAGTCGCGAGTGCAGTCGTTGTGCCGCCGGCGATCAGGATCGTGCCATTGCCGAGCAGCGTGGCGGTGTGCTTGGAGCGGGCCGTCCCCATGGCAGCAAGGGTGGTCCAGGTGGTGGCGCCGGGGTCGTAGACCTCGACAACAGCAGTGGGTGCAGTATTGGTGGTGCCACCCGTCACCAGGACAGTGCCATTGGAAAGCAAAGTGGCCGTATGGTTGTAGCGCAAGGTGGCAAGCACACCAGTGGTCGTCCATAGCCCCGTGGCGGGGTCATAGATCTCCGCCGTAGCGAGGGGATAATTGCTGGCATTCAGCCCACCGGCCACCAGCACTTTCCCGTTCTGGAGCAGGGTGGCCGTGTGCTTGCTTCGCGCTTCGTGCATGTCGCCCGTGCGAACCCAAAGCCCAGTGGTCGGGTTGTAGAGCTCCGCCGTGGCGAGTCGTGCGTAATCAACACTCAAGCCACCCGTCACCAGCACCAGACCGCTGGGGAGGACGGTGGCCGTGGCGAACTCACGGTTGGAAGCCTCGCCATCCTTGGCCAGCCAGGAGTCGGTGGTTTTGACCGTGACCGTCCTGGGAATGTCGATGGCGGTGGAGGCCGCATTCTGGATGTTCGCGTTCACCTGGAAGGTCCCAGAGGCAGGAGCGGAGAATGCCGCGGTGGCGGTCGCACTACCAGAGGTGATGCTGCCACCGCCGATGGTCGTCCAGCTGTAGGTCATGCTGCCCGTCTGGGGCGTCACGCTGGCCTTCATCCAGGTGTCATTGGGATGCACGTTAGTCGGCAGGACCAGGTAGCCGCTTGGAGCGGCGATGATGGAAATGGCCGACTGGGTGCCCGTGATGGCCCCGGTAACGGTGTCGGTGGCACTGATGGACTGTGTCCCCACTGTGTTCAGTGTGGCGCTGAAGCTGTGAGCGCCGTTATCGGAACCCAGGAATGTGTAGGAGGAAGGCAGCGTCGTGACGCTATCCGAACTGGTGAAGGCCACGGTGCCCGTGTAGCTGATGGCGATGTTGTTATAGGTATCCAGGGCCGTCACGGTGAAGGTCCGGGCATTGCCAGCGGTGGTCGGAGAGGGGAAGGCCGTCACGCTGAGGTGCGTGGCAGCAGCAGCACTAACAGTGATGGCAGCCTGGGTACCTGTGATGGAACTAGTCACGGTGTCCGTGGCCGTGATGGACTGGCTCCCTGCTGTCTTCAGTGTGGCGCTGAAGGTATGGGTCCCGTTGTCGCCGGACAAGAAGAGGTAGTTCCCGGGCAGCGTTGCTGAGCCATCCGTGCTGGTGAAGTGCACCGTTCCCGTGTAGCCGGTGGCCGTGTTTCCAGCGGCATCCTTGGCCGTCACGGTGAAGTTATTCGCAGTGCCCGAGATGGTGGAACCAACATGGCCCGCCACTGTGAGGGTCGCAGCTGCACCAGGATTGACGGTGATGGCAGCCTGGGTGCCGGTGATGGAGGAGGTCACAGTGTCCGTGGCTGTGATGGACTGGTTCCCTGCGGTTTTCAATGTGGCGCTGAAAGTGCCTACGCCACTGGTCAGGGTGGCATTGGCTCCAAGGACGGCAGCGCCGTCGCTGGAGGTGAGGTGCACGGTGCCTGCATAACCCGTGGCCGTGTTCCCGGCTGCATCCTTGGCCGTCACAGTGACGTTATGGGCAGCCCCGGAGACCGTGGGATTGGAATAGCCCGACACAGTGAGGGTCGCAGCCACACCAGGATTGACGGTGATGGCGGCCTGGAGGCCGGTGATGGAGGAGGTCAAAGTGTCCGTGGCTGTGATGGACTGGTTCCCTGCGGTTTTCAGCGTGGCGCTGAAAGTGCCTACGCCACTGCTCAGGGTGGCATTGGCGCCCAGGACGGCGATGCCATCGCTGGAGGTGAGGTGCACAGTGCCTGCGTAGCCCGTGGCCGTGTTACCGGCGGCGTCCTTGGCCGTCACGGTGAAGGTGTGGGCAGCGCCAGAGATCGTGGGGTTAGAATAGCCCGCCACGGTGAGGGTCACGGCTGCACCAGGATTGACGGTGATGGCGGCCTGGAGGCCGGTGATGGAGCTGGTCACAGTGTCGGTGGCCGTGATCGACTGGGCCCCCACGGTGTTGAGCGTGACATTGAAGGTGCCCACGCCGCTGGTCAGCGTGGCGTTGGCCCCCAGGACGGCGGCGCCATCCGTGCTGGTGAGGTGCACGGTGCCTGCATAGCCGGTAGCCGTGTTCCCGGCTGCGTCCTTCGCCGTCACGGTGACTGTATGGCTAGCCCCGGAAATCGTAGGACTGATATAGCCCGTAACGGTTAGATAGGTGGCTGCGCTTGAATTCACCACAATACCTGTTTGCGTGCCAGTGATGGAACTGGTCACAGTGTCCGTGGCCGTAATGGTCCGACTCCCCACGGTGTTGAGTGTGACGCTGAAGGTGCCTACGCCACTGGTCAGGGTGGCATTGGCCCCAAGGACGGCGGCGCCGTCGCTGGAGGTGAGGTGCACGGTGCCCGCGTAGCCCGTGGCCGTGTTCCCGGCGGCGTCCTTGGCCGTCACCGTGACGTTATGGGCAACGCCGGAGATCGTGGGATTGGCATAGCCCGTCACAGTGAGGGTCGCGGCTGCACCAGGATTGACGGTGATGGCGGTCTGGAGGCCTGTGATGGAGCTGGTCACAGTGTCGGTGGCCGTGATCGACTGGGTCCCCACGGTGTTGAGCGTGACATTGAAGGTGCCCACGCCACTGGTCAGGGTGGCATTGGCCCCCAGGACGGCGGCGCCATCCGTGCTGGTGAGGTGCACGGTGCCTGCATAACTTGTGGCCATGTTCCCGGCTGCGTCCTTCGCCGTCACAGTGACGGTGTGGGCAGCGCCGGATACCGTGGGATTGACATAGCCCGTCACAGTGAGGGTCGTAGCTGCACCGGGATTGACTGTGATGGCGGCCTGGCTGCCTGTGATGGAACTGGTCACGGTGTCCGTGGCCGTAATGGTCCGACTCCCCACGGTGTTGAGCGTGGCGCTGAAGGTGCCTACGCCACTGGTCAGGGTGGCATTGGCCCCAAGGACGGCGGCGCCATCGCTGGAGGTGAGGTGCACGGTGCCCGCGTAGCCCGTGGCCGTGTTCCCGGCTGCATCCTTGGCCGTCACAGTGACGTTATGGGCAACGCCGGAGATCGTGGGATTGGCATAGCCCGTCACAGTGAGGGTCGCGGCTGCACCAGGATTGACGGTGATGGCGGCCTGGAGGCCGGTGATAGAGCTGGTCACAGTGTCGGTGGCCGTGATCGACTGGGCCCCCACAGTGTTGAGCGTGACATTGAAGGTGCCCACGCCGCTGGTCAGCGTGGCGTTGGCCCCCAGAACGGCGGCGCCGTCCGTGCTGGTGAGGTGCACGGTGCCTGCATAGCCTGTGGCCGTGTTCCCGGCAGCATCCTTCGCCGTCACAGTGACGGTGTGGGCAGTGCCGGAGATCGTGGGACTGGCGTAGCCTGACACGATGAAGGCTGTGGCCGGGCCGGGATTGACCGTGATGACCAGCGGGGCGGTGGTGTTGCCGCCGGTGTTGGTGGCAGTGACGGTGTAGGTGGCCAGGGCCGTAACGGTGGTGGCGGTTCCAGTGATCTGACCGCTGATCGTATTCAAGGTGAGACCTGCGGGTAGGGCCGGGCTCACGGCATAGGACACCACTGCCCCGCCGGTGCTGGTGGGACTGTTCGTCGCGATCGCCACACCATTGGTGAGGTAGATGGCAGGGTTGAGGGCATAGGTCAGGGCAGTCGGGGCCGCGTCGTTGACGGTGATGGTCAGGTCCTTGGTGGTGCTCCCACCCGTGTTCGTGGCCGTCACCGTGTAGGTACCTGAGCCCACAATGGCTGTGGGCGTGCCGGTGATGACACCCGTGGTGGTGTCGAGGCTCAGGCCGGAAGGCAGGGCCGGGCTCACGCCGTAGGAGACCACCGTCCCACCGCTGTTGCTGGGTGCGTTCGAAGCAACGACCACACCCTTCGTGTAGATGGCTGTGGCAAGCGTGTAGGCCAGGCTGGTCGGGGCTGCGTCATTGACCGTGATGGTCAGGTCCTTGGTGGTGCTCCCACCCGTGTTCGTGGCCGTCACCGTGTAGGTACCTGAGCCCACAATGGCTGTGGGCGTGCCGGTGATAATGCCTGTGGTGGTGTCGAGGCTCAGGCCGGCCGGCAGCGCCGGACTCACGCTGTAGGAGACCACCGCCCCTCCGCTGTTGCTGGGAGAATTCAAGGCAGTGACCACACCCTTTGTGTAGATGGCTGTGGCAAGTGTGTAGGCCAGGCTGGTCGGGGCTGCGTCATTGACCGTGATGGTCAGGTCCTTGGTGGTGCTCCCACCCGTGTTCGTGGCCGTCACCGTGTAGGTGCCAGAGCCCGTGATGGCTGTGGGGGTGCCGGTGATGATGCCCGTGCTGGTGTCGAGACTCAGACCGGCCGGAAGCACCGGGCTGACACTGTAGAGCACGACCGTCCCACCACTGCTGCTGGGAGTATTCGTGGCAACAGGCAGGCCCTTTGTGTAAATGGCCGTGATGAGGGAATAGGCTAATCCGGTTGGAGCTGCGTCATTGACCGTGATGGTCAGATCCTTGGTGGTGCTCCCACCCGTGTTGGTGGCCGTCACCGTGTAAGTGCCCGAAGCCGTGATGGCCGTGGGCGTGCCAGTGATGACACCCGTGCTGGTGCTGAGGTTCAGTCCCGCCGGAAGCGCCGGACTCACACCGTAGGACGCGACCGCCCCACCGCTGCTGCTCGGGCTGTTCGACGGGATGGCCACACCCTTCGTGTAGGTCGCCGTAATCAAGGAATAGCTCAGACTCGCAGGCGCGACATCGTTGACAGAGATGGTCAGGGCCTTGGTGGCATTGCCGCCGGTGTTGGTGGCCGTCACCGTATAGGTTGCAGTGGCCGCGACCGCTGTCGGGGTGCCGGTGATGACGCCCGTGGTGGTGCTGAGGCTCAGGCCTGTCGGCAGGGCCGGGCTCACACTGTAAGAGATGACCGCACCGCCACTGCTGCTCGGGCTGTTCGACGTGATGGCCACGCCCTTCGTGTAGGTCGCCGTAATCAAGGTATAGCTCAGACTCGCAGGCGCGAGATCGTTGACAGCAATGGTCAAGGCCTTGGTGGCGTTGCCGCCGGCGTTCGTGGCCGTCACCGTGTAGGTTGCGGAAGCCTTGACCGCCGTCGGGGTGCCCGTGATGACGCCCGTGGTCGTGCTGAGGCTCAGGCCTGTCGGCAGTGCCGGGCTCACACTGTAAGAGACGACCGCACCGCCGCTGCTGCTTGGGCTGTTCGCCGTGATCGCCACACCCTTCGTATAGGCTGCCGTGGTCAGGGTGTAGGTCAGGTTTGCAGGCGCGACTCCGCTCACCGTGATGGTCAGGTCCTTGGTGGCGCTGCCACCCGTGTTGGTGGCCGTGACGGTGTAGGTTGCGGAGGCGGTGGCTGCGGTGGGTGTGCCGCTGATGATGCCGGTGATAGTGCTTAGGCTCAGGCCTGCGGGCAGGGCCGGGCTCACACTATAGGTGGAGACCGCGCCGCCGCTGCTGGTCGGGGAGTTTGCTGTGATCGGCACTCCCACGGTGTAGGTCGCTGCGGTCGTGGTGTAGGTGAGGCCCGCCGGGGCCACATCGTTGACGGTGATGCTCAGGGTCGCGGTCGTGCTGCCCGCGCTGTTCGAGGCCGTGAGGGTGTAGGTGGACAGGGCAGCGATCGCCGTGGGGGTGCCGCTGATCACACCCGAAGTGGCACTCAGGCTCAGCCCGGCGGGCAGGGCCGGGCTCACGCCATAGCTGGTGACCGCCCCTCCGCTGCTGCTGGGTGAGTTCGCCGTGATGGCGTCGCCCACGGTATAGACCGCCGTTGCTGTCGTGTAGGTCAGGGCAGTGGGGGGCTGGATGACGGGCGTAGAGCCACCACCACCGCCGCTACCACAGGCCATGGCCAGGGACAGGAAGAGTCCATTCAGGAGGGAGAGGCCAAGGTGTCGGACGCTTCGCATGGGAGCCCTCTTTGAAAGATTTGGATCGAGACAATTGGACAAATACGATCTCGGGACATGTGATCAAGTTATTTTGGATAGCGATTGCGGACCGAAAGTCATGTTAGTTCAATCTCGTGATCCCAAAAAAAATTAATTACGTTAACACACGTAAAAAATATCGTTTTTTTCTACTTGTTTTTCATGTTGCAGAAGGAATTTATATAAAATATTTCGAATTGATTTATTCATTGTTTCTAAAATTTACCATTTAGCGCCTAAATATAATTCTAAATTATTTATTTATTTGTATTTACAAACATCCATAAGCACTGATGTGCTCATAGATGACGCGAATTGTATCTTTTTATATATTGTTATTATTGTTTTTATTGATCAATTTTCAAAACAGAATTCAATGCTATTAAAAAAGAGGCACGATTCATAGCTAAATCATGATTTTGTACGGCTACCAGACCTGAATTTTGGGATATTTTCGACAAAACAGCCTCGTCAGAGAGGAGGCTGACCAGGGCTGCCCCCAGCGCCTGGGAACTCCGTTCCCGGACGACGACGGCCCAGCCCTCCCGGTAGGCATAATCGACAGTGCCGCAGTAGGGGGGGCCATAAACCAGCACAGGGCGACCACTCAGCATGTAGAGGTGGCATTTGGTGGACACGGACAGGTCGATCATTTTCGGCTCGACCGAAAAGGACTCCGGCAGAAAGAGGACGTCACCTGCGGACAGCACCGATGGCAGCTCTTCGTGGGAGGGTAAGGGCAGGAACCGGATCTCGGGAGCCAACCTCAGGGACTCGGGAACCTCCTTGGGCAGGCCGGAGGTGTACACCCGCACCTCAATATTCAAGTCGCCCAGGTCCGGGGAGCGGATCACCTCCAGCAAATCCCCAATGGCCTCATACCGTCTGAGCCCCAGATTCCCGGTGAACAGGATCGTCCTGGGCCCGGCAGGCCGATTGATGGCGGGACACCGGAAGCGCTCCGCCTGGTCGGAGTGGTAGGTCACCAGGAAGGGCACCTGGTACCGTGCTTCGAAGATCTGCCTCATCTTCTCGCCGAAGGCCATCCGCACCTTGGACGTCAGCACCAGCTGCCGCGCGCGCCGACGCAGCAGCCAGCCTACGGGTGAGGCTCGATAGGTGTAGGCGGGCCAGTCATCCGTGGTCTGGAAACAGATGGGGCAGTCGAAGCGCCGGGAGAGCATCAGCGGCAGGCTGGAGAAGCCCAGGGAGTAGCCCTGGCAGTAGATCAGGTCTGGATGGAAGGTCTCCACGAACTGCGCCATGGAGGGGGAAACCCGGACGTGGAAGAGCACCTCCCACACACCGGAGCTGATCAGCCAGTCCCCCAGCCGCTTTTTCGCCGCCTTGACCCAGCGGCGCAGCCCGGTGGCGGCAGGAGGCTGGACCGATCCCTGGAGGGCATCCACGGCCACCATGCCAGAGACCTGGCCTCGGAGCCGCCGGAACAGGCGACCGAACAGGCGGTCCCCGGCCCCAAGCTGGTAGGTCCGACCACAGAACTCCCCCTGCCCCGCCAAGTCATCAGATGCGAAAATCTGAGCCAGCCGCTCCTTGGGCCAGTCACCGAATTCAGTGCGGACAAGCAGGTAGGCGGGATCATCGGCCTTGATCTTGGCCGATGACACCAGCAAGACTCGGGGATACGCAGCACTCACAGTCATCCTTCGGCGGAGTGGCCTTCCAACTGGGCCTGAGCCTGGCTGAGGAAGACCTCACTGGGCTGGGAGGGATCGAACTCACCCATGAACTGTCCCTGGCTCGGCTCGATATCCCATTCCGAAAAGGGCTGGCCCGGATGGGAGATGCAGGGCATCTGTCCCAGGAAGGCACCCCACGCCACGAACATGCTCGATCCGGAGCCGATGAGCACCTTGGCCCGGGAGAGCACCAGCAGATCGCTGATCGCCGAAGCGGGGCGGATGAAGGAGACGTTTTCCAGTGAGAGCAGATCCTGCAACTGTTCGGGGGTGCCATCCGAGACCACCACAGCCTTGCAGGGGCGGCCCACCTTCGCCCGGATGGCCAGGAGGGACTGGACGAACCAGGAGATGGGAGTCTTCTGCCCCTTGCCAATCCTCCCGTCGACCAGGACGGGATCAGGGAAGTCGTTGCCGCACCTCACACAGAGGGCGATGGGCACCTCTCCAAAGGAATCGGCCAAGGCCAGGTAGGAAGGTCGGGTGATGGCCTTGAGCTCCTGGAGCAGGAACTCATGCCAGCCATTGAGGGGCTTGAACATGGGCGTATAGCCCGCGAAGACGATGCTGAGATCGCCCCGGTCCTCACCGTGCGGGGGCGGCAGCGCGGCATAGTCCTCCTCGGAGAGCTGGCGGGCGGACCGTACCTTGAGGAATCCTTCCAGCACCCCGAGATCCCCCGTGCGGCGCCGGAACAGCCCGAACAGGATGAGCTGGCGAAGATAGCTGTGATAGTCAATGCCCCCTCGAAAGACCTGCATCACGGCAGGCCTCATCCAAACCGGGGAGATCATCTGGGCAGAGTGCACCTGGGCGAAGATCCGACAGCGGGCCCAAGGCAGCATTCTGCAGCCAAAGCCCATGCCTCGCCCCAGGAAGCCCTCCCCGAAAATCGGCCGGCAATACAGCATGGAGGCGCCTCTTGATTTGAACTGCGGTTGAGCTGCCACCGGACTCGCGAGCCAGAGGCGAGTGCGGGGAAAGGTGGGAACCAGGAGTCCCCCTTGGCGGATCAGAGGGGTGGTGGGGGTTCTTGGTGGACAGCTGAAACGGTGTCTGGGTCTTCCTCGCCTCTGGTGGTGAATGCGGACGCAGATTGCGGTTCAACAGCCGACCTTGTTGACGGGAAATATACCAGGAACAACTAGGCTCGTCCTCCAATATTCGGCGACAGTGAGAACACCTACCTGGTTCCAGGCGCGGAGCCCCGGCCTCCCTTTGAAGGCCTGGTCCCGCCCCTCTCCCAGCGACTCCAGCCGTGCCTCCTCGGCCCAGCGTGGACCTGGAAAGCCATGTAGGCTGCTACCAGGACACCGCCATTCCTGCCACATCGCACAAGGGACTATGAGCTACGACGAGTTCAATGATCAGGAGCCCAGACCCATCCGCATGATGGAGAACCTTGCCATCGCCGCCTTGGTGCTGGCGCTCCTGTCCTTCGTCTCCCCGCAGGTTGGGATGATCGGCCGGGGTCTGCGGACCGCCGTGCCTGCCTTGCTCGTGTCCATGGTGGCCATCTCGCGGGTGGACCGGTCTGCCTTCCCGCAGGCTTTCCTGCGCTTCCGGATGGTGTTCCTGCTGGGCCTGCTGTTCCTGACCCAGGCCCTCATCCGGTTCCTCTTCGTTCCAGACCACCCCATGGACCTGGTGCACACCTACGTCGTGGGCCCCCTTCTCACCTTCTGCTTTCTGCTCTGGTTCGCAGCCCTCTCCGAATTGGGCGACCCCGTCATCGACCGGATGCGCAGCTGGCTGTTGATCGGCTGGTGCCTCAGCTTCGCGGTCAGCCTGCCCGTGCTCATCAGCAATCCTGGTGTCGCGCGCCTGACCATGGGGAACCCCAACCAGGTGGCCAACGCCGCCCGGTGGGCACCCTATGGCGTGGCCGAATACACCGGCTACACCACCATCGCCATCTGCCTCAGCCCTCTGCTGGGCGCCTTGGGCCCCATGAGCAGGCTCTTGCGATGGCCCTCCTTCCTCCTGGTCATGCTGGCGGTCCTGGCAGTGCTCTTTTCGACGTTCACCATGGCCAGCGCCATGGCCGTCCTGAGCCTCGGCGCCATGCTGCTCGTCTGGTCCATCGCAGGCCGCGGACCCGCCAGGGTCCTACGGTTCCTGGTCGTCATCATGATGGCCGCCCTGGTCCCAACCCTGTTCGTGCTGGCCAACAGCTTCGAGCAGACCAAGTTCGTGGTGGAGAAGACGGAACGGCTGACCCGAAACATCTCGAACAAGGGGCTCTCCAAGGGGGACGAGACTGAGCGTGGAGCCTGGTTCACCAACGAGATGAGCGCCTTCGCCGAGGAGCCCTTCCTGGGCTACATTCCGGGCACCACAGGCATGCGGGGGCATGGCCACAGCTCCCTCTCCAACTCCCTGGTGCTCTTCGGGCTGTTCGGAACCCTGCTCTGGATCGGGACGCTGCTGAAGGTCTTCAGGGACTCCTTTGAGCACGCCCGGGGGCGGTACGATCGGCACATCCTCCTGGTCTGCTGGACCGTCTTCATCCTGAGTGGTGTGCTGAACCCCATCTGGTATTCCTGTGCCGCCCTGGCGGCCCTGTTCGCCCTCACCCTGCCGGCCAGACAGGTCCAGGACTTCCCGCCGGACTGGTCCTGAGTCAGGTGATTGAGGCCAGGGAACCCCGCTTCCCCAGGGGAGCCAACCCACCTCAGCCCAGCTTGAAGATCCAAGCGGATGTGAAGTAGAGTCTGAGTTCACCACAACAACGACGGGAACGCTCTTGATGCTGGAAGAGATGCCTGGATGAAGATCCTCTGGATAACGAACATCCCCTTCGGCAAGTTGATGACCGTGATGGGCCTCCCGGGCGAGAACACCATCGGCTCCTGGCTGAACTCCTCCCTGGCGGGCTTCATCGGGAACAGTGACTTCGAGGTGATGGTCGCCACTGTCGGTCGGACTGACACGGTCAAACTGCTCAAGGAAGGCAACGTCACCTATTGCCTGCTGCCCGGTGGATTTCCAGGGGAGTACCGACACCTCGACGGCAAGAACCTGAGGCACTGGGAGTACGTCCAGGCCACGTTCCAGCCCGACCTCATCCATGTCTGGGGCACCGAGTTCACCCATGGCTACGCGGCCCTGAGGGTCATGCGGGACGTTCCATCGGTCATCTACATCCAGGGACTGCTTGAAGCCATCGCAAGGTACTACCTGTCCGGCATGAGCAGGACCGAGCTCCGGGGGAGCCTCAGTTTCCGCGATGTCCTGAAGCGCGACTGGATCACCCGCGAGCAGAAGACCTTCGCCCGGAGGTCAGGCGTGGAGGCGGAGATGATGAGGCTCTCGAACCACGTCATCGTCGAGAACCAGTGGTGTGCCGCTCACTGCCTGCGGATCAACCCGCAGAACACCGTCCACTACTGCGAGCTCACCATCAAGGACGACTTCTACCGGAAGGCCTGGACCCTGGAGCAGGTCAGGCCGTTTTCCATCATGTGCAATGCAGCTGGCTACCCGATCAAGGGGCTGCACATGCTCCTCAAGGCCCTGGCCCTCGTGGTGAAGCGGCACCCGGGAACGATGCTCTACATTCCAGGCGAGCACAGCCCGCTCGGCGTCACCTTCAAGGGCCGGCTCAGGGAGCGGGGCTACACGAAGTTCATCCGGCAGCTCATTGGAGAGCTCGGACTGGCAAAGCACCTGACCTTCCTCGGCCCCCAGACTTCGGAGCAGATGGCGGATCAGATGGCCACCTGCAATGTGTTTGCCCTGCCCTCCAGCATCGAGAACCACAGCAGCACTCTGATCGAGGCGATGATCGTGGGCGCCCCCTGTGTGGCGGCCGCCGTGGGCGGGATTCCCGAATACCTGCACCACGACCAGAACGGCCTGAGCTATCGGTTCGAAGAATACGAACTGCTGGCGGACCACATCTCGAACCTCTTCGCCCATCCAGAGCACGCGAAGCGTCTGGGAGAGGAGGCCAGCCGCTCCATGCGAGCAGGCCGGTCCCCGGTGGACCTCCAGGAGAAGCTGGTCCAGATCTACAGGAACGTGCTCGCCGAGAGCGCGGGCTGAGGGTCTGCTTCCGGCTCCTGGGCGACCTTTTTCAGTGGGTCCGGCCCTTCATCAGATCCCAGCCCCGGCCGAGGAGGCTGCCCAACACGGGTATGGAGCGGAGACGGCGCTTCCAGAAGAAGGAGGGCGGCATGTGGTGCACATGCTGGTCCACCAGATCATCAAGGGCCAGATCCTGGGCCACCACCGGGGGATGCCTGAGCGGGAAGTCCAGCAGCAGGGGCGGTGCATCCAGGATGAAGGCAGGTACCGCGGCGCCTTCGGTGGAGTGGGCCCCGGCGATGCCAACACCCAGGTTGCCGATCTGGTTGCGGACGGGTACCGCGTTGAGCAGCCCTAGCCGGAGGCAGAGGAAGCTCAGCTGGTAGTCCCAGGTGTTCACCCCATGCTCAATAGTCTGGTTGAAATAGAAGCGGAAGTAGTCCGCGACCCGGTGGTCGTGGCTGAACAGCTTCGCCAGGCCCCCGGAGTCCCGCCACTCAGGCCAGGACTTCATCTCGACGTCGTAGTGGTGCCAGACCCGGCGCCAGGACGCCCAGCCCCAGACGCTGCTGTAGCGGGAGAACGTGTAGCTGGCCTGGGGATCGACGGGGTTCGACGTCAGGTTGGTGCCGCAGATCGTGCCTACGCGTTCGTCGGTCCGGTAGCGTTCCAGCAGCTCGTCGCAGTAGTCGAAGAAGCTGGGAACGGGCAGCACATCGTCCTCGATGATGATGCCTTCTTCTTCTTGCTCGAAGAACCAGTTGATCCCACCGGAGACGGCCCGTCTGCAGCCGAGGTTTTCTTCACGGAAGAGGGTCCGCACCTCGCAGGGCCAGTCGACGGCCGTGGCGATTCGGCGCACCTCGGCGCAGAGCTCTGTCTCCCCGGGGCGCCCTGCTCGGGGGCCGTCCGCAGCGACATAGAGCCTGGGCGGACGGGCCGCCGCGATGGCCTCGAAGACCTGCTGGGTGGTGACGGGCCGGTTGAATACCAGGAAGAGCACAGCACTCCGCATGCCTAGGCCAGTGTTTTGCGGAAGTAAGCGATGGTCTCCTTCAGCCCGTCCTCGAGAGAGACCTTCGGCTCCCAGCCCAGCCGCGCCCGGGCCAAGGAGATGTCCGGTTTGCGTTGCTTCGGGTCGTCTGCGGGCAGGGGCTTGAATACCAGCTTGGACTTGCCTCCCGCGAGCTTGAGGACCATTTCCGCCAGTTCGAGCATGGTGAATTCACCGGGATTGCCCAGGTTGACTGGACCGATCAGATCGTCCGGACCGCTCATCATCAGCTGGATGGCGTCGATGAGGTCATCCACGTAGCAGAAGCTGCGGGTCTGCTGTCCGCTGCCGTAGATGGTGATGTCCTCACCCTGGAGGACCTGGACAATGAAGTTGCTCACGACCCGTCCATCGTTGGGATGCATGCGGGGGCCGTAGGTGTTGAAGATCCGCACGACCTTGATGTCGGTGCGGTACTGCCGGTGGTAATCGAAGAACAGGGTCTCGGCACAGCGCTTGCCCTCGTCGTAGCAGCTGCGAGGGCCGATTGGGTTCACGTTGCCCCAGTAGTCCTCGGTCTGGGGGTGGATCTGGGGGTCGCCGTAGACCTCGCTGGTCGAGAACTGCAGGATCCTGGCATTGGTCCGCTTGGCCAGCCCGAGCATATTGATGGCGCCGTGCACGCTGGTTTTGGTCGTCTGGACGGGGTTGTACTGGTAGTGCACGGGGCTCGCCGGGCAGGCCAGGTTGTAGATGCGATCGACCTCGACATAGAGGGGGAAGGTGACGTCATGTCTCATCAGTTCGAAGTTTGGCTTGCCGGACAGGTGATCCACGTTGCGCTTTCGGCCCGTGAAGTAGTTGTCGACGCAGAGGACATCCTCCCCCAGCGACACCAGGCGGTCGCAGAGATGGGAACCCAGAAATCCTGCCCCACCTGTCACCAGCGTCTTGTGCATGTCGATACCTCTCCTAGAGTGGTGCAATGCCCTCGCGGATGGGGAATTCCCACCGGCCTGGGTTCCATCGAACCGTTGCACCGCAGCGGTCTCAGGTGCTGCCGCTCAGGCTAATATAATTCCCTGGTCCAGCCACGTTAATTTTTTATCCGGCCCGATGCACACTCATTTCCAAGCTCGATTCGACTAAGAAATAAACGCGAAATTCCGGTGAATCAGGCGACCTCGTCGCGGGTCAGCACGGCGATTTCCAAATAGGCCACCAGGGTCCGGGCCACGCGGCCCAAGAGGGAGCCAAGGGCCACTGCAAGGATGCCTCCCACAGCAGGCTTGAGCAGGTAGGCGGCAAGCGGGAACACAAGTAGCCCGATGATCACCCCCCGACCGTAAAGCCAGGATCGGCCAGTGGCGAACAGGGTATTGAAGGGCAGCTCCGCGGCCTGGATGACCGAGAACCAGAGACAGACCTGCATCAAGGGAACGCCGCTCGCATACTTGGGGATCGCCAGCGGCACCAGCCGACCCAGCAGGAACGAGCAGACTAGGACGATGAGCACCATGACCCCGGTCAGCCCGGCCGTGAGCAGCATGGACCGGCCATTGGCATTGCGGACGCTGCCTTCCCGCGCATAGGCTTCCACCACGCGGGGGGTCATCACCTGGTAGACCGAGTGGGGCAGGACGTTCATGCCGTCACGCATCACGGAGGCCACCGCAAACAACCCCAGGCCAGTGAGGCCGCCGAGGGCCAGCATCAGAGCGCTTTCCGTGGCTGCCCAGATGGACGTGTAGAGGCTGCCCCAGAAGCTGAAGGGAAGGCCGATGCTGACCAGTTCCTTCAGCGCTGCCCGGTCCAGCCGGTACTGGATCTTCAGCGGCCGATCCCGGTGGAGGAGTCCCACACCGGCCAGGGCCGGCAGGGCCACGCGGATGCAGAGGCCGAAGAACCCCAGGGTGGGGATGATGAACACCAACCCGAAGTTGAGGACTGCTTGGATGAGCTGCACCCTGGCCAGGGCCACGAAGTGGTGAATGGTCCGGTAGGTGGCGCCCAGGTAGCCGCCGTAGAAGACGCCCCAGCAGCAAAGCACCTGCGAGAGCCAGCCCGCCACTCCGTAGTAGTCCCCCCGGACCAGGGCCACCCCGGCGCAGACCAGGAAACCAATCGAGACTGCGGTCGAGACCAGGGCATTCCAGGCTCCCGCCGCGCTGGCCAGGGCCTCCACCTTCTCTGGCATGTTCTTCCCGGTGTAGAAGGGGATCTGCCGCCAGAGTCCGTCAAAGGTTCCCATGTGCAGGAAGGCCATGTACATGAGGGGAATGGTGAAGATCCGGTAGCGCCCGGTCACTTCCGGGCCGAGGAACCGCGCGACCAGCAGCCCTCCCAGCGCCCCCAGGAAGGAGGCGCTCATGTTGCCGCCGAAGAGGGCCGCCACGGAACCCAGGATCTGCCGGTTGTGGGTCAGCTTCGCCTTCTGGGAACCCAGATACGCCCTAAAGCCCACGGGGCATCCGGTGGGTCAGGCGCTGGTGAGGGCGGGGTGCGGCGACTTCAGACTGGAAGGGCATAGGTGTCGACTCTCGCGGGATCGAAGGGTTCGCTGGCCCAGAAGAGCGTGACGAGATCGCTGTCCCCTGTGTTGGTGATGCTGTGGGAATAGCCCGGTGGGATGTCCACCACTCGGGGTTCCCGCCCCGACACCAGGTACTCGATCACCTCCGAGCCGGAGATCTGCCGGAAGCGGATGCTCGCGTCCCCGCTGACCACCAGGAATTTCTCGGTCTTGGTGTGGTGCCAGTGGTTGCCGCGGGCGATCCCGGGTCGGGTCACCGACACGAAGATCTGACCCATGGCCGGGCCCCGCAGCACCTCGGCCAGCCAGCCCCGGGGATCCCGCTTCGTGTCCAGGAGGTAGCCGAACTGGTCCGCCGGAAGGTAGGTCAGGTACATCGAATAGAGCAGGCGGGTGAGGTCATCACCGACCTCGGGCACTTCCCGGCTCAGGCGGGTCGCGGGGAAGTGCTGGATCCGTCCCGCCAGGTCCCCCAGGGTGAGCGTGAACACCCGGGGCACCGCAGGTTCGCCCTGGGCGTCACGGTGGACCGTGCCCCGGAAGGCGGCGATGAACTCGGCCACGACGTCATCGACGTGCACCAGACTGACCTCCCGCCCCGGGTCATGGACCTCCAGGGGCAGCCCCTGGGCGGTGTTGTGGCAGAAGGTCGCCACCACCGAGTTGTAGTTGGGGCGGGACCACTTGCCGAAGACGTTCGGCAGGCGAAAGACAAAGACCGGCACGCCCGTCTCGGCCCCGTAGGCGCGGACGTAGGCCTCGGCTCCCCGCTTGCTCGAGCCATAGGGGTTGTCCAGGGCCGCCTGGGTGGAGGACGAGATGAGTAGCGGCACGGGGCGTCCCTGAGCGCGCAGCAGGTCCAGGATCTGCTCGGTGAGTCCGATGTTGCCCGTGGTGAACTCGGAGGGATCCTGGGGCCGGTTGACACCGGCGAGGTGGAATACGAAGTCCGCCTGAGCCACCAGCTGCGCCAGGGCCTCCGGTTGGTCCGACACATCAAAGGTGAGGACTTCCAGGTCGGGGTGCAGGGACAGGGTTGCGATCAGGTTGCGCCCGATGAAGCCCTGCGATCCTGTCACGAGGACTTTCCCCATGTCCTTCTCCTTGGTTAAGCCTTCGGGGCCTGGTGGGCATTCGAGTCAAAGGTGAGGCTACTGCGGCAAACGAATTTTCCCACCGGATCGGTCCCCCTGGACTTGATTGGATCCGGTCCCATTCGGCGCGTCAACATGGGTGTTTTTTACCATTCATTTTCAATTACTCAAGGCTCCCTGGAAGCCGCCCTTCCCCAGTACCGTCGGGCGGCCGGCTCAATCACACAGGTGCAGCGCTGAGTGCGCGGACCCACCTGGCTGAGGGGAAGGGCGCGGAAGCCGAGCGCCAAGGCTGGAGAACCGGGCCGGAGGGCATAGTCATCCAGCCCCGGCTGCCTGAAGCGTGGATCGCCCACCACGGAGGCGGCATCCCTGCCCTGCTGCCGCCACCGGGACAAGCTCTCGCTCCCACCGGGCCCGAAGGTCGGCAGGACGCCCCGGGGCGGGAAGTAGAGATTCCGGTCGATGTGGAGCACCTCCGGTCCGAGGGCCCCGGTCTCGAGGGCGGCCGCCTCGGGATTCGAGTAGGCGAAGATGTTGCCAACCACCTGCAGGCCCCTGGAGTTCTGCTGAAAGTTGGCGATGGTGCCCTGAGCTGTCTGACCATCCACGAAGAGGTTGTTGAAGATGCGGTTGTCACGGCCTCCCTGCACCATGAAGCCACCGTTCCAGGTCCGGCACACCACGTTCCCAGTCACCTCGTAGCCGCTGGCGAAGGAATCGAGGTAGATGCCCCAGGACACGTAACTGGGCGCTCCGAACAGAGAGGAGTAACCGATGGTGTCGGCCACCAGATTGTTCCGCAGGCTGCTGCCGCTGCGGAAGGCCCGGTCCTGCTGCGTGACCTCGATGCCTCCGGTATCCGAGGTCTCCAGGTTGGTGTTCTGGATCCGGTTGAACTCGACGACGTTGCGCGAGCCAGGATCCTTCAGAGAGATGCCGTACCGGGAGGAGTCGTGGATCGCGTTGTGCGAGAGAGTGTTGTCGGAGGCTCCCGCCCCGACGAGGACAATCCCCCCCACGTGCTGGTAGGCCTCACCCAGGTGGTGGATATGGTTGTCAGCCACCGTGTTTGCGCGGCTGCCCAGGATCAGGACGCCGCCCCCACCCAGGTGGGCCATGTCGCAGTCCTTGACCCCATTCCGCTCCCCCCCGGCGATGCAGACGGCATAGGTGCCGAGGTTCAGGAAGCGGCAGGCCTCCACGAGGCAACCCTCCGTTTCCCGCAGGCTGAGGGCCCCCTCCTCCCCGACGCCGAAGCCCGCGCTGGCCCCACTCTGAGCCCAGTCGGTGTTCCGGAGGGTGAGCCCCCGGAAGCGCAGGTACCGCACGGGATTCCCCGTCGCAGAATCCCCCTCCACCTGGATCAGGCGGCGGGTCCGGGGGGCCACCACCTCGCTCCGGGCCGAAAAGCCCTCCCGCGGCAGGTAGTCGAGGCGGCCCGCTGCGGCGTCCAGGTACCATTCACCTGGGCTATCCAGCTCCTCGCGTACGTTTTCGATGTAGTAGCGGTCCCCGGGGCTCAGGGAGGCACCAGCTTCCGGTCCACCCAGCTGCAGGCGGCGCTCCTGCGGGTCGTAACCGACCAGGGACAGAATCTCCGAGTAGGCCCGGCACTCCCCGGAGGGGAAGATGTGCAGCTCCGCCTCGGGCGCCCGCAGCCAAGCCTCCCGGAACTCGCCGGGGCCGCACCAGATGACGTCTTTGGGGCCCGGGCTCAGGGTGCCCACCGTGAGCTGCCGGGCGTGGGAGCGGTTGAAGCTCCGGGCTGACAGGGCCAGCAGGTGCTCGGGCCCCGTGGCCGGGCGGCCTGGCGCCCAGGCAACGCCGTCACAGAGGGCCAGGGCATCGAAGGTCAGGCCACCGCCCTGCTGGTTCTGCCAGCGGAGCCGGTGCTCGCCCTGGCTGAGCCGGAGCGTGGCCACCCGGGCCCAGCGGGCCGGAACCCAGCCCCCAGTGTCACGCAGGTCGGCCAGGGGCCGGGGGGCACCGTGGTCGAGGCTCACCGTGCAGCGCCCGGTCATGGAAGCATGCCCATAGGGCGCATTCAGGCAGCCGTAGTGCAGCCAGAGGGTGTAGTCCCCGGACGCGGCCACATGGATCGGGTATTCGAGCCAGTCACCGGGGTTATGGATACCGCCCACGGCCACGCCGAGCGGCAGGGTTCCGGCCGCCGCCGAGGCATAGAGGAAGCCCTTCCGGGCGGGATCGGCCGGATGGAGATTGGGATACCGGGCCCGGATCTCCCTCCGCCCATCCACGAAGAGCGACCGGAAGTTCCAGGCACCTCCCTTCGCCTCGGGCAGGTCGAAGGTGATGATGCCCCCGGAAGCCACCCGGTGGCCATTCAGGCGGCGGCCGCCAATGAGCTCTGGGGTCTCTCCCGGATAGGCGGCATAGGTGATCGGCGCGTGCTCGGTGCCCGAATCTTCGGGACCAAAGGTGACGGCCCCGTCCAGGCAATAGCTCCCCCCCCGGAGCTGGACCGTGATGGGCCCTACTGGAGCCTTCGCCCGGAGGGCACGGATGGCATCCCGTGCCCGGGAGATCGAAGCGAAGGGCCCGTCGCTGCCCTCTGGGTTCGGCGCTGCCAGGCGGCCCGACCACGAGTCCTTCCCAGCCGGAGAGACATAGAGGAACCGCTCAGGGAACTCCGCGCAGAGTGTCTGGCCCGTGACCAGGGCCAGGAGCAGGGACAGGCGAACCAGAAATTTCAGGCTGCCGTGTGTTTCAGCAGGGGCCGGCATCGTCATCCTCTGCACCTCCAAGAACCTTAGGGCGGCTGCCCTGCCGGCCGACCTTTCAGCGTGTTTTTCATAACCATCCTACGACGGATGTTGACTTCAGAGCGGACCATGATGATGCTGGATGGAGCCATCCCTGGCTCCGGAACCAGGGAAACAGACTCGAAAAACCCCCTTGTCGGAGGCACGGATTGAACCTCGCGCCATCTGCACTTGACCGGGTTAGACAGGCGGGGGATCCCACCCGAGGATCGGCCGGACAGCTGGGCTTTTCCTCCGGAACGGCGCCCACTACCTGCTTGTGCGGGGAATCCCGTGCCACGTCCTTTCAAGCGAACGGCACCGGTGCCGGGCGCGTCCCCCCCATCGCGTGACTTGGAGACGGCCCATGTCCAGCCCTCTTGATCTGAAGAATGCCACCCTGCTCATCACAGGTGGCACAGGCTCCTTCGGCAATGTCGTGCTGAAGAAGTACCTCGAGATCGGGATCGGCGAAGTCCGCGTGTTCAGCCGGGACGAGAAGAAGCAGGACGACATGCGGCACCACTACAAGGATGACCGCGTCAAATACTACATCGGCGATATCCGGGACCACGGCAGCATCTTCTCCGCCTTGCGGGGCGTGGACTATGTCTTCCACGCCGCCGCCCTCAAGCAGGTTCCCTCCTGCGAGTTCTATCCCCTGGAGGCGGTGCGGACCAACGTGCTCGGTACCTCCAACCTGCTGCATGCCGCCAGCCAGCTGGAGGTGCAGCGGGTCGTCTGCCTCAGCACCGACAAGGCCGTTTATCCCATCAACGCCATGGGCATCTCCAAGGCCATGATGGAAAAGGTGGCCCTGGCCGAGTCCCGCAACTTCGGCCCCAAGGGGCCCGTCGTCTGCGTGACCCGCTATGGCAATGTGATGGCCTCCCGGGGCTCGGTCATCCCCCTCTTCCTCGACCAGATCCGCTCCGGCAAACCCATGACGGTGACAGATCCTGAGATGACGCGCTTCCTCATGCACCTGGACACCGCGGTCGAGCTGGTGGAGTTCGCCTTCACCCACGGACAGAACGGCGACACCTTCGTGCGGAAGGCCCCCGCCTCCACCATCCGGGAGCTGGCCCAGGCCATCAAGGAACTCCTCCAGGCGGAGAATGAGGTCGAAGTCATCGGCACCCGGCATGGCGAGAAGCGCTACGAGAGCCTGCTCTCCCGGGAAGAGCGGGTGCGGGCTGATGACCTGGGAGACTACTTCAGCGTGCCTGCCGACTCGCGGGACCTCAACTATTCCAAGTATTTCTCCGAGGGCAACGTCGAGGTCTCGCAGAGCGAGGAGTATCACTCTCACAACGCCTACCGCCTCTCGATGTCCGAGATCAAGGAGCTCCTGCTCTCGCTCGACTGCGTCCGGGATGCCATGGCCGAACGCGGCCTCCAGCCGGAGTTCGCCCGATGAAGAAGCTTCGCATCGTCACAGTCGTCGGCACGCGCCCGGAGATCATCCGGCTCTCCCGGGTCATCACCCGCCTGGAGGCCGTGGCCGACCACCAGCTCATCCACACTGGCCAGAACTACGACTATGAGCTGAACCAGGTCTTCTTCGAGCAACTGGGCCTGCGCAAGCCAGACCATTTCCTGGAGGTCGCGGGGGGCAGCCTCGCCGAGACCATCGGCAACATCATCGCCCGGGTCGACAAGGTGCTCGAGGCCCAGCAGCCGGATGCTCTGCTGGTGCTGGGCGACACCAACAGCTGCCTGTCGGTCCTGCCCGCCAAGCGCCGCAAGATCCCCATCTTTCACATGGAGGCGGGGAACCGCTGCTTCGACCAGCGCGTTCCCGAGGAGTCCAACCGCAAGGTGGTGGACCATCTGGCGGACATCAACCTGCCCTACAGCAGCCACGGCCGGGAGAACCTCCTGCGCGAAGGCCTGCCCACGGACCGCATCATCAAGACCGGCAGCCCGATGCTGGAAGTGCTCCAGGCCTACCGCGAGGGGATCACGGGCTCCGACATCCTCCAGCGCCTGGGCCTGACCCCCCAGGACTACTTCCTGGTGAGCTGCCACCGCGAAGAGAACGTTGATTCCGACGTGAACCTGCCGAAGTTCGTGGCCCTCCTGAACCACCTCGCGCAGGTCCACGGCAAGCGGGTGATCGTCTCCACCCATCCCCGCACCCGCAAGCGGCTTGAGTCCGGGGGACACCAGACCGATGCCCTGGTGGAGCTGATCAAGCCCTTCGGCTACTTCGACTACGTGAAGCTCCAGGAGCAGGCCTTCCTGGTCCTCTCGGACAGTGGCACCATCACTGAGGAGTCCTCCATCCTGGACTTCCCGGCCCTGAATCTCCGCGAGGCCCACGAGCGGCCCGAGGGCATGGAGGAGGGCGCCGTGATCATGACCGGCATGGAGATCGACCGGGTCGAGCAGGCCCTCCAGGTGCTGCGCTCCAGCCCTCGCCGGGACGGACGCCGGACGCGGCTCGTGGCCGACTACGACGCTCCCCAGGTCTCCGAAACAGTGGTCCGGGCCATCTTCAGCTACGTGGACTTCGTCAACCGCTTCGTGTGGCGCAAAGCCTGATCAGGCCCGGTCCCCCTGCAGCCTCGCCTCCGGGTAGAGGCCAAGGGTGGCGAGGATCACCAGGAAATCCGTGCGCAGGTTTGCGCGGACGGCGTAGTCCAGGTTGATGCGGATCTTGTCCGGCAGCAGTACCTGGATGTAGGTCTCGTCGGGGTTCTCGGCCTCGGCCAGCAGCTCACTTTCGTTCCGGTACTTGATGGAAGCCAGGTCCGTGATGCCTGGACGCAGGGCCAGGATGGCGCGCTGGGACTCCGTGTAGAGGTCCACGTAGCGGGGCACCTCGGGCCGAGGCCCCACCAGGCTCATCTCTCCTACCAGGACATTCAGCAGCTGCGGAATCTCGTCCAGCTTGGTGGCCCGCAGGCGGCGCCCGATCCGAGTGATCCGGGGATCCTGGCCCACGGTGATGGAACGGCCCTGGCGCTCGGCATCCACGACCATGGTTCGGAATTTCCAGATCCCGAAGGGGCGTCCGCCCCGGCCGATGCGCACCTGGCGGAAGAAGACGGGCCCGCCGTCCTCGGCTTTGACCGCCAGGGCCACCAGGAGCAGCAAAGGCGACAGCAGCGCCAGCCCCAAGGCGGACCAGAAGAGATCGAAGAGGCGCTTCGGCATGCTAGGCCAGATTGGACAGGATCAGCTCGCGTACGGCCTGGATCACGTCGTCGACATCCTCATCCGTGAGGGCGGCATGCAGCGGCAGGCTCAGCATCCGACTGTAAGCGTCGGCCGCGACGGGGAGGTCCTCGGCCCGGTAGCCATACTTGTCCCGGTAGTAGGGGTGCATGTGGACCGGCAGGTAGTGGACCGAGGTGCCGATGTTCCTGGACTTCAGCTCGTCGATGAAGGTGTTGCGGTCGATCCGGAGCTGCTCCAGGCGCAGGCGGATCACGTAGAGGTGCCAGCTCGAATGGGCCCAGGGCAGCTCCACGGGGAGTTCCAGGGCCGTGAGATCCTTGAAACCGGCCTCGTAGCGAGCCACCACCTCCCGGCGCCGTGCCTGGAAGCTGCCGAGCCGCTTGAGCTGGGCGAGACCGATGGCCGCCTGCATGTCCGTCATGTTGTATTTGAAGCCGGGCAGGACCACCTCGTAGTACCAGGAGCCGGAGCGGTCGAAGCGCTTCCAGGCATCGCGGTTCATGCCGTGGTGGCCGATGATCCGGGACTTGTCGACGAGGGACTGCTCCCCCGTGAGGCAGCCTCCCTCGACCGTCGTGAGGTTTTTGGTTGCATAGAAGCTGAAGGCCGCGAGGTTGGCTCGGGATCCAATGAGGCGCCCCTTGTAGCGGGTGGAGATGGCGTGGGCCGCATCTTCCAGGAGGAACAGGCCATGCTGGGCCGCCAGCGCATCCAGCTCGTCCAGGTGGGCCGGGTGGCCGCCGTAGTGCACCGGCAGGAGCACCTTGGTGCGGGGCGTGATGGCCGCCCTGACGGCCTCCGGGTCCATGGTCAGGGTGTCCGGGCAAACGTCCACCAGGATCGGCCTTGCCCCCACGTGCTCAACGACGTTGGCCGTGGCACAGAATGTCATGGCTGGGACGATCACCTCGTCACCGGGGCCCACCCCCAGGGCCACCAGGCCCACGTGGAGGCCCGCGGTGCAGGAGTTCAGGGCGACCACCGCCGGGGCCCCCAGATAGGTCTTCAATTCCCCCTCGAAGGCCACGGTCTTGGGGCCAGTGGTCACCCAGGGAGTGCAGAGCGTTTCCATCACCCCCGCGCGTTCAGCCTCGCCGATGGTCGGGGGATTGTAGGAGAGAAATTCCTTCCGCATGTCAGATCCTTCAGTTCAGGGCCAGCGTTGTCACCTGGGCCAGGGTCAAGGCAGGGGGCGTAATTACACACAAGAGGGATTCAGCCTTGGTCTCCGAGCAAGCCGAGCTGCGGGTCGGTACCCCCGCTGGACTTGCCGAGCAATTCGTCGAACAGCCGGATGTGGGTTGCGATGGCGACTCGGCGGGAGAGGTGCGCTTCCACATAGGCCCGGCCCTGAAGTCCCTCGGTCTGGACGCGACTGGGTGAGTCCCGATAGGCGAGGATGGCCTGGGCCAGAGACTCTGGATCCTCGGGGGACAGCACCGAGCCGGAGCGGCTTTCCTGGATCACCTGGGCAAGGGAGCTGCCCTCCTCCACACAACAGAGCACAGGCCGACCCGCAGCAAGGTAGTTCCAGGTCTTGCTGGGAACGGCAATCTCCGCCGCACCCGGCTTCAGGGGGATCACGCCCACATCGCAGGCGTTGTAGACCGCCGGCACCCGCTCCAGGGGCTGCATGGGAAGGAAGTCGACGTTGGACATGCCCTTGCTGCGGACCTGTTCTTCCAGGGACTTCTTGGCGTTGCCGTCACCGAGGAGGACGAAGCGGATCCCGGGTTCACCCCGCAGGTATTCGGCGGCCTTCAACACGATCTCGAGGTTCTGGACGAAACCCATGTTGCCCGCATATTGGACCACGAAGGCCCCACCACAGCGGTAGTGACGGACCAGTCGGTCCTCCGCACTCGCCCTGGGCTGGATGTGCTCGGTGTCGACCCAGTTGGGAATTGTCGCCACGGCGGTGCCGGGGGCGGCCTGCTCCACATAGGTGGAGAAGGAGGGACTGATGGTCGCGACCAGATCAGAAACTCGATAGCTGGCCAGCTCCGCCTTCCTTAGCATTCGGTAGGCCATCCCACCCGCGGGAAGCATGCCAGCAACCACCGCCGAATCCGGGAAGATGTCCTGCAGGCTGTATACCATTTTGGCCCCCTTCAGGCGGGCCAGCAGGGCGCCAACGAGGCCAGCGAGGGGCGGGGTGGAGGGGACGAAGAGCAGGTCCACCTTGGGCACGGCCAAGCCCCGGAAGAAGAAGAAGGCCAGGAACCAGAGGTACTCAAAGCCCTTGGCGAGCACTCCCATCCGCCGGATGAAGGGATTCCAGCACCGGTGGATATTCCCGTTGAAGCCCGGGCTCCTTGGGATGGGACTGGCTCCCGAGGCGGGGCGGTTGGACAGGACGGTGACCTGGTAACCGCCCTCTGCCAAGCCCTCAGCCAGATCTTTGCTGAGGTGAGTCGCGGCGCATAGGATGGGCCAGTAGTACGCGGTCATCATCAGAACATGGGAGGGGCGGCCAGGGTTGGCCAGCTTGCCGGGCGTGGGATATGCGCTCATGCTCGCCTCGACGCAGGGGCTTGGGCCCTCAAAGTCTGGAGGCAGCGCAGGTCAGCCTGGGCGTTGATTCCACCCATCCTGGTTCTTGAAACGGTAGCGAACAATGGAGCCTCGAATTGTTGTGGTTTCAATCCTAGACAATGGATGTTTGGTATCCCTTTTTTCCATGCCGACAGCTGGTGGGCACTGTCGGTGAGCCTGAAACCATTTCATCCTGCTTCGGCCTTTCCCGCCACTGTGAATGCAAGGCCCGACTGCTGAATCTCTGAGATCAGGCACGACCGGGGCGCCCCGGACCGGGCGCACCCGGCAGGTCTCCTCCTGAGGCACCCTGGCCAACCTTGAGTGCGGTCTGGATCAAAGCCGATCAGGCTGATGACCATGAATAAATTGCCGACGCGATAGCCCTGCACCGCGCCCCCTTCCCTGCTGGTGCGTTAGGCAACTCAGCCCCAGCCTGGCTGGGAGCCATCGCCCCATCCTTCCGCACAGCATGGTTAAATCTCTTGAGGAGCTGAAGGCCCCCCCTCTCCCCGACGAGGAGCAACCATGAGTCGAATTTGGACTGAGAATGCCTAAAGCTCTGGTCCCCAGTGGGCAGAATGACGCCGGAAATATTCGCGGAATGGCTCTGGTGTCAGGGTTGTCGTGTGGTTCGAACCAGGGGTTGCTATCAGTACAACTGAGGGCCGCGAAGGTTCCAGGCCTCTCCCGGCCACTGGATCATTCAGCCCTCAGGGGAGGAGGAGGTGTTTGAGTTTATGCCAGATGAGATGGCCATCGGCCCAGCAGTTCCCAGACCTGCCCCAACCCTGCAGGGAGACCGTTTGATGGGTGGATCTTTGCCGTCCCCGTTGAAGGCATACCACCCGCTGCCAGATGGGCAGGAACTCTGCATTGCACCGGCCCTGCCGAGTGAACTACCGGACCTCGTGGCGCTGCATCTCGCCTGCTTCACCCGCTCCGACCACTTCGCCATATTGCTCGGAGAGCCCTTCATCTGGGATGCCTACCGCTGGTTCCTCAGTTCTCCAAGGACCCTCGTACTGAGCGCCAGGGTCAGGGATCGCCTCGTCGGCCTCACGGCCTTCTCGGATCACCCCTACAACATCCCGATGCTCAGAGCAGGCAAAGGCTCAGCCCTGCTCGGCCTCCTCAGGAGGCCCTGGCTCGCTTTCCGTCCCGACTGGCTAGGGCGACTGGCCGTCCTGCTCTTCTCCAGGTGGTCGCGTCCAGTCGGGAATGAGGGCCAAATCGCATTCACCTGCATCGCTCCGGAGTTCAGAGGCCGGGGCATTGGCCGATTCCTCAAGCAGGCATCCATCCAGGCCTGCCAGGACTGGAAGGTAGTGGCCGTGACCACGGCCGTCCGCCGAGAGAACGTGGCGGCCAAAGCCCTCAACAAGCGGTTCGGTTTTGTCGAGGTGGAGGCTAAGAGCTCTGAGCGCATGGTGCACCTTCGCCTCGATCTGAAGGCCACAGGCCTGGCCGGCGAAATCCTGCCAGATCGGTAAGGTTCTGGGTTCTTCCAAGGTCTGATTTATGGGCAATGTCGGCGGCGATGAATTTACCCTGGAACGTGGCGAGGCCGCACCACTGCCTCGAGTCCTTCTGAATCGCGAGGAAGACTGGAGGGGGCTTTGCCAGCCCTGTCGTGACGCTCACCGCCAGGATGATCCGGTCCGCCATGACCGCGAGTTGGGCGTTGAAGCCGTACTCGAAGCCCTTGCGGGTCTTCATGATCAAGGTTTCGGGTTCGGTGGGGTTCGCCTTGTAGTCCTCGACCATGAGTGAGCTCGTTTTTTTCTCATCCAAACATGGCAGGATGTAATCATTGTTCCCGCGAAGGCAAACTCCGCTATGATCCAGGCGTGGATTTCGCGCTGACTCAAACTCAAAAAACACTACAGAGCCATGTCCTGAGCTTTGCAAAACGCGAGCTCAATTCGGATGTGTTGAGTCGCGATCGGGCGCATGAATTTGGCCGGAAGGAGTGGCAACTCTGCGGTGAGCTCGGTCTCCCTGGGCTCAGCATCCCCGAAGCCTATGGCGGACTTGGACTCGACCACCTCACGACGGCGGTCGTACTTGAGTCTCTGGCCCAGGGCTGCGAAGACACAGGCTTGGTGTTCTCCCTGGCTTCGCATTTATTCGCCGGAGCTTTACCAATCGCGGCCTGGGCCAAAGAAGAGCTTCGGCAAAAATTTCTTCCCTCAATGGCGAACGGCTCCTGCATCGGAGCCAATGCGATCACCGAATCAGAAGCAGGCTCCGACGTTTTTTCCCTGAAATGCCGTGTTCGCCGCGAGGGGGACTCTTATGTCCTGAACGGGGAGAAGACCTATGTGACGAACGGTCCCATCGCTGATGTGTTCGTGGTCTTTGCGACAACAGACCCGCGGCGCGGATTCATGGGTGTGTCCGCCTTCATCGTCGAGCGAGACTCCCCGGGGCTGCGCCTGGGTGAACCGTTCGACAAAATCGGGCTGCGCACATCCCCGACCAGCTCTCTATACCTTGATGAATGCCGCATACCCGTCGACTACCGGCTGGGCGCCGAAGGGCAAGGGCACACGATCTTCAAGCAGTCGATGCTGTGGGAACGGAGCTGCGAGTTTGCCGTATATACCGGGGCGATGCAGCGCCAACTCGAAAGGGTTGTCGAGTTTGCCAAAACCCGCAGCCAGGCGAACAAAGCGATCGGTAAGAACCAAGCCATTTCGCACAAGATCGTGAACATGAGTATTCGCCTCGATGCCGCCCGCATGCTGCTCCATCGTGCCTGCTGGATGCTCGACCAAAATCTGAATGCCGATAAAGAGGTCTCGATGGCGAAGATCGCCATCAGCGAAGCTGCAATCGAGTCGTCTCTTGATGCCATACAAATTCACGGCGGCAACGGGGTCATGACTGAATATCAGATCGAACGATTCCTGCGCGATGCGATCCCTTCGACGATCACCTCGGGAACCTCGGAAATTCAGCGAAATATCATCAGTCAGTGTCTCGGTCTCTAACCGGCGGGAGAAGCGTGAGCAACAGTTCCATTCTCCGTGGTTCGCGTGAACAGGCAACAATTCACGGGGCTGGCTGCATCCATCAGGCGTTCATGGCTCAGGCGATGAAGACGCCACAGAATATTGCAGTCGCATACCGACAAGAGGTGCTGACGTACGAACAACTCGATGATCGGAGCAATCGCCTTGCTCGTCATCTCGTAGCTTCTGGCGTCGGCATTGAGTCTTTGGTCGGGATTTGCGCGGAGCCATCGATTGAACTCGTGGTTGCGGTGCTTGGCGCGCTGAAAGCGGGAGCGGCCTATGTGCCCCTGGACCCGCAGTATCCACCGATGGTCCTGGATTCCATGATTGCCGATTGCAAACCCCAAGTCATATTGACCATGGAACGTCAAAGGAAGTCTCTGGAGGGCCAGACCTCGACCCTACTCTTCCTCGACACGGATGCCGCTCAGATCGCGCAATCCTCCGGAGAACGGCTGGACATCGAGGTGGATCCGCAGAATCTCGCCTATGTCATCTACACTTCGGGATCAACAGGCAAACCTAAGGGAACCCTGGTCGAGCATCGTGGGGTCGTGAACTACCTGTCCTGGTGCCTGGACCGATATGCCGTAGGCGCGGGGTCTGGATCCCCGGTGCACAGCTCACTGTCCTTCGATCTCACCGTCACGAGCCTTCTGGCGCCGCTCGTCGCGGGTAGAACGACGATTCTCCTTCCACCATCGATTGGAATTGGGAGCTTGAGCCACACTTCTTCGACGCACCAAGATCTGAGCCTGATCAAACTGACCCCACTGCACCTTGAGCTCCTCAGCCAACGTGTCGATCCTGAGAGGGCCATGAACTGGACTCATTCGTTCGTCATTGGCGGGGAGAATCTACTTTCCAAAGGGCTCGAATTCTGGCGGAGTCATGCTCCCAATACCAAGCTGTTCAATGAGTATGGACCCACCGAGACGGTCGTAGGTTGCTGCGTGTTCGAGGTGGCCGAAGGGGTCAAGCTCGGGCACAGCGTCCCGATCGGACGCCCCATCTACAACATGGATCTGTACGTTCTCGATTCGGCCTTGAACCCCGTGCCCAGTGGAGATGAAGGGGAGCTCTATATCAGTGGAATAGGGGTTGCGAGAGGCTACCTAAATCGGCCCGAACTCACGGCGGAACGATTCATCCAGGATCCTTTTTCGATAGATGGCCCCCGCAAGATGTATCGCACCGGGGACATTGTCCGGAGTCTCCCCGACGGGAACCTGGAGTTCCTGGGTCGAATCGACGATCAGGTCAAGGTGAAGGGCCACCGAGTGGAGCTGGCTGAAATTGAGGCTGCCCTTCGTGAATTCCCGATGGTTCGGGAGGCGGCAGTCATCGTGGTCGGCTCTGGATCTGATGCAAAGATCGTAGCGGTTCTGTGCGTGACCGGTGAAGAACCGGCTCTTGCGGCCGTCAGGAAGCACTGTGCAGAGCGCCTTCCAAAGCACATGGTCATCGACCAACTCACACTTGTGGAGCACTTGCCGAGCACGATCAACGGCAAGGTAGACAAGAAACAGCTCCTTCTTGACCAAGGCTAGAACAAGGGATTAATTGAGCAGCATGGGAGACGGAATGGATACAAAGCTTCGAGGCTCGATCGTGAGCTTATTAAGAATCGAGATCGCACCGGACCGAAACGACATCGATTTTGACAACGACTCGCTCCTTGAATCGGGCCTGATCGATTCGCTGGGCATCTTCAAACTGGTCTCGTTGCTGGAGAAAGAATTTGCCATCAAGATTTCTGATGACGAACTGCTGCCTGACAACTTCGAGACGGCCTCCGCCATCGCCCAATTTGTTGTCCATAAGCAGAAGTCTGGTGCCCTGGAATAGCTAGCGCTTCTGAACAAATGAATTAGGTCTTAATTTTCGCAGTCCGTTTGATGATTTTCTGCCTGGCTTCTATTTCTGCCTGGCTTGCTGGTCGGGCACTGCTGAAAATAATGAACCGGGATGTCAGCCTTTTGGGTAGTTCTTTGAATTTCAGTACACGGTGCATCCACACCGACGGCAAGTTATCGTCATAATATGCGCCATACATTTTTACAAACCCTTCGTCTTTCAGAGTTTGTTGAATGGTGCGTTGCAGAGGTACGGCAAGGTTCTTCCCGCGATAGGATGGATCGATCAACATATCCAATGCAAAGGCCTCGTTCTCCTTGCAAGTCAGCCCTAGCATTGTTAAGTCGGGATGTTCGGCCGGTTTTCCTGGCCGGGGAATGACGCACCAAATATCCCCTACAATCAAATTTCCTTGAACCAGGGCAAAGCCTCGGATTCCCCTTTTGATACTGCGCAGGGCTCGTATTCGACGACTGCGGATGGAGAAATTCCATTTCCCTGCCTGAATATCATCCAGTTCAAGTCCCACAATTCGGAACTCGGAATTTGCAGGCAGACCTCCTCCCGGCAGGGGAACGGTTAGGTCCATTTCTACCGGTGTCACCAATCGATCGCGGAAGACCTGACGCTTGATCAGCGCTCCCAACTCCCCGGTCGCTGAAGCCTCTTTCATAAGGAAATATCCTAAAATGAAATAGTCAAACATGTTGAAGTTCTCCCTCTCACCTGAATTTTTTCAGGCTATGCACCACTTGATAGGAATAATTATCGCAACAACTGACTGACTTGGTGAGTGCCAAGTTTTCCGAGCGATTCAATCTTGATTTTGGGACAGGCGCAGGTTGAACGGTTCGGAGGCGAGAGAAATCCAGCCCCAAGCTCCACGGTGTGATAGCGAGAACTCCTTTGTATTGATGACATTTTCCCCAGGATTAGCCAAGTCTTTCGGGTGGAATCTGGGTGAGCGGCCCTTATCATATTTTACAACTAACCTCTTATATATGAAGATATGATTGTCGCACTCCGTCCGCTCATTAGAAACCATAGCTATTTAGGGTTTGGTATGATGTTGAAAAGCACCGGGACTGTCTCTCATTACGCGTTTACTTCGGCATCTGGCATTGTCCAAGTGTGGGGGTTCTTTGATGGGATCAAACAGGCATTGTTCATAAAAATCGCACCATAATTTCTCTGCTACTACTGTGTTTGAGAAGGTAATGTTTACGAGAGAGCCAACCCGATCGATTCCTGGGGACCCCGTTCATTTGCTTCGCTGGGAGTAGACAGTTGAATAGCGTGAACCCAGGACAAGCGGTTGAACAACTCGCCCGGTACTACTCTCTCCAAGGAATGAAGGTCCTGCCTTCGGTATCAGGATGGTGGGTAGAGTTGCAGCCATTTTCTTTTCTTCGCTTCCCGTTCCATGAGCTGGGCGAGTTAACCCCTGAAGACCGCCGCCATGTTTTCTGGCATGGCCCAGCCCTTCTGCTGCGGTACCAGGGTCCAGCGGTGGATGGAGGAAGACGTGGCGGCCTCTTTCTTTGCAGCAACAAGGCCTATGACTTGCCTGCGCTGGCTTCGAAGGCGCGGAACCAGACCCGGCGGGGGTTGGAACTATGCCGGGTGGTTCAGATGGAATTTCAAACGCTTGCCAGGTTGGGGCTTTCCCTGGTGATGGACACCTATCAAAGGCAGGGACGGGGCCTCCCGAAGGGTGGCCCCAAAAGGTGGACGAGGGTTTGTGACGCCGGGGCGCTGGTACCTGCGGTTGAGGCCTGGGGTGCCTTTGTAGGGGAGCGTCTGGCGGCATTCCTGATCGGGGCCAGAGTGGGGGATTGTTATTATATTCTTCAGCAGGATTCAGATTCAGCTCTGCTCAACCAGTATCCGAACAATGCCTTGTTGTTCTCTGTGACTAAGGCCAAGTTGGCTGATCCTGGGGTGACATGCATCAACTACGGGTTGAAGGCGATGGATCCCACGCCAGGATTGGACCGATTCAAGCATCAAATGGGGTATGAACTGGTCGAGATTAATGAAGCCATCGAATTGAACCCTATGGTTCGCCCATTATTAGACTGCGGGGGCCGTTTTGTCTTGCGACAGCTAGCCCGCCGATTCCCTCAAAACGATCTATGGAGAAAGGCACAGGCTTTGATTGGAAGCCCGCACCCATAGTCCAGGCCCGGTACACTTTCCGGGAAAAGCCTTTGCGCCTTGGTGAAACGGCATGACTCTTTATGCCAAATGCAAGCAACCCGAGGTTCCACGCTCCCCTTGTCACATCAGATGGTGAACCCTTATCGAGCCTTCCAGACAGCCCTTCTGCAAAGATCAGACAATGACCTCCCTGCCGATGACCCACCATCCCCTGCCTGATGGGCGGGAGATACAAATCGCGCCGTTCCAGATGAGCGACCTGTCAGATCTGGTGGCCCTCCATTTTGTGGAGGTGGAGGCCAAGCGTTTCCCGCGCATGCTCCACCTCCGCCTCGATCTGAAGTCCCCCCTGCCCTCCCGGGGAGGCTGCTTATGACGAATGGATACCGGCAGGCTCAGGTTGCGGATCTCCCAGAGATCGTACGGATCCACCAGGCTGCCTTCCCGGATTTCTTCATGACGGCACTCGGACCAAGGTTCCTGGCGAACTTCTACCGCCGCATCCTCAGCTATCCCGACCATGTGTTCTGGCTGAAGCAAGGCAACGCCGGACTGGAAGGCTTCGCAGCTGGTTTCCTGCATCCGGGGGAATTCTACCTGCGAATGAAAGCGGAGCGCCTGTCCATCGCCCTGATTGTGGCCACCCGAGTCCTGTCCCGCCTGAGCCTCCTGCCTCGTGTGCTCGCCAGTTATGGCGAGGTCTGGCGGTCCATCCGCGAAGACGATAAGGATCTCTGCGAGCTTTCCTCCATCGCGGTCCACCCGGATTGCAGCGGCAAGGGAATTGGACAGGGCCTGGCTGCAGTTTTCATCGAAGGGGCCCGAAGCAGGGCGAAGATCATTGTCCTCACCACGGACGCGGCGGGCAACGAAGGCGTCAACCGGTTCTATCTGAAGCTGGGCTTCGTCTTGGCCGATTCCTATGAAAGGTCCAAGGGCCGGTGGATGAACAGGTACCGATTCCAGCTGGACAAGCCCCCGACCGAGGCCTAGAGCATGCTAATCCTGAGCAACGCCATCACGACGACCCCAGGCTGAAACTACAACTCGGCATAGGACCGCAGCTGGCGTGTGCCCAGCTTGTCGAACTCCTGCTGCAGCGTCCTGCTGATCTGCGAAGGATCATAGGCCACGTCGTCGATCAGGTTTCCATCCTGGTCATAGTCCGGGTGCACCATGATCTCGAGACTGGTCCGGTCTGGATCGCGGAGGGAACTGTAATCCGCGAAGGAGCCGAAGCGCTGCACGACAGCGAAACCATGGAGCCTCAGGTAGAGGTTGAAGCCCCATTTGACCAGCCGCTTGGGAAGGGAGATCCCCCCGATATTGCGATGGAGGCGGACCTTCGTGATCCGGCTTTGCTTCAAGACTTCGACCACAACCGGGCCCAGGAACAGGCCCGTGTGGACATGATGGTGGGAGTCCGCATGGGTGATGGGGAGACCTGCCCTGCGCATCCGCTCGACCTGGGCGCTGAGCTCCTGGGAGACAAGGACCCGCTCCTGCCTGGACAGGGGAGCAAGCCGGTCCAGCCGCCCGTGGAACTGCCCCTGCTCGTCGCAGAATTTCCGCGACTCCCGGATGCCCGCCGTCAGGGGGCGGCCCTCCGTCAGGTTGAGGTGGATTCCGATCCTGTCCTCCAGGTGCATGGTCATGGCAATTTCGCAGGCATCCTGAAAATGAGAGCCGTTGGCGCACATCGTCGTGCTGCTGATGAGCCCTTTCGAGAAGGCCTCCCCGATGGCACGTGTGCAGGAGTCGCGCAGACCGAAGTCATCCGCGTTGACGATCAGCATGATCCCATTGGTGCTCAAGTCCGCTCCTGCTCGTGGGGTGGATGAGGGCCCGTGGAACCGCTTCCAAGCAGCTGCTGCATGACCTCGAAATGAGCCTTGGCGCAGGCCTCATAGGTATGTCCCTGGATGGACCTCAAGGCGTTCGTCGCGAGTCGCGACAGTTCCCGCTCGTCGCCGAGCAGGGCCTTGAGCCTGCCGACGAGCAACCCGACATCACCCACCGGGAGGACGTAGCCATTCTCATGATCCACGATGAGTTCGAGGCCAGCGATGCATTTGTCGGTGGTGATCACAGGAAGCCCGGCCGCCAGAGCCTCGTTGACAACCAGGCCCCAGACATCCGATTCGGTGGGCAGCACGAACACATCGGAGGCTTGATACCACTGGCTCAGAGCCGCGGGGCCCAGGTGCCCTGTCAGCAGGACGTTCTCCAGGTCGAGTTCCTTCAGCTGCCGGCGGTACTCACCTTCCAATTCACCCGACCCGGCGATGACCAGCAGCCAGTCCGAGGGCATGGCCGCCCAGGCGGAGATGAGCACATCAATCCGCTTGCTCCTGATGAAACGGCCCGCAGTGAGGACCACCCTGGAAACCGGGTCAGGCAGGAGCTCCTTCCTCAGGTGCTCCTTCTCGGCCCGGCCCTTCAGCTCCAGCGGGATGTCCTTCTCGTACAGGGACGTGAAGTGATGGGGGTAGATGGCTGCTTCCCGCGCCCCGAACTGCAGAAAGTATCGTCGGGCATGGTCGCCGTTGGCAAAACAGGCGGCAGCCCCCTTGATGAGGAACCGTTTGAAATGGTCCTTGAAGGAGGTCTTCTCGAAGAGGGCCCCATCGCAGTTGAGGATGTAGGGGACCCCCTTCAACCGGCACGCCAGGATGAACAGGATCCCGGTCACGGTGCTGTATTCGTAGGCTATGGCAAGGTCGACATCCCGCTTTTTCAGGTAGTTCAGGACATCGAATTTCACGCGCCCGAGAGGCTGGTCCCAGTATTTCAAGCGAATGGTCTTGAAGCCGCTGCCGGCCGTGGCGAACCAGGTCGTGTCCCGGGACGCCTCATTCTGCTGCTCGAAGCAGACGGTCAGATCACAGTAACGACCGAGCTCATTGAAGAGATTGACGCGGTAGGGCGCCATGGTTGTCGTCAGGATGAGGACTCTCAACCAACTCCCCCGCACAGGATGGGATTCCCGGAACCGGCCGGTGGGCGCGGCTCAGATCCGGTCACCCCTGAGACATTCAGGACTGCCCATACTTGTAGTGGTAGGCGTAGCGGTAGCTCTGATCGAAGTAGCCCAGCCCCGTGGGGAGGATGTCATTGAATACACATCCCTTCAGCGGCAGGTTATTCGCCTCCAGGCGGTTCTGGCAGGTCCGGATCTCATCCAGACTGTGCTGCCCGCACTTGGCCACCAGGAGGATGGTGCCCACCTTGGAGCCGATGATGCTGGCGTCGGTGACGGGCAGCAGAGGGGGCGCGTCGAGTACCACATAGTCGTATTCACTGGAGACGGCGGCCACGAATTCCCCGAAGGCAGCAGCCATCAGCAGCTCGGCCGGATTCTTTGGAATCCTCCCAGAGCTCATGATGTGCAGTCCCGGGATCTCAGTCTCGTGGATGGCTTCCTGCCAGGTGGTCATGCCGGCGATCACCTCAGAGAGTCCACCCATGCGGTGCGGCAGGCCAAAATACTTGTGCAGGCTGCCCCGGCGCATGTCCGCATCGATGACCAGCACTTTGCTGCCGGCCTGGGCCAGAACCACGGAGAAGTTGCAACTCAGGAAGGATTTCCCGACCTTGGGCGCGGGCCCCGTGATCATGATGGCGCGGTTGGTAGTCTCCACCATGGAGAACCGGAGCATGGTGCGAAGGCTCCGGAGGCTTTCGGTGGCCAGGTCCTCGGGGTCGTTCTGGGCCAGGAGGTGACTCCCCGGCCGGCTCTCACTGAGCGCCTTATAGTGTTCTTCCTGGGCCTTGCTGTGGGGAACGGTCACGAAGACCGGAAGCCCCAACTTGGACTCGATGATCCGGTGATCCTCCACCCCCTGCCAAAGCGCAAGCCGCCCCAGGACGAGGCTCCCGCCCACCAGGAGACCCAGGACGAAGAAGACAGCCAGGAGCATCTCCTTCTTGGGCTTGATGGGCCTCAGCCCTGGCATGGCCAGGTCGACCACGCGGGAGCCGTTGTGGGCCTCCCCGGCCTGAGTCACCTGGAGTTGCTTGATGTTGTTCAGGATCGTGGTGTACAGCTCGGAATTGACCTGGACATCCCGCGACAGCCGGGTCACAGCCTGCTGGGTGCCAGGCAGAGAGCGCACCTTCCGATTCACCGCAGTTGCTTCTCCCTCCAGCTTCCCGATCTGGGCATCCAGGGTCATCACGACGTCCGATTGGGGCTGATAGGTGCGCAGCAGTTCCTGCTTCTTCTGCTTCAGACTCGAGATCTGGGCGGCCAGGCTAGCGCTCTGCTGCAGCGCCAGGTCGGCCTCCCTGGAGACGTCCACTGCACCAGCCTGGGACCGAAAGCCGTTCATCTGGTTCTCGGAAGTCTTGAGCTTCGAGTTGACCCCCGGAAGTTGCTTCTGCAGCAGGTCGATGGCCGTAGCGATCTCCTCGGTCTTCCGCTCGGTGTTCTGGCGCACGTACTGTTTCATGATCTCGTTGAGGATCTCAGCAGCCTTGGCCGGATCAGGGTGCTTGTAGGTGAGCGCCAGTAGATTTGTGGATCTGTTCGGCTGGGTGGCCCCCTTTTCCGCGACCTCCAATCCACTCTTCAGCTCACCTATGGCACCCAACATGGGCTTGCGATACACCTGGAACGACTCGCCAGGCTTCGCCACCATGCGCCGGACTTTCAGCCTCAAAGATTCGCCGCCGTAGGAGGCGACAAGGGTCTCTCCGACCCGCCCCTTGGCCAGCGGAAGCCCCAGAGGATAGGTGGCCCCAGGGTTCCCCTTGGCCGGGGTTGTCGTCGGTGACACCCAGGTGAAGGAACCATCCGCCAGGGCTCTGACCTGGAAGGCCAGGCCGCGCATGTATTCAGGGATGGAGAGGATCTCCACCTCCAGCCTGGGCGCATCGGCCTTGCCCCGCACCAGCGCCTCCCCGATGAAGGGGAACAGTTTGGGCTGGGCCGCAATGTCGAGATCCAGTGCTTCGACAGTGCGCCCAAGCACGAGGTTGCTGCCAAGGATCTCGATCTCCGTAGAAGCGTCCGAGGGGGCAGAGAACATCCCTTCCATGCGAGCATAGGCCGCATCGGAATCCCGCGCGGCTTTGGGAGGTTCGATCTTCAGGAGGGCGTCGGCCTGGTAGATCGGGGTGATCCGCCAGATGTAGAAGGAGCCCAGGGCGAGGGAGACCAGCACACTGCCCAGGATGAGGTAGCGTCCCGACCAGAGGTTCATCAGCCACTCGCGGAGGTCCACCTCAGGGGCTTGCTGGGGCCCGCGGGCTGGCCGCGGCTGAGCCGCTGCTTGTGCGAGTTGCGGTGGGTGAGCGGGAAGGGATGTCATGCAGGCCTTTGTTCAGTGATGAGGTGGGGCACCCAGGCTGAAACGGAGCGCTGTATGTCCTCGAAGGCTCGCTGAAAGGCCTCGCGATCTTGGCGGAAGGGATCCGCGATCTCGCAAGGAGGAACAGACAGCCAGTGTCCCAGGAGAAAGATCCGCCCCCGGGCGCTGGGGACGACCTGAGTACACCACTCCTTCTGCTTGGAATCCATCACAAGGATGAGGTCAGCCTCACAGGCCATCTCTGGCGTGACCTGCTGCCCCCGATGCGAAGAAATATCAATGCCTTGTGCAGTCATAAGGCGGACCGCCTCGGGGTCGGCAGGTTGGCCCACAAGCGCCATCAAGCCCGCTGAGCTGACCCGGATGGCCGATCCCAACCGAGACTTCAACAGCGCCTCGGCGATGGGCGTACGACAGTGGTTGCCCTCGCAGAGCACGAGTATGGAGCGGATGGAAGGATCTGAAGCCAAGGAGAGAGCCTGGGTTAGGAGTGGGTGCGGAAGTGGGCAGACAGGCCTCAGAGCCAGGTCACTTCACGGATTTGACCAGATAGAAGGCTTCCGCCCCGGAGACAACCGTGGTGATGGTGGGCAGCAGCAGGTTCATGACCCTGCTGTAGCGGACGAGAGTCCCCGCATCCACATACACGATGTCGCGGGGCCCCAGGGGGAACCGATCGGCCAGGACCATGGTGGTGGGGTTACGCGCGTCCAGGTGGAAGACATCCACCTCACTGAGGGTGCTGCCCTGACGGATGACATAGATGGAGCGGGCATCGGCCGTCGCCCCCTGAATGCCGCCCGCCTCCGAGAGGGCCCGGGCCAGGGAGAGGTTGCCGTGCACCATGGGCAGAGTCCCGGGCTTCACCAGTTCACCCATCATGTAGACGGGAGCTTCCAGGCTGTTGGGAACCTGCAGGGAGTCCCCGTCCTGCAGCAGGATCTGGCCGATGCGGTTCCCGGAGGCGAGGAGGGCCGGGAAGTTCAGGCGCCAGGCCTTGTCGCCCCGGGTCAGCAGGAGGCGACTGTCATCGGCCGTGGGGAGGAATCCGCCAGCCCGGTTGACGGCTTCCGCCAGGGTAAAGGGGACATCGGTGACGTTGTAGACCGCCGGCGTCTTCACTTCCCCCCCGATGTAGATCTTCTGGGAGCGGTAGGCGATGACCTTCACGTCGACCTGAGGATTCTGCAACACCTTGGCGAGGCGGGTGGTGATGGCTTCCCGTAGCTGGGTGGTGGTCATGCCAGCCACTTTGAAGCTGCCGACGTGGGGGAAGTAGATCTGTCCACCCTCGTCTACGACGATGCCGGAGGAGGCGTCCTGGCGGAACTGGCCCAGGGGCAGGGTGATTTCTGGGTGGTCCCAGACCGTCACCAGGAGGGCATCCTGGGGCCCGATCCGGTAGGGCGTGGGAGTTCCGGTCAGGACTTCCAGGGCCTTGGGGTCGGCCGCCGGAGGCTGGGCTGCCTTCAAGACTTCAGAGCTGAGGGAGTGCAACCGGACACTGAGACCTTCAACCTGGGACGTGGTCTCCTGCCTGCCCGGCTTAACATCCAGCTTCATTCCAGGCGATGCGCAGGCACTAAGGACCAACAACGCACCAACAGCAGCCAGGGGACGAAGCACCCAGATCCCAGGACGGGCAAGCTGGGCCGACGGTAGGCACAATCCCAGGGAAGCACGCAAATTGGATCCTTGATTGGTGGACATTGGGGCCTCCAGAAGGTGGGAACGAAGGGAGAACACGATATCGACTATGGTAGTAAAATTTATCGGTAATTACCAATGTCTTACAATATTTTCCTTACCTTTCGGAATGATACCACCATCAACCTAGGCCCAAAGGTCGGCCTTTCCAGCGGCACCCAGGATGGCCGCGAACAGACCTGCCATGATGGGCTGAGCTGTCACCCGCTCCGCCCCTGGGGCACGTGAGCCGTAAAACCAATTCCATCCTGTCAGGACATCTGCCCGTGGTTCGAACGCCCTCCCTTCGCATCCTGTCCTGGTCGAGGAAGGCATGAAATCAAGCCACCTCCTGCTGGTGTTGATGGGGCTCATGACCCAGGTCATCTGTCTGGTCCTGCTCCCCAGCCGCCCACGAAAGGTCGGGGCCCTGGCAGCACTCCTCCTCGACGCCATCTGGTTCGCCTGGTACGCCTCAGACAACCGCAGCCTCAGCATTTCCGGGATCTGGGCCCTCTCACCCGTGGCGACCTGGCTCTGCCTCCACCTGGTTCTCGGCCCCGTCACTGCCGTCGAAGTGGCCGCCCGCATCCTCCCCTGGAAGCGTGCCGTGAGACTGCTCGGATTCAGCCTGATCCTCAGCACCTATGCCTGGGGCCTGGGCGAGGCCTATGGCCCTCCAGTCCTCACAGAACAGAGCCTGAGCTTCCCTGACCTGCCACCCGCCTTTGAGGGTTACCGCATCATCCTGCTCGGGGACGTCCATGCGGGCACCTTTGCTGGCACGCGCACTCTGCGACGCTGGGCGCAGGCCGTCGACCAGGTGCCCGCGGACCTGCTGGTGGGGGCGGGCGATTTCGTGTCCTACTGGCCTGAAGAAGCGGAGCGCACGGGCGAAGCATTCAAGCACCTTCACCTGCCGGATGGTCTCGTCGGCGTGCCCGGAAACCACGACCAGTATTCCCAGACCGACGAGGTGGCCGAGCGGTTGCGGCGCCACGGCTGGGTGATGCTCCTCGATCAAAGCCTGGTCATCCAGAGGCAGGGACAGCAGCTCCTGCTCCTGGGCGAACGCTTTCCCATCGAGGGACAGGAGCCCTACCGTGCAGCCTGGGCTCAGAAACCATGGCCGTCGGGCTTCCGGATCGGGATCTGCCACGATCCGGAGCAGTGGCCGACCCTGCTCCAGGAGGGCGCCCGCCTCACCCTGGCCGCCCATACTCATGGTGGCCAGGTGAACCTCAGCCCCTTCTACAATGCGGCCCTGGAACGCTCCCCCTTCCTCGCAGGTCTCTACCGGAAGGGGGCTGACTGCCTCTTTGTCACCCGCGGCCTGGGTTGCACGAGCCTCCCCATCCGGTTCCGCTGCCGGCCGGAGATCGTTCGAATCACCCTGCATCGCGCACCTCAGGGCGCCTGAGTGCCCACCGGGTTTCCGGCTGAGCCCTGGATCACCCAGGAATAGGTGACGGGTCGATTTTTCCCATTCTAGAATGCCCCAGGGAGAGCCTATGCGCATCAGCCTGATCGGTCTCGGGAACATGGGCCTGCCCATGGCCCGGAATCTGATGGGGGTCGGGCACCATCTCACGGTCTTCAGCAGCATTCCAGACAGGGCCGATGCCCTGGTGGCCCAAGGGGCGAGAGAGGCCAGCTCCATCGCCGAGGCCCTCCTCAACACGAATGTCTGCATCACCGTGCTCGAGGACGATGCCGCGGTGATGGAGGTCGTGCAACGACCCGCGGGGCTGCTCAAGCACCTGCCGGCAAACGCGATCCACCTCTGCATGAGCGATCTCAGCATCGAGACCTCTCAGCGGTTGGCCGCAGCCCATGCCAAGGCCAACCAGGGCTACGTGGCCGCGCCCGTGTTCGGGACACCCAGCAGCGCCACCTCCCGACATCTCTGGATCGTGGTCGGTGGACCAGAGAACCAGGTGAAGCGCTGCCTGCCCATTTTCGTGGCCCTGGGCCGGGGTCATACCCGGGTGGGCACGAACCCCGCCCTTGCCCACGCCCTCAAGGCAGGTGGTGCTCTGCTCGACTTGGCGCTGCAGCAGGCCATCATCGAGCTCCAGGACTACGCTGAGGCCGTGGGCATCGCTCCCGCCGATTACCTTCGGCTGCTCAACGTCGCTCTCCTGCGATCCCAGATCATGGAAGCTGCTGGGAATCCCCTGGACAGCCCCTACCTGGATCCGGAGGATCTGGCCGTGGAACTCCCCCTCCCCGGGCTGCTCCTGCCGGCCGCAAAGCGCGCCGGTGTGCCACTCTCCAGCACCGAGGTCTTCAAGACCCAGCTGGAGGCGGCCGAAACCCAGGGCTGGGGAAAGCAGGAACTGGCCGAGCTCACGGAGGCTTGCCGGGTCCAGCCGGCGGAGGACGAGCAGCCTGCCACACCCGAAGCGCCGCCTCCCCCGGCCCCCGCACCCCGGTCACCAAGAGCAGGCCGTCCGGGCCCAGCAAAAACCACTCCCCAGCCCCCGGGTCCGTCAGCCGCCCAGGTGGAAGCCCCGCCCCCGGAGGTGGAAGCCGAGGCTATGAACGTGGAAGCACTGAATCCAGTTGTTGACCTTTCGACACCGAAGGCCGAAGCCCCAGCCCATCCAAACCAGGAAGATCCAGCTCCAGAGGCCGGAAAACCCGGGCCCCTCGATGCTCTGCCCCGAATCCCTCCCCACCCCTTCATGGCCCTCGACAACGGCACTCCGGTGGAGATGGACCTGGACTCGACCAGCCACTTCGAATTATCCGGCGGCCAAGTATGGGTCTGGTCCCAGGGCCAGAAGTACGAGACCCACTGGAGCACATTCGACGAGGTTGAAGGGGCCTTCAACCAGGTGCTGTTCCTGCTGATCAAACGCAACATTCTGCTAAGGCCAGATGCAGTCCGGGAATTCCGTCCCACCTTCGGTGGGGGTGCGAAAGTCCTGGTGGCGGGCGGCTTGGAACTGCAGGTGGGGCGAAGTGCCGCGCCCAGGCTCAAGTTCCTGCTGGGGATATAGATCTCAACTGCCAGTTCCTCGATCCTTGTTAAATATCCGTTACTAATCTAGCAACCAAAGGGAATCCACTATTACACTGGATGCTGGAGACGACCCCTCTGCCGGGGTCACCTCCCGCCCGTCGAAATGCCTCCAAGCCATCGGATCCTCGGAGCACGATCACCCCATGATCCCACCCCTTGAAGCCTCGCCAGAGTCGGACAGCCGACCGGGTCTGACCGCGATCCCACGGGTGCTTGTCGTGGAGGACGAGGCCATGACCCGGCTCGCCATCCGTACCGCCCTGCTGAGGGAAGGTTTCCGGGTGGCCGTGGCCGAGACCGGGGAGGAGGCCCTGGCCCACTTCGAGAACGGCCACCCACCGGACGCAGTCATCCTGGACATCGGCCTGCCCGGGCTCAACGGCTTCGACGTGTGCAAGTGGATCCGCGAGAAGCGTGAGGACACAGCCATCCTGATGCTCACCGCCCGGGCGGATCCCGAGGACAAGATCGCCGGGCTCTCCCTTGGGGCTGACGACTACCTGGTCAAACCCTTCAACTCCGGTGAGCTCATCGCCAGGATCCGGGCCGTCCTCCGACGTTCCCTGGCCCTGACCACTTCGATGGAGCCCGTGACTTTCCGGGAGCTCCATCTGGACGTCCGGTCTCGCCAGGCCTTCAAGAATGGTGTGGACGTGAACCTGTCGCCCCGGGAATTCGACCTCCTGGTCGCCATCCTGCGACGCCCCGGCCAGATCCGGACCCGAGAGCAGCTGGGCCTGGAGGTCTGGGGCACGACCCAACGCACCAACGCCCGTGCGCTGGACGTCTTCGTCTGCAAGCTGCGCGAGAAGATCGAGACCGAACCCTCCCGCCCCCGCTACATCAAGACCGCACGCGGCGAAGGCTACTTCTGCGACTGAGCGCGGCGTAGCCCACCTGGCGGTGCGAGAGCCGGCCCGGGCTCCGAAAGGCACGTGACTGCTGGCCCCCGGGCTATTGTTTGCAAAATAGAGTTTAATGGAAGCCAGAGGCCTCCATGCTCCAATCCCCGTCCCCCACCCGGCGCGCCATTGAGCGGCTCCCAGCGCACCTGCGGCGCTATGTGGTGGACCAGAACCCTGAGGCCTATACCCCCCGGGACCACGCGGTATGGCGGCACATCCTGCACCAGCTGGCGGCGCGCCTGAAGGACACGGCCCACGCCAGCTACCTGGAGGGCCTGGCCGCCACGGGCATCGGCCTGGAGCGCATCCCCAGCCTGGACGACATGAACGCCAAACTGGAGGGCCTGGGCTGGTGCGCCGTGGGCGTGCGGGGCTTCATCCCCCCGGCGGTCTTCACGGAGTTGCAGTCCCTGGGCGTGCTGGCCATCGCCGCGGATATCCGAAGCCACGAGCACATCGAGTACACCCCAGCCCCGGACATCGTCCATGAGAGCGCGGGCCACGCCCCCATCCTGGCGAATCGACGCTATGCCCAATACCTGAAGCGCTGCGGCGAAGTGGGTTTTCGCGCCATCGCCTCCGTGGAGGACCAGGCGGTCTACGAAGCCATCCGCAACCTCAGCGTGGTGAAGGAGGATCCCGCTGCCAGCGCCGACGAGGTCCGCCTGGCCGAGGAACGCCTGCGGGCCGCCGGTACCAGCCGCCGGTACGTGAGCGAGAGCACCAAGGCCAGCCGCCTCTACTGGTGGACCGCCGAGTACGGCCTGGTGGGCGATCTGGCCGCCCCCAAGCTCTACGGCGCGGGCCTCCTCAGCAGCCTGGGTGAGGCAAGCCACTGCCTCAGCGCCGCCGTGCGAAAGGTGCCCCTGGGCCTCGTCTGCACAGACACTGAATACGACATCACCCGCATGCAGCCCCAGCTCTTCGTGGCCCGGGACTTCGACCACCTCTTCGAGGTGCTGGAGACCTTCGAGGCCAGCCTAGGCTGGAAGCGGGGTGGGGACCATGGGCTTGAGGAGGCCCTGCGGGCCCGCACCGTCAACCACCTGGTGCTGGACGATGGCCTGGAGCTCACGGGCAAGGTCGTGGCCCGGATTCCCGCCAGGGGCCTGCTGGCGCCGGGCCTGGCCACGGCCCTGGCCCGCGTGGAAGGACCGGTGCAGACCTCCCGCCATGGCCAGGGCGGAGGTCGCCCCTGGCCCGGCGAGGCTTTGGTGGCCTTTGGCAGCGGCGCCCTGCCCCAGCGCGGCGCCTTCAGCCTGGACCTGCCCTCCGGCCTCTTCCTCACGGGCTTTCGCGTGGGTGAGCATGAAGTCATCAACCTGCGGGGTCACCAGGATGGCCGCCCTCTGGACCTGCCCAGCTGGGCCCTGCTCTTCCTCAGCGGGGGCCTGCCCTCGGTGGCGGGCGGCCCCGCGGACCCCGGCGCCTGGGACGCCTGGTTCGGCGATCCCTCGGCCCTGTCCGAAGGCGAGGCCGAAGCCCAGGCCCGCGAGCGCAAGGCCGCAGCTCTGCCCCAGGAACTGGCCGAGCTTTATGAAGCCGCCCGAATCATTCGCGATACAACCATCCCCAATGTGACCGAGTTGGCAGAACTTCGGGCCCGCGCCGGGCATTACCCCGAGGAGTGGCTGTTGCAGGCCGAACTGAACGAGTTGGAGGCCGGTGTATGAGGTGGATCGAACAGGATGGGAAGCTGGTCCGGGACTACAAGACCCCGGACTTCCTGACCTCATTCAACCTTGTGAGTGCTTTGGTGGCACCTGCCGAGGCCCTGCAGCACCACCCGGACCTAGCCTTCGGCTGGGGTTATGTGCACGTGTCGATCACCACCCATGACGCGGGCGGCATCACAGAGGCAGATCACCGCCTCGCCCGCGCCATCGACGCCGCGGTTAAGTCTTTTGGTCTATAGGTTCCCGCGAAATGCGACCTGTCTCATTACGGGAAGGTCCGTTATTCTGGAATGTCCATCGAGGAGTCCCTTGCCGATTCTGCTGAAACCCCCAACAACATCCCGAATTTCTCCGCTTGGTGCGGCCTTCTTGGTGGCCGCTGGGCTTCTGGCCCTGGGCTGCCGCTCGGATGAAGTCATGCACTACCGCGTCCCCAAGGGCTCCGCCGAGGCCAGCGGGCCCCGGCCCGCCATGCCGCCCCAGCCCATGGGCGCCCGCACGGGTGAGATGCCGGGCGAGATGCCGGGTGGCCTGCCCGGTGGCGCCCCTTCGGACGTTCCCCCGCCGCCCCAGCCTGAGCACGGTCTGAAGTGGAGCCTGCCCAAGGGCTGGACCCAGGAGCCCGGCAGCGGCATGCGCTTCGCCACCCTCAAGGCCCCCGTCGAGGGCAAGCTGGAAACCAGCGTGGTGGTCCTACCCGGTGAGGCCGGCGGCGAATTGGCCAACGTGAACCGGTGGCGCGGCCAGATCGGCCTCGGGAACCTGGACGAAGCGGCCCTGACCAAGGGACGCAGCACGCTGAAGACCAAGGCCGGTGTCCTGAATATTTATGACTACACCGGCGAAGGCCAGGCCAAGAGCCGCATGGTGGCCGGCTACCTCCGGACCGCCGATGGCAACACCTGGTTCCTGAAGATGACCGGGGACGTGGCCCCCGTGGCCAAGGCCAAGCCTGAATTCCTGAACCTCCTGGGGAGTGTCCGCCTTGATTAAGACCTACGCGCTCCAAACCTGGAAGTTCCTGAAGTCCCTCCAGCTCACCATCGTGCTGCTGGCCCTGCTCATGGCCCTGGTGGTCATGTGCACCCTGGCCCAGGTGGATCTGGGCACCGTGGGCGCTGTGAACGCCTACATGCGCAGCTTCTTCGTGTGGCACCAGTTCTCCTTCCTGACCTTCCCGGTGCCCACCTTCCCCGGTGCCGCACTCGTGGGCCTCTTCCTCACCATCAACCTGGTGGGCAAGACCCTGGAGATCAAGCGCACCTGGTCCAAGGCCGGCATGTGGCTGGTCCACTCGGGCTTGGTGATCCTCTTCGCGGGTGAGTTCGTGGCCGGCATGATGCAGGTGGACACCAACATGACCATCGAAGTGGGTCAGACCGTCAACTACGTGCAGAGCTACAAGAACGCCGAGCTGGCCCTCATCGATGTCACGGATCCCACCTGGGATGAGATTTACTCCGTGCCCGACAGCCTGCTGGCCAAGGGCGGCACCATCGCCATCCCCGGCACGCCCCTCAGCGTCAAGGTGAAGCAGTATTTCCCCAACGCCGAGCTGAGCAACCTGCAGCCCGGCGCCCCAGCCTCCCAGGCCACCGCCGGCGTGGGCCCCAGCGTCGCCGTGGTGGAGAAGCCCCTCACCAGCGTCGACAACGAGATGAACCAGGTCTCCGCCTTCGTGGAACCCCTGGCGGGCGGCCGCAGCTACGGCACCTGGCTGGCCTCCGTGGCCCTGGGTGCCCCCCAGTCCTTCACCCATGAGGGCCGCACCTATGTGCTGTCCATGCGCCTGCGCCGCCAGTACCTGCCCTACGCCTTCACGCTGAAGCAGTTCCGACACGACGTCTATCCCGGCACCGATATCCCCAAGAACTTCTCCAGCCTCGTGCAGGTCATGAATCCCTCGCGCAACGAATCCCGCGAGGTGCTCATCTACATGAACCAGCCCCTGCGCTACGAGGGCAAGACCTTCTACCAGGCGAGCTTTGGCAAGAACGACACCCTCTCCGTCCTTTCCGTGGTTGAAAATCCCGGCTGGCTGCTTCCCTACGTGTCCTGCGTCCTCGTGTCCCTGGGACTGCTCGTGCACTTTGCCATCGTCCTGCGTCGCTCGCTCAAGCGGCGCCAGGACCAGAAGGAGGCCTGACCATGAAGCTTCTCGAAAAGTACCTGCCCTGGGGCTCGGCCATCCTGGCCCTGCTCATCGCCCTCTTCATGGCCCTGCCCACGGGCAAGGCCCGTGGCTTTGACGTTGGTGGTTTCGCCAACCTGCCCATCCTCGAGGGAGGCCGCGTCAAGCCCCTGGACTCCCTGGCCCGCAACTCCCTGCTGGTGATCCACAGTCGTCAGGGCTTCCGCTTCGAGGGCCGCACCATCGGCCCCGATGAGTGGATCCTGGACGTCCTGTTCCGCCCCGCCGTGGCCGACCAGCAGCCCATCTTCGTCATCGATGACACCGAAGTCCTTGGCCTCATAGGCGCCCAGCAGAAGCAGGCCCGCAACTACTTCAGCCTCGCGGACATGGCCCCCCACCTCGAGGAGATCGAGAAGCAGGCCAGCCTGGCCCAAGGCAAGAAGCCCCAGGCACGCTCCCGCTTCGAGAGCGCCATCGTGAACCTCTTTGATCGCATCTACCTCTACTACAAGCTCCGCAACACCCTGCAGCTTACGGAGACCCCGGGCCTGGCCTGGGAGATCCAGTCCCTGGGCACCCCTGAGGCCACCACGCGCCACCAGGCCCTCATGGAAAGAGCCCACTTCCGCATGCTGCCACCCACGGCCGCCATGGGCCCTGATTCCTGGCAGAGCGTGGGCCAGGCACTCGCCGCCGGCAACACCGGCGGTCCCCTGCACCCTGGGTTGATCCCCCTGGCCAAGCTCAGCGCCGCCTACGGGGCCGGCAATGCCGAAGCCTTCAACAAGACCCTGGGCGAGCTGGATGTCGTCGTCAACCAACTGAAGCCCGAGGCCCTGGGCCACGCAACCAAGGAGACCGTCTTCAACCGGGCCCAGCCCTTCTTCATCGGCCTCTCCATCTACTTCGTGGCCTTCCTGGCACTGTGCTTCTCCTGGATCTACAAGCCCGAGACCCTGCGCAAGACGGCCTATGCCCTGCTTAGCGCTGGCGCCATCGTCCACACCCTGGGCCTGGCCGCCCGCATCATCCTGCAGGGCCGGCCGCCCGTCACCAACCTCTACTCCTCCGCCGTCTTTGTGGGCTGGGGCGCTGTCATCCTCGGCCTCATCACCGAGCGCATGTATCGCAAGGGCTTCGGCACCGCCGTGGCCGCCGCCGCCGGCTTCGCCTCCCTTCTGGTCGCCCAGAACCTGGGCACCGAGGGCGACACCATGGAGATGATGCGGGCCGTGCTGGACTCCAACTTCTGGCTGGCCACGCATGTGGTGACCATCACCATCGGCTACTCCGGCACCTTCCTGGCTGGCGCCATCGCCATCGCCTACGCCCTGCGCAAGCACATCGTGGCCGTGGTGGATCCTGAGACTGACAAGGCTCTGACGGACATGACCTACGGCATCATCTGCTTCGCCCTCTTCTTCAGCTTCATCGGCACCGTACTGGGCGGCATCTGGGCCGACCAGTCCTGGGGCCGCTTCTGGGGCTGGGATCCCAAGGAGAACGGTGCCCTCCTCATCGTGCTCTGGAACGCCATCATCCTCCACGCCCGCATGGTGGGTCTCATCCGCGAGCGCGGCATCATGGTCATGGCGATCTTTGGCAACATCATCACCGCCTGCTCCTGGTTCGGCGTGAACATGCTGGGCGTGGGCCTGCACTCCTACGGCTTCATGGACCAGGCCTTCTATGCGCTCACCGGCTTCATCGCCAGCCAGGTCGTCCTCATGGGCATCTGCTATGCGCCTGCCAAGTTCTGGCAGGAGAAGCCGCACGGCAAAGCCTAGCTAATTCCTGCACAGGAAAAAGGTCAATTCGTCCGGCGGGCGACGGCCTCTAGGTAAGTCGAAAAAGCTGCTGGCTTGTTCGGCGGCGCGAGCTCGAAGCGGAGGGTCACAAGGCCCTCGGCTTTCTGGAAGTAGCTGAGGCGGAAGCCGGGGCCGGGGCCAACCTCGCTGGTGAGAGTCACGCCGCCGGGAATGGCGGCGACCAGGTAGTGGATCACGTGACCTTCGTTGTCCAGGTAGAGGCCCTTGAGTTGGTCACCTTCGGGGAAGAGCCAGAGCAGATCCTCGTGGTGCGAAGCGGGACGGCCGTTGGCTGCGGCCATGTCCGCGTAGCTGCGCCGCGCGAGGACTTTGCCCTCCAGCTCGAAGCGGAAGGTGGCGACGCCGGTGCTCTGCCCCGGCAACCCCCCGCCTTCGCCCTTCCACTCACCCACCAGGAAGCGCACGGCTGCGAAGGGGTCCACAGCCGGAGTGGGCGCCTGGGCCATGAGCGCTGGAACGAGGAGCAGTGATGCGAGAAGGGACTTCATGGGGACTCCAGATCGTTGGAACCGGAAGTAATACTCGCAGAGGTTCAGTAACAGCGGATAGCGCTCAGGCTCTCCGACCGAAGCCTCCAAGGTGCTCCTGGAGCTCCGCCATGCTGAAGGGCTTTGGCAGCAGAGAAACTTCGGCGTGAGCAGCCATCAGCGCCTGGGAGGCCTGGTCCACTCGGCCCGTGACGAGCACGATCTTGAGGGGCGGCTGCAGCACGCGGAGGAGCACCAGGGTCCGGGTCGTACCAAGTCCTGGCAGGCTCATGTCCAGGAGGGCCACATCGGGCTGGAAGCCCGTCTCCAGGATGCCCAGGGCCTCCTCGCCGCTGGTCGCGCACACCACGCCATGGCCCAGGTGCTTCAGCATGACCTCCATGGAGCGCAACATGAGCTCGTCATCGTCCACCAGCAGCACCTTCAGATCCCCCCAAAGGGGCCGCACGGGGCAGAGGTCCTGGCTACCTTCACTCAGGGTGGTGCGGCGCTGGACCGGGAGGCGCATGATCACTGTGGTGCCCTGTCCAGGTTCGCTTTGCAGCTCCAACTCGCCACCGTGGTCCTGCACTGTCCTATAGACCAGAGAGAGGCCCAGCCCCGTGCCTTTGCCCACCCCCTTGGTCGTGTAGAAGGGATCGAGGGCCCGCTCCAGGACCTCCTTCGGCATGCCGCAGCCCGTGTCCGCGATCTGAATTTCAACCCAGCCCGCCTCCAGGTTCCGGCTCCGAAGCCGGAGGATGCCTCGCTCGGGCATGGCATCCGATGCGTTGACGAAGAGGTTCAGAAAGGCATGGTTCAGGGCATCGGAATCCCCGAAGATGGGGTGCAGATCCTCGGCCAGATCCAGCTCCAGGCAGATCGACGTCAGGGTGGTGCGCTCCAGGAGACCAAGTGCCTCGCGGAGGATGCCATTCAGGTCGAGGACGATGTCCTCGAGCGGGCCCTGCCGCGCCAGGCGCAGGAGACTCTTCACCATTTTGCCGCCCCGGACCGCGGCCATGGAGATGGTCGAGAAGGCGCGGTGGGTGGGACTGCCTACCGGGTGTTCCTCGACGGTTGAGGTGGACCAGCCCAGGATGGCCCCCAGGACGTTGTTCATGTCGTGGGCAACCCCTCCCGCCAGGCAGCCCAGGCTCTCCATCCTCTGAGCCTGCTCAAGCTGGGCCTGAGCCTGTCGCTGCTGCTCCTGGGCCGCCTTGATCTGCGTGGTGTCCCGGATGATCCCCACGGTGTTCCAGCCATCCTGGAATTGCAGCGCCGACACTGACACCTCAACCGTGAGTTCCCGGCCGTCCTTGCGACAGGCCCGCTGCTCCATCCGCTTCGCAACCACCGGGCCCTCACCCGTCTTCTGGAAATTCAAGAATCCGCGACCATGGCTGTCTTGAAACCGCTCGGGCACGATGAGCTGGTGGAGTTTCTGACCCTGGGCTTCCTCTGGCGTGTACCCGAAGATCTGGGTGGCCGCCGAGTTCCAGTACAGAACCCGGCCCTCGGGGTCCATCATGAGGATGGCGTCCTGGACAGATTCCGTGATGGCCAAGGAGCGCGCCTCGCTCTCCCGCAGGGCGGCTTCGGTCCGCTTGAGGTGGGTGATGTTGGAATGGGATACCACGAGCCGCGGGGCACCATCCTTCCCCAAGAAGCGGGTGATGGTACCGATGAACCAGCGCTGTTCATCTGGAGCATGGCAGGGGTATTCCAGAGAGAACACATCCAGCTCGCCGGCGAGTAGGCCTCGCATCCCTGCTCCGAAGGCCCGTGATTGTTCGGAGCCTGGACCCTTGGTCGCCTCGCAGGTGGCGAGGTAGTTGGCGCCTTCGCAAAGGTTCGCTAGGCCGTCTGAGTTGCTGCGGCCAAAGTCCCGCCAGGCCCGGTTGACCATGAGGATGACGCCCTGTTCGTCCAGGACGGCCAGGTTGGCCAGCAGGGAATCCAGGGTGGCGTGAGTGAGCCGCTCCAGTTCCCTGCTCGCCGCATCCGAAGGGAGGGAACTGCTGGCGTCCACGCTGGATCCTCCCGGGGCTGAACAGATCTCCACCCTAGGGTGGAAATCGGCTTGGAGTTGGGGACGAATCGGGCTGCACTGGCCTTGATGGTCAGTCCCCGCCTCCAGCTCGCATCATGCGCCACAAATGCCAGCCCAGGTGGCAGAAAAAATATCGCCCCGATTAAGCCTGCGCCCAGACGCGCACCAGGTGCTCGAAGTGCTCACCGCGCTGCTCGAAATTCTCGAACTGGTCGAAGCTCGCGCAGGCGGGGCTGAGGAGCACCTGATCGCCGGGCTGGGCCAGGTTTAGAGCGGCGGCGACGGCATCATCGAATTTGGGCACCACCTCGTGGGGGAGGTCGCCCAGGTCCCGCTGAAGCTGGGGGATGGCCTCGCCCAGGAAGATCAGGCGGCGGAGCTTGCCCTGGAGGGCCTCGCGCAGGGGCTCGTAGCTGGCGCCCTTGTCCGTGCCGCCCAACAGCAGAACCAGCGGGCCCGGCAGGGCGCGGATGGCCGTGAGGGTGGCGTCGACGTTGGTGCCCTTGGAGTCGTTGTAGGCCCGCACACCGCCCTTTTCGCCGCAGAGAGCCATGCGGTGCGCCAGGCCCGGGTAGCTGCGGAGCCCGGCGCGGAGGCCATCGTGACTCGCGCCACCATGGCGGGCCAGGAGGCTGGCGGCCAGGGCGTTCTCGACGTTGTGGTCACCCGGGATACGCAGGTCGGTGCGGGACAGCAGGGGCTCGCCGTGCAAATGCAAATGGCCCGCCGCATCACACCAGGCCTCGCACTCCGACCAGCCGAAGCGGGCCGTGGCGCCAGCGCCGGGGGCGTCCTGCGACCACTCGGGATGGGCCAGGGGCACCACGCGCAAGTCGGCGGCGCTCTGGTGTTCAAAGACGCGCAGCTTGGTGCGGCGGTAGACCTCCATGGTGCCGTGGCGGGCCAGGTGATCCTCCGTGAGGTTCAGGAAGGCCGCGGCTTCCGCATGGAAGGCCTGAGTCGACTCCAACTGGTAGCTGCTCAGCTCCACCACGAAGACCGTGTCCGCTGGAGCCGCCTGCACGGCTTCCAGTACCGGCGTGCCAAGGTTGCCACAGGCCACGGCGCTGATCCCGGCGGCGCGCAGCAGATGGGCCGTGAGGTCTGTCGTGGTGCTCTTGCCGTTGGTGCCGGTCACCGCCAGCACGCGGCTGCCATCCTGGCGCTCGCGAATGGCCCGGTGGGCAAGTTCGACCTCCCCGATGACCGCGATGCCACGCCGGAGGGCTTCGGCCACGAAGGGAGCTGTGCGCGGAATTCCCGGGCTGATGACGAGCTGCTGGCAATCCTCCAGCAGGGCCAGCGGATGGCTGCCCCAGAGCCCGGGAATGCCCGCCTGGGCCAGTTCCTGCTCCAGGGCCGCACTGGGTTCGGGCCGTGTGTCGGTGAGGACCACGCCCAGCCCCTGCGTCGCCAGAAAGCGGGCTGCCGCCAGTCCCGATCGCCCTGCCCCCATGACCACACTGTGCATGGCGCCTCCCCCTCCAGGGTAGCGGGGACAGGCCTGGAATGCGGCGTTACACTAGATGGGCTGGGCATTTAATGGAAAGCGATGTGAACATGCCCGATGGCATTTTGGAGAGCCTGCTGAGCGGCGAGAGCAAAGTCGTCGCCCACGTGCAGCCCATGTACCGACTCCTGGATAATCGCCTGGTGGCCAAAGAGTACTTGGCCCGCCACGTGGATGCAGAGGGCGTCATCCATGCCGTGGGGCCCTATCTGCAGGATCCCTCCCTCTCCTGGGAGGACCGGCTCCGCCTGGACCTGCGCTTCCTGGAAACCACCTTCGAGACCCTGGCCCGCACCGGGGATGAGCGGCACCTGCACTTCGTGAACCTGGAGCCCGTGAGCCTGGAAGCCCCCAGCTTCTGGGACAACCTGCCCCGGTGGCTGGCCGCCCTGCCCTTCGGCCCGGACCGCGTGGTCCTGGAGTTCACGGAATCCCAGGGCATCCACGATCCCGAGGATCTCAACCGGTTCACCCAGCGCCTGCGGGAATTGGGCCTGATGGTGGCCGTAGATGACCTGGGCGCGGGCGTGGCCAGCCTCACCCACATGGCCCGCATCGCCCCGGACTTCATCAAGGCGGACCGCAGCCTCGTGGAGCAGGTGCATCGCCGCCCCTATCAGGCCGCCCTGCTGAACGCCCTCTCCCACTTCGCCAAAGCCATGCGCATCGGCTTCATTGCCGAGGGCATCGAGACACAGGAAGAACTGGAAGCCGTCATGGATGCGGACGTGCCCTGGGGCCAGGGTTTCATCCTGGGCCAGCCCTGGCCGACGCGCAGCCGACCGCTCATTGTTCCAAATGAGATCGTCTAGCGCAGCTTCAGCGAGCTGATCGCCAGGATCGAGCAGACGATGGCCGTGATCCAGAGGCGGATCACCACCTTGGTCTCCTGCAGGCCACCCAGTTCCAGATGGTGGTGGAACGGGGCCATGCGGAAGATGCGCTTCCCACCCCGAAGCTTGAAGCTGCCCACTTGCAGGATCACGCTCACGGCCTCCAGCACGAAGAGCCCCCCGGCGATGACTAGCAGCACCTCCTGCTTGATGATGAGGGCCGAGGTGCCCAGGGCGCCGCCCAGGGCCAGGGAGCCAGTGTCGCCCATGAACATCTCCGCAGGGTGCGCGTTGTACCAGAGGAAGCCCAGGCAGGCCCCCACCATGGCGCCCATGAAAACGGTCAGCTCGCCACCGGCCAGCACGTGGGGCACCACCAGATAGGCGGCGATCTTCGCGTGGCCCACCACGTAGGCGAGGATGGCGTAGGTGAGCGACACGATGAGGGTGCCGCCGATGGCCAACCCATCCAGGCCATCCGTGAGGTTCACGGCGTTGCTGGTGCCCACCATCACCAGCCAGATCCAGGGGATGAGGAAGATGCCCACATCCGGCTTGAAGTTCTTGAAGAAGGGCACCGAGAGCTTGCTGGTGGCCGCGCCCCGCAGGCCGAAGTGCAGGATGAGCCAGCCCACCAGGATGGAGATGCCTGTGAGAAGGGCCATCTTCTGCCAGCTGCTGAGGCCCAGGTTCTGCTTCTTGAGCAGCTTCTGCGCGTCATCGAAGGCGCCCACGGTGCCGAAGCCCAGGAGGGCCAACAGGGAGACCCAGATGGCGCCGCTCTTGAGGTCACACCAGAGCAGGGTGGACACGGTGATCACCACCACGATGAGAATGCCCCCCATGGTGGGCGTGCCGGCCTTCTTCTGGTGGTGCTCAGGCCCTTCCCCGCGAATGTGCTGGCCCATCTTCAGCGCCGTCAAAGTGCGAATCACCCAGGGGCCCAACAACAGACTCAGCACCATGGCCGTAGCCGCAGCCATGGCCGTGCGGAAGGTCACATAGCGGAAGACCGAGAAGCCTGGAACCAGGTCACGAAAAGGATAGAGAAGCCAAGGCAGCATGAGCAGTCCGGGAAGCAGGGTTCAGGGCGATAGGTCAGTGAGTGAGGAGCCAGGCCACGGTGCGTTCCGCGCGCCAGTAGCGGCTACCCTTCACCAGGATACGGGCTCCGGGCGGGATTGCGCCAAGTCCCTCCGCAGCGTCGCGCAGGGCCTCGAAGTCCGGGAAGGCCCGGGCGCCTGGACCGAAGCCCTCGGCATACTCCGCGGCGAACTCGCCGTAGGCCCAGAGCCGCGCGAGGCCAAGCGCCTTCAGCCCCGCCCCAGTGTCCCGGTGGACCGAAGCTGCGTCCGGGCCCAGTTCCCGCATGGACCCCAGCACCGCCACCGCCTCGCCGCCCGGCAGCAGCAGCAGGGCCTGAGCGCAGGCCAGGATGGAGTCGGGGTTGGCATTGTAGGTCTCGTCCAGAAGCAGGCCCCCGCCAGCGAGGGGGTTCAGGCGACCCCGCCCAGGCTCCGGTGTGACACTGGCCAGGCCCTGGGCGATCTGATCGCCGCCGAAGCCCAGGTGCAGCGCCAAGGCTGCCGCCAGGGCCGCGTTGCGGATCTGGTGCTCGCCGGGCAGCTGGAGGCGCAGGGGCAGCACCCCCTGAGGGCTGCGCAAGTGGAAGGCGCCACCGGCGGCGCCCAGGGATTCCACGGCCTCCCAGGCATAGGTCTGGCCCTCGCCCACGGGCAGGGCCTGGGCATGGCGGGCCCAAGGCTGTTCGGCAATCCAGCGGCACCAGGAATCCGTGGCCAGATGGGTCCACACGCCGCCCCGGCGCAGGCCCGCCACCAGCTCGCCCTTGGCTTCGGCCACGCCCTGCTGACCGCTCGGGAAGTTCTCCAGGTGGGCGGTGCCCACCAGCGTGATGAGGCCTGCGTCCAGGGGCGCGATTTCCGTGAGGCGTCGGATCTCGCCGGGCGTGCTCATCCCCATCTCCAGCACCGCGGCCGCCAGGCCCTCGGGGAGGGTGGCCAGGGCCTCGGGCAGGCCCAGGGTGTTGTTGCGATTGCCGGGCGTCTTCCAGCCCCCCAGGGCCGCCGCCAGCAGCTCTTTGGTGCTGGTCTTGCCCACGCTGCCCGTGACGCCCAGGACCAGTCGGGGCCGCACCGCCTCCAGGCGGGCCTGGCCCCAGCGCTGCAGGGCCTCCAGGGTGTCGGGCACGATTAGTTGTGGACAATCAATGTCAACCACGTGATCCACCAGCAGGGCCACGGCGCCCTTCTCCAGGGCCTGTGCGGCAAACTCGTGGCCGTCCCGCTCCGCCCGCAGGGCCACGAAGCAGGCGCCCGGCTGCAGCGTTCGAGTATCCAGGGAGAGCGAGGTGGGGGCCAGGGCGCCGTCGCCACGGATTTCCGCGCCCAGCTCGGCGGCGATCTGGAAAAGGGACCAGTCGTTCATGGGTGCTCCTGGGTGGAGGCGCGGCGCAGGCGGTCCCGCACTGCCAGCCAGGCCTCGGTCTCCGGGGGCTGCTCCATGAAGATGACCTCATAGCCAGCGTCATCCAGCTCATGCAGGAGGGCGTAGAGCCGCATGGCCACGACTTCGGCCTCCAGCGGCAGGAGCAGGCCGAAGACGCCATCAGGCAGGCGCGGCAAGGCCCCCAGGGCCACGTAGACCATCCGTCCGTGGGCCTTTCGAACCCCCGTGCCCGGAGCCACCAGCTCCAACCGGGCCTTGGGCGCGTAGTGCCGCGCCAGCATCCCGGGCGCCGCCTGAGTTTCGTCGGTCCCAACAGATCCCGCCCAGACCTCCACAGGTCCTAATATCTCGCCCAATTCCGCTGGCGGAATGGGGCCTGGCCTCAATATGCGTGGGGACTGCCCCGACAGATCAAGAATGGTGGACTCCAGCCCCGCCGTGGTGGGGCCGCCATCCAGAATGAGGTCCACGGCTTCGCCCAGGCTGGAGGCCACATGCTCGGCGGTGGTGGGCGACAGGTGCTGGCTGCGGTTGGCGCTGGGGGCCGCCAGGGGCCGACCCAGGGCGCGGATGAGGGCCAGGGCCACCGGATGCGAAGGGCAGCGCAGGGCCACGCTGGGGCCCCCGGCCCGGACGATGGCGGGCACCAGGGCCGAGGCGGGCAGCACCAGGGTCAGGGGCCCGGGCCAGAAGCGTTCCGCCAAGGCCTGGGCCTGGGGCGTCCAGTGGCTCACGAGGGGCTGCGCTGAAGCCGCGTCCGCCACGTGGAGGATCACCGGATTGGTCGCGGGCCGGCCCTTGGCCGCGTAGATGCGAGCTACGGCCTCGGGATTCAGGCCATCGGCCCCCAGGCCGTACACGGTCTCCGTGGGGAAGGCCACCAGGTGTCCCGCAGCCAGGATGGCTGCCGCCTCGGCGATGGCCGGATCCTCAGGGGAGCTGACGGGGAGGATCCGCATCACGCCGACTCCCGCAAGGCCGCTTCCACGGCCTCGCGGTCACTGTAGGGATGCTTCACACCGTGGATCTCCTGATAGGGCTCGTGGCCCTTGCCGGCCAGCAGCAGCAGGTCGCCGGGGCGGCAGTCCGCCAGGGCGCGGCGCACCATGCCCCGCCGGTCCGCGTCGCGGTGGTAGCGTTGCTCATCGGCGCGGATCTCGATGGGGATGCCCGGGGCAGCGTCGTCCAGGATGCGCTCGGGATCCTCAGAGCGGGGGTTGTCGCTGGTGTGCCAGACCACATCGGCGCCCACGGCCACGGCCGCAGCCATGAGGGGGCGCTTGGTGCGGTCGCGGTCCCCGCCGCAGCCGAAGAGCACGTGGAGGCGCGCGCCGGGGGTGAGCAGGCGACGGCCCTCCACCAGGAGCTTCTCCAGGGCATCGGGCGTGTGCGCGTAGTCCACCATGACGCCGAAGGGCTGCCCGCAGTCCACGCGCTCCAGGCGGCCCGGGGCGCCACTCACGCAGGTCACGGCAGGCACCAGGCGAGCCAGGTCGAAGCCCGCCTCGGCGCAGGCGGCCAAGGCCGCCAGCAGGTTGTAGGCGTTGAAGCGGCCCAGCAGCGGACTCGCCACCGGCCACTGGCCCCTGGGTGTGACCAGGGTGAAGCGGGTGCCCGTGGGGCCAAGGTCCAGGTCCGTGGCGCGATAGTCGGCCTCGCGGTCCAGGGCGTAGCCCAGACACCCGGCTTCCGAGAGAAGACGCTGGCCATAGGGATCGTCGGCGTTGGCCAGGAAGCGCTGGCATTGACCACGCAGGGCCGCCTTGGCCTGGAAATAGGCCTCCAGGGTGCCGTGGTAGTCCAGGTGGTCCTGGGTGAGGTTGGTGAAGAGGCCCACCTGGAAGTGGGCCCCATGGACCCGGCCCAGGCAGAGGGCATGGCTGCTCACCTCCACCGCGGAGGCCACGTCGCCGGCACTCACGCTGCGCGCCAGCCACCGATAGAAGGCGGGACTTTCGGGGGTGGTGCGAACGGCCTCTTCTTCCAGATTTCCGGCTGCGTTCAGCACCGTGCCCACCAGGCCGCAGCCCAGGCCCGCGCCGCGCAGAAGCTGGCGGATGAGGGTGGTGGTGGTGGTCTTGCCATTGGTGCCCGTGACACCGATGAGAGCCAGGGCTTCATCCGGGGCACAGTGCAGGCGCCGGGCCAGGTCCGCCATGCGCAGCCGGGGTTCGCCCTCAAAGCGGCAGGTGGCGATGCCCTCCGGGGCTTCCACCGGCGTCTCACTGAGGACGGCGCAGGCACCCTGCTCCAGGGCCTGGGGCAGGAAGCTGGCCCCGTCGGCCTTCTCCCCCTTCAGGGCCAGGAAGGCCCAGCCGGGCCCCAGCTCGCGGCTGTCGCTGCTGAGATCCAGCACCTCCACATCGGGCCCCGCGGTGCGCACGGCGAGGCCGTCGATGAGTGTGTCCAGCTTCATGGCAACCCCGCCTTGATCTTCACCACCGTGCCGGGCTCCAGGGGCGCGCCTGGCTCGGGACTCTGTCCCAGCACCCGCGTGGCCGTGATGCCGCCTGAGTTCGTCTCGATCCTGGGCGTGCCGCCCACCAACACCACGCGATGGATGGCCGCCTTGAGGCTGAGCCCCTTGAGGTCCGGCACCCGCCCGCGCTCCACGTGAACCGTGGCCTCGTCTGTTTCGCTCACGGGCCAGTCCCGCAGGGAGAGCTTCAGATCCTTCTCCGGGTCCTGGTCCGGGCTGGTCTTGCGGAAGCGCTCAATGCCATCGCCGATGCGCTTGAAGAGCGGCGCCGCCACACCGCCACCATCGGCGTCTCCGCCCGGGTCATCCAGCATGACCAGCACACCGTATTGGGGCTTTTCCGCAGGGAAGAAACCCATGAAGGAGGCGAAGTGGCGCTTGGGGTCGTACTTGCCGTCGATGAGCTTGCGGCTGGTGCCGGTCTTGCCGAAGGCCTCCACACCGTTGTCCAGCTTGGCCCGCCGCCCGGTGCCCTGGGTGATGACGCCCTTCAGGGTCTCCTTCATGAGGTTGGCGGTCTCCTCGCTGATGACTTGGCCCCGCACCTCGGGCTTGAACTCCTTGAGCAGCAGGCCCTTGTCGTTGTAAATGCGCTGCACAAGGATGGGCCGCATGAGCTTGCCGCCGTTGGCCAGGGCGCAGCCGGCCATGAGGATCTGCAGGGGCGTGGTGTTGAGCCCGTAGCCGTAGGAGAAGGTGTACTGGGTGGGCAGGCTCCAGCGGTCCGGGGCGATGAGGCGGCCCGAGCTCTCGCCGGGGAAGTTCAGGCCCGTGGCCTCACCGAAGCCGAACTTGCGCAGGTACTGGTAGTGGACGGCGGGGTCCAGCCGGGTGCCCATCTTGGCGGCGCCGATGTTGGAGCTCTGCCAGAGCACCTCCTCGAAGCTGATGACGCCATGCTTGTGCGTGTCCGTGATGACCGGGGCCTTGGTGCTGTACTGCCAACGGCCGGGCCCGCAGTCGATGCGCTCGCCCAGATGGACCTTGCGTTCCTCCAGAGCGATGGCCGCCGTGAAGATCTTCATGGTGGAGCCGGGTTCGTAGACATCCTCCACGGGGTGCACCTTGCGGGCCGCCTTCTGTCGCTCCAGCTCCCGGCGCAGCTCCTCCTGCTCCCCGGCGGACAGCTCGGACTCGGAACGGTTGCGGAACTTCTTGGGCAGGATGTGGTTCGGGTCGAAGGTGGGAGTGCCCGCCATGGCCAGGATCTCGCCGCTCTGGGGATCCACCACCACCGCGTAGGCCGAGTGGGGCTTGGAGAGCCGCATGCCCTCCTCCAGGGCGTCCTCGACCAGATGCTGGATGGAGGCGTCGATGCTCAGCTGCAGGGAGGCCCCGTTCACCGGGATCTGGCTGTAGTTCTCCTGGAGGATGAGCAGCTTGCCATGGGCGTCGCGGGGGGCGATGAGCTCGCCCTTGAGGCCAGAGAGCTGCTTGTCGTAGGTCTGCTCGATGCCCAGCTGGCCCAGCCCGTCGATGTTGGTGAAGCCGATGATCTGGGCGGCGAGGTTGCCCCGGGGATAGAAGCGCTGGCTCTCGGGCTGGAACTCGATGCCGTCCAGGTCCAGGGCGCGGATGGCTGCCACCTTCAAGGGCGGCAGGTGGCGTTCCAGGTAGACGAAGGACTTCCGCTTGAGCAGCTTCTCCAGCACCTGGCCCTTGGTCTGCTCCAGGATGGGCGCCAGCTTGGCGGCCACTTCCGCCGCGGCCTTGCGGTCCGGGTTGCCCCACTGGCGGTCCTCGCCCTTGCCGGACTTGTAGGCCGGGTAGAACACGCGGGGATCGGCGAAGAGGCTCTCGACTTTGATGGAGATGGCCAGGGGCTCCCCACGCCGGTCCAGCAGCTCTCCCCGGATGGGCGGCACCGGCACGATGGTGGTGTGCTGCTGATCGGCTTTGGCCTGGTACTTCCGATGCTCGATACCCTGAAGCCAGACCAGGCGCAGCAGGATGAGGAGGGCCCAGAAGGCCATGCCACCCATGAGCCAGGGCATCCGCCCGCCCAGCAGATCCTCAGGATCCTGCCGGCCCAGCATACGCCGGGAGGTCTGGGGTGCAGTGGCGAAGCGGAAGGACACGGTGAAGGGCCAGGATGCGAGGTTGGAAGAGGAAGGGCCCACGGCCCCGTGCTACTAGCCTAACGGGCTGCGGGTCGCTTGGCCGTGGGCCAGGAGAAAGAATCGCCCTAAACGGGAAAGGGCCGCCAAACCCGAGCGGCCCCCCGACCCCAGACTCTGGATTCCAGACCCTGGTCTACAGACCCTCCGACGTGACCGGCCTGAGCTTGGCGATGCGCTGGTCCTCGGGGGTGAAGGCGCGGCGGATGAGGAGGCCCTGCTTGCGGGGTTCGAGGCCCACCTTCGTGGCATAGACCTGAACTTCCTCGTCGCGCTGGAAGCGGCTGCGCTCCAGCAAGAGCTTGCGCTGCAGCTCCTCCTCCTGGTGGATGCGCTCTTTGATCTCACCCATGGCGTAGCTCATGCGGGTGCTCTGGATCTTGAGGTAGGCCAGGGTGGCCAGGGGCATGGCCAGGGCCAGCACCAGGAGGAGCAGGCGCAGGATGCCCTCGCTCTCCACCCGGCGGGTGGGAAAGGAGGAGCCCGAAAGCGTTCCGTCAACCATGGGAGACCCCGTTCTCAGAGAAGCCGTTCCGCCACGCGGAGGCGGGCGGACCGTGAAGGAGGATTGGCGGCGGCTTCGGCCTCGCTGGGCGCGATGCCACCGGAGTGGATCAACTTGACGACCTTGGGCAGGACCATGGGGGCCGTACGTCCGGGTCCGTCGTAGATGCCCGCGAGGCGGCGCAGGGTCTGCTTGACGATGCGGTCCTCCAGGCTGTGGAAGCTGATCACCGCCAGGCGTCCGCCGATGCGAAGGTGGCCCACGGCGGCTTCCAGGGCGGCGGCCAGGCGGTCCAGCTCGCCGTTCACGGCAATGCGGATGGCCTGGAAGGTGCGGGTGGCTGGATCGCTGTGACCCTTGCGCTTGGCGGGCTCGCGGGGGATCACGGTGTAGACGGCCCGAGCCAGGTCCTGGGTGGTGTCCAGGCGGCCCTCGTGCAAGGCCCGCAGGATGGCCCGGGCGATGGGGCGGCTGGCCCGCTCCTCGCCGTACTGGTAGATGGCATCCGCCAGGCTTTCATCGGTCTGCTCGGCGATCCAGGCCCGGGCCGAGAGGCCGTGCTCAGGATCCATGCGCATATCCAGGGGGCCCGAATCCCGGAAGCTGAAGCCCCGCTCCGGGGTGCGCAGCTGCAGGGTGGAGACGCCCAGGTCCGCGAGGATGGCGTCGAAGCCTTGGGGGGCCTGGGCCGCCTGCCAGCCCAGGAAGTGGGGATCCTCCCAGAGGTCCTCGTAGGCGCAGGCCAGGACGCTGAGCCGGGCGTCGGCGCCCAGGCGCTCGCGAGCGATGGCGCGGGCATCGGGATCCCGGTCCACGCCCAGGTAACGGGTCTCTGCATCGGCGGTGGCCAGCAGCGCCTCGGCGTGGCCGCCCAGGCCCAGGGTGAGGTCCAGCACCCGGGCTGCCGGGGGCAGCACGAGGTTGGCCAGCACTTCCTGAAGGAGCACAGGGACATGGATGGGAGCGGGGGTCGTCATCATCAGATCCCCAGGTCCGCGAGCTGAGCGAGGTCGTCGGCGCCCAGGGGCTCCGCCGCCAGACGGCGCTGGAAGCCGGCCTTGTTCCACAGAGCCAGGTGGTCCATCTGGCCCAGTACGGCCACTTCGCCCGTCAGCTGGGCGGCTTCGCGCAGGATGGGGGGGATGACAAACCGGCCCTGGGCGTCGGGCTCCACCTCGCTGCCGAAGTAGGCGGTGGTCTCCAGGAACTTGCGCTTGGCGGGGCTGGTGGAAGGCAGGGCCGCCAGGCGGGCTTCGATGGCCTCCCAGATGGGCATGGGGTAGAGACGGGCGGAGCGGCCATCCAGCGAGGTGAGGTAGTGCTTCAGAGCTCCGCCCCCCTCGCCCTGGGCGAAGGATTCGAGCTCAGCCTTGAAGGATGAGGGGAGCTTGAGGCGTCCCTTCTCGTCCACCGTGGCCGGCGAATTACCGCGAAGTCGCAGCACCGGCTTGCCTTTCAAAAGGTTTCTCCGCAAAGAGCCGATCGCGAAGTGAGACCACTTTCACCCACTTCAATCCACTTTTCTCCACTGAGAACCACTTCAAAGTCTAGGTAGGCGCCAAATCCCCACAAGCCGAAAAGAAAAGCGAAACGCCTGGCCTTCATCCTTCAGGGCAAACATCGACGGGTTCCCATATGAGACGGGCATTCAGCGCCGTCGAGCAGAATGCCAAGCGAATATTTCACGGCATATCCAGCCTCGGTGGACCACGGCTGCCTGAAAACCATCGGCAAGGCGACACTTTGAAAGCTTGGGGAAAAACCAGTAAAATACCTAAATATCTGTTTTTTATGATCCGGGTCACAGCTTCCCCTCCCAGGCTCCAGACCGCGTGGGAGGTTCCGATGAAGCAGGTAGTTGCCCTGTTAGTGGGGTCCGGGAGGTTTGAGTTGGCCTACATGCAATGGCGTTCCTCGCTGGAAGTCGGTCACGACCAGATCGATCGCGAGCACCGCTCCCTGGTGGAAGCCCTGAACCGGCTTCACGCGGCCATGAAGATGGGCAAGGGCAAGGAGGAGATCGGGCAGATCCTCGTGTTCCTCAAGGACTACACCGAGAGCCACTTCAAGACCGAGGAGGCCATGATGCTGAAGCACGGCTACCCGGCTGCCCCTGGGCACCTGGCCGCCCACGCAGACCTGGTGCAGCAGGTATCCGCCCTCGTCACGGACTACCACGCGGGCAAGGCCCTGCTCACGGGCGCGGTCTTCGACTTTCTGGAAGGTTGGCTGGTGAAGCACATCATGAGCGAGGACAAGGCCCTCGGCGATTTCATGAAGAGCAAGGCTTAGCTAGAGGCAGAGCCGTCCGCCGAGCGGCTTCCCACCCAGCAGGTGGAAGTGCAGGTGGTACACGGTCTGGCCTGAATCAGGCCCGCAGTTGCTGAGCAGGCGCCAGCCGCTGGCCTCGACGCCGTGGTCAGCGGCGATCCGGGCGGCCACCTGGGTCACCCGTGCGGCGGCGGCGGCAGTCTCTGGATTCAGATCCCCCAGCCCCTCGCAGTGGGCCTTGGGGATGATCAATATGTGGACTGGAGCCTGGGGCGAGATATCTTTGAAGGCGACCAGGGTATCGTCTTCATACACGATGGCCGAAGGGATCTCCTTTCGTGCGATCTTGCAGAACAGGCAATCGCTCATTTCTGGACCCCCCACCACATGTTCAACATCATTCTGCATCAACCTGAGATCCCCCAGAATACCGGGAGCATCGGTCGCCTCTGCGTGAACAACGGGGCGAAGCTTCATCTGATCCACCCCCTGGGCTTCGAGACCACGGACTATTACCTGCGTCGGGCAGGCCTGGATTATTGGGAGAAGCTGGATCCCACCCACTACGAGGACTGGGCCGATTTTTTAACTCGCAATCCTGATATGCGACTCTGGTTTTTCACGACCAAGGGTTCGCGCCGTCACACGCAAGTGGACTGGGCCTATGGGGATGGTCTTGTTTTTGGTCGCGAGACCGCCGGCCTGCCCGAAGACTTGCTCAGCACCCATGCAAGCAACTTGGTTCGCATCCCCATGCTGGGGGACCACCATCGAAGCCTAAATCAAGCCCAGGCAGCAGCAATAGGGCTTTACGAAGCCTTGAGACAGACTGAGAATTGGTAATCACCGAGGAGCTTATATGAACGAAGCGCCCATCCGTGTCGTCATCGCAAAGCCCGGCCTCGACGGCCATGACCGCGGCGCCAAAGTCGTAGCCCGAGCCCTGCGCGATTCAGGCATGGAAGTCATCTACACCGGCCTCCGCCAGACGGCCAAGCAGATCGTGGCTGCCGTGGTGCAGGAGGACGCCCGGGTACTCGGCATGAGCATCCTCAGCGGCGCCCACAACCAGATCTTCCCCGAGGTCATGCGCCTGCTCAAAGAGCAAGGGGCCGATGACGTCCTGGTCTTCGCCGGGGGCATCATCCCCGACGAGGATATCCCTGGCCTCAAAGCCGTGGGCATCCGGGAGATCTTCCAGCCCGGCACCAACACCGACGACATCGTGGCCTTCGTGCACAAGGCACTCACTGCCTGATGGCAAAAGGCAGCCCGCTGTACGAGTGCACAGCCTGTGGCGCTCGCCATCCCAAGGCCATGGGCAAGTGCACGGGATGCGGCGCCTGGGATACGGTCCAGGAGGTGCGCGGCACCCTGAAGCGCGATCTCCAGCGGGCTGGCTCCGCCTATGCCCAGAGCCACTACACGGGGCCCGTGGCCCTGCCTGATGTCATCGTCACCGACGCCCAACGCCAGCCCACCGGCATCGCCGAGCTGGATCGGGTGCTGGGCGGTGGCGTGGTGCCAGGCATGGTGGCCCTGCTGGGCGGCGAGCCCGGCATCGGCAAGTCCACCCTCCTGCTGCAGTGGGCGGCCACCACCACGGGCCGGGTGCTCTACGCCAGCGGCGAGGAGAGCGAGCGCCAGATCAAGCTGCGGGCCCAGCGCCTGGGCGCAGAGAACCCCGGCATCCACCTGCTGGCCGAAACTGATGTGCGCAGGATCCTCGAGGAGGCCGAGCGCATGAAGCCTGACCTCCTCCTGGTGGACAGCATCCAGACCCTCTTCGATCCTGATTTCGAAAGCAGCGCCGGCAGCGTGAGCCAGGTGCGCGGCTGCGCGGCCCTGCTCACCCGCTGGGCCAAGACCACGGGCACCCCCCTGGTGCTGGTCGGCCATGTCACCAAGGACGGGAGCCTCGCGGGCCCCAAGGTGCTCGAACACCTGGTGGACACGGTGCTGGCCTTCGAGGGCGATCGCCACCACCACCACCGCCTCCTGCGCGCCCTCAAGAACCGCTTTGGAGCCGCCTTCGAGCTGGGCGTCTTCGCCATGACCGAGCGGGGCCTGGTGGCCGCCGAAGGCAACCCCTTCTTCCTGGACGCAGAGCCCCGGCCGGGCTGCGCCGCCACCGTGGTCCTCAGCGGCACCCGGCCCATGGTGGTGGAGATCCAGGCCCTGGTGGCCTCGGCGGGCCTGGGCATCCCCCGCCGCACGGCCCTGGGCATCGATGGCCAGCGGCTGGCCATGCTCTGCGCAGTGGCCGAGCGCCGGGGCGGCGTCCAACTTCATGACCGGGATGTGTACCTGAACGTGGCTGGCGGCCTGGAGATCGAGGATCCGGCGGCGGACTTGGCTGTCATCGCCGCCCTCTGCAGCAGCGGCAGCGGCCGACTCCTGGCGGAGAAGTGCCTCTTCATGGGCGAGGTGGGTCTCACGGGCGAGGTGCGCCCCGTGGCCCAACTGCCCCTGCGCCTCCAGGAGGGTGCCCGTCTGGGCTTCACCTGCGCCGCCGTGCCCCGCCTGGGCCTGGAGGGCAAGAGCCCCCTGGAGCTGTTCCCGGAGATCAGCGTGGAGCGCCTGCGTAGCAAGGCCTGGCTCAAAGGCAAGGTTGAGGAATAAGAAACCGGCACGGGTGGGCCGCCTGACTTAGACTCGTCCCATGACCTGGAGGCCCTGTCCCCGGGCGGACCTGGACCCCCTCGCCCTGCCCCTCGATTCCCGACAGGGTTACCTCCTCTCCCGCCTGGATGGCTGCCTGGACCTGCCCAGCCTTGCGGCCATGCTAAACGTGGACGAGGGGTACACCCGCCGAATGGTCCTAGAGCTGGTGCGACTGGGGGCCGTTGAGCCTGAAGAGGCCTCCAAGGAATCCGCCAGCCAAGCCGGTCCAGAGCTCCCTGCCCAAGCCCTGCCCACGGAAGTGCCGACTCCCGGGGAGAACCCGGCCGTGGAGGGAGCGGTGGCTGAGGATGCGAGCCCCGACCCCGCCGCCGACTCGCCTGAGGACCAGGCCTCACTCTACTCCGCCACCCACCGGCAGCTCTTCGAGCAGCAGCTGCACGCCCAGCCGGTGGACTCCCGGATGGCCATGGCCCGGCTGGCCCAGGACCCCCAGCTCAGCGCCTGGTGCTACGACCCCACGGCCGAGGTGATCCGGGCCCTCCTGGAGAACCCACGCATGGGCCTGCTTCAGGCCCGCCTCGTGGCCACCCACCACCGCACCAGTGCGGGCCTGGAAGCGCTCTGCGCCCGTCCAGCCTTCACCAGCGACGCGGGGGTCCGGCGGGCCCTGCTCCAGAACCCCCTGCTGCCCCAGGCCATCTACCGGCGCCTCTGGTCCCCCAAGCGGCTCCAGGAGCAGTACCTCGTGGCCATCTCCCGAGAGGCCCCAGAGCAGGTCCGCAGCATGGCCCGGGATCTCCTCCGCATGAGCTTCACCCAACGCCAGGGCGAGGAGCGGGCCGAACTGATTCTCCAGACCGAGGGTCGCTGCCTGGCCACCCTGGTGGGCCTCACCATCGACGGCCACACCACGTCGATCCTCTGCCGCCGCACCTACACCTCCACCCTGCTCATCCAGAACATCGCCCGCTGGAGCGCCGCCCCACCCCAGCTCATCGCCCATCTGCAGCGCCAGGACACCGTCAAGCGCAACCCCATGCTCCGCCAACTCCTGGCGAGGCACCCCAACGCCAGCTAAAGCTTTTCTACCTCTCAGCACACAGCGCTGAGAGGTAGACGTCCCTCTGGCCGGAACCTACGCGTATAACCGCTGCAAGCCCGGATCCTGGGTCAGTTCCTCGATGAGGTCCCGCACGCTGATGAGGTCGCGCAGTTTGGCGCCATTGCTGCCCGTGAAGAAGAGCCCGCTTTCCTCGTTGCCCTGCATGGCGTCGGCCAGCCGGTCGGCGATGCAGTAGCCCACGGCCATGGCACCCTTGCCGTGGCCGCAGGGGGACAGGCAGTTGCTCACGCAGCGGATCTGGGGGGCGGTACCGGCCTCTATGTGGCGCTGGAGGCTGGTGCGGACGCCCCGGGCGGGCAGACCCACCGGGGACTTCATGAGGCCAATGTCCTCGGCCTTCGCTCGGAGGATAACCTCTTTGAAGATGGGCGAGGCGTCGCACTCGAAGGTGCCGATGAAGCGCGTGCCCATCTGGACGCCGCCCGCGCCCAGGGTGAGGAAGCGCTGAATGTCTGCGTGGTCCCAGACACCGCCGGCCACCAGCACCGGGAAGTCACCCCACTTGTCGCGCTCCGCCAGCACCTCGGGGAGGATGTTCTCCAGCGTGTGGGCCGGATCCAGACAGCCATCGTGGCTGAAGCCCTGGTGGCCGCCGCTTTCGGGACCTTCCAGCACCACGGCATCCGGCAGGCGGTTGTACTTCCTGGACCACTGCTTGCAGATGACGTTCAGCGCCCGGCCCGAGGAGACGATGGGCACCAGCGCCACATCCGCATCGCCCACATAGCCCGGCAGCGCCAGGGGCAGCCCAGCGCCCGACACGATCATCTGCGCGCCCCCGGCCAAGGAGGCCCGCACGGCGGCCTCATAGCCCTCAATGGCACAAAGGATGTTCACACCCACGGCACCGCGTCCTTCGGACCGCTCCCGGGCAGCGCGGATGATCCACTCCAGTGCCTTGGGGGGGTTCAGGGATTCGGTGCCGTCAGGACGGCCCAGGCGCATCTTGGGATCGGCCGAACTGTGATAGCCGGTGCCGATGGCGGAGACCAGACCCACGCAGCCGGTGCTGGCCACAGCGCCCGCCAGACCCTCCCAGGACACACCTACGCCCATCCCGCCCTGCTGAATGGGATAGGCCAGGTCCAGGTTGCGGATGCGCAGCCGCGGCAGGGTGCAGGCGCCCCGGCGGATGAAGGTCTGGGCCATGGAGTCCAGGCCCGCCATGAGCCGCGTGCGGAAGGCCGCCAGGGGGCTGGAATCGAGGAGCGAAGGGTTGCTGGGCTGGAGGCCGATGGCGCCATCAGCCATGGCCTGACGGGCTTCGGCGTCCGTTTCGGCAGTGGCCACGACCGGCAGGCCAAGATACTGCAGCGCGGCAACGATGCCGGGGCGGGCCAGGAAGGCGGAAGCGCCGTTGGCCTTGGCCTGGGCGGCTTCCTCAGCATTCTGAACAACCACCAGGCGCGGCAGATTCGCGTGGCGCAGCATGGCCAGAGAGGGCGGCAGTTCGGCCGTGTGCAGCAGGAAGGCCACGCCCGCCTCGCGGGCGGCGGCCACGACGCCATCGGCACCCTCGCGCAGGCCGCGCAGGTCCAGCCCGATCTTGGCGCCTTCGCGCATGGAGGCCTTCAGCTCCTGCAGGCGCTCCCGCAGGCGGGCGGCGTCCGGGAAGGCCTCGGTGCGGGGCAGCGCCCAGCCCCCAGCCTTCAGGAATGCCGCCTGGAAATCCAAGGAACCTGGAGCCTGCCAACCCTGGAGGGTGGGCGCGGTCGCGGTCTTGAAAAAGGACTCGGACATGCATGGCTCCCAGGTACGGGAAAGGAATCCGTACCACCCTCCATTGTGGACTCAAACAACATTTTTGTGGATCAGTCTTCTTTACCTGTGGGTAGGCAACTCTTTCCCGTTTTTGTTAATGTTGAGAAGAAAAGCAGAACTGATCACCACCAAGACGCCAAGGCACCAAGAAAGAAAAGCTGTTCTTGGTGCCTTGGTGCCTTGGTGCCTTGGTGGTGAATTTTATCTTTCGTTGGGGAGACTCAGCCCTTCTTGACAGGCGCAGGGGCTTCGGCGGCGTCGAGGAAGGGCATCATGGCGCGCAACTTGCGGCCCACCACTTCGATGGGGTGGTCGTGATCGGCGGCGCGCTGGGCTTCGAACCAGGTGCGGCCCGTGCGGTTCTCTTCCATCCAGGCGTTGGCGTAGCGGCCGTCCTGGATCTCTTCCAGGATCTTCTTCATCTCGGCCTTGGTCTCGGCGGTCACGAGGCGGGGGCCGCCGGTGTAGTCGCCGTATTCCGCCGTGTCGCTGATGCTGTAGCGCATGTAGCTGAGGCCACCGCGATACATGAGATCCACGATGAGCTTCAGTTCGTGGAGGCACTCGAAGTAGGCGATCTCAGGCTGGTAGCCCGCTTCGACAAGGGTCTCGAAGCCGGCCTTCACCAGGGCGCTGGCGCCGCCGCAGAGCACAGCCTTCTCGCCGAAGAGGTCGGTCTCGGTCTCTTCCGCGAAGGTGGTCTCCAGCACGCCGGCGCGCGTGAGGCCGATGGCCGCCGCGTAGGAGAGGGCGATGGCCTTGGCCTGCCCGCTGGCGTCCTGGTGGATGGCCACGAGGCCCGGCGTGCCACCCCCCTCCACGAAGACCTCGCGGACGCGGTGGCCGGGGCTCTTGGGGGCCACCAGGCTCACGTCGACGCCGGTGGGGGGCTCGATCCAGCCATAACGGATGTTGAAGCCGTGGGCGAACATCAGGGTCTTGCCGGGGGTCAGGTTCGGCGCGATGGCTTCCCGGTAGAGAGCCCCCTGCCCCGTATCCGGCGTGAGGACCATGATGACGTCAGCCCAGGCGGAGGCCTCGGCGGGGGTGTTCACCACGAGGCCCGCGGCCTCGGCCTTGGCGCGGGAGGCGGAACCCGCAGGCAGACCCACGCGGACCTGCACGCCACTGTCCTTGAGGTTCAGGGCGTGGGCGTGGCCCTGGGAGCCGTAGCCGAGGATGGCGACTTTGCGGGCGCGGATGAGACCGAGGTCGGCTTCGTAGTGGATGATGGCCATGGTGGGCTCCTTATCGAGTCGGGGCGGAAGGGTGAGCGGAAGGCTTAGACGGACATGCTCTGGGATGACTCCGCCCGGACAGGCTCGGAGGAGGAGACGAGGGAGGGGTCGGTGCGGAGGCCGCGCGTCATGGCGACGGCGCCGGTGCGCCCCATCTCCAGGATGCCGAAGGGGCGGAGGGTGTCCACCAGCGCCTCGATCTTGCCGAGGCTGCCGGTGCACTCGATGACGAGGCTGTCCTCAGCGATATCCACCACATTGGAGCGGAAGACCTGCACGAGCTGGAGCACCTCCGAGCGCTGGGTGGCGTTGGCCGAGACCCGGATGAGGGCCAGATCCCGAACCACCTTGGCATGCTGGCCCAGCTGCTGGACCTCAAGGACGTTCACCAGCTTGCGCAGGTGCTCCACAGCCCGGCGCGCGGTGTTCGCGTCGGTATCCACCACCACGGTCATGCGCGACACGCTGGGGCGCTCCGTGGGGCCCACCGTGAGGGAGTGGATGTTGAAGCCCCGCCGCCGGAACAGGGAGGCCACCCGTGTGAGGACGCCGGGCTCATCGTCGGTATAGACCACTAGCACATGAGTCATGGGCTTCTCCATCAAACCGGGTCGGCGCCGGTCTCGGCCAGGGGGCTGGGCGAGGGGCGTCGGATCATGTCGTGAAGGGCGGCCCCGGCAGCCACCATGGGATAGACGCTGTCCTCCTGCTCCACGCGGAATTCAATCAGGGCGGTGCCCTTGGCCGCTCGGGCCGCAGCCACCGCGGAGGCCACATCGGCCCGCTTGTCGACGCGCTGGCCGTGGACACCGAAGGCCTCCGCCAGCTTCACGAAGTCCGGCGACAGGATGGGCGTGGCGGCGTAGCGGCTCTCGTAGAACAGCTCCTGCCACTGGCGGACCATGCCCAGGAAGCCGTTGTTGATGATGGCGATGTTCACCTTCACATCCTCCTGCACGGCCGTCATGAGCTCTGCGAAGGTCATCTGGAAGCCGCCGTCGCCAGCCACCACCCAGACCTCAGCGTCGGGACAGGCCATCTTGGCGCCGATGGCCGCGGGCAGGGCGAAGCCCATGGTGCCGGCGCCGCCGCTGGTGATGAGGCTGCGTTCACCATCGTGGTGATAGTACTGGGCCTCCCACATCTGGTGCTGGCCCACATCCGTGACCACCACCGCAGCGCCCTTGGTGAGTTTCCAAAGGTCGTGCATGACATGGGCGGCGTAGAGGTGACCGTCATCAGGCAGGTTCTTGATGTCCCGCACGGCCGAATCGCCGCGCCAGCTGTTGATCCGCTCCAGCCAGGGCGTGTGGCGGGCGGACTGGACCTTGGGCAGGATGGCCCGCAGGACCTGCAGCAGGTCCCCACCCAGGGCCACATCCACGGGGACGTTCTTGTTGAACTCGCTGAAGTCGATATCGATGTGGATCTTCTTGGCGTCCGGCGCGTAGGCCTTGAGGCGGCCCGTCACGCGGTCGTCGAAGCGCATGCCCAGGGCGATGAGCAGGTCCGCCTCCTGGATGGCCTGGTTCACCCAGGCTTCGCCGTGCATGCCCATCATGCCCAGGCTGTGGGGGTGGGTCGCGGGCACGGCGCCCAGGCCCAGGAGGGTGATGGCAAAGGGGATGTCCGCGCGCTCCGCCAGGGTGAGCACTTCGGCCCGGGCCCCGGAGAGCTGGATGCCATGGCCCGCGAGGATCACCGGCCGCTTGGCCTCGTTGATCATGGCCACGGCGCGCTCGAGTTCGGCAGCCGCCGGGAAGGGCGGGATGTGGCGCAGATGCCGGGTGGGCATCGCCTTCTCCCACTCGAAGGTGGCCTTGCCCTGCTGGGCATCCTTGGTGATGTCCACCAGCACGGGACCAGGGCGCCCGCTGGTGGCCACGGCGAAGGCCTCGCGAATGGCCGGGGCGATGTCCTCGGCCCGGGTCACCAGGTAGTTGTGCTTGGTGACCGGCAGGGTGATGCCCGTGATGTCTACCTCCTGGAAGGCGTCCGTGCCCAGCAGGCCCGAGCCCACCTGCCCCGTGATGGCGACCAGGGGGATGGAGTCCAGCATGGCCGTGGCCAGGCCCGTCACCAGGTTGGTGGCGCCGGGTCCTGAGGTGGCCACCACCACCCCCGTGCGACCGGAGGCCCGGGAGTAGCCATCCGCCATGTGGACGGCACTCTGCTCATGGCGCACCAGCACGTGGCGGACGGGGTAGCCGGTCATGGCGTCATAGGTGGGCAGGATGGCGCCGCCCGGATAGCCGAAGACGGTGTCCACCCCCATCTTCAGCAGACATTCCCAGATGATCTGTGCTCCGGTTTGTTCCATGGTCGACTCCGAGGGTGCGGCAATAGTCTGGCAGGTAGAAAGGTGGCCCCGCCTTGAGGTGCGGGGCCGAGGTCGGTAGTTCCGATCGTGGCCCCTAGCTGGGCAGAATCACGTCCAGAACCTTTTTGGCCACAAGGGCCTTGCGAATCGTGGCGCCCAGGGAGGCCGTGCCGTGGGCATGCTTGGCGCCCTGGAGGTCCGAAGTGCCATGGCCCTCATGCAGCGTACGGTCCACGGCGGCCTCCAGGGCCTCCGCCTCCGCCTTGAGACCCAGCGCGTGGCGCAGCAGCATGGCTGCGGAAAGAATGGTGCCCACAGGGTTGGCCTTGTCCTGGCCGGCGATATCCGGGGCAGAGCCATGGATGGGTTCGTAGAGGCCCACGGTGCCGCCCAGGCTGGCGGAGGGCAGCAGGCCCAGGGAGCCCGCCAACACGGCGGCCTCATCACTGAGGATGTCCCCGAAGAGGTTCTCTGTGAGCACCACATCGAAGTCCCGGGGCCGGGCGATGATCGACATGGCGAAGCTGTCCACGTAGGCGTGGGTGAGGGCCACCTCGGGGTACTCCGCCCCCAGCTCAGTGACCACCTCGCGCCAGAGCCGCGAGGTCTCAAGTACATTGGCCTTGTCCACGGAGACCAGCTTCTGGCGACGATTTCGGGCCAGATCAAAGGCCACGCGGGCCACGCGGAGGATTTCCGGGCGGTCATAGGGCAGCGTGTTCAGGGCCCGCTCGGGGCTGTAGGAGCGGGGCTCGCCGAAGTAGAGGCCGCCCGACAGCTCCCGGACGATCATCATGTCCGTGCCCCGTACCACCTCAGCCTTGACGGGGGAGGCATCCTCCAGAGCCGGATGGACGCTGACAGGGCGGAGGTTGGCGAAGAGACCCAGGCCCTGGCGCAGGCGCAGCAGGCCCGATTCCGGGCGTTGGGCACGGGGGTGCTTGTCCCAAGCAGGACCGCCCACGGCGCCCAGGAGCACGGCGTCCGCGGCCTTGCAGGCCATCAGGGTGGCTTCCGGCAGGGGATCCCCGCAGGCATCCACGGCGGCGCCGCCGATGAGGCAATCCTGGAAGGTGAACGTGTGGCCGAAGCCCTCGGCCACGGCCCGCAGACAGGCCACCGCCTCGCGGGTCACTTCGGGACCGACGCCATCACCGGGAAGAACGACGATGCGCGCCTGCATCAGGACCCCGCTTCCTGGGCCGTAGGTTTCGGAGTGCCGCCAGTGGCGTGCTTCCCATTACGCCGAGCGAAGATCGCTTTGTTGACGGCGTTCAGGTAGGCCCGGACGCTGGCGTCCACGATGTCCGTGCTGGCGCCCTTGCCTCCATGGGGCAGGCCGTCGAATTCCACCTGCACGAAGACCTCGCCCACGGCGTCGGCGCCGCGGCTCACAGAGTGGATGCGGAACTCCAGCAGGCGGCCAGAAAGGCCCGTCAGCTTGTCCACGGCCGCAAAGACCGCGTTCACGGGGCCGTCGCCCAGGGCCGTCTCGGAAACCTCGCCCGCCTCGGTGCCCAGGGTGACCAGGGCCGTGGAGAACATGGCGGTACCGGCCATGGCCTGCACGGTCTTGAGTTTGTAGATCTCAGGGATGCTGGTGATGCCGTCCTGCACGATGGCCAGTAGGTCTTCGTCGAAGATCTCCTTCTTCTGGTCACTGAGCTTGGTGAAGAGCTTGTAGGCCTTGTCCAGCCCGTTCCGGTCCAGGGGGTAACCCAGCTCCTCGAAGCGCTTGGCCAGGGCGTGGCGGCCCGAGTGCTTGCCCAGCACCAGGCTGCTGCGGCGCACGCCCACGGACTCGGGCGTCATGATCTCGTAGGTGGAGCTGTGGCTCAGCATGCCGTGCTGGTGGATGCCGCTCTCGTGGGCGAAGGCGTTCCGGCCCACGATGGCCTTGTTGGGCTGCACCTCCCGCCCCGTGATGTTGGCCAGGGTCTGGCTGGTGCGGTAGATGAGCTCCTTGCGGATGCCGGTCTCGTAGGGCAGCTGATCGCGCCGCACCGAGAGGGCCATGACCACCTCTTCGAGGGCCGCATTGCCCGCACGCTCGCCGATGCCATTCACGGTGCACTCCACCTGCCGGGCACCGGCATTGATGGCGGCCAGGGAGTTGGCCGCAGCCAGACCCAGGTCGTTGTGACAGTGGACGCTTATGGTGGCCTTCTCGATGCCAGGCACCTTCTCGCGCAGGTAGGTGATGAGGCGACCGTATTCATCGGGCACCGTGTAGCCCACGGTGTCGGGGATGTTCAGGACTGTGGCTCCGGCGGCCAGGGCCACGGTGCAGACCTCCACCAGGAAGTCCCAGTCGCTGCGGGTGGCATCCTCCGCGGAGAACTCCACATCCTCGGTGTAGGACTTGGCCCGGCTGACACCCTCGCGGATCATGTCCAGGGCTTCAGCCCGGGTCTTCTGCAGCTTGTAGGCCAGGTGGATGTCCGATGTGGCCAGAAAGGTGTGGATGCGCGGCCGGGCTGCGCCAGAGAGAGCCTCCCAGGCCCGGTCGATGTCCTTGGGGATGGCGCGGCAGAGGGCGGCGATGATGGGGCGCCGACACTCCCGGGCGATGGCCTGAACTGCAGCGAAGTCATCATCCGAGGCCACAGGGAAGCCCGCCTCGATGACGTCCACCTCCAGGGCCTCCAGCTGGTGGGCCATCAGCAGCTTCTCTTCCAGGTTCATGCTGCAACCCGGGGACTGCTCTCCGTCGCGGAGAGTGGTGTCGAAGATGGCGATCCGCTGAGCACCCATGGCGTGGTGGTCTCCCTAGTCCGACATGCGCCGGACGGATCGATTCAAGATGACCTGAACCTACCCATGATTATAGTTAATAATTTTTATGATTCCATTAGTTTTAGTTAAGTCGTTAGAATCTTGGATCCGGAGGCATCTTGGAACTCGGCCAGTTGGAAACCTTTCTCACCATCGCACGGGAAAAAAGCTTCTCCCGCGCGGCGGAGCGTCTTTATAGGACGCAGCCGGCGGTGAGCCTGGCCCTCAAGCGCCTGGAGGAGGAACTGGGCGAGGTGCTGGTGGACCGCACCACCAAGGGGGGCACCCTCACGGACGCCGGGGAGACCCTCCTGCCCCTGGCCCAGCGCATGCTCGACCTCCGCAAGCAGATCGGTGACACCTTCGGCACCCTCAAGGGACTGCAGCAGGGCCGCCTCAACATCGGGGCCAACGAGAGTGTCTCCGAATACCTGCTGCCCGGCGTGCTACTGGCCTACCAGCAGACCCACCCGGCCATCCGCATCCAGGCCTACCGGCAGAGTTCTGAGCGCATCCCCACGGAAGTGCTGGACCGTCGCCTGGACATCGGCTTCGTGTCCTACGACCCCATGCACCCGGAACTGCAGAGCGAGGTCATCCTGCGGGATCACATGGTGCTGGTGGTGCCACCGGGCCACCGCTTCGCCAAGCGCCGGGAGATCAAGCTGGAGAACCTGGCCAACGAGACCTTCGTGGCCCACAACGCCGTGACCCCCACCCGCAGCGCCATCATGGACCTTTTCTCCCGCTGCCAACTGCCCCTGCGGATCACCATGGAGCTGGGCTCCCTGTCCACCATCCAGGAGTTCGTCTCCCTGGGGGCCGGCGTGGCCATCCTGCCCCGCATGACCGTCCTGGAGAGCCTGCGTCAGGGCAAGGTCGTGGAGGTGGTCGTGAAGGACCTCCAGGTCGAGAAGCTCATCCGCATCGTCACCCGCCGGGAGGAGGCCCTCTCCCACGCGGCCAAGGCCTTCCTGAAGCTGGTCCGCGCCACCGATTTCGCCAAGAACCCATCGCCCTCCCGGAGGAAGCAGCCATGAGCCCACGCACGCTCTACGACAAGATCTGGGAGGCCCATCTCGTGGCCACCCGCGAGGACGGCACCAGTCTGCTCTACATCGACCGGCACCTGGTCCACGAGGTCACGAGCCCCCAGGCCTTCGAGGGCCTGCGCCTGGCCCAGCGACCCCTCCGCAAGCCCGCGGCCATCCTTTCGGTGGCGGACCACAACGTGCCCACTTCCAACCGTGAAGCCGGCATCGCCGACGAGACCAGTCGCCTGCAGGTGGAAGCCCTGGAAGAGAACGTGAAAGCCTTCGCCGTTCCCTACATCCCCCTGCTGGATGACCGCCAGGGCATCGTCCACGTCATCGGACCTGAGCAGGGCTTCACGCTGCCAGGCAGTACCGTGGTCTGCGGCGACAGCCACACCAGTACCCACGGCGCCTTCGGGGCCCTGGCCTTTGGCATCGGGACCAGCGAGGTGGAGCATGTCATGGCCACTGAGACCCTGCCTCAGCGCCGTTCGAAAAACATGCGTGTCCACTTCGAGGGCAAGCTGCCGGAGGGCCTGGGCGCCAAGGATCTGGCCCTGCGCCTCATCGGCCAGATCGGCACCGCCGGTGGCACGGGCCATGTCATCGAGTTCACGGGGTCAGCCGTCAAGGCCCTGTCCATGGAAGCTCGCATGACCCTCTGCAACATGAGCATCGAGGCGGGCGCCCGCTCGGGCCTCGTGGCCCCGGACGAGACCACTTTCGCCTACCTCAAGGGCCGCCCCATGGCGCCAACCGGGACCCAGTGGGAGCAGGCTCTGGCCTATTGGCGCGCCCTGCCTTCGGATGTGGATGCCCACTTCGACAAGGAAGTGGTGATCCAGGTGGATGGCCTGGCCCCACAGGTCACCTGGGGCACCAGCCCCGAGGCGGTGTTGGATGTCACGGGCCGCGTGCCGGATCCCGAGCAGACCGGCTCCCCCGCGGACAAGGAGGCCATGCTCCGCGCCCTGGAATACATGGGCCTGGTGGCGGGCACACCCCTTGAGGAAGTGCCCGTGGATGTCGTGTTCATCGGCTCCTGCACCAATGGCCGCATCGAGGATCTGCGCGCCGCCGCTGCGGTGGCCAAGGGCCGCAAGGTCGCGGTGGGCGTGCGTGCCCTGGTGGTTCCCGGCTCGGGCCTGGTGAAGCGCCAGGCCGAGGCCGAAGGCCTGGACCGCATCTTCCTGGACGCGGGCTTCGAGTGGCGCCAGCCCGGTTGCAGCATGTGCCTGGGCATGAACGACGATCGCCTGGAACCCGGCCAGCGCAGCGCCAGCACCAGCAACCGAAACTTCGAAGGACGCCAGGGCCGCGGTGGCAGAACCCACCTTGTCAGCCCACAAATGGCCGCCGCCGCCGCGGTCACGGGCCACTTCACCGATGTCCGCCGCCTGTTGGGAGCCTGAGATGCAGCCCTTCACCACCCTCACCGGCACCGCCGCCCCCCTCCTCCGCGCCAACGTGGACACGGACCTCATCATCCCCAAGCAGTACCTCAAGACCCTGGTCCGCACGGGCCTGGGCCAGCATCTCTTCGCGGAGATCCGCTACGACGATTCCGGCGCTGAGAAGCCAGACTTCGTGCTGAACCGCCCACCCTACCGGGCAGCGAACATCCTGCTGGGCGGGCCGAATTTCGGTTGCGGTTCCAGTCGCGAGCACGCCCCCTGGGCCCTCCTGGACTTCGGCATCCGCTGCGTCATCGCCCCCAGCTATGCGGACATCTTCTACAACAACTGCTTCTCCAACGGCATCCTCCCCCTGGTGCTGCCGCTGGAGACCGTGGAAGCCATCGCCGCCGCCGGAAATCCCGTCACCGTGGACCTCCCGGCCCAGACCGTCACCGCTGGCGGAGTGACGCACCGCTTCGACATCGAGCCCGGTCGCAAGACCACCCTGGTCGAAGGCCTGGACGAGATCGGCAAGAGCCTCGCCAACCTGGCCGCCATTGAAGCCTTCGAAGCCAAACGCGGCCGCGAAACCCCCTGGCTGTAAATGCAAACTGATCCACCACGAAGACTCGAAGACACGAAGAAAATAGAATAAGGAAACAAGAAGAACGGAAGGGATTGGGCCTTGCTGCACCGGCCCTGCTCCGCGCCAGTCCGCTGCGCCTTGCCTTTGTTCTTACTTTCTTTCTTCCGTCTTCAACTTTGCGTCTTCGTGCCTTCGTGGTGAATCTGTTGATCCTTTCTCAAGTCCAATTCGCGACGCTCGCATCTGCTAGGCTTGGGGTCTTCCCGGGACGTTTATGAAGTCGATGACTGCCTTTGCTGAGCTGGTGCAACCTCTGGACGCGGGGCAGCTGCGGCTGACGATGCGCAGTGTGAACTCCAAGGCCCTGGACCTGTCGCTGCGCCTGCCGCCAGCGTTGTTTCCCCTGGAGGCCTCGCTGCGGGCCCAGGTGCGGGAGTCTGCGCAGCGGGGCAAGCTGGACCTGGGCATTGAGGTGCTGGACGAGCCCTCCCTGGAGCCTCAGCTCAACCGTGCCCTGCTTCGCTCCGTGGCCAAGGCCTGGAAGGAGGACGCTGAGTGGCTCGACCTGCCACCCCTCAGCGCCGAGGCCTTCTTCCGTCTGCCCGGCGCCCTGCAGTCGCCGACCTCAGATCTGGCGGAGCGTCTGGCCACGCCCATCCGCGAGGCCTTGAAGACCCTGCTCGCCACCTGGAACCAGGGCCGCGACCGCGAGGCCGAGCGGCTGCGCCCCTTCTTCGTGGACGGCCTCGCCCGCCTGCGCAGTCTACGCGACCGCCTCGCCCTTGAGGCCGAGGCTCAGCTCGCGGACCTGCCCGGCCTCTACCGCCAGCGTATTGAGCAGCTGCTGGAGGACGCCCGCCTCGCGGGACAACTCCCTGCGGAGCGGCTTCTGGCTGAGGCCGGTGTGCTCGCAGAGCGACAGGACGTCCGCGAAGAACTCATCCGGCTCTCCGCCCACCTGGACGACTTCGCCGAGCGGTTGGCCAAGAACAAGCTCGAAGGCAAGGCCGTGGACGTCTGGTGTCAGGAAGTCCTGCGCGAGCTGAACACCACCGGCAGCAAGTGCAAGCGCCTGGACATGACCCGCGCCGTCATGGAAGCCAAGGGCGTTCTCGACCAGATCCGCGAGCAAGCCGCGAACCTCGAGTAGGCAAACCGGCATTGGGGATCATCCATCGGTTGATTAACCGCAGAGAACGCAGAGAGCGCAGAGAAAAGCAGGCAGTTCTCTGCGCCCTCTCAGATCCGCGAGCAGGCTGCAGACCTCGGGTAAGCAAATCGGCATTTGGGATCATCCATCGGTTGATTAACCGCAGAGAACGCAGAGAGCGCATAGAAAAGCGGGCAGTTCTCTGCGCCCTCTGCGGTTAAGAGTTTTTCCTCCGCGTTCTCAGCGTTCTCCGCGGTTGGCGGTTTGGCGGTTTGGCGGTTGGCGATGCTACAACCCTAGCGGATCAAAGGGCAGGTCCATGGCGCCTTTCCACACGCCGAAGAGGCGGGTGCGGGACCAGTCGGCCTGATCGGGACGGAGGCGGCGCAGCTTGCGGGACAAGAACCACACGCTGCCGTCTTTCATGCGCAGCTCGTCGTAGGGGGCAATGCGCACCTTGGCCATGTCCTCGGGGGCCACGTCGCCTGGAAACACGGTCCAGGCCCAGCGCCCTGCGGCCAGGCCCTCGGCCCAGGCGTGACTTTCCAGCAGGCCAGGGCCCGAGGAGATCGTCCATCCGGCCACGCCGGTTGGGCCCCAGGTGAAGCCCTCGAAGCGGCTGAGGCCCAGGCCCTCGCGGCGGAAGGGGCCCGTGCCCGGAACCCGCCACTGGGCCAGGCGTTCCGGCAGATCCGCTTGACGGTTGGGGAAGCGCAGATCCAAGGTCTCGCCATCTTGAGCCTTGGCTTCGCCGCCCAGGTGGGCGACCTCAGGGCCAAGGACCGCGCCCAGGCGAGCCGCATCCAGGGTGCCGCCCTCCTGCAGGCGCCAACCCGGGCGCAGCTTGAGCTGCCAGTGGCGCTGATGGCGCGAGGCCTGCAGTCCCGTGATGAGCACACCCGCCCAAGCGCCTTCGGCGTTGCGGTCCAGCACCGTCAGCTCCGCCTGGTGGGCCAGCAGCGTTTCCAGTGCGAGACTGGCGGGCATCAGCACCTCCAACCGGGCCGCCTCCTCGCCGAATTCAGGCGTGGCCGGCACGTAGAGCTGCCGCCCCTCCGCCAGGGGCACGGGTACCAGCCCCGCCTGATAGGCCAGGTAGCCCGCCACGCCCAGCAGGGCAGCCACGAGAACAGCGACCAGGCCCCATTTCATATCAAGCTCCGCGCAGCAGGTCGGCCAGGGGCTCCAGGCGCTGGAGCGCCGCCTCCACATCGGCAGGCTCAAGATCGCGGTGGGCGATGAAGCGGATGGCGGAGCCCACGGGCAGGGCCCGCACCCCGACGGCCTCCAGGGCAGCCAGGGCCTCGGCCACGGCGGGCACAGGCACCAGCAGGATATTGGTTTCGGGCACCGGTGCCGCGACGCCGAAAGCTCTCAAACCCTCGGCCAGCCGCTGGATTTTTGCGTGGTCCTCGCCAAGCCGCGGCAGGTAGTCCAGAGCCACCAGGCCCGCAGCAGCCACCACGCCGCCCTGGCGCACGCCGCCACCCAGCATCTTGCGCAGGCGCCGGGCCTCCACCATGGCCGGGGCAGAGCCACAGAGCAGCGAGCCCATGGGCGCGCCCAGGCCCTTGCTCAGGCAGACCTGAACCGTATCCACGCCCGCGGCGAGGTCGGACAGCGACACACCCAGGGCTGCCGCCGCGTGCCAGAGCCTCGCCCCATCCAGATGCACGGCCAGCCCAGCGGCCTTGGCCGCGGCCACCAGGGCACGGTGCTCAGCCACGGGGGTGGTGGTGCCCCCGGCGAAGTTGTGGGTGTTCTCCAGGCAAAGCAGCCGGGTGCGCAGTGTGTAATAAGGCCCGGGTGAGCCCGCGGCCTTCGTCACCTGGGCGGGGGTGGGTCGCCCCAGGCCGCCCTCCCAGGCCAGGGCCTCGGGCATACCCCCCGCCAGCCAGGCGCCAGTGCCCAATTCTGAGCCCAGCACGTGGGCCGCCACGGGGGCCAGGAAGCGGTCCCCCCGCTGCAGGTGCAGCATGAGGCCGATCAAGTTGCCCATGCAGCCCGAGGGCACCCACATGGCCGCCTCCAGGCCCAGCAGGCCCGCCACGCGCTCCTCCAGGCGGGCCATGGTCGGGTCGCGTTCCAGGACATCGTCCCCCACCTCGGCGGCGGCCATGGCCGTGCGCATCTCCGGCGTGGGCCGGGTCACTGTGTCAGAGCGGAAGTCGAGGGGTCGCATGGGTAGATTCAAACATGGGCTGAGGGCGGGGCTGAGCTACAAGTTTGCGCTGCAAACTTGTAGGTTTAAAAATGCCAGGTGGGGATTGGTGGTGGGGCATCCGGTCCTCCGAGGAAGGCAAGCGCTGAGCTCTCTGGCACACTGGTGGTTTGTGTCGGAGCTCTGATGAACCTCATCCACGCCATCCTCCTGGGTCTCATCCAGGGCCTGACGGAATTCCTGCCGGTGTCCTCCACGGCGCACCTCACGCTGGCGGAGCACCTGATGTTCCACGGACGCGCCATGCCCCTGGCCTTCGACGTGCTGCTCCATGTGGGCACGCTGCTGGCCCTGTTCGTCTACTTCCGCCAGGAGCTGGTCCAGATCTTCATGGGCTGCTTTGGCCGGGACAAGGAGGGGCGCCGCCTGGCCATCTGGCTCTTCGTCGCCATGATCCCCACGGGCATCTTCGGCCTGGCCACCAAGGGCATCAAGGAGGCCGCCAAGGAGCACCTCTGGGTCTACGGCCTCGGCCTGCTCTGCACCTCCGCCCTGCTCTTCGTGGCCAACCGCCTGAGCCAGGACCGGGTGAACCTGCAGAACGAGGACCTCGCGGGCCGGGATATCCAGGGCCTGCGTCCCATGGACGCCCTGGCCGTGGGCACCATCCAGGGCATCGGCGGCGGCTTCGGGCTCTCCCGCTCGGGTTCCACCATCGCCATGGGCGTGTTCCGGGGCCTGAAGCTGCCCGCTTCCACCCGCTTCAGCTTCCTGCTGGGCATGCCTACCATCGCCGCCGCGGCTGCCGTGGAGCTGCGCGGCCTGCTCAAGCCCATCATGAAGCACCTGCCGCTTCCGGCGGATATGGCCTTCCCAGCAGGCTCCAGCTCACCCTTGATGCTCTGCATCGTGGGCGTCGCCGCCGCGGCCATCTCGGGCTACTTCGCCATCGGGCTGCTGGACCGCTTCACCCGCAAGCCCAAGCTGAATGGTTTCGCCATCTACTGCCTGGGCATGGGCCTGGTGCTGGTGGTGCTGGGCAGCACCGGGATCCTCGGGCACAACTAATTTAAATATCAGCCGGAGCTGGACGGAGATGGCGCAGCCCTGTGCTTCATCCCCTTCCATCGCCGGCCAAAATGCGCGCCCGCCCATACCGGCCCGCGCGCCGGGGCCTATCTTTGGGGCATGCGCTGGCCTCTGGGACTTGCCCTGATGTCCACCCTTGGTGTTCCTGACCTTTCTGCCCCTGATCCCGCACCCCCGGCCAACCCGGCCGAGGAACTGGCCTTCGTCCGGGCCCGGGCCCGCATGGTCCAGGCGCAGCTGCGGTTCCGGGGCATCCGGGACGAGCGGGTGCTGGCGGCCCTGGCCACGGTGCCCCGTCAGGCCTTCGTCCCAGCCCACCTGCGGGCCCGGGCCTACGAGGATGGTCCCCTGCCCATCGGCCTGGGTCAGACCATCTCCCAGCCCTACATCGTAGCCTTCATGACCGAGGCCCTGGCCCTGCAGCCCGGGGAGCGGGTGCTGGAGGTGGGTACCGGCTCCGGCTACCAGGCCGCCGTGCTCTCGGATCTGGTGGCGGAGGTCTGGACCCTGGAGCGGGTGCCGGAGCTGGCCGAGCGAGCTCGCAGCCAGCTGGCCCTCCTGCACTGTGCCAACGTGCGGGTCCGCTGCGGCGACGGCTTCCTGGGCTGGCCCGAGGGCGCCCCCTTCGACGCCATCCTGGTCACCTGCGCCCCGGAGGAGGTGCCCCCGGCCCTGGTGGCCCAGCTGCGGGAGGGTGGCCGCATGATCCTGCCCCTCGGCCCCCAGGGGCAGGCCCAGCAGCTCTGCCTGCTGCGCAAGGGCCCCGGCGGCCTGGATGTCCAGTCGGTGATGCTGGTGGCCTTCGTCCCCATGGTCCCCGGCGGGCCCGAGCCCTGAGCGCTTGACGGCGTTCTCTTAGGCTCTTGCATCCCCGTTCACCTCCGGCCATCCCCGGCTAAATTCTTTTTTTTGCCGGGGATCTGCGGGGATGGACGGGGATGCGCACGGCCAATTACTCTCCCGGTTCTGCAACCCTCCGCTACCCGACCCACCCCGCTCACCGACTCTCCGCCGCCGTTCACCGATCCGTCCCCCGCTGGGGCCCGGGCCTTCCTACACTGGAACCTCGCCGCACCGGAGGCTCGATTGATCCAGCTCAATGAGGTCCACAAGTCCTTCACGGTGAAGGACCGGAAGACACGAAGCACCAAGCGCATCGACGCAGTGCGGGGCATCTCGCTCACGGTGAAGCCTGGCGAGATCTACGGCCTGCTGGGCCCCAACGGGGCTGGCAAGTCCACCACCTTGCGCATGATCGCGGCCCTCATGGACCCCGACGCGGGCGACATCCAGGTCTGCGGCATGGACACGCGCCAGCAGCCCGAGGCCGTACGGGGCTGTCTGGGCTACCTCAGCACCGACATGGGCGTCTACACCCGCTTCACGCCGCGCGAACTACTGCGCCTCTTCGGTGAGTTCCAGGACGTGGATCCCGCCATCGCCGAACGCCGGGGGATGCACCTGTTGGACAAACTGCAGCTGGCGGACTTTGCAGATGTGAAGATGGAGGGCTTCTCCTCGGGCCAGAAGCAGAAGGTGGGCATCGCCCGGGCTCTCCTGCACGATCCCAAGGTGGTCATCTTCGACGAGCCCACCACGGGCCTGGACGTGCTCACGGCCAAGACCGTGCTCGACCTGCTCCGCATCATGCGCGAAGAAGGGCGCAGCGTCATCGTCTCCACCCATGTCATGCCCATGGTGGAAGACATCTGCGACCGCGTGGGGATCATCTTCGACGGCAAGCTCCACGGGGACGCGCCGCCCCGGGAGGTGCTGGCCTCTCGCCATGCCAAGACCCTCGATGAGGTCTTCTTCCAGCTCGCAGCCGAATCCGAAGGAGCCAACTGATGCGCGGCGCCCTGCTCATCGCCAAGAAGGAATTCCTGGAGCTGTCCAAGGACCGGAAGACCCTGTTTCTGGTCTTCGTGGTCCCCTTTCTCATCTACCCGGCGATCTTCGGGATGATGACCAAACTGGGCAAGCGGGATGCCGACCAGCACCGCAACAAGCCGAGTCGGGTCTATCTGGTGGACCCCTCGGATGCGCTGGGCCCCCTGCTGAAAGCCGACCCCAGGAAATTCGATCTGGTGGCCAGACCCGAGGGGGATCTCAGACAGGCCCTCCGGGATCAGAAGCTGGAGCTGGCCCTGGAGGTGGCTCCCGGTGCTGCGGCGGCCCTGCAGAAGCAGGAGACCTTCACCGTGGCCGCCACCCTGGATGAGAGCGAGCGCTCCTCGGAGCTGGCCCTGAAGCGCCTCAAGGAGAGCCTGGCGCCCCAGGAGAAGGCCTGGGTGCAGGGGCGACTCCAGACGCTAGGTGCCTCGGCCCAGCTGGCCGAGCCCCTCAAGCTGAACGTCCAGAACGCCGCCGACGAAGCCCTGGAGGCCGGCAAGGCCATCGGCATGATGCTGCCCTACCTGCTCATGATCATGATGTACACAGGCTCCATGCAGCATGGCATCTACGCCACGGCTGGTGAGAAAGAACGCAACACCCTCCTCAGCCTCATGGCCACCCGCCTGCCCCGAGTCCAGATCATCCTGGGCAAGCTGCTCTACATCTTCAGCATCGGCGTCATCTCAGCCCTGCTCAACCTGCTGAGCCTGGGGATCTCCATCGGCATCATGGGGGGCGGTTCCGCCAACTCGCTCTCGGCCATGGCGGCCATCGCCAACCCCCTCACCCTGGGTCTCACCTTCCTGATCATGGTGCCCCTGGGCCTCTTCTTCGCGAACTTCATCCTGCTCATGGGCATCCAGGCCAGGACCACTATCGAGGCGGGCAGTGCCATCACGCCGGGCCTCTTCCTGGTGATCTTCATGGGGGTGTTCAGCATGGCGCCGGGCGTGGACAAGATGCCCTTCCTGGCCTACGTCCCTGTGATCAATGTGTGCATGGCCCTGCGCAAACTCTTCAGTCAGCAGTTCAGCTGGCTGGAGTACCTCGTGGCCTTCACCATGACCGTGGGCCTTGCCGGGGTCTTGACCCTGGTCTCCACCCGGCTGCTGAATCGGGAAAAGGCCCTCTTCCGGGCCTGATTCGGGCCTATTCCGCCCACCCCCGGATTTGCCGGGAAAAGCCTGTCACTCTATAGTTTCATTAACAGGCTTCCTAAGGATTTCCGAATGGCGACAAAGGCTAAGTCCGATACCACTCCCAAGTCCGCGCCGGCTTCCAATCAGCCCGCACAGTCCCCCCTGGCCGACGCCTACGCGAAGGCCGTGAAGCTCGTGGACTCCGGCAAGGCGGCCGAGGCCGTGAAGGCCCTCAGCACCCTCCTTCATGACGCCACCGCTGCCGGGGACTGGGGCATGAAGCGCCGGGCCCAGATTTACCTCCTCGTCGCCGAGGCCAAGGCCAATCCCCCCAAGGCCCAGCCCACGGATGCCGCCACGGAGATCCAGGCCTGCCTGAACCGCCATGAGCCCGACGAGGCCCTCAAGCTGGCCGAAAAGGCCATCAAGGCCCACCCCGCCCAGGGCTCCCTCCACTACCTCCGGGCCGTGGCCTTCGCCCAGAACGAGAATGCCGACGCCGCCGCCGAGAGTCTGAAGAAGGCCATGGAGCTGGATACGGACTTCGTCTACCAGTGGCACATGGAAGCCGACTTCAACGCCATCCGGAAGTCCCCCCTCTTTGGCTTCACCGAGAACCGCTAACCCCGGTACCTGGCCATGATCCTGGCGAATGGCCTCAACCCTGACCAGCCCCTCCGGGTAGTGGCGCTGGGGGGTGGTACCGGCTTGGCCGCTCTGCTGCGGGCCCTCAAACGCGAGGCGGGCCGGAATCGGGAACCCTGGAAGCTCACGGGCATCGTCACCGTCTCAGACAACGGGGGCAGCTCCGGACGCCTGCGAGATGAGCTGGGCGGCATCCCCCCGGGGGATCTGCGCAATTGCCTGTCGGCCCTCACGGTGGAGGACTCGGCTCTGTCGGGCCTGCTGAACTACCGCTTCGGTGGTGAGGGCAGCCTCGGTGGCCATTCCCTCGGCAACCTCATGCTCTGGGCCCTGGCGGACCTCACCGGCGACTGGGTGCGGGCCATCCATCAGCTCTCGGGCGTGTTGGTGACTGTGGGGCGCCTCTTCCCCTCCACCATCGTGCCCGTCACCCTCTGCGCCGAGGACCTGGACGGTAACCGCTACGAGGGCGAGACCGCCGTGGGCGCCTGCCAGCCCCCCCTGGCCCGCCTTTGGCTGGAGCCCAAGGATGCGGAACCCCTGCCTGAGGCTGTGCTGGCCCTGCTGCGCTCGGACCTGATCCTGCTCTCCCCGGGCAGCCTCTACACCTCCACCACCGCCAACTTGCTCCTGCCCGACCTGCAGGAAGCTGTGGAATTCTCGCGGGCGCCGGTGATCTACGTGGCCAACCTCATGACCGAGCCCGGTGAGACCCATGGCCTGGACCTGGAGACTCACATTGCCGCTATCTCCGCCTTCGGGCGGGTGAGGATCTCCGCCATCATCGCCAATGACATGCCCCTCAGCCCCGAGGTCCTGGCCCGGTATCAGGAGGAGGGCGGCGACCAGCTGCTGGCGAAATCGGACACAATCCTCGGCATCCCCGTGCACCGCTTCCCCCTGCTGGATCCCGATGCCCCCAATGCCCGCCACCATCCGGACCTGCTGAACCGGGCCATCCGCGAAGTACTGGGGCGGTTGTAGGGCCTTAACCCTAATCGGAAGCCCCCTCCCTGCCGATAGACAGAGCAGGGCCTCAGGTGCCTTGGTATTTTTTAGGTAAACTTACTTATTCTGACAAAGACAGGCGTAGGCTTGTCCCCATAGGAGTCCGGGCTTGGCGCTGAACGGGGATCTATCCACGATGGGGCTGGAGGACATCTTCCAGTGGCTCGCTGTGGGCAAGAAGACCGGCGTCCTGGAACTGCGCGGCTCCCTCCACACCAAGCGCGTGGCCTTCCATGAGGGCCGCATCACCAGCATCTGGTCCTCAGATCCAAGGGAGTACCTGGGCCAGTACCTCCTGGCCTTCAATCGCATTACGGAAGAGCAGTTGCGGGACGCTCTGGCCACCCAGGAGGACGAGCAGCAGCTGCTGGGCCGCATCCTCGTGAACCGGCAGCTGGTCACTGAGGCCGAGATCCGCCGCATCGTGCAGATGAAGGTCGAGGAGAGCGTCTACGACACCTTCCTCTGGAGCGTGGGCAGCTTCGAATTCCATGACGGCGCCGGCTCCCACCAGAAGTCCATGCTGCTCAGCCTGGATGTCACGGGCATCGTGCTGGAGGGCGCGCGGCGCCTGGACGACTGGAAGCGCATCCGGAAGATCATCCGGGGCGGCGACGCGGTGCTGTCCCCCATCTCCGAAGCCATCGCCGAGCGCCTGCCCCTGGCCACGGAGGATGCGGACATCCTTTCCCGCCTGGATGGCTTCAAGCGCGTGGACCAGCTCGTGCTGGACATGCGCATGCCTGAATACAAGATCAACAAGCTGCTCTTCGACCTCCACGAGAAGGGTCTGGTGCGCATCGTCAGCTCCGGCGGCAACCTGGGCGAAAACCCCAGCCTCCAGCTGCAACGGGCCCGGGCGCTGGTGGAGAAGCAGAAGCTGCAGGAGGCCCAGGAGGAGCTCCGCCGCATCCTCAAGGACCAACCCCGCCACCTGGACGCCAACAAAATGATGGCCGTGGTGCAGGATCTGCTGGAGGAGAAGCTGCTGGACCAGGAGCTGATTCCCGAGCTGGCCGTAAGCCTGGACGAGCTCATGACCACCAACCTTGGCCCCAACGAGGCCTTCCTGGCCAGCCGCGTGAATGGGCTCTGGAGCATCAAGGACATTCTCTCCATTGCGCCCTTCCAGCCTGACGAATGCCTGGGCATCTTCTCCAAGCTGCTGAAGCGTGGGATTCTCAAGACCACGAAACCCGCTCCGGGAGCCGACCAGCAAAGCTACTCACGCTGACCCTCCCGAACCTGGAGGTGTCATGCGTCTCGTCCTGCCCCTGCTCTTGACCGCCCTGTCCCTCGGCCTGCCCCTGGCCGCCGCCAAGCGCCCCAGCGCCGCCCAGCTGGAGGCCCAGGTCAAGCGCCTCACCAACGAACGCGATGACCTAAAGCAGCGCCTGGCCGCCACCGAGGACCTCCAGCAGGAGCTGGCTGCTGCCCGCAAGGCCCGCGACCTGGCCAAGGCCGAGGCCGAGGCCACCCGCAAGGAATCTGCTCAGCTGAGCGCCACCCTCAAGGAGAACCAGGGGGGGAGCGACGCCATCCTCAAGGAGCTGCAGGAGGCCAAGGTGGCCGCCGCCACGGCCAAGGAGGAAGCCGCCCGCCTGGGCCGCCAGAACGAAGAGCTCAAGCTGAAGGTGGCCGCCGTACCCGCCGAGGGCGACCTGGTGATCCTGGGTGAGGACCTCAAGCCTGCGCGGGCCATCAACCTCAACCGCATCACCCCCCGCGTCAAGGGCAGCGGCCTCTTCAGCGCCAATCCCAGGGGCGTGGTGGTGGTGAACGTGCTCATCAGCGAGAAGGGTGACGTGCTGGCCGCCCGCCTGCTTCAGGGCCTGCCCGGCGAGTCCGCCGTCGCCCGCCAGGCCGAGGAGGCCTGCCTTGAGGCCGCCAAGCACATTGTCTTCGACCCTGCCGCCTCCGCTGACGGCAAGACCAAGTTCAAGGTCTGGCAGGGCGTGGGGTTCTACCTGGACTAGCCTAGCTCCGCTCGCCGAAGGGGCTGGGCTCACCAATCCCCCAGCGGGCCTCATACCAGACCTTCTCCAGGCAAAGCCCGTGGGGCGGGGCCGTCTGGCCAGCCTTGGTGCGGTCCTTGGCTTCGAGGATGCTCGCGAGGTCGCCGGGCCGCCGCTTGCCTCGACCCACCTCCACGAGGGTGCCCGCGAGGATGCGCACCATGTGCATGAGAAAGCTGGTGCCCTCGAAGGCCAGCTCCGCCCCGCCCTCCACGGGCTGGATGGCGATGCCGTGGATGGTGCGGATGGGCGTGGTGGCGGCGCACTCGGCGCTGCGGAAGCTGGAGAAGTCGTGGGTGCCCAGCAGGGGCCACAGGGCCTCGGCCATGGCGCCGAAGTCCAGGGGGGTGGCCTGGTGGACCTGCCAGCGGTAGGCGGATTGGAGCGGGTCTGCTGCCGGGCCGAGCCCAAGCCGGTAGACATACCGCTTGGCGATGGCGTGCTGGCGGGGGAAGAAGCCCTCCGGGGCCACCTGCACCGCCAGCACCCGGAGGTCCTGGGGCAGGTGGGCATTCAGGGCCATCAAGAGCCGGTAGGGTTCCCAGTCGCGGCTGGTGCGGACCAGGACGCCCTGAGCCCGGGCGTGGACGCCTGCGTCCGTGCGACCTGTGCCCTGGGGCATGGGGGCCTCAGGATCAAAGCGCTGAAGACCATGCCAGAGCTCCCCCTGCCCTGTTCGCAGGGAACTCTGGATCTGCCAGCCATAAAAAGCAGAACCGGCATAAGCCACCTGGAGGAAGAAAGGATGCGGCATGGGCCCATCTTATCGCGGACGCTGAACCTCCAGGGGCGTTCCACGAGGATCTGCTTGCTACATGGGACTTATTATTGAGCATTGGGGCCAATCCCGGTGTTCCATGGGCCAAGCAGTGCCCTGGTGGCGCTGATTCCCGAATTTTAAACACATAAAACCCTTGACCACACTGGATCTGCGGCGTAGGTTCTGGGCAGTTTATAAGAACCAGCATCCATGGGCATCCGGGGATGCATGGTGGTTGAAGATTCAATGATTACGGACATCTTTCCCAGGGTTAGATTCCGTTTCTTACCAACCAGGGACTCAGTTCCCACTTTTTGGAGGTTCTCATGAACAAGGCTGAACTGATCAGCGCCGTGGCCGCCAAGGCCGGCATCACCAAGGCCCAGGCGTCGGTGGCTCTGGAGCAGGTACTCAGCGGCATCGGCGGCGCCCTGCGGGTCGGGGACAAGGTCACCCTGGTGGGCTTCGGCACCTTCTCCGTGGCCAGCCGGGGCGCCCGGACGGGCCGCAATCCCCGCGACAACAAGCCCATCAAGATCGCCGCCAAGAAGGTCGCCAAGTTCAAGCCAGGCAAGAAGCTGGCGGATGAGGTCAACGGCAAGGGCGCCAAGAAGCGCAAGTAGATTCAAGTCGCCGGTCTGGAACCGGAGTGCAGCAATGGCGGGGCCTGTGTTCACAGGCCCCGCTTTCGTCAATGACTGTTTTTTGATGTTAATTGATTTTTTTTCCAGAATACAGAGCGCTGCACTGGTTGTGGCGAATCTGGCCCGGCCTGGCGCTAAAACCCGTCCCTGCTGAAGGGAGGCCCGGTCTGGGTCGCACCTTCCACTTCTCAGGCTTGACCCCGGGACATCCGATGAAGAGGCATTCCGAGAGGCCCGCATGTCCGACGAATCCGCCAGCCCCAAGAAGAGCCCCATGAAGCTCATCATCATCATCGTCGCCGCCCTGGTGGTGCTCGGTGGCGGTGGTGCGGGCGCCATGTTCTTTATGAAAAAGAAGGCCGCCGCCAAGGCCGCCGAGGAAGCCGCTCTGGCCGAAAAGGCCAAGGCCAAGGAGGGCGAGGCCCCCCATGAGGAGGCCGCTGCCGAACACCCTGGCCACGAGGATGACTCGGATGATTGCGGGGACACCGGCGAGAAGAAGGAGGAGGGCGGTGGCCATGGAGGCGCCGCCGCCGGGGATCCCGTCATGGTTTTGACCCGCACCGTGAACCTCACGGGCCCGCGCCGCAACGCCTTCCTCCGCTGTGAGCTGAACATCCTCTTCTGCGACAACGAGCTGGGCAAGCTGGCCTCCGGTGATAAACCCTCCCCGGAAAAGAGCCTCATCCAGTCCATCGTGCTGGGCTCAATCTCCGGCAAAACCGTGGAGGAGGCCGCGGACCCCGAGTCCCGCGAGTCTCTGCGCAAGGAGATCAAGGAGAAGCTGAACGAGCAGTTCAAGCCCCATGCCCCCAAGCCCGGCGAGAAAGAGGATCCCAAGCACAAGAAACCCAAGAAGCCCATCAAGAGCGTGCTCATCGTGGATTGGGCCATTCAGCAGTAGCTGGCACAACCATTGCGGGGCTTTGGGCAAGGGTCCATGCTTTGACAGGACTGAGGGAGGGACATGGCTGCCAAGCGGGGAGATCGGCTCGACACCGACCGCGTGCTCAGTTTCGAGCAGGTGGTGACGGATCTCATGCCCTTCATCGACACCCCCCTCGGCCTTGAGATCCAGCTGGGCCAGGCCCGGCTGACCATCCGCGAGTTGCTGGACCTGGAGCCCGGCTCCCTGGTGGAACTCAAGAAGAGCGCCGGTGAGCCCATGGACGTGCTCTGCAAGGAGCGCATCGTCCTGCGCGGCGAGGTCACGGTGCTGGAAGACAGCCTGGGCCTGCGCGTCACGGAGATCATGGATCCCGATCGCCGCGTATAGACGGGGTGGCTGCGCCCAACCTTATGGCATCCTGAAGGTTCCATGGATGCCTCCCTCCCCAGCCCGCCGCCGGTCGCCCTTTGTTTGGGCGGCATGGATCCATCTGGAGGGGCGGGCCTGGTGCGGGACACGATCACACTCGCGGAGCTGGGCTGCCAGCCCATGACCGTGAGCCTGGCGGAGACCCTCCAGAACGGCCTGGCCTGTACCCGCATCGAGGCCCCCAGCCTCGACCCCGTGGCCCGGGTCGAATGCCTGGCCCCCCATCTGGCGGGGCGCTGGGGCCTGAAGCTGAGTCTCTGCGCCCTCGATGAAGCCGCCTTCCGGCGCCTCTGCGCCACCCTGCGCCACCTGGACCCGCCCCTCCGCATCTGGGACCCCATCCTGGCGCCCAGCGCCGGTGTGGGCCTCCATGACGGCGCGGACCTGCGCCGCATGGGCCAGGCTCTGCTGCCCATGGGGAAGTGGATTGTGAGCCCCAACCGCGGTGAAGCCGCTGCCTTCGCGGGCCTGCCCCCGGAGGCCATCCGCAGTGCCGCACCTGAAACCCTCGCAGCCCCCTGGCTGGAGGCCGGGGCGGTGGCCGTCTGGCTCAAGGGCGGCCATAGCGGCGGTACCGAGGTGCAGGACTTCTGGGTCACGAAGGACGGCGTCCTGCCCCTGGATCTGGCCGCCCGCCTGCCCGGTGAGCGGCGCGGCACGGGCTGTGTGCTGTCTGCCACCTGGCTGGGCCTGCGCCTGCAGGGCCTGAATGACCTGGACGCCGCCCGCCAGGCCGCGAGGCGCCTGCGGGCGCGCTGGGATCTGGCCTTCGCCCCAGGGCTGGCCGGACGGCCGATGTTCGGTCCCCTTTCGCAAGCCGACCCGCGCCCCACCGCTGTAGAGGCCTCATGAGCGAAGGCGGACACGGTTTCCTGCTGCGTTCCAACCAGGACGCCCCCTGGGCGGGCTGGTCCGGTTCCCGCTTTCTGGAAGAAGGCCTGGCCTCGGTCCACGCGGCCCCGGGCCGCGCCCTGGCCCGCCTCATGCACCTGGCCGCGCTCTTTCCCGGTGGCTTCGCCCTCATCTGGGACCACCCACCGGCCTGGATGCAGGCCCTGCCCCTAGAGGCTCGTCAGGGCTGGTGGGAGGCCATCAGCGCCATTCCACACCTGAGCCTGCACCTGGGCCCCGAGGTGGCCCCGCAGCTGCCTGGTGGCGCCTTCCGGGCCTGGGTGCACTGCCCGGACCTGCCCGAGGGCCCCGTGGGCGAGCTGTGGCGCCAGGGCGTCCTGGGCTGGGTGCCCCGGCCCGGTCCCACTTGGCAGCTGCCCGGCCTCGGCTCCGCTGCACCCGGCGAGGAGGTCGCGGCGGGCTGGCTCTGGGGCGAGGTCTGCCTGCCCCTGGGCGCGCTCAGCACCCTTGGCTCTGGCGAGGCCCTCATCGCGGCCATGTCCGAGGCCCAGGGGGCCGCCGAGCGCGGTCTGGCCTTACGCCTGGCCTGTGGCGCCTGGGCGGATCCGCCCTTCTCCCGGCGCGCCGTGGGCTGGCGCCTGGCGGTCACGGGAGGCACGGAATTCCAGCGGTCCGGGGGTTCCTGGCCGACGGCCCTGGGCCAGCTTCGAGCCCTCAAAGCCCTCCTCAAGGAGCGGCTCCGCACGCCCATCCACCTGGGCGCCAGCCACGACTTCCAGATGGCCGCCCTGCTGGGCCGCCAGGCCCTGCGCGAGGGCCTGCCCTGGCGGGCCAGCCTGCCCCTGCCCCCGGCGCCGGGCTCCTTCACGCCGGGCCTGGCGGCGGACCCCCGCGATGCCGCGCCCCTGGAGGCCCGTGCCCTCCAGCCCGCGGGCTGGATGGACACCTTCGACCATCCCCCCGTGGCCCTGCTGCGAGTCCCCGCAGTGCCGCCCGAGGCGGGCGCCCAGACCCTCCTGGCCCAGATCCACCCGGCCCCGGCCCTGCGCTGGCTGCCCCCGGACCTGCCGCCGCCGGGCCCCTTCGATCCCGATCGCCAATGGGCCCCCGCAGCGGCCTATCCCTTTCCCGCGGATCCGGGCAACGGCGTCCAGCGCGGGCTCTTCGAGGGCTTCGACTGATACCCTGAGGCGGGAGTGATCATGTCCGCTGAACACCTTGAACAGAAAGCCCGCATCCGGCTCGCTTTATTGTCCATCAGCGCCGGTGCGGTGCTGCTAGGCCTGAAGTTCTGGTCCTTCCTCCTGTCAGGTTCGGTGGCCCTGAAGTCCGATGCCATCGAGAGCATCGTCAACGTGGTGGCTGCCATCTTCGCCCTGGGGGCCGTGATCTTCGCGGGTCAGCCTGCGGACAAGGAGCACCCCTACGGCCACGGCAAGATCGAGCACTTCAGCGCCGCCTTCGAAGGGGGCCTCATCTCCCTGGCAGCCGTGTTCATCCTGTGGGAGGCCGCCAAGGGCTTCTACTACGGTGTCGAATACAAGCAGCTGGGCCTGGGCCTGGCTGTGAACCTGGTGGCGGGCGGCCTCAATGGCGTGCTGGGCTGGTTCATGCTCCGCCAGGGTCGCAAGACCCGCTCCCGTGCCCTGGAGGCTGACGGCCACCACATCCTCTCGGACTTCTGGACCACCGTGGGCATCGGCGCCGGACTGATCGCCGTGAAGCTCACGGGCCTCCGTTGGCTGGATCCCCTCATGGCTGTGACTGTGGGCCTGCTGCTGGCCCGCACGGGCTTCAAGCTGGTGAAGGAGTCCTCCCAGGCCCTGCTGGACATGGAGGACCCGGACACCCTGGAGAAGGTGCTGGCCACCATGAACCAGGTGCGCCCCTGGGACATCCTGGCCCTCCATGAGATGCGCACCTTCCGCTCTGGGCGCTACACCCACGTGGACGTCCACATGGTGGTGCCCGAGTACTACCCCGTGCGCCAGGCCCACGACCTCTGCGAAGCCTTCGGCCTCGCCACCCTGAAGGCCGCCAGCATTGAGGGCGAGGTGCACACCCACGTGGATCCCTGCGCCCGCCTCTACTGCGACCGCTGCCCCGCCGATTGCTGCCTCATCCGCAAAGCCCCCAAGACCGCCGATGCCACCTTCACCCTCGAAGATGCCACAGCACTTGGGCCGACCTGAATCCACGACTGATCCAACTCTGAGAAAATGTATTTAACCGCAGAGGACGCAGAGAGCGCAGAGAAAGGCCTTCTCTCCTCTGTGCTCTCTGCGTCCTCTGCGGTTATCTCTTTTGATTTTATGGTTCCTGTTTTTTTGAGTCTTCGAGTCTTCGTGGTGGATCAGTTCGCTTTTGAATCAACCAGCCGCAGCGCATCGATGGCAACCATGAGGGCCTGGGCGTCGCTGGCAGCGTGAAGGTTCTGGCGGAAGCCGTGGCCGCCGGGGACACCCTTGGTAAACCAGGCGCCGATCTTCTTGATCTTGTGCAGGGCCTCGCGGGGCTCCAGGAGATCCAGGAGGATCTGGAAGAGGCGCAGGGTGGCGTCGATGCGCATCTCCGTGGTCACCACCAGACCCGGCTCCAGCACCTGCCGGAAGAGGAAGGGGTTGTAGAGGGCGCCCCGACCGATCATCACCGCGGCGCAGCCGGTCTCCGCCACCATGCGGTGGGCGTCCTCGGCCGTCACCACGTCGCCGTTGCCGATGATGGGGAAGCTCGTGCCCGCCTCCACGGCCCGGGCGATGATGCTCCAGTCCGCGTGGCCCTCGTACTGCTGCACGCGCGTGCGGGGGTGTATGGCCAGGGCCTGCACGCCCGCCTGCTCGAACATGCGCAGGAAGTCCAGGAACTCGCCGCGGTCCTTTTGCGAGCTGTCCCAGCCCGCGCGCATCTTCACGGTGACGGGGACCTTGACGGCCTTGACCATGCCCGTCACGCAGCGTTCCGCCAAGCGGATGTCCCGCAGCAGAGCCGAACCCGCGCCCCCCTTGGTGACGTTGCTGGCGGGGCAGCCCATGTTCAGATCCACCATGTCCGCGCCTGCAGCCTCGCATAGCACCGCGCTCTCGGCCAGGGCTTCGGGTCGGCCACCGGAGACCTGCATGGCCAGCGGCCGCTCGCCGGTGGCGGCCATCATCTTCTCCGCCTTCACCGCGTGGCGGATCAGCGCCTCGCTGCTGATCATCTCCGAGACGGTAAGGCCCACCCCGCCCACTTCCCGGATGAACTTGCGGAAGGGCTGATCCGTAATTTCATGCAGCGGCGCCATCACGAGGCGGTTGGACACCTCGACGTCGCGGATCAGGAAGGGGGTGTGGAAGAAGGTCACGGAGCGGCTCGCTTGCGACCCATCAGTTTAGCCCTGCCCAGGATTTGGCCGAAGGCCAAATCCTGAGGGAATGGAAAGGTCAGGCGGGGGTGCGGTTCCGATACAGCTCGTAATCCGGCAGCAGCCGCTCGTAGGTCTCGTTCATGAGCGGGCTGGAGATGAGAAAGTCCGCCGAGGCCCAGTTGCAGGCCACGGGAATGTTCCACACGGCCGCAAGGCGCAGGAGGGCCTTCACGTCCGGGTCGTGGGGCGCGGGCTCCAGGGGATCCCAGAAGAAGATCATGAAGTCGATCTCCCCCTCGGCGATCTTGGCGCCGATCTGCAGATCCCCGCCCAGGGGGCCGCTCTGGAACTTGGTCACCGGAAAGCCCAGCAGCTCCTCCACCAAGCGCCCCGTGGTGCCCGTGGCGTAGAGGTCATGGCCGCCCAGCAGACCCTTGTTGAACTCGATCCACTCGAGCAGATCCCGCTTCTTGTGGTCATGGGCCACCAGGGCGATCTTCTTTCGCGGTTGCATGGTGAGGGAGGGTCGCGTCATGGCGGTAGTTTAGGAGGAGTTTGTGAATTTGGTGTGCGCTCTGCAGGTTTCGGCCTGCGGCCGAAATCTGCAGGGAGGAAAGCCTGGGCGGGAACTTCAAGCTGAGTTGGCCATTCCGTAGTGAGTAAGAGGGCTTAACAGCCCTCCTTCTATCCACATCAGAATTCGGCGCAGCCGAATTCTGAGCAGCTACCGCCGCGCCGGCGGCTCCTGAAGATTCGCCAAAAACTCATCATTGGTCTTGGCCTTTCCCAGCCGGTCCACGAGCAGTTCCATGCTCTCGCTGGGGCCGCTGGCGCTGAGGATCTTGCGGAGCACCCAGATCTTGGCCAGCTTGGTGGCGTCGATGAGGAGGTCCTCCTTGCGGGTGCCGGACTTCTGGATGTCCATGGCCGGGAAGATGCGCTTGTCGCTGAGCTTGCGGTCCAGCACGATCTCGCTGTTGCCGGTGCCCTTGAACTCCTCGAAGATCACATCGTCCATGCGGCTGCCGGTCTCGATGAGGGCCGTGGCAATGATGGTGAGGCTGCCGCCAACCTCAATGTTCCGAGCCGCGCCGAAGAAGCGCTTGGGCCGCTGGAGGGCGTTGGAGTCCACGCCGCCGGACAGCACCTTGCCGCTGGGGGGCACCACGGTGTTGTAGGCCCGGCCCAGGCGCGTGATGGAGTCCAGCAGGATCACCACGTCCTTCTTGTGCTCCACCAGGCGCTTGGCCTTCTCGATGACCATCTCGGCCACCTGGACGTGGCGGGTGGCGGGCTCGTCGAAGGTGCTCGAGACCACCTCGCCCTTGACGCTGCGCTCCATGTCCGTCACTTCCTCGGGCCGCTCATCGATGAGCAGCACGATGAGGAAGACCTCCGGGTGGTTGGCGGTGATGGAGTTGGCGATGTTCTGCAGCAGGACGGTCTTGCCCGTGCGCGGCGGAGCCACGATGAGGGCGCGCTGGCCCTTGCCCAGGGGCGTCATGAGGTCCATCACCCGGGTGCTCAGTTCCTGGGGATCCCGCTCCATGCGCAGGTGGTGTTTGGGGTAGAGGGGCACCAGATCATCGAAGTGCACCCGCTCCTTGGCCATGCTGGGCGGGTCGAAGTTCACGGCGTCCACCCGCAGCATGGCGAAGAACTTCTCGCCCTCCTTGGGTGCGCGGATCATCCCCGAGAGGGTGTCGCCCGTACGCAGGTTGAATTTGCGGATCTGGCTGGGGGAGATGTAGATGTCTTCGGAGCCCGCCAGGTAGTTCTGGTCGGGACTGCGCAGGAAGCCGAAGCCCTCGGGCAGCACCTCCAGCACGCCTTCGGAGAAGAACTGGCCCTCGGCCTCGGCCTGGGCCTGGAGCACACGGAATACGAGTTCCTGCTTCCGCATGGAAAGGGGGCTCTCGATGGCCAAGCCCTTGGCCAGATCCGCGAGTTTGCCGATGGACAGTTCCTTGAGCTCTTGCAAGCTCAGGGCGGCCGGGGGCTGAGAAGGGGTGGCCATAGGTCACCTCAGGGGTAGGGCGAGTCGGAAGTGGCTCGGGGATTCATACAGGATAGGTCAGAAATGCTTATCGGCCAAATCCCGGTCCACTTCAGTAACGAACGCGCGGACCCTCGCCACAAAGCCCTTGGGATCCTCCACGGGGTAGGCGTGGCCAACCTCGGGCACCACCTCGAAACGGGCGCTGGGGATCCCCTCGGCCGTCTTCCGGCACTTCCAGGGGGGCGTGAGGAGGTCCTCGGCTCCGCTCAGCAGCAGCACCGGCGCCTGGATGCGGCCCAGCCGCTCGCGGATGTCCCAGCCCTGGGTGCCGCGGATCTGATGCAGGTTGCCGTGCTGGGGTCTGTCGCCGCCTGTGACGACCTGGTGGTAGGCCCGCAGTACGCCATGCCGGGCCTCCAGAAAGTGGTCCCCCCACAAAAAGGGGGCCACCGCATCGAATTGCAGCAAGGGGCCTCCGATTTCCAGGCAGTGGGCCCAGTGCTCGGCCTTGAGGCTGAGGGCGAAGTCGAAGTAGGGCATGGCGCTGGTGAGCACGGCACCGGGGAAGGCGTCCGGATGCTCGGTCAGCAGCTCCAGGCTCAGGGCGCTGCCGTTCGATAACCCCACCAGCCAGGGACGCGCCACGCCCAGCACCTGGAACAGATCCCAGGCCTCCGCCGCCAACAGGGCTGTGGGATAGGGGCCCTCCAGAGGCGCGTCCGAGCGGCCCTGGCCCCGGCTGTCGAAGGTGAGGATGCGAAAGTCGTCCCGCAGGCCCGGCAGTACACCGGCCCACATCGTGGTGTCCGACAACAGGCCGTTGAGCAGCACCAGCCAGGGCCCATCAGGATTGCCCTGCACGCGGTAGTGCAGCTTCAGACCTGAAGGCAGAGTGGCGAAGGTGGGCTGTGGCCGCACCCTAACCTCGCAGCTCGGAGGGAGAGTATTGCCGCTCGAAGCGCCAGCCTCCTGAGGTCCAGCGGATCACGGTGCAGCTGGCTTTCTTCACGTCCGTGGAATGCCCGGTGAGGTGGAAGATGAGCTCGCTTAGAAAGGGCTGATGACTCACGAGGGCGAAGACTTCCTCCCCGAGATCCTCGGCCAGCAGCCCCCGCAGCCAAAGGTCCGCCTGAGCGGGCCGCGCCTCAGGCACCAGGCCCAGCGAGGTCTCCATGGGAAAGGCGCCCGCTGCTTCTTGCAGGCAGGTCATGGTCTCTGCGGCGCGTCGGTAGGGACTGTTGAAGCCCCGCGTGGGTCGCAGCCCCAAGCGAACCAGCCCCGCCATGGCCGCCCGCGTGCGGGTCCAGCCCTCAGGCGTCAGCGCCCGCTCCGCGTCCCGCTGGCCCGGTTGCGGATCTTCGGCGATGCCGTGGCGGATGAGGAGCAGCGTCGTCATGAAGCGATGTTACCGCACAGGATCCAGTTGATCTTTTTCCCTTGTATTTCAAGGGCTTTCGGGAGATGATAGCTGTTTGGGCCCCTCCCGGCTGGCGCTGTTCGCCAATAGAGACTGCCAATTCGGCACTCGCGCAGGGACAGCCCCGGGAGATACCAGTGAGTGAAATGACCTTCGCAGCCCTTGGCTGCAGCGAAGCTTTGTTGGCCGCCCTGGCCAAGCGCGGTTTCGAGACCCCCATGCCCGTCCAGGCGGCGACCATCATGCCCGGCCTCGAAGGCCGCGACCTGCTGGTGCAGAGCCGCACCGGCTCTGGCAAGACGCTGGCTTTCGGCCTGCCCCTGCTGCAGCGGCTGTCCGACGAGCGCCACCCCCAGGCCTTGATCCTGGCGCCGACCCGCGAGTTGGCCCAGCAGGTGGGCGCGGAGCTCCACACCCTCGTCCCCAAGCTGCCCATCGCCTCCCTCGTGGGTGGCGTGGCCTACCCGCCCCAGCTCCGCTCCCTGCAGCTGGGCTCGCCCGTGGTCGTGGGTACCCCCGGCCGCGTCATGGATCACCTGAACCGCGGCACCCTGGACCTCAGCAAGGTGAGCATGATCGTCCTCGACGAGTGCGACGAGATGCTGAACATGGGCTTCCTGGAAGACGTGGAGACCATCCTGGCCAAGGTGCCTGCGGGCCCCCAGACCTTCCTCTTCTCGGCCACCCTGCCAGCCCCCATCGCCAAGCTGGCCAAGCGATTCCTCAAGGATCCCGTGCAGATCACGCTGGCGGAAGCCGGTGAGCACGCCATGCACGCGGACATCACCCACGCCCCTGTGCTGGCGCCTGACCATCAGCACGTGCGCGCCCTGGTGAACCTGCTGCTCCTCGATCAGCCCAGTGCCGCCCTCATCTTCACCAAGACCAAGGCCCAGACCGAGGAGGTCGCCGAAGAGCTGACCGTCTCGGGCCTGCCCGCCGCTTTCCTCCACGGCGACCTCGCCCAGGCCACCCGCACCCGCATCCTGGGCCAGTTCAAGGAGGGCAAACTGCGCTACCTAGTGGCCACGGACGTGGCGGCCCGCGGCCTCGACATCGAGGGTCTGCCCCTGGTGGTCCACATGGGCATTCCCACCCAGCTGGAGAACTACATCCACCGCAGCGGTCGCACCGGCCGCGCCGGTGCCAAGGGCACCAGCATGGCGCTGGTGGGCTTCAAGGAAAGTCGCATCCTGCTGGCCTGGAGCCGCCGTGGCGGCCTCCAGTTGGACTGGCGCGCCGTGCCCACCCCCATGGAGATCCGCGAAGCTCAGGCCAAGAAGCTGCTGGATGGCATCCAGGGTTCCGCCAGCGCCGCCCTGCTTAACCAGGCCACGCAGATGCTGAAGGACGCAGATCCCGTGCGCCTCGTGGCGGGCCTCCTGGGTCTCGTCCAGGCCGACCAAGCCTCGGGCTTCGAGCTGCCCAATGAGCCCGAGCGCAAGACCAAGTCCCGCTTCGATATCGCCCGTGAGCGCAAGGAGGGCGGCCCCCGTCCCCAGCGCACCTACCAGGAGCGTGCTGCCGCCCGTGGCAACGAGGCCCCTGGCATCCGCGGCGCTGGCCCCAAGCCCGACTCGGCCTTCTCGAAGACCCGCCCCGACGGCAGCTTCAAGCCCCGCCGCGACTTCGACGACAAGCCCCGGCCCTACGTGAAGCCCAATGCCGACGCGCCCGGCGCCCCCCGCAAGTCCTGGGAGGACCGCCCCAAGGCCGCCGCTTCGGAAACACCCCGCCCCTGGAAGCCCGGCGTGAAGAAGCCCGCAGCCAAGCCCACCGATGACCGGCCCGCCAAGCCCTGGAAGAAAAAGTAAGAACTTCCGCAGATCCACGCCCCTGGCGTGAACGGGTATTCAGACATCCCCCGGGGTGGTTGCGAACAGCTCCCACTCCGGGGGATTCTCTCTGCCTGTTCGGAGTTGCCTTGTGTCCGTTCCTGCTGTCCAGTGTCCTGAGCCTCGCCGTCCCCGTTCCTGCCATGGCCCCCCAGGCTGCCCAGATTCTTCCGCCTGCCCGGGCGGTCCCAGATCCCACCGAGGCGGAGGCCCGGCGCCAGCTCTCGGAGGCCCGCAACCTGGACGCCAAGGAAGCGATACCCCGGCTGGACGCCTTGGTGCGGCGGTACGGCGAGGCCTCGGAGCCGGGCCTGCACGGCTTGGTGGACGAAGTCCTGGCCCTGAAGGTCAGGCTCCTATTCGATCTGGGCCGCTTTGACTCGGGGACCGAGGCCCACAGGGCCCTGCATCGGCGCAGGCCGGCCGCGGCACCGCAGGAAAGAGACCCCTTCCAGTCCTGGGACCAGGAATTCGCAGAGCAGCTCTATTTCGCCGCCCAGGCCCACCAGGAGAACTGGCCCAACGAGCCTGGCAATCCGCCCTACAATGCCCTGCTGCGCCTCTACGGCCAAAGCCAGGTGCCGGGCGTGGCCTATCTCGTGGCCAGTGCCATGGTCAACCAGGGCGCTGCCCGGAACGAGAAGGGCCACCAGGAGGCGGCCATCCAGCTCTTTGGGCAGGTGGCCACCCGCTTCGGGGACCTGGATGAGCCCCGGGTGTTCCGCACCGTGAACACGGCCCTGGCCAACCGGGGGGGCGTGCTGCGGGACCTGCACCGCCCGGAGGAGGCGGACCGGACCTATGCGGCCGTCGGGGCCCGCTATGAAGCTGCTAAGCGAGATGGCAAGGACGAGGGCAGCCTGCGGGCCCTGCGCTTCCGGGGCCTCTACGCCACGGAGCAGGGCCACTTCGACGCGGCACTGGGTTACTTCGACGAGGTCCTCCGCCGCATGGAAGATCTGCCAGGGGAGGCCCCCCGGATCATCGGCACGATGATCAATCGCGGTTATGCCCTGGGTGAAGCGGGTCGCCACGAGGAGGCCTTGGCCCAGTACCAGGCCCTGCTGGACCGCTTCGGTGATTCTGGTGATGCAGACCTGCGGCAGGACCTGGCCATCACCATCGTCAATAAAGGCTGGGTGTTGAAGGAGCTGGGCCGAGAGGCGGAGGCCCTGGAGGCCTGGGATGACGTAATGGAGCGCTTCGGCCCCGAGAGGATTGGGGAGACGGAGTACCTGCAGGACCAGTTGGTCAAGGCCTGCCTCAACAAAGGGAGGGTCCTGGCCCAGCTGGGGAAGCTGGTTCTGGCCCAGGCCAGTCTGGATCGGGCCCTGGCCTACCTGGGCACAGGGACCGGCCCCACAACCATCAAGCTCCGCCTCGCAGTCCAGGAGGCCCGAACCGACCTCCTGAAGCAACAAGGCCAGTACGCCAGCGCCAGCAGAGACCTGCAGGCGGCGCTGGAACAGCTGCCCACCATTCAAGATCAGGAACTGGGCGCGGCCGCAGCCAGTGCCGTCAATAGCCTGGGCTACTACTGGATCCTCGACGCCAAGCAGCTCTGGACCCAGACACAGACCTGCGGCCCCGCCGTGCAGCAGAAACTGAAGAAGGCCCTGGAGACCCTGCGCGAGGCCAAGGCCAAGGAGGCCGAGACCGATGTCCAAGCCATGCTCCTGGGCAACCAGGCCTACGCCCTGTTCCTCCTTGGCCGCGAAGCCGAGGCCCGACCCCTGCTGGAGGCCTGCCTCCGCCAGGGCGGCGAGGAACTCTACAAGGGCGAACTGGAGGACACAACCCTGGTCCCCTGCCCCCCCGACAAGGGCTTCAAGGCGTTGGTCGAGAAGACCTGGAAGCGCGTAAAGCCGAAAGTGAAAACCCCCTGAAATCTTTTCCCACCTCCAAATCGAGGGCGCTTCCTCCCCTCGATTTGGAGCATGGCTACGCGTTCGGATCCGCCGAACTCAAATCCACCGGCTTCGGCTCCTCCACCACCGCAGGACGCCCCCAGGCACGGTTCTCCATGGACTGGGTGTGGGCCTTCTCGCGGGCTTCGCGGATCTTCTGGATGGCCTCGGCGTCGCTGCCGGACTTGGGCACGGTGCCGGGCTTGAAGGCCAGGTGCAGCACCCGGTCCGTGGTGGCGCCGGTGGCCAGCAGGCCCGTGTAGCGGTCGATGTCCGCCCACTCCATGCCCTCGGGGGCCTTGAACTCCTCCCGCTCAGTGGTGGGCAGGGCCGCCTTCATGAAGTCGACCCAGATGGGCAGAGCCACCTTGGCGCCGTCGGCGCCTTTGTAGATGGTCTTCTTCTCATCGAGGCCCACCCAGACGCCGCAGACGATCTTGGTGGAGAAGCCCATGAACCAGGCATCCGTGTGGTCGTCCGTGGTGCCGGTCTTGCCCGCCACGGGCCAGTTCAGCTCGTTGCTCTTGGCGCCTGTGCCGCTGGTGGCCACGCCTTGAAGGCACTGGATGAGCTGGTAAGTGCTCATGGGATCCAGTACCTGCTCCGTGGCGGCACCGCCGTGTGTCTCCAGCACCCTGCCGTTGCGGTCCGTGACCTTCTTGATGAAGAAGGGCACCGGGGCCTGCAGGCCGCCATTGGCGATGGTCGAGTATCCGCGCACCATCTCCTTCAGCGTGAAGTCGCCGGACCCGAGGGCCATGCTGGGATAGGGCGGGATATTGCCTGTCACGCCACATTTGCGGGCGAAGTCGATGACGTTGAGGACGCCGGTCTCCTCCAGGGTGCGCACGGCGGGGACGTTGCGGGAATCGCGGAGCGCCTCCCAGATGGGAATGGGCCCCCAGAAATCCCGCTCATAGTTCTTGGGTTCGTAGGGCTTCACGCCGGGTCGCAGGGGCTTGAAGTCCGTGGTGCCGTCCGGGTGGGTGACGGTCACGTAATCCACGGTGTCCAGAAAGCGGGTGGGGATGTCCTGGACCATGGTGGCGGGGGTCTTCCCGGCGGTGAAGGCGGCGCCGTAGACGTAGGCCTTCATGGTGGAGCCCACCTGGCGCAGGGCCTGGGTGGAGCGGTTGAACTTGGAGCGGTTGAAATCGTAGCCGCCCACCATGGCGCGGATCTCGCCGCTCATGGGATCCACGGCCATGAGGGCCCCTTCCACCTGGGGATCCTGGTCCAGCTCCAGGCTCTTGGGGGTGCCATCCTCGGCACTCTTCACCGCAAAGAGCGGCGCGGCGCCGCGGGGCAGCAGTTTTTGGATGTCCTTGCCTGCCCAGGCGAAGGCGCTTTCGGGCACGTCCAGCTGGCCCGCACCGATGCGCACCTGGGCCTTGCCGCCCTTCCAGCCGAGGATGACGCCCCGCACGCTGTCGCCCTTCTCGAAGTAGCGCTTCCAGCCGTTCAGCTGAGTGGTCTCGGGATCTGACACGAACTGCACCGCCTCCTTGCGGAAGCCCCGGCGCCGATCCACGGCCTTGAGGCCGTTGCGCACGGCTTCGTTGGCGGACTCCTGCCAGAAGCTGTTCAGGCTGGTGGTGACCTCCAGGCCGCCATTCAGGGCCTGCTCCCGGCCGTACTTCTCGTAGAGGTACTTGCGGACCTCCTCCACCACGTAAGGGGCCACGGCCTCTTCGCGGGCGTTCTCCCGGGCCAGGCGGATGGGCTTCTCGACGAGCAGGCTGGCCTCGGGGGCCTTGAGGTAGCCCTCCTTCACCATGCGGATGAGCACGTGATTCCGACGCGTCTTGGCGGCGGCCCGGGCCTTGGGATCAGGGTTGTAGGGGTTGTACCAGTTGGGATTCTGGACCAGGCCCGCCAGCAGGGCGCACTCTTCCACGTTGAGCTGGGGGGCGCTCTTGCCGAAGTAGAATTCCGAAGCGGCCTCGATGCCGTAGCGGCCGCCGCCGAAGTAGACCTCGTTGGCGTACATCTCCATGATCTGCTTCTTGGAGTAGGCCTTCTCCAGCTTGCGGGCCAGGACAATCTCCTGGAGCTTCCGCTGCAGGCCGCCCGAGAGCAGCCGGCGCTCCCGCTTCGCTGTCACGGTGCGGATGAGCTGCATGGTGAGGGTCGAAGCCCCTTCCCGCCGCCTGCCGAAGCTGGTGACGAAGTTCCAGCCGGACCGGGCCACACCCATGGCCGAGACGCCGCCATGCTCCCAGAAGTCCTTGTCCTCCGTCGCCACCAGGGCGTTCACGAAGGCCTTGGGAATGTCCCCGTATGGGATCACCACCCGATGCTCCTCGGCGAAGATGCCGATGACGTTGCCGCTCTGGTCCAGCACCTTGGTGATGGTCTTGGGCACTCGCAGGGCGAAAAGGGTCAGGAATCCGTCCGCATCGCGGGACAGGTAGGACCAGGTCACACCCAGGCCCACGGCACCCAGGAGCGCGCCGATCCCGGAGACCAGGAGCAGACGGCGGAGCCACTTGCGGAGGGTGGGGGAGGGCTTGGGGAGCTTGGCGGCCATATCCCCAGGATACCGGCTACATTGTTGCCATGTCCCAACGACTCGTTCTCGTGGCCAAAGCCAAGTCGCCGCACCTGGGTTCCACCCTGGGGGCTGTGGTGCCGCTCTTCCTGGCGCGGGGCTGGCAGGTCATCGGCGAACCCAGCCTGGCCGAGGCCTGGGCCCTGGCGAACCTGGACCCGGCGGCCCTGCACACGGACCCCGATCTGGGCCGGGACGAGTCCCCGGCCCAGCTCTGCCTGGTCCTGGGCGGCGACGGCACCCTCCTCTACGCCGCTCGGCGCGTGGGCCTCCGAGGCACGCCCATCCTGGGCATCAACCTGGGCTCCCTGGGCTTCCTCACGGCCCATCCCGTCTCGGGCGCCCTGGAGGCCGTGCAGGCCTTCCTGGCCGGCACCCTGGTCCCTGATGTGCGGCCCATGCTGGAGGCCGAGCTGTGGCGGGACCGCATGCTCCTGGTGCGGCAGACGGTGCTGAACGACGCTGTGCTGGCCAAGGGCGCCATGGCCCGCATCATGGACATGCGCCTGCAGGTGGGGGACCAGGACGCGGGCCCCATCAAGGCCGATGGCCTCATCATCGCCACCCCCACTGGCTCCACCGCCTACGCGCTCTCGGCCGGTGGGCCCATCGTGCACCCCAGCCTGGAGGCCTTCGTCATTGCCCCCATCTGCCCGCACACGCTGACCCTGCGCCCTTCGGTGGTGCCTTCTTCGCGGCCCATCACCATCACCCTGGAAGCCGCCGAGGACGCCCACCTCACCCTGGATGGCCAGGTGGGCCACCGCGTCCACCCTGGCGACCAGGTGCGCCTGAGCCAGGCCAGCACCCAGATCACGCTGCTTCAGCGGCCGGGGTTGGACTTCTTCTCCCTGTTGCAGCAGAAGCTGCATTGGGGGGATCGGTAGCCGATCAGCCTGGAGCCAGGGCCTCCACACACTTTCTCACTTCTTCCCAGGGCCCCACCATCCCAGCTGGCTTGGTGCGATCTTGGTTAGGACACGGATTCTTTTCACACCCCACGGGGTTGCTGCTTCTGGTCGGGATCGTCTCCACAGCCCGGGACCAGGCAGCTTCGCCCGCCGCTTCGTCCCGGGAGCCATGCGCCATGCAGCACACCATGCAGCACCACCACGCCATCCTCCGGGTCAAGGCGGATCAGGTCGAAGCCACCCGAGTATTGCTGCTGGAGTGCGCCCTGCTGGTGGCCGACCGCAAGGGTGAGAACGGCCCCCTCAGCTGGTTTGCCTCATTCGATGAGAGTACGCTGGCCTTCCACCGGGAGAACATCCAGCCCCTCCTCAAGAAGTTCGACGACTGTATGGTTGCTCCACCTGCGACCACCGTGCGCGAGGTCTTCTTGAGCGCCTGAGCGGCTGCCCTGCCGGGACCCCACCATTCCCCCGCCACGAGGTTCCGGCCCCAAGAGAACCCAGCCCGGGAACTCGTGCCATCTCTGCTCGCAATCCTCGGCTTCCTCCGCGAAGCTTATGCGGGCCTGAGCCCCCGAGGAGGCCTGCAGTCTCTGAACGCAGAGGCCTGGTCCCGCGGCGGTACCAAGAAAGGCCTGGGTCCGGTCACCCGGCGGGACATCCCTGAACACATGCGGCAGCACGACCAGGCTCACATAGCCGAGATCCGGATTTGGCGGGAGAAGAAGGGACAGGGGCCGACATCGGCCTTGCCCTGAGGATGTTTGGGCTCACACTCACAAGCTGCAGCCACAATCCGCAGCGTGCCAACCTGGAGCTTCACATGTGCTTAGGGCCTGATTTTTTCGATGCCCGGGAGGAGCAGCTCAGGAGCAGTGAGGCTCGGGGCGAGCTGGAACTCTCTGCCTTCCTGAAGGCCAGGCGGATCTCCTTCCACCGGGTGATGATGGCCGGGCTGCTCCAGATGCGGGAGACCGTCAGCACTGCGGACCTGGACCCGTTCTTCCCGTCCAGACTCGGCCGGACCTTCCTCCGCGAAGACAAAAACTGTCAGATCATCTTCGTCCGAAAGTCCCGGCAGGCCGCGTTCCTCCTGGCCATCCGCGCAACCCAGTCTCCGCTGCGGCTGAGGTCCCGCTCCTCCCGGCGAGTGGCCGCTCCTCCGGCTCTGTGACCACGCCACACCCCGCAGCACCATCGAAGGATCTTAAGCCCACCCCAACCTCAGGAGCAGCGGCCATGTTCACTCACACCATCCACCTCCAACGTGTGCTGCGCGCCAAGCCCGAGCGGGTCTACCGGGCCTTCCTTGATCCCGACGCCATGGTGAAGTGGCTGCCGCCCCACGGCTTCACGGGTAGGGTCCAGCACTTCGACGCCCAGGTTGGCGGCACCTACAAGATGTCCTTCACCAATTTCAGCACGGGGCACAGCCACGCTTTTGGTGGTGAATTCCTGGAGTTGATCCCCCACGAGCGCATCCGCCACACGGACTCCTTCGACGACCCCAACCTGCCCGGGACCATGCAGACCACCATCACCCTGAAGGCCGTCTTCTGTGGCACCGAGCTGAGCATCACCCAGGAGGGCATTCCCGAAATGATCCCCCCTGAGGCCTGCCACCTGGGCTGGCAGGAGTCCCTGGCCCTGCTGTCGCTGCTGGTGGAGGCGGAGATCCCGGACTAGACGTGCCACAGCCTCGTTCCGGGGCATGGGTCCACACAATTTCTTACAGTTCCGCGGGGGGCATTCCGGCTCGCTGCGAACCCGATCAAGCTGGACCCCAGGGCAGCGTCTGCCCATCCTGGAGCCCCCTTGTCCCGACTCGTCCGCTCCTGCCTGGTCGGCCTTGGTCTCACAGTCGCCCTGGTCGCGGATGACAAGGGAGTGGCCCCGAAGCAGCTCATAGCCTATGGCAACGACTACCCCTCCGCCTGCCTGCCGGAGGAAGCCGCCCGGCTGAGGCAGGAGATCACCAGGCTGGCGGGCCTGCGGAATCCCGCCGGGGCCTGGGCCCTGGCGCAGGCCATGCTCTGCGGGCGTGAGACTTCGGGTGACTGCCTCGTCCTGGCCCACATGCCTGCCCAGCTGCGCTCCACGGACGATGGCCCGGACGGGACGTATCGCAGTTGGGTGGGCCCCAGCGCGGAGCTGCGACGCCAGGGCTGGGCCTTTGGCGTGAGCACCGCACTGAACGTGGACGACGACCTCGTGATGTCGTTCCAAACCGATGAGGCCTCGGTGGGGAGCTTCACGCTGAGATTCCGGGGCAAGGAGTGGCTGCTTGTGGCCCTGGGCAGCGGCGGGGACTGAGGCACAACCCTAGGAGCTGGGATGGCACTAAGCGCAGAAAAATTGAAACAGCGCATCGAAGGCATCCACCGGATGGGCCGCTTCAGGTTCATTTTCCTGGTGGGAGTCCTTGGCTGGGGCCTCAGCACGGCCCTCGTCTTCACCCTAATCCGGTATTTCCTGGCCCCACCCTTCCAGGTGAGGGCAGGCGCCATCGCCGTCCTCACTTTCTCCCTCGCGGGCATTCGCTTCGGGTGGCTGATCTGGCAGGCCAACGAAAGGCGGTATCAGACGAATCAGCAAGGCCCACGCTCCTGATCCACCGGCGAATTCGGCTTCAGCCAACAAGGGTCACTGGCCCCGAGACCTGCGAGATGGGCTGTCCAGCGGTGCCTTGAGGCGGCCCGTTCCACCCCATAGACTCCAGACCCCAGACCCGACCCCCACAGACCGCCCCCCCGAGAGCCACCGGTGACCCCATTGGTCGGCGGTGGTCTGCGCAGGCCCCCCCATGTGATCCCGGACACACTGGGTGGGGCCGACACTTCACCCCGAGCAGGACCTGCTTCCTACCCGGAGTCTCCATGGCCCTCAAAGAACGACCGAAACCTTTTCTGCTGCCCGAGTATTGCAAGGGCTGCAGCCGTTGCATTGACGCCTGCGCCAAGGACTGCATCCACCTCGGTGATCAGATCAATCCCCTCACGGGTCTCATTCCCGTGGAGCTGGACCTCACCAACTGCAACGCCTGCGGTCTGTGCATGGACGCCTGCCCCGAGCCCTACGGCCTGCGCCCGGCGCATGAGGGCCAGATCCTGGACTTCGAGCTGGAGGATCCCGCCAAGCTCTACGGCGTGAAGCCCAGCGACGCCCCGGAGCCCGTGGACGTCCCCGGCGAGACCCTGCCCCTGCCCCGCACGGAGCCCCTGGTCATCAAGGGCACCTACGCCTCGGCCATCGGCGCCATCCTGGCCGGCTGCCGCCACGTCTACGGCTACCCCATCACTCCCTCCACCGAGGGCGCCGAGCTCATGGCGAAGTTCCTGCCCAAGCTGGACGGCACCTTCATCCAGGCCGTCAGCGAAGTGGCCGCCGTGAACATGATGTACGGCACCGCCGGCGCGGGCCTGCCCACCATGACCTTCACCTCCTCACCAGGCTTCAGCCTGATGCTGGAAGGCGTCTCCTACATGATCGGCGCGGAGCTGCCCGGTGTCTTCGTGGACATCATGCGCGGCGGCCCCGGTCTGGGCAACATCGCCCCCGAACAGTCCGATATCAAGCTGGCCTGCCACGGCCTCGGCCACGGCAATACGCAAGCCATCGTGCTGGCCCCCGCCACCCCCCAGGAGATGCTGGATCTCACCATCCTGGCCTTCGAACTCAGCTTCAAATACCGCAACCCCGTGGTCATGCTGGGCGACGGCTACCTGGGCCAGATGACTGGCAAGGTGCAGCTGCCCGAGACCCTCACCAAGCCCGGCATCCCCAGGTGGGCGGTCTACGGCGACGCGGACCACCGCAAGAACCTGATCTCGTCGATCTTCCTCACGGAGACGGACCTCGAGGCCCACAACGTCCACCTCAACGCCAAATACGATGCCATGAAGGTGGAGGCCCGCTCCGAGTCCTACCTCTGCGACGACGCCGAGGTGCTGCTCATCGCCTGCAACACGCCCGCCCGCACCGCCAAGGGTGCCGTGCAGGAGCTGCGCCACCACGGCATCAAGGCCGGGCTCTTCCGCCCCATCACCCTCTGGCCCTTCCCCGTGGAGGACCTGAAGCTGGCCCTCCAGGGCGTCGAGCGCGTGATCGTGGTCGAGGCCAGCGCCGGGCAGCTGGAGGATGAAGTCCGCCTGGCCCTCAGCCGCGCCGGTGTCCGTGACTACCCCGAGATGGAATCCGTCCGCCGCATGGGCGGCATCCTGCCCCAGCAGGACGAGATCATGGCCCAGGTGCTGGGACAGAAGGAGGTCCGCGCATGAGCAAGGCCAGCGTCATCTACGACAAGTTCGAGCGCCACTCCCACGCGCAGGGCCTCAAGGGCCACGCCACTCACTACTGCCCCGGCTGCGGCCACGGCCTGGCCCACAAGTTCCTGGCGGAAGCCATCGACGAGCTGGGCATCCAGGACCGTACGGTGGCCATCAGCCCCGTGGGCTGCTCCGTATTCCTCTACTACTACTTCGATGTGGGCAACAGCCAGGCCGCCCACGGCCGCGCCCCCGTGGTGGCACTGGGCCACAAGTTCGCCAACCCCGAGGCTGTGGTCATCAGCTACCAGGGCGACGGCGACCTGGCCTCCATCGGCCTCGCGGAGACCATCGCCACGGCCCAGCTGGGCGCCCCGATCACCGTCATCTTCGTCAACAATGCCATCTACGGCATGACCGGCGGCCAGATGGCCCCCACCACCCTCATGGGCCAGACCAGCACCACCAGCCCCGCGGGCCGCAACGAATACAACGGCCAGCCCATGAAGATGGCCGAGCTCATCGCCGGGCTCGACGGCCCCATCTACGTGGAGCGCGTGGCCCTCTTCGATGCCAAGCAGCGCATCAAGGCCAAGAAGGCCATCCGCAAGGCCATCAAGAACCAGGTCGAAGGCCGTGGGTATTCCTTCATCGAGGTGCTGGCCGAGTGCCCCACCCACCTGAAGATGAGCCCCGAGGAGACCGAAAGCTGGGTGAAGGACTTCATGGAGCCCGTCTATCCCCTGGGCGTCAAGAAGGACCTGGCCACGGAGCCCTGGTTCAAACGCAATCCCCCCAGCTTCAAGGGCGAGAAGATCCTCTCCCTCTGCGGCGCCACCTCCGAGCATCCCGAGCGCTTCTGCCAGGGCTTCCCCACCCACCTGGCCCTCAATGACGTGTCCCTGAAGCTGGCCGGTTCCGGCGGCGATGGTGCGCAGACCGCTGCCATGCTCATCGCCCGCGCCGCCATCAACGAGGGTTTCGACGCCACCTGCATCCCCAGCTATGGCCCCGAGAGCCGCGGCGGCACGTCCTACGCCGATGTCCACGTGGCCGAGGAAGAAGTGCTCAACCCCGGCTCCCACGATCCCCAGATCCTGCTGGCCTTCAACGCCCCCAGTCTGGCGAAGTTCGGCCCGAGCGTCCGCAAGGGCGGCTACATCATCTACGACAGTTCCGTGGTCAATGAGCTGCCTGAGCTGGATCCCAGCATCAAGCTCATCCCCGTGCCCTTCACCGGCATCGCCACGGACCTGGGCAAGGCCGTCGTGAAGAACATCGTGGCCCTGGGCGCCCTCCAGGCCGCCACCAACCTGTTCCCCAAGGAGACCATGCTCTCCGCCATCCGCATCGCCCTGAAGGACAAGTGCGCCCTCATCCCCCTGAACGAAGAGGCTTTCGCCTGGGGCATCAAGGCCGTGGAAGCTTTGAATACCTAGAGCCTTAAAAAGATGAACCACCAAGGCACCAAGGCACCAAGAAAAGACACAAAGTAACCAAAGAAGGCCCTATTCAGTTCTTGGTGCCTTGGTGTCTTCGTGTTGATCAGTTCTGCTTTTCAGATCCAACCCCGATAACCAGGAGGCAGCCATGACGGACATCGCCATCCAGACCACCCTCAGTGAAGAGGAATGGAAGATCGTCATGGCCCTCCGGGAGATCCCCGACAGCCCGCTGCGCAAGAAGGTCTCCGGCCTCCTGGCGGAGCTGACCCACTTCATCCAGCAGCCCCGCTGCCTGGGCATGCAAGGGGATGGCTTCCCCTGCGGCACCCCAACGAGTACCTGCGAAGAGTGCCAGCAGATGCTGAAAGTCCTGGACGACATGGCCGAGCGGCTGCCCGTTCAGGGATGAAGTCCATCAGAACACTCGCTAGATTTGGAAAATCTCAGAAGCGCCCCTTCAGGGAGTGGGCATAGCCCGTCAGCTCCACGTAGGCTTCACCCACGTCATGGCCGCCCGGGTCCAGCACCCGACAGGCGCCTTCCCAGTAGGTGATGCCGGTGCTGCGGCCCGTGCGCAGCTCCTGATCCTCCAGCAGAGGCACCAGGGTGAAGCGCTCGCCCCAGGCTTCCAACTCCAGGGGTAACGGATAGGTCGCCCCGTTGCGGGGGCTCTTCCAGCTCCCCTTGGGGCTCATGCCGAAAGCGTGGGTGCTCCTGCGTAGGTGCCCCTGGGAATCCACCTCCGACAGAGTCGAGAAAGGATCCTGGCTGCCGTCCGCGTGGCGGAGGCGATAGACCATGAGGCTGCGACCATCCCACAGCTGGATGCCCGCCCAGTCCCAGCCCACTTGGTTGGCATCAAGCTGGTTGGAGCTGAACTCATGGTCCATCCAGCCCTGGCCCTGCACCGTCAGCTGGGTGCCCTCGGGCAGGCGGAGCGAGCCCTGGGCCCGGAGCCGGGGGAAGGTGATGTAGTGGCTGGCCGCCGTGGGGTCCGCACCCTTCCGGCTGACCCCGTTCTCCCCGAAGACGACCGGCGGCGTCGTGGGATCGAGCCTCAGATCTAGTACCGCCCCCCGCACCGAGAGGTGCAGCTGGATCCGCCCCACGGCGTCCTGCTCCGCCTTCCAGTCCTGCTGGAAGACCTCCAGCTTCGTGCCAGAAGCACCCGCCAGCAGCCCCGCACGGTCCAGCCGCTCATCCACCAGGAAGCGGTGGCCCACCTCGTCCGTGAGGGCCGCGTGGGCCAGGTGGAGCTGGTCTGTGCGCCAGGCGCGGAGGCCCTTCCAGGCTCCAGGCGGGCTGGCCTGCCGGAAGAAAGTGAGCTGGTAGCCGAAGCGGCGGCCTTCCGGCGTGCGCAGGTGCCCTGTGAAATACCACCACTCCGTGCGGAAGCCCGGGTGGCTGCCGTGGTCCCGGGGGAACTGGAACGCATAGCCTGGCTTGGCCTCGGTGAAGGCCTGCCCCACCAGGGGCTGGAACGGCAGCAGCAGGGTCAGCAGGGTCAACAGCCACATCCTCATGCGCCCTCCTCCACTTCGCGGTCCGCCCCCAGGCGCGCGCCCCAGCGGGCCGTGGGCCAGAGGACCAGCACCGCCGCGCCCAGGGTGGCCAGGACGATGAGGGTCAGGAAGGCGCCGGGCACCGTGAACGACAGGGTCCAGCCGAAGACCTGGGGGTTCAGCACGTCCACCAGGATGCGCGCCAGGAGGAGCCCAAGGCCTAGACCCGCCAGCAGGCCCGCCAGGGTCACGCCCAGGCCCTCCAGCAGCAGGATGGTCGTGAGCTCCCCCCCGGTGGCGCCCATGGCCCGCAGCGACCAGATCTCGCCCCGCCGGGCCAGGGCCAGGCCCGTGAGGCCCTGGGCCAGACCCAGAACCGCCACCAGCAGGCCGATAGCCTCCAGGGCGTAGGTGAGGGCGAAGGTCTGGCGGAAGATGGTGGTGACCTGATCGCGCAGGGCGCGGTTGCTGCGGATCTGCAGGCCCGGCTGCTCGCGCCGCAGCCGCGCCGCCACGGCCTCGGGCTCGACGCCGGGTTTGAGGTACAGCGCCACGCTGGCCACCCGCTCGTCCCCGAACCAGGCCAGGAAGACCGGCCGGTCCAGGATCAGGCTGCCCCGCTCGTTCCCATAGTCCGCGAGGATGCCCCGCACGGTGACCCGGCGCGGCCCGCCCGGTGCGGGCAGCTCCAGCACCTCGCCCAGCTTCACGCCAAAATGGCGGCTGAAGGTTTCCGACACCAGCACACCAGGATCCCGGGTGCCGCCCGCACGCATGGCCAACAGAGGGCCGGGAAAGGGACCGCCCGCGGCCAGGATCAAGCCACCGCGCGCCGCCTGGATCCCCATGTCACCGGCACCGAGGAAGGTGGGGCGGCCCCGGAAGCTGATGGGCAGCATCTGGAAGCGGTCGGCCGCAACCACATCCGGGTCCGAAGCCAGGCGGTTCGCTGTGGCTGGGCCCATGCGGTGCTGGGAACCCGCGCCTGCGGCGCCAATGGGGGCCGCGTAGAGATCCGCCCGCAGGCTGCTGCCGATCCAGACCAGCACGGTGTGTTCAAAGCTCTGCACCATGACGCCCATGCCCGCCGCCATGCCCACGGCCACGGCCAGGGCCGCGGCGGCGAAGCCATGGCGCCCCGTGGGCCGCAGCAGTGGCCGCAGGGCCAGACGCAACCGCCAGCTGCGGGTGAAACGGCCAGGCTGACCCAGCAGACTGAGGCAGGCCACGGCCAGCAGGGAGCCCCCCAGCAGGGCCAGGGCGGAACCCACGTAGGCATGCCAGGCCACGCCTGGCGCCGCATGGATGCCGTAGGCCAGCGCCGCGCCCAGAGCCAGGATCAAGGCCCCGGCCAGACCCAGGTGCCCCGTGCGCAGGGGCGGCGGTCCCCCGTCCCGGGCCAGCAGCTGCACCGGCGGCGTGAGGGCGGCGCGCCGGGCGGGCACCCAGGCGGCGGCCAGGCTGGCGAGGGTGCCAATCCCCAGCGCCAGCAGGGCCTCGCCCCCGTGGATGCCAGCCCACTGCGCAGCGCTTGCGCCATAGAGGGCATTCACGGTCTGGCTCACGGCCCGCACGCTGCCCTGGGCCAGCACCCAGCCCAGACCCAGGCCCAGCAGGCTGCCCAAGGGGCCCAGCAGGGCGGCCTCGCCCAGCACCAGCCGTGTGATGGCGGCGGGGGGGTGGCCCAGGGCCCGCAGGGTGGCCCAGGTCTCCCGGCGCCGGTTCACGGAGGCGTCGAAGGCCTGGAAGAGCAGGTAGGCCCCCACAACGAGCGCAATGAGGCTGAGGATCGTGAGGTTGAAGCGGAAGGCGGCGGTCATGGTGCGGCCGCTTTCCGCCCGCTGCTCGGGGGGTTCCAGCACCAGGCCCCGGGGCAGCAGGGCCAGGGCCCGGGCCTCCAGCTCCGCCGTGGCGATGCCCGGACGACGCCCCCACTCCAGGCGGTCCAGCTCCCCTTCCCGCCCCAGCAGGTGCTGGGCGGCGGGCAGGTCCATCACCAGGAGGTTGCGCTGGAGCCGGGGCCGGTTGGGCGCGTCCGGCAGGATGCCCGCCACCCGCAGGCGCACCGGCCGCTCCTGCACGAAGCCCTCCAGCACCGAGCCTTCCCGCAGACCTTCGGCAGCCAGGGCCGCCGAGATCAGGACGGCCTCGGGATCCTGGAGCAGGTGGTAGAACCCTTCGTCGGCCCCGCTGCGCGGCTCCATGGACGTCTCAGTCGGAGCCTCGCCCGCCGCCGAGCCCAGGCCCACCAGATCCAGGCCCATGAGCTGGAAGCCTTCGAGTGTGCCCTTCCGGGCGAAGCTGCCTTCCACCACAGGGCGCATCCAGCCCCACTGGGTGAGGGGCAGCAGGGCGCGGAGTTCGGGCTCGCGCAGGGGACCGGCCTCGGCCCGCAGGATGAGGTCCGAGCCCTGCCCCACGCCGCGGGTGAACTGCTCGAAGCTGGCCACTGCCGCCCGATTGGCCAGGCGGATGGACAGGAATACCGCCACGCCCAGGGCCACGGCCGCCAGGGTCAGGAGCGTCCGGCCCCACTCCAGGAGCAGGGCCCGGAGGATGAGCCGACGGGCCAGCCAGCTCAAAGGGCGGCGTCCTGGATGCGGCTGTCGTCCAGGAAGCGGCCATCCTCCATGCGCAGGATGCGATGGCAGATGCCCGCGGCCGCTTCGGAGTGGGTGACCATGATGAGGGCCGACCCCTCCTGTTCCGTGAGCTCCGCCAGCAGCTCGAGCACAGCCTGGCCCGAGGCCCGGTCCAGATTGCCCGTGGGCTCATCTGCCAGCAGCACCGCAGGTCGGGCGGCCAGGGCCCGGGCCACGGCCACGCGCTGCATCTCGCCCCCGGAGAGTTCCGCAGGCCAGGCCTCGGCCCGGTGCTCCAGCCCCACAGCCAGGATGAGGGCGGCGCAGCGCTCGTGAATCTCGGCCTCGGGCCACTTCAGCATGCGCAGCGGCAGCTCAATGTTTTCCGCGGCGCTGAGGGTGGGGATCAGGTGGAAGAACTGGAAGATGGTGCCCAGCCGAGTCCGCCGGAGCTGTGAAAGGCGCACGGGGCTGGCCAGATGGAAGGGCTCCCCGTCCAGGGAGAGGGCCCCCTCATCGGGCCGGTCCAGGCCCCCCAGGAGGTTCAGGAAGGTGGTCTTCCCACACCCGGATGGGCCCAGCAGCGCGATGCGCTCGCCCGCCTCCACATCCAGATCCAGGCCCCGGATCACCCAGCGGGAGCCGAACTGCCTCCCCACGCCTCGAGCCTGCAAGACCGCCACGGCAACCCCCCTGGCCCACTCTAGCGGAGCCGGAGGGTCGCCACAGAGATGTCCAGCTTATTCAGCCTTCCTCTTGAGCTTCAGGGCTCCGCTGGCCATGGGGGAACTCCACGTGCCCTCCATGCTCGTGCCATCCTCGGAGACCGTGGCCTCGAAGTCCATGGTGGACTCCGGCACCTTCAGCTTGAGGCCCTTCACCTTCGCCTTGCTGAAGCTGTCTGAGAAGTCACCCACGGCAGTGCCGAACCAGGTGGACTCGCCCTTGAGGGTGTCCCCGGCGCTGGACTTGATGGTGACCGTCAGCTTGCCCCCGACCTGATCGAATTCCCAGCGGCCCTCCCAGGCGCCCACCAGCTTGGTGGCCAGGGCGGCGTCCTCGGCCGGGCCGGCCGGAGCCGCTGGAGCCAGGGCCACCAGACTTACAGCCAACAAAGCGAACCGAGCCGTCTTCCACATGGGCAATCCTCCGATGGCGACGAGTGTAGCCACCCCGAGGGCGGCTGGATAGAGAAGCCACAGCCCGCAGGCTAGCGCGGGAGCTTGCCCTCGATGCGCTCCAGGCGCTGCCGGAACTGGTGAGTCAGCTCTTCCACCTTCTCGTGGAGATGGGCGATCTCCAGCTCAGCCTTGACGTTGATCTCGTACTCAACGTCGTCGCGGATGTGGTCCTTGGCGGCCTGCCGATTCTGGGCCAGGAGGACGAGGATGGACAGGATGATGGCCTCCAGGGACACCACCATGGTGAGGAAGCCGAATGGATAGGGATCGAAGGAGGCACGCTTGCTGACATTCAGATAGATCCAGACGGCGAACCAGCCAGCGTTCAGCAACAGGAAGGTCATGCTGCCGGAGAAGTTGGCGATCCAGTCCGTGAGCTTTTCCAGCAGGGAGCGCTGATCGTCGATCTCATCCTGGACGTTGCGGGCCACGCGGGTGCGCAGGAGGAGGTCCGCCTTGCGGGTCATGGCGCCCATGGCCCCCAGCAGGTGGAGGGCCGCTTCGGGTTTCTTGGTCACCAGCAGCAGCAGGTCCTCCCGGTCCAGTTCCAGTAGTTCCGTGGACACCAGGGCCCGGGCCGTGGCCGAGCGGGGCCCCGCATCCAGCATGGCCAGCTCGCCGAAGACATCGCCGCGGTGGCGCGCCGTGAGGATGATCTTCTGCCCCGCCCGGTCCACCACGGAGATCTCCATCTCCCCGGAGGTGACGATGTACATGGCATCGCCCGCATCCCCGGCTTCGAAAATGGTCTCGCCGGCCTGCAGCGTCTTCAAGTCCACGGCCTCGGCCAGGAGGGCCATCTCCTCGGCGCCCAGGGCCGCGAACAGGGGCAGATCGGCCAGGATTTCAGCGGCAGCGGCCATGGATGGGGCTCCTCGGGGAAGACTAAGCGACACCTAGCATACCGTCCGACCCCCGGCTGCCTCCGGCCCGGTAGGGCATACTGAGCCAGTCCATGTCTGAACCACCGCACCTCCCCATGACCGAGCCGCAGCAGCGGGAGATCACCCGCCTCTGTGTGGAGTCGGGCCTGCGCCTCATGCAGCACGGCGCTGAAAGCGCCCTCATCGAAAGCCTCTCGTGCCGCCTGGGCTTGGCCTTGGGTGTGCGGAGCGTGGAGGTGGCAGTCATGGCCAACGCCCTCATCCTCACGACCCTCGGCGCGGACCACTGCATCACGACGGTGCGCCGGAGCGCGGACCGGGGCATCAACATGCACGTCATCACCGAGGTGCAGCGGGCCATTCTGGAGGTCGAGGAGGGCCGCCTGGACCCCGCCTCGTACCGGGCCGCCTTGGAAGCCGTGCAGCCCCTGCGCTACCCGCGCTGGCTGCTCTCCCTGGTCATTGGGCTGTCCTGCGCCTGCTTCGCCCGCCTCGCCGAAGCCGATGTTGAAGCCTGCGGCCTGGTGTTCCTGGCCTCGGGCCTGGCGATGTACGTGCGGCTGCGGCTGGCGAAGCTGCACTTCAGCCCTCTCCTCACCTTTTTCGCCTCGGCCTTCGTGGCCACTTCCCTGGCCGGCCTGGGCCTGCTGCTGAAGCTCACCCTCACACCGCGCATCGCCCTGGCCACCTGCGTGCTGTTCCTGGTGCCGGGCTTTCCGCTCATCAACGGCGTGTCGGACATGGTGAAGGGCTACTCGAACATCGGCCTGGCTCGCCTCGCCTGGGCGACTCTGCTATCGGCAGCCTCCTGCGGCGGCATCCTGCTGGCCATGACGGTCTGGAAGTTGTGGGGTTGGCCATGAACCTGCTCCTCGGCCTGCTGAGCAACATGTTGCTTGCCGCCATTCCTGCCGCGGGTTTCGGCATGTCCTTCAACGTGCCCAGGCGGGTGCTCCTCTGGTGCGCCGCGGGCGGCGCCCTGGGCCGCGGTCTGCGCTTCCTTCTGCTGAGGACCGGCATGCCCATCCCGTGGGCCACCTTGCTGGCCGCGGCGGCCGTGAGTTCCCTGGGGGTCTACGCCGCCCAGCGCCTCCGGGCCCACCCCAAGGTCTTCACCGTGGCGGCCATGATCCCGATGATCCCCGGCGTGCCCATCTACACCGCGCTCATCGCCCTCATCGAGATCCAGCGCCGGGGCCTCACCAACGAGCTGCTCTCCACTGCGCTCAGCTCCGCCCTGCTCTCGGTCTTCATCGTGGCCGCCCTGGCCATCGGCCTAGCCCTGCCCGGCCTCCTCTTCTACCGGCGACGTCCCGTCGTGTGAGCGGAACCTGCTGCAAAAAGGAAGAAATCCACCACGAAGTCACGAAAACACGTTTGTGTCTTCGAGTCTTAGCGGTGGATCAGTTGATCCTTGTCAGCCCCGGTCCTACAACCCGCCGCGCAGGTTGGCGAAGGTGCGCAGGCCCTCTTCGGTGGGCTTGAGCAGGGCCACCAGGCGCTCGTTGTGGAGTGCCCTCAAGGGGGCTCCGGGGTCCGGGAAGCCCTCGGGCAGGGCCCAGGCAGCGGGCAGGCTTTCACCCAGCTCGATGGCGCGACCGTGGCCCAGGCGCTCGGCCTCCTCGTCCGTGAGCAGGCGGGAAGGGCACCAGGGAAGCAGCTCCCTGCCCTGCACGAGGCCTTCCTGCCCCGCACCAGGATCCGCCCAGGGGCCGATGGCCGTGCGGCATAGGGCCTTCAGATGGGCGCCACAACCCAGGGCGCGGCCCAGCTCCCGGGCCAGGCTCCGCACGTAGTAGCCGCCCCGGCAGGTGAGTTCCAGGGTGCTGCTGCCGGGCAGGTCGTGGCTCAGCCAGCGGGCGGAGAGCAGGAAGACCCGGCAGGGCTTCATGATCACTTCCTCGCCCCGGTGGGCCTTCTTGTAGGCGGCCTCGCCGTCGATCTTCTTGGCGCTGGTGGCGGGGGGCACCTGTTCGGTCCAGCCCAGGAAGGGGGCCAGGGCGGATTCCAGGGCCTCCAGGCTGGGCGGGGCTCCGGCCAGCTCGGTGAGAGGCTTGCCATGCAGATCGCAGGTGTCCGTTTCCAGGCCCCAGGCCACCTCGGCCACATAGGTCTTGGGCAGGGGATGGAGCAGCTCCATGAGCCGCGTAGCCTGGCCCGCCAGCACCAGCAGGAGGCCCTCGGCAAAGGGATCCAGGGTGCCACCGTGGCCCAGGGCCAGCTTCTTCTGCCCAGCCTCGAAGGCCCGGCGCTTGAAGCCCCGGATGACGTCAAAGCTGCTCTGGCCCACGTCCTTGTGGACGAGGTGGATGCCCGCTTCGACCATCAGGCTTGGCTGTCCGGCGCAGGCGCCGCTTCAGTCCCTGCTTCGGGCTCGGGCTCCGGCGGCCGCGCCGCACGCTCCTGCTCCAGCTCCGCCAGCAGGGTCTCCATGTGGTTGCCCGCGTCCAGGGTGCTGTCCGGGAAGAAGCGCAACTCGGGCACCCGCTTCATCTTCAAGCGCGTGGCCAGCTGGCTGCGCAGGAAACCGGCCCCGCGGCCCAGGGCCTTGCGGGTCTGGGCGTCCTGGGCCTCCTGGTCGCCACCGGTGGGCGGCAGAACGGTGAAATAGACCTTGGCCACGCTGCGATCGCCAGACAGCCGGACGGCCGTAAGAGTCACGAAGCCCAGTTCGGGATCGCGCAGCTCCCGCTGGACCAGCGTGGAGAGGAGGAAGTGGACCTGATCTTCTAGACGTTCGGGGCGTAGCATGTGGATCCTTTGCAACCGTCATTGTAGCCCACCCCCGCCCGGGCCGCCGATGCCCCCTCAGGCTATGCTTGGACTTTAGAGGATTGCCTTGGCGGACTGGTTCGAAGAGTGGTTTGACGCGGACTATGCCCTGCTCTACGCCCACCGGGACGCGGAGGAGGCCCGCATGGCCGTGGGCCGGGTGCTGCGCCTGGCGCCCGAATTGGCCCAGGGCCCTGTGCTGGACCTGGCCTGCGGGGCGGGTCGCCACCTGGAGATCCTGCGCCGGGCCAACCCCCTGGCCTTCGGCATGGACCTCTCCCCCACCCTCCTGGGCATGGCCGCCGGCAGCCTACGCCCATGGCTCCTGCGGGGCGACATGCGCCGCCTCCCGGTGAAGGAGGGCTCCCTCAGCGGCATCTGCCTCTGGTTCACGCCCTTCGGATACTTCCCGGATGACGAGAACCGGGCTCTGATGCTGCACCTGGGCGCGCTGCTGCGGCCGGGCGGCGTCCTGGTCATGGACTACCTCAATGCCGACCTGGTCTCTCGCAGCCTGGAGGCCGAGGACACGGTGGAGCGGAATGGCATCCGCGTCGACAGCCGGCGCAGCATCGAGGAGCAGCGGCTCCTGAAGCGCATGACCCTCACCAACCTGGCCAGTGGCGAGACCCGCAAGGCCCTGGAGAGTGTGCGTCTCTACAGCCCCGCCGAGCTCCAGGCCATGGCGAGCGAGGCCGGTCTCCACCTGCGCCGGGTCCTGGGCACCTACGCCGGCGAGGCCTTCCAGCAGGACAGTCCCCGGTGGATCGGGATCTTCGAGAAGGCATAGCCACCCCCTCGATCTTCAGCGAAAATGGTATGTTTGCCCTATCCAAGGAGCGGCCATGAGCTTCCAGTCCGTGCGCGATCTCGACGTCAAAGGCCACAGGGTCTTCCTGCGGGCGGATCTGAATGTGCCGCTCAAGGATGGCAAGATCGGCGACGCCACCCGCATCCGCGAAACACTGCCCACGCTGAGGTGCCTGCTGGAGGGCGGCGCGGCGGTGGTGATGGCCTCGCACCTGGGCCGCCCCGAGGGCAAGGGCTTCGAGGCCGCCTACAGCGCCGCGCCCGTGGCCGCCTGGCTCCGGGAGCAGGGTTTTGACTGCAAGCTGGCCAGCTATGTCGTGGGCGAGGCCGTGGAGGCGGAAGCCGCCGCCCTCAAGCCCGGCCAGGTGCTGTTGTTGGAGAACCTCCGCTTCGAGAAGGGCGAGACCAAGAACAAGGAGGACTTCGCCGCCAGCCTGGCCAAGCTGGCCGACACCTATGTGAACGACGCCTTCGGCGCCGCCCACCGGGCCCACGCCTCGGTGAGCGGGATGGTCGCCCACTTCCCGAAGGACCGCGTGGCCGCTGGCTTCCTCATGGAGAAGGAGCTGAAGGCCCTGGCCAAGGTCATCGTGAATCCCGACAAGCCCCTGGTGGTGATCTTCGGCGGCGCCAAGGTCAGCGACAAGATCGAGCTCATCCAGAACTTCCTGGGCAAGGCTGACGCCATCCTCATCGGCGGCGCCATGAGCTACACCTTCCTCAAGGCCCAGGGCTACGAGATCGGCAAGAGCCTCTGCGAGGGGGACAAGCTGGAAATGGCGTTGGATCTGGTGAAGCAGGCCGAAGCCAAGGGCACGCGCCTGCTGCTGCCCCTGGACCATGTCGCCGCCTCGGAGTTCAAGGAGGACGCCAACTGCCTCATCACCCTGGACCAGAACATCCCCGCAGACCGCCTGGCCCTGGACATCGGCCCCGAGACCGTGGCCGCCTACGCCGCTGAGATCCGTGCGGCCAAGACCCTGCTCTGGAATGGCCCCATGGGCGTCTTCGAGATGCCCGCCTTCGCCAGTGGCACCCTGACCATGGCCGAAGAACTGGCCGAGGCCGCCGACAAGGGCGCCTTCGTGCTGGTGGGCGGCGGCGACAGCGTTGCCGCGGTGAACAAGGCCGGGGTGGTCGCCCGCATGTCCCATGTGTCCACCGGTGGTGGCGCCAGTCTGGAATTCCTCAGCGGCCTCGAGCTCCCGGGCGTGGCCGCCCTTTCGAAGTGAGGCTAGAAATGCGCTGCGTCGTCGCCAACTGGAAGATGAACCTGAGCTTCGAGGAGGCCCGCACTTTCTGCGAAGACTTCCTGGGCCACGTGAGCCTGGGTGCTGGCACGGAGGCCGGCATCGCCCCGCCCTACACCATGCTGCATCTCGTCAGCGACCTGGTGCGCCCCAAGGGCCTCCATGTCTTTGGCCAGAACGGCCACGCCGAACCCAAGGGCGCCTTCACGGGCGAAGTCTCCATGCCCCAGCTGCGGGATGCGGGCTGCTCTGGCGTGCTGCTGGGCCACAGCGAGCGCCGCCAGCTCTTTGGTGAAACGGATGCGGCCCTGATCAAGAAGGTGAAGGCCGCCTGGCAGTGGGACCTGCTGCCGCTGCTCTGCATCGGCGAGACCCTAGAGCAGCGGGATGCAGGCCAGACCCTGGACGTCCTCGGACAGCAGCTGGCCATCCTGGGCGAGACCGGCCCCGGTCCCCTCTGGGTGGCCTACGAGCCCGTCTGGGCCATCGGCACGGGTCGCCGCGCCGAGGCCCCCCAGGTGGCCGAGGCCCATGCCTTCATCCGGGCCACCCTCAACCGCTACTTCGCGGGCACCGAGTACCAGGTGCCCATCCTCTACGGTGGCAGCGTCACCCCCGAGACCTTCACCGAGCTGCTGGGCATCCCCGAAGTGGCCGGCGGCCTCGTGGGCGGCGCCAGCCTCGACCCCGCCAAGTTCGCCGCGCTGGTCAAGCAGGCGGGCTGAACAGACAACTGATCCACCACGAAGACACGAAGACGCAAAGAAAAAATGAAATCATTTTTCGTGTCTTCGTGTCTTCGTGGTGGATCTTTTTCTTTCAGTGCTGCTCGAAAAACCGCTCGGCGGCATCGACGGCGAGGCCCAGGAGGCCGGCGCTGCTGAGCCAGTGGCCGCCGGTGTTCATCTGCTGCTCGAACGCGGCGGGGGAACCGGCATGCTCGAGGCTCGGCAGGGCGGCCCGCTGGGCCTCCTTCAGCTCCTCCAGTTCGCGCTCCCGGGCGCGGTCCAGGCCCCCGCTGGCGATGAAGGCCAGCACGCGGCGCAATTCGTCCTGGTCGAACCAGAGGCCGTGAGCCTTGCAGACATCCAGCACCACGCCGGAGCGCTTGGCGTAGTTCATGCGGTTCATGAACTGGTGGCACTGAGGGCAGCGCCGGTATTGCACGGCATCCAGCCCCAGCACCGGCGGTGCCTCAGGCGTAGGCAGGGCCCCCAGTACGGCGCCTTGGCGCTCGCGGCTGGCGCCCAACTGCTCGAAGACGGCCCGGTCCAGCCAGAGGCCACCGCAGGCCTGGCATTCACGCACCTCCAGATCGCCCATACGGGTGGTCCCCAGGGGCTTGGTGCAGGCGGGACAGGGGGCCCCGTCCAGAGCCAGGGCCTCCCGGGGGGCCAGGGCGGTACCACAGGCGGGGCAGTGAGTGGCTGAGAGGGGGGCCAGGGCGAAGCAGGCCGGACAGGCCACGCTGGCCAGCTGGGCCTGACAGTAGGGGCACTGCGGGGCATCGGCAGGAACGGAGGCCCCACAACCCGAGCAGCGGAGGACCCGGGCCTCCATCAGTCCTGCTTGGCAGGGGCAGGCGGTTCTGGAGGCGGGGGCGGGGGCAGGACTGCGGGCGGCGGTGGCGGCAGGGTCTGGGGCGGCGGGGGCGGCTCCACAGGCGGCCTGGGAGCTGGCGGCTCCCGGCGGGGCGCCGAGGGATCCTCGTAGAATCGCTGCTCCGTGAAGCGGGTCCACTGGAAGTAAGCGCTCAGCTTCTGCACCACCACCCGGGCGAAGCCCCTGGCCTCTTCCTCGCGGATGCGGCCATCGTCATCGCGGTACCCCGGGGGCAGCGGATCCATAGCCTCCACCACCTCGCGCGGGTCCACGTAGTCGGTCCAGAGGGGCTCCGGATCCCCGGCCCGCATGAGGCGCAGTTGGGCCCGCACGGCCTGGGGCCGGTAGCCCAGGCGGTCCATCCGATTCTGGGCGCGGTCTTCATGCATGGCCGCGTGGCTGCCCGCCCAGAGGCCCCAGAAGAGACCGTCGAAGACGCTGTACCCCCGGTTGCCTGACGCGGCGCTGAGGGCTCCCACGGCCAGCCCGGTGGCCAGGCCCACGGAGGCGGCGCTGGACGGGGCAGAGGCCACGCTGATGTCCTGGATGTCCACCTGGAGATCTGCCGCGCCCACCGGGGGCTTCACGCCCTCGGGCACCACCACGACCCGGGTGGCCAGCCGGGCCTGGAGGGCCGCGGTGTACTCCTGTCTCAAGCCATCCCGATCATCCAGCTGGGCGGGCAGCTTGACATGCACCGCCACCGGGACGGGATGCTGGCGGAAGGCCTCGACCTCGGGCCGGGTGCAGCCCAGGAAGAGGGGAATGGCGGCAAGAAAGATCCAGGTTGCGCGCCTCATGGGAGACCTCCACCCCTAAGTGTGCGGCCGGGGACGCGGAGGTGTCCAGGAGCCAGCTAGAATGTAAATATGCTCATCCTCATGGAAGCCAGCGCCACGCCAGACCAGGTAGGGGAGGTCCTGGCCCTGCTGGAGGCCGCCAACCTCCGCTGTCAGGTGAACGAGACGCCGGAATCCCTCAGCATCGTGGCGCCGAACGCCTCAAAGGCCTTCAAACCAGACCGCATCGAACCCATGGCGGGCGTACGCCGGGTGGTGCCCATCACGAGCCCCTACAAGCTGGCCAGCGCCGATGCGGTGGCGGGGCGCACGGTGGTGGATGTTCGGGGTGTGAAGATCGGCGGCCCCGAGCTGGCCCTGGTGGGCGGGCCCTGTGGCGTGGAAAGCCGGGAGCAGCTCTTCACCGTGGCCCGGTACGTGGCTGAGGCCGGCGTGAAGCTGCTGCGGGCCGGGGCCTACAAGCCCCGCACCAGTCCCTACGACTTCCAGGGCCTGGGCCTGGAGGGCCTGCGCCTGCTGGCGGAGGCCCGGACGGAGTTCGACCTGGGCATCGTCACGGAGGCTACGGAAGTCGAGACTTTCGATGCGGTGGAGGAAGTCGCCGACATGGTGCAGATCGGTGCCCGCAACATGCAGAACTTCGCCCTCCTGCGCCGGGCGGGCCGCTGCGCCAAGCCGGTGCTGCTCAAGCGGGGGCCCTCCGCCACCCTGGAGGAGTGGCTCTTCGCCGCAGAATACGTGCTGGGCGAGGGCAACCGCAACCTGGTGCTCTGTGAGCGGGGCATCCGCACCTGGTCCGACCATGCCCGCAACACCCTGGATGTGAGCGTCGTCCCCGCTGCCCAGGCCCTCACCCACCTGCCCGTCATGGTGGATCCCAGCCACGCGGTGGGCCGGCGGGATCTCGTGATCCCCTGCGCCCTGGCGGGCGTGGCCGTAGGCGCAGCGGGCCTCCTGGTAGAGACCCACTGCCATCCTGAGAAGGCCCTCAGTGATGGTCCCCAGGCCCTGCTGCCTTCGGAGTTCCTGCGCCTGGTAGAGCAGGCCCGGGCCGTCCACCGTGCTTTGCAAACGCCCAGCCTCACCGGCCTTTGGATGTAGGTCTGGAGGTAGGCGCTGGCTGCAACGGCCTATTCGTGGCATACTAGGTGGTTCGGAGTTTCCATGAACGGCCTTGCCCTCGCATTCCTCATCCTCTTCGGTGTGCTCCTCATCGGAGCCGTCCTGCTGCAGCCCGGCACCAAGGGTGGCCTCGGCGCCTCCTTCGGCGGGGGCGGGGCGAACTCCGCCTTCGGCGCCCAGGGCGCCACGCCCTTCCTGTCTAAAGCCACCTACTGGCTGGCCGCGGGTTTCCTGGGCACGACCCTCATCATCGAGGTCCTGATCATCCGCCAGAACCGCTCCGTTCTCGAGAAGACCGCCGACAAGCCCGCGGCCACCGCGCCCGCGCCCGTGGTGCCGGTTCCCGCGCCTCCCGCGCCCGTCGTTCCGGTCAAGAAGTAGCGACCTCGCCTCGCTTCGGAAACGGGTCATTGACCGCGTTGCCGCTTTGCGAGACACTTGGGATTCCTCGTTGCCCGCGTGGTGAAATTGGTAGACACGCCATCTTGAGGGGGTGGTGGCCACAAGCCGTAGCAGTTCGAGTCTGCTCGCGGGCACCAAAGAAGAGAGCGCCGGAAACGGCGCTTTTTTTTGTCCGGGCATGAGTGCCATTCGTAGCTGGTAGCGTCAGTGCATGCCCTGGCCCTCCGCTGCATCCCTGCTCGCCCCGCTGGCGCCCTGGTTCGATCGGGTGAGGCGGGATCTGCCCTGGCGGGCAGCGGACCTCGATGCAGTCCACCCGGATCCCTACGCGGTGCTGGTCTCGGAACTGATGTTGCAGCAGACCCAAGTGGCCACGGTGGTGCCCTACTTCAACCGCTGGTTGGAGGAATTCCCGGATCCCGACACCTTGGCTGCGGCCACCGAGGACGCAGTCCACAAGGCCTGGGAAGGCCTGGGCTACTACCGCCGGGCCCGGTTTCTCCAGGCCGCCGCCACCTCCGTGGCCCGGGAGGGCTGGCCCGGCGACTTGGCGGGACTGGCCCAGCTGCCGGGTCTGGGGCCCTACACCGCCGCGGCCCTGGGGGCCATCGCCTTCCAATGGCCCACACCGGCCCTGGACGGCAACGCCTTCCGCGTGCTGGCGCGGCTGCTCCTCATTGAGGGGGAGCCCAAGCTGCAGGCCACGGAGTTGAGGACCTGGCTGGCCCCGGCCCTCTCGGCCCTCGGTCCCTCGCGGCTGACCCAGGCCCTCATGGAGCTCGGTGCCACGACCTGCGGGCCCAGCCCCGCCTGCGACCGCTGTCCCCTGGTCCAGGGCTGCGCGACCCGGGCGGCGGGGCGCACGGGGGAGATCCCTCCGGTGACGAAGCGAGCCAAGCCCAGGGCGGATACGCTCTGGCTCCTGGCCCTGGAGGCCGAGGGGCACTTCCTGCTGCACAGCCCTTCAGCAACGGGACTACTGGCCGGTCTCTGGCGCTGGCCCACCCTCGATGCCGCCGCCCTGCCCCCACAGCCCTCAGGCCCATGCCCTGCGCCTGGGGCGGTAGGCCCACAGCCCTACCGGGCCTGGCCCGGCTGGACCCAGGTCTACACCCACCGCCGCGAGGCCGTGAGTCCCCTGCACCTGCAACTGGAGCAGCGCTTCAAACCGGGTGCGGGCCTGTGCTGGGTGCCCCGCACCGGGCTGGAGGCCCTGCCACTGGGCAAGCGCGACCAGCGTCTCCGGGACCTGCTGCCCACGGCGGGTCAGAGCCCGCTGGAGGCGCCGGAGCCGGCGGCGCTCATCCGATGGCTTGCAAGCGACTGCCGCTAGGGGAGGGGCGCTGCTGCGATAGCCAGTTGCAATCCCGCCTGCAGTTCCTCGATGCTGAAGGGCTTGGACAGCAGGGCTACATGTGGATGGGCCGCGATGAGGCTCAGGGCCTTCTCATCGGCCCGGCCCGTGGCCAGGAGCACCGGCACCTCGGGGCAGAGGCTGCGCAGCCGAGGCAGGGTGCCCTTTCCACCCAGTCCCGGCATATTCATGTCGAGGATCACCAGGTCCGGCTGAAGGCCCGCCGTGATCTGCGCCAGGCCCTCCTCCCCGCTGGCTGCGGCCGAGACCCGGTGGCCCAGCAGCTCCAGCAGCATGCCCACGGAGGTCCGCAGGAGGTCGTCATCATCCACCAGGAGCACGGTCAGGGTGGCCAGCGCGGCCTCGACTGGTGGCTCCACTGACTCAGAGGCCTCCACTTGGCCATCCGGTAGTACCGGGAACAGGAGCGTAACCCTGGTGCCCTTGCCGGGCTCGCTCTGGAAGCTCAGCTGGCCATGGTGGCTCCTCACGGTCGTGTAGACGATGGACAGGCCCAGGCCCGTGCCCTTGCCCACCTCCTTAGTGGTGAAGAAGGGGACCATGGCCCGCTCGAGGACCTCCTTGCTCATGCCGCAGCCGGTGTCACCCACCATGATCTCGACACTGTCGTCGCCGAGGTTCCGGGAACGCAGCGTGAGCGTGCCCCCTTCCTCCATGGCGTCCATGGCGTTCACGCAGAGATTCATGAACACGTGGGTCAGAGCGCTGGCATCCCCCACGATGGGGTGCAGGTCCGGGGCCAAGTCCAGGTCCAAATGCACGGTGGCCAGGGTGTGGTACTCCAGGAGCCGGACTTCCTCCAGGAGCACAGCGTTCAGGTCCAGGCTGCTGGTCTCTGAGGGGCCCTGGCGGGCGAAGTTCAGGAGCCGCTTGACCATCTGCCGGCCGCGGATGGCCGCGTCCCGCATGGTCTCCAGGGCCGGGTAGACCGGTGCGTCCTTGGCCTGGATGGTCAGGTGGGCCGTGGCCAGGGAGAGGATGGCGCCGAGGATGTTGTTCATGTCATGGGCAATGCCGCCCGCCATGATCCCCAGGCTCTCCATTTTCTGGGATTGCAGCAGTTGGGCCAGGAGTTCGATCTTCTCCTTGTTGGCCACGGCCAACTCAGTCGCGCGAATGCTCATCTCAATATTTTTGGCAGCTAGCTTCTCATTCATGCTACTAAGCTCAGAAGCCCGCTTCCAGCGTTCTGTTTCATATGCTAACTCTTTATATGCAATTATTTACTCGGCCGCCCTCTTGCCTTTTTCAGCCTGCTGGAAGGCCAGTTCCTTCTCCGCAAGGATGAGTTCTGCAGCTCGTTTCTCTTTTTCTGATTGCTGAAAAACAAGCTCTTTATCAGCGATTATCAGTTCGGCGGCCCGTTGCTCGCGCTCAGATTCCTGATATTCAAGCCTTTTATTGGCAGTTGATAATGCACTCAATAAAATTGCATTTTCAGTTACAAGTTCCTTATTTACAGTAACGAACTCTGAGGCTAGTTTTTCATTTTCAAGCACAAGTCGGTGTAATTTTATGGCAACACCCACAAATTCAGGAGAATTTTGCATACATTACCTCTAACTCAATATGGACCTCCTCGCGGGTTTTGGGATTCGCGAATCTGAATTGGTCTGCTGAAACCCTCAAACCCGGTGCAGTCCGCGCGGCGTGATCTTCAGGTCCAGCGGCCGCAGGCCCATGGCGCGCAGAGCGGCCTCCGCCGCCTCTCGCTGGCCATCCTTGACCACCAGGAGGCAGCAGCCCCCGCCCCCGGCGCCGCAGGGCTTCATGCCCGCGTACCAGCCCTCCCGGCGGCCCCGGTCGCGCACGGCACGCATGGCATCGGTCTCCACGGCCGGAGAGAGCTGCATCCGCGCCCGCCCCTCCCGCTCCAGCAGCTCTGCCACGGCCGCAGGATCCAGCGGCAGGGCCAGGGCCATGTCCGCGGCGATGGCCCGGATGTCCATGAGGGCCTGGCGCGTGGTGGTGTCGCCGTCCAGGAAGCGCTTGTAGGCCTCCCAATTGGTGAGGCCCGAGTGGTGGGGCTTGCCGGTGTAGAACACCACCAGGTCAGCCAGCAGGCCTGGATGGGGCTCCAAGTGCTCCCATCGGGGGGCGGGTTCGTCCCAGTGCAGGGCCAGGGCTCCGCCCAGGGCAGCGGGGTAGTAGTCCTGCCAGCCCGTGGGAGTTTGAAGCTCCCTACTTTCCAAGTCCCGCATCAGTGGCACTTTGGAGGCAAGAGCTTGACCGGCTTCCAGGTTCAGGGCGGCCCCCAGCAACCCCACGCCCAGACAGGAGGAGACGCCCAGGCCGGAGCCCTGGGGCACGGGGCTGTGGAGGCGCACCCGGGCCGGGGGTACGCTGGAGGCGTCCAGCACCCGCCAGACCCAGGAGAGCCCCTGCGGCGGCGCCTCGGGCCAGGCCTCGAAGTGGTAGTCCAGCCCCAAGTCCCGGCTCTGGAGGTGATGGCCCGCCCCGCCCCGCTGAACCTCGATCTCGACCCACAGGTCCACGGCGGCGTTCACCGTGATGCAGCCGCCCACCATGGCATAAATGGGCCAGAGATCCAGCGTCCCCCCGGCGAAATCAATGCGGACGGGGACGCGCCAGGTCTCCAACATCATCCTAAAGCCCGAGTTCGCTCAGTTCCTGCTGGGCCGTGCGAGCCTCGGCGCTGCCGCCGAAGCCGTCCACCAGCTCTCGGAAGCCTTTCACAGCCGCTGGCTTCAAACCTTGCTTGAGCAGGCACTGGGCACGCTTGAGCTTGGCGGGCAGGAACTGGGGTGAGGCCGCGTGGTCCTTCAGGATGCGCTCGAAGGCGACCTGAGCCTTGTCGAAGGCCTGCACGTTGTAGTGGCAGAGGCCCAGGAAGAAGAGGGCGTCAGGGCGCTTGGCGCTCTGGCGGTAGGTGTTCAGGAAGAGTTCCAGCCCCTCGGCGGCCAGGGGGTAGTTGCCCCGGTTGTAGTCCACCACGGCGACGTTGAAGGCCCGCTCGTCCTCGGTGCTGGCAGCGGCAGGCGCCTCTGCTGCAGGCTTGGCTGAGGTGCGGGGCTGGCTGCCCAGGCGGTTGTTGAGGGCCCGGGTGGTCTCCTGCACCTGGCGCAAGCTCTCCTGCAGGTCTGCCTGGAAGCGGCGGTCCTGGACCCGGGCCTCAGCCGCGGCCTGTTGATCGGTCTGGGCGTGCTTGTTGCCGTCCTCCACCTGCTGCCGGAGCTTGAATACCTCCAGCTTGAGATCGCCCACTTCCTGCTCCACGCGGCGGAGCTGTTCTTCGGATCCACAGCCCACCATCACCAGGGCGGCCAACGTAGGAAGCAACATCGTGCGTGCGCTCATGGGGACTCCGGTACAGATCTCCATCCTAAACGAAAAGCGGAGGCCGAGGCCTCCGCTTCACGTCATCTTGCGGATGCTACTTGAGCTTGAACTCGCCGCGGCGGTTCTGGCTCCAGCAGGCTTCCTTGGCCTCAGTGCAGAGGGGCTTTTCTTTGCCGTAGCTGATGGTGGTGAAGCGGGCTTCATCCACGCCCAGAGTCTTCAGATAGGCCATGGCAGCCGCCGCACGCTTGTTGCCGAGGGCGAGGTTGTATTCGTTGGTACCACGCTCATCGCAGTGGCCTTCGATCTCGACCTTGGCGGCGGGGAAGGCCTTCATGAAGTCGGCGACACCCTGGAGGATGGTGCGGTCCTTCTCCTTGATCTCAGCCTTGTCGTAATCGAAGTGCACAGTCACGAGGGCAGCGGCAGCGGCCTTGCGGAACGCAGCGGCCTTCTCGGCCTCGGCGGCCTTACGGGCAGCCTCTTCGGCGGCCAGCTTCGCGTCAAGGGCGGCCTTGTCGGCAGCGGCCTTGTCAGCGGCGACCTTGTCGGCAGCGGCCTTGTCGGCAGCGGCCTTGTCGGCAGCAGCGGCGTTCCAGCCGTCGGTCCAGCCCTTGGCCTTGTGGGGGTTTTCCTTGTCGTTCAGGTAGGGATTCGAGGCGAGGGCCTTCCCGTCCTTGAACGCCTGGGAGCCCTCATTGAAGGCTGCCTGGGTCTCCGCCTTGATCTGCTCAGCAGTCTTGGGCGGCGTGCACGCGAGGCTGCCAAGGGTGAGCACGATGGCCGCGGGGACAAGGTAGTTTCCGTATCGCATGATTCTGATCCTCCTGGATAAGTCTGAGTATAGATGGTCGATACTCAGGGAATTGTCATAAATTTTCAGCGTCCGCGGATCCAGCGGGGGCTCTGGCAGCCCGCGAACTCGGCCAGACGCACGATCTGGCGGCCCGAGAGATCCGTCGTGAAGAGCTGGGAAGTTCCGAAGCGGTTGCTTGTGAATACCAACCGACGCTCATCCGGGGACCAGGCCGGACTCTCGGAAGTGCTTACTCCGGTGGTGATCTGGTAGGCCTTGCCCTCGCCCAACTTGTAAACAAACAGATCAAATTTTCCTTCAAACCGGGACACGTAAGCCACCATGGCGCCATTGGGGCTCCAGGAGGGACTTGCGTTGTAGAGCCCTTCGCCCGTGAGGCGGCGGAGGTTGGAGCCATCATCCTGCATGAGGAAGACCTGGGGGGCTCCCTCTCGATCTGAGGTAAAGGCGATCTGAGTCCCGTTGGGGTTCCAACTGGGCTCGGTGTTGATGCAGGTGCCGTCCGTGAGGCGGCGCGCCCGACCGCTGCCCAGATCCAGGATCATGATGTCCGTGTTGCCGCGCCGATCGCCCTGCACGAAGGCCAGGCGTTTGCCATCGGGCGACCAGACGGGCGACGTGACCATGCCCCCGGCGCCGGTGGTGGGATAGAACTTCTCATCGGGGCCATTCTGCTTCCGCTGGCCCCAGATCTCCGGCGCCCCGCCCTTGTAGGTGACATAGACCAGGCGGCCATCCGCCGCCACCGAGGGCGAGAGGGTCAGGCTGCCGTGGCGGGTGAGCTGCACGAGACCAGCCCCATCCCGGTCAACTTGAAACACCTCCTTCACGCCCGGCGAAAGCTGGCGCACAAAGACGATGCGGCTGGAGGCCACCCCTTTTTCGCCCGTGAGTTGCTTCACCATTTCATCGGCCAGGGTGTGGGCCAGGTAGCGAAGGGGGACGATCTCGTTGGCGTCGAAAGTTTTGGAAAAAGCACCCTTCTCGGCCGCCGTGTCCAGGGCCGTGGCTTCCAGGCGGAGGTCACCGCTGGCCGACTTGGTCAGCTTGGTGCTGAGCAGCCACTGTGCCCCAGCCTCCTTCCAGGCCTTGGCCGGGGCGGAATCTGCCGGCAGACGCTCCTGGAGCATGGCAAAAACGCCTGATTCATCCAAATCATGCTTGAGCACCGCTGTGAACTCCGTGGCCACGCTGGCCTCATCCAGAGGCGCGGCCTTGGGGGCGGCCAGGAGCTTGGGGGCGGTCATCCCCAGCACCAGCTTGGCGCTGCTGGAGGCGCTGAGGACGACCTCTGTCTGCTGAGCCCACAATCCTGTGGTCCCAAGCATGCAGAAGAGGGTCCAAATGAGAAATCGCTGCATGAGTGCTCCGGGCCTGGTGAGTGCGTCTGTTTTCCTAGCCTATCAGATCAGCTGAGCGAGCATTCCCGGGCCTTTCCGATAGAGTCCCGATGCGCTGAAGCAGAGAAAAGTTCCGCGGCGGCATAGGCAGGCACTTCATTTCCTCCAGATTGAACCAGCCCCATGCCAGCTCGGTGCGGGGCTCGCCCACAGCATCCACCAGGAAGGGATGCAGGCGCGGTTCACCCTCCAACGGGGCCCAGGCCTGAGCGCCGCTGACCCGCAGCCCCAGTTCCTCAAACACCTCCCGCTCCAGGGCCTGCCGGGGGGTTTCTCCGGCCTCCGCCTTGCCGCCAGGGAACTCCCAGAGGCCCGGCAGAAGGACATTCCGGGGATCCCGCCGTTGGAGGAACCAGCGCTCCCCGCGTCGCAGCAGGCCCAGGGCCACGTCGGTCATTCAGGCGCTTCCGACCCGGTGTCCGCCACCTGCACCAGGCGATCCGCGTAACGCCGCCGCAGGGTCTCCACCCAGACCCGCTTGAGGCTCCCATAGGCGGGGCGCAGCTCCGTGGCCACCCAGGCGTGGAGTTCGGCCACTGTCGAGCAGCGTTCCAGGCTGTGCAGGAGGTTGTCGCGCAGCGCCTCATCCACCTGCTGCAGCGCCGCCACGGGGGCGTAGCTGATGCGATGTACGGGGCTCACGCCCAGGGCCTCTATCTGCGCCCGATGCAGGGGCGTACCGTAGCCCTTGTGCTGGCCGAACCCGTAACCGGGGTGCAGCTCCTCCAGGCCGATCATGAGGGCATCGCGATGGGCCTTCGCCAGGATGCTGGCAGCCCCGATGGCGCAGCTGAGGGCATCCCCGTCCACCACCAGGCGCTCAGGCAGGCCTGTGCGGGGCGCCCGGTTGCCGTCGATGAAGAGAATCCGGGGGCGCAAGGCCAGATCCGCCACGCACTGGCGCATGGCCATCATGGTGGCCTCAAGGATGTTTTCCCGGTCGATGGCCAAGGAGTCGATTTCGGCGATGCCGTAGGCGGGGAGAATGGCCTTCAGCTCCGCCGCCAGGGCCTCGCGGCGCTCGGGTTTCAGCTCCTTGCTGTCCCGCACGCCCCGGAGCACATGGCCCCACTTTTTCACGGTCTCCGGATCCAGCACCGCGCAGGCCGCCACCACGGGCCCCGCCCAGGCCCCCCGCCCCGCCTCGTCCACACCCCCCCACGCCACGCCCGGCGGCACATTTCCCAGGTCCCAGTCGAGGGGGTTCAGCATGCCTAGAACCTATCAGGTGTGGGCCAGGAGGCCAATCCACCCTGAAATTTGGGCCTCATCCCCGCCCCAGGGAACCTATATTTCTCCTGCGCGGCTGCATCCCCGCAGAAAGGGGGCATGCGATGAAATCGCTCCTGAACATGAAACCCACCCTCATGGAGTGGCGCCGGAGGGCTGGCCCCGGCTTGGCCTACGATCTCCACACCGCAGAGGGCATTGCCGCCAGCCTTGTGTTCCCGGATCGGGGCAGCACCCTGGCGCGGGTGGAGACTGCTGAGGGGGCCTGGACCATCATGCACCCGGACCTACTCAACCCGGTCACCACGGTGCGCGTGGCGGGTGCGACGGACAACCTGGCCCTGTTCTATCCCCATGCCTTGCGGCACGGCAGCTTGGAGTTCTCGGATGGCGTGGCCTATGACTGGGCTGCCCTCGATGGCACTCCCGCCGGTGGAGCCTTCCTGAGCCAGGCAGGCACCCCTCTGGTCCGCCTCCACCCCCGCCTGGGCCTGGACCCAATCCAGGATCTGGAATCAGGCATGGTGGAGTTGGGGCACCCCCCGCAACAGGCCTGGCGCCACGGCATCCTGGCCGCCTTGGGCTGGTATCTCCTGGTGCTCGACCACTTCAAGGAGAACCCGGAGCACGCCGCAGAATTCTCGCTGCGGCTCTAGCTCAACATTTCAGCGATTCCCAGGCGATCAGCTAGGTCAACCCGGATCTGGCCCAAGCTTGGCGCTGCGAGGCAGCGCAAAGTGACAAGGCCAGACCGGGTTGAAGCCAGTTCAACATTTCAGCGATTCCCAGGCGATCAGCCAGGTATCCATCACCCCTCTGAAATGACTCCGCGGCGGCCCCGGCAGATAGATGGCCTGGATGGGGATGTGGGCCCAGTGCAGCTTCCAATCGGCGGCCTTCATGGCCATTTCCATCTCGATGGCGAAGCCCTCGGAGCGCAGCTGTAGGCGGTTCACCACCGCGCGGCGGATGAGGCGGTAGCCGCTTTGGGTGTCCTCCCACTTGACCCCCGCGATGCGGCCCAGGGTCCAGCTGCCCAGGGCGTTGGTGCGCCAGCGCTTGGGCGGTATCTTGGCCCGATCCAGGAGGCGGGAGCCGATGAGGAAGTCCGCGTCCGGGTGCACCGCCAGGTAGTCCAGGAAGTGCTGCAGGTCACCCGGCGCATGTTGGCCGTCCGCATCCAGGAAGAGGTAGAAGTCGAAGTCGTCCTGGCGCAGGTGCGTGATGGCCGCCCGCAGGGCCTGCCCCTTGCCGCCGCCCAGGCCAGGTTCCAGGCGCAACACCTCAGCGCCGGCAGCCCGGGCCACGGCGCTGGTCGCGTCTGTGGAGCCGTCGTCCACCACCAGCACTCGATAAAGGTTGAAGGGGTTCAGCCCCTCCAGCACCGCCCCAAGGTGATCAGCTTCATTGTGGGCGGCGAGGATCGCGACGATCTTCATGAGCGCTTTCCGCGCTTCGCTGCAGCCACGGGAAAGGCCTGGCCATAGCTGGCCTTGAAGGCGCGCCGCTGCCCGGCCGTGGCTGCGGCTCGGGCCACCAGGCGGTGGCTGCGCTCAGGATTCTCGGCCAGCCTGACCTGGAACTCCTGGACCCGGCCACGGTCCGAAGCCAGCACGCGCACCTGGGCGCCGACACCGGGGGTGGCCAGGGCCTTCTGTGCCTCGGCGGTACTGCTGGTGCGCCAGCCATCCACGGCCAGCAGCTCCATGCCGAAGCTGAGGCCCGCCTGGGCCGCGGGGCTTTCGGGGATCACATTCTGCACCGTGGGGGCGCCACTGTTCAGTACCAGGCCCGTCCAGGCCCGGGCCCGGGCGGAGGCCATGGGGTCCGCCTGCGCCTCAGCGCTCAGTTTCTCCCAGGGGGCGCTGGCCAGCAGGTCGAGGCCATAGGCCTGGTGCAGCAGATTGGCATCCAGCTCGGCGCGCCCGGAGATGTAGGCCGCCCAGAAGGGCGCCGGATCCAGCCCTGAGAGCTCCTCGAAGGCCTGACGCAGGTCCGCATCGTGAAGCCCAGTCTCGCCGTGGCGCGTCCACAGCAGGGCGAAGTACTCCGGAAGTCCGGCCTTGCCACCGCTGCCGATGCGGAGGGTGGCATCCATGAGCCAAGCCACCAATTCACCCTTGGCGTAGTAGCTCACGGAGCTGTTGGGGCTGAACTCGTGGGGCTTGTAGAGGCGAATCCAGGCGTCGTAGCTGGACTCCTCCAGGCTCTGCTCCAGTCGGCCGGGGCGCTGGGTCTCCTCACTCCAGCCCCGGGCCAGCTCCTTGGCCGCGTGGGACCAGGGCACCACCCCGGCCCGCAGGACGATGAGGTATTCCATGTAGGAGGTGAGACCTTCGTGGAACCAGAGCAGCCGCGTGGGGTTCTCGCGGCTGTAATCGAAGGGCCCGAGCACTGCGTCATGGAGGCGCTTCACGTTCCACGCGTGGAAGAACTCATGGGCCACCAACTGGAACAGCGAATAGTAGCCCTCGGGCTGGTCCAGGCTGTGGCTGTCGGCGATGAGGCTGGTGCAGTCCCGGTGTTCGAGGCCGCCGCGAAGCTTCGGCGCGAAGGTGAAGAGGAAGAGGTAGCGCTGGAAGGGGAAGCCCCCGAAGATCGCCCCGGCCGCCGCCACGATCTTCTCCGTGGCCGCGGCGATGCGGGCCTCGTCGCCATTGTGCAGTCCCGTAAAGGCCAGCTCGAAGTGGGTGCCACCGCTCAGGAACTTCCGCCGACGGAAGGTGCCCAGCTCGAAGGGGGAGTCCACCAGGGTGTCGAAGTCCCGGGCAAGGTAGGCGCCCTGCTTATTGGGCAGGGCCGAGGCCACCTGCCAGCCTGCGGGGAAACCCTCGAAGCGCACTTCCACAGGCCGCTCCAGCTGACCTTGCAGGTACAGGAAGGTAGCCGCAGGGATGATCTGGGCGTGGGTGGCATCCACGTGGTTGGTCCGCACCGTGAGGTCGTTGGCGTAGACCCGATAGCGCAGGCAGAGGTCGGTCTTCGAGGCCGGCAGCGCCCAGCTCTGCTTGTCCACCTTGTCCAGAGCCACTTCCCGGCGCCCCTTCAAGAGGCGCACGCGGTCCAGGAAGCGGGCATAGTCCCGGACCAGGTACGAGCCCGGCGTCCAGGCGGGCAGCGACAACACCGCGCCCTGGCCCAGGGCCTCGGCGGGTACCACCAGCTCCACCTCGAAAAGGTGCTGGGCCAGGTCCAGAGGCCGGAGGGTGGCTCGCAGGGGCGCGGATTGGGTCATCCCTCCATCCTAAGCGCTCCGTCTCAGATGGGGGACTAGGCACGCGCAATTGCGTTTCTCCGCGCTCTCAGGGGGGGTGCAGCATCCATCTGTTTTTTTACCGCAGAGAGCGCAGAGAACGCCGAGGGGGCCGGGTATTTCTCTGCGCCCTCTGCGGCCTCTGCGGTTGAATTCTTTTTCTCCGCGTTCTCAGCGGTTGGCGTTTCTTTTTTTTTCGACACGCCCTCAGCCACGGATGCCGTGCAGCCAGCGCTGGGTGACCCACACGATCTCGGCCTCGGTGATCTGGTATTGGGGATCCCGCAGCTTCTCCTCGATGAGTGAACCCACGAGCGAGGTGAACAGCAGCACTTCCTTGCGGGCCTGGTCCAGGCCGATGCCGAACACGTGGTGCATGAACTGGCCCAGGGGGGCCAGGCCCTTCTCCACCCGGGGCATGAGGTCCCGGAAGGTGGAATCGGGCGAGGGGACGGCGATGGAGCGGAGGATGAAGCCCGTGAACTCCTGGCTCTCCATGAGCAGGTCCAGGTAGGCATGGGACAACTGGAGGCAGGCGGCTTCCACGGCCGCGTCCCCCTTGATGGGCGCTGCCAGGATGGGCTCCACCATGGAGTGGATCCGCTCGGCCATGCTGGCCAGGGCCACCAGGCAGAGTTGCCGGAAGAGCCCTTCCTTGCTGCCAAAGTGATAGTAGAGCGTGGGCTTGGAGACCCCGGCCTCCTCGGCCACCTCCTTCACCTGCACACCGTCGTAGCCCTTGGCCGCGAAGTGCGACAGGGCCGAGAGCAGCAGGCGGGCCTTGAGATCCCCCTCCCCGCTGAGGCGCTCCAGGGCCGCATGGAAGCTGCCCAGGGCGCCGACACCCAGGACCTCCGGGCCGAATACCGGGACCATCTCTTTGAGACCGTGGTCGGGAACAGTGGACATGGGCTTCCTCAGAATTCCTCACAGCATGCCACGAATGCCTACTGGGGGTTAAGGGACCATGGGGGTAATGAGAGAAGAATGGTCCCCTAATGCACCACCGACCGCCAGGGCAAGGCCTGGATGACCTCGGCTTCGCGATCCAGCCACCAGTCCAGGCGGGCCTGGGCCTCGGCCCCGAAGCGCTCCTCCGCCAGGCTGCGGAAGGCCAGGGCGTGACCCGCCTCGCAGCGCTCCAGTTCCAGCAGGAAGGCCAACCAGGACGTCGCGCCCAGGTCCGGGTGGTTGGCGCCCTCCTGCTCCAGCAGCCACAGGCGCTCGCAGCTGCGGGCCTCGATAAGGGCGCCGATGAGGAGGCGGTCCAGGAGGCCCTTGGCCGCCAGCTTGTGCAGGCCCTGGGCGTAGGCGTTGCCTGTGTCCGGCTGCAGGGGCCAGCCCTGGGCCTGCATGAGCTCCAGCACCCGCCGATAGTGGTTCAGTTCTTCCTCCGCCAACCGGGCCAACAGCACCGAGGCCCGGGGCAGGTCCGCCAGGCTGAGGCTGAGATTCAGGGCATTGAGGGCGGCCTTCTTCTCGCAGTGGGCATGGTCCGAGAGTAGCGCTGCCGGGTCCGCCAGGGCCGCGGCCGCCCAGGCGGCAGGGGTCTGGAAGCGCAGAGGCAAGGGTGGCTTGAAAGCGTTCATGGGTTGGGGCCTCTGATACCAGGTTGAGATCAAAATGATTGAAGTGATTCACCGCCAAGACGCCAAGAACGCCAAGAAAAAGCCAACTACGACGGCGGGACGACAACGAGGCAAGAAGAGGTTCCTTCTTCGCGGTCTTGGTGGTGATTACATAGGCTCCGGCGATGCGCTCCGCCTCAAGGGCTCTTTCATAACCTTATTCAGTTCTTGGCGGCTTGGCGTCTTGGCGGTGATTTTTTTCAAGCTCCCCGCCCCTCACCCGGTTGAGGACGAGGGCGGCACCGATGACTGCCCCGCCCAGGGCCAGCCGGGGCCAGTCCAGGGTCTCGTGGAAGACCAGTCCCGAGGCGAGGATGGCCAAGGGGATCTTCAGGTTGTTGAAGATGGCCAGGGTGCCGATGTCCGTGCGCCGGGCCCCGGCGTTGAAGAGGAAGAAGCCCAGGCCCGAGGCCACCACGCCCAGGTAGAGCAGCACCAGGCCCTGGCACGGGCTCATGGCCAGCACGCGCTCCCACTGGAGCCCCGGCAGGGCCATGGCCACCGCCACCAGCGCCGCGCCCAGGTAGAGCAAACCCATGAGCTCGCGATCCCGCTTCCCAGTGCCGGGCACGGCGCGGCGGTAGAGCACCTGACCCAGCGCGAAGCAGAGGTTGGCCGCCTGCATGACCAGGAAGCCCAGCAGGAGGCCCCGGCGGCCCAGTCCCGTCCACACGCAGATGCCCGTGCCCAGCACCGCCAGGGCCGCCACGCCCAGGAAGCGCCAGGAGAAGTGCCGCTCCAGCAGGTCGTCCACCAGGGTCACAAAGAGCGGCGTGAAGATGGTGAAGAGGGCCACCTCCGAAGCCCGCAGCCAGCGAAAGGAGGCGATGTAGAGCAGGTACATGAGGCCGAACTGCAGGGCACCGATGCCCGCGAAGACCAGGCAGCGCTGCCAGCCCAGCCCTCGGGGGCGCAGGAAGGGCAGGAACACCAGGGCCGCCAGCACCGTCCGCGCCGCCGTCACAAAGGGCGCCCCCAGCCCCGCCACCTGGGCCGTGAGCCCGAAGGAGAGGGCCCAGAGCAACGAGACGATGAGCAGCAGGGACATGAAACTCCAGTGGGCCGGTCCAATCAGACGCAACCACCTTCAGCATAGGGGAGAACAAAGCCAATCGCCGGGAGCGCGGAAGTGGCTGAGGAACGCAGAGAAAATTACTGAATTCGCTGTTCTCCGCGAGCCTCGGCTCCCTCAGTGCCTATCAGCAATTTCAGGTCGCTTCAGTCAAGGCGGTGTCCCAATGATAGAAACAGCTCGCGCCAGCCATCAGGCAGGGCCGCGGCGTCCCGCGCGATGGTGGCCTCGTCGCCGCGCACGAAGGGGCCCGTGCGGCCCTTGGCCCCGTGCTCGGCGATGTTGCGCAGGGTGGCTTCGGCCAGGGGCAGCAGGCCCCGGCCTGGCAGGGCCACACCCTGCTCCCGCAGCAGAGCCTCGGCCCCCAGCCAGAGGGTGGCCGCATGGCCGGAGCTGAGCACGGCGGCCGCGTGGTACAGGGGTTTCAGCTCCTCGGGCAGGTCGAAAGCCACAAAGCCCAGGTCGCCAAAGGCCCGGCGCAGCAGGTCCGGCACAGCCCCCGTGATCGCCAGGGGCGTGCCCGCCCAGTCGCGGGCCCGGCCATCAAAACTCGTGAGGGGATGGGCGCAGGGCACGCCCGCCAGCTGCAGGCTGCCCGCCAGGTGGACACAGCGACCCGGGAAGTGGCCCGCCAGCTGCGCCACCGCTGCGTCCGGCACCGCCAGGACAACCAGACCCGCCGGACGCTCCGTATGGGGCAGCAGCATCGCCCGATCGCCCCAGGCCTCCGCCAGGGCGCGCCCGGCGCGCCCACGACCCAGGATGCTGAAGGCAGCGGTCATGGCGTTAGTGTGGCGTACATAGGGCTGTGGGCTCAGCTGAGCAGGCGCGTCAGGAACACGCTGTTGGAATCCTCGCGGTAGCCGCCGAAGGGTGGACAGGGCTCGAACCCGAACCGGGCATAGAGCCGACGAGCTGGCTCAAAGGCTGGCTGGGAGCCGGTCTCCAGGCTCAGGCGGGCATAGTCCCGCGCCTCGGCCTCCCGCAGGATGAACGCGAGCAGGGCCGAGCCCACACCCTTCCGCAGGTGGGCGCGGGCCGTGCGCATGGACTTGATCTCGCCGTGGGTCGGGTCCAGTTCCTTCAGGGCTCCGCAGCCCAGCAGGTGCGCCCCGGACCAGGCGGTCCAGACCGTGATCCCAGGGGCGCGCAACCCGCTGTGGTCCAGAGCGTGGACACTCTCCCGCGGCGAGATCCGCTGCATGTCCTCCAGGTGTTCGGCCAGCAGGGCCTGGATCTCGGGGCCATCGAGGTCATCGCGCCGGATATCGCAGGCTTCCTCCTGAGGCCCAACACGGAGCGCCATCCGAAGGCCGACGGGATCCGCGCCGGGCAGAGGGGGCTGCAACTCGAAGCCCAGGGCTTCGTAGATGGCCCGCGCTGGAGCGTTGTCCGCGTAGACATTCAGGGTGAATACACCCGGGGACCCCGTGGCCCGAGCCTTCTCAATGAGGTGAAGGCAGAGGCTGCGCCCCAGCCCTTGGCCTCGCTGGGAGGGTGAGACCACGATGCGGGCCAGGTGAAATCCCCAAGGGCGCCGTAAGATCTGGCCGAAGCCGAGCAACTCCCCACTGGCAGCCACCAGTGCAAAGGTGGTCTCCACCGAGCCCCCTATGGCCTCCCAGGTGGCCGCGGGACTGCCCGGGAAGGAGAGCAGGGGGCCGCCCCAGCGCCGCATCAGTTCCGGTGTGTCCATCCAGGTCAGGATCTCCTGCAGGTCCTCCTGCAGGGCGGGACGAAGGGAGCAAGACGGAGCGGTCATGCAGAGAGTTTGACGGAATTCCGGCTGGAGGGCATGGGGCGCTGCGCCACAGGCTGTGGGCGAGGAGCAGCGCCCGCAGCCTTCAGCCCACTACACTGATTCCCATGCCCTCCCCCTCCCCGGCCCCTTGGCCCCTGCCACCCGCCGTGCCCTGGCCACGCTTCCTGCGCCTGCTGCGGCTGCCGGACCCGCCGCGGGGCTGGCTGGAGCACGCGGCAGAGCTGCCCGAGCTGCAGAAACGGCCCCTGCTGCTGCGCTGGATCGCGCAGCACCCCAAGGCCTCGGCCCACCTGCGCTCGCGCCTGCTGTTGCGCCTGCCCTGGCGCGCCCTGGCGGCCATCGCTGCGGACCCGGCGGCCCATCCCCAGGCCCGGCAGCAGGCCACGGAAAAGCTGCAGCAACTCTGGCCGGTGCTCAGCCTGGGTGAGCGGCGCAGCCTGGCCCACCACGTTCCACGCCAGCTCTGGGCCCTGGTCTGGAAGGCCCCCGCCACCACGGTGCTGGAGGCCTTCCTCCAGCATCCCAAGCTGGGCCTGGAGCCCCTCATCGCCCTCATCCAGCCGCCCCTGCGCCCGCCCCAGGCCGATGCCCTCGCCCTGTCCCGCTGGCACGAGCTGGGCCCGGTGGCCGAGCAGGTGCTGCAGGCGCTGGACCAGAGCCTGACCCTGCCCGACTCAGGCCTCGCCCTGGGCCACGCCGCCCCCTGGATCAAAGCTCTGGATGACGAGGCCCGCATCCTCATGGCCAGTCGCATCCAGACACCCGCGCTGCGGCGCATGGTGCATCCCCGGCGGGACTGATGCGGGCAGTACCCAGCGGTTGACCGCTTTTCCTCCGCGTTCTCGGCGTTCTCTGCAGTTGGCGGTTCCTTCGCCTCAAACCCGCTTCAGCACCTCGGCCACACACCGCTCGATGCCCACGAGGACATCGCTGAGGCGGGCGTCACCGAACATGTAGGCGGGGCTGGTGATGAGCTTGAGAGCCTCGTCAATGACCACTCCCCGGGCGTCAGGGGTAGCCTGGTGGTGGTGGCCCAGCTTCGCCATGGCGGCGGCGCAGCCCGCATCATCGCCGAGGGTCAGCTTCGCGTCGGCCTTGCCCTTGAGGGCCAGGGCCACCAGGGCCGGGGCGATGCAGATGGCGCCCACGGGCTTCTTCGCCGCGAAGAACCCGCCCAGGAAGGCCGCCACATCGGGCCGCACGTCCCCCTCGGCGCCCTTGAAGGCAAAGCTGCAGTGGTTCTTGGCCACGCCGAACCCGCCGGGCATGAGCAGGGCGTCGTAGTCCTCAACCTTGGCCTGGGCGAGATCCAGGCACTGACCCACCCGGGCGATGCGGCTGGACTCCTCCAGGATGTTGCGCACAGCGCCGGGCACCGGCTCCCCAGTGACGTGGTTCACCACATGGAACTGGTCCGCGTCCGGCGCGATGCACTGGACCTCGGCACCGTGCTGGTCCAGGGCCAACAACGTGAGCACCGCCTCACGCACTTCCGCCCCGTCGAGATGACCGCAGCCAGCCAACAGCACCGCGACCTTGATGGTCTTCGCCATGGGAGCCTCCTTTGGGCAGTTGGATTCCAACTGAGAGAAATCTAACCGCAGAGAACGCAGAGAGCGCAGAGAAATCCGGTATTCAACTCTGCGCCTTCTGCACTCTCTGCGCCCTCTGCGGTTAATGGCTTTCCCTTGGCTTGCACCACGGTCAGCAACCTCTTGGACCAACTGGTCTTCGCCATGGGAGCATCCGTTGGGTAGTTGGATTTTAACTGCGAAAAAATTTAACCGCAGAGGACGCAGAGAGCGCAGAGGAATCCGGTATTCATCCCAGCGATTTCTGAACCCTCTGCGTTTGATTGCTTTTCTCCGCGTTCTCAGCGTTCTCCGCGGTGAGCAACTGGTTGGATTACTCTGAATGGATGCGCCTGTCCTCCCGTCTGCCTGCCAGCTTTGTGCCGAACCCGCTGTCGGCGGCGCTGGCCCGGCTGCGTTCGGAGGGCCACGAGGTGCTGGACCTCACGGTGTCGAATCCCACCCGCTGCGGCTTCCGCTATCCAGAGGCGGATATCTGCGCAGCCCTGGGCTCGCCTTTGGTGCTGAGCTACGATCCTGACGCCCAGGGCTCCCGCAGCGCCCGGAAGGCCATCGCCGCCCACCACGGCAACGGGCTTCGGGCCGAGGAACTGCAGCTCACGGCCTCCACCAGCGAGGGCTACGGGCTCCTCTTCAAGCTGCTGGGGGATCCTGGCGACGAAGTGCTGGTGCCCAGTCCCAGCTATCCCCTCTTTGACTGGCTGGCGCGACTGGAGGGCCTCAGCGCCCGGGCCCTGCCCTCCTACTTCCACGAGCGCTGGCATCTTGACATGGGCGCCCTGGAGGCGGCCCTGTCCCCCCGGACCCGCGCGGTGGTGGTGGTGAATCCCAACAATCCCACCGGGCACTTCCTGTCGCTGCGGGAGTGGGCCGACCTCACAAACTTCTGCGCCCGCGCGGGCCTGGCCTTGCTGGTGGACGAGGTCTTCGCGGACTACGCCCTGGAACCGCCCACGGATCGCCTGGCCACGGCCCTCCTGGACCTGGAGCCCCCCTGCCCTGTATTCCTCTTGTCAGGGCTCAGCAAGGTGGCCGCCCTGCCCCAGCTGAAGCTGGGCTGGATCGCCGTCCGCGGTCCCGGCGCCGCAGAACACCTGGAGGCCCTGGCCTTCCTGGCGGATCAGTACCTCTCCGTGTCGGCACCGGCGCAGGCGGCGGCCCCCCGCCTGCTGGAGCTCGCGCCAGCCCTGCGGGAGCAGATACTCGCCCGGCTCCACGCCAACCTGATGGCGCTGGATTCGAGCCTTGAAGGCCACCCCCATCTGGCCCGCCTGCCCGTGGAGGGCGGCTGGTCCGTGCTGCTGCGGCGCCCGGCTGTGGACTCCGACGAAGCCTGTGCCCTGCGCCTGCTGGAAACACAGGGCGTCCTCATCCACCCCGGCTCCTTCTTCGACCTCCACGGTGACGGCCACCTGGTGCTGAGCCTGCTGGGCCCCGAGACCACCTTCCGCAGCGGCATCCGTGGGTTGGTGGCTGCGCTCTAGCCGTTTCTTGAATTCACGGGATTGGCTGGACCATGGTGCCCGCTGCACCACCGCCTGGCTAGCCTCGTTCAACAGGAGCCACCGGCAGACAAATCCTTTGGCCGGGGATGGACGGTGATGGACGGGGATGAAAAGCAGAACCTGTTCTATCCCCGTCCATCACCGTTCATCCCCGGCGAAAAAATGCCTCTGAGTAGTCTCCCCCTCCAGCCCTTTACCGCGTCTTCTGGGTCAGGCTTGATTCAGGGGCGCAACACAGCAGACCCCAAGGCTGGATTGGCCCAAGGCTCCCCAGCAAAGGGCGATGAGCCCAAAAAAGTCAGATCTTGGTGCCTTCTCGATATCGGCTGCGCTGATACGCGAGACAAACAGACTGTTGGTGGTTCATCTTTTCCCGCTTTCGAATTCCTGAATGCGCTCCTCCAGGCTCACCTCGCCCTTGGGGTTGATGCGCAGGATCCACAGCCGGTCGTAGGTGAACAAGGACCAGTGGGGCACGGGGCCCTTCCAGCCCAGCGCCTTGGCCAGGGGCTTCATGAGGTCGTGGTGCCAGCAGACCAGGACGGTCTGGCCACGATGCCCCCGGAGGATTTCCGCCGCCAGAGCGGCGCTGTCGGCCTTGGGGCGCAGCAGCGGCACCAGACCCAGCTTCGCGGCGGTGGGCGCCAGGGTCTGCTGGGTGCGCTGGTGATTCGATGCGTAGAGCCAGGTGGGATGGAATTCGCTCAGGAGCGGCACAAGGCCCTGGGACCGAGCCTGTCCGGTCTGCGACAAGGATGAGTCCTCATCCAGCATGGACAGGCGCTCCGCGTGGCGGAGCAGGATGACCGTCGTGTCCTGGGCCCACAGACTCAAGGTCATCCCCAGAAACAGCAGAATCGCCTTCAGCGAGCGCGGCATGGTCACTCCTTCCTTTCAGCGTAGCGGATGAAGAGGTCATGTGTGTGATGGCTGACACATGCGTCAAAGCCCGTCCCTGGGCCATCGGCGGAACCCAATCACGGTTTCCTCCCAGGAACGTCCTCACACCCCGCGCAACCCCAACTCAAACAATGTGCCAACAGTATTGATTGTTTACGTTATGAATTCTTTGGAATATTGATATTTTACTTGACGCACTGCAGGCCAGGGCGTGGCATGGGAACAACCACCCACCCTGCAGGTCGTATTCACCTCTCCCGAGGATCTGTCGATGTCCATGCCCGACGGCAGCCCTGCCAGCGCCCCCCAGCCGGAGCACCCCCCCCTCCCGCTGGAGGCCCGGCTGGACGAGCTGGCGGCCCTGGTCACGAGCCTGGAGGCCCGCATCGCCAGCCTCGAGGGTGGCCAGGTCGTGACGTCCGCCGTGGCGACAGCAAAGGCCGACATCAGTGAGGTCTTCCCCGCGGCCATCCCTGTGGAAAGTCTGCCCAGCCCCTCGGGGCTCATGACCCTCATCGGTCGCGTCTGCCTCATCCTCGGCGGTGCCACCCTCATCCGCGCCCTAGTGGACGCCGGCACCATCCGCAATGGGTGGGGTGTGGCCCTGGGGCTGGCCTATGCCATCACCTGGGCCCTCCTCGCCCGGCGCGCCCGGCACCCCCTGGACGCGGCCTTCCACGCCCTGGCCTCCATCCTCATCGCCTACCCGCTGCTCGTGGAATCCACCACCCGCTTCGGCATTCTGCCGCCGCCCCTGGCCGCCTTCCTGCTCCTGACCGTGACCCTGGTGCACGGCAGCGTGGCCTGGCAACGGGACCTGAAGCCCATCGCGTGGCTGGCCACCCTGGCCTCCCTGGGCGCGGGGCTCGCCATGATGGCGGCCCGCCAGACCATCGAGCCCTTCCTGGCTGTCTTCCTGGTGCTGGGCCTGGTCTCTCTCTGGGGCACCGCCGACCGGAAGTGGCAGGGCCTGCGCTGGCCCACGGCCCTGGCGGCGGATCTGGGCGTGCTGATCCTCAGCTCCCTGGCCGCCTGGCCCGGAGGCGTACCCGATGCCTACAAGACCATCACTCCCGGTGGCACCATCCTCCTGGCCCTGCTCCTGCCCCTGGCCTACATCGGCAGCTTCGCCGGGCGCATGCTCGCGCAGCGCCGCCGGGTGAACACCTTCGAGATCGCGCAGACAGCCCTGGCGCTGCTGCTGGGCTTCGGTGGCGCCCTGCGGGTGGCCCTGGCCACGGGCTCCGGCGCTGGGCTGCTGGGACTGGGCATCTCCCTGGCCGGTCTGGGTTGCTACGCCACGGCCATCCCCTTCGCCGGGGACCAGGACGAGACCCGCGCGAACTTCCACTTCTTCACCTTCCTGGCCCTGGTCTTCCTGCTGGTGGGCGGCCCCATCGTCCTGCCCCTGCCCCTCTTCGCCACGCTCTGCGGCCTGGTGGGCTGCGCGGCCCTGGTCCAGGCCCTGCGCGTGGAGCGCCTGGTGCTGGCCGTCCAGAGCGGCATCTACCTCGCAGTGTGCGCGGCGGCCTCGGGCCTGGTGCGCTGGAGTTTCAAGGCTTTCCTGGATCCTGCGGGCCCCGTGGCACCCGTGGAGGCCGCCAGCCTCGCCGCCCTGCTGTTCTGCGGCGCCACCTTGGTCCTGTTCCTCCTGCGCCGTCCCAGCGAGTTCGCCACGAAGCTCCGCACCCTCATGCTGGCGCTCGGCGCCCTGGTGGCCCTGGGTTGCGGCGCCCTGGTGATCCGAGGGATCTGCGCTGCCACGGGCGTGGGTGCTGCGGATGCGGGGGTCCTGGCCGCGGTCCGCACCGGCGTCCTGTCCTGCCTCATCCTTGCCCTGGCTGCACTCGGCAGGAAACTCCCGGTCCTGGATGTGCGCTGGCTGGTCTATCCGATGCTGGGCATCACGGCCCTCAAGTTCCTCTTCGAGGACATCCCCGTAGGTCGGCCGCTCACCCTGTTCATCGGCTTCATGTGCTTCGGCGCCACGCTGATGCTGGCCCCACGCCTGCTGAAAGCTTCGCCTGCCAAGGGCCCCGTGAGCCCCGAGGAGCCGCTGTGATCGATGTCATCACGCGGGCAAACGTGACCAATATCCCGCACAGCGTCCTGCCGGGCGGTCCTAGAAAGCGAATAATTGAACGCACCACTTCACATCCTGTTCGCACCCCCCGCCTGAATCCTGGGCCTCGGGTTGCCAGATACTGAAGCGGTTGAACAAATCCACACCTGGAGTCTCCGATGAACAGAAGCCTGATCCGATCTTCGCTCCGCGCCGCGCCCATCCTGGCTCTGCTGCTGGTCTTTGCGACGGGCAAGGCCAGCGCCGAGACCCCGGCCGCCAAGCCTGCCGCCAAGCAGGCTGCGCCGACGCCGGAAGGAATCCAGGTGCCCAAGCCCCCCTTCACCGAGGGCATCTTCCCCTGCACCGCCTGCCACGACGGCAAGGCCGTGAAGCTCAACACCAAGCAGCGCGAGCTCAAGGACATGCACACGGACATCGAGCTGACCCATGGACCCGAGTCCCGCTGGTGCCTGGACTGCCATGACGCCAACGACCGCGACCACCTCAAGCTGGCCAGCGGCGAGAAGGTGGAGTTCACGGCCTCCTACAAGCTCTGCGGCCAGTGCCACGGCGACAAGCTGCGCGATTGGCGCGTGGGCATCCACGGGAAGCGCACGGGCATGTGGAACGGCCCGAAGCAGTACCTGCTCTGCGTGCACTGCCACAACCCACACCAGCCGCACTTCAAGCCCATGAAGCCACTGCCTCCACCCACCCGGCCCGAGGCCATCCAGGTTACGAAAGGGGGTGCGCGATGACGGACCAGGAAACTCGAGTGCCCGCCCAGGGCTGTGAGGACACCAGTGCCGCCTGCGGGGCCGGAGGCCGCCGCGAGTTCCTTGGCGCGGCCGTGGCCGCCGTGGCCACCGCCCTCACGGGCTGCGGCAAGGTCAGCTCGGAGGAGTTCCTCCAGCACAACTTCCGCGAGCTCTCCAAGGACGAGGTGGCGCAGGTCATCGCCCGCCTGGAGAAGGAATACAAAGACAAGTTCAAGAAGGACGTCAAGGTCGCCACCACGGAGCCCATCCCCGGCGTGATCTTCGGCTATGCCCTGGACCTGAGCCGTTGCATCGGCTGCCGCAGCTGCGTCCACGCCTGCGTCAAGGAGAACAACCAGTCCCGGAAGCCCGAGATCCAGTGGATCCGCGTCCTGGAAATGGACAAGGAGGAGGGCGTCGACCTCCAGCACGCCGAGCAGTATTACAACCCCGACGAAGTGCCCCGCGAGGGCCACTTCTACATGCCCGTCCAGTGCCAGCAGTGCAAGAAGCCCCCCTGCACCAAGGTATGCCCCGTGGGTGCCACATGGAAGGAAAAGGACGGCATCGTGGTGGTGGACTACAACTGGTGCATCGGCTGCCGCTACTGCATGGCCGCCTGCCCCTACGGTGCCCGCCACTTCAACTGGGGCGAGCCCCACATCGATGCCGCCGACGTGAACCCGGTCACCCACTACCTGGGCAATCGCCCCCGCCCCAAGGGCGTGGTGGAGAAGTGCACCTTCTGCGTCCAGCGCACCCGCAAGGGCCTCTACCCGGCCTGCGTGGAAATCTGCCCCACGGGCTCCCGCAAGTTCGGCAACCTGCTGGATCCCAAGAGTGAGATCCGCCAGACGCTGGAGACCAAGCGTGTCTTCAAGCTGAAGGAAGACCTGAACACCCAACCCACCTTCTTCTACTTCTACGGGGTGTGAGGCCATGACCAATCTGCGGAACTTCAAGCAGTTCATCCTCGATACCGTGGGCCTCATGCTCCGGGGCAGCCGGATGTATTACATCTGGGTCGGCTTCCTCCTCCTGCTCATCACCTCCGGTGTCGTCGCCTACATGGGTCAGGTCAACAACGGCCTCCTGGTCACGAACATGCGCGACCAGGTCTCGTGGGGCTTCTACATCGGCAACTTCACCTTCCTGGTGGGCGTGGCCGCGGCCTCCATCATGCTGGTGATCCCCGCCTACATCTACGACTGGGGTCCGATCAAGGAGATCACCATCCTGGGTGAGATGCTGGCCGTTACAGCCCTCATCATGTGTCTGGGCTTCGTCATGGTGGATATCGGCCGCCCGGACCGCTTCTGGCACATCATGCCCCTGGTGGGCCGCCTCAACTGGCCCCAGTCCATGCTGGCCTGGGACGTCATCGTGCTGAACCTCTACCTCCTGCTGAACTGGTTCGTGGTCACCTACCTGCTCTTCAGCGCCTACCTGGAGAAGCACTACAATAAGAAGATCGTGCTGCCCCTGGTGCTGGCCTCCATCCCCATGGCCGTCAGCATCCACACGGTCACGGCCTACCTATACAACGGCTTGGCTGCCCGCCCCTTTTGGAACTCTGCCATCCTGGCCCCCCGCTTCCTGGCCTCGGCCTTCTGCTCGGGTCCTGCGGTGCTGCTGATCCTCCTCCAGGTGCTCCGGAAGACCACCCGCCTGAAGATCACCGATGAGGCCATCTTCAAGATCGCCGAGTTGATGGCCTACACCATGGGCTTCAACCTCTTCCTCACGGCCGCCGAGTCCTTCAAGGAGCTCTACTCCGGCACCGAGCACGTGGTGTACTTCAAGTACCTGCTCTTTGGCCTGGAGAAGAACGGCGTGCACTACAACACCCTGGTGCCTTTCGCCTGGGCTTCGATCATCACGGGTTTCATCGCCTTCATGCTCTTCCTGATCCCCAAAACCCGCATGAACTGGACCACCCTGAACATCGGCTGCGTGCTGATCTACGCCAGCGTATACATCGAGAAGGGCATGGGCCTCATCATCCCCGGCCTGACCCCGGACGCGCTGGGCGAGATCTACGTCTACCGCCCCTCCTTCACGGAGGTGGCCGTGGCCGCCGGCATCTTCTCCCTGGGTGCCCTGGTCTTCACCGTCATGCTCAAGGCCGCCGTGCCCATGATGTTGGGTGAGTTCACTGTCACCGGCGGCGTGAAGAAAGCAATAGAGCCCGAACACAGCTAGTCGTTTCATCCTCCTCGCAAAAAGGGGCACAGCCCCTTTTTGCGAGATTTCAATGCTGCTGAGTAGAGCCCGTCAGATCCCCGGATCCTCATCGTGGGCTTCATCGGGATTGGCATTCAGGATCGCCCGGAAACGGTCGAAGTTGCTCAGGAAGAGGTCCACGACCTGGGGGTCGAAGTGCTTGCCCCGTCCCTCCTGGATGAGGCTGGTGACCCGGTCCTCGGCCCAGGACTCCTTGTAGTGGCGGCGGTTGCTGACGGCGTCGTAGACATCCAGCAGGGCCGTGATCCGTGCTTCGAGGCTGATCTGCTCGCCCTTGAGCCCCTTGGGATAGCCACTGCCGTCCCACTTCTCGTGATGGCCGATGGCAATCTGGGCGCCCATCTTGATGAAGGGCACGGTGGAGCCCTTGAGGATGGCGGCCCCCATGGTGGTGTGCCGCTTCATGATCACCCACTCGTCTTCGGTGAGGGAGCCGGGCTTTTGGAGGATGGCATCGGGCACACCGATCTTGCCGATGTCGTGCATGGGCACGGCGGCCTGAATGGTATCGATGCGGTCCTGGTCCCAGCCCAGCAGGGTTGCCATCTCGGCGGCGTAGAGGCCCAGGCGGCGGACATGCATGCCGGTCTCGTTGTCCCGGTGCTCACTGGCGGCGATGAGGCGCAGGGCGATCTCCTGGCGGGACTCCCGGATCTCGTGGGTCTGTTCGCGCACTTTCTGGGCCAACTGCGCCTCGCGGTCGCGGAAGGCGATCTCCAGCATGCGGCGACGTAGGGCCCCGCTCACCTGCACCAGGATCTCCCGGGGTTGGAAGGGCTTCAGCACAAAGCCGAAAGCGCCCTGCTGCAGGCACTCGATGGCAATCTCCGCATCCTCCAGGGAGCTCACCATGACCACGGAAGTGTCGGGAATGCGCGGCTCGATGGCCTTGACCAGATCCAGGCCGGAGGCACCGGGCATCTGGATATCGCAGAGGATCAGATCAATGGTGTCTTCGGCCAGCACCGCCAAGGCACCAGCCACGTGCTCGGCCTCGCGGACCCGGTAGCCCGCCTTGGTGAGGATCCGCTGGAGGGAGAACCGCACGATGGGCAGGTCATCGACCACGAGAATGCTCGTGAGCTCTGGCACCACCTTGATGTCATCGTTCATGGCCCCCCCTAGGGTCAGGGTCTCAACGGCCCCTTTGGCCGTTTCCTGAAGTTTCCCATCATCGTACCGGCAGAAAGGGCCTTGGGGAGAGGAACGGTTCCCCCCTAGCGGGCCCACTCCAGCGAATCCCGCTTGGCCGAGTAGTGGGCCCCAAGGCCCAGCCCCATGGCCCGCTCACAGAGCTCCAGGGCCCCGTGGAAGTCCCCCAGCTCGCTCTGGGCCTGAATGCCCCGCTCAAAGCAGCAAAGGCCTTCCAGCAGCCTCCGGTACTCGTGCGGAAAGGCCGCCTCCAATTCCGGCAGATAGCCCAGCACCAGGCCCACGGAGCCTGCGCAGTCTTCCCAGGCACCCACCTGGGCCTGGGCATCGGCAGCCAGGTCATAGGCCAAGGCCTTCACGGCATTGGGCAGGCTGGCCTGGGACTCGAAGGTGCGGCGCAGGTATTTCAGGGCCGATTCGGGGCCGCTGAAGGCCGCCTCCCGGTGCCCCGCCTGCAGGTCCTCCAGGACATCCTTCACCGACTTGCGGACGGGCTCATTGCGCTTGGCCATTACTCGTACTCGATGGTGGCGGGCGGCTTCGAGGTGATGTCGTAGACCACGCGGTTGATGCCCTTCACCTCGTTCACGATGCGCTGAGCGATCTTCTCCAGCAGTTCGTGGGGGAGGCGCGCCCAGTCGGCAGTCATGAAGTCCTCGCTGGTCACGGCCCGCAGGGCGCACATCCACTCGAAGGTGCGTTCGTCCCCCATGATGCCGACGGTCTGCACCGGCAGCAGTACGGCGAAGGCCTGGCTGGTCTTGCGGTACCAGCCGCTCTCCTTCAGTTCCTGCATGAAGATGGCGTCAGCATTCTGCAGGATGGTGGCCCGCTCGCGGGTGATGGCCCCGGGCAGACGCACCGCCAGGCCGGGCCCGGGGAAGGGGTGGCGCTGGTTCATCTCCTCGGGCAGGCCCAAGGCCAGGCCCGTGGCCCGGACTTCGTCCTTGAACAGCTCCCGCAGGGGCTCCACCAGCTTCAGCTTCATGCGCTCCGGCAGGCCGCCCACGTTATGGTGGGACTTCACTAGGATGGCTCCGCCAATGCCGCTGCTCTCGATGACGTCGGGGTACGTGGTGCCCTGGCCCAGGAAGTCCGCATGGACCTTGGTGGCCTCCCGCTCAAAGACCTCGATGAAGTGGCCGCCGATGATCTTGCGCTTGGTCTCGGGATCCGTGACGCCTTCCAGGGCGCCCAGGAACTCATCTGAGGCATCCACCCAGATGACGTTGAGCTCGAAGGGGGCGAAGTAGGCCTGCACCTGCTTCATCTCGTCCTTGCGCATGAGGCCGTGGTCCACGAAGACGCAGGTGAGCTGCTTCCCGATGGCCTTGTGCAGCAGCAGGGCCGCCACGCTGGAGTCCACGCCGCCGCTGAGGCCCAGCACCACGGTGCCCGAGCCCACCTGGTCGCGGATGACCTTCACCTTCTCGTCGATGAAGTTGCCGGCGTTCCAGTCCAGGATCATGCCGCAGTGCTTCACGAAATTGAGCAGCAGGGGCGTGCCCTGGGAGCTGTGGGTCACTTCAGGGTGAAACTGGATGCCGTAGATGCGGCGAGCCGCGTCCTCCATGGCCGCCACGGGCACGCTGGGGGTGCGCGCCGTCACCGTGAAGCCCGCCGGTGCGGCCTCCACGTGATCACCGTGGCTCATCCAGACCTGCTGCATGTGGGGCAGACCCGCGAAGAGCACAGAGCCCTCGGGGGTGACCTGGATCTCGGCCTTGCCGTACTCGCGGCTGGTGGCCCGGTGCAGCTGCCCACCCAGGTTCCGGGCCATGATCTGCTGGCCGTAGCAGATGCCGAGTACCGGCACGCCCAGGTCGAGGATGGCCATGTCCAGTTCCGGCGCTCCGGGCTCCAGCACGGAGTTGGGCCCCCCGGAGAGGATTACGCCCTTCAGGTCCGGCCCGGCGATCTCGGCGGCGCTGGTCCCACTGTTGTAGACTAGGCCGAAGGCCCCCAGCTCGCGCAGGCGCCTCGTGATGAGGCGGGTGTACTGGCTGCCGTAGTCGATGATGGCGATGCGCTCGTGGTGCATGGGTGCTCCAGCCTCCATCTTCAGGCATCGGGGCGACCTTGACCAGTTCGGGAGGCCCTGATCCAGAGTTGGCGCTACTTTGCCGCGCCCCGCCCCTTCAGCGCCGCCAGCAGGCCCCGCAGGGCATTGCGGTCATAGTCATTCCCGGCCTTGGCCAGGGCCGCCTCCACCCGGCGGATGGCCTCGGCGTCCCGGTCCTGGGCCAGCAGCCCCATGACCTCTCGGCCCAGCGGGGCCATGTAGTCGGGCAGGCTGAACTTCAGGGGCACCGTGGGTTTGACGGGAGGGGGCTGGCCAGGGGGCCCGGGCAGGATCAGGTCAGGCATCAGGTCCGGAACCCGCTCCTGCTTCCGTTCCAGGAATGCCGCGAGTCGGCTCTCATAGGACGCCACCAGACGTCGTTCCGCCTCGCTGCTGGCCAGCCGCCGAAGCTGGGCGGCGATGGCCTGGGCCTCAGCCTCCAGGTCCAGGTTCAGGCAGGCCACCCCCAGGTTGATGCGGTGGGCCAGCTGGTTGGGCTCCAGTTCCACGGCCCTGCGCCCCTCCTGGAGGGCCCGGGCGGGATCCCGTGGCTCGAAGCTGTACTGGCGGCAGAGGGCCATGTGGATCCCCGGGAAGTCCGGGCGCAGGTCCCGGGCAGCCTCCAGCCAGGCCAGGATCTGGGTCGCCTCGGCCGCCCCGCCGCGGGGTTGCTGCTGGGCCAAGAGAGCAAGGTGGTAGGGCACTCGGAAGTCCTGGCTGCCTAGGGCCAGGGCCGCCTGGAACGCCTGCCGGGCTGGCTCCGCCTCACCGCGCAGGAGATGGCTCAGGGCCAGGGCCGCCTGCACCTCGGGGGCCTTGGGCGCCAGGCCCTGGGCCCGGGCCAGGAGGGGCTCTGCGGCGGCCACCAGGTGGGTGTGTTGGAGGAACTCCGCCTGGACCACCAGGGCCTGGGCCTCGTCCAGGCGCCGAACCTGGAAGTCGGCATCGCTGAGCTTCAAGGCCAGGGGCAGGCTCAGGTAGCGGAAGGCCGACCGGTTGGCATAGGCCCCCACGGTCGCTGTGAGCTTGCCCAGGTCGCCGAAGGCCGACCGGGCGGCCTGGAGCGGATCGGGCTCCACTTGGCTGGCCTTCAGGAAGGCCCCGAAGAGCTCCGCCTTTTGCGCCTGCTCATCCAGGAAGAGGTAGTGCACCAAGGCCCAGCTCTGGGCGTAGAAGATGCCGGTCTTCTCCCCCTCCTGATAGTGGGGCGAGTCGTGGGTCACCGTGAGCAGGGTCTCCATGGGCAGGCGGACACTGCTGCGCAGCTTCTGGAGGCGGCCCCGCGGCACGCGCCCGATGAAGACCTGGTCGGCCCGGATCTGGGTGGCGCCGTAGAAATCCGCGATGCCTTCGTCCAACCACGTGGGCAGGGCCGGGAAGTTCTGGTGGACGATGCTGTGGGTGTACTCGTGAAAGAGCACAAAGTAGGGCTGGTCCGCCTGGTGATCCACGTCCAGGCGCAGGATGGCGTAGTTGCGCTCCGCGCCGCCGATGAAGACTCCGGCGGGACGGGAGGGATCCTGGCCCGTGAAGAACTTCGGGAACAGCCGCTTCATGGCCGCCTCGTCCTCCACCACCACGATGAGCATGGGCTTGGGCGGATCCACACGGAGCCCGGGAATGACCTTGTCGAAGACGCTGCGAATGCCTTCGAAGCCCAGGAGCGCCGTGCGAGCCTCCGCCTCGCCGGCGTTGGAATAGACGGTGAAGTGCGGCGAACGCAGCTCCACCCATGCATCCGGGCGGGCGGCCCCGAGCCCCGTTCCCCAGGTCAGCAGCAGGCTGAACCCGAGGAAGCGGAGCCGTGCCAGGACCGCCATGGCCGCCCGGTTACTGCCAGAGGCTGAAGTCCGCCACCCGCAGGAAGGCCTGCCGGAGCCGGAAGAGCAGGCTGAGGCGGGCCGCCCGCAGAGGCGCGTCCTCGCACTTCACCATCACAGAGTTGAAGAAGGCCTCCAGGGGCTGCGCCAGATCCGCCAGGGCAGCCAACAGCGCCCCCTGTTCAGTCTTCGCTTCAACCTCGACCAGCTTGTCAGCCAGCAGAATCTCTTCGGCCTGTGTCAGCAGCCCCCTCACGAGCTCGCCGGAGGCGAGTTCGTCCTTCAAGATATTCCCAATGCGCTTCGCACTCTGCGCCAGGGAGGTGAAGCGGGCATCTTCGGCGAAGGCGGACAGGGCCTCGCACCGGGCCCGCAGGTCCGCCAGGTCCAGCCAGCCCGCAGCCAGGGCCGAGCGACGCACCGAGGGGGCGTAACCCGCCTGCTCCAGCTGGTAGGCCACCCGGTCCTTGAAGAAGGCCAGGAGGGCCTCGGTGCTTTCGGCCGCGGGCTTCGTGGCTTTGGGGCCCACGATGCGCAGGGCCGCCTCGATGAGATCAGCAGGGGTGAATGGCCAGCCCTGTTCCCAGAGGATGCGCACCACGCCCTGCCCTGCCCGGCGCAGGGCCAGGGGATCCTTGGAGCCGCTGGGGATGAGTCCCACGGCGAAGCAGCCCGCCACGGTATCCAGCTTGTCGCACAGCGAAAGCAGGCAGCCCAGGGACGTACCGGGGATCGCGTCCTCAGCCCCCACGGGGCGATAGTGCTCCTTCACGGCCTGCCAGACTTCCTCGTGGGCGCCCTCATGGCGGAGGTACTCGCCACCCATGATGCCCTGCAGTTCCGGGAACTCGCCCACCATGAGGGTGCGCAGGTCGCACTTGGCCATGCGGGCCGCTTCCAGGGCGCGGTCGATGTGCTCGTCGTCCTTCGAAAGGCGCGAAGCGAGGGTCTTCGTCAAGGCGACCACGCGCCCCGTCTTGTCGTAGTAACTGCCCAGTTCCCGCTGGAAGGTGAGCGCCTGAAGTTTTTCCAGCCGGGCCGACAGCGGCTGCTTCCGGTCCTCCGCGAAGAAGAAGCGGGCATCGTAGAGCCTGGCCTTCAGGACCCACTCGTTGCCCGCCTTCACGTAGCCTGCGGGATCGTCTGTGCGATTGGCGGCCGTGAGGAAGAAGGGCAGCAACTCCGTGCCATCCAGCCTCTCGATGCAGAAGCTCTTCTGGTGCTCGCGCAGGGAGGTGACCAGCACCTCCTTGGGCAGTTCCAGGAAGCTGGCCGGGAACTCGCCCCGCACGATCTTGGGGAATTCCACGATCTCCGCCAGGGTATCCAGCAGCTCTGCGTCGGCCACCAGGCGACCACCCGCTTCTGCGGCCTGGTCCTGCAACTGGGTGGCGATGCGGCTGCGGCGCAGGTCCAGGCTCACCACCACACCGGCGGCTTCCAGCTTGGCCTCGTAGACCCCCGGCGTGGCGATCAGGATGGGCGCGGGGTGCTCGCGGTGATGGAGGCGGTGACCCCAGGTGGTGTTGGTGGCGGTGACGCCATCAACGGTGATGGGGATGACCGTCTCGCCCAGCAGGCACAGCAGGTTGCGGATGGGGCGCACGAACTCGAAGTCCGAGCGGCCCCAGCGCATGGCTTTGGGGACGTGCAGTCCGGCGATGAGGCCGGGCAAGGCCTCCATGAGCAGGTCCGTGGTGGGGCGGCCCACCTTGGTGACCGTCACCACGGCGCAGGGTTCCTTCTTGCCGGTGGGCTGCTCGAAGCGCACGGCGCTGAAATCCAGACCCCACTTCTCGGCGAACTTCAGGCCCTGGATCGTGGGCTGGCCCGCCTCGTCCACGCACATGCGCTGGGGCGGCCCCACCTGAATGTCGGTCTGGTCCAACTGGGCCAGGGGCAGCCCAACCGCGCGCCAGGCCAGCTTGCGCGGCGAGTAGAAGGTCTCCAGCGCGACCGCGCCAAGTCCCTGAGCCGAGGCCCAGGCCGTGAAGGCGGTCTCGAAGTCCTCCGTGAGCGGCTTCAGGAACCGCGCCGGGATCTCCTCACAGTGCAGTTCCAGCAGGAAGGTCGAATTGGCGCTCACTGAGCACCCCCCTTCGCCGAAGCTGCGACATGTTCCGTTTCATGCTCCAGATAAGCCTTGGCGCACCCACAGGCCAGGTCCCGCACGCGCTTGATGATGCCCGGCCGCTCCGTGGTGCTCACGGCCCCGCGGGCATCCAGCACATGGAAGGTGTGGCTCATCTTGAGGGCCTGCTCGTAGGCGCTGAGGAAGTGGCCGTGGTCCTTCAGCAGGCGCCAGCCCTCCTTCTCGAAGCTCTCGAAGAGGCTGCGGTGCAGGTCCAGGTCCGCGTGCTCGAAGCTGTAGGCGCTCAGCTCGAACTCCTCGCGCTGGCGCATCTGGCCGTAGGTGACCGGGAAGACGCCTTCGTCCGTCTTCACCTCGCCGTGAATGAGGTCGAAGATGTTGTCATAGCCCCCCAGGAACATGCAGATGCGCTCGATGCCATAGGTCAGCTCGGCGCTCACGGGTCGGCAGTCCTGGCCGCCCACCTGCTGGAAGTAGGTGAACTGGCTGATCTCCATGCCATCCAGCACCACCTGCCACCCTACGCCCCAGGCGCCGAGCGAGGGGGACTCCCAGTTGTCCTCCTCAAAGCGGAGGTCATGCTTGGAGAAGTCGATGCCAAGCGCCTCCAGGCTCTCGATGTAGAGATCCTGCACCGCAGCGGGGCTGGGCTTGAGGATGACCTGGAACTGGAGGTGCTTATAGACCCGGAAGGGGTTCTCACCGTAGCGGCCATCCGCCGGGCGGCGGGAGGGCTCGACGTAGGCCACATTCCAGGGTTTGTCCCCCAGGGCGCCAAAGAAGGTGAGCGGATTCATGGTGCCCGCGCCCTTCTCCAGGTCGTAGGGCTGGCCGATGAGGCAGCCCCGGTCGGCCCAGAACCGCTGCAGGCGGAGGATCAGTTCCTGGATGTGCATGGGAGCTCGCCAAAACCAGTATTGTAGCGGGTTATCGGCGATTTGGTAAGCGCCAGTAGGGCTCGCGGGCGACCCCGCCTGGATTCCCAGCGCATGCCTAGGAGGTCCTCACGACGTGTGTGTCTGCGAGCAGATCGTATAGGCAGCTTGAGGCAGGAGCACCGGAAGGGCATCCATGAGCACGACCAGCAGGACCAGTTACCGGACCTGCACAACCGCCAGCGCCAGGCAGAGGACCAGGTCCACGGCCAAGGCCAGAAGCCAACCCGTGCGACTGGCGGCGATGAGATCATCGGCATCAGCTGCGGAAAAGGTGTCCGTCGGCTCGTCTTGTAATCGGAAATTTGCCCCCATTTGATGCCTACTTCGCAAGCATCTTGATTATTTTCCAATCCTTGGCAGGCCCTGGGCCGCTCCGCCCCCGGTTGTCCTACAGCGTCCCTCATGTTCAGCTGGAGGTCTCCAGGAGCCCCCATGTACGCACTCGTGCTTGTTCGCTACCGCCGTCCCCTCGCCGAGGTGGAGGCCGTCACCGAGGCCCACCGCGCCTACCTCAAGAGCCTCCAGGAACAGGGCATCGTGGTGGCCTCCGGCCCCCTGGACCCACGCTTCGGCGGCATGTGGCTGGTGCGCGTGCAGGACGAGAATCCCCTGGCGGACCTGGACAAGCTCCGGGACGGCGACCCCTTCCACCAGCACGGTCTCGCCAACTACGAGCTGCTGCCCTGGAAGGTCATGCAGGGCAAGGATGGCTTCGACAAGATGTAGGACCTAAGGCGCCTGCGGCTTCGGCGCCTGCTTTCCCGCTTCCACGTACTTCCTGGCCTTTTCCCGCTCGGCCTCGCTGGGCGTGCCCCAGACCACGCGGTTGGGCTTCTGCTTGAGCAGCTCCAGCAACTCCTCCACGGAGGCCAGGGAGCGGCGGAGGCTCTTGAGGCTCTGTTCCAGCTCCGGTTGGTTTTCCGTGGCGAAGCGGCCCATGAAGGTCTCGGCCTGCTTGAGCGTGGCCGCCAGACTCACGAGGATCTGATCCAGCTCGGGCCCGCGCTTCTCCAAGAGGGCCCTGACACTGCTGAGGCTCTTGTCCAGGGAGGCCAGGGCCTTGTCCGCCTCGCCCATGCTGTGGTCCGCGTGGCCCACCAGACCACGGCTCTCCTGGGCCAGGGCCTGGAAGTCCCGCAGCGTGCGGTCCAGTGATGACAGAGCCTGGTGCACCGAAGGATGGTCCAGCAGGTCCCCCAGGCCCTTCTGCTCCACCCGGGCCCGCAGCCCATCCACGCCCGCAGTGAGGCTGGCCATGAGGTGGTCCGCCCGCTCCAGCACCCCGGCGATGGAGACGCCCGAATCACCCGGGAGCTCCTCCCCCGCCACCAGAAGCTGCCGCCGCTCCGCCAACTCCGGCAGACGCAGGTCCAGCATGACACTGCCCACGCCCTTGGGGGCCAGGCTGGCCCGGGTGCCGCGCCAGAGCTGGATGTCCTCGCGCACGGCGATGCGGGCCAGGAAGTGGTAGTCCTTGCCCTCCTGCCGCATGTCCACGCGTTCCACGGAGCCCACGTGGTATCCCTTCAGCTGGACGTCCGTGCCCGGGGCCAGGCCCTCCATCTGGTCCAGGTGCACCGTCAACGGATAGGTGCGCTCCGTGACTGCCTTGGCGTTCTTGAACACCACCAGACCCCCGAAGAGGGCCAAGGCCAGGAGCACGAAGAGACCGAGCCGGGCATCCTGCTTCTCGAAGTTCATGGGGTCTCCAACGACGGGATGGGCGCATTCAGGTGGAGGTGCTCCGGGATCATCTCCGCGAAGGGGCCGGGCTCTTCCTGGGCGAGCACCAGGGTGATCCCCGGGTCCGCCACCCAGGCCTGGATGAGCGCCAGGGTCAGGGCCCGATCCGCGCTATCCAGTCCCTCCAGGGGATCGTCCAGCAGGATCAGCTCCGGCTGCAGGGCCAGGATCCGGGCCAGGTTGCCGTGGCGGCGGGCCGCGCCGCTCAGCGCATGGGGCCGCAGCGCCGCCACGGACCCGAGGCCCACCTGCTCCAGAGCCGCCTCCACCCGCGTCTGGATCTGGGCCGGGGGCAGCCCCAGAAAGCGCAGAGGCAGGGCCAGGTTTTCGCGGAGGCTGAGGTTCGAGAGCAGGCCTCCGGAGGCGAAGGCAAAGCCCACCCGCAGGCGGCCCAGGAGCGCCATGGCCCCCTCCCCGGGCCAGAGCCGCTGGCCGCCCACGGTCACAGTGCCCCGCCGGGGCTGCTCCACGCCGCCGAGTACCCGCAGCAGTCGACTCTTGCCGGCGCCGCTGGGCCCCGTCAGCAGCCACTTCCCGCCCTTGAGCACCGACCAGTCCAGGTCCCGGAGGAGCCAACGTCCTTCGGGATCGGTCAGGGAGAGCTCGCGCAGCTCGATCATGGCGCTCGCCTCGCTCAGAAGTAGAAGAGGGCTGCGACCAGCCCGTCGATGAGGAAGACCGCGACCAGAGCCGACACCACGGTCTTGGTCACAGCCTGGGGGATCTCGGTCTGGCTGCGCCGAATCCGCAGGCCGAAGTGGCAGGCGTGGAAGGTGATGGCCCCCGCAAAGAGCACCACCTTCAGGAGGGTGGCCACGAAGTCCCGATTGGACAGAGTCTGTCGCACCGAGTCCATGTAGAACCCGAAGGTGACGCTGTACTTCAGCTTCGCCACCAGGAAGCCCCCGCCCAGGGCGGCCGCATCAAAAAAGACCACCAGGGCGAAGAGGGCGACCAGCACCCCCAGCCAGCGGGGCAGCAGCAGGTACTGGTAGGGATTCACGCCATGCAGGACCAGGGCATCCACCTCGCCGTTGAGTTGCATGGTGCCCAGCTCCGCCGCGATGGCCGTGGAACTGCGCCCGATGACCAGCACCGCCGTGAGCAGGGGCCCCAGCTCCCGCAGGATGATGAGCACCATGAGTACGCCGATGTAGTTCTCCGCCCCCAGCCCCGAAAGCTGGCTGAAGGCCTGGATGAGGGTCACAGCCCCCAGCAGCAGGGCGGTGCCCCCCACCAGCAGGAAGGCGTCCAGCCCCGTGAAGCGGATCTGCAGGCGGGTCTGACCCAGGACCGCCGCCACCTGGTCCAGGCGCAGAAGCAGGGCGTGGCGGAGTGTGCTCAGCACCAGATGCCCCTGGTCGCCCAGGAACTCCAGGAAGCCGCGCACCGGTGCGCCCAGTCGCGCAAGGAAAGTCATCTCTCACCCAAGGGATGGCCCAGGCTAGCACCAACGACCCTATTCCCGCGAAGAAGAACCGGGGCCTTGCGAAGAAAAGAACAAAGCATTAACCGCAGAGAACGCAGAGAGCGCAGAGGAAAATAGAGTGCGGCGAAACCCCTGGATGAGGAGGCCCTTGCCAAGGTCGATTCCCACAGGAATATCCGTTCCTCAGATCTGGGCACTGCCGTTGAGTGCTTTTTCTCCGCGTTCTCAGCGTTCTCCGCGGTTGGCGTTTTCTTTCTCTGCGCCCTCTGCGTCCTCTGCGGTTACCTATTTTTTAGGGGTTCGGCACGAAGCCGTCCGCATAGTCGATGACGGTCACCACTTTGTAGAGCGTGTGCGGGGCGCTGCCGGCGCCGGCCTGGTGGAGGTCGGGATTGAAGAGGTTGTGGCGGTGGCCCCGGTTGGCCACGCCGTCATCAATGAGGAGCTGGAAGACCACCTGGTGGGCGTCCACCTCCAGCGTCCCGATGTTCTCCGCCACCAGGCCCTGCCAGGTGCCCAGGCGGTTGAGGCGCTCCGAGAGGCGGCTGCCGTCGGCTCCCACGTGCTCCAGAGCGCCCCGGGGCCCCAGGTCCTGGGCATGAAGGCGGGCGGCCCGGGCCAGGCCCTCATTGAAGCGCAGCGGCCCCAGGGGCCTCACGGTCTCCAGAAAGCGGATGGCCTCATCCACGGCGGCAAGGCCCTCATCAGTGCGCAGGGGAATGCGTCCAGGGCGCAGCCAGAGCGTGCCCTCGAAGTCCCGCAGCGCCCGCAGCTCCCGGGCGAAGGCCCGGGGCTGCACCCGCACGTCGCTCATGGCCTGGACGACCGCGCGGTCCTCGGCCAGGGCCAGCTTCGTGGCGGGCACGGGAACCGGGGCCGAGACCGGATCTGGCGCCTGGGCCCCAAGCCCCCCGCACAGCACGCTGAACGCCATCGGGAGGGACCAGCGCAGCGCAGGAAGGAGGGGGACCCGCATGGACACCTCGGAGCAGAAGATCCTATCGGATCCCGTGGGTTCGGGCCTGAGTCTGCACCGCGGCCGGCCGGTGCTTGAGGGTCCAGACCACCTGGGCCCAGCCCCCCAACAGCACCAGGACCAGGGTGGAGGCCATGGTGAGCGACACCCAGCGGTGGCCCCGCTGCAGATCCGCCCGTCCCTCGGAAACCTGGAGGTAGCCCGCCACGGCGAGGCCCAGGCTGACGGCGATGAGCAGGCCCAGCCAGAGGTGGGCCATCTCCCGGAAGCCGTCCACGGCCATGAGCCTCAGGCTCAGGAGTCGCACCCCCAGGAAGAAGAGGGCCCAGGCGGCCAGATCCAGGGCCAGCCAGAGCGAGCGGGAGCGAACCTGGATGGAGAGCGCGTGGAAGAGCAGCAGCAGGACCAGACTGCCCGCCAGCCAGACCCCCATGATGGAGCCGACTTCCCGCATCCCGAGTTGCCGCCAGAAGCCGCTCAGCAGCAGCGGTGGCAGGCAAGCCAGGAGCCCCGACAGGAAGGCCAGCCCCACCCCCGCGAGCACCTTGCCCAAGAAGATCTGGGCCTCATGCAGGGGCTGGTTCAGGAGGAAGCCGAAGCGCCGCTCTTCCAAGTCCCTGCTCAGCATGGTGGCCCCATAGAGGGCGGCCACGGCCCAGGCGTACATGGTGCCGGTGGCCACCGCCAGGAAGGAGGTCTTGTCAAAGGCCTGGGCCGGATCTGGATTCAAGTGCAGCCCGATGAACTGCAGCAGGCCCATGCCCAGGGACAGCAGCAGCACGTTGCGGCGGCCAATCCACTCCCGACGGGTGACAGCGAGGACGCTCATGAGGCCACCTCCGTGTCCGCACCCACCAGGGTGACAAACAGCTCCTCCAAACTCAGATCCTGGACCTGCACCTCGGGTCGAGCCGCGAGCAGGGGCGCGGGATCGCCCTGGAGGACCGCTTCACCGCCCAGGCTGCCCACGCGGAAACCCAGGGGCCCGTAGGGCGCCAGATCCTCCAGCCGCAGCGCCTGGGCCGGAGCCCAGCTGATTTTCCGGTACCGGGCCTTGAGGTCTTCCAGGCTCGCGTCCACCAGAAGGCGACCCTGGTGCAGGATGCCCACCCGATCCGCCAGCCCCTCGATGCCCGCCAGGTCGTGCGTGGTGATGAACACCGTGGTGCCCCGCTCTGCCAGCTCCCCCAGCAGCTCGTCGTAGACCTCACGCCGGGCCACGGCATCCAGGCCCAGGGTGGGGTCGTCCAGCACCAGCAGGGAGGGGCGGGGCCCCAAGGCCAAGGCCAGGGAGACCTGGGCCTTCTGGCCCCGGGACAGCTTCCCGAAGGGCAGCTCCTGGGGCACGCGGAAGCGATGCAGGCGCGCCTCCACACCCACAGCGTCCCAGCTGGGATAGAGCCCGGCGCAAAACTGGAGGACCTGGCGGGTGGTCATGGTGGGAGGCGCGTCGGGCTCCTCGGAGACCACCCCTACGCGGTGCATGAGGCTGCGCCGTGAGGCCCAGACGTCCTGCTCGAACAACTCGATGTGGCCGCTGCAGGGCTTCTGGTGGCCCAGGAGGCAGCGTACCAGGGAGGTCTTGCCAGAGCCGTTGCGCCCCAGCAGGGCGTAGACCTGGCCCGGGGCCACGGTGAAGGTGACCTCTTCCAGAGCCACCATGCGGCCATAGCGGACACCCAGCTGGCGGCAGTCCACGGGATTCATCGCTACGGTGCTGGTCATGACTTCTCTCCCCGTCGGACTGGCTGAAAGGTTTTCCAGGCCGAAGCCAGGGCTGTGCTCGCATCGGGAAGGGTGGCGCTGACCGTCTGGGCCGTGGCGGCAAAGCGCAGGGCGCCCTCCCGCAACATGGCGCCGCGCTCCGCGGCGCTGAACCCCGGCGGCCGCTCCGCCACATAGGTCCCGTCCCCCCGGCGGACACTCAAGACGCCCGCCTCCACCAGGTGCTGGTAGGCCTTGACCACGGTGTTTGGATTCACCCCCAGCTCCCGGGCCAGATCCCGCACCGAGGGCATCAGGGCCCCGGCGATGAGGCCCCCCGTGGCCACGAGGCGGCGCACGCCCTCCTCGATCTGCCGCCAGAGCGGTGCCGCGGCGCTGGGGTCCACCTGCAGAATGGCTTTCATGGTCCGGCTCCTGAAGTCGTCACTGTATCACTGAACTAATACAGTAAGTCAGAAGCGTGCATCGTCAAGAGGCAACTGAGATGTTTTTCCAGCTCAACCCACCTGGAACTGCCCCAACTGCTGCCGCAGCACCTTCATGGTGAAGGGCTTCGGCAGCAGAGATACGTGGGGATGGGCCTCGGCGAGGTCCAGGGCCACCTGGTCCGCGCGCCCCGTAGAGAGCAGCACGGGCAGTTTTGGATGCTGGGCCCGCAGTCGCACCAGGGTGTTGGCGCCGCTGAGGCCCGGCATGTTGAGATCGAGGATGACCAGGTCCGGCGCGGCGCGATCCACCAGCCATCCGAGGGCCTCCTCCCCGCTGGTGGAAACGGCCACCTCATGCCCCAGGGCCTGGAGCATCATCTGCACGGAACTCTGCACCAGCTCATCGTCGTCCACCAGCAGCACCCGCAGTGGGCGGCGGGTGGTCGGCTCGGCGCCCGATTCGGGCTGGGCGGGCAACGGCGCCGCCGCGTGGCAGGCCGGAAAGCGGAGGCTGATCCGGGTGCCCTGACCTGGTTCACTTTTCAGCTGCATCTGGCCCTGGTGGGATTTCACCGTGCTGTACACGATGGAAAGGCCCAGGCCCGTCCCCTTGCCCACCTCCTTGGTGGTGAAGAAGGGATCCAGGGCCTTGGCCAGCACTTCCTTGGGCATGCCGGTGCCGGTGTCCTCCACCTCCACCTCCACCCAGTCCGTGCCGAGGTTCCGGGTCCGCAGGGTGAGCGTGCCGTTCTCGGGCATGGCGTCCACAGCGTTCACGCAGAGGTTCATGATGGCGTGAGAGAGGGCGTTGGCGTCCCCCAGCATGGGCCGCAGGTCCGGGGTCAGCTCCCGCACCAGCCGGACCCGGGAGAGCGTGGTCCGTTCCAGCAGGCGGACCTCCTCGTGGATGAGCGCATTGAGGTTCAGTTCCAGGCACTCGGCGGGACTCTGACGGGCGAAGCGCAGCAGGCTCTTCAGCATGGTGCCACCCCGTTCCGAAGCCTGGATGATGGTGCCGAAGGCTCTGTAGACAGGGCTGCCCGGGGGCTGGGTCTCCATGTGGATGGAAGCCAACCCGAGGATGGCGCCCAGCACGTTATTCATGTCATGCGCCACGCCGCCCGCCAGGCTGCCCAGGCTTTCCATCTTCTGGGCGTGGAGGAGTTGGGCCTGCAACTCCGCCTTCTCGGCCTCGTCCTGACGACGCTGCGAAATATCACGATGGAAGGCCAGCAACACCGGCATGTCCCCCCCGGACACCAGGCTCACCAGGACTTCCATGGCGATGGTGTGCCCGTCCTTGTGGACATGCTCCACCTCGAAGGTGAGGGCCTCGCCGGCCAGGATGCGGGCGATGCGCTCCGGGTGAGTGCGGAAGCCGCCGGGCACGTTGAGCTCCCGCAGGTTCATGGCCAGCATCTCGGCCTGGGTGTAGCCGTGCATGCGGGCAAAGGCCTCGTTCACTTCCAGAGCCTTGCCATCCAGGCTGTGCACCAGGATGCCCTCGCTGGCCGTGCTGAACATCACCTGGTAGCGCTCGGCCTTTTCCTGCAGCAGGGTCAAGGACAGGGGGGCCTCGGAGCCGTCCGCCTGAGGCAAGCCTGGATCAGGCGTGGGCGCTGGGGGAACTGGGGAAGTCATCCTGGGATCACCGGTGGAGTGGTTAAAGATCCCGGGAAGGGACTCCTATAGGATATCGGTCAGTCCTAGCCCCGCCATGAAAACGGGGGCCGCATGGGCCCCCGCTCTTTTTCGGTTTGCTTCGACCCGTCTAGGTCGCAGGTCCATCAATCTCGGCGTAGAGCGGGTGAGTGAGGTAGCGCTCGCCGGTGTCGCAGAGCACGGCCACGATGGTTTTGCCTTCGCCCAGCTCCTTGGCCAGTTCCAGGGCCGCGAAGACGATGGCGCCGGTGCTGATGCCCGAGAGCAGCCCTTCTTCGCGGGCCAGGCGGCGGGCGATGTGGATGGCATCGTCATAGCCCACGGGGCGGATGCGCTGGAAGGCTTCGCGGTTCAGGATGCCGGGCACGAAGTTGGGGCCGATGCCCTGGATCTTGTGGGGACCCACCTTGCCCGCGCTAAGCAGGGGCGAAGTCTCGGGCTCCACGGCCACCACCAGGGTGCCGGGCTTCTTCTGGGCCAGGATCTCGCCCACGCCGGTCACGGTGCCGCCGGTGCCCACCCCCGCCACGAAGGCGTCCAGTTCGGGCACCTGCTCCAGGATCTCCAGGGCGGTGGTGCGGCGGTGCACGGCGGGGTTGGCGGGGTTCTCGAACTGGCGCACCAGGAAATAGGTGGGATCCGCGTCTGCCAGTTCCTGGGCCTTGTCCACGGCAGCCTTCATGCCACCGGAGCCGGGCGTCAGCACCAGCTCAGCGCCATAGGCCTTGAGCAGGGAGCGGCGCTCCAGGGTCATGGTGTCGGGCATCACCAAGGTGATCTTGTAGCCCTTGGCCGCAGCCACAAAGGCCAGGCCGATGCCGGTGTTGCCGCTGGTGGCCTCCAGCAGGGTGGAGCCGGGCTTCAGGGTGCCGCGAGCTTCAGCATCCTCGATCATGCTGAGGGCGATGCGGTCCTTCACGCTGCCACCGGGGTTGGCGCTTTCCAGCTTCACGTAGACCTTGGCGCTGCCCGGGGGCACGAGGCGCTGCAGGCGCACGACGGGCGTATAGCCCACCAGTTCGTAGGCGTGCTCGACGCGGTTGGGACGGTCAGTGGGGCGGCTCATGGACACTCCTTCAGGGATGGTTGACGGACCTGGAACCTGAAGTATTGGGGGAGATTTTTAGATTGTCAAGTTTGATAATTAGGTTAATCATGTATTCGAAGATCAATCGTGGGACAAGGAGTTCAGATGAAGGGATCTGCCAAGGGTCGCTACGGCCTCCAGTTCATGGTGGACCTGGCCCTGCGCCGGGGCCAGGGGCCCATTCTGGTGGACGCCGTGGCCGAACGCCAGGGCCTGCCCCCCAAGTTCCTGCGGGTGCTGCTGGGCAGCCTCAAGAGCGCGGGCCTCATCAGCGTCCAGCGCGGCCCCAGCGGCGGCTGCGAGTTGAGCAAGCATCCCAGCCACATCAGCGCCCTGGAGATCCTGGAGGCCCTGGAGGGCCGCCTGGGCGCCCTGGACCCCGACCCCGGCGCCAACTCCAGCGCCCGCGCCGTGCGCGAAGTCTGGACCCGCAGCACTGAGGCCGCCCGGGCCGTCCTCAAGCAGACCACCCTCGCCGACCTGGCTGCGCGGCAGCAGGCCTTGGAGGTGGATTCGCAGGGTTACTCCATCTAATTTTGGTCTACAGGTAGGAGATACCCAAATGAGGCCAGGGCTGGCTCGCCTAGCTCAGTCCGTTGTTTTGGTAACCAACACAGAAATGAAAGTCTTTAGCCGGGGATTCACGGGGATGAAGGACAAAGGCAGTTACCCCAGCCCACCCCTTGCATCCCTTTTACCCCTGTGAATTATTTGATTAACAGGGATGAAGGCGATCTGCTGACTATTTTTTCGCGGGTTTTGTGCGCCGCAGCTTCACGGTGAGAGCCAGCGTCTCCTTGTCGCGTGTGACCGTGAAGGCCACGGTGTCGCCCCAGTGCTTCTGCGACATGGCGCGGTTGTATTGCTCCAGGTCCTTGAGGGGCCGAGCGTCCATGCTGACCAGCACGTCGCCCACCTTCAGGCCTGCGGTGGCGGCGGGGCTGTCCTTGGGCACGTCGATGATGCTCATGGGCAGGCCCCCGCGGCCGCCCCGTGAGGACATGCCCACACTGGGGAAGAGGGTCTCTTCTTCCCGGGGCAGGCCCCAGACGTAATCCGCCAGGGAGGACTGGACCTTCTCGTAGCCCTTGCCCTTAGCATCCTCGATGTGGATCGGGATCACCGATGCCATCTTGCCGTCGAACCAGTGGGCGGCCTGACGCTGGATGCCCAGGCCGTAGGCCACGTGGCCCTGGCCGATGAGCACGACCATGATGTCCTTGGCGGGATCCTTGGCGCCGCTGCTGCTGCGCTTGAGGGCCTGGAAGGCGTTGTAGCCCATGGTCGCATCCCAGGTGCACTGGGCAGAGTACATGCCCTCGAAGACCTGATCGCTCATGGTGTGCATGCCGCTGTCATCGTCTGAAAAGAGGGCCTTCACCACGCGGCGGTGCTCAGCGCTACTGGTGTCGATCTGGGCGGGGATGGCCGCGGCCTCTTCGGGCGTGAGGTCCTTGAAGCCCTTCTTCCGTACGGCGGAGACCACCTCGCGGGGGGTGTTCACGCCATTGAGGTCGATGCCGTGGGCCTGGGCGAAAAGGAAGATCTCGCGGTAGTAGGCCCAGTTGTAGCCCCAGTTCAGGTACCAGTGACTGGCTTCCAGGAAGGCCGCCTCGGTCTGGCCGCCCTTGTTCCACTGGTCCAGGGAAGCCTGGGCCGTGTAGGGGAACATCTCCAGGCCCACGTGGACCCGCCTGCCCCGCCGCTGCAGTTCCCGGATCACCTGGAGCTGGACATCATGGAAGGCCAGGTCCGTATGGCTCTCACCCACGAAGACCATGCGCACGTCGTCCAGCTTCGCCGCCAGCTCCGCCGGGGTGAGCGCCGCGCCCGAACCGGCGTCGGTGATGGTGTCCACCTGCACGACGGCCTCGCGGTTCTTGCGGGCGGGGTCCCCCACCGGGAGGCGGTTGGCGTCCTCCGCGTGGAGCAGGACGCCAGCGACCAGGACCAAGGTGATAGGGAGGAGTGGATTCGACATGGACTGTCCTGTTCGTGGGGTGGGTTGTGTCACTGCTTGAATTCCAGGCTCAACTGTTCAGTGGTGGCCGGGCCCTTGGACTGGATTTCGGCACCCCGGTATACGGCCCAGCCGGGCACGCCCCGGGGCAGGGTCTTGGTCATGGCCCACTGCTGCTGGCGCGTATTGGCCAGCACCAGCACCAGCATACGCTTGGGGTTCCAGGGACTGGGGAAGGCGGCCAGGAGGCCGTCATCGGGGCGGCCATAGGTGCGACCCTGCCAGGAGAACCAGCCCGGGCCCGCCGCGAAGGGTAGCTTACCCTCAGCCTGGAGGCGGGCCACCAGGCTGTTGTCCGCGGGGCCACCAAAGAGCAGCAGGTCGCTGCCTGCCAGCTCCGCGTCGCTCACTTCGCCGTCGGGCTTGGTGGGCAGCAGCACCTCGGTGCTGGCCTCGGCCAGGGCGTCCCGGTACTGCAGGGCCAGGGTGCGCTGGGCCTCCACTTCCCGGGCGGTGCCATAGGCCAGCAGGGTGTGGCTCCAGTCATCCAAGGTGTTGCCGGGCACCCAGAAATTCTCCCGGGTTACGGGGATGTCGTTGCCGGCATTGAAGACCACCCGCGTGAGCATCGCCTCGCTGGGGAAGGTGAAGGTGCCCGTAGGGCCCTTCAGCTCTACCCGCTCCAGCCGCGCCCCCTTGGCAGTCACCAGATTCACAAAGGCCACGAAGGGATAGGCGAAGCCTGACTGATCCACCTTCAGCTTCACCTGGTAGCCCTCGCCCGCCTTCTTCACGTCCACCTGGATCTTCGGGGTGGGAAGGTCCGCCCGCTCCAGCCAGGGCTTGAGGATGGGCGCCACATCCCGGCCCGCGGCGTCAGACAGGGCCTTGAAGAGCTCCTCTGTGCGGACGGGCTTGCCCGCGAAGCGGGTTTGCACGGCCCGCATGGCCTTGGCGAAGGTCGCGTTGCCCAGGTGGAGACGCAGCTGGTGCAGGGCGAATACGCCGCGAATGCGGGGGATCTGGTAGTTCGCATAGCGGTCATAGGCCGTCGCGGTCTGCAGGGGCGCCCGGGCGCCCTCCGTGGCCTCCAGCCAGAGGTGGCGGGTGGTGAGGTCCGCCAGGGCCGTGGACTGGGCCTCGAAGCCCTTGGCGGGCGTGGCGGACAGACCCTTCAGCTGCTGCCAGTAGGCCGCCGAGCCACTGGAGAACCAGTTCTCGGCATCCGTAGCCGGACGCACCGTGCCGCTCCAGAGCCCCTTCGCGTCGTAGCTGAAGGCCTCCTTGACGCCATCTACGGCAGGCGCAGCCGGAGCCTTCTCCTGCTTTTTCTCCCTCCAGGCCGCCATGGCGGCCTGGAGCTTGGCGGACACCCAGATGGGGCTGAACGTCGTGTAACCGTGGGTCAGCGCGGGTGTCGCCAGGGGCAGGTCCGCGATGAAACGCCCGCCCACCAGCTTCTCGCGCTGGGTGGTCTTGCCCTGGTGCGCGATGAAGACGAGTTGCTCCGCCATCTCGGAGGTGGTCAGCTTGCCATCGCAGGCGTGGGGGCGGTTGATGGGGCTGGAGGCCATGAGGCGGGTGGCGATGTCGAGGTCGAAGCCGCCCTTGCCGTGGGTGCGGAAGGCTTCCTGGAAGGCGATGTCCCGGTTCCAGGTGTTGAAGGCCAGGTCCACTGGAGCGTTGTCGCCATTGGTGGCGTACTCGTTGCGGACCTCGGGATCCCGGGTGTTGTTGTTGGCCCAGATGTAGTCCTGGTGGTGCCCAGGGGTATCAGCCGGCTTGCCCGTGGAGCCCGTGCGCCAGAGCCGGGTCTTCTCGGTCCCCAGCAGGAGGCAGGCCCCTTCGTCGGTCTTGGTGTCGGCCATGGTCCAGTCGTTGGTGTAGAGGCCGTTGTTCTGCTTGGCCAGAATGGCCGTGGCCTCGTCGATGCTGGCGGCGTACTGGGCCGCCTTGCGGATGCGATTGCTCTGGGGGATGCCCTCGGGATTGAATGGCGTCTGCCCCACGGTGGTCTCGCCGATGACCAGACCCGAGGCGTTGAGGTACCAGTCCGTACCGCTGTGGATGCCGCCCGGGAAGGTCTGTAGCACCAGCCGGTGCCCCTTCTCGGGCACGATGTCCAGCATCACGTTGAAGTCAGTGCCCGTGTAGCCATTCCACATGAACATCTGGGTGAAGATGAAACGCCCGGACTTCGTGGCGCCCTTGGTGGCGACAAAAGAGGAGCAATGGTCCCCCTGCCCGGCCTTGTCCGCCTCGTCCTCGCCGGTCATGAAGGTGCGGTTCGTGAGGGGATTGGCGGTGTGCGGGAGGGCCTGCTGCAGGTAGCTGGCATCGACGTCGCTGTTGAGGGTGACGATGTCCAGCAGGTCCAGTTTGCGCCCCTTGAACTGGGCCCCGGCCTTGGCGGCACCATCGGCGGTGCCCTTCATCTCCTCCAGGAACTCCAGATCGAACTTGCGGAGGAAGACCGCGTCCGCAAAGGTGCGCTTGTCATTCCAGCCCCGGATCGGATCAGCGGCATCCTTGAGGGTGGCCAGTTTGGTGATGGTGCGGACGATGTCTTCGCTCATGAGCTCGCCGTGCTGGCGGCCCCGGGCATAGGGCGCGCCCTCGATGTGCAGGAAGGTCCAGCCGCCCATCTCATAACGGAAGCCTTTGCCCGCCCAGCGGACGCTCTCCATGGGGATGAACGCGGTGACGTCCTCCACCTTCTCCAGCTTCACGTCGCTGAAGGTGACGGCGCCCGTGGCGTGGCCGTTGCGGCCCAGGTGCAGTTGCGCCCGGTCCGCCGGGCTGGTGGCCAGGAAGAGCAGGGCCACCTTCCGTTCGCCACTGCCGCCCACGCTCTGAGAGGCATTGGTGAAGGGGAAGCTTTCCATGGAGAGGCAGGCGCCCAGGGCCGTGGGGTAGCGGGCCAGGGGGTCCGCCTGGACGCCCTCGGTGCGCAGGGTGGCGCTGAGCCGATAGAGCTCGCCGACCTTCAGCGCGACCGCCGCGGACACCAGGGTGGCCTCGGTGCCTCCGGTCGGGGCCTCCAGGCGCAGACCTATGGCCTTGGCGGTGGAGCCGGGCTTCAGAGCCCAGCCGCCCAGGGGCAGGTCCGCCGCCGAGGCGCAGACCGCAAAGACCAGCATCGGCAGGGCACGGAAAAATCGGATCATGGAGGCCTCCATCCCCCCAGTCTGCCAAAGGCGGCCGGATATTGCCTCGTTTATTGAGGCGAGCAGGCTCTCATCAGGTCCGCCGCAACATCAGCAAGGTCCGGTCATCCAGGTAGGGGGTCCCCTTGGTGAAGCGGTCCAACTCCCCCAGAAGGGCCGCATCCAGGGCCGCCAGAGGCTCCCGGCGCAGGTCCCCCGCCAGGGCCACCAGGGCCTCGGTGCCAAACTCCTCGTCCTCAGGATTGGTGGCTTCAGTGATGCCGTCGGTGTAGACCAGCAGGAGGTCTCCGGGCACCAGACTCCGGGTGGCCTCGCCGTAAGGCTGCCCCGGCAGCATGGCCAGGGGCAGGCCGTGGGCCTCTAGCAGCTCCACGGCGGCGTCCGCCCGCAGGAAGAGCGCAGGGTTGTGGCCGGCGTTAGTGTACGTCAGGGTGCCGCTTTCCGGGTCCAGGAGGGCCAGGAAGGCGGTCACGAAACGGCGTCCGTCCGTGTGCCGGGCCAGGTTCCTCGACAGCTGGAAGGCCAGCTCCGAGGTGCTGAGCTCCCGCTCGGTCCAGGCCTCCAGCGTGGCCTGGAGCGAGGCCATGAGCAGGCCGGGGCCCAGGCCCTTGCCCGAGACGTCCGCCAGGCAGAAGAGCCACTTCCCATCACTGCGGGGCCACCAGCCGAAGAGATCGCCCGAGACCTGGCGGCTGGGCAAGTTGTTGCCGTGGATCTCGAAGCCTGGGATGTCCGGTGGGAACCCCGGCAGCAGGCCCTGTTGGATGTGGCGGGCCAGGTCCAGCTCCTGGTCCACCTTCTTGCGGGCCAAGGCTTCTTCCCGCATGCGGGCCTGCTCCAGTTTTGCCGTGGCCAGATGGGCCAGCGTGCTGGCCAGGCGCAGATCTTCTTCGGTGAAGGGCTTCCGGGGCGGGTGCGAGTCCAGGTAGAGCAGCCCCTTCACCACGCCCTGGTGCTCCAGGGGCGTCACCATGGCCGAGGTGACGCCGCTGAGCAGGAGGGAGGGCGAGGCGAGGCCCTGGTCCTCAGCAAAGTCGTTGAAGAGCACGGACTCCCTGCGCTCCAGGGCTGCGTCCACCAGGCCCCGGGCCAGGAGGATGGGCTGGTCCCCCTCGGGCCCGCGGGAGGCCACCGTGTGCAGCCCGCCACGGTCCTGGATCAGCACCGCAGCTCGCCAGGGTTTCAGCAGCGTCCAGAGCCGGTCCAGTAGGTGGGCCAGCAGCTGCTCGGGCGGACTGTCCTCCAACAGCTCCAGGGAGAGGGCCTCGATCTCCCGGATCACCGCCCGCAGATACAGGGTCTCCGGGGACTCGCTGCGCCGCTCCGGGGCTGCCCGCAGGCGCTCCAGGGGCAGGACGAGGGAGCCTGCGGAAGACGAGCTGCCCAGGTCGGCACCGATGCGGACCCGGGGCCCCCGCCCAGGTCCACCCAGGCGGAGCGGCACCTGGCCCAATTGGATCTCATCGTCCTCGCTCAGCGGATGGGGCACCGTGATGCGCTCGCCGTTGAGGGTGGTGCCATTGAGGGAACCCAGGTCCTCCAGGTAGGGAACGCCATCCTTCAGGCCGATGCGCGCGTGGTGGCGACTGAGGCTGGCGTCGGGGATGGCGATGTCGTTCTGCGAGGAGCGGCCCAGGGTCCAGACCCGGTCCTCCCCCTCCAGGGGCAGGGGCGGGTGGCCGGGGATATGCAACACAAGGGTCTTCATAGGGCCTTCAGAGACGTCCTTGGCACGGGGATGGTGATAGTTAATTTAAGACAATGTATATCATTTCAAGAAACTATGAATGCCCTATGATTGGACCCACCTAAATCGATGTTACTGGGAGTTCCGCCATGACCTTCAAGACCGGATCCCTCCTGATCGCACCTTGTCTGACCCTTTCCGTCCTGGCAGCCGCTCCCACCCCTGAGCTTCCGACCCCAGAGGCGATCGTCCAGACCCAGCTCGACGCCTACAACGCCCGGGACATGGAGGCCTTCCTCGCCACCTATGCCGACGATGCGGAGCTGTACACCTTCCCCGGCACGCTCAAGACCAAGGGCAAGGCGGAGATGCGCAAACGCTACGCCACGCGCTTCAGCGACGGCCTCCTGCACGCCGTCATCACCCAGCACCTGGCCATGGGCAGCACCGTCATCGACCATGAGCGCATCCAAGTCACCCTGCCCGAAGGCCCTGGCGTCATTGAGGCCATCGCCATCTACGAGGTGCGGGACGGGAAGATCGCCAAGGTCACCTTTATCTCCGGGCCGAAGCAGCCCGGCGCCAAGCTCTGAGCGGATCCGGCCCAGCCCAACACAAATCCAAACCTGAAGGAACCATGCCCCTGCAGCCAGGAAGCCACCTAGGTCCCTACGAGATCCTCTCCGCGCTCGGCGCAGGCGGCATGGGCGAGGTGTGGAAGGCCAAGGACACTAGGCTGGACCGCCTCGTGGCGGTGAAGGTGCTGCCGGAGCACCTGGCCAAGAGCCCCGATGCCCTGGCTCGCTTCGAGCGGGAGGCCAAGGCTGTGGCGGCACTGAACCACCCGAACATCACGGGCATCTTCGACATCGGGAATACCGATGGCACCGCCTACGTCGCCATGGAGCTGCTCGAAGGGGAATCGCTCCGCACCCGCCTCGACCTGGGCCCGCTCATGCCCCGCAAGGCCACAGAACTGGCCATCCAGATGGCGCAAGGATTGGCTGCCGCCCATGAAAAGGGCGTCATCCATCGCGATCTCAAGCCCGACAACCTCTGGATCACGAAGGAGGGTCGCCTCAAGATCCTGGACTTCGGCCTGGCCAAGCAGCTGCCGGCCCTCGGGCCCAGCTCCGATTCCTTCCTGCCCACGGCGGCCATCCAGCCGGAGCACCACACGGAAAAGGGGATGATCCTCGGCACCCTGGGCTACATGTCGCCCGAGCAGGTGCGGGGCGAGGCGGTCGATGCGCGAGCAGATCTGTTCAGCTTCGGCGTGGTGCTGTTCGAGATGCTCACGGGCCAGCGCGCCTTCGCCCGCGACACCCCCAGCGACACCCTGGCGGCCATCCTGCGGGATGATCCGCCGGAGCTTGACGGCACCAGCCGACCCATCCCCATGGCCCTGCGCCGCATCATCGACCACTGCCTGGAGAAGGCCCCGGCCCGACGTTTCCGCGATGCCCATGACGTAGCCTTCGCCCTGGAGAACCTGTCGTCTTCGGAGACGTCGGCCCCCATATCGGCCCCCTTCATGCCCCAGAACCGCCGCACGACCTGGATATGGGCGGCCCTGGCGGGGGTGATCGTGCTCGGCGCTGCGATGGGCGGCTGGTGGCTGCGGAGTGGCCTGGCCCCCTCGGCGACCAGCATGCCCGTGGCCCTCCGCATGCTGACCGCCAGCGGCCATGACGGCTCCCCCGCGGCCAGCCCCGATGGCCGCACCGTCGCCTTCTGCTCGGACCGGGACGGACGCTCCCGCATCTGGCTGAAGCAGCTCAAGGGCGGCGGCGAGGTGGCCCTCACGGCCGGCGAGGACAACCTCCCACGCTTCTCCCCCGATGGCTCCTCCGTGCTCTTCATCCACACCGAGGGCCAGGACAATTCCCTCTACCGCGTGGCCCTGCTGGGCACGGATCCACGCAAAGTGGCCAGCAATGCCACCTCCGGAGACTGGTCCCCGAAGGGCGACCAGATCGTCTTCATCCGAGACAAGAATGAGGGCGCCGAAGTCCTCTCCTCGGTCATCCTCATCGGCGCTGGCGGCGGAACCGAACGGGTGCTCGCCCAACTCCGCAACCAGCTGGTGGGTAATCCCCGCTGGAGTCCTGACGGCCGCCGCATCGCCTTCACCAATTCCTCCGTGCAATTGGGCGGAGGCGTGGCCAAGTCCTTCGTGGTGGACGCGGCCAGCGGCGAGGTGAAGGTCTTCGATGCGCCGAATCGGCAGGGGGCCATCTCCTGCCTGGCCTGGATCTCGCCTGAGGAGTTCCTCTACTTCCAGTCAGAGACCGTCGTAGGCAACGGCACCGCGGTGAGCCCCTCCCGGGCCTACCGCCAGGATGCCCGGAACGGGGCCATCAAGTTCGTGTTCTGGTCGCCCACCTCCGGCCGAATGGTGGACCTGCTGCCCGATGGCCGCGTGATCTTCGACGGTATGTCCGGGCGCCAGAATCTCCGGGAGTACACGCTGACCGGCAAGACCGAATCCCGCTGGCTCACGCGAGGCAACATCAACGACCGCCAGCCCGTCTATTCCAGGGATGGCGACTGGGTGGTCTTTTCCTCCAACCGCTCAGGCAACCTTAACGTCTGGGCCGTCTCCCCCCGCACGGGCAACCTCCGCAGCATCACCGACGACGAGAAGCAGGACTGGGATCCCGGTCTCAGCACCGACGGCAAGCACCTCCTCTGGAGTTCCAACCGGAGCGGGTCCTTCGAGATCTGGATGGCCAACCTGGACGGCACGGAGGCCCACCAGCTCAGCCAGGATGGCGAGGACGCGGAGAATCCCACCCAGACCGCGGACGGGAAATGGGTGGTCTACATGTCCGGGAATCCCAAGCATCCGGGCATCTGGAAGGTCCATCCAGACGGCAGCGGCGGCGCCTGCATTGTGGCCGGCACCAACCTGCTGCTGCCGGATGTCTCCCCCGACGGCCAGTACGTGGCCTACCTGCATCTGGCCAATGCCTTGGAGACCACCATCCGCGTGGCCCGGGTGGAAGACGGCGCCCCGGTGCCCTTCACCATCCCCATCTACAACAGCCTGAACCTGTCCGTCACCCAGGGCCGCATGCGATGGATGCCCGACGGCAAGCACCTGGTGTTCACCGCCAGCGACGGCAAGGGCCGCTTCGGCGTCGCCATCCAGGACTTCGTGCCCGGCCGGGACACGCGCGCCACCCGCCGCCCGCTGGCGGGCTTCGACCCTGAGTGGCTTACAGAGTCCCTGGGCGTCTCGCCGGATGGAAAGCGGCTGGTGCTGTCCGAGTCCGAGCGCATGTTCAGTCTCACGGTGGCCGAGGGGGTGCCGGGCCTGGGTCCACCTTCGGGCAGGCACCGGTGAAGCCCCTCGAGTCCCAGGCGGACACCTTCGCCGGGGACGCCTCGGCCTTCGGGACCGGGGGGGCCGCTCCCCGCGCCGTGCCGGACTTCCCCGTGAAGGACTGGGACCGCTATGAGTTCCTGGGCTTCCTGGGCCAGGGCGGCATGGGGATGGTGTTCCTGGCGCGGGACAAGCGCCTGGGTCGCGAGGTGGCCATCAAGTTCGTGCGCCTGGAAGACGAGCGACACCTGCAGCGCTTCCTGGTGGAGGCCCGCGCCCAGGCCCGTGTGGACCACGAGCATGTCTGCAAGGTCTTCGAGGTCGGCGAGGTGGAGGGCCGGGTCTTCATCACCATGCAGCACATCGCCGGCCAGTCCCTGGATCAGGCGGCCTCAGGGCTGAGCCTGGAGCAGAAGGTCATTGTGCTGCGGGACGCGGCCCTGGGGGTGCAGGAGGCCCACAAGGTGGGCATCATCCACCGGGACCTGAAGCCCGCCAACATCATGGTGGAGCGGGCCGAGAACGGCGCCCTGCGCAGCTTCGTCATGGACTTCGGCCTAGCCAGGGAGTGGAACCAGGACGTCACGGAAACAGGCTCCGTACTGGGCACCCCGGCCTTCATGTCCCCAGAGCAGGCCCGGGGCGAGATCCATCAACTGGACCGGCGTACGGACGTCTACAGTCTGGGCGCCACGCTCTACCAGGTGGCCACGGGCCACGCGCCGGTGCCGGGCACCAATGCGCTGGAGATCCTCAGCGCCGTCAGCTCCCACGATGTGGCGCCCATGCGGCTGCCCGGCCTGGGCATCCCCCGGGACCTGGAGGCCATCACGCTCAAGTGCCTGGAGAAAGAGCGCTCCAAACGGTACGACTCCGCCCGGGCCCTCGCCGAGGATCTGGACCGCTTCCTGGCCGGGGAGCCCGTTCGGGCCCGGCCCACGGGCCTCCTCTACCGCCTGCAGCGGAAGTTGAGCCGCCACCGCCAGCTGGCCTCCGTGGCAGCTCTGGCCCTCATCCTCGTGCTGGGGGCTCTGGGCACCACCCTCAAAACCCGGCGGGACGCCCGGCACCGGGAGCGCCTGGCCCAGCAGTTCATGGAATCCATGGGCCGCATCGAATCCCTGGCCCGCTACTCAGCCCTGGCGCCCCTGCACGACATCCGCCCAGACCTGCAGGCAGTGCGGGCCCACATGGATCAGCTGCAGGCGGACATGCGCGCCGCGGGCGCCCTGGCCAACGGCCCCGGCCACTACGCCCTGGGCCGCGGCTACTGGACCCTGGACGATGCGGAAAAGGCCCGGGAGCACCTGCAGATGGCCTGGGACGCAGGCTACCGTGAGCCCCGCGTGGCCTTCGCCCTGGCCCTGGTGCTGGGCCGCCAGTACCAGGAGGCACTGCTGGAGGCTGGGCGCATCCCCTCGCGGGAGCAGCGGGAGGCCCGGCTGCGGCGCATTGAGACCCAACTGCGAGACCCCGCCCTGGGCTTCCTGCGCCAGGCCGGAGGCGCGGACCTGCCCTCTCCTGCCTACCTGCAGGCCCTCCTGGCCTTGTACGAAGGCCGCCTGGACGAGGCCCTGGAGCGCCTCAAGGTGCTGGGTGGCGAGCTGCCCTGGTTCTACGAGGCCCCCCTGCTGCGGGGCTCCCTCCTGCAGGCCCGGGCCTGGTCCTGGTGGAACCAGGGGCAACCCGAGAAGGCCCAGGAGGACTTCGCGGCCGGGCGCCTGGACTTGGCCACCGCCGCCGCCAGCGGCCGCAGCGCACCGGTGGTCTACGCGGCCCTGGCGGAACTGGAACTCAACGCCCTGACCATGGAGAAGTACGGCCAGGGCCAGGTGCGGCCCGCCTTTGAGCGGGGCCTGGCGGCAGTGCATCTGGCCCTCCAGGCCCAGGCGGACCACGCGCCTTCGCTCATTCTCCAAGCGGCCCTGCAGGGCCAGTACGCGGATGTGCTGACCGGCCGCGGCGAGCACCCCGAAGCCCTGGTCCGGGAGGCCGTGGCCGCAGCCCAGCGGGCCCAGGCGGCTGGTCCCACTCGGGCCGACACCTGGGCAGCTCTTGGCAAGGCCTACTACCAGTGGGGCAATGAGCGCCTGGACCAGAACCTGGACCCCACGGAGCAGCTGGACCAGGGGCTCCGGGCCCTGGAGTCCCTGGAACCTTCCAAGCGCGACTACAGCGTGGAAAACCACCTGGGCCTCCTCCAGCAGACCTGGTCCGACTTCGAGACCCAGCAGGGGCAGGATCCGAGTCGACACCTGGACGGAGCCATCGCCGCGTATGAGCGGGCCACGGCCATGGAGCCCCAGTCCCTGCCCGCCTGGATCAACCTGGGCACCTGCCTTCACCAGCGGGCGGGGCTACCGGGTGCTGCAGCTCCCGAGGGGGATCTCAGCCGGGCCCTGCAGGTGCTGGACCAGGCTCAGCGCCTCAATCCCCGGCACTTCGTCCCCTACTTTGTCCAGGGCCAGGTGCTCTTCAGTCAGGCACTCCGCAAGCAGGAGCGGGGCGGGGATCCGGACCCCGCCCTGCAGGCCTCCCTGGCGGCCACACACCGGGCGCTGGCCATCAATGCCACCGTGCCCAACCTCCACAACGGCGTGGGCGTAGCTCAGCAGATGCTGGCCCAGAGCGCCTGGGAGCGCGGCCAGGATCCCCTGCCCGCCCTGGCCGCCGCAGAGCAGGCCTATCGCCAGGCCCTGGCCGTGGCTCCGGGCCAGGTGCTGGCTTATGTGAACCTGGGAGACCTGCTCATCTGGAAGGCCCGGCACGGAGTGGGTGCACCCGCACCCACCATCCAGGCGGCCGAACTCCTGCTGCGCCGGGGGCTGGCGGCCTCCCCGAGAGAGCCGGGGCTCCTGGCCACCCAGGGGCGCCTTGCGGCCTTGCACCTGGAGGTGCTCCAGCATCACCCTGGCGACTTCAGTCCCAGCCTCGCCGTCGGCGAAGCGGCCCTGGGCGCCGTGCTCAGTCGCGTGCCCGGCCACCGGGATGCCCTGCTCTATCTGGGTGAGCTGCGCAGCGCCGCCGCCCGCCTGAAAGCCCAGCGTGGCCTGGCCCAGCCCGAGGACTTCGAGGCGGCGGACCAGGCCCTGGCCATGGCCCTCAAGGTGCCCCCCGAGTCCCAGCAGGCCCTGCTGACCCGGGCCCGGATGGCCCTGGATCGGGCCGCCTGGGAACGGGCCCGGCCCCAGGACTCCGCCCGCAGCCTGGCCCGGGGCGAGGCTCAATTGGACCGCATCGCCAAGCTGCACCCGGGCATGGGCGAGGCCCTGGCCCTGCGCGGCGCCCTGAAACTGGCCGAGGCACAGGCTCTGGGCACCGCCGACCGGGCGACCCGGGCCCGCGAAGCCCACCTGGCCTTCCAGGAGGCCTTTACCCGCAACCGGCACCTGGAGCCCATCTGGAGGGCTACAGACGATCAAGCTCGCGAGTTAACCCGCCTCTAAAGAGAATTAACCACGAAAAGCGCGAAAGCCCTGCGGACGCCAAAGGACGAAATACATTTAGCCGGGGATCCACGGTGATGGACGGGAATCAGAACAGTCCCCCATCCTCGGTAATTTCAGCATATCCCCGGCTGAAAAGCTTTCCTGGTGGTAGAAAGCCTTCAGCCCGTGACCTTGATGCTGCCGGTGCCGCCGATGCTGGCGTTCGTGGTGGCGCGGGCGACTTCCTGCTCGACCTGGTTCTCCTCGGCACCCTCGGGCGTGGCGGTGTCCTGCTCTTCGTTAGACTTGGGGATCATGGCAACTCCTGAAAAAAGGTGGGTGGAAGATCCTGGATCTTGAGACTCAGAACCTGAACACTTGAAAGATTGGGCCAAGCCTAGTCTCCTGCCAGGTCAAAGCGAAGGTTTTTCTTCAGGTCCACTCGGTTTTTTTCGACCTGAGCCTGCCGGGGGAGCGAATGACCTAAGCTGGAAGCTATGGCGCTGCGCAAATGGACCTTCATCACCGACTCCGAGGATGCGGAGCTCCGCCTGGATCAGGTCATTGCCAAGCGCACGGACCTGTCCCGCCGGGCTGCCCGGGAGGCCCTGAAGCTGGGGGGCATCCAGGTGGACCGCAAGCGGGTCAAGGTGGCCAGCAAGGCTCTTAAGGAGGGCCTGGAAATCCGGGTGGCCTTCGACCCGGACCTGCCGCCGGTGCCCGACATGCCCATCCCCATCGTGTTCGAGGACACCTGGCTGCTGGCCGTGGACAAGCCTGCGGGCCTGCCCACCCAGGGCACCTACGCCTCGGACCGTCATGATCTGCTGGCCCTGCTCAAGACCCAGCGCCCGGACCTCAAGACCTTCCTCCACCATCGCCTGGACCAGGGCACCTCGGGCCTGCTGGTGCTGGCCAAGGATCCCAAGGCCAATGCGGGTCTGGCCAAGGCCTTCGCCTCCCGTGACCTGGTGAAGCTCTACCTGGTGCGGATCACGGCCCCGCTGGAGGCCTGCACCATCGAGGCCCCCATCGGCCGGGTGCGGGGCGCGGACCCAGGCCGCTTCGGCTGCTCCGGCGACCTCATCGACCCCAAGTCCGCCCGCACGGACTTCCGCCCCGCCACAGCCGAGGAGAGCGCGGGCCTGGTCCCCGGCTACTGGGTGGTGGCGCGCATCCACACGGGCCGCACCCACCAGATCCGGGTCCACCTCAACCACCTGGGCCGCCCGGTGCTGGGGGATGGCCTCTATGGTGGCAACGCCTCGCCCCAGCTCTGGCTCCACGCCTGGCGCCTGGAGCTGAAGCACCCCGTGAGCGGCGAGGACCTACTGCTGGAGGCGCCACCCACCCGGTTCCGGGCATGAAGAAACTGCCCCTCCTCTTCAACCCGGCCTCAGGCAGCCGACCCAAGGACCCCGACGCCCTGCTGCGCGGCCTGCCCAGGGACCTCTGGGAGCGGGTGGAGCCCGTGGCCTTTGGCCCCCCCTGGGACTTCGAGCCCCACATCGCCGTGGCTCAGACCGCCGAAGGCCCGCTCCTGGTCTGGGGCGGGGACGGCAGCATTCACCACGCCGCCCGGGCCCTCCTGGACCGGGGCTGTCCTGTGCCTTTGGGCGCCTTGCCCGGAGGCAGCGGCAACGGTCTGGTACAAGGCCTCCGTACGCCTCTGGAGCCCACCGGGGCCCTGCACCGGTTGCTGGAGGGCCGGGAGCTGCGCATGGACCTGCCCCGCCTGGACGGCGTGCCCTTCCTGAACCTCTGCGGCACCGGCTTCGAGGCCGCCGTGGCTCACCGCTTCGGCACCCTGGAGTCCCGGGGCTTCGCCACCTATGCCCGGTGCGCCCTGGGACTCTGGCGAACCTGGCCCGAGGCCGCCCTCCACTGGGACGCCGAGTGCCTGCCCATGCCCATCCCCACCGCGGCCTCCCAGCGCCTCCGGGCCGCCTTCCAGGGCGCCCAGGCGGAGCTCCCCGACCGCGCCTGGAGCCTCTGCTTCGCCAACCTGCCCCTCTATGGCAGCGGGCTCTGGATCGCGCCCGGGGCGGATCCCACCAGTGGGGCCCTCCAGTGGGCCACCCTGGCCCGACCCAGCGGCTTCGACCTGGTCAGCAAGGCCTATGAGCTGTTCCGGGAAGGGGGCCAATGCTCCTTGCGCCGGGAGGGCCGCCTGCGCCGCGCCACCCTGCGCCTGGACCGCGCCATGCCCTGGCACCTGGACGGCGAGCCAGCCCCCGAGCGCGACCGCGCCGAGTTGAGCGTAGAGCCCCGTGCCTTCCGGATGTGGGTGACGGGGGCTTGTCCCTGGACGTAGCCTGCAACATTCGCTGCGCGAATTTTGTCAGGGAAGACATTCAACTCCCCAAAATACGCGCAGCGGATTTTGGGGAGCAGGCCCCTCAGTGAGGAAACACCGCCGGTCCACTGAAGGCGGGCCTGCGGAATTCGGCGCTGACCGTCGGGGTGGCGCCCCAGAGGCCCTCGACCATCTTCACCTGGGCCAGCTCCGCGGAACCGGCGGGCCAGTCGCGGCGGATGTGCAGGACGTAGGGATTCTTGGCGTCGGACCACCAGGCGGGGTCGTCCACGATGACGTAGATGGCCGTGGCTTCCTTACCAGGGTTCTTGTAGGTCACCAGGATGGGTTGGTGGGCGATGGCGGCCTGGAGCATGCCGGGGCCCGGCTCCCCCCACTTGTTTACGAGCATGAGCCGGAACCAGCCCAGGTTCGCGTGGGCGACCTCCACCTGGATGGTGCCCCCGGCGGGCACCGCGAGTCCGTAGGCCCGCCAACCGGCAGGGGCCTGCACGAAGTCGGAGAGTTCCTCCACGCCGTCGCTCAGGGGCGTCACGGGGATGAAGCCCCGGCGGGACAGCCACTGGATCTCGGCCATGATGTCGCGGGTCTGCCAGTAGCGCAGGGTGGGGATGCTGGAGCAGCGCACGAAGCCCGGGGGCACCACGGTGCGGGTGCCGGGGTAGAGGGACACCCGGTTCACCCGGGGTGGCCTCTGGTCGGCCGTCACCTGGCGGTTATGAGAGCGCTGGCCCCGCTCTTCCCGGTTGCCGCGGGTCTCGGCAGGGCCTCGGCTGTCGGTCCGGATCGGAGCGGGCGCTGGCGCCGTTACCGGGGCCGGGGCGGGGGCCTGGGGCTGCGGACGAGGCATTCTGCCCTCTTGCGGCGAAGCGCCACAGATGGTCGAAACCAGCAGCAGGGCCGCAAGTACGGCCGTGACACGGTGTTGCCCGAAACCTGACCGCATCGCGCACCTCCTCATTGGATTGGAATCTATATCATGCCAGAGCCGTGCCACGGGGGTCTCCTGCGGGCTCTGAGGCGTTATGCTGGCCATTCCAAGCGAGGGAGTCCAGGTGTTCGGCAAGATTCAGCACATCCATTTCGTGGGCATCGGCGGCATCGGCATGTCGGGTATCGCCGAGGTCCTCGCCAACCTGGGCTACCAGGTCTCAGGTTCCGACCTCAAGGAGAGCGCCGTCACCCAGCGGCTGCGCGGCTTGGGCATCACCGTGCACCTGGGTCACCAGGGCAGCGCCATCGTCGGCGCCCAAGTGGTGGTCATCAGCTCCGCCGTGAAGGGCGACAACCCCGAGGTCATTGCCGCCCACGCCGCGAAAATCCCCGTGATCCCCCGGGGCGAGATGCTGGCGGAGCTCATGCGCATGAAGTACGGCATCGCCGTGGCGGGCTCCCACGGCAAGACCACCACCACCAGCATGGTGGCCCAGGTGCTCAGCCAGGGCGGCATCGACCCCACCATCGTCATCGGCGGCAAGCTGGGCACCATCGGCAGCAACGCCAAGCTGGGCAAGGGCCCCTTCCTGGTGGCCGAGGCGGATGAAAGCGATGGCAGCTTCCTCATGCTCAATCCCACGTTGGCGGTCATCACCAACATCGACCGCGAGCACCTGGACCACTACAAGGACCTGGACGAGATCCAGGACGCCTTCGTGACCTTCGCCAACAAGGTGCCCTTCTACGGCTCGGTCTTCCTCTGTCTTGATGACGCCAACGCCGCCGCCGTGCGCCCCCGGCTCAAGCGCCAGGTGCGCACCTACGGCACCCACCCCCAGGTGGACCTGCGGGCCCGAGACATCCGCCAGGAGGGCTTCCGCACCCAGTTCAAAGTCATCGCCTACGGGGAGGACCTCGGTGCCTTCAGCCTCGGCGTGCCGGGCCACCACATGGTGCTGAACGCCCTGGCCGCCATCGGCATCGCCATTGAACTGGACGTGGACCGCGAGGTCATCCGGGCCAGCCTGTCCAGCTTCACGGGCGCCGACCGGCGCTTCCACCTCAAGGGCGAGAAGGGCGGCGTGCTGGTGGTGGATGACTACGGCCACCACCCCACGGAGATCGCCGCCACCCTGGCCGCGGCCCGGGCGGGCTTCCCCGACCGCCGCATCGTGGCCGCCTTCCAGCCGCACCGCTACAGCCGCACCAAGGCCCTGCTGGAAGAGTTCGGCACGGCCTTCTTCGAGGCGGATTCCGTGCTGGTCACGGACATCTACCCCGCCGGGGAGCAGCCCATCCAGGGCATCGACGCCAGCACCGTGGTCTCGGGTCTCCGGGCCCATGGCCAGAAGGACGTCCACCAGGTGGGCCGGGTGGAGGATCTCCCGGCGGCCCTGCTGCGCCTCACCCGGCCCGGGGACCTGGTCATCACCTTCGGCGCGGGCTCCATCACCCACGCTGGTCCCGCCTTCCTGGAACTGGCCGGAGCATGAGCCGCCACCTCCGACTGAACCTCCCGGCCCTCCTCTGCGCAGCGCCCCTCTGTGCGGCTCTGCCGGCCGGTCTGCTGCCCGCCGCGGACCACCGCCCCGACGTGCCCCAGCCCCTGTTGGGCCAGCGCTACACGGCCCATGAGGCCCTGCTGGCCTACGTGAGGGCCCTGGCCACCGCCGCGCCAGACCGGGTGCGCCTCAGCACCCTGAACATCTCCGAGGAGGGCCGGGAGCAGCCCTTCCTGGTCATCAGTTCCCCGGAGAACCTGCGTCGTCTGGACGAGCTGAAGGCCCTCCAGGCCAAGCTGGCGGATCCCCGCATCTGCACCGAGGCCGAAGCCCGCCGCATCGCCGAGACCAGCCCTGTCTTCGTGTGGTTGGGCTATTCCGTCCACGGTTCTGAAGGCGCGGGCACGGAGGCGGCCCAGGCCGTGGCCTACCACTTTGCGTCAGGCCGCAGCCCCGAGGTGCTGAAGCAGTTGGAGCGGGTGATCATCCTCATGGACCTCACGCAGAACCCCGACGGCCGCGCCCGGCACATCCAGGCCGTGACCGAGGCCAGCACCCCCTTCAACGCCAGTGATGCCCTGGATGCGCAGAACGCCGCCCGCTGGCCCACGGGCCGCTTCAACCACCGCCTCTTCGACCTGAACCGCGACTGGGCCTGGCAGACCCAGGGCGAGAGCCGCGCCAAGACCGCCGCCATGCTCCAGTGGAACCCCCAGGTGGTGGCGGACCTCCACGAGATGTGGCCCGAGGCCAGCTACTATTTCCCACCCACCATGGAGCCCATCCACGAGGCCCTGCCCGAGGCCTTCGCCGGGCGCTGGCAGGCCGCCTTCGGCCAGGGCGTGGCCCGGGCCTTCGACGGCCGGGGCTGGTCCTACTTCAGCCGCGATGTCTTCGACCTCTTCTACCCCGGCTACGGGGACTCCTGGCCCACCTTCCAGGGGGCCGTGGGCATGACCTTCGAGGCCGGGGGCCAGGGCGGCACCGCCTACCGGCGCCAGAGCGGCGAGGTCGTGACCCTGGAGGACCGCATCCAGCGCCACACCGCCGCCAGCCTGGCCACGGTGGCCACCGCCGCCCGGGAGCGCCACGCCCTGCTCTGGGACTTCCACCAGGCCAAGTGGCAGCGCGTGGCCCAGGGCGACAAGGCCGGGGCCTTCCTCCTGGCCGAGGGCGAGGATCCCGGCCGCACCCGGGCTCTGGTTACGCTGCTGGAGCGGAACGGCATCGAGGTGCTCCGCACCACCGCCGACCTGGCCACCACAGGCCTCGAGCCCATTGGCCTGGCGCCGAACCATGCCCTGCCCGCGGGCAGCTACCTGGTGGCCCTGGACCAGCCCCGGGGCGCCCTGGCCCAGGCCCTGCTGGAGGGCGAGGCCCACATGGGGCCCAAGCCCACCTACGACACCACCGCCTGGAGCCTGCCCCTGGCCTGCCATGTCCCAGCCTGGCGTGCCAAGCTGCGACCCCGGGTGGGCACTGAGCCACTGAAACCTGCGAGTTCAACGCCCCTGCCAGAAGCAACGTGGGGCTACCTGCTGCCCGGCGGCTACGAAGGCCTGGAGCGCAGCCTCGCCACCCTGCTGGCCGAGGGCTTCAAGGCCACGGCCCTGGCGGAACCCGCCGTGTTCCAGGGCCAGAAGCTGGAGGCAGGCACCATCGTCCTGCCCCTGGCCACCAATGCACCGAATCTGAGGGCCCGGCTGGAGCAGCTCCGCGCCTTGAACCAGCATCCCGTGCTGGCCACGGACACGGCCCAGATGACCAAGGGCCCGGACCTGGGCTCCAACCGCACCTTGTTCCTCAAGGCCCCCCACCTGGCCCTGGTCATGGACCGCCCCAGCAGTCCCACGGCCTTCGGCGCCCTGGCGCACACGCTCATCGAGGCGGGCCTGCCCTTCGTGCAGGTGCGCGCCGAGCGTCTGGGCGGGGCCGCCCTCAAGGGCTTCACGCACTTGATCCTGGTGGATGACGAGGCCCAGGGCCGGGGCTGGCAGCAGGTGCTGGGCGAGGGCGGCGCCGCCAAACTCAAGGCCTGGCTGGCGGAGGGAGGCACCCTCCTGGCCTTCCAGGGCGGCGCGGCCTACGCGTCCCGGGCTGGACTCACCACCACCAACTTCCACCTCCTGGCCAAGGGCGCCGAGGAGGCCCGCCTGAAGGAGAAGGATCCCAAGCATGAGGCCCCCAAGGCTGAGCCTGCGGACCTGGTGCGGTCCTGGGACAAGCGCGAGGAACGCAGCCTGGAGGAGAGCATTCCCGGCGCCTTCCTCAAGGTCCGCGTGGACGGCTCGCACCCCCTGGGCTGGGGCCTCCACGCCCCCCAGGGCGCGGCGGTGCTGGTCACCGGCGACCCGGTGCTGGAACTGAGCGCCGGCGGCGAGAACCCGCTCTACTTCCCCAAGGAGGACCTGAAGGTCTCGGGCCTGCTGTCCAAACCCATGGAGGCCAAGCTGCAGCAGAGCGCCTACGCCCTGCGTGAGCACTCGGGCCGCGGCACCCTGATCCTGGTTGCGGGCGATCCGGTCTTCCGGGCCCAGACGCCCTTCACCCGGCGCCTGCTCTTCAACGCCATCTTCTACGGCCCCTACCGGCCGGGGCAGGAGTAGCCATGGGCCTCCGCTACACCGTCGCCATCACGGGCGCCTCCGGCTCGGCCTTCGGCGTGGCCCTGCTCAAGCGCCTCTCCAGCAACCCCGCCGTGGAGCGCGTCACCCTGCTGCTCTCCCCCACCGGAAAGCGCTGCCTGCTGGATGAAACGGGCCTCACCCCGAAGGAGCTGGCAGCCCTGCCCAAGGTGGAACTGCACGACGAGCGGGACTTGGGCGCGGCCATTTCCTCAGGCTCGTACCGGCAGGACGGCATGGTGCTCATCCCCTGCAGCGCCGGGGCCCTGGGCCGCATCGCCGCCGGCGTGAGTGAGACCCTGGTGAGCCGCGCCGCGGATGTCTGCCTCAAGGAGCGCCACCCCCTGGTGCTCTGCCTGCGGGAGACGCCCCTCAACCGCATTCACCTCGAGAACATGCTGCGGGTCCATGACGCCGGGGCCGTGGTGATGCCCATCATGCCGGGCTTCTACAGCCACCCCACCACCATGCACGACCTCTTCGACACCTTCGCCACGCGGGTGCTGGACCAGCTGGGCCTGCGCGAGGAGGATCCTCGGCGGTGGAAGGGATGACCTCGCCGGAGGTCGTCGTCATCGGCAACGCGGGCATCGACACCAACGTCTTCCTGCCCGGGGCCGACATCGACTGGAGCCGTGAGGCCAACTTCACGGAGAACCTGGACTGCGTGGGTCAGGCGGGCGCCTACGCGGCCCGGGGCTATGCCCGCCTGGGGCACCGCACGGCCTTCATCGGCCACGTGGGCGCTGACGCGGCCGGGCGGCTGGTGCGGGAGACCCTTCGCAGCGACGGGATCGATCTGCGTGGCCTGGCCCTGGACCCCCGCGGCACCGCCCGCAGCGTGAACCTCATGTACCGGGACGGGCGCCGCAAGAACTTCTACGACGGCAAGGGCCACGCCGCGCTGGCCGTGGATCTGGACCTCTGCCGCGACGTCATGAAGGGTGCCCGCCTGGCCCACGTCAACATCCCCCAGTGGGCGCGACACCTGCTGCCCCTGGCGAAGGCCGAGGGCCTCGTGATCGCCTGCGACCTGCAGGACGTGGCGGATCCCACCGACACCTACCGCGCGGACTTCATCCGGGAAGCGGACATCCTGTTCTTCTCCTGCGCCAACCACGCAGAGCCGGGACCGCTCATGGCGGCCTTCCTGAAGGGGCATCCCGATCGCATTGTGGTCTCGGGGCTGGGGGCGCGGGGCTGCGCCCTGGCCACCGCGCAGGGCCTCCGGGTCTTCCCACCCGTCGCTCTGGACCGCCCCGTGGTGGACACCAACGGCGCCGGGGATGCCCTGGCCGTGGGCTTCCTCAGCAGCTACGTGCTGGAGGGCCGCTCCCTGGAGGAAGCCATCCAACGCGGCCAGCTCGCCGCCCGGCATACCTGCACCCTGCGGGGGACGTCGGAAGGCCTGATCACCGCCGCGAAGCTGGATCTGCTGGAAAAGCAGAAGCGGGTTTAACCACAGATTGCACAGATGGGCCCAGGTTAGAAATCCGCTGACGGGGCTTTGATTCAATGAGGAAGGCCGCTTGGGCCTCAGTGAATCATCGGTGGTTTCAAATTTTTGAATTCACGGGGTTGGCTGGATCACTATCTGGCTGGCCTCGTTCGACAGGAACCACCGGAAGACAAAGTATTTTGGCCGGGGATGGCGGGGATGGACGGGGATGCAAAGCAGAACCATTCCTATCCCCGTCCATCACCGTTCATCCCCGGAGAAAATGGCTCTTCTCCGAGCCTCCGAAAACCTTCGCTTTCATGGTTGTTTCGCTCCCCCAGCTTTTCCAGAGCACCCTGGAACGGCTGGTGACGCTCAACCATGGCGTTCCACACGGGGTCAGTTCAACGATGACCTTTGGGAGATCAGACATGTCGAATCGCGGCGCCTTCTCGCGTGCCCTCAGGCTCACGGTCCTCTTGGGAGGTATTTCCACCCTCCACGCGGGAGTCCCTGCACCTTCAACGGCAGGGCCCCAGGCTCCAGCTCATTTGGCCCAGGAGCGGACGCTGAAGGCTGCTTCCAACCTGGTCTGCCCATGGGTGCTGCCCCTGCTCCTCGAAAATGGTTATGTCGTGCGCAGCGTCAATGAGCACCTGGGCTTGATTTCCTTTTCCAGGCAGCGAGCCGACCCTTTTCGTAGCCGTGGCTTGATGAATATCACCATGGAAGGCAGCCTCCTCTTCCAGCCGGATGAGCCCGGCTCGACTCATGCGTATCTTCTGCTCTCAAGAAGGCTGGAAAAGAGCACCGCCAACGGCACCAACCTCGAAGTTGAGCTGCAGCTGACCGCCACGCCGGATGAATACACGAAGGTCTGGTCCATTCTCGACGCGGGCCTCGCCGCCCTGTCCTCCAAGAACTGAACGTTGCCGAAGGCCACCCGCGCCATGTGTTTTTAACTCAGCGCGGCCTCTGCATTCCCCGTTCCGCCCTCGCCTTCCGCCGCGCTGAGCCTGCTCCCCGCTTTAAGGAGGAAACCCAACCCCTCAGCCCGCGCCTTCCATGAGCGCGGCTTCGGCGCGCTGGGCTTTGCGGGTGGACCAGAAGGCCCAGAGGGCGCCCAGGGCGCCGGTGGAGGAGCCCACGGCGATCAGCAGGGCCATGCTGGTGGGAGAAAAGAAGCCCAGGCGAGCCAGTTCCACCAGCAGTGGCGAGAGGCCGCCCACGCCGCGGGACAGGGGCAGCCAGAGGGCGAAGAGGCCCCCCAAGGCCACGAGGCTGCCGCCCAGGCCCAGGAAGGCGCCCTCCAGGATCAGGGGCGTGCGGATGAAGCTCTCTGAGGCGCCCACCAGCCGCATGATGGTGATCTCCTCCTCCCGCGAGAGGATGCTCATGCGGATCACGTTGCCCGTGGCGAAGCCCGCGGCCAGCATGAGCAGCACGCCCAGGGTGGCCAGGGCCGAGCGAAGCATGCGGCCCAGGCGGTGCAGGTTGTCCAGGCGCTCCTGGTCCACCAGCACGTCGCCCACGCCGGGCAGGCTTCGCAGGCTCTCGCCGACCTCCGTGGCCCGCCCCGCCGCGGCCAGGTCCTGGCGCAAGGACAGCTCCAGGCTTTCGGGCAGGGCGTTCAGGCCCGTGCTGTCGAGCAGCAGGCCCGCCTCCCGGGTGGTGGCCAGGAAGTGCTTGCGGTTCTCTTCGGCGGTGAGGCGGTGGACCTCGCGGAAGCGGGGATCCCGTCTGAGCTTGGCTTCGGTCTCGGCCAGGGACTTGCCCTCGGCCGCGTAGACCACCACCTTGGAGAGGCTTTCCAGGCGGCCGATGAAGCGGTCGATGGTCTCCACGGCCAGCAAACCGCCCCCGGCGATGAGCAGGCCGGAGCTGAGGGTCAGCACGGAGAGCAGATACTGGCCACGGTGCCGGTAAAGGTCGCGGAAGACATCCTGCAGCAGCAGGACCAGCAGGCGCAGGCCCGTCACGAGGCGTTCCCGTCCACAGCCAGGCCCTTGAGGACCGAGCCCGAGGTGGTGGTGACCACCACGGCCGCTGTGCCGCTGAGGGGGGACTTCCAAAGGTGGATCTTGGCGTAACCCGTGGGGGTCACCGAGGAGGACGTGGTGCCCCCGCCGCTGAGGCCCACCAGCCAGTCCTTCACGCCCGCATGCGCGAGCACCCGAAGGTCCGCTTGTTCGGTGCTGCTGCCCAGGCTCTGGGACGGAGCCTGGTTGTAGGTGGCGCCGAACTGGCCGGTCTTGAAGGCCAGGACCGGGGCCAGGGTGCTCACGGCATCGGTGTTGTGACGGGCCACGTATAGGTAGCTGTTCCCGGTGTCCAGGGCCAGGGACCCATAGATGCCCAGGGTGGTGAGGCTGCCGACGATGGTGTTGGAACTGCTGAAGGACGAGGCATTGCCCTGGCGGAGGCGGGGCCCACCTAGGAGGTCGATGCCCACGCCATTGCCATCCTTGAAGAAGGCATAAGCAACGCCGCCCCCCGCCGCCACGCCGGTGCCACCGCTGTCCCCGGTCACCTGCAGGGCCTGGAGGGCCACGGAGGCATCCTGAAGCTGGGAGCTGGCGTTGGGCACCACCCAGATGCGGGTGCTGCTGGTGTTGGCTTCCGTGATGTAGAGGGTGTTCGTGGACGAATCAATGGCCGCCTGCCCGAAGGTGCTGTTGCTGAGGAAGGGGGTACTGCTGGCCAGCTGGAAGCTCACCACGTCCGTGCTGGTGACGGCCCCGGACTGGGAGCGGAGGTTCTTCACGCGGACGATGTTGCCATCGGCGGAGACCAGGTAGAGGATGCCGCTGCTGCTGTCCAGGCAGACACCGCCCCAGGCCATGTTGGTGACCTTGGTGAAGGCGCTGGAGGTGAGGGTCTTGGTGGGAGTGGCGGCGGTGGGGGTGGTGTAGAGCGTCCCCAGGTCCGTCCAGACCAGGACCGTGCTGGTGGTGGAGTCGAAGGCATAGAGCGCGGCGCCGCTGGTGCTGCCCGCGGTGGCACTGGGATCCTTGCATCCCGAGAGCAGCAGCAGGGCGGCGGCCAGGAGGCCCGACAGGAATCGCGATGTCATGGGTTCGACCTATTTCGTGCTGAAGAGTGCCTTCAGGTGGGTGTTCAAGGTGCGCACCATGTCGGCGTCGAGGCCCGCGTCCACCGCGCTGCGGCTGATGGCCAGGGCCAGGCCTTTGACCGCCTCCGGTCCCTCGCCCGAGATGATCTGCTGGGTGGCCTTGGACTGCAGGCGGTCCACCACCTCGTGCATGGTCTCGGGCAGCACCATCTTGGCGGCCTGGGCGATGCGCTGGGTGAAGTTCATGAGCTTGACGGTGCGCTGGGGATCCTCAGCCACAGGCTTGGGCTTGGGTGCCGGGGCGGGAATCGGGGCCGGGGGGGGCGTCAGGTTGGCGATGCCGCCGCCCACGGTCTCGGGCAGGGGCTCCTCCTGCTCCGGGAAGCGGTGGGGCACTGGCGGCGGGGCCTGGAGGCGCACGATGGCCGTCTCGTCCTCCTGGATGAACTCCGCGATGGGGGTGGGCGCGCCGCCCCCCAGCAGCTGGGAGACCGGAATCAGGTCCCGGGGGGCCTCCTGCTTGGGGGCCTTGCCAGAGCGGATGCCCTTCATCACCACGTGGCCGGCCATCACCAGGCCGTAGAGGTCCTTGGCCAGGGTCATGACGGGCTTCTCCGCCAGCTCGGCCAGCTCAGCCACGCTGTAGTAGCCCGTGGCCTGGGCCAGGAGCCTGGCCTCCCGGGGATTCACACCCTGGGCCGTCTCTCCAGGCAGGAGGGTGGAGGCGGGGTAGAGGTCCACGGAGGGGATCTTCTGGCTGATGACCCGCCACTCGTCCATCCGCCGCGCCAGCTCCATGAGAATGGAGGCATTGGGCTTGGTGATGGTCACCGGGACATCGGGGACGACTTCCTCGAAGCGGTAGTTGCCCTCGATCCACAGGGCCACTTCCATGAGGGACTCGAAGCCCTCCCCGGAGTGGGTCACCGCGTGGATGATCTTGCCATCCTTGAGGTAGATCCGCGCCTTGGCCGACTCCTGCTGCACGTGGAAGCAGCCAGATTTTCCACCCTGGCTCACGAGCTGGATGATATCGGGCAGCGGCGCCTCGCGCATGGAGCCTTGGATGACACCCTGGGACATGAGCGTTACCTCTCGGGAATAATAAAAAGATGACAAACCTTACCATGGAGTGCGCCCTTCCCCCGGAAGGTCTCCTGCGCGATGCTGGGGGGCTATGAGCAACCGCCCCGACTCCCCTTTTGCCTCCATCGAGGCCGCCATCGCCGCCATCCGGGTGGGTCGCATGGTGGTGGTGGTGGATGACGAGGACCGCGAGAACGAGGGCGACCTCACCCTCGCCGCCGAGCACGTCACCCCCGAAGCCATCGCCTTCATGGCCACCTACGGCCGGGGCCTCATCTGCGCGGCCCTGGAGGGGCCCACCCTGGACCGGCTCCAGATCCCCCTCATGGTCCGGGACAACACCAGCCCCTTCGAAACGGCCTTTTGCGTCTCCGTGGAAGCCCGGGAGGGCACCACCACGGGCATCAGCGCCCAGGACCGCTCCCGCACCATCCAGGCCCTCATTGACCCCGAGGCCAAGCCTCAGCACTTCGTGAAGCCCGGCCACGTCTTCCCCCTGCGGGCCCGCCCCGGCGGTGTGCTCACCCGCACGGGCCAGACCGAGGCCAGCGTGGACCTGGCCCGCCTGGCGGGCCTGCACCCTAGCGGCGTCATCTGCGAGATCATGAAGGACGACGGCACCATGGCCCGGGTGCCGGATCTGGTCCCCTTCTGCCAGCAGCACAACCTGCTCCTGGTCACCGTGGCGGACCTGGTGGCCTACCGGCTGCGCCAGGAACCCCTAGTGAAGCCCCTGGAGGTCCGCAGCATGCCCAGCATCTGGGGCGAGCTCAAGGTCCACCGCTTCCAGAGCCTGCTGGACGGGGGCAGCCACCTGGCCTTCGTGCTGGGCGACCTGGACGGCGGTGAGCCCCCCCTGGTCCGGGTCCACGTGGAGACCCTGCCCGATGACCTGCATGGCTTTTCGGATGGGCTGTTCCAGAAGGCCATGGCCGCCCTGGCCAAGGAGGGCCGCGGCGCCCTGGTCTACCTGCGTCGGCACGCCCATACCCCGGGCGTGGCGGACGAGGGCCAGCCCGCGCCGCAGACCATGAGCGACCGCGATTTCGGCGTGGGGGCCCAGATCCTGCAGCTCCTGGGCGTTGGAAAAATGCGTCTCCTCAGCCGCCACGAAACCAAGTACATTGGCCTCCGTGGCTTCGGACTCGACCTCTGCGCCCATGTGCCCCTGGAACCCTCTGCGGCCAACCCCACCCCGGATCGACCTTGATCGACGCCACCTTCCTGACCCAGTCGCCCATGTTCAGGAATCTGGACGAGATGGAGCGTGCCCAGGTGCTCATGATCGGACGCATCCGCAGCTTCCCGGCGGGCGAGGTCATCTTCCGTGAGGGCGACGAGTGCGACGGCATGTACATCGTCATGAAAGGCTCGGTGCGCATTTCCAAGCAGAGTGCCACCGGCGAGGAAGCCCTGGCCGTGCTGGAGCCCCCCGCCTTCTTCGGAGAGATGGCCCTCATCGACTCCACCACCCGGGCGGCGGACGCCATCGCCAACGAGACCACGGAGCTGTTCTTCCTCTCCCTCCAGGATCTGCGAACCCTCATCGAGTCCCAGCAAGGCATCGCCCTCAAGGTCCTCTACGCCCTCTGCGAAGTCCTGGCCCAGCGCCTGCGCGAGACCAACGAGCGCTACATGAGCATCTTCACCATCGCCCAGTGGGGCGGCGCCAATCCTGACGTCCCCCTGCCCCTTCCCTGAAGCCGGGCCCTGAAGCCAGGGCGCCCAACCAGACTCTTGAAAGGAGTTTCCATGTCCGACCTCGTAGCTCACATCACGGATGCCGAGTTCCCCACAGTGATTGCCCAGGGCGTCACCCTCGTGGATTTCTGGGCCCCCTGGTGCGGCCCCTGCAAGATGATCGCCCCCGTCCTGGACGAGCTGGCCGCCGAGATGGTGGGCAAGGCCAAGTTCGTGAAGATGAACGTGGACGAGAACCCCGGCGTCGCCGGCCAGTTCGGCATCATGAGCATCCCCACCCTCATCGTCTTCAAGGACGGCAAGCCCGTGAACAAGCTCATCGGCGGCCAGCCCAAGCCGCAGCTGAAGGCGTTTGTGGAAGGTGCGTTCTAGGCCTTCGTTCTCGCTTGGAGGTCCGTGAATGCGAAAAACGCCGGCTTTGCCGGCGTTTTTCGTTTGGACTAGCTTTGGATGCTTCCCCCTATCGCGAGGGAGGAAGGGGCCTGGGCGCTTGAGCCCCTTCGTCGTAGTGCTCTTTCAAGGATCAGCAGCTTTTTCGGCGGTTTCAATGGCCGGGGAATCGATTCGAAGCTAAAGGACGTCCAGGGAACTCGCCAAACCCCTCCACCGCGAGATCCGTGAGGAGGACCTCCACCTCCGCCGCCCCCATGTCTCATGGATGATGCTTCCCGTGGAATAAGATGTACCGCCGCCCTCAGTTCGAGTGGGCCTCCTTCGTGCGGAGGCTGTAGTGCATTCTCCGCAGCACGACCCGCTGTTGATCCAGAAGTCGGGGGAGGGCGGCGGCGTAACATCCATCCGGATTATTTAGGGCCGCCCTAATTCTTGAAGAATCACACTTCCTTAAGAATGATCTATGCTTCACTGGGGCCGGGATCCTGCTTACACGATCCTTCGGGCGGGTCCAGTGGTTCGTCAAATTCAAAGTTAGGCGTTACCCGAACTAGGCCACTATCGATCCATCTGCCTAAGGAGGCTGTGTGAAACGATTGTTTGCTCTCCCCTTGGTCCTATTGGCAGGCCTCCTTGCCTGTGCATCCACACACACTCTCCCACAGCCTTCTTCCGAGGTTGTCCAGGCTGAAATTCGAAAGGCAATTGACGGTTTCAGTGAGGCTTCCATTCGAGGAGATCTGCCCGGAGTGTTGGCTAAATTTGACGATCAGGCCGATATTCTTCTCATTGGCTCCGACAAGGGAGAAGTTTACAAGGGTCGCGCAGCCATGGAAGTTTGGCTCGGAAGCCTCTATAAATCGAATGGATTCGGATGGCAGATGGACCGCATTGATATCAGCCATAACGGTGATACGGCTTGGGCTTTTGTTGAGGGCAAAATGAACGTAAGTAATAAGGTCACTGGCAAACTTCGGTTCAGTGCCCCGTACCGCTTCTCGGTCGTGTTCGTGAGAAGAAGTAACAACTGGGTATTGCGACTCTTTCACGGGTCTGCACCAGGAAAAGAATGAAGATCATTCCTCGCCCAATCCTTCGCTCAACCTGGACCCCGCCTGCACTGCCTTTCGCTCTCTCTCAGCTTCTCGCTTCCTCGGCTTCGCACAGCGCCTTGGTGCAGGCGGGCCGGTTAGCTTGAATCGTTAGGCCACCCAAAGTTGAATCCAAATTCAAGGACGATCAAGCAGGTTCTTTTGGAGGGCGCAACCGTGAGTGATTTTCATGAAGGAACGAATGCTCGGTGGTCCTTATCAAGATTTCTGATGGTCGGGCTCATCATTGCCGTAATCGGATACCTCCCGCTTCAGCTCTATATCCTCTTTGGGCCTCGTGACGGGAACCCGATTGGCCTTGGCTTGTTGTTTGTGATTGGGGTTTTCACGGGACTAGTGGTGGTTGTCATTGGCATCGTCAAGCACACCATCCAATATTTTATGAATGGAAAGGAAGAACCGTGACAGGGCTCTCGGCATTACGCATTCTCAGCGCCTCGGTGCAGGCGTAGCCGGTGACCTTCCTTTGTTTGGCTTTTCCACCTCCTTTGGAGTCCGTTTGAGATTTGGAATCGCAATCCCGTGTTCACTTCTAGCAGCCCTGGCGATGACAGGCTGTGTGTCTCCTTCAAAATTGACCTCAACCCAAGACGTTGAGACAAACAGAAGGATTGTGCTTGCTTTCTACAACGAAGCGCTTGTAAGTAAGCGTGTGCGCACTTCATTTCAGCGATATGTATCCCCATCATTTATCGAGCACAAGCCCGATGTTGTAGGCGGCACACGCGAAGAAACCATTGTATTCCTGGGAGGCCTCATCCAAGAATTTCCCGAAGCTCGTTGGGAAGTGATTCGGTCAATTTCCGAGGGTGATTTTGTATTCCTCCATGCTCGATTCACGCCTTCACCAGGAGCTGCACCGTATTCAATTGCAGATATATTCCGTCTTCAAAAAGGCGTTATCACTGAGCACTGGGATGCAGTTGGGCGTCCCCCAGAGCACCAGCGCAATCCCAACCCGCGGTTCTAAATTCTTGTGTAATCTCTCGGATGATGCCTAACCCTTAATAACCCATGGACTCATCAACATGCGTGTGCTCATCTCGTTTTTCGTCCTAATCGTGATCGGCGCATCCAATTTTTTGTGGGCTGAGGGGCTGGTAACAAGAGATCAAGTGGCGGCGGCAACCATGGCATGGCAGGCGGCCTACGACAGCCGGGATCCAGGAGCCATCGTCAGCATGTACGACGCAGAGGCATTGTTCTGGGGAACCACCGCCAAAACGATTGCTCCGACGCCTGCTGCCGTCTGGGATTATTTCAAGGATGCCGCTTCCAGGCCAAAAGCGCGTGTAGTCATCGGTGAACATCACATTCGCGTCTTCGGCGAGATGGCCATTAATTCCGGCTACTACACGTTCACGGATGTCCGGGATGGCCAAGCCGTGCTCAAACCTGCACGCTTCACTTTCGTGTTTCATCGCAAAGCTGGCAAGTGGCTCGTGGTGGCCCACCATTCCTCGGCCATGCCATAGTCATGGCGCCCTTCAGTGCTTCCATCAAGTTCCGCCTTACCCTGCGCTTCAGTCGCCCCCCCAGCATTGCCCCCGACTCTCTCTCAGTATGACGCTATCTCAGCCCGCTCAGCACCTCGATGCAAGCGTGACCGCTTAGCTTCTTCCGTTTGGCGTGACCAATTTTCCCGGAGGCGTGCGATGGCACTCATTGATCAGATCAATCGCTATTTCGAATCGATCCCAGAGCCCAAGCAAACGGACATGCGGAGACTCCATGACGCCATCCTGGAGCTGAATCCTGGTTGCCAACTTTGGTTTCTCGACGGCAAAGACGGGAGCGGTAAGGTGGTGTCCAACCCAAGCATTGGTTATGGCACGTTGACCAAAAAATACGCCGATGGGAAAAACAAAGAGTTCTATCAGGCAGGTATCAGCGCGAACTCAGCGGGTCTGTCGGTCTACATCATGGGCATGGACGACAAGAAGTATTTGCAAGAAAATTACGCAGCCACAATCGGAAAGGCCAGCATCACGGGGTACTGCATCAAGTTCAAGGCGCTCAAGGATATTGACTTGGACACCCTAAAGCGTGCCATCCAAGATGGTATGGAACGAGCACGCGCCTGAGCCCCCTCTTCTCCACAGCTCTCATCAGGAGCCAGCCATGACCTTTGGGAAGACCGCAGCATTCTGCCTCTCCCTCTGCCTTGCAGGACGGGCCTATGCACAGCAGCCGGGTGAGCACGGTACATCCATCAGCGATCCTGGGAATTCATTTGAAGTCCTGATGGCCAAGGTCGAGCAGGTGTTTTCCTATGCTGATGAAGCTGGCTTTCAATTCATTGCCTACCAGATCTCATATCAAGGACATCCCGTGGTCGTCGAGGATCCTATTGGCTCTACGAACATTGCGGTGGGTGGCGAAGTCCGATTTCTCGTCATTCGGCATGACATGACGAAGGCGCCGAGGCCGGGCAAGAAACTTCTCAGCTTCCTGGTCACCAAGCAGGTGGCCTGAGCCCCTGCTTCCTTCCCAAGGTCGGCCGATGCCCATTTTCGCGGAGCCCTACAAACCACCCCCACCCGATCCAATCCCGATCTTTGGGGAACCCCCCTTCGGACCAGCCCTCATGGCGGAGCTGGTTCGCACGCTCGAACAGCGTGGCTGGGCCTGTGACCATACCCTGAAGCAGGTGAAGGCCTTCCTCCAGGCGAAAGACCTCGACGTTGAGCCTGTGTTCAAGTGGCTATACCGGAGTCACCTCTACTGCGACTGCGCCCTTGTGAAGGCCTTCCACCAGCACACCTTTCCTCAGGCCGGAGACAGCCCGGGTCCCAGGGCCGGTTAACATCGAGCCAGCCGACGTCCCCGCGCAAAGGATTCCATTTTGAGCCAGCTGCCTGCCTGCCCCACCTGCAAGTCTGATTACACCTACGAGAGCGACGGCGGGTTTGTCTGCCCGGAATGCGCCCATGAGTGGACCCTGGCGCTGGATACACCTCAGGAGCAGGAGGCCATCATCCGGGACGCCAACGGGAATGTCCTGCAGAACGGGGATTCCGTCACCCTCATCAAGGACCTGAAGGTCAAGGGCAGCCCCTCCCCCCTGAAGATGGGCACCAAGGTCAAGAACATCCGCCTGGTGGAGGGCGATCACAACATCGACTGCAAGATCGAAGGCTTCGGCGCCATGAGCCTGAAATCGGAATTCGTCAAAAAGAGCTGAGCCCCCGCCTGCGCAGGCCTGTGGGGTGGCCCATCCACACGCTTTCTTCCAGTGCGCCGTCCCACCCACCGTCGCGAGCCTCGATCCCGGTTGCCGATTCCATGAATTGCCAGGATCTGTCCACACTCTTTCTTACACTTCAGGGGCCCATGCCCAAGGGCCTTCGGGCAACTGCCATGCTGTCGATCGCACCAGGCTGAGGGCCCATGGACGATCGGATCAGCAACCTCGAAGCACTGAAGACCAAGCTGGCGGAACTGCTGGATCGCAGTGGGCTCCGGTTCAGCGACCAGGGACACCACGCCACCGCCTGCTGGGTCGAGGGTCCACCGCATGCGGTCTTCGCGCTGCTGAAGCGCAAGACTGCGCCTGAGCTCTGGTCCCAGTCTGGGAATGTCCTGTGGACCTACAAGAATCCAGTCGAGAACATCCTCATCACCCTGCAGAGCGGGAGTATCCATGACTCCACACTCATGATGGCTTCGGTGATCTCCCTGCATGTGGAGTACATGGCAAGGCGGCAGCAGGCCCCCGCGGAAGAGGCCCTGCAGGAAACCATCGCCTGAACCACTGCGGGGGCCGGGAGCTTCGCCACCACCCCCAGGCAGGGCCTACTTCCGCCTAAGCACCATGCGGATCTGGTTCCCCTTGGCGTTGAAGTGGACCTCGTCCATGACCAGGAGGATGAGGGGCAGGCCGCGACCGCAGTGGGGAGCCAGGTCCGAGTCGCCGGGCAGGGGCGACATCTGGCTGGCGTCAAAGCCCGGGCCTTCGTCACTGATCTCCAGCTCGAAGCGCTCCGTGTCCATGGCCAGGCGCACCTCGATGAGGCGCCCCGCGTACGCGGGGTCCGCCATGCGCTCGGCGCGCAAGGTCACGTAGGCATCCTCGGCGGCGAAGAGGTCGCCCTTGAGGTGCGACTCCAGCTCCAGGTTGCCGTGCTCCAGGGCGTTCACCAGGGCTTCGTGGAAGGCCATGGAGATGACGTCCACGTTATTGAGGGAGGCGAAGCCCATGGGCACCAGGCGGTCCGAGAGGTGCCGCACGAGGCTGGGCACCTCCAGCTCGTCCGAGCGGAAGAGGAAGTGGCGGCGCTCGTTCACCAGACCCCGCAGGCCGTCATCCGCCAGGCGGAAGTCCCGGTGCATGTCCACGAGATGGAAGACACTCTGGACCAGGTCGCGGATGGCCACGGGCTTCATGAAGAGGTTCGAAGCCCCCAGGCGCATGGCCCGAATGGCGTAGTCGACCGAGGCCTGGCCCGTCATGAGCACCACGGGCAGATGGGGCTGGGTGGCCTTCACTTTGTGGATGACATCGAAGCCGTCCAGGCCTTCCATGTGGATATCGCTGATGACCAAGTCGAATTCCGGGGCCGAGGGATTCTGCAGCAGCTCCAGGGCCTGGGCCGCGTCGGGGTAGGCGTGGACCTCCATGCCGTAGTGGCCCAGGACCGACTGCACCATGTCCAGAACGGCCGAATCATCGTCGATGAGCAGGATGTGCGCAGCCCTACGTTTCATGCAGACTCCCAGCTCCTCAGTCTATGCCGCCATCTCAAAATGAGTCGCCCTACTACAATAGCCATTTCATTTTGAGCCGTGGGCGTCATCTGGGGCCGGCAGGTAGGGCGCGATGAGGCCCCAGGTGCGATCCAAGGCGCCCTGCAGACATTCCGGCAGGACCCCGGGCGCGCTTGGGCGCAGGGGCGCCCCGGCCAGAGCCGCCAGGATCCGGGTCTCCAGGGCGGGGATCTCCACGATCTCCAGCAGGCCCGCGGACACGAGGGGCGGCACCAGGTCCCCGAAGTTGGCGCAACCAGGCCCCAGGAGGGTAATCAGCCCGGCCCGTACGGGCTCCAGGGGATTGTGGCCCCCCGCGGCGGTCCAGCCCCCCGCCACCAGGGCCACCGTGCCCTCCGCATAGGCCGCAGGCAGCTCGCCCAGGGTGTCCAGCAGGAGCACGTCGGTGCCCTCCCAGACGCCTGCGTCGGGCCAACGGGAAGGATCAGACCAGGCCGAGGCCCGACGGAAGGCCAGGCCCCGCTGAATGAAGGCTGCGGCCACGGCCTCGAAACGCCGGGGCTGCCGGGGGGCCAGGATGAGCCGCAGGCCCGGATACCGCCCGCGCAGGCCGGCCCAGAGGCCCACCAGCAGCTCTTCCTCGCCTTCCACGGTATTGCCCGCCACCAGCACAGGAGCGGCCGCCCAGGCCGTGCGCAGGGCCGCCCAGCCCCCGTGCAGGGGCCGCGGAGGCGGCAGGTCAGCCTTGAGGTTGCCGCCCAGGGCCACCCGGGGGGCCCCCAGGCGGCGGAAGGCATCGGCACTGACCTCGTCCCGGCCCGCCACCAGGCTCAACCGCGAGGCCGCCCGCCGCAGCCAGGGCCCGCCCCGTTCCAGGGACTTCTCCGTGAGCCGCCCATTCACCACCAGGCGGGGCACGCCGCGGGCCTCCAGGGCCTCCAGCAGGCCCGGCCAGAGTTCCGTTTCCAGGGCGATGAAGGCCCCTGGGGGCCGCAGCAGGAAACACTCCAGGCCCGCCGGATCGTCCAGGGGGAAGGCCCCGCCGCTGATGAGGCCCGTGCCGCCATCCCAATCCGGCAGGCGCCGCTGCAGCAGTTCCAGCCCGGCGGGTGTGCCGGTGCTGAGGTGCACTCGCTGCCCCGCCGCCCGCAGGCGGACCAGCAGGCCATCCGCCAGCAACAGCTCGCCCACGCTCACGGCGTGCAGCCAGATCCAGCGCCCCGCGGGCAGGTCCGGCGCGGTGGCGCTCAGCCGCAGCTGCCAGCCCGCCGGCAGCCCCGGCGCGCAGGCCCGGGCCAGGGCCCCCGCCAGGGAGACCAGCACCCGGTAACTGAGATCCAGCGCGTCCACCCCAACACGCTCTCATATTTCGCGGCTAGGCGGCATCATAGGTAGATGGAACCTCGCCTCGCTCTGGACATCCTCATCGTCACCGGCCCTCTGGGGGCGGGGAAGACCACGGCTGTGAACCGCCTGCTGAAGGCCGAGGTGGCGGCGGGGCGGCGGGTGGCGGTGCTCATCAACGAGTTCGGGGCCGTGAGCGTGGACGGCGCCCTGGTGGACGCGGAGCGGCCCGAACTGGCAGGCGTCGAGAACCTGGTGAACGGCTGCGCCTGCTGCAGTCTGCGGGATGACGTGGTGGCCACCCTCAAGGCCTGGTGCGATCAGCCCCAGGGCGTTGGGCCGGATCGCGTGGTGCTGGAGACCACGGGCCTGGCGGACCCCACGGACCTGCTGGATCTGGAGCTGGAGCCCGAGCTGGTCGGGCGCCTGCGCTTGGCGGGCCTGCTCACGGTGCTCTCGTGCCTGGCCCCGGTGGACCACCTCCAGACCAAGCCCCTGCTCCACCGCCAGGCGGCCCTGGCCAGCCTCATCCACCTCAGCAAAGCGGACCTGGATCCCTCGGCCGCCGTCGCCTGGGAATCGGAGCTGCGCACAGCGTTCAAGCAGATCCCGCTCATCGCCACACGCCATGGCGAGGCCCCGGCGGGCAGCCCTGATCCCTGGCTGGGGGATCTGCGGCCCCTGCCTGAGGGTTGGGCCCCCAGTGGGGATACCAGCTTCGCGGCGGCCCGGTCCTTCCATCTGGACTGGGACCACCCCGTGGACCCGGCCGCCCTGGAGGCCCTGCTGCTGGCCCCCCCGGAGCAGGGCGAACTGCTGCGGGCCAAGGGGGTCTGCGCCTTCGCGGGCTGGGCCCCCCGCAACGACGGCAGCGACCGCTGGGCCTTCCAGCTGGCGGACGGCCGCCTGGAGATCTCGCCCCTGCCCCTCCGCGCCGACGGCACCGCCCCGGCCTGCGTGGCTGTGGTTATCGGCACCGGTCTGGACGGCGGCGAGTGGAAGCAGGCCCTGCGGGAGCTGGAGCGCCCCCCTGAGGGTGCCCGGCGGAAGGTGAGCCTGAAGCCCCGCTGACCCTGGGCTCCCTCGAACGGCAAGGAACCTCCCGGAAAATCTAGACGTCGCTACAGCTTTATTTCAGAATCGCCGATAGTGAATCAACACCTGCGGACGGTTCATGCTCAAGCGGCTCGGGATCAGGAAAGATGAACCGCCGGACCGGGAGGCCGTGCAGGCCGACGCGCAGCAGATCCTGGCCTACCTGGAGGAGCTGAGTCGCCTGGGCAGCCTAGTGCATCTGCTGCTGCGCTCGGAGCCTGCCACCTGCCTGGGGGCCCGGGTGGGGCCAGTGAATGAAGAGGATGGCTCCTTCTCCCTCAGCTTTCCGCACCAGGTGCCGCGGCTCAAGCCGGGCGAGGTTGTGGCCCTGCACTTCCCCCTGGCGGGCATGCGCTTCGAGGCTGAGATCACCTTCCTCGATCGGGGCCGCTACATGGAAAGCCGCTTCCGCCTGCCGAAGAAGGTGCGCTTCGCGGACCGCCGCATCAGCCACCGCGCCCGCATCGGCGCCAGGGAAAAGGCCAGCGTGGCGGTCTTTGAAAGCCTCTTCGAAGGCATGGCGGCCTCGGGGCGCCTGGTGAACCTCAGCATGGAGGGCCTCTGCCTGCGCCTGGAGCGGGCCATCCAGGTCCAGGACGGCCGGCGCCTGGCCCCCCATCCAGACCTTTTCACCGTGTGCAACGAGCTTCAAGTGGTGCGCATCCTGAACCTGCCCCACCTGCCCACCATTGAGTGCTCCGGGGAGATCCACCATTGCGCCCCGGTGGCCGGGGGGGCGATCCACCTGGGCCTCCGCCTCACGGGCCTGGGCAGCGTGGACTTCCAGAACCTCGAACGCTTCATGATGCGTCGGCTGCCCAGCTTCGGTCACAGCTTCCCCAGCCGCCGCCGCCATGGGGCCGGGCAGGAACCGGAAGACGAGGACAGCGTGGCCCTGGGGGAAGCCGAGGAGGAGGGCCTGGACCTGGAGCTCCCCGATGACCCGGAAGGCTTCGAGGAGATGCTGGGCGGCCTCCTAGAAGCTCCCGAAACCAACCCGCTGGAAGCCACTGACGAGCAGCTCCCGGACCGGCTCCTGCGCTTCCGCCGCCGGACCAAGCGCCTGCTGGTCATCATGCCCGACGACCTGGACCGCAGCATATTCGTCTGCACCCTGCACATCGGCGGCTACTCCTGCTCCACGGAGGCGCGGAACCTCATCCAGGCCCTGGAGCTCACCAAACGGGTGCACATCGACGCCATCTTCCTGGACGAGCAGATCGGCCCTCTCGCGGGCACCGAAGTGGCAGTGCGACTGCGCAAGATGGGCCGCCTCGGGGATGCACCCATCTTCCTGTTCCACCAGGCCCCGGATGTGCGGGTCGTGCTATCCGCGAAGGCCGCCGGGGTCAACCATGTGCTGAAGGTTCCCGTGGATTTCGATGGTGACCTCAAGGATCTGCTGGACCGCACTTTGGGGCTGATCAAGCGGGAGGGGCCTAATTAAGCGTGAATCCCCCGTCCTTGGTATGATCGCAGTTCCCCTAGGGAAAGATCGCAAGGAGCAGGTGTGGATCAGGTGCTGGACCTCATGGCCAAGGAGCTCAAGCTCCCCCGAGCTGGCGTGGCTGCCATCGTGGCGCTGCTGCAGGAAGGGAACACGGTCCCCTTCATCGCCCGCTACCGGAAAGAAATGACGGGCTCCCTGGACGAAGTGGCCATCAGAGCTGTGGAGGATCGGCACGCCTACTACAAGGACCTCCTGGACCGCCGCAAGACCGTGCTGAAGTCCATCGATGAGCAGGGCAAGCTCAGCCCCGAGCTGCGGACCAAGATCGAGACCACCTGGGTGAAGGCGGAACTCGAGGATCTCTACCTGCCCTACAAGCCAAAGAAGCGCACCAAGGCCACCGTGGCCCGGGAGCGCGGCCTGGAGCCCCTGCTGGATTCGCTGTTGGCGGATGCCAGTGGCGCCGACCCGTTCATGATCGCCGAGCCCTTCATCAAGGACGAGGACGGCCTGCGCTCCCCGTCGGAGTGCCTGGAGGGCGCCGGCCACATCCTGGCGGAGCGCCTGTCGGAAGACGCCGCCATCCGTGCCTGGCTGCGCTTGGAGTTCCACGAGCAGGGTCTGCTCAAGTCCGAGGTCCGCGAGGAGCGGAAGGCCGACCAGGCCGCCCTGCGCTTCAAGCCCTACTTCGACTTCTCCGAGGCCATCCGCAAGATCCCCAGCCACCGCCTGCTGGCCCTGCGCCGCGGCGAGAAAGAGGAAATCCTCAGCGTCAAGCTGATCGTGGAGCGCGAGAACCTCGTGAGCCAGCTGGTGTCCAAGGTACCCGTGGATCCGGGCAGCGGCTACCGGCGCTGCCTCAACGAAGCCTGCGGCGATGCCTTCGACCGCCTCCTGGCTCCCACCATCGAGTCCGAGGTACGCTACGAGGCCAAGAAGAAGGCCGACGCTGAGGCCATCAAGGTCTTCCAGACCAACCTGGACCACCTGCTCCTGGCGCCCCCCGCAGGTCAGCGCTGCACCCTGGGCGTGGACCCCGGCATCCGCACCGGCTGCAAGCTGGTGGTCATCAACCGACTGGGCCAGCTGGTGCAGAACGAGGTCATCTACCCCCTCGAACCCAAGCGGGACCTGGAGGGCAGCCGCGCCATCCTCGAGAAGCTCTGTGCCGCCAGCCCCATCGAGGCCATCGCCATCGGCAACGGCACCGGCGGTCGCGAAGTGGAGGGCTTCATCCGCGAGTGGCTGGTGGAGACCGGTCGCACGAACCTCATCTGCGTGGCCGTGAGCGAGGCCGGCGCCTCGGTCTATTCGGCCAGCGACATCGCCCGGGAGGAATTCCCGGAGCATGACGTCACCGTGCGCGGCGCCGTGAGCATCGCCCGCCGCTTCCAGGATCCCCTGGCGGAGCTGGTGAAGGTGGACCCCAAGAGCATCGGCGTGGGCCAGTACCAGCACGACGTGAATCAGACCGCCCTCAAGAAGGGCCTGGACGATGTGGTCGAGAGCTGCGTGAACCGGGTGGGCGTGGACGTGAACAGCGCCTCCTACAAGCTGTTGGCCTACGTAGCCGGCATCGGCGAGGGCCTGGCCAAGGGCATCGTGGCCCACCGCTTCGAGCACGGCGCCTTCAAACGCCGTGAGCAGCTCCTGGAGATCAGCCGCTTCGGCGCCAAGGCCTTCCAGCAGGCCGCGGGCTTCCTGCGCATCCAGGATGGCGAGGATCCCCTGGATGCCTCTGCCGTGCACCCCGAGAGCTATCCCGTGGTGCAGCGCATCTGCCAGCTGGTGGGCAAGACCGTGCCGGAGCTCATCGGCAACGACGCGGTGCTCGACGCCCTGGATCCCAAGCTGCTCGTGGATGACAAGGCCGGCATCGAGACCGTGAAGGACATCATCGCCGAGCTCAAGAAGCCGGGTCGCGATCCCCGCAACCGCTTCGAGATCGTCCAGTTCCGCGAGGGCGTCAACAAGCCCAGCGACCTGGAGCTCGGCATGGAGCTGCAGGGCATCGTCACCAACGTGACGGACTTCGGCGCCTTCGTGGATGTCGGCGTCCACCAGGATGGTCTGGTGCACCTCTCCGAGATCGCCCACCGCTACGTGAAGAACCCGGCGGACGCACTCAGCGTCGGTCAGGCCGTGAAGGTGAAGGTGCTGGCCGTGGACCTCCAGGCCAAGCGCATCGCCCTGTCCATCAAGGCCCTGCTGGCCGCCCCCGAAGGCGTGGCCGCTGGTCGCCCCCCCCAGCATCGCCGACCCCAGGGGCCCCGCCCCGAAGGCCAGTCGGCCCGTCCGCCGCGTCCCGAAGGCAGCCGCCCCCCGCGGCCCGAAGGGGCCAGGCCTCCTCGTCCCGAAGGGCCACGTCCGCCGCGCCCCGAAGGCGCCCGGCCCCCTCGTCCCGAAGGACCGCGGCCTCCGCGCCCTGAGGGTCCGCGGCCGCCTCGCCCGGAAGGCGCCCGACCGCCCCGGCCCGAGGGCCCGCGTCCGCCCCGGCCCGAGCGCGAGACAAGGCCTGTGCCTGTGAGCACCGAGCCCGCCGTGCCCGCCTCCAGCGCCTCCCTCACGGACCTGCTGGCCAAGTTCAACAAGGGTCATCGCTGATGGTCCGAGTGGTGCGACTCCTGGCGCCTGCCCTCTTGCTGCTGGCCCTGGCCTGCCAGCCCCAAGCTCCGGCCCCGGTCTATGGGCCCTGGGAGGAAGGCCTCACCCTCGCCTACGAAGACCCCACCCTGCCCCAGCCCCAGCGTGCCCAGGACCGCCTGCAGGTCCGTGTGGCCAAGGCCACCATGGCCCCGGGCCAGCCCCGCCTGGTGCAACTGGACCTGACCAGCATCCGAGGTGCCATGACCGCCAAGGTACAGCACCAGGGCGGCGGTCAAGCCCTCCTAGGCGAAGACGACCACGTCCTGAGTCAGCTCCTGCCGCTTGGCTTCCCCACCACCAGCGTCTGGACCGAGCGGGGCACCGAGTTCCGCGTGGTGGGTCGCGCCACCTGGTCCGGGGCGGCCCTCCTACCCCGCACCGCCGATCCCATCGGCATCTGGGTCGAGGCCAAGCCTGACAAGGGCCCCCGTCGCCGCACCCTCTACCTGCCAAACTTCGGCGAGGTGGAGAGCATAGAGGAACGCGGCACTCAGTGGGTCACCGTGAACCGCCTGGTCGCCCAGGGGTACACGGACCTGCCCGCCATCAAACGCCGCTGAAGTCCCGCCCCGGAGCCCCCATGGCCGATGCCACCCCCGCCACCGAAGACCTCGAAATCGTGCTGCCCCCGGGCGCCGACAAGGGGATGGTGCGCGACAACCTCGAAGTGATCTGCTTCGCCATGGTCCTGATCCTGTTCTTCAAGGCCTTCGTGGGCCAGCAGTTCAAGATCCCCTCGGCCTCCATGCGCAACACGCTGATGATCGGCGACCACCTGCTGGCCAACAAGTTCATCTACGCCCGCCCCCAGTGGGCCTGGGAAGAGGCCCTCTTCCCCATGCGCTCGGTGCGGCGCGGGGACATCATCGTCTTCCGCTGGCCCATCGACCGCGACCAGGACTACGTGAAGCGCTGCGTAGCTGTGGCCGGTGACACCATTGAGATGCGGAACAAGCGGCTCTTCATCAACGGCAAACAGGTCACCGGCGCCTTCGAGCACATGTTCGGCCGCAGCCCCGAAGGCCCCACCCCCGGCCCCTGGCCCCCCGAGCGCTTCGCCGGCGATGCCGAGCGGCCCGTGGGCCTCTGGCGTCACACGGACCCCGAGGTACTGGCCCTGCACGCCCACAACCAGATGCAGGGCATGAACAGCCTGCGCCAGGATGGCTTCAAGGACAACCTGGGCCCCGTCACCGTGCCCCCGGGCCATGTCTTCGCCATGGGCGACAACCGCGACAACAGTGAGGACAGCCGCTACTGGGGCTTCTTGCCCGTGGATCACTTGCGCGGCCGACCCTTCATCGTGTGGTGGAGCTTCCGCGAAGGCGACACGGACAACGACAACGGCCACGTGCCCGATGGTCCGGGGGATGTGCTCGGCGACTTCGTGGACGCCGGCCGCCACTTCCTCACCCGCACCCGCTGGGAGCGCACCGGGAATATCCCGGAATAGGGGTTGGCCATCAGGATCATCACTCAGGACTCAGCGCGGCAAAAGCCGCGCTGAGCTAGAAAAACTTTGGGCGTGATTGGGACCTGGCAAGGCCTGGGCGTTGGTGCTGGGCTGAACAGCCGGGAAGGAAAATCATCCCCGTGAATCCCCGTTGATCCCCGGCCAATCAGCTTTTTCGTGGATGGGCGTCACTCGCTGAAGAAGCTGAAACCGGTGAGGCACGGCTTCTGGCAGCTCAGATCCTCATCCTCGAGAATGGCCCTGAGTTTTCCCAGCACCTGATGGCAGAAGCACTCCTGGGCGATCTGGTCTGGGCCAGTTGCTTCAATTGGGTCCATTCGAGCTCGGACGGGTTGGTCGCCATCGGAACACCCTCGTCAGCGTGGGAGCCTTGAGGCATCTGGAAGCGGAGGGGGAAGTCCCGCTCCCCCCAGTGCCCGGTGATCTGCCCGGCGACCACTTCGAGGATCTCGATGCCGGTGAAGGTGGTGCGCTGGAAGCTGGGCTCCAGGCCCATGAAGGCAACTCGGTGGATGCCTTCGGCCACCCACCGCACCGCCACCCGGGAACGCTGCTCATCGATGACGAGATCCTCGATCCAGGTCTGCAGGTCCGGGAAGGCCCGGGTCAGCTCAGCCAAGCCCAGGGCGAACCCCATCTTGTCGGGGGGATGCCCAGCCGCAGAGTAGTCCTCAAAGGACTCGGCGTGGAGCCGGTCGAAGAGCGGCCAATCCACTGGGGGGCACCACAGGGAGATCCATTGACGGGTGAGGTATTTAAGGGTTGGGCGATTCATGGCGGCCCCCTGTGGGTGGGCGAAGGGCGTGGAGAAGACTGGATTCATGCGGATGGCGAGGCCACCGCCGGAAAGCATCGCACCGGAGACTCCTTGCCTGAACGGGGCCCCTGGAAAAGTAAGAAAGAGTGTGAAAATGTCGGATGGTACGACTCGTGAATCGCCCGACCCTGCTGTTCCTCCTGCTCACCTCACCCCTCTGGTCCTGGGGCAACCGGGGCCATCGCGTGGTGTCCAGCCTGGCCATCCAGTCCTTGCCCGCAGGCCCGACGGCCTGGTACCAGGGCCATGAGGCCGAGGTTCTGGATCACGCCTCGGACCCGGACCACTGGAAGCAGGATCATAAGGAGGGCCCCCGCCACTTCCTGGACATGGAGCCCTACGGCGATCCGGCCCAGCTACCCCGCAGTCTGGAGGCGGCCCAGGCCCAGGTGGGCGGCGGTTACTACCGGCTGGGCGTGGTGCCCTGGGTCATCCAGGATCGCTGGCGAGACCTCGTGGAGGCCTTCCGCACGGGCGACGCCTCCAAGGTCCGCTTCGCCACGGCCATCCTGGGCCACTACGTCGCCGACGCCCACGTGCCCTTGCATACCACCACCAACCACGACGGCCAGCAGAGCGGTCAGAAGGGTGTCCACAGTCGCTGGGAGACCGGACTGGTGGAGCGCTACGTGAACGAGGCGACCCTGAAGGCCCAGCCTGCCCAGGCCGATCCCGCCATTTGGGAACGCCCCTGGGAGTGGCTCCTGGCCGCCCACGCCCTCATGCCCCAGCTCCTGGAAGATGACCGCGCCGCGGACCGCACGACGCCCCTTTCCGGCACCACCAAGACCCGCGGCCCCGCCTACTGGATGATCTTCTGGGACAAGCAGGGCCCCACCGTGAACCTGCAGCTGCAGTTGGCGGGACAGCACCTGGGCGATGCCATCCTCAACGCCTGGATCGCGGCGGGGCGGCCTCCCTGCGGGGCGAACCCGAGGATGTGAGCCCTACGCGGATAGCGAAGCGTGGGAGAGCTGGTTCGCGACCTCAAAGGAGGTCTCCTGCGGCGGAGTCAAGAACCCTCCGGAGATGCCCTGCTGCATGCGCGGCATGAGCACTTCATTGCGGAACTGCTCCCAGCTCTCCTTGGAGTCGTGGACCGCTACGATGGTCCACCCGCCCTGGGAGGCGCCCGCCGAATGGAAGAGCTGGCCCTTGGGGAGGCTGCTCCGGCTGCCGTGCAAGGTGGTGATGGTCACCTCGTACTGTTCCTTCGTGCCGCCGGGGAAGTGGTGCACGATTCCGTAGGCCATGTCTGTCCTCCATTCAGGTGGCGGTGCCGCACGGAGCGGACGCTTGGGTTTGTTCAGGATCTGCGCGCACTTTCCGATTACGAATCAGGCCAATGTAGGTTTTTTACAGACTGAGTCAAGGACTCAATATTATTATTTCTGGGCCTCCCTTGACCACCCCGGGAGCTGACGCCTGCCCAAATCGCCTTGCCCCTGCGAACTTTGGCATTCATCGAAAGGTGCGTGCCACCCACAGACAGGCTCCCCTTCCCCTGGCCGGGCAACCCGGATGGAGCCAGGCTGGCCTCGTCTCCCGGGAGCCTACCTGCCCTCTTCCCACCGCTTCCGGTCCAGCCATACCTGCTGGTCCTTGCCGCGGGCATCCTTGCCCTTCCAGTGCAGCTTGAGGGGTCCCTGGGTGTCCTTCTTCTGCACGACCATGCCGGGGCCTTCGCCGGTGCGGAGGAGCTTCAGGAGGCCCTCCACGCTGGCCACCTGGGGCAGGAAGGGCAGCGGCAGCTGACCCAAGGTGGTGGCGCGCTGGTCCAGGTTCTGCCGGGGCACCAGCAAGTGGTACCCGCTGGCGCGGTCCCCCTCCAACAGGAGCAGGCGCTCCCCGGGGCCGTGCAGCTCAATGATGAGACGGCCGCTCGTGGGCTCCATGAGCAGGCTCAGGGTGCCGACACCTTCGCCGTCTGGGCCCGCATAGCCCCAGCCGTATTGGGCGCGGATGGGTGTGGCGGTGGCTGCGGCGACCTGGGCGGGGGGCGTTGCCTGAAGGGGCATCACTCGTCATCCTCGTCGTCCTCGGCGGGGATGGCAGCCTTGGGGTCGGCGAATGGATCGGCATTGGGGTTGGGGCTCTTCGCCGTGACACCATCCAGCTTCTGGGCCTGCTCCTTGGCGATGCGAACCCGCAGGTCACCCAGGCGCTTCTCGAGCTCGGCCCGCTCCGGGAAGATGAAGGCCAGGGCCCGTTCCCACTGCTCTGCAGCTTCAGCCAGCTTGCCCTGCTTCACCAGCACCTCGCCCAGGTGCCGGCGGATCTCGGGACTGTAGGGACTCAGCTCCGTGGCCCGACGCAGGGTCGCCTCGGCCTCGGCCATCCGACCCAGCTTGAACTGGGCCCAGCCCAGGCTGTCCACCACACTGCCGCTATCCGGCGTGGCCTTGGCGCTGGCCTCGATGAGGGAGGCCGCCTCCTCCAGCTGCTGCCCCTGCTCCAGCAGCAGGTAGCCCAGATTGTTCTGCACCAGAGGATTCGTGGGCTCCTGGACCTGGGCCTGCCGCAGCACCGCCAGGGACTCCGCGTGGCGACCCAGCTGATCATAGGCCTGGCTTTGCATGATGAGGCTGTCCACGGACAGGGGGGCCAGCTTCCGCGCCTTCTCCAGGGCCTCCAGGCACTTGTCCCAGCGCTGGAATTCCTGCCAAAGACCCGCCATGCCCTCCAGGTGCAGCTGCTCCAGGTCCGAGCGGGCCTCCTTGCGGGAGAAGAAGCGATACTCCAGGTGGCTGGGCGGAAGCTTGGCCGCCTGCTGGAAGAACGGAACTTTCGGGAAGCGGGTGATGCCCTCCTTTAGGGAGGCCAGGGCGCTTTCCCAGTCATTGAGGCTGACCTCGGCCTGGACCTTGAACACCTGGGCTTCGCCATCCGTGCGGGGGCGGGGCTTCCGGGTCTGGAGGAAGGCCAGCAGGGTCTTCGCCTTGCCCTGGAGCAGCAGGGACTCTGCGTAGAGCATGGGCACGCCATCGGCGGTCCAGTCCTCCTCCTGTGGCGCATCCAGAATCCCCTGCAGGCGGCGTTCAGCCTCCGGGAAATGGCCCAGGTTCATGAGGGCACGGGCCGTGTGGAAGGTGATGCTGGGGCTGCTCTGGAGGGCTTCGGCCTTGGCCAGGGTCTCCAGGGCCTCGGCGTAGCGGGCCGTCTGGATCCGCACCAGGGAGATGTTCTCCCAGAGTCCCCGCTCCTGAGGCAGGTTCTTGGCCAGCAGGAGGAAGCTCTCTTCCGCATGGGCCAGGTAGCCCATTTTGATCTGCTCCCGGGCCAGCTCCTCCAGCAGACGCAGGTGGCGGTCCTCGGGGTGGTGCGCGTTCAGGGCCAGCAGGGCCTCCCGCTTGCCCTCATAGTCCTGGCCGGCCCGGGCGTGGATGAGCACCCGCTCCCAGGCGGGGGTGAAGCTGGGGCGCATGCGGCCCAGGCGGGTCCAGGCCTTCAGGGCCCCCTCGCCGTCCTTCAGCTGCTCGCAGGTCTCCCCCAGCCGGGCCCAGAGTTCTGCATCCTGCGGCAGGCGCAGGGTGGCGGCACGCAGTTCCTTGACCGCCTCGGGCAGGATGGCCTCGTCCTTCTGGGCGCGCTGGAACTGCAGCAGGGCCAAGTGGGCCTGGGCTTCGGCGTTCAGCGGGGCCAGTTCCACGGCCCGCCGGGCAGGCGCCACGGCGCCGTCCAGGTCCTGGGCTTCCTGGAGGGATTCCGACAGGCGGAGGTGGGCCTCGGCGCTCTGGGGCATCTCCACCAGCACGCGCCGGTAGAGCCCCGCAGCGGCCGCCGGATCGGCGCCGCCGCCGCGCAGCTGGAGGGCGCGGGCCTGGAGCATGAGCGCGCGGACATCCTCGGCGCCCAGGGGGGCAGCCACCAGGAGTAGCGCAAGGAAGGAAGGGCGCACATCAAGCACGGGCAGTCTCCTGGTGGAGCATGGTCAGGAGCCGGGCGTGGCTCGCCTCCCACTGCTGCGGGGCCAGGGGTCGCTGGACGGCAGGCTCCCCAGGGCGCGGCAGGATGCAGATGATCTCACAGGCTCCAGCGCCCGCCGCGCCGCTCACCTGCTTGGCCTTCTTGTCCCGGGACAGCAGGGGCAGGCAGGAGGACCAGGGGGCCACCAGGGGCGCCAGGGGCGCCAGGCGCCGGGCCAGGGCCTTGAGGAAGGCCGGGGGGAAGGGCTTGGCGCCCTGGGCCTCAGACAGGAAACAGGCGGCCAGCAGGCCCAGGCCCACGGCCTCGCCGTGCAGCAATCGGTACTCCGAGGCGGCCTCCAGGGCATGGCCCAGGGTGTGGCCCAGGTTCAGCAGCCGCCGCTCCCCGGCCTCGCGGGGATCGCGGTGGACCACGCCGGCCTTGTAGGCCAGGGCTTTTTCCACCCAGGCAAACTGCACCGGGCCAGGTTGGAGCATCTCCTTGGCCCAGGCCTGCTCACCCTGGATGAGGGCTGTCTTGATCAGTTCCCAGCGGCCGTTCTCCAGGTGCCGTGCGGGCAGGCTGTCCAGAAAGGCAGGGCAGGCCACCAGGCGCTTGGGCGCGTGGAAGGCCCCCACCAGGTTCTTGCCCGAGGCCAGGTCCGCGCCGGTCTTGCCACCCAGGGAGGCATCCGCCATAGCCAGCAGGGTGGTGGGCCAGACCTGCCAGGTCACGCCCCGCAGGTACAAGGCCGCAGCCAGACCCGCCATATCCGACAGCACCCCGCCGCCCAGAGCCACCACCGTGAGGTCCCGGTGGAAGGGGGCCTTGGCCCAGTGCTCCAGCCAGGGCACCAGAGTGCCCAGCCGCTTTTCCTCTTCCGGCACGGAGACCCAGAGCGCGTGCTCCGGCTCGGGCATGCCCGCCGCCAGCCAGGAGGCCCGCAGGCACTGGTCCCCCAGCAGCGTCCAGGGCCCCTCAGGTAGCAGGTCCCGGTCCGGCTTCTCCAGGACGAAGACCTCCGTGGCGAAGCCCGTGGGCGTGGCCAGCCTCATGATCGGCCCTTCAGCGTGGCCTCGGCCTGCATGGGTTGGTCGCCACGCAGCCACTGGACCACGACCTTGTCGCCGGGCTTGAAGGTGCCCAGGGCACCCATGAAGTCGTAGATACTCTTCACGGGCTTGGGGCCGAAGTGGGTAATGATGTCCCCGGCCTGCAGGCCGATCTGCTCGGCGGTGGAGCCCTTGGTCACCCCATTGATGCGGAAGCCCTTGGCGTTGTCCGCGTAGTCCGGCAGGGAGCCGAAGGCCACGCGCATGGGGCCGCCGTCCCCTTTGGCCGCCAGCTTGGCGGTCTCGGGATCGAAGGCGGGCACCGCGTCGGCGTTGGCGAGGTCCAGGGCCACGGCCTTGCCGAAGGTGGCCAGCTGGGCCATGCCCGCGTAGTTGATGCGCTCGGCCAAGTCGCCGGGGCGGTGGTAGTCACCGTGGATGCCCGTGAAGAAGAAGAAGGTGGGGATCTTGGCCTGGGAGAAGCTCATGTGATCCGAGCCGCCCACGCTGGCGCCCACATCCGCCGTCACCGCAAAGCCCTTGGGCATGAAGCGGTGGGTGGCCTCCACGGCGGCCTTGGAGGCGCCCAGCCCGCCCAGCAAGAGCTTAGGCGCGGCGGAATCGATGCGCCCCACCATGTCGAAATTCAGCATGAACTTCACGGAGTCCAGGGGCAGCGTGGGGTGCTGCACCCAGTACTGGGAACCCAGCAGGCCCTCCTCCTCGCCACTGAAGTGCAGCAGCAGGATGGAGCGCCTCGGCTTCTCGGCCTTCAGCTGCCGCGCCAGCTCCACCACCAGCGCAGTGCCGGAGGCGTTGTCGTCGGCGCCAGGGTGGATCTGGCCGCGGGCCTCGGCACCGCCCATGCTGTGCCGCTCGCCCAGGCCCAGGTGGTCCATGTGGGCGCCCAGGACGATGTACTCGCCCTTGAGCTTGGGATCCCGGCCGGGGATGACCGCGATGACATTGGGCAGCTGGGCCTCTTCGCGGCGCAGCTTCAACTCGAGGGTAAGGGCCGTCCAGGGGGCCTGCATGAAGTCCTGGCTGGCGGGGCGGCCCGTGTCTTTGATGGTCTTGAAGCGGGCGTCCAGGTCACCGCAGTCGCTGCCGAGGGCCTCGGGACGCAGACCCAGCACAGGGATCTCCAGCTTCACGGGGCCCTCCTCGCGCTGGAGCGGGTGCAGACCCGCGTCCTCCAGCACGATGACGCCGGCCACCTGGGCGGTCTCCAGGCGCTTGAGGCGCACCAGCAGGCTGCGCTCCCCCTTGGGCAGGTGGGCGAAGGCGTCCAGTTCCGGCACCGTGCGGGCGATGACCGCCACCCGGCCCTTGAGGTCGAAGCCCGCCAGATCGTCATAGCCGCCGGGCACCTGGATGCCATAGCCCAGGAAGGTGAGGGCCTTGTTGCGGAAGGCGGCATCGGCGCTGAGTCCCAGGGCCTCGATGTCCTTACCCCAGACCAGCGCTCGGCCACTGTCACCCCTGGTGAGGATGGCCTCCTGCCGCTCCCTCACCACCCGGGCGATGAAGGGGTAGCGCTGGACCTGGGTCTGGAGGCCCAGGCCCTTGAGTTCGCCCTCGATGCGGGCCGCAACCTGATCCAGTTCCGGATAGCCGTTGCCGCGTCCCTTCATGGCCGGAGAAGCGAAGAAGGTCACGTCCTTCTGCATCCGGGCCGCAGCGGCCTGCTCAGCCGGGGCCGGTGCAACGAGGGCCGGGGCCGGGGAAGGCACCTGGGCCACGAGGCCAGCCACGAGGAGGGAATACAGCCAGGAACCCATGTGCTCTCCAAAGGAAACGGTAGTTTAGCGCCCTTGGCCCCAATCGGTCTGGGCTAAGCGGCAGAGGCGCCCGCCAGGGCCTCCGCCTGTGGGACAATGCTCGAATGTCAGAACAGGGAGCCTTCTTCCGGTCCGATCAAGTGGACCAGCCGCCCATGCGCCACACGCTGCTGTGGCGCCTGGCCAGCTACCTCAAGCCACAGTGGGCCCCGCTCCTAGCGCTTTTCGGGCTCATGGGGCTGGGCGCCTTCCTGGAAGTCATGCCCTCGGAGCTGACCCTGCGGCTCATCAACCGCTTCATGGGCCAGGGCAGTCTGGCGGGCAGCGCCCCCCTCATCGGCGCCTTCCTGGGCGTCCTGGTGGCGGGCTTCTTCGTAAGTTTCACCCGCTACTTCCTGCTGGCCAAGGTGGGTCAGCGGGCCATGGTGGACCTCCGGGTGCAGCTCTTCGGGCACCTCATGGGCCGCAGCACGGACTTCTTCCACCGCAACCCCGTGGGCCGCCTCATGACCCGCGTCACCAGCGATGTCCAGAACCTGAACGAGATGTTCGCCTCGGGCTTCGTGGCCATCATCGGGGACGCGCTCTCCCTGCTGGCCATCGTCATCTGGATGTTCCGCGCCCACGCGGGCATGGCCCTGGTGGCGGTGGGGATCCTGCCCTTCCTCCTGGTGGCCACGGAGATCTTCCGCCGCCATGCGGGCGAGGCTTTCCGTGAGACCCAGCGCCGCTACGCCTCCATCAACGCCTTCCTCCAGGAACAGATCTCGGGCATGGGCCTGGTGCAGATCAACGGCCAGGAGGCTGCCAGCGGCCGCCAGTTCCGCGTACTGAACGAGGACTACTTCCAGGCCTTCCTGCGCACCATCCTCGCCTACGCCGTGTTCTTCCCGGTGGTGGAGTTCATCACCTCTGGCACCCTAGCGGCCCTCATCTTCTACGCGGGCTTCAAGCTCAAGGCCGGGGCCATCACCTGGGGCTTGCTCCTGGCCTTCATCCAGCAGTCCAGCCGCTTCTTCCGGCCCATCCGTGAACTGGCCGAGCGCTACAACGTCATGCAGACGGCCCTGGCCTCCAGCGAGCGCATCTTCAAGCTGCTGGACAACCGGGAGGAGATCCCCGAGCTGCCTGGCGCCCCCCCTGCCCGCTTCACGAGTGAGATCCGTTTCAATGACGTCAGCTTCGCCTACGAGGAGGGCGGCCGCCGCGTGGTGAAGCAGCTCAGCGGCGTCATCCCCAAGGGCAAGCGCGTGGCCGTGGTGGGCCACACTGGCGCGGGTAAGAGCACCCTCATCAACCTGCTCATGCGGTTCTACGACGTCTCCGAAGGCGGCATTAGCCTCGACGGCGTGGATGCCCGGAACCTGAACCTCCAAAGCCTGCGCAGCCTCTTCGGCCTGGTCCTCCAGGATGTCTTCGTGTTCTCCGGCAGCCTGCGGGACAACATTGTCCTGGACCGGCCCCTGGATGAGGCGCGGCTCGCTTCCGTCCTGGAGCAGAGCCAGCTCAAGGATCTGGTGGGACGTCTACCTGAGGGCCTGGAGACCCAGGTGGGCGAGCGCGGCCAGAAGCTCAGCGCCGGGGAGCGGCAGCTGCTGGCCTTCGCCCGCATGCTCTACCTGGAGCCCGCCGTCCTGCTGCTGGACGAGGCCACCGCCAACATCGATTCCGAGACCGAGGCCAAGATCCAGACAGTCATCGAGCGCGTGAGCCACCGCCTCACCACCTTCACCATCGCCCACCGCCTCTCCACCATCCGTGACGCCGATGAGATCTGGGTCATGGACCAGGGCAGCCTCGTGGAGCGCGGAACCCACGAGGGCCTCATCGAGCAGGATGGGGTCTACGCGAAGTTGGTGCGGTTGCAGTTTGCCGAGGTGGAAGCGGCTTGAACGGCCGTTCGCGGCTGCTCAGATATCGCTGCGCGAGGTCTGAGGTGGGTCAAGCCTTACCTGATTGTAAGATCTTGCTCCTACATGTTCTTACAATGCGAGCTGGCCACAAAAAACAGGCCTAGCAACATCTAGATTCGGGGGTGATGAGTCACTCACTCCACCCCCACACCAACTACCCTTCACGACAGGCCCCGCCCGCTTGGCGTAGGTTGGCCTGGCTGGTCCGACTGTTCTGGATGTTCCTGGTGCTGCTGGGGAGTTCGGCCTGGGCCGCCTCCTCCAACCTGGTGACGCCGCTGGAACCGAACCACCATGGCCTGCCCCTGGTGAAGGTCCAGCTGCAGCGCCGCGATGGTGACCGCCGGGAGGCCCTGATGCTGGTGGACACGGGCGCTTCCATCTCCGTCCTCGACCAGTCCGTGGCCTCCTGCTTCTGGGAAGCCGACCCGGCCAGCCGAGGGCAGGCGGGCTGGGTCCGCAGTGCCTCCGGGGCGCCGGTCCCCGCCCAGGCCATCCGTCTGCACGGCATTGAGTGCGGACCGATCTCCCTCCAGGGGCCCAGCGCCGTGCGGATGGATCTGGGCGCCCTCAACAGCACTCTGGAGGTGCCCATCGCCGGCATCATCGGCATGAACCTCCTGGCCAGGCAGACCTTCCGCGTGGACTTCCGGGGCCGGGCCATCCAGTGGGGCGCGGGTCCTGAAGGAGCCTACGTGCAGGAGCTCCAGATCAGGGATGACCGCAGTGCTCCCACCTTGAGGTTGGAGGTCGCCGGTCGGGCCATCGAGGCCACCTGTGATTCGGGCGCGACGGGCTTCCTGGAACTCTCGCAGGCTGATGCCCAGGGCCTGCGCCAATGCACCCGCTCCCAAGCCAACAGAAGGATCATCGACCTCCAGGGTGTGCAGCACCAGGCATCCTTCCAGATGGTGTCGGGCCAGGTGCGACTGGGGTCCCGGCATTGGTCTGAGCCTGAGGTCCAGGTGGGGGCGCGCAACATCCTTGGGGTGCAGGCCATGTGGCCCCGCGTCTGGTTCGACTTCAAGAACAACCGGGTGGGCTTCTCGATGGGGTCGGACCGCGGCCTGGAATCCAGGCCAGGCGATGGGCAGACCTTTTAGGCTTGGGTGGTTCAGAAACCGCTGCGCGATGTCTGAGGAGGGAGACCTACAGGCTGGACTCCAGACCCTAGACTTCCCCGCCCTGTAAACTAATCCTATGCTCCACCTCCCGCCCCTTTACCCCATCACCGACCCCACCCGATCCGAGCCGCTGTCGGCGCAGATCCGGCGGCTGGGGGAGGTGGGCTTTCCGCTGGTGCAGTTCCGGGGGAAGCCGCTGGACGCCAAGACGCAGTGGGTGGAGCTTCGGACCGCGTTGATCGAGGCGCAGGAGAACGGCGGCTGGCCCTTCATCTGCGTGAACGACCGCTCGGACCTGGCCCTGCTGGCAGCCCAGGATGGACTGGCGCCCTGGGGCCTGCACCTGGGCCAGTCGGACCTGCCCCCGACAGAGGCGCGGCGCCTGCCGGGGCTGGCGGGCTGCCACGTGGGCGCCTCCACGCACGATGCCGCGGAGTGGGCTTCCCTTTCCGAGGCCAATGATCATGCGGGGGTGGGCCCGGTCTTCGGCACGCCCACCAAGGCGGACCACGCGGAACCCATCGGCCTCGCAGGCCTGCGTGAGGGTTGCCTGGCTCTGAGAGCTCGCGACATCCCCCCCATCGCCATTGGCGGGCTGACCCTCGAACACGCCCAGGCCTGCTTCGAGGCCGGCGCCGAGTCCCTGGCCATGGTGGGGGAGGTCTTTCGCTGGGCGGACCCGGCGGCCCTGGGCTGGGAGGTCCAGCGCCTGCGCTGGCGCGTGCGTCCGCCGTTCCAGCCCGGCCAGACCCTAGTCCTCGTGGGGGGTATGGGCGCCGGCAAGAGCACCCTGGGCCGGCACCTGGCCGAGGGCCTGGACCGGCCCTTCCACGACCTGGACAAGGTGATCGAGGCACGGCAGGGTCGCCCCGTGCGGGAGATCTTCGCTGAGGAGGGGGAGGCGGCCTTTCGGGCCCTGGAGTCGGAATTGTTGCCGGGCCTGCTGACTGGCCCCGCCGTGGTGGCCCTGGGCGGCGGCGCCTGGGAGAGCCCCACCAACCGGGCGGCTGTGGCTGCGGCGGGGGCGGCGCCCCTGTGGCTGGCCCAGAGCCCCCAGGCCGCCTGGGCGAGGGTGGGCCTCGATCCCCGGCGCCCTCTGGCCGCGGACCAGGCCACCTTCATGGCCCGCTGGGCCCAGCGCCTGCCCGCCTGGTCCCTGGCCACACAGTTGCTGCCATTCGGTCACAGTTCCCAGGAATTGGCCCTGGCGTTGCTAGACTGTTGAACAACTCCCAGGCATCCAGTGGACTTGATCCTTTCCGATCTGCATTCGAACCTGCACGCCTTCAAGGCCGTGCTGCGCTTCGTGCGTCGGCGGGCCATCCACCGTTTCGTGTTGCTGGGCGATCTGGTGGGCTATGGGGCCAACCCCAATCAGCTGCTGGACGGCGTCCGTGAGCTGCGGCCCCGCTTCCTGGTGCGCGGCAACCACGACAAGGTCTGCGCGGGCCTGGAATCCGATGTCAGCTTCAGCCTGCCGGCCCGCCACGCGGCGGACTGGACCCGGGAACGGCTGCGCCAGGACAACTGGCGCTTCCTGGCGGACCTGCCCGTGGGACCCCTCTGGGTGGGCGAGGACTACCAGATCGCCCACGGCTCCCCCGTGGACGAGGACGCCTACCTGCTCCACGGGCGAGAGATCAGTCAGGCCTTTGACGCCTTCGAGGGCCAGCTCTGCTTCTTCGGCCACACCCACCTGCCCGGCTGCTTTGAGCTGGACGAGTCCCTGGGCCAGTTGAACTGGATCAGCCTGGAGCCCGGCGAGTGGTTCAGCCTTCAACCCCACTGCCGCTACCTGGTGAACCCGGGCTCCGTGGGCCAGCCCCGGGACCGCGATCCCCGGACCTCCTTCATGACCTTTGATCCCCGTAAGCGGCGGTTGCGGTTGCACCGCCTCGAATACGACGTGAAGGCCGCAGCCAAGGCCATCACCTCGGCGGGGCTGCATCAGAACCTGGCCGCTCGACTGAGCCAGGGAATTTAAACAACAAAAGGCAGGCACCATGTCACCCGCTTCCACCCTTTCCGCCCCCGTCCTTGAGCAGTTCCTGCTGCAGGCCCAGTTCACCCGGGCCATGGCCAGCCTCCGCCTCCATGACGCCAACGCCCGGCTGGTGGGGGACCTGCACATCCAGGGCCTGCGTCCCGGCAGCAGCCTCTCCCTTTCGGGCCTGCACACCCGGGATACGGTGCCCCAGGTGGGCACCCTGGTGACCCTGACGGTGCTGCTCGGGGACGAGGTGCTCACGCTGGAATCCTGCCTCCAGGCCCCGGTCCATCACGCGGATGGCAGCACCCTGCTCATCCTGGACTGGCCCAGCGAGTCCGCCCACCTGCATCATCGCCGCGACGTGCGCGTGGCCGGTCCCGACCAGTCGCCCCTCAAGGCCAAAGTGCTGCTGGACGGCCGCAGCCTGGACGCCCTCCTGGTGAACCTCACGGAGACCGGCGTGGGCCTGGCCCTGGAGGAGTCCCTGCTGGTGGAACTGCACGCCACCGTGCAGATCGATGCGGACCTGCCCGGCGATATCCACCTCAGCTGCCCTGGTGAAGTGCGCCACCTCACCTACCTGGAAGGCCAGCCCTACCCCACCCGCCTGGGTGTGGTGCTCAGCCCCCTGCCCGGCACGGACCTGGAACCCATCCACCGCTTCATCCAGGCCCGCCGCACCGACCGCTCCCACATCCACCAGCCCCACAGCCACCGGCAGGGGTGATTAGAGTATTCAAGAAACTGATCCACCACGAATACGCGAAGACTCGAAGACTCGAAGAAAAACACCAAAAAAGAGGCTTCGTGGTGGACCTTTCCATCGTTTCCGAAACCCTACCCTCCACCTCTCTGGAACCCTCGCAGGAAGCGGCTCAGGAAGGCTTCAACTTCGGGTTGACTGTAGCCTTCCAGGTGGAGCTCCACGCGGTGCCGGGGCAGGCTCACGGAGCCCAGGCGCTGGTCCTCCAGGGGCACCAGGCGCAGGGACCAGGTGCGGTCACCCTCGCCGCCGAGATAGGTGTCGCCCGCTTCCTGCACGGGCACGCGGCCCACGGCGCCGGGCAGCAGGCGGAGGAAGTCCGCACGGGTGAGGGTCATCTCCAGGCTGCGGGAGAAGGGCACCTAGCCCCCCGCCACGGGGGGCCAGATGGCCAGGACGGTGGCTTCCTCCAGCACCTTGGCTGCGCGCTCGCCGGGGGCCACCCAGACCCCATCCAGCAGCAGGATGGCGCACTGGGCCTCGGGAACCCCCTGGCGGCGGAGGAGGTCGCCCACGGTGCTGCCAGGCTCCACCTCCACCTCCACGCGCAGACTCCGCCTCGCCTCTGGCGGGAGGTAGGCGCTCAGGGAAGCGAAGAGCTTGAGGGTGACCTTCATGCCACCGAGTGTACGCCAGCCACGTAGACCTGCATGATTTGTGTCGGATCTTCCATCAGGCGCTGCTTCCAGCGGCCCAGGCGCACCCGGCCTTCGATGAGACCGCGCAGGGCGCCCACGTGGTCCGTGAACCCTACGCTGTTGGCGCCGATCAGACGGTCGCCCTGGAACTGGAGGTTCAGGTAGCGGTACCGGGCCGCATCCAGCACCTCGGCGGAGTCACCGCCGGGCTGCCCTTCCCATTCACCGAAGGAGGAGGAGACTAGCCCGAGGGTGGTCAGCACGTTGAACACGAAGCTCCCCTTGAAGGCTGTGGGACGCCCCGCCATGTTCAGGGCGGCGATGCGGCCCTGCTCCACCGCATTGGGCTGGATGGCGTTGAGCTGCCGCTTCCCCGTGAGACAGTCCCGGGATTCGGCCACGTCGCCTGCGGCGTAGACGCCGGGCACACTACTCTGGAGGTGCTCATCCACCACGATGCCCTGGCCCAGGTTGATGCCGCTGCCCGCCAGGAAGTCCAGGTTCGGATCCACACCCACGGCGCTGAGATAGATGTCTGCGGGCAGAACGCGACCATCCGCCAGGGCCACCTGCAGCACGCCATCCGCGGCGCTGAGCCCCGCAGGCTGTGTGCGGGTGAAGATCTTCACACCTTTGGCCTGGCACCACTGCTGCAGCAGACCACTGGCCGTGGGGTTCATCATGCGGCGGACCATGTAGCCACTGCGCACGAGGATGGTGAGGTCCACTCCCCGCGAGAGCAGGCCTTCCATGATGATGCAGCCCACGAAGCCGGCGCCCATCTGGACGATGCGGATGCCGGGTTTGGCCTGGGCCAGGGCCAGGATGGCGCGGGCGTCCTCCAGGGTCCAGCAGCTGCGGACGCCCGGGAGGTCGATGCCGGGAATGCTTTCGCGACTGGGTCGGGAGCCCGTGGCGATGAGCAGGCGGTCATAGGGCAGGCGCTGGCCGCCCCCCAGGTCCACGGTGCGACCCGTCGTATCCACGGATCGGGCGCGACCATGGACCACTTGGATGCGTTGCGTGGCGTAGTGATCGGCGTCCTTGCGCAGGTGGGTGCCGGCCTCGGCGATGTCGCCCTTGAGCAGGTAGGGGATGGCCATGCGGGAGTACGGCGGCTCTGGCTCGCCGCAGAGCAGGGTGATGTCAGCCACGGGGTCCGCCTTGCGCAACGTCTCCGCCGCCACCACCCCCGCCGGACCACTGCCGATGATCAGATGCCGCATGGGAAGCCCTCCCGACCTTCGCTAAAACTCAAACAAAGGAAAAATTTCACCGCCAAGCCGCCAAGCCGCCAAGGACGCCAAGCGAAACAACAACCCTATTTTCATTCTTGGCGTCTTGGCGTCTTGGCGGTGATCAGTCGTTAGTTCAAACCCCAAGCCGCGTGCGGGTCTCGGGGGTGGGGACGCCTTGTTTGTCCCAGCCTCGCAGCTGGTAGTACTCGGGCAGCATGATGTCCAGCTTGGACACGGCGCCCTTTTGCGGGCCGGTCTTGGCGGGCTCCTTCATGAGGCGCGGGGGCAGGTTGTCGTCCTTGCAGGTGAGGCCGGCGCTGAGGTTGAACTCCCGCTCCAGGTTCCAGATGCGCTCACCCACCAGAAGCAGGCGCTCCTCGGACCAGTCGCCCTCGCAGGCGGCCTGGATCTGGGGCTGGATGTCCTGGAGGCCCCAGGCGAACGTGGTGAAGAGGCAGATGCCGGCGGAGTCCACCACGGCCGTGAGGTCCTGGAAGGCCTTCAGCATGGCGGGCTTGCCCTCGGTGGCCTGAGGTTCCATCTTCACGGGAATGCCCAGCACCTCAGGCGAGACCATGTAGCCGCGCAGGTGGCAGGCGCCGCGGTTGCTGGTGGCGTAGGCGAGGCCCATGCCCTGGAGGCCGCGACCGTCGTAGGCCGGGAACTCCTGGCTCTTGACGGTCATGGAGAGGTCCGGCCGCCCGTACTTGGTGCAGAGGCGCTTGGAGCCCAGGCCGATGAGCTTGCCGAAGCCCTCGCCCTTGGCCGTCAGCTCCGCCAGCTTGACCATGGCCTCGGTGGAGCCGAAGGGCAGCTCGAAGCCCACTTCTTCCTTGGTGAGGAGGCCCAGTTCGTAGAGCTCCATGGCCGCGCCCACGGTGGCGCCGAAGGAGATTGGATCAAAGCCGTCCTCGTTGCAGAGGAAGTTGGCATAGGTGAGGGCTTCCAGATCCGAGACGCCGTTGGCGGCGCCCAGGGCCCAGGCTGCCTCGTACTCCACGCCGCCAGAGGCGCCGTGATACTGGGGCTTGTCCTTTACGCTGAAGTGGCCCGGATCCATGCGGGAGATGCGGCCGCAGGCGATGGTGCAGCCGAAGCAGGCGCCGTTGGTGACCAGATTGGCCTTGCCATCCGTGGGCCGCTTCAGGTGCATGGCCTCGCCACCGATGTTGTTGGCGCCCTCGAACTGGATGTCCTGGTGATTGCGGGTGGGCAACGCGCCCAGCTCGTTGATGACGTTCATGAGGACCTGGGTGCCGTAGGTAGGCAGGCCCTGGCCCGTGACCCCATTGGCGGCCAGCACCGCCTTGCCCGCGTCCACGGCCTTGAAGAAGCCTTCGGGATCGGCCACCTGATAGGCATCCGTACGGGTGCCGCGGACAGCGAAGGCCTTCAGATTCTTGGAACCCATGACCGCACCCACGCCGGAACGGCCCGCGGCCCGGTGCAGATCATTCACAATGGCGGCGTAGAGCACACCATTCTCACCTGCGCGGCCGATGGAAGCCACGCGCAGCTGGGGATCCTGGTGCTGTTTCTTGATGGTCTCTTCCGTCTCCCAGACGGTCTTGCCCCAAAGGTGTGAGGCATCCACCAGCTCGGCCTTGCCGTCCATGAGCAGCAGGTACACAGGCTTCGGGGAGGCCCCCTCGAAGATCACCATGTCCCAGCCCGCAAACTTCAGCTCGGCGCCAAAGTAGCCGCCAGAGTTGGAGCAGGCGATGGCGCCCGTCAGGGGGCCCTTGGTGACCACGGAGTAGCGTCCACCCGTGGCGGCCATGGTGCCCGTGAGGGGACCGGTCACGAAGATGAGCTTGTTCTGAGGGGAGAGGGGATCCACCTTGGGGTCGATCTCGGAGACCAGGTACTTGGTCGCCAGGCCCCGCTGGCCCAGGTAATCCTGGGCCCAGGTCTGGTTCAGCGGCTCCGTGGTGCAGGTGCCGGTCTCAAGGTTTACGCGGAGAACGTTCTTGGTCCATGCCATGGCTTCGCTCCTCACACGGTCGCAGGATTCGTGTCGGTCTTGCCGGCCCACTGGCGCATCTTCTCCAGCCCGGTCCAGTCCGCATCCACGTAGGTGATGGCCGCCGTGGGGCAGGCCTTGGCGCAGGCGGGGGCCCCATCGCAAAGGTCGCACTTCTGAACCTTGCCGCTCTGGGCCACGTAGTTGATGGTGCCGAAGGGGCAGGCGATGGTGCACACCTTGCACCCCACGCAGGTGGGATCCAACACGATCTTGGCGCCGGTCACGGGATCCAGCTTGATGGCGTCCACGGGGCAGGCCGTCATGCACCAGGCCTCGTCGCATTGCGTGCAGGTGTAAGGCACGAAGCGGCCCGCTTCGTGGAAGGAGAACACCTTGATCCGCGACTTCGCCGTCGTGAAGCTTCGGTAGTTCTCCCAAGAGCACGCCATCTCGCATTGGAGACAGCCCGTGCACTTGTTGGGATCGATGTGGAGGGACTTCTGCATGGAAAACCTCCTGGCTGGGGTGAACTGGGGATCGCGATGATCATAATCCGGATAACGGTCTGCGGAAGTTCTTTTTCGGAGCCCCCGGGATGTTTTTAAGAGTCAGTAATGGCGTGGGTTTGCGAGGATCGCTGAGTTGCTATTTTCGAGATCTTGTCTCAGTCCCAATTCGTTGGTCCAGACTGGTGCATCGAGCCCTAAAAAGAACTGATCACCACCAAGACACCAAGAACTGTCTTGGTGTCTTGGTAGCGATCTTTTCAGTCCGACCGGTGGATCAAAAACCTACCGTTTCCGCAGGCTCACAGCGGTGCCGCCGGCGCCCAGGATGAGCAGAATGGCGGCCTGAACGAGGATCTTGTAGGAGATCTCGGGACCGGACAGGGAGGCATAGACGAAGCCCAGGCCGGCTGCAAGCAGCACCACATAGATGGCCAGCATGACCTTGCGGGCCTTCTCGTTGGTCTCGGGGGTGTCCACGGCGAAGACCCGGTCGTAGAAAACGAGGCCCACGGCGGCCAGGATGTTCAGGCCCACGAAGATCAGCCAGAAGAGCCGCGCCGCGGCCTGGGCGCCGGGTTGCCCGATGACAGGCTTGAGCATGGCCCCATACATGAAGCCACCCAGGCTGGAGCCGATGAGGCTGCCGATGACGCCGTAGAGGAAGGCATAGCCCATGTAGACGGCCACCTTGTCCTTGGGTGCCACCAGTCCCACATAGCTGTAGTACTTCGGGTGGGCAGTCATCTCCCCGATGGAGAACACGGACAGGCCCAGGATGAAGACCCAGACATTGGTGGAGGCCGCCAGGCAGAGGAAGCCCAGGGTGCCGATGACGATGCCCGCAACCATGGTGGGCAGGGCCCGCACCTTCTTCACCAGGCGGCTCACCAGCACCTGCAGCAGGATGATGGTGCCGCCGTTAACCACGGTGACGTGCTCCGTATCGAACTTCAGGTGCACGCCGAAGGAGGCGAAGAAGCGGTCCACAGGGGTGGCGTCCACGAAGTCCCGCAGGTACCAGAGCACGGAGCCGAAGGTCTGGAAGTAGAGGATCCAAAAGCCCGAGTAGACCACGATCATCAGCATGAAGCGGGCATCGCCCAGCACCATGGCGGCACTGTGGGCCACTTCGCGGAGACTCTTGGAGTTCTCGGGCCGGGGGGGATCCTTGAACAGGAACACCGTGGGCACCAGCATGGCGGCACAGTAGATGGCCGAGGCCATGAACACGTAGCGCCAGGAAAAGCCCTTGAGGATGCTCACGGCCAGGGGCGCCAGGAAGGCCCCGATGTTGATCATCCAGTAGTAGATGCCGAACCCGAAGCCGGAGTTCTCCTCCGTGGTGGTGCGAGCCAGGGTGCCCGAGATGATGGGCTTGAAGAGGCCCGCGCCCGTGGCCATTAGCAGCAGGGCCGCAAAGACGGCCCCGTAGGCCGTGACGTTCCCGGCAATGAAGTAGCCCGCCGACAGAATGGAGAAGGCGAAAAGCAGCATGCGCCGGTAACCGTAGCGGTCCGCCAGGGCCCCACCGGCGATGGGGATCACGTAGGTGAACGCGTAAATGAGGCTCTGGAGGAAGCCCACGGACTGCTCTGAGAAGCCCAGGCCGCCCACGCTGATCTTGTTGGTGAGATAGACCGCCAGCACCGAGTTCAGGCCGTAGTAGGCGGCCCGCTCGAAGAGCTCCATGACGTTGGCCAGCCAGAAGACCGGCGGGAAGCTGCGGAGGACACTGGTGGAGCGCGGATTGGACATCTGGAAAGTATAGGGGAGCCGCCTCCTTGCAGCCGCGCCCTTTAGAGGGTGCAATGAAAGCATCGAAAGGCCCAACCATGAAGACCATCTCCCTGCGCGTCGACGTGGATACCCTGGAAGGCTCGCTGTCGGGCATTCCCACCCTGCTGCGCCTGCTGGACAAGCACCAGATGCGGGCCAGCTTCTACTTCTGCTTCGGCCCGGACAACAGCGGCAAAGCCATCCGCCGCATCTTCCGCAAGGGCTTCCTGGACAAGATGCGGCGCACCAATGGCCCCAAGCTCTACGGCTTCAAAACCATGATGTACGGCGTGCTGCTCCCCGCCCCCATCATCTGGAAGCAGGCCTCGGCGCAGATGCGCTCGGCTCGGGAGGCGGGCCACGAGGTGGGCATCCACGGCTGGGACCATGTGCAGTACCACGACCTGCTGGACCGCAAGTCACGCCAGTGGCTGTCGGACTGGTACGCCCAGGCCCACGAGGCCTTCGGGACTGTCTTTGGCGAGAAACCGTTGGGCGCCGTGAGCCCCGCGTGGCGCTGCAACGACACCACCCTGGAGCTGCAGGATGCCTACGGCCTGGCCTATGCCGGGGACTGCCGGGGCCTGGCTCCCTTCTATCCCATCGTGAAGGGGCAACCCCTCAAGACCCTGCAGATCCCCACCACCCTGCCCACCCTTGACGAGCTGCTGGGCCTGGATGGCCGCACCCCGGACCAGGTGAACCGCGAGGTCTGGGACCTGGTGCGCGAGGACGCCCCCAACGTCTATGCCCTCCACACGGAAGTCGAGGGCGGCGCCCTCTTCGAGACCTTTGATGCCTTCCTGGCGGGCCTCAACGAGCGTGGCGTCCAGGCCCGCACCCACGCCGACTGGCTGCCGGAGCTGCTGGCCGCCAAGCCCCCGGCGAAGGCGATCATCCGCCGGGAGATCCCCGGCCGGGCCGGTTGGGTGAGCTTCGAGAGTTGAGGTCCTTTCTAGCGGAGTGCCTGCAATAATCGCGGCCCAAAAAGCGGGCCACGATTATTGCGAGGAAAAGCTATGCGGGGTGCGCGGCTCCGCCAAAGGACCCGGCCACACCCTGAAGTCCTTCTACAAACAAAAATCGTGGCCGCTTTTGGGCCACGATTTTTGCAATCCGACGAGCTGGTTTACGCGTGCTGCTTCAGCTTGTCCTTGCCACCGAACCACTGATCCCAGTACACCACCACCGGGGCGGCGATGTAGATGGAGGAGTAGGTGCCGGTGATGACGCCGATGACCAGGGGGAAGGCCAGGTCGTGGAGGGCTGGGCCGCCGAAGAGCCAGAGGCAGACCGACACGAAGAGCACGGACATGGAGGTGAGGATGGTCCGGCCCAGGGTCTGGTTGATGGAGTCGTTCACCAGCTTGGTGACTGAGACCCGCCGGTACTCGGGGCGGTGGCTGTTCTCGCGGATTCGATCGAAGACCACGATGGTGTCAGCCATGGAGTAGCCCATGAGGGTGAGGAAGCTGGCCACCACGGGCACATTGAACTCGTAGCCGAAGGCGGCGAAGAGGCCCAGGGCCATGAGGATGTCGTGGATGAGGGCCACGATGCCGCCCACGGCAAAGCTGGCGGTGAAACGGAAGATCACGTAGACCAGGATGGCCAGCATGGCCAGGCCCACGGCCTTGAGAGTCTTGCTGGTCCACTCGCCGGAGATGCTGGGCGAGAAGCTTTCGTCCTTGAGGATGCCCACGAGGCCCAGGCGATAGTTCTTCTGCACCGTGTCCTTGATGGCCTGGGGCAGATCCTTGGGCAGCTCGTTGAAGGAGCGGTAGAGCCCCGTGCTGAGCTTGTCCCGGGTGGAGATGACCTTTTCCGCCAGGGGCGTGTAGGTGGCCTGGAGGGCGAGGTCATCGCCCTGGGTACCCAGGGGGTTGGCCTTGGCGAGGACATCCGTGAGGTTCTTGGAGCCTTCCATGTTCAGGGTCGGTTGGGCGGTGCTGGAGGCCTCTGGATCCATCTGCTTGAAGAGGCTGCGCAGGGCATTGGCCTGGATGGTGCTGTCCTTCTGGTCGCTGTCCTTGCGCGCCTTCACCTTCACAGCGAAGTCGCGGATGCTCTTGTCGCTGGTCTCGTAGGCGACCACAGAGGCGTCGGGGTAGCCGTTCTTGGTGAGGGCCGCCCGGATGGTCTCCGGCTCCATGGGGCTGCCGAAGCGCACCGTCATGTCGTTGCCGCCCACAAACTGCATGCCCAGCTGGATGTGGTTGTTGTGGGTGAGATTCCAGGGGCGCACGTAGAGGAAGGACAGGGCGATGATGCCCCAGCTGATGGCGAGGGCGATGCCCTTGTACTTCATGAAGTCGTAGGAGGCGCCCTTGAAGAATGTGTGCGTGCCCACGGAGAGGAACTTGGTGCCGGGCTTGTGCTCCAGCACCCAGTCGTAGATGAAGCGGCTGATGTAGATGCTGGTGAACAGCGAGGCCACGACGCCCACGGTGAGGGTCACGGCGAAGCCCTTGACGGGGCCGGTGCCGAAGATGAAGAGCAGCAGGGCCGCGAAGAGCTGGGTCACGTGGCTGTCCACGATGGTCCAGAACACGCGGTTGAAGCCGGCATCTATGGCGCCGGGCACACTCTTGCCCAGGCCCAGTTCTTCCTTGATGCGCTCGAAGATGAGGATGTTGGCGTCCACGGCCATGCCCAGGGTGAGCACGAAGCCGGCGATGCCAGGCAGGGTCAGGGTGGCGCGGAAGGAGCCCAGCAGCCCCATCATGACGATGACGTTGACCGTGAGGGCCACGATCGCGTTGGCGCCGGACCAATGGTAGAAGTACACCATGAACAGGATGATGACGAGGAAGCCCACCAGGGCCGACCGCACGCCCGCATGAATGGAGTCGAGGCCCAGGCCGGGGCCCACGACGCGCTCTTCCAGGAACTTCATGGGCGCGCGCAGGGCGCCGCTGCGGAGCTGGCTGGCCAGATCGTCCGCTTCCTGGGCGGTGAAGCTGCCGCTGATGCGGACGGCGCCACCGATGATCTTCTCCTTGGCGGTCATGGTGGTGGCGATCTTGCGGTCCAGCACCACGGCGATGAGGCGACTTTCGTCAGCAGCCACACCGGTCATGCGGGCGAAGTCGTCATCCCCCTTCTTGTTGAGGGTGAAGTTGACCTCGTTGGCTTCGGTCTGGGAGTTGGAAGCCCGGTGCGCATCGATGATGTCGGCGCCGTCCAGGCCCACATGGCCCTCCAGGAGCACCCAGCGGCGGATCTTCTCCTCGCCGGGCTTGGCCTTCAGGACGGGCTGGCCGGCGCGCTTGGCCTGGCGTTCGGTCTCGAGCTCAGGGAAGAGCTCGAATTCCTCGGGGATGGCACCCTTGAAGAAGGCCAGGGCCGCTTCCTTGGTGGGGAATTCATTCTGGGGCACCTTGGCCAGGAGGCGCTGCTCCAGGCGGCCGGGGGTGGACAGCAGCTTCTTGATGCGCTCGCGGTCGCCCTCCTCGATGCCGGGGATCTCCACCACGATGCGGTTGCCTTCGGCACCGCTGGTGGTGATCTCGGGCTCCAGTACGTTGGCGGGATCGATGTCACGGATGCGCTTCTCGATGACCTCCAGGGCCCGCTTGTTGGCGTCATCCTTGAGGTTCCGCTGGTAGTCGGCCTTCTGCGTGAGCTTGAAAGCCTCGCCCTCGGCGGCCACCACGTAGCCCGGGAAGTAGTCCTTGGCCACCTTCTCCACCGTGGCCTTCTGCTCGGCGCCCACGCCCTCCACGCGGAGGGCCTCGCCGTCCACTCGCACCATGGCGGTGGGCAGGCCCTTTTCCCGCAGGCGGGAAGACATGCGGTCCTTGCTATCCCGAAGGTCGGCCACCAGGGCTTCCTGGCCTTGGACTTCCAGTTCGAAGTGGACGCCGCCCCGAAGGTCGAGGCCCAACTTCACTTTGGACATGGGCAGGAAGAAATAGCCGCAGCCGGCGAGGGCTGCGAGCACGATGGCGAGGCGCCAGAGGCTCCGCTTGGTCACGGGGCGCTCCTTACAAAATGCGGGCCGGCGGAACCGGCCCGGAAGGTGGAATTAACTAGTTCTGCTTGGCTTCGGGTTCGGTGGCCAGGCCGGCCACGGCGGTGCGCCGGGCCTTGACCACGGAGCCGCCCAGCTTCACCCAGATGTGCTTGTCCTCAACCCGGTCGATGGTGGCGTAGAGGCCCGAAGTCAGGACAACCTCGTCCCCGGATTTCAGCTTGGCAAGCTTCTCCTCCATCTCCTTGCGGGTCTTGTTCTGCGGTCGGAGGATGAAGAAATAGAACAGAAGGCCCATGCCCAGCATCATGGGGATCGGCCCCTTGAGCATGGCTTCCAGCCCCTGCGGGCCTTGGGGGGTATCAATCAGCGCAAACATCATTCAGGGCTCCTCGGTCAACCATCCGGCTCGCGTGGTCTGGGCGAAAGCCGGAAACCGGTTCTCGAGCAAAGCCTGCCGCGCGGCGCGGGTGAGTCCGACAGTGTAACTCAGGTTGTGGATCGTGTTCAGCGTGAACCCCAGCAGCTCCCCACAGCGCAGCAGGTGGTGGAGGTAGGCCCGGCTGAAGGTCCGGCAGGTATAGCAGGCGCAGTCGGGATCCAGGGGGCGGTCGGCCTCTTTGTGCCGGGCGTTCTTGAGGTTGAGCTTGCCCCGGCTGGTGAGGATCCGGCCGTGGCGGGCCTCCCGGCTGGGCAGCACGCAGTCGAAGAGGTCCACGCCTTGTTCAATGCCGAAGATGAGGTCCTCAGGGGTGCCCACCCCCATCAGGTAGCGGGGCCGGTCTGCGGGCAGCTCCTTCACGAACTCTGCGAGGACGGCGTTCATCTCAGGCTTGGGTTCCCCCACACTGAGGCCGCCCACCGCAAAACCCTGGAAAGGGCTGTGGGCGTCCACTTCCAGGGCCTCTTCGAGGTGGCGGCGGCGGAGATCCAGGTGGGTGCCCCCTTGGTTGATGGCGAAGAGCCCTTGGTGGGCCTGCAGGGGCACGGCCCGGCTGCGGGCCAGCCAGCGGGTGGTGCGGGCCATGCTGACTTCCAGCTTGGTGCGTTCCAGCTGGCCAGGTGGGCACTCATCCAGAGCCATGCAGATATCCGAGCCCAGGTTGCGCTGGATCTCCATGCTCCGCTCCGGGGACAGGAACTGGGGGCTGCCGTCGATGTGGCTCTGGAAGGTGACGCCCTCTTCCGTCATCTTCCTCATCTCCGCCAGGGAGAACACCTGAAAGCCACCGGAATCCGTGAGGATGGGACCATCCCAGCCCATGAAACGGTGCAGCCCGCCCAACTGGGCCACCAGGGCATCCCCAGGCCGCAGGCCCAGGTGATAAGTATTGCCCAGGATGACCTGGGGCCCGATTTCACGGAGCTGGGCGGGACTGATGCCCTTCACCGTGCCCTGGGTACCCACGGGCATGAAGGCGGGGGTGTGGACTATGCCATGTCCCGTTTCGAAGGTTCCAGCCCTTGCGGGCACCCCACCACAGACCACCTCTGGGTTGAACTGGAATGGTGACTTCCCGACCTGTGACATGACCATGACCTGACTCTTTCTTAACAGGACGAAAGAACTTCGCCACTTTTGGCCCAATAATGGATGTTGCGGTAGTCATGAAAAAACCGCTGGATGCGGTATTCACGTGGGATTAGGCCTGGTAACAGTACTTGACCAACCGGATTCCCTTTGCCATCTTAGCCGTTGGGCTCGCCCCAGTTCTTAATGTTCAAGTGCAATCGCCGAACCTGTGATCCCGCTGGTTCGGCTCGTTTTTTTCCCCCTGGATCTTTCAAGGGAGCCGCATGAGCAAAGATCCCCAGAAATCTGCACCCGCAAAACAGGCGCCTCCTGTGGAGTCTCTGGAGGACGCAGTCTACAAGTCCTCACTGACTGCCGGGAATGACGCCATCAAGCGGGGCAACCCCATGGTCACCATCCCGACGACGGTGGCCATGTATGCCCTTTTCGGGCTCTTCGCCTTCCAGCTGGCCCGACAGTCCAACGTGGTCAAGGAAAAGCTGAAGACTGTGGGCATCGACCTCCAGGAGAAGGCCGACGACGCGCCGCCGCCGCCGCCGCCGCCCCCGCCGCCTCCCCCGCCACCACCGCCGCCGCCCATGGCCATCTCGTCCTCCAAGGCCGACACCACGCCCATCGACCCCCGGCAGGAAGTGGTGCCCGAGCAGGCCCCCAAGGAACTACCTAAGCAGGATCACTCCCTGGGCGGCGTCCCCGGTGGTGTCCCCGGCGGCGTCCCCGGTGGTGTGATTGGTGGTGTGGTCGGCGGTGTGGTCGGTGGTGGTGGCACCGGCAAGGTCGTGGACTTCGACTTCAGCCAGGTGAAGATCAAGTACCAGCCCCCCCAGCCGCCCTACCCCCCCCTCGCCAAGATTGCCAAGATCCAGGGCACCGTGGTGGTGGAGATCATCATCGGACCCGATGGCGTCCCCACGGATGCTGTGGCCAAGGAAGGTCCCCCGCAGCTGCGTGACTACGCCGCCAATTGGGGCAAGACCTGGCGCTTCGAGCCAGCCATGATGAACGGCCAACCCCAGTACGCGCGCTTCAAGCTCACCATGGCCTTCCGCCTCCGCTAGTGCACACTCTCCCTTCTGTCATATAAACTTTTCTACCCCTTTCACAAGGAACCCTCATGAACCTGCTTGCCTCCCCTCTGATGCTCGCCTTGGCCGAAGGCGGCCATGACAGCTTCTCCCCCAAAGAGCTCTTCATGGCGGCCTCTCCCGCCAACAAGATCATCATCATTCTGCTCTTCGTGCTCCTCGCGTACCAGATCTACGTGACCGTCGAGCGCTTCGTCACCTACGCCCAGAGCCAGCAGGCTTCCGACAAGTTCCTCAAGGCCTTCATGGCCGCGCTGCGCAGCGGCGACTTCAAGGCCGCCAAGACCGCCGCCACCACCCACAACAAGAGCCACATCGCCCTCGTCCTCAAGCACGGCCTGGACATCTATGAGTACGAGAAGCAGCTCAAGACCATGAACACCACCCACGACGCCATCGCGCCTGTGGAGCGCGCCATCGCCCGTGGCACCGCCGAAGTCCTCGAGCTCCTCAAGAAGGGCATGAGCGGCCTGGCCACCATCGGCGCCCTGGCCCCCTTCATCGGCCTGCTCGGCACCGTCATCGGCATCATCAAGGTCTTCTCTGACCTGAAGACCAAGGGCGCCGGCGACATCAACGCCCTGGCCGGTTCCATCGGTGAGGCCCTGGCCACCACCGCCCTCGGCCTCATCGTCGCCATCCCTGCCGTGTGGATCTACAACCTGCTGACCGGCAAGCAGGACGTGGTCGTCACCAACATCAACAACGCCGCTTCCCAGATGATCGACGAGTTCATCCGTCGCGAGAGCCAGGCCTAGGACTTCCCACCCCAGCCCGGGGGCGCGAGTCCCCGGGCGCTTTCATGAGGAGAACACCATGGATGCAGGTGGTGGCAAGAAAGGTGGCGTGAAGTCGGACATCAACGTCACGCCCCTCGTGGACATCGTGCTGGTGCTGCTGATCATCTTCATCGTGATCACGCCCGCCGTGAACAGCAGCGTCAAGCTGCCGCTCGCCAAGCACAGTCCCAAGGCGGAGAAGAACAAGGATGAGAAGTACCTCACCCTGCTCTTCCAGTCCAAGCGCAACGACAAGTACGAAGTGATCGGACCCGGCAACATCCTCATCGACGACAAGGATGCCAAGGACCTGACCTTCTCGCTGGCCAATGAAGCCCAGCGTCAGCGCCTCGAAGACTTCATCAACATGAACGTCTCGATGCTCAGCCAGAAGATCGTGTTCGTGAAGGCCGATGCTGATCTGCCCTTCAAGTACGTGAACGAATTGTTCCAGACCTGCCGGAAGGGTGGCGCTGACGAGGCGTCCATCGTGACCAGCGAAGACAAGGCCGAAGAGAAGCCAGCAGGGGGCAAATAATGGATGCCGGTGGCGCCAAAGGCAAACAAAAGTCGGATATCAACGTCACTCCCCTGATCGACATCGTGCTCGTGCTCCTCATCGTCTTCATCGTGATGGTGCCCGGCCTCGACAAGGCGACCAAGGTGGTGGTGCCCCAGGTGGTGGTGCAGAACAAGCCCACCCCTCCGGATCCCAACAACATCCTGATCCAGATGGACCAGGACGGCTCCATGACCCTGCAGCAGGACAAGATCGACCTCCAGGGCCTCAAGGACAAGCTGCCTGAAGCTGTGATGTTGCAGCCCCTCAACTACCGGAAGGTCTTCCTGAAGGTGGATGAGGACGTGAAGTTCCAGGCCATGGTGGACGTGCTCGACGCCATCCGCGTCGCCTCGAACACCGCCAAGGCCAACTCCCTCAAGGAACTCGACAAGTTCCAGGGCCAGGATGGCGGTGACACCAAGGTCGCCGTCTCCCTCAAGAAGCGCCCCGCGGCGGCAACTGCCAACGTCGGGTAGGAAGTGGAAGAACCCAGAAGAGGGCCCCAACCGGGGCCCTCTTCATTTTTAGAACAACCACGAAGAAAGACTGGGTTCTGCTTCGTGGTCTTCCGGTCTTCGTGGCGAACCTTTGTCTTGCATCAGCCCCGCCGCCTCGCCCCCATGACCGTGCCGTAGGCAACGCCGGCCACGGTGATGATGACGCCGGCCAGACCGAAGGCAGTGGCGCGCTCACCCAGCAGGGGCACGGCCAGCAGGTACTGGGTGATGGGGAGCAGCTGCAGCCAGATGGCCGCCTCGGAGACGGCCAGGGTGCCGTAGGCCTGGGACATGAGCATCTGGCCCCCGTAGGCCAGGACGCTCATGAGGAGGGCCAGGCTCCAGGGCACCAGGCCTCCCGGCAGGGGCGTCAGGGCGAAGGGCACCACCACGGGCAGCCCCGCCACACAAAAGAAGAAGAAGATGGTGGCGGCGTTGTCCGTGTGGCGCACCGCGCGGATGGCGATGGCACTAGTGGCCGCGAAGCCCGCCGCCGCCAGGGCAGCCAGCTGGCCCCGGCCGAAGCCCAGGCCCAGGTGTCCCTGGCTCAGCACCAGCACCACGCCCAGCGAGGCAGCCAGGATGGCGAGCCAGAGGTGGACCGTGGGCCGCTCCCGGAAGGCCACCAGGGACAGGGCAGTGGCCAGCACTGGGAACACGTTGTAGAGGATCCCCGCCTCCCCCGCTGGCACGTGGGCCAGGGCGTAGAAGTAGAGCACCACCACGGCGCCGCCCGAGAGGCCCCGCATCACCAGCAGACGGTAGTTGCTGGGCCTGTAGAGACCGGGGATGACCGAGAAGGCCACCAGGCTCAGGAGGCCCCCCACCACGAAGCGCAGCACCGCCAGGTGCCCCGCCGTGAAGCCCATGCCCGGCAGCGTCAGCTTCCGTGCCAGGATGGCCATCAACCCAAAGCAAAGCGCCGACCCCGCCAACTGCCCCCGCGCCACCATGCGGCGACGGGACAGGGCGGCGAGAGCGGCAGTCATCCCCGAATGATCTGATGTGGGGGCGAAAAGGGAAACCACGGATGTTGCACTCAGCTCAGCGCGACCAGCGCCGAGTACACCCTGAAGGTACGACCTCCCGCGCTGAGCTAGAAAAGGCCATGCTACCGGGCCCTATTTTCATCTATCTCCGGGCGCAGCCCGGAGCTCCCCCCCGACCGCCATCAGAGCCGCCATCATTCAAGGATTGTAGGCGCCCTGGGGTTGATTGAGGCCGGCAGGGTGGAAGGCTTCGGTGAGGGCGCCGCCGCGGAAGGCGCCGCGGTCGGCGGCTTCCAGGTGATCCAGGAGGTGCGAGAGGTTGGCGCCGCTGGGCACGGCGGGGACGCCCAGCTCCGCCGCCAGCTGGGGCAGGGTGAGGTCATCCAGGAAGGTGCCTTCTTCACGCACGACGGCGCCCCGCAGGGTGTACTGGTCCGTGGGCCCCGTGACGGTGCGGAGGCTGGAGGAGGGCACCACCACGGCGTCCACCCAATCGGCCTTGCCACCTTTGGCGTCCCGGTCCGCGTGGGCCGCGTACTTGAGGTCCTGGCCGCAGAGCAGGCCCGCCACCGTCACCGTCTCGCCGAAGCTGAAGTTGGTGGCCGCCACCACCCGCAGGTGGCTGCCCACGGCGCGGTTCAGGTCCGCCACGACCTTCGTGAGCGTCGGTGCGAAGCTGGGCCCCGTCAGGAGCAGGACGCGCCTGCCCTGGAACCCCTGGGCCCGGGGACTCTTGATGAAGCGGCGGCTGTGCTCCAGGAAGCGGCGCACCAGGCCCACGCCGTTCTCCAGCTGGGCCCAGGACCGCGAGTAGAAGGCCCGGCCCGGCACCTCGATGCCGCCCCGGGTGAACCACTCGTCCGCCAGCAACAACCAGGGCTCACCGTCGCAGGCCTTGGCATACTTGCGCACCTCTGGCGTCCAGCGGGCCACCCAGTCCCGGGCGAAGTCGGGGCCCACGTCCTGCACCGAGGGCAGGTGCTCGCGATGGGCGGTGAGGCCCACGGGCACACAGGAGAGACTCAGCACGCTGCCCCGCCCTGCCTTCCGGCGCTTCCAGAGGTCGTCCACGGTCTGCTGCCAGATGGCGCCATCATTGAGGCCGGGCGCCACCACCGCCTGGGTGTGCACATCAATGCCCCCGGCCAGCAGGCGGTCGATCTTGCGGAGGATGTCCCCCTCCCGGGGATTGCCCACCACCTTGATGCGGGCCACAGGGTCCGTGGCGTGCACGGAAACATGGATGGGGCTGAGGCGCTCGCGTACGATGCGGTCCAGCTCGGCGTCATCGCTGCTGGAGAGGGTCGTGAAGTGGCCGTAGAGAAAGGAGAGGCGCACGTCCTCGTCCTTCAGATAGAGCGACTTGCGGAAGCCCTTGGGCATCTGGTGCACGAAGCAGAAGACACAGTTCTGCTTGCAGACCTTCACCTCATCCTGGGCCAAGTCCACCCCGATGCCCTCGCCGCCGTTCTCCACGTAGGCCTCGAAGGTGCTGCCGTCCGGCCGCTGCAGCAGCAGGTCCGCCTCGTCCTCCCGAGTGATGAGGTATTGGTAGCTGAGCTGGTCCAGCACGGCCTCGCCGTGGATCTCCAACAGCGTGTCGCCGGGGCGGAGCCCCGCCTCCTCGGCCAGGCTGCCGGGTTCAACGCTGATGATCTGGACGCCCTTCTGTGCCAACTCGACTCCCTGATCCGGAGTCCCATCGAGAATCCAGAATTAGATTGTCTCACTGAGAAGGAAGAATCGGTTTGCAATGCCGCTCACCCAGGGCCGGTTTGATAAAAAACCTTGACATCATCTAGTCAAGACCGTAATTTTCTGCGCGTATCAGCCATACAGCTGGATGAAGCGGGATGGGGCTCCAGCTCGGTGATGTTGCTTAACTCGATCAGGGTCAACCCGGTTCCACCCGGGTCTGGACCCGATCCCCTATTTATGGGAGGTGGTATGAAGTGGCCATGCATGACAGGAACGATCCTGGCGGCGCTGTTCGGGTTGACTGCGTTCCCGGCGCTGACCCTCGCCAAGGCAGGAACACCGGCCGTGATTCATCGGGTCCCCTGCCCCGCCACCGAGGTGGATTCCTCCACAGCCATCCAGGCTGCCCTTGAAGCGGCTGGGGTGGGGGAGATCGTCACCCTGGACGCCGGCACTTACTATCTGGCGAATCCGGTCTGGGTGCGGACCCCCTTCAACGGCGCCATCCGTGGCGCCGGGAAGGACCGGACTTTCATCAAGGTGCTGCCTGGCGCCAGGATCGGGGGGGTTCCCATCAGCATTCTCTTCCCCGACAACCATTACAGCGGGGCCAGCCTGAGCACCCTCTTCTATTTTGATATTCCGATGGGGCAAACGGGAGACATCACCGCGTCCGACTTCAGTTTGTTGGTCACGGACCCTGCCCCGGGCGGCGGAACGGGCGATGAGGACTGGTTCAACGGAGCGCTCTTCAGCATGGTTGTGGTGACGGGCGAAACGGTGAACACAGCCTTCGAGCGCCTGCACTTGTCGGCTTCCACCAACAACGCTGCCAACGTCCTCGACCACGGCTTCAATGTCAGGTACGGCATCCTCGTGGCGGGCAGGGGGTTGTATTGGCCCCCTGACAACGCCTTCGGGGCCCCCATGACGGGTACCCACAAACTCGCGCAGGTGGACCTTGAGAACATGACCTTCGGCTATGACAACCGCAGCCAGAAGGACAGCGTGATCAAGGTGGAGGGCAACGGCTTCACTAATGTCGCTGCTGGCCCCCTGATCCAGGATCAGGAGAACAGCCAGGTCGCCATCACCTCCAACAAGCTCCAGGCCTGGGCCATGGCGGCCGCCTATATCATCCAGGGAAACGGGGGCTGGTGGCCCTTCCGGACCTCCACCTATGTCCTGGAACACAACGATATCCGGGCCACCGAGTGGGCCGATGGCATCGCCATTTGTGACTATGCCTTCCTCTCGGATGGCTGGATCAAAGTGGCGACTGAGGTGTCCCACAACACGCTCAGCCTGGATACAAACTACGGGGGAATCTATCTCGGTGGCGTGCAGGGTGCGGTGGTAGCCAACAATAAGGTTTCAGGCCAGGGCCTCGCGGGCATTTATGCTGCGCCCTGGGGCTGGGATCTGGTCGGCAAGGGCATCTTCAAGGCCAACCAGGTGAACCAGTTAGCCGCCTCGGTTGCACCCATCTGGTTGGGCTCGGGCAGCTCCAGTTGCTATGTGATCGGAGGCAATGCCTCTGCCAACGTCCTTGACGAAGGAACCGGAAATGTCCTCACCGGGGTCAACCGTGTGCCTGGGCAGCCCGTTGGGCCCGCGGTTTCAGATGCCATGAAGCGCAGGAGCGACATGCTCAAGCTGACCCGGGGCCCAAAGAGGTAGACCGCAGGGGGAGAGTCCCCAGGCCTTTTTCCAACTCCGGCCCGCCAGGGCCGGAGCCCTGGCGAATCTCCCTTTGGTTCACCCCCTTAACAGCAATAGAAAAGCAAAGACCCGGCTTTGCCGGGTCTTTGCGCGGGGGCCCGGGGGTGTGTGCGCAGCACGGAACCCCCGGATTATGTCAGGCCGGTGCCTTGGTCTGCTTCCGGGCTTCGACCACCTTGTCGGCGTCGCGGCCCACCAGTTCCTGCAGGTGGTGGAAGGCCCAGGTGAAGGAGCCGACGCCCATGGTGAGGCTGCGGAGTTCCACCACCACATCGCTCATCTCGGCCTGGGGGATGTAGGCGGAGACGATGTCCCAGCCGGGCCAGCCGGGCCGGGCGTCAAAGCCGAGCACCTGACCGCCCCGGCGGCCCGTGACCAGACGCTGGGCCTTGGGCGTGTATTCGCTGGGCACGCAGATGTGCACTTCGCAGATGGGCTCCAGCAGCACCGGGTGGCAGACCGGGGCAGCCTCGTTCATGCCCACACGGGCGGCGGTCTTGAAGGCCATGTCGGAGCTGTCCACGGTGTGGTAGCTGCCGTCCACCAGCGCCACGTAGATGTCCACCACGGGGAAGCCCAGGGGACCGCGCTTCATCCACTCCACCACGCCGTGTTCCACGGCGCCGAAGAAGTTCCGCGGCACGACGCCGCCGACGATCTTCTCCTCGAACTCGAAGCCCTCGCCCCGCTGGCGGGGCTTGATCTCCAGCCATACATCACCGAACTGGCCGTGGCCGCCGGTCTGGTGCTTGTGGCGGCCGTGGACCTTGGCGGCCTTGGTGAAGGTCTCGCGGTAGGGAACCATGGGGGGATGGTGCAGGACGTCCAGGCCGAAGCGGCTCTTAAGGCGGTCCAGGGCACACTTGAGGTGCACTTCACCCTGGCCCCAGAGAATGCGCTCCTGGGTCTCGGCGTTCTGCTCAATCTTGAGGGAGGCGTCCTCCTCGCAGAGGCGCTGCAGGGCCAACGAGAGCTTCACATCATCGCCGCTCTTGGTGGTGTGCAGGCTGAGGGCCAGCATGGGCTGCATGGGCTCGGGCCAGGCCAGCTCCAGCTTGGTCGTGGGTGTGAGTCCCTCGCTGGTGTGCACCTCATCCATACGGCCCAGGGCCACCACATCGCCGGCACAGCCCTTCTGCTGCTTGATCTGCTGGGACCCGAAGAGCTTGTTGATGCCGCTCACCCGGCTGCCCGCCAGGCTTGAGCCATCCGCCACCTCGCCGCGCCACACGCGGGCGATGCTCAGCTTGCCCACGTGCTGGGCGTGGACTGTCTTGAAGACCTGGACCAGGGCCTCCTTGCCCTCGGGGATGCCCAACCGCGTGGCCGTGGCGTCCACGCGGGGCGCCTCGTCGCAGAGGGCCTGGAAAAGGCGGCGCACACCGGCGTCCTTGTCCGCAGAACCAAAGTAGACCGGCACGAGCAGGTCGTCCTGCACGTCCTTGGCCATGTCCTCGGCGATCTCGTCCATGGGCGGCACCACGTCGCTGAGCAGCTCCTCCATGAGGTGGTCATCGTAGTCCGCCAGCTTCTCCAGCATGGCCTGCCGAGCCTCATGCTCCTCGGGCAGGACCGACTCGGGCATCTGCATGAGGTCTGCATCCTTGCCCGCTTCGTACTTGTAGGCGTGCTCACTGATGAGGTCCACATAGCCCGTGATCTGGTCGCCCTCACGGATGGGGATCTCCACCAGCACCAGGGGACGCTCTGAGACCACCTGCAGCGCGTTCAGCACATCCTTGAGCTTGCCCGCATTGCCCGAGGCCTCCATCTTGTTGATGAAGACCACATGGGGCACCTTGTGGTCATCCAGGAACTTCATGGTGGGGGCCACCATCAGGGCGCGGCCCGGGTCCGGGTCGCAGACCACCACGGCAATGTCCGCAGCCATGAGGACGTGGGCCGTCTCCTGGCTGAATTCGACGGAACCGGGGCAATCGATGAGGGTCCAGGTCTCATCCTGGAAGGTGCAGGTCGCAAGGCTGGCCTCGACGCTCATCTGCCGAGCCTTGGCTTCCAGGGAGGCGTCTCCCACCGTGTTCCCCTCCTTGACGGAGCCCTTGCGCGGCAGAGCGCCTGCCACGAAGAGAAGACTCTCCATCAAGGAGGTCTTTCCAGAGAGGTAGGGACCGACGATGGCCGCTACGCGTGGAGTCGACTGAGAATTTCCGCTCACAGTACCTCCTAATTGTCTGGTTCCAATGTGGACCGCCCCAAGTGTTCCGAGCTTGTTACACCCTGGCAACACAGAAAAACGGGCGCCTCGGAAAAGGCGCCCTAAGTCACAAAATGGTACGGGTTCCGACGAATGTCGGGGAGGGCTCAGAACCTGCGGTTCTGAGGTAGTAAAAAGCAGCCAGAACCAGGCCTGGCCAGCTTTGCCCCTGAGCAGATCGTGGCCGCGCCCTTTACGGCCGCGATTGGCTCAGGCACTAATTCCGTAGGGGGCGACCCGTTTTGAGGATGGCGTCCATGCGGGCCTGGGTCTTCTCGTAGCTGCAGAGGCGGGCGAAGGCCTGGCGCTCCAACTCGAGGATGCGCTCCTCGCTGACCTCCTGGACCAGGCTGACATCGCCACCGGTGAGGATGGTGGCCAGCTCGCCCATGATGATGCCGTCGTGTTCGGAGGCCAGGCCCTGGAGCTGGAAGTCCCGCACGGCGCACTTGAGGGCCTCGGCGCCGCCCCGGCCCGGCAGGCGCAGGGTGCGCTCCTGCAGGGGCTGGAAGTCCGCAGCCATCTTCAGGACCTCCTGCTTCGCTTCATGCAGAAGGAAGGCCTTGTTCATGACGCGACGGTCCGTGCGGCGGAGGTAGCCGTTGCGCTGGGCCTCGTCGAAGCTGGTGTGGACCACCGCGGTGCCGATGCCCTGGAAGGCGGCCTTCACCTTGGGCATGGGCCCCAGCTCGCCCTTGGCGGTCATGGCATCCTCCATCCGGAGCAGCATTTGGAGGCAGCCGCCGCCAGCGGGGATGACGCCCACGCCCACTTCCACCAGGCCGATGTAGAGCTCGGCGTGACCCACAGCCCGCTGGCAGGCCATGGTCATTTCGCAGCCGCCGCCCAGGGCCAGGTTGAAGGGCGCCGCCACTGTGGGGAACGGGGCATAGGTGAGCATGCGGCCCGCGTACTGCAGGCGCCGCGCCACCTCTTCGATGAGGTCGAACTGCTTCTCCTTGGCGGCGTTCAGCACCATCACCAGGTTGGCCCCGGCGCTGAAGTGCTGGCCCTGGTTGCCCACCACCAGGCCCTTGAAGCGGCCTGGGATGTGCTTCTGGATGGTGTCCTCCATGAGGCCGATGATGCCGTCATCGAGGGCGTTCATCTTGCTGCGGAAGGCCAGACAGGCCACGTCATCGCCCAGGTCGATGAGCTGGCAGCTGCCGTTCTCGGCCACCACCTTGCCCCGTCCCTCCTCACGTTTGAGGATGGTGATGCGCCGATCCTCGAGGATGGGATCGTAGGCCAGAGTCTTGGGGTTCAGCTGCGCCACCGGAACGCCGTGCTCCCAGCGGTAGAAGCTGGGGAGTCCCTGGGCCAGCATCCGCTCCACCAGGGGAGGCACGGCCAGCTCCTCGAAGCGCAGCCGCGCCACGACGCGGTCCACGCCCAGGATGTCCCACAGTTCGAAGGGGCCTACCTCGAAGGCGAACCCGTTCTTGATGGCGCGATCCACGTTGAGGGGACCGTCCGTGACCTCGCCCAGCCGGTTCACGGCGTAGGTGAGGTTCGGCGCGATGCAGCGCCAGGCCAGGCGCCCGGCCTCGGTGTCGCTGGTGAGCAGCGTCTTCACCTTCTCGGAGGGATCATCAATGCCCTTCAGTTCCTTGAGAATGGGCCAGTCCCGCTTCACCTGGGGGATGTACTCCCGGGTCGCGGGGTCCAGGGCCAGGAAGGTCTTCTTGCCCTTGGTGTCCTTGGGGCCCTTCTTGAAGAAGCCCTGCTTGGTCTTGTTGCCTAGCAGCTTGTTGTCCAGCATGAACTGGAGGAAGTCCGGGAACTTGAAGGTGTCGCGCACCTCGTCGTTGGGGCAGAGGTCGTAGACGTTCTTGGCGGTGGCGGCCAGGATGTCCACGCCCGCCAAGTCCGCCGTGCGGAAGGCAGCACTCTTGGCCCGGGCGGCGGCATCGCCCAGCACCGAGTCCAGCACCTCGAAGGGGATCTTCTCCGCCAGCGCCATGTGCAGGGTGGCCATGATGCCGTGGATGCCGATGCGGTTGCCGATGAAGGTGGGGCTATCGAAGGCGGGCACCACTTCCTTGCCGAGGCCCTCTTCGAGCCAGGTGCGGAAGGCCAGGGCGTCGGTCTCATCGACCTCGGGGCCCTTCACGAACTCCAGCAGGCGCAGGTACCGCACGGGGTTGAAGAAGTGGGTGATGACGAAGTGCTGCCGGAAGGCGTCCGTGCGGCCCTCCACCAGCAGGCGCAGGGGGATGCCCGAGGTGTTGGAGCTGATCCAGGCGCCGGGCTTGAGCTTGGGTTCCAGGCGGGAATACAGCTCCCGCTTGATGGCCAGGTCCTCCTTCACGACCTCCACCACCCAGTCACAATCCGAGAGCCGGTCCAGGTGATCCCGCAGGTTGCCGGGCCGGATCTTCTTGAGGAAGGAGCCGTGCATGGCCAGGGCGGGCTTGGCCTTGGCCAGGGCCGCCAGGGCTCCTTCCGCCAGCTTGTCCGGCGCTGCCTCGTCGATGACGATATCCAGCAGCTCCACCAGGCACCCCGCCGACGCCACATGCGCCGCGATGCCCGAGCCCATCACACCCGAACCGAGAACCGCAATTTTTTTGATATTCATTGGAAACCTCAAAAGAGGGAACCGCGAAACACGCTAAAAGACGCGAAAAGGCCCTTTTGCGGTATTTCGCGAATTTCGCGGTTAGAGCTTCTCGATGACGGACGCGATGCCCTGACCGCCGCCGATGCACATGGTGGCGATGCCGTACTTGCCGCCATCGGTTTCAAGGCGGTTCAGCAGGGTGGTCAGGATGCGGGCGCCGCTGGCGCCGAGGGGATGGCCCAGGGCGATGGCGCCGCCCCAGGCATTCACCTTGGCGGGGTCGTAGCCGCCTTCACGGAGGACGGCCAGGCTCTGGGCGGCAAAGGCCTCGTTCAGTTCCATGGCGTCGATCTGATCCAGGCTGAGGCCGAAGCGGGCCAGCACCTTCTTCACCGCGGGCACGGGGCCGATGCCCATGCGCTCGGGCGCCACGCCCGCCACGGCGCCACCCAGGATGCGGGCGCGGGGCTTGAGGCCCAGGGACTTCGCGAGTTCCTCTTCCATGACGAGCAGGAAGGCGGCGCCATCGGTGATGGGGGAGCTGTTGCCAGCGGTGACGGTGCCGTCCGCCAGGAAGGCGGGCTTCAGCTCGCCCAGCTTGGCGACGGTGGTCTCAGCGCGGATGCACTCGTCCTGCTGGAGGGTGACCAGCTTGCCGTCCAGGCCCTTGGTCTCGAAGCGCACCACCTCGCGGTCGAACTTGCCAGCCTTCCAGGCGGCGGCGGCCTTCTGGTGGCTCTGGAAGGCGAACTCATCCTGCTCCTGGCGGCTGACCTTGTATTCCTTGGCCAGGTTCTCGGCGGTGATGCCCATGGAGCAGTAGGCCTGGGGGTAGGTCTCGTTGATGTAGGGATCGACGCTGGGGTTGAAGCCCATCATGGGCACCTTGGACATGCTCTCCACGCCGCCCGCCAGGAAGAGATCGCCCTGGTTGGCCATGATGGCCCGGGCGGCCATGAGCATGGCCTCCTGGCTGCTGCCGCAGAAGCGGTTGATGGTGGCGGCCCCGGCGGTGATGGGCAGGCCGGCGCGGAAGCTCACCAGGCGGGCCATGTTCATGCCCTGCTCACCCTCAGGCATGGCGCAACCCACCAGGACATCCTCTAGGCCTGACCAGTCCTTGAGCAGGGGCTTGAGGGCCTCCAGTACCGCCGCGCCCAGGGCCTCGGGACGGGTGGCCGCATAGGCGCCCTTGACGCCTCGGCCGACGGGGGTGCGCTTGGCTTCGACGATGACTGCAGATCGCATGGGTCCTCCAAAGGGGAGTGAATGGAAATCAGGGTTTCCGAGGAGCCTAGCAGCGGCGGCGGCGCTGGTAAGTCCCTACCGTGGGTCGGGGCGCATCTACCAGCGGTCAGGGTCATCGGGCCGGGAGTTTGTGGCTTGCTGATCAACTGATCCATCATGAAGACTCGAAGAAAAGCGGAAGATCGGCTTCTTTCGCGTCTTTCGCGGTTTCGGTTTTGGTTTTGCCCGGCTGGGGGGGCAAGATGGGAGCAGCTCCGGGATTCCCATGACCTCCGCTTCCGCCCACAGTCTGGAACCGCTCCTCGCCGAGTGCCGCAAGGTGATCGTGGGCCAGCCGCAGCTGCTGAACCGCCTCCTGGTGGCCCTGCTCTGCCGAGGCCACGTGCTGCTGGAGGGCCTGCCGGGCCTGGCCAAGACCCGCACCATCAAGACGCTGGCCTCCGCCAGTCACACCAGCTTCCGCCGCATCCAATTCACGCCGGACCTGCTGCCCAGCGACGTGGTGGGCACCCTGATCTTCGACCCCAAACAGCTCACCTTCACGCCCAAGCGGGGGCCCATCTTCGCCAACCTGGTGCTGGCCGACGAGATCAACCGCGCCCCCTCCAAGGTCCAGGCGGCCCTGCTGGAAGCCATGGAAGAGCGCCAAGTCACCCTGGGCGAGGAAAGCTTTGCCCTGCCGGACCCCTTCCTGGTCCTGGCCACGCAGAATCCCCTGGAGCAGGAGGGCACCTTCCCCCTGCCCGAGGCCCAGATGGACCGCTTCCTCTTCAAGTTGCGAGTGGATTACCCGGGCCAGGAGGACGAAATTGAAGTCCTGCGCCGCGCCCACCTCACGGGGGCCGAGGTGCAACCCGTCGTGGACGCCGCCAGCCTCCTGGCCGCGGGCCGCGAGGCCCAGCAGGTGCGCCTGGACGATGCCATCCGCACTTACATCGTGCGCCTGGTGCAGGCCACCCGCCCTGGCCACGGCAAGCCCTGGAAGGGCAAAGAGCAGCTTCGCTGTGGCGCCAGCCCCAGGGCCTCGCTGTCCCTGCAGGCCGCCACCCGGGCCCTGGCCTACCTCCAGGGCCGCGATCATGTCCTGCCCCAGGACGTGGTGGATCTGGCCCCGGACGTCCTCCGCCACCGCCTCCTGCTCACCTTCGAAAGCGAAGCCGACGGCGCCACCACGGACCAGGCCATCACCCAGCTCCTGCAGGCCGTACCCAGGCCCTGAGGATCAAAGATCCAAAGCGGAACACCGAGGGCACAGAACAGTCACAGAGCGCATGGAGAATGGCTCTGAGAATGCATGGGCAAGCCTCAGCCTTTCCCCATGCTGTGCTTTTGCCTTCTCACCGGCTCTCACCGGTTCAACAGCTTGTTTCGGTTCAGGTCGGCGTCTTCTGCCTGATCCCCGCCATGGCCACCCGGGCCTGGTTGTTAATGAAGTTCCACCGGTGAGGAACAGCGAGGAACGGTGAGAGTGCCAAGAAACCACATCGGTACCGCTTCCCATCCATGCCTCTCGTTTCGGTTGAGGCCATGGCCACGCTGGGTTCCAGCTCTTTTTCAGGCGGGCCCTCCAGACTCCCCCGAATGGGTTGACCGGGGCCAAACCCAGGGTCAGACTGGCCTTGGCTCCAAGGCCGGAAAGGAGGTTTCGATGGGACGACATGCCGACCTTTCTGAACCTCCGTCGAGTCCCGCCGCCCGCTGAGGCGGCCATCTCCGACTCCCCCGCTTCCGCACCCTGAACGGGATGGCGGCGCCCCGGCGCCCCATTCGCTCCTTCGGACCGGCCATGATGAACCGATTTCTCGACACCATGTGGGGACAGGCCAACGCACTGTTCACCCCCTTCCGCCGCCGCCGCTGGGTGGACCTGCTGCTTGTGGCGGCCGCCTTCGGCATGCTCTACGGGCTGATCCTGCTGGGCCACCAGTGGACCGCCATCCAGCGGCCCGTGCTGGCCATGGACCTCTCCCCCTGGGCCCTGCCTAAATACACCTTCTTTTCCATGATGCGGGGGCTGGCGGCCTACCTGCTCTCCTTTTTCTTCACTCTGGTCTACGCCTACTGGGCCGCCAAGGATGCCCGCTCGGAGCGCCTGCTGGTGCCTCTGCTCGACATCCTCCAGAGCATCCCCGTCATGACCTTCATCGTGCCGCTCATGCTGGCCCTGGTGGCCGCTTTCCCCCACAGCAACGTGGGCATCGAGCTCACAGCCATCATCGCCATCTTCACGGGCCAGGCCTGGAACATGACCTTCAGCCTCTACCACTCGCTGAAGAGCGTGCCCGCGGAACTGCACGAGGCCGCCACCGTGTACCGCTTCAACTGGTGGCAGCGCTTCCGGTGGGTGGAGCTGCCCTTCGCCACCACGGGCCTGGCCTGGAACAGCATGATGAGCATGGCCGGGGGCTGGTTCTTCCTCATGCTGGTGGAAGCCTTCAAGCTCGGCGACAAGGACTTCCGGGTACCCGGCCTGGGCTCGTACATGAGCATGGCCGTGGAGCGGGGCGATGTGCGCGCCCAGCTCTGGGCCGTGGCGGCCATGATCCTCATGATCGTGCTGTTGGACCAGGTACTGTGGCGGCCCATCGTGGTCTGGGCGCAGCGCTTCCGCATCGAGGACACGATGCAGGTGGCCGACTCCCAGAGCTGGTTCCTGAACCTCATCCGCGGCTCCCGCCTCATCCGCCGCTGGGATCGCTGGCGCGCCAAGCAGCGGCGGCTCCGCCAGCATCGCAAGCCGGCCAAGAAGCTCGTGGTGGTGGACCTCAGTGTGGACAAGGCCGCCCACGCAGCCCCCTGGCTGTCCCTGGTGGCCCTGGTCTTCCTCACGGGCTTTCTGATCCTGGGCGGCTTCGGCATCTTCCGCCTGCTGCACCAGCTGCCCTCCGGGGCCTGGTGGACCCTCCTCAAGGCCGCCGGGCTCACGCTCTCCCGCGTGATGGCCTCCATCCTCATCGGCCTCTGCTGGACCCTGCCCGCGGGCCTGGCCATCGGCCTCTCCCAGCGCCTGTCCCGCATCTTCCAGCCCATCGTCCAGGTGGCGGCCTCCTTCCCCGCGCCCATGCTCTTCCCGGTGGTGGTGGCCATCCTGGCCTCCATGAAGATCGGCCTGGGCTGGGGCAGCATCGTGCTGATGCTGCTGGGCACCCAGTGGTACATCCTGTTCAACGTCATCGCCGGCGCCAGCGCCATCCCCAGCGACCTCCGGGAGGTGGGCACGGCCTTCGGCTTCAGCCGCTGGCAACGCTTCCGCAACCTCTACCTGCCCGCCATCTTCCCCTACCTGGTGACGGGCTGCCTCACGGCGGCCGGGGGCGCTTGGAATGCCAGCATCGTGTCCGAGTACTACAACATCAGCGGGCCCACCCTGCAGACCTTCGGCCTGGGTGCCATCGTGAGCCAGGCCGGTGAGTCGCGGAACTTCCCGCTGCTGGCGGCCTCCACCCTGGTGCTGGCCGCCACGGTGGTGCTCTTCAACCGCCTGGTCTGGAAACCCCTCTACAAAATCGCCGAAACCCGCTATTCCCTATCCAAGTGAGGGAGCCATGATCCACGCCACCAATGCGACGCATGAGGTCATCTGCGAACTGAAGGGCATCCAGAAGTCCTTCCAGCGCGATACCGGCCACCCCCTGAGGGTGCTGGAGGACATCAACCTGGATATCCGGGCCAACGAGGTGGTCTGCCTCATCGGCCCCTCGGGCTGCGGCAAGTCCACCATCCTGCGCATCTTCGCGGGGCTCATCCAGCCCACTAAGGGGCGCACCTACTACCACGGCAAGAAGATGGAAGGCCTGAACCCCGGCGTGGCCATCGTCTTCCAGAACTTCGCCCTCTATCCCTGGATGACCGTGGAGTCCAATGTTCGGACCGTGCTCCAGGCCCAGGGACTGGATGACGAGATCATCAAGGCCAAGGCCCACCGCGCCATCCAGCTGGTGGGACTGGAGGGCTTCGAGGAGGCCTATCCCCGGGAGCTGTCCGGCGGCATGAAGCAGCGCGTGGGCATGGCCCGGGCCCTCAGCGTCGATCCCGAAATCCTCTTCATGGATGAGCCCTTCAGCCACGTGGACGCCCTCACGGCAGAAGGCCTCCGCGCTGAAATCCTCGACATCTGGGACGACGCCGAGCGCAACCCGTCCTCGATCCTCATGGTCAGCCACGACATCAAGGAAGTGGCCTACATGGCCGACCGCATCGTGGTGCTCTCCGCCAACCCCGGGCGGCTGCGCACCATCGTGGAGAACCCCCTGCCCCGCCCCCGGGACATGCGCAGCCCGGAGTTCCTGCGCTTGGTGGATCAGCTCCACGACATCATCACCAGCACGGAGCTGCCGGACGTGGAAGTCACGGCCCCGGCCCCCAGCCTCCTGGCGGACCTGGTGGAGCCCCTGCCCCCGGCGCCCTCCTCGGACATCCTGGGCCTGCTGGAATACCTGGAGACCCAGGGCGGCACGGCGGATCTGTTCCAGGTGGCTGCCGCCACCCACGTCACCTTCGAGAAGATCCTCGCCTCGGTGAAGGGTGCGGAAATGCTGGACTTCGTGGATACCCCCAAGCGCCAGGTGCTGCTCACGCCGCTCGGCCAGCGCTTCGTCCGCGCCAACATGGATGACCGCAAGGACATCTGGAAGGCCCAGCTGCTGGAACTCCGCCTCTTCCGGCTGGTGCAGGAGCTCCTGGAACTGCACCACGGCGAGCTGAAGGCCGACGAGCTCCTGGCCGAGCTGCAGCAGCGCCTGCCCATGGAGAACTCCGAGCAGACCTTCGAGACCCTGGTCACCTGGGGCCGCTTCGGCGAGCTGTTCGCCTACCGCGAAGAGCGCGGCGTACTCACGCCGGAGTAGTGAACCACACCACAAGGTTTCAAAAAAAATCAGCCACAAAGAACACAAAGGGCACAAAAAAAAGCCGGTTCGTTTCCCGCGCTTGCTTTGTGATCTTTGTATTCTTTGTATTCTTTGTATTCTTTGTGTTCTTTGTGGCTAATTTCTTGTCCTCTTTTGTGGTGAATGCCGAAAGGGCTAGAACTGCGCGTGCAGCCTGAGCGCTACCAGGCTCACGGGTCCGCGATCACGGTTGTAGCCGGGGTTCCAGATGCGCTGGAGGTCCAGGCTGGCCGTGAAGAACCGGCCCATACCCAGGGCGTAGTAGCTTTCCAGGATCCGCTCAGGGCTGTAGTTCAGACGCCCGTCCCCCAGCAGGAAGCCCAGGCCTCCCGCCGCCAGGTAGTCCTTGTGGTCCGGGCTGAGGCCATTCTGCACGGCCGCGACGCCGAGGCGATCCTGTGGGCGGTGCCAACCTGTGCCCTTGAGGGTCAGCCCTGCGGACACGGAGCGATCCACTTCGGTGTAGGCCCAGGACTCATTGCGACCATCGCTCCAGCCCCAGCGGGCGAAGGCCACCAGGTCCGCGCTGAGGGCCTGGTCCAGGTTCAGGCCCCAACCCTCCTTGGTACGATCATAGGCGCGGGTGCTCGTAACGTCCGGTGCCGTGGGCGACAGGGCAAGACTCAGGCGGTAGTCCCCCATGCGGGTGGTGTTGCGGTAGACCATGAGGCGCAGGGCGCCGGGCAGGTCGCCGAGGCTGTGGTCGTGCTCCAGTTCCACCACATCGCCGTGGGCGCGGGCGAAGCCGTGGTCGATCTCCAGCTGGTTGGCCACCAGGGGCTCCGCGAAGCGGCCATAGCGGGCCACCCAGGCGTCCCAATAGAACTCCGCCGCGCAGCCCCAGGTGTAGCCCCGGGTATCCGCCGGATAATCCCAGGCCCCCTGCCCCATGAGGGTCCAGTTGAGGAACTGGCTACGGGCGTCGTGGGAGCCTGCGTTGCCATCGAAGACATCCATGACGCTGAACTTGCCGACGTGGACCACCAGGCGCCGCGAATCGCGCGAGCCGCCCAGCTGATGGGCGTCGTCCTCCACCTTTTGAGCCTCGCCGCCCAGGCTGAAGGTCTGCCGCAGCAGCACCCGGGCCAGGGAGGCGCGGAACTCGGGATTGCCCACCCGGTAGGTTTCGCCATTGGCGGCCCCCGCCAGACCCAGCACACTGCCTACGCCCTTCCCTGCAGCGCCCTCGGCGTCCAGGTAGGCCTCGCCTCCCTGCCAGAGCCGCCAGCCGGTCATGAGGGTCGTGGTGAAGGAGGTGGCCCGCTCGGGACCTGGGCGTAGAGAATTGGGCCCCTGGTAGGGCGAGCGGAAGGCGTCGTCCGCCTGGCTGACCACCGTGGCCTGACCGTGGATATTGAATTCCTCAACGGCGGGCGCCTGGCACCAGAGCGGGAGGGCTGGGGCCAGCAGAAGGGCAGAGACAAGATGACGGAACCGAAGCCGAGGCATGCGCATGGAAACACCGTGACAGGAAGATGGAACGGACATGTGACGGATATCAGCGCTCCACCACCGGCGGCGCGAAGGCGCAGAGGGCGATGCCCGCCAGCACCAGCAAGGTACCGATGGCCTGAAGGGGGCGCAGGGCCTCGGCCAGCAGCACCCAGCCCAGAATGACCGTCGCCACAGGCTGGCTCATGAGGCCCATGGCGCCGAGGTTCGTGGGCACGTGGCCCATGCCCCACGTAATGAACCACCAGGCCACCACCTGCACCAGGATGCCCAGGCAGAGCAGCGCCCACCAGGTGCGGGCCGGAAAGCCCCCAAAGGCCTCGCCCTGGGTCCAGCCCAGGATGCCGAAGCCCAGGCCGCAGGCGACCACCACCCAAAGCAGGGCCACCGGGGCGCTGAGGTCCCGGCGGGCCCGGCCCAGGGCCAGCGTGAAGGCCGCATAGGCCAGGGAGGCCAAGGCGCCCAGCAGCTCGCCCAGGCCGGTGCCCCAGCGGGCCCCCTTGGCCAGGCCCAGCACCAGGGCCCCCGCCAGGGCCAGCAGCACGCCGACCCAGAAGCGGCGGCGCAGGCGGGCGCCCATCCACAGCACGGAGATCACGGCCACCCAGATGGGGGCCAGGGTCACCAGGAGCGTCGCGTTGGCGGCGCTGGTGAGGTGCAGGGCTGAGTGCCACATCCAGAGGTCCGCCACGAAGCAGCAGCCCGCCACCACCGCCCAGGCCTTGGCCCGCCCAGTGCCCGGCCGTCCCTGGCCCCGGGCCAGCAGGGCCACGAAGGGCAGCGCGAAGAGCATGCGGTAGAAGCCCACCACCAGGGGCCCAGCCGGACTGGCCCAGCGCACCAGCATGGCCGCGAAACCCAGCAGGGATGCACCCAGAATGAGCGCCGCCAAACCACGGGCGTCGGGGGCTTCCTTGGTGGTCAGGGCTCCGCCCCCTAATTGGCCCAACGGGACACCTGCTCCCAAATGTCCTCATCGTCGCAGCGACCGTTCAGCACGATGGCGAAGACCCGCACCTGCCCATCCAGGGTCTGCAGGTAGCCGCAGAGGCTGGTGACCAGGTCCAGGTGCCCGGACTTCACCCGCACCCGGCGGCTGAGGTTGGGGTCCTTGATCTTCAGCTTCCAGGGCTCGCCGCCCATCACCTTCAGCGAGGCCACAAATTCCGGCCCCACCTCGAAGTCGTGGTAGCCCGCGCGCAGGATGATGCCGAGGGTGCGCGCCGACAGCCGGTTCTCCTTGCTGAGGCCCGAGCCGTCCGTAATGCGAATGACTTCGGGGCCCAGGTCGAAGGTGCTGCGGTAGAACTCCTGGATCCGCTTCACGCCCCGGGGCCAGGAGCCGGCCCCGAAGTCCCGCACCAGCATCTCCACCATGAAGTTGTTGGACCACTTGTTGATGTCCATGACCAGGGCCCGCAGGGGCGGCGAGGTCCAGCTCAGCAGGCGCCGGGGCGTCTCCACCAGGCCTGCGCGGCCCTCGATGGCGATGCCTGCCTCCGTGAGGATGCGCTGCAGGATCTCGCGGGCGTTCCGCTCCGGGTCCTGTGCCGTGCGCCCAGACTCATTCCGGTTGAAGTTCACGGACAGGGCCCATACCGCAGGCAGGGTGTCCCCGGACGTGTTCTCCCAGCCCTCGGGGCTGCGCTGGGCGTCGAAGGCGCTCTGGTCCAGGCGGAGGCTGCCGGCCACTCGCGTGATGCCGAGGCTCTTCAGAGCCTGGGCCAGCATCCAGATCCGCTCGCTGGTGAGCAGGGGATCGCCGCCGCCCTTGAAGACCAGATCGCCCTGCACCACGCCGTCCTTGAGGTCACCCCAAACTTCCGTCTCCAGGGTGGTCTCAGGCTTCATGCACTTCAGCAGGGCATAGGTGCTCACCACTTTGGTGGTGCTGGCGGGGATGAGGGCCTGACTATCCTGGAAGCGGTCCAGGGCCTTGCCTGTCTGCACATCCCAGAGCCCTGCGGACACGCTCACCCCACGGGCCTCCAGGGCCTTGGCCCAGGCCTTGAAATCCTTGGCGCCGAGGCAGAGGACCGGCAGGAAGAGGAGGGCCAGAAACTTGGGGAACATGGACCCTCACTTGCCCGGGGTGGGAGTCGGAACCGGGATCTGGGCGGGGATCGCCCCCCCGGTCAGGCCCTGAATCTGATTCAGGTTGTTGTTGAGGTTCAGCAGGTTCTGATCGGCGGAGAACAGCCAGTCGTGCACCTGGGTCTTGGTCTGGTAGATGTGGATGCTGTTCAGGGGGCTGCGGGTGCGAACGCCCACGATGGGCAGGCCCTCCGTGTTGCCCGAGGCCCCGGCCTGCACCTGCGTGAGGAACTCCCAGTCCCCGCTGGCGGTCATGGGATCTGTGTATTTCTGCCGCAGCACCCGGGGTCGCAGCTTCATGACCTCATCCAGGTCCTTGGGGTAGCGGTGAGTCTTGGAGAAGTAGAGCTTGAGGGCCGACGCAATGGCCTCGCCCCGGAAGATCAGCTCGGCTTCGTTCTCCCGCTGCACTTCCTTGCCCAGGGCGGGACCGGCCTTCATGAGCATGAGCCCCATGACCACGGCCAGGGCCAGCACGAGGGCCATGGTGAATCCACGCTGCGAGGACCGGTTGAAGGACATGACAACTCCAAGAACAGGGTACTAGCCCTGCTCCTGCTTGCGTGTCACGAGATCGCGAAAGGCTTCCACCACCTTGGGATCGAATTGGGAGCCAGATTCGAGCTGCAGCTCCTCCAGCACCTGGCGCGACCCCTTGGGGCGGCGGTACCCCTTGCCGCTGGTCATGGTTTCGTAGGCTTCGATGATGCCGATGATGCGGCTGCCGATGGGGATGCTGGTCTCCCGGAGTCCCTCGGGGTAGCCGCGGCCATCCCAGCGCTCGTGGTGGTGGCGGATCATCTTCACCACGTCGAAGGGGAAGCGCAGATCCTTCAGGAAGACCGCCGCCAGCTCTGGGTGACTGCGGACCTGCTTCATCTCTTCGGCGCTCAGCTTGGGCTTGAGCAGCATCTGGGGGTCCAGCATGAGCAGGCCCACATCGTGAAGGATGGCGGCAATGCTCACGGCTTCCACTTCCTCCGTGGTCAGCTCCAGCTTCAGGGCCAGATCCCGGGCCAGGCGGGCCGTCGCCAGGCTGTGAGGCCGGAGGCTGGGCAGGCGGCTCTCGCTGGAACGCAGGATGCGGTGGCTCACGGACAGGAAGGCGTGGTGGTAGCGCTCATGGAGCCGGGCCTCCTGCAGGTGCAGCCCCAGGATGCGACCCAGCTTCTCGATGACCTCGATTTCCGAGATGGAGAAGGACTGGTCCTCCTGGCGGAAGACCAGCAGCAGGTCATGGCCGTGGGCGGTCTCGTTGAGCAGGAGCGGCATGTAGGTGGCGAAGGCGCCGCCGAGGGGCTGGCCTTTGGCGATCTCCACCCGGGTGATGAGCCGCAGGTCCGGCTCAAAGACGTTGGGGAGGTGGAAGGTGGCGTGGGCCAGTATCTGCTGCTGCAACTCGGGCGAAAGCGTCAGGGTGCTGTAGGCCAGGATGGGGCGGATCTCTTCCGAATCATCGATCCAGAGCGCCACGGCCGTGGCCGAGAGGATCTGGCTGAGCAGGCCCGCGATTTCCCAGAAGAAGGCCCGCTGCTCCGGCGGAATCATGCCCCGCTTTCGGTCCGCGTTGGGCGGTGGTGGCGCCACGAGGCCACTGAGGGTGCGATCCGCCTCCCAAGGCAGGGCCGAGAAACCCTCCTGGCTGTTGCCGAAGCCGTACATCCGTTCCTGGGCCGAGGGCCCAGCCAGGGGGGTCCGGGTTTCCGGCATCCGCATCGCCGGGGAGGCCGTCGGGGCTGGGGGCAGCAGGCGCTCCGGCACTGGCGCCACCTCATCAATGAGGGCCGAGGCCGTGGGCAGGCCCACGGGCACCACACCGCCAGTGTCCTCCAGGGGTTCCGGGGCGGCCGGGATGGGCCCAGAGGGGCTTCCGTAGAGCCGGAATTCCTTGAGAGCCTCCACCAGGTCTGTGCAGATGGCCACCGTGGGCGGGCCATCCCGGTCCACCTCGAAGGTGCCACCCTTGACCCGGTCCCGCTGGAGCAGGATGCCCACCCAGTCGCCAGCCAGGTAGATGGGGGAGATGAGGTACCGGGGCCACTCGCCCCCCTGCCCGAAGGCCGCCAGTTCTGGCGAATCCGAGGTGTCGTTCACCACATAGGGACGGCGCTCCCGCTGCAGGTGCACCAGGAGGGGATGCCCTTCCTGGATGGCCACAGGTGGCCGGGTCCCGCGGGGCCAGCCATAGAAGCTCACCACCTCGAAGGAGGCCATGCCGGGCACGCGAAGATACAGGGCCCCCTTGGTGCTGCCCACTTCCTCCAGGCACCGGTAAAGCACCTGCGAACACCGGTTCGCAAGTGCTTCGCCAAGGATCAGGGAGGTTGACGCCATAAGTGGGGATTCCTGGAGAGGGGTACGCTGCCTCATGATGGCAGACCCAGGCAGTGTTGCTAACCTGAATCAATTGCCTTGTTGAATTGTTATTTCCTAGGTGTCGGGCGGCAAAATTAACGATCTAGACAGAGGAAGGAGACAGCTTCGCGACCACCAGCGTCCGGTCAGCCCACCGGGTGAGACCTGCCAGCTGGGTGCCATGACCGCACTCCGCCAGGGGGGCTCCCAACTCCCCCAGTCGGGCCACCACCGCCAGCCAGTCCACGGGCAGGGCCACCGAGGCCAGGCCCTCATCCCAGGCGGCCAGTCCTGTCCCCAGTAAGCGGCCGTCGAAGTGTGAGATCAGAGGGAAGGCCGGGGCCGCAGGCTGCACGCCAGCCAGGCGGCGGGCGATGGCCGGCAGCAGGGAGGCCATGTGAGGGCCGTGGAGCGGGTGCTGCACCGGCAGCAGCCCCGCCTTGAGGGCTCCGGGTTCCAGTTCCGTCACCAGGGACGCCAGTCCCTCCCGGGGGCCAGAGACCGTGAACTGGGCCTTGCCATTGCGGTTGGAGAGCACCAGTTCCGGCCGTGCCGCCAGCGCCGCGCGAAGGTCCAGCTCCGTGACACCGATGAAGAAGGCCATGCCCATGGGGCGGTCCACGAACGCGGCCTCACTGAGGTCTTCCACGGCGTCAAAGAGGTCCAGGGCCGCCTCCAGGGGCACCACCTCCGCCGCCACCAGGGCCGAGTAGGAGCCCATGCTGTGCCCCACCGCCGCCACGGGCAGGGCCATGCCCGCCGCCCGGCAGGCCCGGTACACCCCCACGGAGTGGGCCAGCACCACGTAGGGGGCCCGGCGCTGGCGCCGCAGTTCCTCCAGGGGTCCCTCGGCCATGAGGCGCCGCAGGGGAAGGCCCGTGTGCGCCTCTGCCGCCTCCAGCGTCCTTACCCAGGCCGCCTGGGTCTCCCAACCCGCGGACATGCCCACGGCTTCGGTGCCCTGGCCGGGGAAGAGGAGAACAGAAGGCGGGAGGCTCATGGCTCCAGCATAAAGCGGGTATCGTGTCCCGATGACTCCCGACCGGCATTGGCAGCAAGTGGCCTGGCACGAGCGCCGCTCCTACTGGGAGCTGCCCGAGGAGGAGCGTCGGGATATCCGGGACGCCCTGCAGTGGGAGGCCGCCGCCCTGGCCCGCCACGCGGATCGTGCCCTGGAGGACTACGCAAACTTTTCCGGCACCCTGGACGGCCAGCTGGTGAACGGAGATCTGCTGGCCACCCTGCTACCCACCCTGCGGCGCAATCCCACCCAGGGTTACGAGGCCCTGGAGGATCCCGAGGGCCGCGCCGCCGTGCACCTGAATGCCCTCGGCAAGCGTCTGCGCGACCGCGCCCTGGCCTATGCCCGGGGCGAGCCGGTGATCATCTTCATGGGCGGCCAGGCAACGGGCAAGACCACTGGCGCCCTGGCCCTGGGCCCGGCCTTCGGCGCCGTCTTCGACGCCCCCCATACAGATCCCCAGGGCCTGGACTTCCTGCTCACCCGCATCCGGCGCGGGGGCTGCAGAGAGGTCCACCTGGCCTACACCGACCGGGCCCCGGAAGGCTCCCTCAAGGCCATGCTGGCCCGCTCCGAGCGGGAGGGCCGCTACGTGCCCCTGGACCGCATGGCCCGGGCCCACGCCGGGGCCCCCCAGACCTTCCTGGCGCAGGCCCACCGGGTGGGCAAGTATCTCCAGCTCTATCACGTGCGGGTGGATGAGGAAGGGCCTGGTCGCATGACCGAGGGTCTGGAGGCCCTAGCAAGTGTACGTACACCCAAAAAACCTGAAGAATCCGTGGTTGCCTATCAGCTCCAGACCGCTTACCTTTCTCTGCTAAGGACTCAGACCCATGACCCTCAAGCCTGGTACCCGCGAGATGTCCTCGCCGGACTCAACCGAACCCTCGATGCCTGGCGCCGAGGCGAAGCCGACCATCTCCTTCGCCGATTTTACGAAGCTCTGGCACCACGAGGTCCCGAAGCTGGTGCAGGCCCACGAGGAACATCGGCTGGAAGTGCGCCGTAGCCTGGGGCTTGTCTGAACAACATTCGCTGCGCGAATTTTGTGGGGGAAAGATCTTTTTCTAACAAAATTCGCACAGCGAATTTTGCGGGCCGCACGCTCGCCGGAGTAGGGCGGCCCTAATCGCGATAGCCGAGCACCACCAATAAACACGGCCCACCAGCGATGACCGACAGCCCCAACTCTTCAGCCGCCCGCACCGCTTCGACACTTTCCGCCCCGGGCTGCATCCACACGTGCTTCACGCCGGCGGAGGCGGCGTCGCGGACCACCTGCTCGGTGATGGCGGGGGGCGTGATGATGGAGATGGCGGGCACGGGCTCGGGCAGGGCGGCGAGGGTCTTGTAGGCCTTCAGGCCCTCCACCTCGGGTTCGCGCGGGTTGATGGGGAAGACCTTCCGGCCGTGCTGCTGATAGCAGCGCAACACCTTGTTGCCGTACTTCTCGCGCAGAGTGCTGGCCCCCACCACCGCAAAGGCCCCCTGGGCCAGGAACGTCTCCACCTTCTGCTGCACCGTCGCACCCATGGTTGCGCCTCCCCGTCATTGAACCGAAATTTCATATTAATGGAAACAAGGAAAACTGATCACCACCAAGGCACCAAGGCACCAAGAAAAGCTTTCGCAGTTCTTGGTGTCTTGGTGCCTTGGTGGTTCATCTGTTTTTGGTTTAGCAATCAAGCCCAAGGTTCAAAGCCCCAGGGGCGGGAAGTGGCAGCGCAGGACGAGGCCGCCGCTGGGGCCATTGAAGAGATGGAAGCCTGCTCGGTGGCTGGCCAGGAGGCCTACGGTGGCGGCCAAGCCAAGGCCCCTGCCGGGAGCCTTGGTCGTGAAGAAGGGGTCGCAAATGCGCTCGAGGATGTCCACGGGCACGCCAGGGCCCTCGTCGGCGATCTCCAGGCACACGGAGGCCGGAAGCTCCGGCAGGGCCAGGGGCCAGAGACCCGACTGGGGATGGCGCCGCTCGTCCCCGAAGGCCACATGGAGGCGAATGAAGATGCGGCCCGGATTGTCCCCCATGGCCTCCATCGAGTTCTCCAGCATGGCCTCCAGCACTTGCTTCAGTTTCTCCACCTGGAGGCTCACGCGCGGGGTGGGCTCGATCTCCAGTTCCAGGCGGTGCGTGCCACCCAGTTTCTCCTGCAGGGCCGGTCGTAGCCCCTGGATTACCGCCCCGAGGTCCACCTCCTCCATGCGGAAGAGCCCTCCCCGGGAGAAATCCAGCATCTTCCAGGAGAGCTTCACCGCCCGCTGGAGCACCCCCTGGGCCAGGTGCACGCTGTTCTGGATTCGCTCATCCCCTCTGGCCTGGAGCCAGGCCAGGTCCAGGAAGCCCTGAAGGGCCTGGAACAGGTTGTTGAAGTCGTGGGCCACACCGCCAGCCATCAGCACCAGGCTTTCGGCCTTCCGGGCCTGGAGCTTCGTCTCCTGAGCCAGCTCCCGCTCGCTGAGGTCCCGGACCATGGCGAGGAACTGCCGGGGCTCCTCCTGCAACAGGCCCAGGTGGACCTCCACGGGGAAGCGGGCCCCACTTTTGCGCTGGTGCGTGGTGAGGAGGGTGACCATTTCAGCAGGCTTCAATCCCTGCCAAAGGGGCTTGCCTCGCTGCCCCGCGTAATCCTGGTCCAGGTCCATGACGTCCATGGATAATAGTTCCTCCGGGGCATAGCCGGTCATCTCGGAGGCCATGGGATTGCAGAGCAGGAAACGGCCCACCTCGTCGTGCAGGTAGATGGCGTCCGTAGCCCGCTCCACCACCTGGCGGAAGCGCTGCTCACTCGCCTGCATGGCGCGCTCCAAGGCCAACTTGGCCGTGACGTCGCGCAAAACCGTAAGGACGTAGCGCTCCCCCTCCAACTCCAGGGACCGGCAGTGCAGTTCCCCCAGGAAGCGCGTGCCATCCTTGCGGAGCAATTCCAGGGTGGTGAGTGGCAGGATCTCTCCCTGGCTGAGGTGCTCCGAAAAGGTCCCCCGCTCCTCGGGGTGGACATAAAGCCCCAGTTCCTCGGAGGTGCGCCCCAGGGCCTCGGCACGGGAGTAGCCGAACTGGGCCTCCCAGGCACGGTTCAGGTGCTGGTAGGTGCCGTCCGCGAAGCGCATCAGGGTGACCGCATCCGGGGACAGCTCCACCAGGGCCATGAAGCGGGCCTGGCTGGCCTGGAGCGCCGCCTCGTGATTCACCTGCTCCGTGATATCGATATGGGTGCCGATCATGCGGATCAGTCGGCCCTGGGGATCCCAGGCCACGCCCAGGCCCCGGGACTCGATCCAGATGTAGGCGCCATCCTTGCGCCGGAGGCGGAACCGGAGCTGGTAGACGCTGGACTGGCCCTTCTGGTAGGCCTCCATGGCCTGAAGCACGCTCCGCTGGTCCTCGGGGTGGATGCGTCCCAACCAGTCGGCAACCTCCGTCCCCAGGTCGTCATCAGGCCCATAGCCCAGCATGGTCTTGTAGCGGTCATTGTAGTGTTCGCCGGTTCCCACCCGACTCGGCTCGGCGCTCCAATCCCAGACCCCGGCCTTGGCCCCTTCCAGGGCGAACTTGCAGCGGGTCTCGCTGGTCCGCAGGGCCTCGTCCTGAGCCCTGGCCTGGCTGATGTCCTCCACGATGGCCAGGTGCCGTCGGGGCTGCCCCACGGGGCTGGGTAGGGTCTTGAGGCTGATCCTGGCCCAGATCTCGTGGCCATCGGCATGGAGGTAGCGCTTTTCCTTGGTGACCTCGGTCTGGAGACCGTCCGCCAGGGCCTGGACGGAGCCGGTGTCCGCCTCCACATGGGCCGGATGGGTGACGCTCTGGAAGGTGCGGGCCTCCAGATCCTCCACCGTGCGGCCCAGAATCTCCCCCAGGCGGGGATTCACGGACAGGAAGCGGCCCGTGTCGCTCTCCACGATGGCCATGCCGCAGGGGGCCTTCTCAAAAAAGGCCCGGAAACGGGCCTCGGTGGCCAGCAGTTCCTCGCCCCGTCGATCCGCCAAGCGCCAGGCCAGGCGTTCGGCCCGTACCATGTGCAGTAGGAGCAGGCCCAGGGCCAGAGAGCCCAGGCCTCCCCACATCAGCACCTCCCAGGGACGGCGGGATCCTTCCGGGGCCAGGAAGGAGGGCCGGGGCTTGATGACCATGGTCCAGAGGCGGCCCCCAAGCTCCAGGTGGCGGACCTGCTGGTAACGTCCAGTGTTCCTGGACGTGCCCGAGTCCGCATCGAAGAGGAGCGCCGAGGGTACCAGGGCGCTGCCGTCGTAGAGATCCAGATCCGCATCCCGAAGCTCAACCTTCAGGACGGCACCGACCATATCCTCCATGCGGAAGGCATAGTCGACCCAGCCCTGGAGGGCCTGACGGCGCTGGGCCACGGTGGCCGTGGGCGCCCCTTCGCGGTAGACAGGCACCAGCAGGAGTGCCCCCGCCTGCACATCGGTTTGGGTCTCCTGGTAGAGCGTGAGCTTGCCCGTGAGGGTGGCCTCGCCCGTGTCCCGGGCCTGAGCCAGGGCCTCCCGGCGCAGGGGCTCGGACCACAGATCTTTCCCGAGGGCCCGGCGGTTACGGGCGTCCATGGGCTCCAGATACACCACCGGAGCCGCGCCCATAGAGTCCCTGGGCAGGTCGCCCCCGGCCGTCACCTCATAGTCGGGGAAGCCCTCCCGCCGCACCTGGGCCACGTGGGCTGGCAGGGCACCCAGGGGAACCCACTGGACGAAACCCATGGCCTGGATGCCCGGATAGGTGGCGCCCAGGTGGTACCGTTCGACGTAGGCCTGCCACTCCTGACGGCTGGGCAGGCTTCCCCGTGCCATGTAACCCGCCGCCCCCTGGAGCATCTCGCTCAACCCCGTCAGGCGGCCCTTGATCCGGCCCTCCACGGCCTCGCCCAGGGCCTGGCTGCGCGCCTCGCTGCGCTGCCGATCCGCCTGGCGAACCAGGAACCAGAGCCCCAGGGTCAAGGCGAGGACACAGCCCATGGCCACCCAGACCAGCAACTGGGGCAGCGGCCGCCGAAGGGATCCTTGGACCTTGAATGGGGGGGCCATGCGGGCCTCGAAGAGCGCAGGAAAATTCTGCGCCACCGGCATCCTAAACCCGAAACCTTCCCATAAACACGATATTTAGGTCTTTTTTCTACCTACGTGCCCACGAGATCCAGCCATGAAAGGACCTCCGCTGTTGGCGCGACCGGCCCTGCCCTGAGCAAAAGCACCTAGGCCAGCGACTGGATCGCCCGGACTTTCATCTCGCCGCGCAGGGTCTCCACGGCCTCGCAGGCGGCCAGCGCCGCGCTGAAGTTCGTGAGGCAGGGGATCTTCAGGCGCAGGGCCTCCTTGCGGATGGCGCCCTCGTCGAAGAAGGCGGCCCGGCCCAGGGGGGAGTTGATGACCCACTGGATCTCGCCGTTCTTCATCAAGTCCACGGCGTTGGGACGGCCCTCGTTCACCTTGTAGATGCGGCGCACATTGAGGCCCACGGCGTCCAGGGTGCGCGCGGTGCCCTCCGTGGCGCAGATGCCGAAGCCCAGGGCCACCAGCTTCTGGGCCAGCTCCGGCAGGCGGGGCTTGTCCGCATCGTTGACGGTGATGAAGACCGTGCCGCTGAGGGGCAGCGGGATGCCCGCCGCCAGCAGGGCCTTGGCGTAGGCCTCGCCAAAACTGTCGCCGATGCCCATGACCTCGCCGGTGCTCTTCATTTCAGGGCCCAGCACCGGATCCACACCCGGGAACTTGGCGAAGGGGAAGACCACGCCCTTGACTGACACGGCCCGCGCTACTCCATCCGTAACGCCCTGCTGCTTGAGGCTCTGCCCCAGGCCGATGCGGGCCGCCACGCCCGCCCAGTCCACACCCGTGGCCTTGCTCACGAAGGGCACCGTGCGGCTGGCCCGGGGGTTGGCCTCCAGGCAGTAGGCGATGCCATCCTTCACGGCGAACTGCAGGTTCATGAGACCGCGCACGCCCAGGTCCAGGGCCAGGCGGCGGCTGTAGCCGCGCACGGTCTCCAGGATCTCCTCGGGCACGCCCAGGGCGGGGATCACGGCGTAGCTATCCCCGCTGTGGATGCCCGCTTCCTCGATGTGGGCCAGGAGGCCCGCCACCACCACCTGCTCGCCGTCGCAGAGTACGTCGATGTCCAGCTCCTGGGCCCCATCCAGGAAGCGATCCAGGAGGATGGGCTGGTCGTTGCTCACGGCCACCGCCTCCCGCATGTATTTCTCGAGGCCCGCGTCATCGAAAACCACGGCCATGGCGCGGCCCCCCAGCACAAAGCTGGGCCGCACCATCACCGGATACGAAAGGCGCTGGGCCACGTCCCGGGCCTGGTCCAGGCTGGTGGCCATGCCCCAGGCCGGGGCGGGGATATCCAGGCGCTTGAGGGCCTGGCCGAAGCGCTCGCGGTCCTCGGCGTCGAGGATGGCATTCAAAGGTGTGCCCAGCAGGGGCACGCCCGCAGCGTGCAGGGGCGAAGCCAGCTTCAGGGGCGTCTGGCCGCCGAACTGCGCGAAGACACCGAGCAGCTTGCCCCCCTTCCCTTCCCGGTCCACCACAGCCTTCACGTGCTCGAAGGTGAGAGGCTCGAAGTAGAGGCGGTCGCTGGTGTCGAAGTCGGTGCTGACGGTCTCGGGGTTGCAGTTGATGAGAATGGCCTCCACGCCGCTGGCGCGGATGGCCTCCACGGCCTGGACACAGCAGCAGTCGAACTCCACGCCCTGGCCGATGCGGTTGGGGCCGCTGCCCAGCACGATGGCCTTGGGCCGGTCCGTGGGGGGCGCTTCGCCCCCATCCACGTTGGCGCCGTATTCCCAGGTTCCGTAGAGGTAGGGTGTCTCCGCCTGGAACTCGCCGGCGCAGGTGTCCACCCGCTTGTAGGTGGGGTTCAGACCCAGGTCTGCCCGACGGGCGGCCACCTCGGCCTCGGTGCCGGAGCAGAACACGGCAATCTGGTTGTCCGCAAAACCCGCGCGCTTGGCCTTCTCCAGCAGATCTTCAGGCAGGCGATCCACGGGGAAGCTGCGAAGACGGCCCTCCAGCACCACGATCTCCTCGATCTCCCGCAGGAACCAGGGCGTGATCTTGGTGTGGCGGTGCAGTTCCTCCACGCTGTGCCCGGCCTTGAGGGCGTGATAGACCCAGAAGAGGCGCTGGGGCCCGGGGATCGAAAGATGCTCCTTGAGGCGGCCCAGGTCCAGCTTGCCCTCCAGGGCGCCGGAGATCCCGCGGTGGCCTTCCTCCAGCGAGCGCACGGCCTTCTGCAGGGCCTCCTGGAAGCTGCGGCCCAGACTCATGACCTCGCCCACGCTCTTCATCTGCGTGCCCAGCACCTGGTCCGCCTGGGGGAACTTCTCGAAGGTGAAGCGGGGGATCTTCACCACCACGTAGTCCAGCACCGGCTCGAAGGCGGCCTTGGTCATGCGGGTGATGGCATTGGGCAGTTCCCAGAGCCGGTAGCCGATGGCCAGCTTGGTGGCCACCCAGGCGATGGGAAAGCCTGTGGCCTTCGAGGCCAGAGCGGAGCTGCGGCTCACGCGGGGGTTCATCTCGATGACGATGATGCGGCTGGTCTCGGGCTCCAGGGCGAACTGGATGTTGGACCCGCCGGTCTCCACGCCCACGGCGCGGATGACCGCCAGGGCCGCATCGCGCATCTTCTGATATTCAGGATCCGTGAGGGTGAGGGCCGGGGCCACGGTGATGCTGTCGCCGGTGTGGACGCCCATGGGGTCAAAGTTTTCGATGGAGCAGATGACCTCGACGTTGTCGTCCAGGTCGCGCACCACCTCCAGCTCGAACTCCTTCCAGCCCAGGATGCTCTCCTCGATGAGGATCTGCTTGGTGGGGCTCAGGTCTAGGCCCCGGGCGATGATGGTCTCGAACTCCTCGACGTTGTAGGCGATGCCGCCGCCGCTGCCCCCCAGGGTGAAGCTGGGCCGGCAGATGGCGGGAAAGCCCGTGAGCTTGAGCAGGTCCCGGGCCTCGGCCAGGTTGTGGGCGAAGCCGCCCCGGCAGGTCTCCAGGCCCAGGTCGTCCATGAGGGCCTTGAAGAGCTGACGATCCTCGCCGCGCTTGATGGCCTCGGGCTGGGCCCCGATGAGCTGCACGCCGGTGCGGGCCAGGAGCCCGCTCTCATGGGCCTCCATGGCCAGGTTGAGGGCCGTCTGGCCGCCCACCGTGGGCAGGATGGCATCGGGCTTCTCGGCCTCCAGCACCTTCTCCAGCACCGCGAGGGTGAGCGGCTCGATGTAGGTGGCGTCGGCGCGGCCCGGGTCCGTCATGATCGACGCCGGGTTGGAGTTCAGCAGGATGGTGCGGATGCCTTCTTCGCGAAGGGCCTTCAGGGCCTGGGTGCCCGAGTAGTCGAACTCACAGGCCTGCCCGATCTGGATCGGCCCCGACCCGATCAGGAGGACCTTTTTGATGTCGGTCCGCTTGGGCATGGTGTTCAGAGCCTCCGGAACATTGCATCAAAGAAGTGTGATTCCGTGTCCCGCGGTCCCCCATGGGCCTCGGGATGGAACTGTACCGTGGTCAGACGGAGATTGGGATTCTCAAACCCTTCGACCGTGCCTTGGCGCGTTTGGCACGCATACCAGTAATCGCAAAGCGGTGTGCC
>CAIWKE010000004.1 GCA_903913215.1 uncultured Holophagaceae bacterium
TGGGTGGCCCAGGGGCGCCCCACGACCAAGGGGGCACTGCCATGAGCTGGCTCTGCCATCCACGCCTACGCCTGTTGGTCCGACTAATCCTGGGCCTAGTGTTCATCGGCGCAGCCTTGCCGAAACTGGCGGATCCACCCGCCTTCGCCAAGGCCATCTGGGCCTATGAGCTGTTCCCCGCCTGGAGCCTGAATCCGCTGGCCCTCTGGCTACCCTGGCTGGAACTGTTTTGCGGCCTGGCCCTCTTCACCGGAGCCTGGCTCCGGCCCGCGACCCTTTGGGTAGGTGCCTTGCTCATCTCCTTCTGCCTGGCCTTGACCCTTAATCTGGCCCGGCACCATCCAGTAGATTGCGGCTGCTTTGGCACCAGTGCCCCTAAGAGCCAGGCCCAACGGCTGACTGACATGCGCTGGACCCTGCTGCGGGACCTGGGCTTGCTGGTGCTGGTGGCGCAGTTGCTGCTTTCCGCAGGGCCGGGGAGAAAGCAGGACTAGAGCACCAAGCTCAAAGATCTTCGAAGTTCAAAAGTCTTTCCTGATTACCAACCATCCTCAGCCTCAACCTTCAAGCTGGGGGTGATCGCAACCAGCCGTTCGACAGTGGGTTGAGGCGATTGGACAGGATATGTCGGTCTTTTAGACCGAGCCTTGGGTGCCTTTCGGGGTGACCAAGGAGATGGATATGACCCGCAATGCCATTCAGTTCCAGCCGGGGCTTTCTCTTGTCGAGTTCCAGGCGCGGTTTGGCAGGGATGAGCAATGCGTCCAGGCCCTTTCACGTAGCCGCTGGCCTCTGGGCTTTGAGTGCCCCGAGTGCGGGGGCCACCGCGGTCACGCCCTGACTACCCGGCCCCTCATGCAATGCGCGGTCTGCCGCCATCAGGTCAGCGTCACAGCAGGGACCATCTTCCACAGCACCAAAATCCCGCTCAGGGTATGGTTCCTGGCCATGCATCTGCTTTCCCAGGCCAAGCACTCCGTGTCGGGGCTGGAACTGTCCCGCCAACTGGGCGTTTCCCAGACCACGGCCTGGTCGCTCAAGCACAAGCTCATGCAGGTGATGATGGAACGCGAGCACGGGCGGCGCCTTCACGGCCGCATCGAGGCTGACGACTCCTATATGGGGGGCGAGCGCCACGAGGGGAAGCGAGGCCGCGGCGCCCCAGGCAAGCGGCCCTTCATCCTGGCCGTCCAGACAACACCGGACGGCCGGCCAGGACTCCTGCAGGCCCAAGCCGTCAACAACCTCGGTAGCACCACGATGAGCCGATGGGCGAAGAAGGCCATCAGCCCTGCCGCGACTCTGCTGACTGACGAATGGGCCGCCTACGGCATCACCCAGGCCATCGGGCTGAGACATCACGCTCAAAAAAGTCCTGGTGGTTGGAGGAACAGCAAGGTCCCGGCTTTCAAATGGGTCAACACCGCCCTCGGCAACCTAAAAGGAAACATTCGCGGCGTCTGCCGCTGGATCGGCAACCAGCACCTCCCCCGCTACCTTGCCGAATACCAGTGGCGCTACAACCGGCGCTTCGACCTATCCAGCCTCCTGCCACGCCTACTTCACGCCGCCGCCAGAACCCCGCCTATGCCCATCAAGCTCCTCTATTTGGCTGAGAATGCTTGGTAATCAGGAAA
>CAIWKE010000005.1 GCA_903913215.1 uncultured Holophagaceae bacterium
CCCTTCCCAAGCCCCCACTCGGGCCATAGACTCCTTAGTCAGCAACGGCAGCCTCCTCTCCACTTGTTTCTTCGCAAATCCAAGTGAATCAGAGACTGCCGTTGCCCTGTCTATCTACCCCTCAAATCCCGGAAGAACCTTTTAAAATAGTTTGATTAGGTTGTGACAAAGCCTACCTTTCAACTGCTACCCATCGTGGGGTATAGCAGAATTGGCCTCCCATTGAGGCGCAGGAGGAGGATATGGGCAATTTTATTGGCAGAACCGCACTCGGATTGTTGACGCTTTCCAGCCCAATGTTTGGACAAAAAACCCAGTGTCCCCCCCCACCTCAACCTGTGGTGGTGACCAATGCCCTGCTTCCGGTGTCGATCAGCAACATCCCAACGGTAAATATTGGGAGTGCGGTTCCCTTTGTCGTGGACGTTCGATCCCTGCCGAGTGCCTCCGGAAATACGATCCCCCTTAAGTCAGTCGACCTTGAGTGGACTATCACTGCGGGAACCATCGCATGGCCATTCTGGCTTTCAGGGCCACCAAGCCCGGGGAAGCATTTCGTCCTCAAATCACTAAATATTGGCGTCCCAACGGCACCTGACGGATTTTCTCCTGGTAGCCTGCGTGTTCGATCTATTGACCCTCTGGGGCCACCCTTTATTTTCCCAGCCGTTCAAACAAAGGACGGTTGGCAGATTGTGAACATTCCGGATATGAACATTTCCTTGCCGAATGGATTAGGCATGCAAATTTATTGGCCAGTTGGGTCGATCCCTTATACCGAAACCACAATCGCCTATATTCACCTCAATTACTACGAAGCTGACAACTAGTGCAGTGTGAGGTTGCGGTGCCTATCTTTAGACTCCAGGGTAGGCAAGACAGTCTCGCGACCCCGCGGATCACGGCGGCGCCACTGTCTACGCAGATTGCCAAAAGTGCATTAGGGTCTTCTGGACTAGCCTGATTGCTACATGTGGCCAGGCCCACGAGGACTGGATCTCACATTGGAAGGGCCATTACCTGGTGCTCATGGTGCCGAGATTGGTCCATCCATTTGTGTGCTTTGGGACAGTTCAGGTTGGACGCTTCGACTCGGTCCAGGTTGCGAAGAGCGCGGGGAAATTCCTTAAATGGAGTAACGGTAGGTTGGCGTTGGCGGGAGTTCCGGCCCATAATTATATTGTGTGGTTGTCGTTCACTGGCTGAACGGGGCGTGGTCGGTTAGGACTCGGGACAGCACCACACAAGCCGCTGGTTTGCCGATTTCTCTACCTCTTCGGAGGTGATCGTGCGGTCCTTATTATTATTATTATTATTAGTCCTTACATCCCCCCTTTCAGCGCAGACATGGACGCGTACGGACACTGTCCTGGAAATAACTTTTCAGTCGCTATTGCTGATTGACTGGCGGCAGACTAGCAACTTCCATCAATGTAAAACGCTACAAGATGGTTGTGTTTATCGTATTCATGAACACAATATGTTCATCAGCAACACTGCCAACCAGTCACAGATCAACACCCTCTTTTTACTCAGCGCGATTGGCCATCTTTGGGTATCACTCAATGTGGAACCACGCGCTCGTCGGGTTTGGCAGGTTGCAACGATGGCCATCGAAGTGGCGGCCGTCGGGAATAATTTCAAGGTCGGCGTTCGAATCACTTGGTGATTTAATTTGCAGCCATAAAAGTCCTTTCAGCGGGGGGACCCTGGGGTTTGAAGCCATCGCGGCTGAGGATGCCTTGGCTGGCGTCGCCGCCTTCCAGGAGTACCACCCATGTGTCTGTGCCGTTCTGCTGGACTTGAAGATGTCGAAGATGGGGGGCCGGAAGGCCTCCCTAGAATCCCCGAAGCTCATTCCTGGAGTGCCGGTCATTGTGTGCACGGGCTAGGGCGAGAACGAGGAAGTCCAGGACCTCCTCACACGGGGAGCGGTAGGCGTGCTGGCCAAGCCTTACCAGGTATCCACGAGGGCCGTTAAGTTGAAGCAGGTAACAGCCATCGTCAAGCGCTGCCAAGGGTCATGAGTGAACGGTTGCAGGCGGAGGCCAGAGTGCCAAAGGTTCTGACGTGGTTCCGGCCCTCGGCATCGGTGCTCAGGGCAAGGATGCAGCGTTGCCCTGTCGGCATTTTGTGCGTGATTCATCACAGGTCGATGAGCAGCTCAAAGATTCAGAACCCATCCTTTCCGTGATGGATTGCACACTACAAATCGACTGCAGGTCTGTTATGTTTCTTGCTAATTCCCGGACAGTTCACATGATTTGCTTCAACCATAAGTCGAACTGCATGGAGTCCGTGGTCCCTATGTCAGAGCAGTTCATCCACGACACGACCTCATCATGAACGCCAGCGGCATTGATTTACGCAGCCGAGCGGAAGCAATGGCACTGAGCCGAGCGGAGGGTTCCCCTGAGGCTCAGAATCACGATTCTCTCGCAGCATCTCAGAAGTTACTTCATGAGTTGCAGGTGCACCAGATCGAACTGGAGCTGCAGAACGAGGAATTGCGGCGGGTGCAAGGCGAGCTGGAAGGGTTGAAAGAACGCTATTTCGAATTCTACAACCTGGCCCCAGTGGGTTTTTTCACCCTCAGTGAGAGCGGATTGATCCAAGAGGCCAACTTCACCGCCGTCGCTCTGCTGGGGACAACCGCCCAGGCGCTAGTCCAGCGACCGTTCTCCCGGTTCATTCATGCCCAGGACACGGGCCTGTTCAACCTTCGAACCATGCATCTCCTGGACACCGGTGAACCCCAGGAATTTGACCTGCGCCTTGTGAAGGCGGACGGAACCACCTTCTGGGGACATCTGGTCGCCACCTTGGTGCGGGAAGCCGGGATTATTCGCCTCGTGATTTCCGATGTGACTGAGCGGAGGGGTGCCGAGGACGCCCTGAGGGCATCCAACGAACTACTCTCTCGGTTCATCGAAAACTCGCCCATCTACGCGTTCATCAAGCAGGTGGATTCCGTATCCTGCAGGGTGTTGTACGCCAGCGAGAATTTTCAGCAGATGATCGGCATTCCAGGTTCAAAAATGGTTGGCAAGAGCATGGAAGAGTTATTCCCCGCTGAGTTGGCAGCGAAAATCGATGCCGATGACCGGGCTGTCGTGCTGGCGGGGAAGCTGCTGGAAATCGATGAAGAACTCCATGACCGCCATTACCGGACACTCAAGTTTCCGATCTCGCTGGGCGAGACCACCCTGCTGGCTGGCTATACCATCGACGTCACTGAACACCATCTCGCTGAAGCCAGGAAACTCCAACTAGAGGCCAACAGCCAGCAAATCCGAAAAGCCGAGAGCCTGGGCGTTATGGCCAGCGCCGTGGCCCACATCTTCAACAATAAGCTTCAGTCAGTCATTGGAAATCTCGAAATTATCAATCTTCTCGAAAAGGACGATGACCCAGGGAAATACACAGCAAGGGCTAAACAATCAGCTGAGCAGGCCGCCGATATTAGCAAGGACCTTTTAATCTACTTGGGCAACACCAGGCCTGAACTAGAACCTCGACTCCTTGCCATGCTCAGCAACAGGCATGTTCCCCACCTTCAGAAGACCCTGCCAGCCACCATCAATCTGGAAGCAGACTGTCCATATCCCGGCCCTGTCGTCATCGCCAACAAAGAGCAGATTCATCAAGTGATCACCAATCTGGTGACCAATGCCGCCGAGTCAATGGCCGGTAAAACTGGGTGTGTACACCTCCGTATCTATACCTGTTCACCTGCAGACATTCGTTTAACCCATCGGTTCCCGCTTGAGTGGCAACCCCATGGCCAGGATTATGCGTGCCTGGAGGTGACTGACGAGGGCATTGGGATGCCTGATTCAGTTCTCGACAAGCTCTTCGATCCCTTCTACACCACCAAGTTCATTGGCAGAGGCATGGGCCTGCCGACTGTCCTGGGCATTGTCCAGACCCATGGTGGAGGTTTGACCGTCGAAAGCAGGGAAGGCCAGGGCAGCACGTTCCGAGCCTATTTCCCTGTCTCGGAGTTAGAACCGCTCCCCAGTGATTTTGAGCTCGATGACGCAGCGCCAACGCTCAAGGTGGGGGGCACCATTCTCCTGATTGACGACGACGAGGCGCTGCTTCTCTCGACCAAAGCCCTGATCGAGAAGATGGGGTTTACGGCAATCACCGCGAGAAATGGCTTGGAGGGGTTGGAGGTGTTCCAACAGCACCAAGAAGAAATCCGGTGCGTCATCACTGACCTGACGATGCCGAGAATGGATGGATGGGAGACCATCTATTCCTTGCGCCAAATGAAACCCGACCTTCCCATGATCCTGACGAGCGGATACGACAAGACGGAGGTCTTGTCTGGCAAGCACTCTGATCGTCCCCAGCTCTTCCTGGGCAAGCCTTATGACTTCGAGCAACTTCGCAAGACGGTGGGCCAGGCCCTTCAGGATGGGTGAACTTCAGCCATGTTTCGCAATCTTGATGAAGGCGATCCATGTTCAGGCAGCCTGAACGGCTTCGGGCCTGTTCCACCCCCTGCCGAGGCAATCCGTTCTACGCTGGGCCTGGAGATCCAGGCAGGGTCTCAACGCGAGGAGCCCCATGGACTACCCCCTGAGCCCCGGCGTCCGTGTGCGTCTCACCCGCGCGGGGGTGACCTTCTACGGCGGGGCCTGGCCCCACTTCGTGCCCCAGGCCCAGGGCGGCGGCAGTGTTGGCACCCTGCTGGCCGCTGAGGAGCGCCCTCACAAGCCCGGCGCCGCGCCACGCCCCTACTACGTCCGATGGGACAGCGGCGTGGAGAACAGCTACCGGGAGGAGGACCTTGAGGCCGCCGCGCCGGCGACCGAATCCTTAGACCCTGCGGCTCGTAAACCTGAGGTGGACGGCCCTTCCAACATCGTGCCCTTCCTGCGGCCAGGCTGATCTCGCCTTGCGATGAATACGAAGGAAATGGATCACCACCAAGTCGCCGAAGTCTCCCCTTAGGCCTGGTCCGTCTGGGTCGCCAGCGGCAGCTGCAGGTAGACCGTGGCCCCCTGGCCTGGCGCCGACTCCAGGCGCAGCGTGCCCCCGTGGTTGTGCAGGATTGCTTCGCAGAGGGCCAGCCCCAGCCCGGTTCCCCGCTGACTGCCGCGCTGCTTGGTGGTGAAGTAGGGCTCGAAGACCATGGGCAGAACCTCGGGTGCAATCCCCCTGCCCGTGTCCTGGAGACTCACGTGGAGGAAGGGTTCCTGTGGGAGTCCCACTTTATCGTGCAGGGATCCGGGACCAATCCAGGTGGACACCTTGAGTGTCCCGCCTTCCGGCATGGCCTCCAACGCATTGACCACCAGGTTGCTGAGGGCCTGGCGCAGGGCGACCGCATCGTGCCGCACCGGCAGGTCGTCGCCCTGGAAATCGAATGCCAGGGCAATCGGACTGCCAGCAAGGGCGGACACCGCCGTGTCCTTGATCAGGGCATGAATGGGGCCCATCTGGTTCTGCCCCTCGTTGACACTCACCAACGACAAGAGCCGCTTGGACAAGATCTGGGCCTGACTCGAGGCCTTGCGGCTGGTTTGCAGGATGCGATGCACAGAACTACCCGGCTCAGCGTCAGCCAGGGCCAGTTCCTGGCAGGCGAGGATGACCTGGAGCAGGTTGTTGTAGTCGTGCCCTACGCCGCCCAGCACGGTGCTGAGGGCGGTCTGGTGTCGGGCGCGCAGTAGCTCGGCTTCCAATTCCTGCTGCTTCAGGACCTGAGCTTCAACGTAAAGCCGGTGGGCACAGACCTGGAGGGCGGCTTCTAGGGCCTCGGCTCTGATGGGCTTCAGGACATAGCGCTCGATGCCGAGTTCGATGGCACGCAGCAGGTAGTCCGTCTGCTCAAAGGCCGTGGTGACGATGATCAGAGCCTCGGGATCGGTCTTTCGGATCTCCTGCACCATGGCCAGACCATCCATGACCGGCATCTGGATATCGGTGATGGTCAGGTGCGGTTTGTCGGCCTGGAAGGCCGCCAGGCCCTCCGCCCCGTCCCGGGCGGTGATCACCTTGCCAACCCGCCGCCGCAGGAAGAGGCTGCCCACTTCCAGGGCGCCAGGATCGTCCTCCACGTAGAGAACAGTCAGGGTACTGAGGTATTCGACATCCAGACTGTGGTCGGGCATCACACCTCCTTCGAGATGGGCACGCGAACCAGGAACTCGGCACCGCCTGTGATGTTCCGGACGGCGAGCTGTCCCTTCATGCTGTGCTCGATGATCTGCCGTGACATGTAGAGCCCGATGCCTGTGCCCGATGCCTTCGTGGAGAAGTAGGGCTCAAAGACCCGCTCCAGCAGGTGGTCCGGGATGCCACCACCCGTGTCGCTCACGGTAAGTTGTCCAAAGCCGTCCACTGCGGAAAGGTGGATTCGGATCTGCCCGCCCTTGGTCGAGGCGGCCTTGATGGCCTGCTTGGCGTTGCTGAGGAGGTTCAGTAGCACGTGGGAGTATTCGTTGGGAAAGCCCCCAAGCAGGACATCTCCCTCAGCCTCAAGCTGAATCTCGATCCGGGCGGATCGGAAACTGGTTTCCACCAGCGCCAGGACCGCCCGGACCTGGTGAAGACAGGAGAAGGTGCTCATCTCCTTTTCGGGGCGAAAGAAATTCATGAAGTCGCTGATGGTCGAGGACATCTTCTGGATCTGCTCCTGGCCGTTCGAGAAATCCTGTTCCAGGCGCTCCCGATCGGGCTCCGCCTGACGCCAGCCATCCCGCATGTTGGCCAGCAGCATGCTCAAATGATTGAGGGGCTGCCGCCATTGGTGGGCGATGTTCGCCAGCATCTCCCCCATGGCCGCCAGGCGGGCCTGATGGGTCATCAACCGCTCGGTCTCGATTCGCCGTCCGGTCTCAAGCTTCAGTTGCTGGATCCGCTCACCCAGGGCTTCCGAAGTGGTCCGGAAGTGAGCAGTCATCTGCCAGATTTCCTCGAAGTGGGTTTCAGGCCAAGCCAGGGCCTGCCCGCTCTCCACCTGTCGCGGCAGGTCGCTGGAAAAGCCCGTCAGTCTGGCGAAAGCGCCCAACAGAGCCCTCGACACCAGCCTGGCCAGGAGCAGGGCAAATAGGAAGGCTCCACACAGCCACCCCAGGCTGGAAATGATCAGGCTGTAGCCGCGCACCTGCAGGGGCCCTGCCGGTAGGAGGGTCATCAAGGTCCAGGGGGTGCCCCGTACGGCGATCTGGGTGATGTAGTGGGCCTGCTTCCACACCTCCATGGGCGAGATGTTCTTGCGGGGGGACGGGATGTGCAGGGAGACCTGGGCGGTGATTGGCTGGACCCGGGTGCCGGGAGGGTCAACCAGCGGTTCCAGTGTGTGTAGGGTCGGATCCGTGGACAGCACGACGTGGTTGTTGGCGTCCAGCAGGACCAGGAAGGGGGGATCGGCCCCCTGGCCCTGGGTCAGAATCTTCTCCAGGTCGGCCAGGTTCACCCCTCCGGCCGCATATCCCCGGACCCGCCCCTCCGCCATGACTGGGACGCTAATTGCGAAGATCGGTTCGAAGGCCGCCCGACGGCCCATGAACACTTCGGAGACCTCGGGCTTCAAAGTGCTTTTCACCCGCTGATACCAAAGATGATCAGCAAATTCGAGCCTGAGGTTGGAGCCTCCCAGGGAACTAGCCGGAGGATCGAAAAGCACCGACCGACCCTCCACATCGGTCAGGAACAGATTCCGGAAATCCGGCGACAGGTCATGGATTTGGCGCAGGTCCTTCTGCAGTTGGGTGGTGGAGCTGGTTCCCAGCCTCGACTCGAGGGCAGCCACGCTCGCCATGGCCAGGTTCTGCCGATCGATCCAGGAACGTAGCAGCCCTTCCCGGAAGGTGGCCTCAGTGGTGAGTTCCGTCACCACCCTCTGCTCCCCATGCAGGATCTCCCGCCGGCTGGCTGTGATGATCAGAGCCACGCTAGGCACCAGCAGGAGCAGCAGGGAGATATCGAAAACAACCGCAGCCAGGGGGTAGCGCTTACGCCCCGAACTGAGGCCGAGCCAGGATTCCAGTGGGAGGTACCGGAGGATGGAACCCGCGATCAGTGCGTTGATAAAGCCGTTGATGGCCTGCTTCAGGGCCGTGGCCAGGGTGATCTGGAACCCGAGGTGCTGGATGCCTCCGTAAAAGAGGAACACCAGGGGCATGCCCAACAGGAGCCAGAAGGGCGTAACGATCAGGAGCAGGTTGCGGTGGCCCCGCCGCAGGGCGAGGCCCACCCAGAGGGTTTCCGCCCCGAGGATGACGATGGCATAGGGGTGGTTCCAAAGGATGTAGGTATAGAAGGAGGCCACCAGGGTCGAGAGCAGGCCCCAGCGCCAACCCAGCAGCGCGGTGGCGGCCAGCGTGAAGACGCTGCCAAAAATCAGCGCCAGGTTGAACCCAAAGGGCAAACGGACGAGGTTCCCGAGATAACCGAGAAGCCCGAAACCAACAGCCAGGACGAGGGCCTTGCCCACCGAGAGGGACGGGAACTCAGGACGGTCATGGGTCATCAGAGCCGCGCCAGGAACATGTTTCACCTTGATGGCCCGCCACCGGGAAGGGTGCTGGCGCAAAATCCAGACTGGTGTGCACATTAGCTACCCATTGATCGGTTTTGTCTAATTTTTGCTGCCCATCCATTCCGGCTGATTGCGGGCCTCACTGCCTTGGGCGCGAAAGAAAACCCGGCACGCAAATCCAATAGGCCTATATTTTACCAATAGATCGTCAATAGATCCTGGAGGTAACCCGTGGCAGGCCGCTGGAAGCTCGGTTCAATCCTTATTGCCGGGCTGGTCTCGGTTGGCTGCGGAGGTGGTGGCGGCGGGTCCAATGGCGGAAACCAGGGGGGTGGCACTGTGGACACCACCCCACCCGTGGTCCTGAACACCAACCCTTCAAACCAGGCCACCGGGGTGCCCATCAACGCCACCCTCACAGCCTCCTTCAGCGAAAGCATCACGGCGCCCACCCCGGCCACGGCCTTCACCCTGGCCCAGGGCGGCACCCCAGTGCCGGGCACTGTGTCCTTCGCGGGCGGCACCGCCTCCTTCGCTCCCGGTGCCAGGCTCGGCAACAACCTGTCCTACCAGGCCACCGTCACCTCAGGCATCCGGGATCTGGCCGGCAATCCCCTGGCCACGTCGTTCAGCTGGACCTTCATCACCAGTGACTGCAACGCCATCACCCTGCTCAGACAGTTCACCCCAGCCCTGGGCGCCAGCGCGGTGTCCGCCGGCTTCAAGGCCCTGGCCACGGATGGCACCTCCATCTACCTGTGGACCCAAACCGATTTTACGGCCACCTTCGGCACGGTGTTCAAGCTCGACCCCGCCACGGGTGCCGTCCTGAGCAGCACGGCCGTGCCACTCGTGCCCCTGTCCGCCACCACGCCGGTCCATGGCATCCAGTTTGTGGCTGATATTGCCTGGCACAATGGCGCCCTCTGGGCTTCCGGCTCCTACCACGGCGCCAGTGGCTCCCTTCCGCAGGGGGTCTTCCGCATCAACCTCGGCACGGGGCTTGCCGAAGCGGAGCTGCCCATCGCCCCGGGCCTCACGGGAGAGAACCCCATCCTGCAGGGTCTCGCCAGCGATGGCACGAACCTCTATGTGGCCATCGATCGGATCTTCCAGCCGCCTACAGCGACCAGCCACATCGTCGTTAAGCTGAATCCTGCCACCAGCACCCAGGTTCCCCTGAGCCCGGCCTTGCTCATTACCAGCGGCCAGGCCACCCGACTGGACTATGGCGGCGGCTTCCTCTGGGTCTTCAACAACCCGGGCTTCCAGCAGGTGGATCCCTCCACCGGCGCCGTCCTGGTCACCTACTGCAAGACCGATGGCGGGCCGAACATCCTCTTCCTCAATGCCAACATCTGGTCGATCAAGGACAGCGTGCTGATGGCCTATGGCCTTCCCTAGGACCGGCGTCCTTCGCGGTCCCAGCGTTCCACGAACGGAAAAGGAGACGACATGAAGCGCCACCTGAACTGGATGCTCCTGGTCGCGTTCCTGCTCTTGGCCCTGGGCAGCGCCTGCGGCGGGGCCGGCACCACCAGTTCCACCCCCACCCCGACACCGACTCCGACGGCTACCTATGAGCTCTGGAAGGGGGCGCTTCCCAGCACCTACTACAGCCTGAACATCTACGGAGACCGGGCCCTCAAGGTCACCGGGAAGCCCTGGCTGGTCATCAAGCGCGATCCAGTCACGCTGCTGGTACTCGACTGCGAGTTCGGTTTCAGCGAGATCACTCAGGTCCAAATTCCCAACGCCAACAACATGCCCGGCTCCCCCGAGCCCACCCTCGCCGCCACGACCATCGACTACTGCACCAAGCTCCAGCTCGACACCACCAAGCCCGTGACCCTCTGTGTGGGCTGGGGGAGCAAACCCAGCCTGATCAACGGCGTCCAGACCTTCTCCTTCAAGGCTGGCGCCTCCCCTGGTGGCGTTGGCTACAACGAGAACTGGTCCTTCTCCCTGCTCTCCCTGACCCTCTGGGGCGACGTGACCAACCTCGACAAGACCTACTTCCTGGGCCGCGATTCGGATAGCAAGGCCTTCAGCCTGAGCAAAATGTAGGCTCTGCCGACGATTCACGCGGGCACTTGGAGCTTGAGCACTGAGCCCCAGCTCTGTCATCCCTGAGCCACGGCTCCAAGGCGTAGCGCCTTCAAACCTATTGCCCTTCTTGCGATCCAACGAGGCAGCCGATGGCTCTCGGGTTCCCTAGGGGTGTTGAGGCTCAGCCCAGGCGTGGCTCCGGAGACCATCCGAGAAGTGAAGCTCCAGTTCTCCTGCTCCTGGGTTGAATTGGAAGTCTCCGCCATCGCCCAGGGCCAGGACGGTACCGGTCACCTTATCCCGCACCAAAACCATGGGGTGGGCCGTCGCATCCCACTGAAGGCGGGCGCGGCCATTCTGGACCCGCTGGAGCGCGGGTTCCTTGGTGAAGGGCCGCACGGAGCGATCCTGCACCGAAGGTATGCTCTTTTTGGACGTCAGAATCTGACCGGCCCTGGACCAGCGAACCTCAACCAGATTGGCGACAGCCTGTTCATCGAGGGGAATCGAGAAGCCGAAGTGCTGAGCCTGGTCCTGGGGGAAATCACCCACAGCCACGAGACCGAAGGAAACAGCGAACAAGACCCGGCCTTGGGCGTCAAAGCCTTCCAGGAGTTGATCACCAGGCTCGGGAGGCTGTGCGTCCACGGCCATGTGGAACACCGGCGCCAAGCTGGCGAGGTTCTGCTCCATCCTCCCCCAGAGAAGGAGGCTGCGCGGTCCTGTCGCTCCCTCTCCAGGTGCGGGCAGGATGATGGGAGCGCTGCCCGACTGCCTGCGGGTGAGCACCTTCTTATAGTTGTAGTCACTGGCCCAGACCGGCGGGCAGTAGCTCATGATGTCGTGCACCACGGCTGGATCCTTGAGGGTCAGTCCGGCCAAATCGGTGCCCCACACTCCAATCGATGCGCCTCCGTAGGGGTAGACAGGATCCGGATTGGCTGGACTTCCACAGGGCGCGTGGCTGAGCCCGAAGTTGTGGCCAGTCTCGTGAGCGAAGATGCCAGGATATTGGAAGAGATCCTCGAAACCAGCGGACTTGTCCCAACCTATGGCCGTGGGTGTCCCAACCAGGGAGTAGCCTGCGATGCCACCGGCATAAGCGGGATTCACCACCCCGAAATACGAGCGGTCGCTGACTCCATCCGCCACGCGCTTGGCGTTCAGCTTGCCCAGGACGCTGTTCCAGGTGGTGGCATCGCTCAGGACATCAGTGACCGTGAAGGTTCCCCCATAGAGGCGGTCGACGACATTGTTGATGGGCCAAAGTTTTTCCAATGTGCTGGTGAAGCTGGCGGCCAGGGCGCTGCTGACCGTTCCTGCCCGGGAATCCCCGGTCTGCACGGACCAGAATGTGACTCGGAAGGGAGGCAAGGTCCGAACATCCAAGGGGTATTGGGAGCCATCCGCAGGCCAGGTGTTGTTGGTCTTGTGGGACTCGGGGATGGCACCGGTGGGATCCACATCCACCAGAATCTTGTAGCCAGGCTGCAGATAAGTGGCGGGGATGGCCACGTTCCATGAATTCAACAGGCTGCTTTCGTCGACCGCGATTGGAACCGAGGTCCCGGGAGCATTGATGGCAAAGGTCTGGGCCAGGAGGCCGGTTCCATCGAAGAAGCGCACCCGTACCTGGGGCTTGGCAGAGTTGGCCTGGTCAGCGACCACGAAGGCACGCAGGAAGCCCGACCGGTCTTTTACGAGGGGAACATCGAAGGCCTGGGTCTGAGTGGACTGGGTGATGTAGACCACGGGAATCGTGAGGTCGAGCAGAGCCGAGGCCGTCACTTGGAGGGAAGCGGCTGCGCTGGCGACTGTCCCAGCGGAGTTGGAGACGAGCACGTCGTAGGTTCCAGCATCACTGGCGAAGATCGAGGCGATGCTATAGCTGGGGCCAGTGGCACCGCTGATGCCGGTGCCACCCTTCCGCCACTGGTAGCTCAGGGGCGCCGTTCCCGAAGCCGTGACTGTGAACGTCGCCGGGCTCCCGGCGCTGAGGACTAGGCTCTGGGGCTGGGCCGTGATGGCTGGCGCGATGGCGACGGCATTCACCTGCAGGGTGGCCACGGCACTGGTGGCCGTTCCGGCGGCATTGGAGACAATGGCATCGTAGCTGCCGGAGTCGGCGGTGGCGGTCGCCCCAATGGTGAAGCTTGGGGCAGTGGCGCCGCTGATGCCGGTTCCACCCTTCCGCCACTGGTAGCTTAGGGGCGCCGTTCCCGAAGCCGTGACTGTGAACGTCGCCGGGCTCCCGGCGCTGAGGATCAGGCTCTGGGGCTGGAGTGTGACCGCGGGTGGTGTCGCGGAATTGCCGCCGATCGTGGTCCCGCCGCCACCGCCCCCGCAACCTGATAGCACCAGGAACCCGATCATCAAGCAGGCCAGTCGCATATCAACCCCGAACAGAAGTCACCAGGAATCTAAACGATCGCCGTGCCAGTGATTGGCGTGACCGTCAGTGTGTAGGTCGTGGACACCGCTGGGTTCACAGCCTTGGCGCCCCCGCTGCTGACGGCGCCCACACCCTGGTCAATCACGCCGGTCCCACCCGAGAAGGTGAAGGCCAGGTTTGTGCTCCCGCCCACGGTCAGAGTGGCCGGTGCGGCCGTGAATGCCGTGATGGCAGGTGCGGCTGCCGGTGTGGGTGTGGGCGCCGGGCTGGATCCGCCCCCCCCGCAGCCCGCCAGGACCCAGATCAAACCGAATGCCAAAGCAGAGCTGACCAACGGATGAGCAGATGACATGGGCAGCTCCAATGGAACCCTATCGGCCCGGCGGGTGCCGAGCATGATCGGCACCGGGCCCGCCTGTCCGCGAAGAGGCGCTGACCCCAGGCCCCAGCGGCTAGCATGGAAGCCGAAAGGAGCCCCCATGCAGCAGCTCACCGTGGCCGGGCTCCAACTCGAATACCGGGACTTCCCCGCTACCCGGCATGGGGGCCCCACCCTGCTCCTGCTGCACGAGGGCCTGGGCAGCCTGTCCATGTGGGGCGGGTTTCCTGAGCGGCTGGCTGCAGCCACGGGTTGCCGTCTGCTGGTCTGGTCCCGAGCGGGCCATGGAGGTTCAGCAGCCTATGCAGAGCCCCGCACGCCGCGCTACCTGCACCGCGAGGCAGAGGAGGCTCTGCCGGCCCTGCTGACGGCCTTCGGCATCCAGCGCCCAGTGCTCATCGGCCACAGCGATGGCGGCAGCATCGCCCTCCTCTTCGCCGCGGCCTTTCCGGAAGTGCCCTTGGGGGTGGCCGTGCTGGCCCCGCACGAGTTCGTGGAGGAGGTCACGCTGACGGGGGTCCACGCCGCCGGGGAGACCTGGGCCACGACCGCCTGGCCCCAGCGCCTGGCCCGCCACCATGCGGACGCGCCCCGCGTCTTCCGCGACTGGTACAACATCTGGCTCGCACCCGAGTTCCGCGCCTGGAACATCGAGAGTTGCCTGTCCCTCATCCGCTGTCCGGTGCTGGCCCTGCAGGGCGAGGACGATGAGTACGGCACGGCCCGCCAGGTGACGGCAATCGGCGAGCGCGTGCCGGGGGCGCGGATACAACTCCTGCCCGCCTGCGGCCACGCCCCCCACCGGGACCAGGAGGCGGCGGTCCTGGCCGCCCTGGTGGCCTTCATCGATCACCTGACGGCTTCCTGAAGTCCGCGCCCCGTGCCCACGATCACGTTCCGGCTGTTGTATAAATAGGCAAATGCCCCTGTTACCCGGAACACAGCTAGGCCCCTATGAGGTCTTGACCCAGATTGGGTCGGGGGGCATGGGCGTGGTCTACCGGGCCCGGGATCCCCGACTCCACCGGGAAGTGGCCATCAAGGTCATCCGCAAGTCCCAGACGCAGGATGGGGAGCGCCTCATGCAGCGGCTGGAGCAGGAGGCCCGAGCCATCGCGAAGATCAGCCACCCGAACATCCTCCAGGTCTTCGATGTGGGCCAGCACGAGGGCGCGCCCTTCCTGGTGATGGAGCTGCTGCTGGGCGAGACGCTGCGGGAGCGCCTGGACCGGGGCCCCCTGCAGACCCGCAAGGCCACGGACCTCCTCATCCAGGTGGCCCACGGACTGGCGGCGGCCCACGAGCAGGGCATCTACCACCGGGATCTGAAGCCCGAGAACGTCTTCATCACCCCCGATGAGCGGGTGAAGATCCTGGACTTCGGCCTGGCAAAGCCCGCGCCCATTGGGGAGGCCCTGGGCGACGAGGCCACCGGGGCCCACCCAGTGGGCCGCACGCGCCTCACGGAGGATGGAGCCGTCATGGGCACCGTGGGCTACCTCTCGCCGGAGCAGATCCGCAGCGGCGTGGTGGATGCCCGCTCGGACATCTTCGCCCTGGGGGCGATGTTCTACGAGATGTTGCTGGGCGCCATGCCCTTCCAGGGCGAGACCTCCGTGGAGACCATGACCGCCATCCTGCGTCAGGAGGTCAGCTTCCCTGTCCGCGACGGCCTGGACCTGCCCCCGGCCCTGGAGCACCTCATCAGAACCTGCCTGGAGAAGGAGCCCAGCTCGCGCTTCCAGACGGCCTGGGATCTCTCCCTGGCGCTCCAGGCGCTGCGCGCGCAGAGCTCCAGCACCATGTCCGGCAGCGCACCCATCCTGCCCCCGGAGCCGTGGCTGCCGGCCGCCTGGCGCAAGCTGCTGCTGTCCGCCCTGGTGGGAGGCGCCCTGGTGCTGGTCTCCCTGGGCCTCTTCCTGCACCGGAACCTGCCCCTGGCGAGCCAGGCCGAGTGGACTTCCCTCACGGCCCGGCCGGGGCTCACGGCCACGGCCCGCTTCATGCCGGATGGCGGGGGCGTGGTCTACTCCAGCGCCCTGGGCAGCGAGCCCCCCGCCATCCAGTCAATCCGCATCGGCCAGGTCATCCCCAAGCCCCTGGATATGGTGGGCCAGGTCATGGCCGTGGGTGACGACGGCGCCATCCTCTTCGTCCAGTCGCCGGAGCGGGTCCACCCCGGCGCTGCGGCCGCGGGCATGTTGTCGGAGTTCCTGGTGGACGGCACCGAGGCCAAGCCTCTGCTGGAGCGGACCGAGAGCGCGGACCGCAGTCCGGACGGTCGAAAGCTCGCGGTAGTGCGGGTTGATGCAGGCCTCGACGGGCGCCAGAACCACCTGGAGTGCCCGCCTGGCCACAACCTGCACACCACCTCCGGCTGGCTCTATTCGCCCCGCCTCTCCCCGGACGGAAATCTGCTCTCCGTGCTGGAAAGTCAGGGGCCTGACAGCTGGGTGGCTCGGGTCCGGGTGCTGGACCTCCAGGGCCAGACCCGCTTCCTGTCGGATGTGCTGGAGATCCAGTCCCAGGCCTGGGCCCCCAGCGGGAAGGAACTGCTGCTCACGCGAACGCCCGGTGTCCTTGAGGCCCTGGACCTCCGGGGCCACCTCCGCCCCCTCCTGCGTGGCCCCAATCTGCTGCACCTCTATGATGTGGCCGCAGATGGCCGCCTCCTGGTATCCAGTTACCAGGACCGCACCGAAGTCTTCGTGGCCACGGAGGGCCAGCCCTTGAGCACGGTGCCCCTGAGCGCCTGGGCCGCCCGCCTCCCTGCGGACGGCACCCAGGTGCTGTTCACGGGGCCCGGCCCGAAGGGCACGGACATGACCTACCTCCTGCGCCGGGACACAGAAGCCCTGCGGCCCATCGCCTCTGGCAAGATCCTGGGCGCCGCCGAGGATGGCAGCGTGGTCCTGCTCAAGCGCCAGCACCTGCTCTACCGTGTGCCCACGGGCCCCGGCTCCGAGCTCGCGGTGCCCCTGGGCGACCTGGGCACCGTCTGGAGGGCAGCCCTGTTGCCGGACGGGCGGCGTATCGCCGTGGTGGCCGCCGCGCCCGGCAAGGACTTCCAGCTGCATGTGCTGGATCCTGCGACAACAAACCGGCTGACTATCCCCGGCTCCGAGGGCATCCGCCAGGTGGTGGCCCTTGGCCCCGAGACCCTGGTGGGCGATGCCCTGGACGGCCACCTCCGCAGCTTCACCCTGGACGGGAAGCCCGGCGTGAAGCTCAAGGGAGCCTTGCCCGGTGACATCCCCCTGCGCCTCCACCAAGGCAGCGACCAGCTCTTTGTGCAGGAGGCCTATACCCGACCGGGCTCCCTCCGCATCTGGACCATCGGCCTGCGGGATGGCCAGCGCAGGATCTGGAGGACCCTCAGCTTCAGCGTGCTCCCGGGCCTGCGCAGCGCCCAGGTGCTGAGCATCACCCCGGACGGGCACTCGGTGGCCTACTTCACCTGGGCCCAGCCCAATGACCTCTTCACCGTGGGCGGCCTGCTGGAGGGTCGCAGTGCGGGCCGCTAAGGGAATTCCCGGTTCCGGCCGATAGGAAATCCTGGAGCCTTCCATGGACGTGTCCAGCCTCAGCCTCGACGGCATCTCAGCCCAGAGCCTCGCCCAGACCCAGCAGAGCATCGGCATGGGCGTCATGCGGAAGGCCCTCGACATCCAGGCCAGTGAAGGCGCTCAGCTGGTGAAGATGATGGACACGGCCGCAGGCCTCGGCACCACCATCAACACTCAGGCCTGAACGATCCCGATCAGCAAAAACTAGCGGCCCAGAGCCCGCCCCAGCCACTCCCAGCAGGCGAACTGCGTCTGGCGGAAACCCTCTTCCTGGGGCACCAGGTGCCAGAGCTGCCAGGGCGGAATGCGCCCCTGCTGGTCTGCGGGCACGGGCACCATGGCCAGGCCTTCGCGCTGGGCCAGGGCCAGGGCCCGTGGCAGGTGCCAGGCGGAGCTGAGCAGCCCCACCCGCTGCCAGCCTTCTTTCCGTCTGAGTCGGCCATAGGCCCGGATTTCCTGGCGGGTGTTGAGGCAGGGCTCCTCGATCATCGAGATGGCCGTCGCGGGCACGCCGAGTCCCAGCCAGAGCGCCCGGGTCTCGGCTCCCAGATTACGCGGGTGGGCCCCGCCGCTGCCAGCCCCGCTAGCCACCAGGCGCCGCACGCGGCCCGAGTGCCAGAGCTGCGCCGCCCGGGCGACTCGATCTCCGGAGGGCCCCAGCAGGGGAGCGCCAGCGGTGTCCAACTCCGTGCCCCCGCCCAGCACGAACAGGGCCTCCAGGGGGGCATCCCGGTCCGGGAAGGGCGGCACCTGTCGCTCCAGGCGGCCCATGAGGGCGTGTCCCAGTTGGAGATTCCCCGCCAGCGTGAACAACACGGTGAGTGCCGCGAGGAAGCGGCCCAGCCCGCGCTGCCGCCGCCAGGCCCAGGCTGTGGCTCCCAGCAGGCCCAGCCAGAGGAGGCCCGTGGGCATGGCAAGCATTCCGAGAAATTTGGCGAGCGCGAACATGGCACTAGTCTGAGGCCAGGTTCCCATCCCCGTCCCGCCATGGTTGGATGGATCATGCAAAAACGCTGGCTCTGGTCCCTCCCCCTGGCTGTGGCCCTGGGCATCGTGTGGCTCAGCGCCCAATCTCACTACCCCATGGGGGTCCAGCTGCCGCCGCCCCTGGACAAGCTGGCCCACGCCTCGGTGTTCGGCGCCCTGGCCTTCGCCCTGGACCTGGCCCTGCGCCTGAACCTGCCGGGCCTGCCGATGTACCGGCGCCACCTGCTGGTCTTCGCCCTGGTCTCAGGCTTCGGCGCCACGGATGAGTGGCACCAATACTTCGTGCCGGGCCGTTCCTGCGAGCTGCTGGACTGGGTGGCGGACACCGTGGGCGGCGGCCTGGGCCTCCTGGCTGGCAGCCTGCACCTGCTTTTCTCGCGCCGCCTGGCGTCCCTGTCCTGGCAGCGGGGCGGGACTCAGCGGCCGGAGCCCACCCGCGACCTGATCCTGGTGGCCGATCCCCACTGGAGCCACTCCCTGGAAGCCCTGGAGCAGGCCACGACCCGCTTCCCAGAAGCCGACTGGCTCTTCCTGGGCGATGTCTTCGACGTGTGGGTGGGCCTGCCGGGCATGGAAACCGAAGCCCAGCGGGCCTTCCTGACCTGGGCCGATGCCCGCCGCGCCCAGGGCCGCTGGGTGGGGCTCTGGCTGGGCAACCGGGAATACTTCCTGGACCGCCACGCCACCCGCTTCGACCTCATCGGTGAGGGCGTGGGTGGCGCCCTGCCTGCGGAGGGTCTGACCTGGGAACATGGCGACCTCATCAACGGTGCCGACCGCCCTTACCGCGTGTGGAACCTCATCTCCCGCTCAGGGCCCCTCTGGCTGTTCTTCCGCCTCCTGCCCGGCCCCACCGCCCATCGCCTTTCCACCAGCCTGGAGCGGAAGCTGCACACCACCAACGCCACCTACAAGCTGGCCTTCCCCCGCGCCGCCTTCCGCGCCGCCGCCGAAGCGAAACCCGGCACCACCTTCCTCACCGGCCACTTCCACACCCACGAGGTCGAAGCCAATGGCATCGCCCTGCCCTGGGCCCACGAGGGGCAGCTGATGGTGTGGAGGGCCCAGAAGGTCGAGGCGCTGGGGTAGGCCTTAATACCCGGCCTTGTAGATCCCCTTGTGGCCATCTACCGCAACACCTTCCATGCCGCCTTTGGTGTCACCAGGAATGCCGTGCATCTCCAGGACCAGCGCTTCCCCAGCCTCGCTCTTGAGGGTCGTGCGGAAATGCTTCGGGCTTCCTAGGACTTTGGCGTTGAAAAAGCCAGCCCCAAAGACCTGGTCCCATTCGGGTGCCAGCTCACGGTTCGGTGGCGTGATGTTGGTGGGAAATGAGCCGGAGAACACGCCGCCGTTGGGTAACGTGGCCGTGATGGTGATCGTCTGCCACCCAAAATGGAGCCGCAATCGACAGGGGATGGGTTCTGAGGAAGCCGGTGAATTGATCGGATAAAGATGGAAAGGCGCGGAGATGGGGAGGCAGGCACTGCAAAGCAGTAGGGGAAGAACGGCCGTTGTGCGCGCAAGACGGTTCAGCAACCTAGGCATGACGGCCCCCCAAGGCAGATGATGTTCAACTCCCTGCCTTCCAATAGAACGATGGAAGTCGAATGGGTTGAAGCGGGTCGTGCAGGAATCAGGTGCAGGGCTCGAGGGCGGTGAGGCGTCGACCACGTGGCGCGACCCCCAATCCCTTGCTACAGCCCGAGAAGATCTGCCACTTCCCGCCGCAATTCAGGAATGCCCGTACCCTTGGCGGCACTGACCCAGGCGATGTCGCTGCTCTGGAGGTTCAGATCGGCGGCCACGTCCTTGCGCTGCTTGAGGGCCTTGCTGGGCTTCACCTGGTCGCACTTGGTGGCCACGATGCGGTGGGGCAGGTTCTCTTCGCGGAGCCAGTCGATCATGCCGTGGTCCAGCTTGGTGGGGCCCACCTCGGAGTCCACCAGCACGAAGACCATGCGCAGGGTGGTGCGGCCCGTGAGGTAGCCCTCCACCATGGCCTGCCAGGTGGCGCGCTCGGCGGCAGGGCCTGTGGCGAAGCCGTAGCCGGGCAGATCCACGATCCAGCGGTCCGGGCCCGTGAGGAACACGTTGATGAGTCGCGTGCGGCCGGGGGTCTTGGAGACCCGCGCCAGCTGCTTCTGGTTGGCCAGGGCATTCAGCAGCGAGGACTTGCCCACGTTGCTGCGCCCCACGAAGGCCACTTCCGCATGGCAGACCCCCAGCTTCCGGGAATCGGCGGCGGACGTGACGAAGCGGGCATCGGTAAGGGGCTGGGCCATGGGACCTCGGGGGGCAACGACAAAGGTCGAGGCAGGCTCCAGATTAGCGCCCTTCGGAAAAAGCAGGGCTATACGGTGACGAGGCTCGTGGGCGCGGGCTGGTCGAAGGCCACGCGGCCGTGGTCCAGACCGATGACGCGCTTCTTCATGCGCTGGATGAGGCTGCGGTCGTGGGTGGCCACGACAACGGTGGTGCCCTGACCGTTGATGCGCTCGAAGAGGGCCATGATCTCCTGGGCCAGATCGGGGTCCAGGTTGCCCGTGGGCTCGTCCGCCAGCAGGACCAGGGGGTCGTTCACCAGCGCCCGGGCGATGGCCACACGTTGCTGCTCACCGCCCGAGAGCTGGAGGGGGTAGCTGCTCAGCTTGTGCTGGAGGCCCACCATTTTCAGGGCCCGGAAGGTGCGCTGCTTCTGCTCGGCGGCGCTGACGCCCAGCACCTTGAGCACGAAGGCCACGTTCTCGAAGATGGTGCGGCTGCGGATCAGCTTGAAATCCTGGAAGACCACGCCCACCTTGCGGCGCAGGAGCGGGATCTCCTTCTCGGGCATGGTGGCCAGGCGGTGCCCCGCCATCTGGATCTCACCGCTGCTGGGGATCTGCTCCCGGAAGAGCAGCTTCAGCAGCGTGGACTTGCCCGCGCCGCTGGGCCCCGTGAGAAAGATGAACTCGCCAGCCTCGATGTTGAAGTTCACGTCCGCGAGGGCCGTGTGGATGCGGTCGTATTGCTTGCCGACATGGGTGAGGGTGATCATCGAAAGAGCCTACCCATGTTCAAAGCCTTTCGACCAGCATCGCCACACCCTGGCCGCCGCCAACGCAGAGGGCCGCGAGGCCCAGGCGCTTCTGCTGGTCCTGGAGCAGGTGCAGGAGGGTGACGAGGATACGCGCACCACTGGCGCCGATGGGGTGGCCCAGGGCGATGGCGCCCCCGCGGAGATTCACCTTGGCGGGGTCCAGGTCCGGCAGCTCCGCCAGGACGCCCAGGCTCTGGGCCGCAAAGGCCTCGTTCAGCTCGAAGAGGTCGATGTCGGCCAGCTTCACACCGGTCTTGGCCAGCAGCTTCTGGATGGCGGGCACGGGGCCCAGGCCCATGGTGGCGGGGTCCACACCGGCCTGGGCGAAGCCGAGGATGCGGGCCAGGGGCTGGTGGCACCGGGCCGCGGCCTCGGAGGCCAGGACCAGGGCCGCGGCGCCATCGTTGAGGCCGCTGGCGTTCCCCGCGGTGACCGTGCCGCCTTTCTTGAAAGCCGGGCGGAGCTTGGCCAGGCCCTCGGCGCTGGCGTCGACCTTGATGTACTCGTCCTGGTGGAAGCGCAGCTCGCCGTTCTTCCCCGCCAGGGTGACGGTGAAGATCTCCCGATCAAAGGCCCCGGCGGCCTGAGCGGCGGCGGCCCGCCGCTGGCTCTGAAGGGAGAAGGCGTCCTGGGCTTCGCGAGTGATCCCGTGCCGGGCCGCCACGTTCTCGGCGGTGATTCCCATGTGGGTATCCCCGTGCCCGCACCAGAGGCCGTCCTGGATCATGCTGTCGAGGAGCTGGGTATCCCCCATGCGGGCGCCCCAGCGGGCGGCGGGCAGCAGGTAGGGGGCGTTGGACATGCTCTCGGTGCCCCCCGCCACCACCAGATCCGCATCCCCCATCTGGATGGACTGGGCGCCCAGGGCCACGGCCTTGAGGCCCGACCCGCAGACCTGATTGGTCGTATGGGCCGGGGTGGCAAAGGAAAGGCCCGCCTTCAACGCTGCCAGACGGGCCACATTCTGCCCGCTGCCCGCCTGCAGCACATTGCCCAGCACCACGTCACCGATGGCGGTGGCCTCGACCCCGGCGCGGGCCAGGGCCTCGGTGATGGCCAGGGCGCCCAACTGGACCGCGCTGAGGGCCTTGAGGGTGCCGCCGAAGCTGCCCACGGCGCTGCGGGTGGCGGACAGGATGTAGGCGGACATGGGGACTCCGGGGCCACCTTCCAGGGTATCGTGACTAAACGCCAGGATCCCCGGCACGTGAACATAACACCAGGCCCGCCCTGGATCTTTCTCCTCTGGGAGTCCCCATGAACACCGCCAGCCGCTGCCTCCCCATGCTGCTCCTCGGGACCGTCCTCCTGGCCCAGGCTCCGCCGCCCCCGCCTCCTCCCGCCCCGCCAGCGCCGCCCGCCCCCATGATCGGGGTGGACCTGCCCACGGGCTCCCGAACGGAGCAGCGCAGCGAAAAACTGGCCATGGGCTCCAAGCTCTGGGTGAAAAACCGTAACGGCGGCATCCACGTGGTGGGCTGGGACAAGGATGAAGTGGCCCTCACGGCCCAGATCAGGGACAGCGGGAAGCGGCGGGTGGAACTGGTCATCCAGCACAAGGGGCCGGACCTCGACGTCGAGGCGGTGTTCCAGCAGCCCTCCTGGAGCTTCGGCATCTACGTCAGCCCCCGCTGCGAAATGACCCTGCAGGTGCCCCGGCGCATCCTGGGCTACTTCCGAACCACCAATGGCAGCGTCTCCGCCGACAACCTGGAGGGCTACGCCCGCTGCGAGGCGACCAACGGCCCCATCCACGTCAATCGGATCAAGGGTGAGGTCCACGTGGACACCACCAACGGCACCATCGAGGCCCGCAGCCTGGACGCCCGCATCAAGGGCAGCACCACCAACGGCAACATCACGGTGGAGGACGTGGCGGGCGGCATCCAGTTGGAGACCACCAATGGCCGCATCACTGCCCGCAATCTGGATGGCTGGGGCGAGGGCATCCGCCTGGAATCCACCAACGGCAGCATCGAAGTGGAACTGGGCCGGGCCACCGGGGAACTGAAGGCCGAGAACAGCAACGGCTCCATGGACATCCGCCTGCCCGGCGCCCAGATGGTGGAAATCACCAAGCACAGCGCCCACGTGAAGATCCCGGGCCGCAGCCAGCCCATCCGGCTGGAGACCACCAATGGCAGCATCCGGGTGAAGTAAGAGGGGGTTCCGCATTACTCTGGAACCCATGCGCCTGCTGGTAACCCTCTTCGCGACCGTTCTCGCCCTGCACGCCCAGGTTCCCCGCCTGGTGGAGGTGCAGGAGCGGCGTCTGGCCAACGGGGCCCGACTTCTGGTGGTGGAGCGCCGGGGGCTGCCTGCCTTCCATGCGGAACTGGTCTTCCGAGGCGGGCAGGCCGAGGAGCCCACGGCCCTGGCTGGCGCCACGGACCTGCTGGCCCGAACCCTCTTCGGCGCCACCTGGCCCGAGGACCTGCAGCCTGGCAAGGGCCCGGGGCACCTCGATGGCCTGCTCCGCCAAGAGGAGGGCATCCTGGAGGCCCTCCGCCTGGAGCGCCTCCACCTGCACCGGGATCCCGCGGCCCCCTCCCAGCTGCCTGGCCTCGAGGCTTCCCTGGCCAGCCTCCAGACCCGCCTGCGGGCCCAGGGCTCCACCAGGGCCCTGGAGGATGTCTACCTCAGCCAAGGCGGCAGCCAGGGCGCCGAGGCCCGGGCCGATGCGCTCCGAGCCTGGACTGAGCTGCCCACTGCCGCCCTGGACCTCTGGTGCCGCACCGAGGCCCAGCGCCTGCAGACCCTCCAGCTCAGCCGCTTCTCCTTACAGCGGGACCAGTTGGCCGCGGAACTCCGGGCCCGGGGCCCCCAGGGCCCCGCCCTCCTGCTGGGCGCCGCCCTGCCCGGCCATCCCTACGGCCGCGACCTACGGGACCATCTCCCGACCCTGGAGGCCCTGCGGTGGTCCGAGCTGCGGAGCTATGCCCGCCGCGCCCTGAGCCCCGGTCGCCTCACCATCATCATCGTGGGTGGCCAGAGCCTGGACCAGGTGGCCCCTCTGGTGGAACGGAGCCTTGGCGCTTTGCCCCTGCCGCAGGATGCTGAAGAGCCCCTTCTGCCCGAGATCCCCTCAGACCTGGGCGACCGCCGCGTGCAGGCCACCCAGGGCACTGAGCCCAGACTCCTGGTGGGCTGGCGCATCCCGCCCCACAGCCACCCAGACCACCTGGCCCTGCGCTTGGCCGCGGCCCTGCTGGACGGTGGCGGCACCGGGCGCCTAGTCACCCACCTGGTCCGCCAAAAGGGCTTGGCCCGGCAGGTGGACCTGGAGCTTGACGTACCCGGTGGCCGCCTGCCGGGCCTGCTCACGGTGGACCTGCGGCCCGCCACCGGCCACAGCCTGCCGGAGCTGGAGGGAGCGCTCCACACGGAGATCCTCCGCCTGCAGCAGGAGCCCATCCCCCCCGACGAATGGACCAAGGCCCTGGCCCTGCTGGGCACCGAGTATGTGCATACCGTGGACGATCCCGCCGCCCTGGCCCGGGCCCTGGGCCTGGCCTGGGCTGAGGGCGGGGACTGGCGGCTCCTGGGGCTGGAGGCCCAGCGTCTTTCAACCTTGGCCCAGGAGACGGTCCAGGCCGCCACCCGTGCCTGGCTCAACCCCAGCCACCGCACCATGGCCCGCCTGGAGCCCTCCATCACGGAGGCCCATGACCCCCTGGACCAGGAGCTGGTCAAGGTGCTGGGGGCGCTGGCGGAAGCTCGAATCCCCGACCTTGCCCAACGGGAGCACCTGGTGGCCGAGGGCCTCCGGCAGCTGCGGATGCTGAGCCCCGAAGAGCGGCTCCGCACACTGCACCTCATGGAAGCTCAGCTGGCGCCGGTTAAGCGATGAGGCGCCTGCTCCTGGCCTGCGTGGCCCCCTTCCTGGTCCAGGTGCCCGCCCAGGCCCAGGCGCTGCCCCAGGCCACGGTCCGGACGTCGGCCCAGACGTTCACCCTGCCCAATGGTTTGCGAGTGGTGCACCTGGAGAACCACGAACACCCCCTGGTGCGAGTGCTGCTCTGGGTTCCCTTGGAGCCCTCTGATGTTGCACCGGGCCACCAGGGTCTGCCCGACATCTCCCTCCGGTTGCTGAGCCGCTCCCCGGCGGGAGAGCTGAAGGCCGACACCTTCGAGCGCAGCCTGGCGGCGGCGGGGATCCAGTTTGAGGCGATCTGCACCCAGGACCACCTGGAATGGCGACTCCTGGCCCGCAGCCGCGACCAGGACCAGGCCCTGGGCCTGCTGGCAGAGCGACTGGCCCGCACAGCCCTGGACCCCGCCTTGCTTGAGCGCGAGCGTCTAGACTGCTGGCGTGAGCGGGAGGGCCTGGACCTCCCACCCCGGGAGCGCCTGGCCCGGCTCCTGCGTCTGGATCCCACCCACCGCCCCACGGCCTTCAGCCTGGGAAGCATTTCCTTCGAGGACATCCTGGCTTTCCGGGCCCGGGTTCTACGGCCCCAGCGGGCCATCCTCATCCTCCACGGCGACCTGGGCCTGGAGCAGGCCAAGCGGCTGCTTCTGCTGAATCTCGGCGCCTGGACCTCCGGGGCGCTGGAGTCCCGGCCACCGGCGCCCTTCACCGCACCCGCCGTGCCCCCGGATCCCATCCGCATCACCACCGGCGAGGCCGGCCTGCGCCTCCAAGCCTGGGCCCCCTGCCCCGCCGAGGTGTCACCCGAATCCGCGGCCCTGCTCCGGCTGCTGGTTGTGGCCGAGCCGGTCCCCCACGGGATCCAGCACCGCGTAGAGGCCTCGGGCCTGGAGTGGACGCTGGAGGCCGGGGTTGCCAGCACTCCGGCCCAGGCCCTGGCGCAACTTCAGGCTGAGGTGGAGGCCCTGCGCCAGCGCCGATTCAGTAAGGCCGACCTGGAGCAGGCGCGCAGGGTCTACTTGGCCCAGCGCCCCTTGGAGGCCCTCCACCCCGAGGCTCAGCTGGCCACGGCCCTGGCCAACGCAACCGGCGCAGGGGTCGCCTTGGGGCGCCTGCAGAACCTCCGGATTGAAGACCTCCAGGCCGACCTGGCCCGCTGGCTTCAGCCTGCCAACCTGCGCATCGGCGCCCTGGGCCCCGTTGAGGCCCTGAAGGCCCTGGATAAACCCTGATTCCGGGTTGGCTCAGTTTATCTCTACGCCAAACCGGGCGGCGAGATCCAGGTAACGCTCCCGGATGCCTTCGACGATCTCAGGCGGCAGGTGCGGTGCCGGGGGCTGCTTGTCCCAGCTGTCCAAGGTCTCCAGGTAGTCCCGGAGGAACTGCTTGTCCAGGCTGGGAGGGTTGGCGCCGGGCACCCAGCGGTCCGCCAGCCAGTAGCGGCTGCTATCGGGCGTGAGAGCCTCGTCAATCAGGATCAAGTCCCCGTTATCGCTGAGACCGAACTCGAACTTGGTATCAGCCAGCAGAATGCCCCGCTGGGCGGCCAGCTCGGCACCCCGTTGGTAGAGGGCCAGGCTCAGCTCCCGCAGGCGGCCAGCCAGATCCCCCCCCAGGAGCTCCGCCATGCGCTCGAAGGAGATGTTCTCGTCGTGCCCCTCCTCAGCCTTGGTGGCGGGGGTGAAGATGGGCTCGGGCAGACGGTCCGCCAGACGCAGGCCCGTCGGGAGCGACACGCCGCAGACAGCCCCGCCGACCTGGTATTCCTTCCAGCCGCTGCCCGCCAGGTAGCCCCGCACCACGCACTCCACGGGCAGGGGCCGGGTCTTCTCCACCACCACGGCGCGGCCCTCCAGCAGTTCCCGGTGGGCCTCCAACCCAGCCGGCCAGGCGCGGTTCCCCCGGAAGTGGTTGGGCACCAGATCGGCGGTGGCCTCGAACCAGTAGGCGGCCACAGCCGTGAGGATGCGACCCTTGTCAGGGATGCCCTCAGGCATCACGCAGTCGAAGGCGCTGATGCGGTCCGTGGCCACGATGAGGAGCTGGCCACCCAGGTCGTAGACGTCCCGCACCTTGCCCCGGCGGAAGATGGGATAGGGCAGGTCGGTGCTCTGCAGGACGGACATGGGGCTCCTGGGCGAAGCTCCATCATCGCAAGAGCGGGCCGGTGCGGCCAGCCTTGGGCTTTGGTCAGGCCAGTTCGGGCAGGCGACGGGGCGTGGGGGCGGACCAGTGCAGGCTGGAAGGCAGGAGGGCATAGCGGTTCATGACGCCCACCCAGCGGGCCAGCTCGGATTCCCGCACGGCCCCCTCGGCGCCGCTCGATGGCAGCCCGAGGTACTGGACGTAGTCCTGCACCTCGGCCCCGGAGACGCCCAGCAGGCCGGGCAGCTCCTCCAGGCTGTACAGCCAGTCCCCCAGGGGGGGGCTCATCAGGTGGTAGTCGAAGGTCTCCCGTAGCACCGAGGCGGTTGCGGCTGGGTCCAGTTCCTGGGCCGCATCCAGGTGGGGAAAGGGGTTCCCCCCCAGGACGCCCAGGGCCTGGGCCATGCCCAGGTGGGCCAGGAGGTGGACCGGGAAGACCTTGAGGACGGCCTCGAAGGCCAGGCGGGCCTCCTGGACCCGGCCCAGGCGCAGCAGGGCTTCCCCGTAACGAAGCTGGGTTTCCACGCGGTCGGGCTCAGCCTTGATCCAGCGCTCAGCCACGGCGGCCATCTCCTCGGCCATGCCCTGGGCCCGGAAGAAGTCCACCAGATAGGCCAGGCTCGTGACGTCCTTGGGGGAGAGCAGCAGGAGGCGGTCCAGGATCTCGGCGGCCCGCATGGGCTGACCATCCTGGTCCAGACGGCGGGCCCAGTCCCGGAGGATCTCCACCTGCCGGGGCACTGGATGGTTGGGGGTGGATCGGGCCGGATCCGCTGCGTGCAGGAGCTGGGTCCGCACCCACAGGTAGCGCAGGGCGTTGCGGCCATCGGGGCCGGCCAGCTCCTCCTCGATGGCGTGGATGATGGTCTTGAGGCCATGCTCCCAGAGGGGGGGGATGGGCATCTGCACATGGGTGCGCAGCTCCCGGATGAGGGGCTCCAGGGGGTTGCCCGAGCGGCCCAGGTGCAGGCGCAGCCGGATCAGCTCCAGCCCCGGAGGCTCACCGCCCTCCAGACCGGGCTGGAAGGCTAGGCGCAGGGCCAACTCCCCGGTATCGGGGTCGAAGTCATCCAGGATCAGGAAGTGCAGTTGGGCCCGCATACGCCGAGGTTATCAAGGATCAGCTCTGGAATTGAGGGGCAGACCCCCCAAATCCTGCCCCAAAGTTAGGTTGACCTACCCACAGGTACGGCCGATGATTCAGTAATCGACATTAGGTCTGGGGGTTGTCATGCGGAAAAAGCTGCTGTTCGTGCCCATGTTGGCGGTGCTCCCGATGTTCGCGGGTGAAGTTGGCCTGCTGCTCGACAAGCAGGTGGGCAAGGCCCAGGTTGCCAACCTCGGCGCAACCAAGTCGAGCAGCTTTGATTCCATCAGCCCCACGGGCTTTGGCATCCGGGGCGGCTACGACGTCCTCGATCTGAAGGTCGCGGCGCTGCAGTTGAACGCCACCTGGCACAACAAGACCACGGGCGATATCACCACCGGTGGCATCAAGTATGGCGAGCTGGACAACCAGTACTGGGCCGCGGGCGCCATGGTGAACTGGAAGCTGCTGGTCAACGTGGGCGCCGGGCTCGAATACCGCTCGGAGAAGCAGACTTGGCGCCATAGTCCCTACGCCTCCACTCTTACGAATGACAGTACCACCCAGGGTCGCACTTGGGCCCGGGTGAACCTGGGCTTCAGCATTCCCACCCCGGTGGTGAGCCCCTTCTTTGCCCTGGAAGTGGCCGCGCCTCTCACCAAGAAGGACGCTTCCAACGTGCCCAAGGACTTCGCTGAAGCGCTCGCGCCCCAGTTGCAGATTGGCATCTACGGCGGCATCCGCTTCTAACCGTACCTGTTCCATCAAAAGGAGCGCCCCATGGCGCTCCTTTTCCGTATGATGGAGCAAACTCCGAGGGACAATGGAACTGAGGATCCTGGGCTGCAGCGGTGGTGAGGCCGATGGGGAGCGCCTCACGGGCCTCCTGGTGAACGGCTGCGTGGCCATCGACGCGGGCTCCATCACGGCCGCCCTCACGGTGGAGGAGCAGGTCCAGATCCAGCATGTGTTCCTCAGTCACTCCCACCTGGACCACATCTGCACCCTGCCCTTCTTCACCAAGAACATCTTCGGGCACACCCATGAGGCCGTGGAGATCCACGCCCTGCCAGAGACTCTGGACGCCCTGCGCCGCCACCTCTTCAACGACGAGTTGTGGCCCGACTTCAGCGTGATCCCCAGCCCCAACGACCCCACCATCCGCTACACGGAGGTCGAGCCCGAACAGGCCTACGATGTGTGCGGCCTCAGGATCACGCCCATCCGCGTGAACCATCTGGTGCCCTGCGTGGGCTACAAGGTGGAAGACGGCCGGGACGCCTTCATCTTCACCAGCGACACCGCAGAGACGGACCGCATCTGGGAGGTGGCCAACGCCACCCCGAACCTCCGTCTGGTCATCGCCGAGGCCAGCTTCCCTAACGAGCAGGCTTGGCTGGCAGAAGCTTCCAGGCACCTGACCCCCGCGAAGCTGGGCGTGGAGTTGAAGAAGCTGCGGCCCCAGGTGCCCGTGCGCATCTACCACCTGACCCCGGGGGACCGGGACACCATGCTGCCGCAGCTCCAGGCCATCGGCGATCCGCGCCTGAGCCTGCTGGCCCAGGACGAGCGGCTGAGCTGGTAGCGGTCAGCTCGCGGGAAAGGCCTGGGTGAGGGCCGCCAGACCTTCGTCATAGACGCCCTGAAGGGCCTGGATGAGCGGCTCCGCAGCCTGCAACTGCTGCTGCCGGACCAGGGTCTCGATGCGTCCCGCCAGCTCCGAGAAGCGCATCAGCCCCAGGTTGCCGGTGGCCCCCTTCAGCTGATGGGCCTCCACCAGGATGCCGGGACCGTCACCGCTGGCGAGGGAAGCGGCCAGGCGGACCAATCGAGGCGGCACATCCTCCTGGAAGAGGAGGACCAGTTCCTGGACCAGGGAGGCTTCGGCCCCCATGTCGATCAATTCCTGGAGGGGCGCAGAGTCTAAAACAGGTAGGTCACTCATGAAGCCTCCAGCTGCCCGCCGCCATCCACCCGGAGAGGCAGGCAACCGCCCAGGAAAATCAGGGTCAGAATCCGTGGCCGCCAGGGTGTCCCGCAGCTTGCAGGCGAATGAGGCTGGCATCCAGTTTGGCCTGGGCTGCGGCCATGTCATGCTCGGTCTGAGCTTCCTTGAGCAGCTGCAGGGCGCGCTGCTTGGAGGCCTCGGCCCGCTCCAGATCGATCATGTCCACGGTCTCGCTCTCCCGGGCCAGGATGGTCACGCGATCGGGGCCCACCTCGGCGAAGCCGCCGAAGACGGTCAGCCAGTGCTTCTGGCCGTCCTGGATGTAGTAGAGCAGGCCATCGCCCACCTCGGACATCAGCGGGGTGTGGCCCGGCAGGATGCCGTAGTAGCCGCGGGAAGCCGTGGGGAACTGCACCTCGGCCACGTCGGAGGAAAAGACCGGGCGCTCCGGGGTGACCACTTCCAGTTTGATGGTTTGGGACATGACGGGCCTTTGGGGATGACTCGGAACCCGCTTGCGCGGATTCCGAGTTATTTAAAGCAGGACTAGACGGCCGCCAGCTTCTCCGCCTTCTCGACGGCTTCCTCGATGGTGCCCACCAGGTAGAAAGCCTGCTCAGGCAGGTGGTCCCACTTGCCGTCGCAGATCTCGCTGAAGCCCTTGATGCTGTCTTCCAGCTTCACGTACTTGCCGGACATGCCCGTGAACTGCTCCGCCACGAAGAATGGCTGGCTGAGGAAGCGCTGGATCTTGCGGGCGCGGGCCACGATGAGCTTGTCGTCGTCGGACAGCTCGTCCATGCCCAGGATGGCGATGATGTCCTGGAGTTCCTTGTACTTCTGCAGGATGGACTTCACACGCATGGCGGTGTTGTAGTGGTGCTCGCCCAAAATACGGGGATCCAGTAGGCGGCTGGTGGAAGCAAGGGGATCCACGGCGGGGTAGATGCCCAGGGACGCGATCTCACGGGAGAGGTTGGTGGTGGCGTCCAGGTGGGCGAATGTGGTGGCGGGCGCGGGATCGGTGTAGTCATCCGCAGGCACGTACACAGCCTGCACCGAGGTGATGGAGCCCTTCTTGGTGGAGGTGATGCGCTCCTGCAGCTCGCCCATTTCCGTGGCGAGGGTGGGCTGGTAGCCCACGGCGGAAGGCATGCGGCCCAACAGCGCGGACACTTCGGCGCCGGCCTGGGTGAAACGGAAGATGTTGTCCACGAAGAGCAGCACGTCCTTGCCCTCAACATCGCGGAAGTACTCGGCCACGGTGAGGCCGGTCAGGGCCACACGGGCACGGGCTCCGGGAGGCTCGGTCATCTGACCGTAAATAAGCGCCACCTTGCTCTTGGAGAGGTCGTTCTTGTCAATGACGCCGGAATCCATCATCTCGTGCCAGAGGTCGTTGCCCTCGCGGGTGCGCTCGCCGACACCGGCGAACACGGAGTAGCCACCGTGGCCCTTGGCGATGTTGTTGATGAGCTCCATGATCAGCACGGTCTTGCCCACGCCGGCACCGCCGAAGAGGCCCGTCTTGCCGCCCTTCGCGTAGGGCTCCAGCAGGTCGATGACCTTGATGCCCGTCTCGAACATCTCGGAGGAGGTGTTCAGGTCCTCGTACTTGGGGGCCTCGCGGTGGATGGGCAAGGTCATCTTGTGGCCGATGGGACCGCGCTCGTCCACGGGCTCGCCCACCACGTTGATGATGCGGCCCAGGGTCTCAGGGCCCACGGGGACGTTGATGGCCTTCCCGGTGTCCGTGACGATCTGGCCGCGCACCATGCCGTCCGTGGGCTGCATGGCCACGCAGCGGACGCGGTTCTCACCGAGGTGCTGCTGCACTTCCAGCGTCACGGTGGCGCCGGAAATGTCAGTCAGCAGAGCGTTCATGATCGACGGCAGGTGGCTGTCGAACTCGACATCCACGGCGGGACCGACGATGGCGATCACGCGGCCTTGAAGTTGGTTGGACATGGGAAACCTCAACGAATGGAAAGAAGCGAAGGATCAGGCGTTTGCGCCGCTGACAATCTCGATGATCTGGTTGGTGATGCTGGCCTGGCGGAGCTTGTTCATGGTGAGCGTCAGCTTGGCGATCATCTCGCCGGCGTTGTTGCTCGCCTTGTCCATGGCGGCCATGCGGGCGCCATGCTCGGAGGCGCTGCTCTCCAGGAGGTTGCGCAGCAGTTCCGTCTCCACAAAGCGGGGCAGCAGAGTCTCCAGTACCGAGTTGGGATCGGGCTCCAGCAAGTGGGAAACCTCGGTGGCCTCGCGACTGGCGTTGCGGGGATCCAGTTCCATGGGGAAGACTCGGAACACGGTGGGCGTCTGGGCCACGGCACTATTGAAGTAGTTGTAGATCACGTAGAGGGCGTCGATCTCGTCGGCATGGTACTGGGCGTTAGCCCCCTGGCAGATCTCGGTCACCACGCGCTGGAAGCCAGGCATCGCGATGCCGAGGTACTCCCCGGCCGGATTCAGACCGTGCTTCTTGGCCCACTCGGCGGCCCGCTTCCCGACCACGTCCAAATGGACGATCTCGGCACCGCGTTCCGCCACGAAGGCACTGGCGGCCTTGAGCACGTTGGCGTTGAAGCCGCCGCAGAGGCCCTTGTCTGAGGCCACCACGACAAGGCGGATGCGCTTCTCCTCCCGGGGGGAAAGGAAGGCCTGGGCGGCGGGGCCCGGCTGGATCTCAGAATCACCCTGGATGCGACCCACGACCCGCTGGACGACTTCCATCATCTTGCTGGCATAGGGCCGCAGGGACACCAGGCGCTCCTGAGACTTCCGCAGCTTGACCGCGGAAATCATCTTCATGGCCTTGGTGACCTGCTGGGTGTTCTTCACCGACCGGATACGGCGGCGAATATCCTGGAAACCGGCCATCGGACTAGGCTCCCGCGGGCTGGTTCAGGGAGGCCAGGAAGGTCTCCTTGAAGGCCACGATCTGAGTCTTGAGCTGGGCCTTGGTGTCGTCGCTCAGCACCTTGGTGTCGCGGATGCCACGGAGAATCTCGGGGGCATTCACGTCCAGGTAGGCGTTGAACTCAGTCTCGAAGCGGCGGACCTGGGGCACCGGCAGATCGTCGGTGTAGCCGTTGGTGGCTGCCCAGATGATGATGACCTGCTTCTCCACGGACATGGGCTGGTACTGGCCCTGCTTCAGGATCTCCACCAGGCGCTGGCCACGGTTGAGCTGGGCCTGGGTGGCCTTGTCCAGATCCGAGCCAAACTGGGCGAAGGCCGCCAGCTCGCGGTACTGGGCGAGGTCAAGCTTGATGGTGCCAGCCACGGACTTCATGGCCTTCACCTGGGCGGAACCACCCACACGGCTCACAGAGATGCCGACGTTCACCGCCGGGCGAACGCCGGCGTTGAAGAGGTCACTTTCCAGGAAGATCTGGCCATCGGTGATGGAGATGACATTGGTGGGAATGTAGGCGGACACGTCACCGGCCTGGGTCTCGATGACCGGCAGGGCCGTCATGGAACCCGCTCCGCGGGCGTCGCTCAGCTTGCAGGCGCGTTCCAGGAGGCGGCTGTGCAGGTAGAACACGTCGCCAGGGTAGGCCTCACGTCCGGGAGGACGGCGGACCAGCAGGGAGATTTCGCGGTAGGCCGCAGCCTGCTTGGAGAGATCGTCATAGATGCAGAGGACGTGGCCGCCAGGGTTGTCCTGGTTGGCGGGCTTGCCGTCCTTGCCATGCCACATGAAGTACTCACCCAGGGCCGCACCGGTCATGGGGGCCAGGAAGAGCAGCGGGGCGGCTTCGGAAGCGGAAGCGGCCACCACGATGGTGTGCTTCATGGCGTCGTACTCTTCCAGGGTCTTCACCACCTGGGCGATGGTGGAGCGCTTCTGGCCGATGGCGACGTAGATGCAGATCACGCCGGTCTCGCGCTGGTTGATGATGGTGTCCAGGGCG
>CAIWKE010000006.1 GCA_903913215.1 uncultured Holophagaceae bacterium
AATTCCCCACTGCTGCCTCCCGTAGGAGTCTGGACCGTGTCTCAGTTCCAGTGTGGCCGATCACCCTCTCAGGCCGGCTACTGATCGTCGCCTTGGTGGGCCATTACCCCGCCAACTAGCTAATCAGACGCAGGATCCTCTTTTTGCCCCAGGCCTTGCGGTCCCCAGGTTTCACCGTCAGCATCCCAGCTCACGGTCACATGCGGTATTACCACTCCTTTCGGAGCGTTATTCCCCACAAAAAGGTAGATTCCCTACGCGTTACTCACCCGTCTGCCATGCACCTTGCGGCACATCCGACTTGCATGTGTTAGGCACGCCGCCAGCGTTCATTCTGAGCCAGGATCAAACTCTCAAGTTTCATTCTGAACTCTTGCTCCTCAGGACTCGCGCCCCTTGGATTAAATGTTCTGGTCGAAAAAAATTGTTCTGAATTCTGACCGGTATCCTTAAGACACCAACCAGAACCCTCAAAGGCTTCCTATCTTCTATCCGGTTTTCAAAGACGCTCGTAAGTTACCTCGGCCTGAACCGCGTAACCCGATTGGAACCAGCCTTTCAGCCCCTTCCAACACCCCGCAGCCTCAACCGCGCAGACATTTAGACTACCACTCCACAGCATCAACGCAAGGGAAAATTTGTGAAGTGGGCCTCTGGAACCCAGAATCACCTGATGGATACTGCCTCTGGGCAGATCGACCTCTTCTGGGATGGGGCTAGAATCAGCCACCTGGAGGGTGCGTGATCCACATCATTGGTGCAGGCCTGGCGGGCTCGGAGGCCGCTTGGCAACTCGCCAGCCGAGGCCATCAGGTCCAACTCACGGAAATGCGTCCCGGCCGTACCACCCCCGCCCACACCACGGAACGCGCCGCGGAGATGGTCTGCTCCAACTCCTTCAAGAGTGATGATCCCAATTCCGCCACCGGCATCCTGAAGGCCGAACTGCGCCGCATGGACTCCCTGATCCTGCGCTGCGCTGAAACCACACGCGTTCCCGCCGGAACCAGCCTGGCGGTGGATCGGGAGGCCTTCTCCAACATGGTCACCCAGGCCCTGCGTAGCCACCCCAACATCCAGTGGGTTGAAGCGGAAGAAGTGGCGCCTGCACTGGAGGAGCCGACCATTCTCGCCACGGGACCACTCACCTCTGAGCCCCTTGCGAACTGGCTCGCCACCCGCACCGGCAGTGGTTGTCTCCACTTCTATGACGCCATCGCCCCCATCGTCGAGCGCGAGAGCATCGATATGAACATTGCGTGGATGGCTGCCCGCTATGACAAGGGCGGCGCAGACTTCATCAACTGCCCCCTGGACAAGGCCGAGTACGAGGCCTTCCTGGACGCCCTGATCGCCGCCGAACCCGTTCCCCTGCATGATGTCGATACGCCCTACTTCGAGGCCTGCCTGCCCATCGAGGTCATGGCCGAACGCGGCCGCGAAACCCTGCGCCACGGCCCCATGAAGCCCGTGGGCCTCGACAATCCCCGCACCGGTCGCTGGCCCCACGCGGTGGTGCAGCTGCGCCAGGATACGGTGGCCGGCGACCACTTCAACCTAGTGGGCTGCCAGACCCGCCTGAAGTGGGGTGCCCAGCAAGAAGTCTTCCGTCTGATTCCGGGCCTTGGCCACGCGGAATTCGCCCGCCTGGGGAGCATCCACCGCAACACCTACCTGGAGGCTCCTTCCCTTCTAGATGCGACACTGGCTGTCAAATCCATTCCCAACCTGTGGATCGCCGGCCAGCTCTCAGGTGTCGAGGGGTACCTCGAATCCGCCGCAGGCGGCCTTGCTGCTGCGTTGTCCGTGGACAGGCTCAGGCGCGGCGAGGCACCTCGGCCCTTCCCCATCGATACCGTCCTGGGCAGCCTCCTCCATTATCTGGCCCATGCGTCCAGCAAGGACTTCGGCCCCACCAATGCCATGCTGGGATTACTCCCGCCTCTGCCAGAAGGACTGCTGGACCTGCGCGCCCTGAAGCGGGCCGGTGGCACCAAGGCGGTCAAGGCCGCCAAGGGTGCCGTGCATCGCCAGCGGGCCCTCGCCTCCCTTGAGACTTTCCTTCAGGTTCAGCCCAGGTAGTCGAAGAGGTTGGCCTTGGAGACCTTGGACATGGCACTCAGCGTGGCTGACTGGATCGTCTGGTCATTGCTGAACTGGGTCATGGTCCCTGGGTAGTCCGTGGCCTGCAGGTTGTCCTGCAGCCCCTGGAGCGTGACATTCAAGCCCGACAGCGTGGTTTGCATGTCGTTGAGGCCCGCCTGACGACCGCCGACTGTGGCCAGCATCTTGTTCAGGTTGTCGAGGATGCCTGAAAGGTTGGCGCCTGCGGACTGGACCAGGGCCTGGTTGTTCGTGGAGAGCCCAGTGCTGAGGTCCGTGACCGTCTTGAAGAGGTCCGTGGAGGAACCCTGACCACCGGCCCCGAAAAATACCGTGTCGCCATTGAGGTTGGTAACCACGTTGGCCTGGGCCGAGATTCCCACGGAGATGGAACCCGAGTTGCCCGCATAGCTGATCGTGTTCGTGGGTAGCCCTGCATCCACGAAGGGCACCGTCTGGGTTTTGGTGCCCGCGAAGATGTATTTTCCCTGCACCTGCGTGTTGCCCAGAGAGAGCAGGCTGGACCGGATGGCATCAACTTCAGGTGCGACGGCCGCCGTGCTGTTTGCGTTGGAACCGCTGGCCGCCGGCATCAGTTCCATGAGCCGCGTGACATCGTTGACCGCCGTGTTGAGGGCTGATTCTGTAGACGTCAGGTAGTTGGTGGCGGCGCCGGCCTGCCTCAGGAACTGGGTATTCGCGCCGATGGAAGTCCCGAAATCCAGGATCATGGCAGAGGCCGACGGATCGTCCCCCGGGCTCGTGAGTCGGTTGCCCGAACTAATGCGCTGGGCATTCTCTGTCAATCGCGATTGGGTCCTCTGCAGGTCGAGGAGGCTCTGGCGGGACTGGGTGGTGCTGGCGGTTCTCAGGGACATGTTTCACCTGCCTTCAAGGTCATTGGCCAAACTGGCTCACCAGTTGTTCGGTCAGCGTGTTGATCACGTTGATGAAGCGGGCGGAGGCCTGGTAGCCGCGCTGCAGGTTCATCATGTTGGCGGCCTCCTCGTCCAGGTTCACCCCGGAGACTTGGTCGCGTTGGTTCTGCAGGGCCGCCACCAGATTCTGCTGCGTGGTGCTCTGAGTCTGGTACTTCTGCACCTGAGTGCCCAGGTCACCGACGAGGCTGGCGATGCTGCTACTGAAGGGGCCCGAATCGCCCACCCCGTTCCCGTTGGTGTCCACGGTGTTGGTTGCGCTCTGGAGGTTGGCAATGGCGTTGGCGTTCGTATTGTCACCGATGGCACCGGCCGCCCCGGCTGTGGCGATAAGGGATGGATCCCCGAGGATGGTCGAATTCACAGAGAGGGAACTCACCATACCCTTGTAGAAGGTGGCGGCTGTGATGCTTGGCGGAAGCCCATTGACACCATTGGCCACGGAGGTCTGGAAGAAGTCCGTGCCGTGATTGGCTGCGCTCAGGGTATTAATGCCATAGCCAGTCTGGTGAATCAGGTTTACCTGGCTGGAGATGCCCGCTGCGACCTGGTCCAGTTGCTGTTGGAATCCCGAGAGGAGGTTGTCCCGGATATCGAGCTGCGCTCCCAATTGGCCATTCTTGATCCCCGCGGTCACATCCGTGGCCGTGGGTCCCATATTGGACATCACGGCGGACATGCCGCCCGGCCCAGCCCCCTGTGCGGCAGTGAGCGTATAGGCATGACTCCCGCTTACCAGGGTGGCGGATCCAGAATCGATCGTGATCTGGTATTCGCCCTTGGAACCCTCGAAGACATTGATGCCCACCAGGCTGGACAGCTTGTCCGTGAGAGCCTTCCGCTGGTCGATGGCGTCATTGTTGGACCCGACGGGGACCGTGCTGGTGATCTGATCGTTCAACTTGGCGATCTGGCTGGTGAGCGAATTCACCTGGGCGACCAGATCTCCCACGCTCTGATCTGCACTGCGCCTCTGATCATCCAGCATGCTGTACTGGGTCTTGAGGGACGTGATCATGGTCTGGGCTTTGCCGACGACATTGGTGCGCAGGGCCGTGCTCTCCGGGGATGCCGCCAGATCCTGGAAGCTCTGGAAGAAGGACTGGATCTGAGCCCCCAGGCCAGAGCTGCTGGTGTCCCCCAGGCTGGTAGCAATGGCGTTCACCGTCGAATAGCGCTGGTCGGCGCCAGTCTGGACAGCTGTTTCCTTGTAAATCTGAAGGTCCAGGAACTTGTCCCGGATGCCGCTGATCGAATTGAGGGAAACACCGGTGCCGAAGTAGACCTGCCCCTGGGCCGAGGCGACATTGCTCGATAGGTCCGCCCGCTGCCGGGTATATCCAGGGGTGTTGACGTTCGCGATGTTGTGGCCCACCACGTTCAGAGCCGACTGCGAGGCACTCAGTCCCGTAAGGCCGATGTAAAGGGAGGAATTCAGGCCGGGCATGGCTAGACCTTTCCTCGGAGCCTGGGGGCCACCTGAGGCGCCTCGGCGCGGATGCCGTCCCGGCCGTAGACCGGATTCCCAGAAAGGGCCACCAACGTGGCGCGCAGGGGCGACTGCAGCCCCATGATCACCGACTGGATGGCGGCCAGACGCTGCTTCAGGGCCCTGGCCCCGGACTGATCTTCAGGCCAGCCCACCAGCTCGGACAGGCGGATGCCAGCCAGGAGGCTGGCGGGATCGCCGCCTTCCAGCAGCCTCGTCTCGAGCGCGTCGAGAAGTTCAGGCACCGCATGCAGCATGGAAGACCTCCTGGACCTTCTACCGGCAAGGCTCAGGCCAAGAAGTCCAGGTGTGGCTCGGCAGGGCCTGCCGGGGTGCCATCTGGATTGGTTTCAGGAGACTCTTCGGATGCCCCGGTGCCGTGCTGCCGGGAGCCCTGGTCTCGGGGGGCCTGGTTCCCCAGCTTCAAGCCGTCGGACTCCCCCACATCCGGGACCTCTTTTTGGGCCTCCGCCAGTTTGGCGTCGAAGGCCTGGCGACGGGCCTGCTCCCGCTGCACCTGGAAGCTGCCATCCATGGCCAGCCGAACCGTCTCGACTGCTGCGGTCTGAAGAATCTGGCGCTGTCCAAGTGGACTGATCATGCCCTCACACGGGCCTCGGGGCTAGGAATGGCGGGGTTGCGCCATGTGTTCCTTGATGAGCCCTGCGGCAACGGCCTCTCCATCGGGGTTGTAAGCGTCTGCATCGATCTGGCTCTTGATGGCTTCCACCTTGTCCGTCCGGATGTCCGGCACCGCAGCCAGGGCCTCCTGGGCCACGGCGACCAGCCGGGCGGCAGAAGAAACCTGGACGGCGTCGGAGCCGGCGGTGGCGCCGACCGGGGCCGGCGAGGCGGTTCCCGAGGACTTGGTCCCCGAAGACACGCTCTGGGTGCTGCCAACACCGCTCGATTTGCCACTGACACGCATATTCACCTCGACAAAGCTCTATCGGCAGTTTGCCAAGAATCTTCAGCGTGATGAGCTTACATTTCCTCTTTGATGCCCGGGGCCTTGGCCTGGGCACCTGGTTTCACCTGAGCCTGGGACTTGGACTTGGACCAGGCGGCTTCGAGCTTTGCCGCCAACCCCCAACCCCGCCCGGCCGACACAGCCTTATCCACTACCGCCTGGTCCATTAGGTACTCATAGGTGGAGCGGGAGCTACCGGAATCGCCCAACAGCTTGGAATGTTCCACGGTCTTCCGCATGCCCTGGAAGAGCAGGTTCATGAGGAGACCCTCGAACTGCTGGGCAGCCTTCGCCGTCTTCTCCTTGGAGTCCGGCAAGGCCGTGGCTCCCTGGGCCTGGCCCAGGGCATCCACGGTGGGAAGCGCGGTGAGGCCCATCAGAGGATCCTCAGTTCGGCCTGTAGTGCACCAGCTTCCTTGATGGCCTGCAGGATGGCCACCATATCCCGGGGACTGACGCCCATGCCGTTCAGCATTTCGGCCAGTTTGCCGACACTGACCCCCGGCTCCACGTTGATGGTCTTGGGCTTCTCCTCCACGGCGGTCACATCCTTCTTGGCGGCAGTGACAGTTTTGCCCTGGCTCAGGGGTGCCGGCTGGCTCACGAGGGGCTTGGAGCTGACCACGATGCTGAGCCCGCCCTGCACAATGCTCACGGCGCCAATGCGGACCTCGGCCCCCAGGATCACAGTACCGGTGCGCTCGTTCACCACCACCCGAGCCCGGGGCTGCAGCTGCACGCTGAGGTTCTCCAAGCGCGCCACCAGCTCCACGGCCCGGCCCAGGTACTCCTTGGGGATCTGCAGCTCAACGGTGCGGGAGTCCAGGGGCTGGGCCAGCTTTTCGCCCAGTTCCTCGTTGATGGCATGCACCACCCGCATGGCCGTGGTGAAATCGTCCTCCATGAGGGAGTAGCGCAGGGAGCCCCGGGCATTGAAGGTACCCCCCACTTCCCGCTCGATGATGGCGCCATCCGGCACCCGGCCTACAGTGGGATGGTTCTTGGTGACGGAATTCCCACCAGAGGAGGCGCTGAATCCTCCCACCAGGAGGGGGCCCTGGGCCACCGCATAGGTCTGGCCATCGGGCCCCTGCAAGGGGGTCATGAGCAGGATGCCGCCCGCCAGCGACTTGGCGTCGCCAGTGCTGGAGACAGTCACATCCAGGCGGGAGCCCGAGCGCCCGAAGGCCGGCAGTTCCGCCGTCACCATCACCGCAGCCACATTCTTCACCTTGATGGTGGCCGCAGCCACGGTCAGGCCCTGGCGTACCAGCATGTTGGCCAGAGACTGGGTGGTGAACTTGGTCTGGTCCTTGTCCCCGGTTCCATCCAGGCCCACCACCATGCCGAAGCCCATGAGCTGGTTGCCCCGGACGCCTTGGAGGTGCGCCACATCGCGCAGCTTGGACTCGATCTTCTTCTCGACCGGCACGATCTCCGCCCCCATCAGGGTCAGGGCCGCCAGACACATCAACAGCAGGCGCATGGTCGACTCCTAGAAGGGCCAGATGAAGTTGAGCAGGCGGCTGATGTAGCCCGGCTTCAGGGTCTCGTCCACCACACCCTGACCACCGTAGCCAATGCGGAGCTCGGCCACCTGGGAGGAGACGATGGTGTTGGTGCTGTCGAGGCGCTGGGGGTCGATCATGCCGGCCACATAGAGCCGCTGGGTCTCATTGTTCAGCTGGATGTCCCGGTAGCCCTCGAAGATCAGGTTCCCGTTGCCCACCACCTTCACCACCCGGGCCGTCACCGAGGTGGTGAAGGTCGCGCTGCGGCCGGTGGTGCCCGTGCCCGCGTATTTGTTGGTGTTCGAGGTGGATTTGTCGGAGTTGCTGCTGCCGATGCCCACCGCAGCCAAGGCGCTGAAGAGGTTCGGGCTGCTCCACTTGTTGCTGCCAGCCCGGTTGGTGGTCACGTCGGCCTTGCTGATGGCGCTGGTGCTTTCCGTGATCTTCAAGGTCACCAGGTCGTTCAGCCGGTAGGCGCGGAGATCCGCCAGCAGGGGCCGGTCCCGCCACAGGCTGCCCTCACTCAGAGGTGCTGCGACTGGAGCCTCCTCCACATAGGGAATGGCAGGCTTCTTGGCCAGGTCCGCGTCATGCCGCTTCGGAATGGAGCAGCCGACCCCAGCGACCAGCAGGATCATGGGCAGCATTTTCCGCATAGAGCACCTCCACCCAGGGACAGGGCGAAGATGGTGCCAAGCGCTATCTCAGGGCCACCAGGATTCGGTCATGGCCCGCAAAATCCTGGTGGATCATGGCTTTGCTCCAGCCAAGCCCCAGAGCCCGGCGGCATAACTCGCCGCCCTGCCCGGCTCCGATCTCCAAGAGGCAGGCCGGGGCCCGCCGCTCCCGGGCCTGGGCCAGGAGGGCCTGGGACAGGGCCAGCCCCCGCTCCGGGGCGAAGAGGGCCGAGGCCGGCTCGAAGGCCAGCTCCCGCTGAAGGCCCGGCTGGTCCGCCGGGTCCACGTAGGGCAGGTTTGCCACTACCAGCTCCAGGGGCTCTGGCACCGGATCCAGGAGGCTGCCCTCATGGAAGGTGATGCGGGCACCCAGGGTCTCGGCGTTCTCCCGAGCCACGGCCAGGGCCCCGGGGCTCAGGTCCGAAGCGGAGACCTCCCAGTTCGTCTCCAGGGCCAGGCTGACAGCGATGATGCCGCTGCCCGTGCCCACGTCCACACAGCGACCCACATTCAGCCGCTTGCCGATATCCAGGGCCGCCTCCACCAACAGTTCCGTCTCCGGCCTTGGAATGAGCGTGGCGGGGCTGACCTTGAAGCGGCGGTCCCGGAACAGGGTCCAGCCCAGGATGTAAGCCCAGGGCTCGCCAGTGCGGCGGCGCTGGAGCCAAACCTCCACCTGAGTTACCACTTCGGGCGGGACCAAACCCCCTTGATGCACGGCCATCCAGCTGCGGGAGCAGCCGAGGCCGTCCTCGAACCAGAGCCCTGCTTCAGCGTGGGCCTCCTCGGGTTCCAGGAAGCCCGCCAGGGCCGCAGCCAGGTCGAGGCGGAGCTGCTGAAAGGTCTGAGGCATCCCCTCAGATTACAGGGGATGCCTCAGAAATGGGGCGCTTCGAACTGGGGCGTGGACTTCAGACGGTCAGAGCCTTGGCGCGGTCCTGGCTCTGCTGGAGCACGAGTTCGTGGAGACTGCCGCCGTGGCTGTCCATGGTGACCACCAGGGGGAAGTCCTCGACTTCGATGATCCAGAAGGCCTCGGGACTGCCGAACTCCTCCAGCATCTTCACATCCACCACGCGCTTCACGCGCTCGGCCAGGAGGCTGCCGGCCCCGCCCGTGGCATGGAGGTAGACGGCGCCGGTCTTCTGGAGCCCTTCGCTGGTCTTCTTGCCCATGCCGCCCTTGCCGATGACACCACGCACCTTGTAGGTCTCGATGACGTCCGCTTGGTAGGGCTCCTCGCGGATGCTGGTGGTGGGGCCCGCGGCCACGAAGGACCAGGTGCCGTCCTCGTTCTTCTTCACCACGGGACCGCAGTGGTAGATGACCATGTTTTCGAGGATGGGCTTCAGCCACTCGGGCTTCTGCTCTTTCATGAACTTGTGGCCGATGTCGCGGCTGAGGACGACGCGGCCGTTCAGCAACACCTCATCGCCCACCTTGAGCGTGCGGATCTGTTCCTCGGTGATGGGGGTGGTCAGTCGGATCATGGGAGCCTCACAGATCGTAGGAAGGCTGGCTGTTGGCCGCGAGGCTCAGAGTGCCGCGCCGACTGCTCCAGCACATGTAGCTGATGGAGACGTAGAAGCTGGCAGGGTGGCGGTACATCTCCTCGGCCATGATGCCGAGCACCGTAGTGCTGCCGCCGTAGCCCATGGGGCCGATGCCCAGGGTGTTGAGGTCTTTGGTGAGCTCCTGCTCGAAGGCGTCCATCTTGGGGTCGGCGTTGGCCGTGCCCAGCTTGCGCAGGATCAGCTCCTTGCTCTTCTCGTAGCCCGTGACCCGGTCGCCGCCAATGGCCACGCCCAAGATCCCGGGGCTGCAGCCCTGGCCCTGGGCCTTCACCACCGCGTCAATGATGCATTTGCGGACACCCTTGATGTCGCGCCCCGCACCCAGTGCAGCGTCCGGCAGGCGGTACTGGGCCCCCACGTTCTCGCAGCCCCCGCCCTTCTGCATGACTGAGACTTCCACTTCCGGCTTATCCCACTCCTCGAAGTGGATGGCCGGGTGGTGCTCGTGGAAGGGGTCCATGTTGGTCCCGCTGTTCTTGCCACTCAGAGATTCCACGCAATTGGGGCGAAGCCAGGAGCGTTTGGTCGCTTCGACCACTGCAGCACGAATCTGGGCCTTGGTGGCTTTCTGGCTGAGCCCAAAGGGATGGCGCACCCAGAAGATCACGGAGCCTGTGTCCTGGCAGAGGGGGGTCACCTGGCCATCGGCGAGGTTGATGTTGCGCACCATGTCGTTGAGGGTATTGAAGGCCCGGCTGCCCACTTCCTCGGCGTCGCGCCCCTTCACGATGGCCTGGATCACATCCTGGGGCAGGCGACTGGTGGTGCGCCGCAGCAGCTCCATCACGGGCAGTGATAGGTCCAGGTTCTTGAGGTCCGCGAGGTCCGCCTTCCAACCCGCAGGCAGGACGGACTTGGACGCCACCACCTCGTTGGAGGTCAGGTTGGGAATGACGCACTCAGACATTTGTCCTCCGGGTTGCAGACCCCCATGATCCGCCCAGCGAAGCTTAGGCTCAAGTGATCAAAGCCCGGTTCGCCCTGGATCGATCCAGGCAATTTTATTAACGCCCCCACGCGCGACAAAGGGCCAGGGTGAGATCCAGAAGGGGTGCCTCGCTGCGGGAAAGAGCCATGCCCTTGATGTCTTTTTCACACTGGTTCACTCGGGTGAGGAGCCCCTTGACGCCCTTGGCCTTTACCTTGTTCAGAGCTCCCTTGTAGCCATCCAAGAGAAAGGCCTGCCGAGGAGATAGGCCCAGGGCACTCAGCACTTCCGGCCCTTTGAGGCCGGCAGCCTCGGCCTCAAACAGCCTCACAAGGCGGTCCACCTCGCGTCGGGCCTGGCCCAGCAACATGAGCGGCTCGTCCCCGTCCTCCAGAGCCCCCTTGAGGGCCTTGATGGCATTGGCCACGTCGCCCTTCTGCCAGGCACCGGACCAGGCAAAGGCTTTCTGCTCCGCCAACCGGAAGGTCACCTGGTCCACCATGGCTTCCGAAACCTGGTGATTGTCCGCCAGCAGGTCCAGGACCTCCAGGGCCCGCTTGATGAGGCCGGGGTGGCCGCCCTGGCGCTGAGCCAGCAGGCTCACCGCCGAGCCCTGAAGGCTCAGCCCCATGCGCCGGGCCTCCGCCTCGATGAAGCCGGGGATGTCCCCCGCCTCCATGGCTCCCACCTTGAGGATCCGCCCAGCCTTGGCCCAGTCAGTCCAGGGCTTGGCGCCCAGGGCCTTGCCAGGGGCCGCCGGCAGGCTGGTCCAGGCCACCAGCAGTAGCTTCAGGCCCGCAGGCGGCTTTTCCAGGAGTGTCTTGACCGGGGCGGGCAGATCCTTGGTGCGGGTGAACAGATTGTCCGCCGCGGGCACCAGCACCGTGCGGGCCTCAGCGCCCAGGGGCGAGGCCTCCTGGAGGGCCGACAGCACCTCGGGCCAGGGGCAGCCCTCGGAGCAGATCGTGAGGGAGAAGTCCGCCCATTCGGGATCCACATGCTTGCGTTTCCAGCCCTCCACCGCCTCCCGCCGGCCATCGCCATCCTCGCCATGGACCAGGGCGAAATCGTGGTTGAGCCAGGCTGCGGGGGCCGCCATCAGTCGGTACCTTGAAGCAGTTGGGTCAGGAAGCTCTCAGCGAAATCATCCGCGAGGCTCTCCAGAACCTGAAGTTCCCGGCTATCGAAGCTGGCGAAATTCTGGTCCACCCGGTACTGGTTGGAGAAGGTGAGGCCCCGCCGCGACAGCACCACAGCCCCGGTCTGGCCGTCCAGCAACTCCACGCTGGCCACCACCACCACCTCCACGCGGGAGGCGGTGCCGGCGCTGGCGGGAATGCCAACCTTGGTGGTCCCGCTGCCCAGGGTGAGGCCGATGGCCTTGGAGCTGTACGATTCCAGGGTGCCCTGCAGCACCCAGCGAGAGCCTTCCCCCTGGGCCACCAGCCGCCAGGGACTGGCCGCCACCACCCGGTTCTCCAGAGCCCGCGTGAACCGGTCCTCCAACCCCAGGCGGGGCGTGAGGTTACGGAACCGTGCCAGGCGGATCGTCTCGCCCTTTTTCGCCCAAGCTGTCGTCCGCTGCTGCAGATCCAGACGGTGGTACCCGCAGCCTGAACAAGCGGCGACAATCAGGGCTACAAGGAAACAGCGGAACACAGAGGGCACAGCGATCACACCGAGGTCACAGAGAAACGGAGATAGACATTCATGGGTGGTACACACCCACGTAGGGCAGGTTCCTCAGCTTGCCATCGAGGTCCAGGCCATAACCCACGACGAAGTGGTCCTCGATCGTGAAGCCCACGTAGTCCACGGGAACCTGGACCTTGCGGCGGCTGGGCTTGTCCAGGAGGGTGGCGATCTTGAGGCTCTGGGGCTCGCGGTCCTTGAGCAGGTTGCTGACCTTGAACAGGGTGAGCCCCGTGTCCACGATGTCTTCCACCACCAGGGCGTGGCGCCCACGGATGCTGCGGTCCAGGTCCTTGAGGATGTGCACCTCGCCCGTGCTCTCCAGGCCGCCACCGTAGCTGGCGACCTGCATGAAGCTCACGTCGAAGTCGATGTCCATGGCCCGCACCAGATCTGCGAAAAAGGGGAAGACGCCATTGAGCAGGCCCACCACCACCAGATCCTTCCCTGCATAGTCCTTCGCCAGTTGGGCGCCCAGCTCCCGCACCCGGACCTGGATTTCGGCTTCGCTGAGAAGGGGGGTGATGCGATCGCGCACAGGGACTCCTGGAAGTTCAACGAGGGGATGTAGCATGAAGACTGAAGACTTACATTCAACCCCAGGATGGCTTACCGGGTCCATCTGAGGACGGCGAAATCTCGTTCACCCCCGACGCCGGAGCAGAAGATGATGGCGTCAATCAGCTTGAGTGAGCCCTTCATGACCCAGACGGCCTCCCCGACCGCCGATCGGACCCCCGATCCGGGCTCGCCGTACCATACCGCCGAGGTGCTGAGCTGGGTGGAGTCCGCCCAACAGGGGGACCAGGCGGCCTTCAGCTCCCTGGTCCAGCTCTTTTCCCGGGACGTCTATGGCAAGGCCTTTTCCATCTTGAAGAACCACCAGGACGCCGACGATGTGGTGCAGGAAACCTTCATCCGGGTCTTCCGCGCCCTGCCCGGCTTCCGCTTCGAGTCCTCCTTCCGCACCTGGCTCATCACCATCGCCACCCGCCAGGCCCTGAACTACCGGGAGCGGGTCGCCAAGGACCACGACAGCCTTGAAGGCCCCGAAGGCACCACCCTCGAGCACCCGGCCCTGCGGGTGGAAGAAACCCAGGTCGCCGCCGTTCTGGACCTGGAGGCCAGACGCCTGCTGCGCGAGGCCCTGCCGAACCTGCCCAGGCGCCAGAAGGAAGCCCTCACCCTGAAGCTCCAGCACGACTGGAAGTACGAACAGATCGCCCAGGCCATGGGCACCTCCGTGGGGAGCGTGAAGGCCCACATCTTCCATGCCATCCAGAATCTGACCCGCCAAGTGAAAGGAGGCCGCCGATGACCGAGGCCCTTTTTCCCGTCCCCGAAGCCTGCGCCACCACCCTAGAAGCCCTGCTGCTGGATCCACTGGATCCGGGCCGCCCCGCCGAGGCACACCTGCGGGCCTGCCCTGCCTGTGCCGAGGCCCGCGTGACCTATCTGGCCCAGGAGGAGGTTCCAGTGGTCCTGACCCCGGCAGGCTACTTCGAGCGCCTGCCAGAGCGCCTGCTGCGTAAGCTCCCAGCCCGCCCCGCCCTGCACCACCGCTTCCGTCCCTTCACCTGGGCCGTGGCCGCAACCCTGTTGCTGGCCGTGGGCGCCGGGGCCTTCTGGGCCGGCCAGGCCAACCGCACCCCCCTGGTGGAGGCAGCGCTGCCCCATCCCGCCGAACTGACGGAGCCTGCCGATGTCCCCTTCCAGGATCATGAGGAGGAAGCCGCCCAGCTCCAGACTCTGAACCCGGAAGAAATGTCCGCTCTCCTGAAGCGCCTCGACACCCCTTCCGCCCCCACCCGGTGATTCCGAGGCTGCCATGATCCGTCCCCTGCTTCTGCTGTCCCTGCTGGCCATGGCCACCCTGCCTGCCTGGGCCCAGGCGGACGAGGGCCAGCCCCTGGCCCGGTTCCGCATGGATCAGCTGCAGCAGACCGTGGGACTCCCAGAGCCCCAGGCTCGGCTCGTGGTGGAGCGCTGGTCGCGCTACGACAGGGAGCTCTTCGACAAGACCCACCAGATCCAGGCCATCCGGCGCCAGTTCAGCGACATCCTCCTGGGCCCCGGTACCGAGGAGGACAAGAGCCTGAAGGTACGCCCCCTGCTGGACCAGTTCGTGGACCTGAGGCGCCAGCAGGTGGAGCTGAAGCAGAAATTCGAGGACGACATCCGGGCTCGGCTCAGCCCCTCCCAGCAAGTCCGCCTCATCCTCAAAGTGGAGGAGATGCAGCGGCGCATGCTGGAGGCCCTGCGCCAGGGCAACACGGAGCGGACGGAGCGCAAAGCCATTCGTCGCGGACGACAACAGCCCTAGCCCTGGGGCGCTTCCAAGATCACGGGGATGACCAGGGGCCTGGCCTGGGTGGTCTTGCGGACAATCCGACGCAGGGCGAGGCGGACGGCATCTCGGAGGGCCTCTGGGTCCTTTCGGAGGGCCGGAGGCACCTCTTCGTAGGCTTTCCGCGCCACACCCGCCAGGAGGTCCCCGTAGGATTCATCGTCTGAAAGCATGACGAAGCCCCGGCTGAGGATGGTCGGGTCCGCCGCCAAATCTCCCGTCTGGGCATCCACCAGCAAGGTGGCGAAGACGACGCCATCTTCCTGGAGGATGAGCCGGTCCTGCACCACCCGGGCATCCACCATGTGATCCACACCTTCGTGCACGAAGCACTTGCCCACAGGCACGGTGCCAGGCATGTCCACCTTGCCGTTGGTGAAGAGGCGCAGGCAGAGACCGCCGTCCAGGAGGGAGATGCGATCCGCCTTCCAGCCCAGCTCCGCGGCCAGCTTGCCGTGGGCACGCAGGTTTCGGTAGGTGCCATGGACCGGCACCATCTGCTTGGGCCGCACAGCCTTGATGAGGTCTGCCAGTTCTTCACGGCTGCCGTGCCCCGAGGCGTGAACCGGGCCCAGCCCCTCGGAAGAGGTTTCGGCACCCAGGCGTTCCGCCACATCCAGCATGCGGGAGATGGCCACCTCGTTGCCGGGGATGGCCCGGGCGCTCACCACCAGTCGATCGCCGGGGCTCATGGGCAGGCCCTTGACCTCCCGACGCAGCAGGCGGGCCAGGCCGCTCATGGGCTCACCCTGGCTGCCCGTGCAGAGCACCACCAGATCCCTGGAATCGAAGAGGTGGGCGTCCTTGACGTCGACGAGGATGTCGTCGGGCAGGTCCAGGAGCTTCAGGGATCTGGCCAAGTTGATGTTCCGGTCCAGGCTGCGGCCCAATACCACCACGTGGCGGCGGAACTCCCAGGCCAGGTCGATGATCTGCTGGAGCCGGTGGATGTTGGAGCTGAAGGTGGTGATGAAGAGGCGGCCCTTGGTCTGCTCGAAGGCGGCCTCCAGTCCCTCGCGGCACACGGATTCGGAAGGCGAGCGCCCAGGACGGCCCACGTTGGTGGAATCCGCCATGAGCAGGCGCACGCCCGCATCGCCCAGTTCCGTCAGGCGCGCCATGCCCGTGAAACGACCATCCAGGGGATCCGGATCCAGCTTGAAATCGCCGGAGTGCACCAGCACCCCCTGGGGCGTGTGGAGCACCAGGGCACAGGCGTCCGGCAGGCTGTGGGTGACCGGAATCCACTCGGCCTCGATTTCTCCGTCACCCACCTTGACCCGGCCATAGTCCTTGACCTGGTGCAGCAGGGAGAGGTCCAGGTCATGCTCCCGGAGCTTGCCTTCCAGGATTCCCAGAGTGAAGGCCGTGCCATAGACCGGCACAGGCCAGCGGCGCAGGAAGTAGGGCAGCGCCCCAATGTGGTCCTCATGTCCGTGGGTGAGCAGCACCGCCTGGATGCGGTCCGCGAAGGGCTCCAGGTAGGCGAAGTCCGGCACGATGGAGTCGATGCCCGGCTGATCGTCCGAGGGGAAGAGCTGGCCGCAGTCCACGAGGAAGAGGCTCCGGGCGCTGTGCACCACCAGGGCGTTCATGCCGAACTCCCCCAGACCTCCGATGGGAATGAGCCGCAGCTCGTCTTTGGCGGGCGCCTGTTCCCAGGCTTTGAATTCAGGCAGGACGGACATCACGATGGGAACACCTCCGGGTGTTGAATCAATAGCAAACGGGTCGCTTCAAGCCACGCCGCAGGCGCGACAACTTCGGCCCGCAGGGCCGAAGCCAGCCCCACGTTCGTGAGTGCCTCCGCCCCCAAAGTCCCCTGCCAGTTGTTGGCCAGGGTCTTGCGGCGATGGGCGAAGGAGCGGTGGAGCACCAGCAGCAGGGCCCGCCGCTCCAGGAGGCTGGGCGCATCGGCCCGGGGCTCGAACTGGACTACAGCCGAGTCCACCTTGGGGGCGGGACGGAAGGAGCCCGGTCCCAGCTTCACCAGGCGCGTGAGCTTGGCACAGAGCTGGGCCAGCACCGAGAGAGGACCATAGGCCTTGGTGCCCGGCACGCCCATGAGCTTCTGGGCCACCTCCAGTTGGAACATGAGCACCATGCGGTCCCAGGCCAGGCCCTCAGTGAGCAACCGGGCCAGGATGGGCGTGGCGGCGTTGTAGGGCAGGTTGCCGATGACAGACCAGGGCTCCCCCGGCGGCAGTGGGATCCGCACGGCGTCACCCTGGAGCAGGTGGAAGTGAGCTTGGTTTCCGAAACGGTCCGTAAGCAGCCCACACGCCTCGGGATCCAAATCCACGGCCCAGAGGGGGCGGCCATCCGCCAGCAGGCGCTCCGTGAGTACGCCGGGCCCCGGGCCGATCTCCAGCAAACGCGGAGCCGGGGCCGCCAGGGCCGCAGCCACGATGGTGGAGATGGCTCCCTCGTTCACCAGGAAGTTCTGTCCGAAGGCCTTTTTAGGGCGAAGGCGGGCGATGGGGGAAGGATCTGACACACCCCAGGGTACCACCTCCGCCCTCAGCCCACGAAAAGGGGCCCTTGCGGGCCCCTGAGTGATTTGGAAGATCGGACCGCTCAGCGCACTATGCGCCAGCTGCGGGGGGCGAAGGCCGTGGTGCCGCCGGGCATGACATAGCTGCCGATCTTCACGTTCCCGACCGCGCTTCCGGCTGCGGCTCCTGGATCCTGGCCGCTCTGGAGGATGAGGCGGCTACCCACGGCCGTGAGGTCCCCGGCGAGATTGGCCCAGGTGAACACGGAGCCGCTGCAGCCGGCGGAGCTGGTGTCGTCGGAGGTGGACGACTTGCCACCTCCGAATACGGGGGCCAGCGCATCGCACATGCGGTAGGTCGTGGTGGTGCCGGATCCCGCGCAGCTTGAGTTGCTGCCCGTCGTCAGCGGAGTGAAGCAGGAGAAGACCAGGCCCCCGTTCACCACGAGGGGGGACAGGTAGGCCTTGGGGTAGAGCATGTGCGTGCCAAGGTTGGGATCCACGTTCGGCCCGCCGAAACGCAAGTAGTAGCCAAGGTAAGCGTTACTCCCCAGGTAGCTGGTGGTGCCGACCAGGGTCGTGGAGGTCTGGTCCGAAAGCAGGCTATCGGTGACGGGGCTAGTATCCACGTTGCTCGGCAGGGGCGTCGGCAGATCGGCGCTGTCCTGGCGGTCGAAGACCATGACCTGGCGCAGGGAGGCGCTGGCCGCAGTCTTGGTGGTTCCCAGGTCCATGGGATCGTTGCGGTCGCCGGTGCCGAAGGTGACGCCCACCACGGGGGGAATCATATTCGGGGCATTGGTGGACGAGGAGGGTCGGCGGAACTCAGGAATGGCCTTGGGAACCCGGAAGGCCACCGGGGGTGCGGTGATGGGGGAAGCCGACGTGACCAGGCCCGAGGTGAGGGTCGTGGCCCCCCTGTAGATCCACCGGATGCCCGGGTGGGCGGGCTGATTGCCGGTGTCGGCGCTGCCGTCGGTGGTCCACTGGTCGATGTTGGAGCTATCCACCCGCCAGTTCACGGGTGAGGAGGTCAGCTTCTTCATGGAGCCCAGGGCATAGACCCCGCCGAACTGGTCACTGAAGTAGACCCGCTGGGCCCGACTGGTTCCGGTAAGGAACTGGAAGGGGAAGGCGCCTGATGTAATGGAACCGATGTTCGGGAAGGCCGTGGCCAGGGCCGGCGTGTTAATGAAGTCGTACTTCTTGACGATGGCCCCGGTGAGGACATCCAAGGCCAGGAGCGACCGTCCCAGCTTGACGTTCAGGCTGCCCGTGATGTTCTTCGAGTCGAGGATGTTATCGCTGTAGCCGCCACCCAGGATCACGACATCCTGAACCGTGGGGGGGGTGGTGGCGCCCACTTCCACCGCGGCCAGGCTAATGGAGGAGGTGGCCAGGCCCATGGTCTTGATGGTGGCATCCGTCGAGGTATTGGGATTCAGCACCCAGGCCAGCCTGGGGGCAAAGGGATTCATGGTGTCGAAGGCATAGTAGCTCCGACCCCCCTTGCGCAATCCAACGATGACCCGAACCTTGTCGGCGCTATCCACTCTGAAGTTGCCCACCCCACCAGAAACGGGTGCGTCATTGAAATAGATCATGGGACTGCCGTCCACGGTATAGAGGTGCAGGGTTTTATCCCCAGTCTGCAACTGGGACAGCTTCGTGATGTTGGGACCAGCGGGTGGATTCAGGAATTCCGAGGGCAGGAAGGCCCAGAGTTCCTCCATCTGGGCGTGAAGCACTCCGGTGCTGTCCAGGCCGCTGATCACGCCAAAGGCGTGAAAGAGACCCTGGTTATCGCCCACAAAAACCACGTGGAAGCGGGCATCGGTGGCATAGGCCTGACCCGAGGCGTAGGAGCCATTCCAAGCGGCTGGCAACAAGCTAGTGGATGACCCCGCCAACGAGCCCAGTAGCAGGGAAGAATCATATTCCACGGCTGCGGGGGAACTGTTAATGATGTCTCCCATGATGTCGGAGCGCATATCAGTCTTCGTGGTTGGGTGCGTGGTGTCGGCCTGGGCGTAGGTACCCGCCCCCTGCAGGAACCGGATAAGCGTGTAGGCAGTTTGCGCATCCGGTGTCCCCATGACGGTGTTTGTGAGGCCCGGATTTGACTCTGTGAGGCGTGTAGAAATGTTGGTCGTGAGGTCCAGCCCAGCCCCGCCAAGGAGAGGCTCGTTTCCGGGAATGACTGTGTAGATCTTCCGCGCCGCCCAGGGATAGGCCACGTTGTGAATCGTGTTGTAGGCCGAGGCTACGGCATTGTCTTTGTTGATGTCTGTGGCCCAGGCCCCGGAACTAGTCTTGAAGCCCACCGTGCCATTACCTTGGATGCCCAGGCCTGCCATCAGCAGGTCACCTTTCCAGATGGAGCCGCCACCCTGGGCGTCATTCCAAGTTTCGAAGCGCCCCAGGAAGGCCCGACTGCCGAGGCTCAACCCCACCAGCGGCGCCGAGGGGGCCGTGATACCCGCATTGCCGGAAACCACGCGAGCCATGATGGTGTTGAGACTCTTCACCAGATTGCCAGGAGACGCGGCATCAAAGAAGTTGGTGGGAGACCCACCGGTGGTGACGCCGTAGGCCACAGCTTTGGTGATATCAAGGCCGCTTTTCAGTGATGGATCCCCGAAGTAGGCGGCCTTGAGGAGAGCAGACTTCCCGCCAGCGGCATCCGTACTGGTGCCACCCAGACAAAGGCCCACAGTCATGGTGGTGATATAGCGCGCGGGGCTGGCATTACGTCCAGTCACCCGGAAGGGTGCGAAGGAAGACGGGTTCACGCCAGTTGAACTCGAGGTAGTGCTGGCAGAGCCAGCCCCATGGGCCGCTGTGGCGGCGAAGCTCCAGATGTTCCAGTTGGTACCGCCGGCATTCAAATTGCCATAGGTGCTTGGATTAAGGTCCGCCTGGATGGCCACCTCCGAGGTCCAGGCACCGCCCCCAGAACTTGGCATTGGGGTTTCATTGGCCACACCATCGGTGAAGAGGATGATCCAAGAGCTGCGGCATGGAGGCGGATTCTCACCAGGCCCCAGACCACTGGGGGGCACGGTCTTGGCTGTACTGGCTGAATCAAAAATACTGGTGCCGGTTTCCGCCATCTGAGCCAGGCAGTTGGACATGGCTGCGGTAAGCGGGGTGCCACCACTGGGCACGCGGTTCTGGAGGTTGGTCACCGAGGGGTCCGAGGCCCCCGAACTGAGCGCCTTCTTGAGGAGGGTCAGCTCACGGTTGGTGTGGGTACCCCAGGTGCCATAGTTGGTGGACGTTGGTTTGGCAGAATTGTTTTCATTGTCATCCAGGAAGCGGTAGGCCCACCAGACCCGGTCGCGATTGCCGAACCAGGCCGAAAGCACGGCCTTCTTCAGCGTGCTGGCGCGAGTGCCCGTAGGAAGTCCGTTGGCGAAGACCGTGGCGCTGTTGGTGCCAGGAATGATGAATTTACCCGCCGCGAGAGACTTGCCAGCATCATCGAAATAAACCCCCGTGGCGCCGCCCGTATTGTCGTTACCCGAGGCGCCCTTGGTGTCCGTGCCCCAGAAGATCCAATAGAGATAGTCAGTGTTGTACTTCACAAGGGGGTCACCGGTGTTGTTGATGGCACTCACGAAATTGGTGAGGGTCGTGTAGGTCTTGTAGGCCGTGTCGTAGGGGATGTAGTTGTTGGTGGCCCCGATGTCGGGATCAATGACGCAATCGATGAAGGTCGGCGTTCCTAGGTTGGTGGTGGTGGGCGCCAAGGTGGGGTTCTTGTGGATGGTCCAGGAGAAGGGGAGGTCGATGGTGCGGGTGTAGGAGACGCTGCTGATGGTCTTGGTCCAGGTCATGCGCGCATGGGTGGCCGTCTGGATCGAGGCCAGGGTAAGCGGCGCGGCGAGCTTGGTGCCGGTGTAGTCCACCAGGAAACCCGAAATGGTGCCGAGGTTGGTGGAGGTGTAGCCCGTGTAGGGCGCAATGGTGACGGTGTTGGTGTTGGCCGTCACCTGGAAGACCTGATCGTCATTGTCCTTCTGGGTGATGGACGCAAGGTGGGTGTTGTAGCCCACGTTGGTCCAGAACTTGGTATGCCAGAAGAGCGCGGACATGGAGCCGGAGAAATCGAACATAGTGATGATTTCCGGCCTCACGGCGCCACTCTTGTAGACGTCGAGAACGTCTGTGGCGGTGGCCAGGTTGGGGTCCACCTGGGCCTGCAGAGCGACGACGGACAGGAGACTGAGGAACAGGCTCTTCACCCGCTGCATGGACCTAATTCGCATGAAATCCTCCCGAGAAGGGAATGAAAAATCGAAGACCTGTTGAATGATTCGTTCGCGCCGTGGCATCCCGCTCAGTTCGGGAAGGTGGCGATCAGTTCCCGCTGGGCCTGATAGGTCTGGGCCAGTGGAGCCGTGGGCGTGGCCTTACCGGTGGCCAGCACCCGCCAACCCACAGCACTGCTCGCTCCAGCGCCGCCCTTTTTGTAACCAGAGGCGGCATTGTTGTCTGAGGAGGCACCGCCGGTGCTGGAGTTGCCCCAGCCCGGTCCCAGATAGCGGAGCTCCAGATCGAACTGCTGGGTGGAGTTGGCGCTGCCCCCATTGTTGAGGGTCATGGTGGAATCCGTGCCCGCCAGGATGGTGATGGGAAGCCCGGTGTTCACGCCGGTCATGGCACTGGTGATGCCATTGACCAGGGTGGTTTGTCCTCCGGTCGGAGCAGCCCCCGCATAGCTGACGCTGTTCAGGTAGCCCTGGCCCCACACCACAACCCAGTCCAGTCCGGCATCCGCAGCCGCCGAGGCCTTCTCGCCCTGCACGACCGTGCCGCCCATGGAGAGTTCGCGGATCACGTTGCGGCTCATGCTGAAGGTGGCGGCACCCATGACGGACACCAGGATCAGGGCCAGCAGGATGGTCAAACCACCCTGCTCACTGGGACGGCCATTCGCGGAAGGAACTTTGAGCATGCTGGGCCTCACTATGAATATCCGAGATTTCTGGGCGTCACCATCAGGGTCTGGGTGCGGCGGACGTAGCCGGCAGTCCCATTGGTGGTGCTCTCGGTGCGGGGGGCCGGGGAGCGCGATGTCACATCCATCCGGACCAGGAAGGGGTAAGTCCTGAACCAAAGAGGATTGGTGGCATTTCGGGCCGGCGTACCTGCGGCGCCCAGGGGCGCCAGGGCGGTGCTGATGTTGGTTACGATGCCATCCCAGTTGGCGGCGGCGGTCCTCCGCCAGTTCGTCCCGCTATCAAAGCTCAGGTCGATGCGGAGCCCATCGATATTCTCGGCGATGATCTGGAAGGGGATGGCAGGAACGGCCTGGCCGGGGGCCACCACCCAGGTGATCAGCCCACCGCCAACGGGGTACGGCGTCTGCTGGCGTACCAGGCAGGGAACCTTGATTGCCGCGTTGGCTGGGTCCGTGGCCAGGGGCTGGATGGAATAGCGGGTGACGACACTGGGACGATAAAAGGCCAGGGGAACCCCGGCGACATGGGTCTTGGTGCCGGGGAGGATGACTTGGTAGATCCCACCGGCATTCTGGGCCGTGACGGTGGCGGTCAGGTCAGCCACCACGGTGGTTCCGGCGGCACTGGCGATGATGAACTGTTCAAAATTTCCGTCGAGAATGGCCACGATGTCGCCGGCCTGAACATCTGTGAGCGTCCCGCTCAACATGGACAGGGTCAACGTCGTGGTATTGAGGGAAGTCAGGGTGGCCTGGATGGGCAGGGACAGGTCACTCACGTACTGCAACTCATCGGGACTGATCTGAGTGGTCACCAGGGCCCCAGCTGGATTGCTGGGATCGGGTCCCGTGATGTTCAGGGCCGATGGACTGGGCAGGATCATGAAGGGTTCCTGGGTGCCCGAAGTCACGGAGAAGGAGCCCCAGGCGGGGTTGTTGAATCCGACGAAAGCAAAATAACCGATGGAGGCCACGTCGTCCTGCAGCGTGGTCAGGGCCCAACGCCCCTGCCGCTGGGTGGAGATGGAGTCATTCACCCGCTGGAACCCGGCCAGGTTGGAGGAATAAACCCGCAGCATCCCTGCCGATAGGATGCCAATGAACAGCATGGCGACCAGCATCTCGAGGAGCGAAAAGCCCCTGGAGGCCATGGTCTTCCGCCTGAAGGTTCGAAGCGACATGGCAGGACTCCTAATACCGGATCAGGCGGCTCAAGGACATGGTCGACTGGGGCACGGCGACCCCGGCCGCATTCGTGGCCTGGTCCTGCCAACTCACAGTCACCACAAATTCCCTGAGATTCATGTTGGTGATGGGCGTTTTAGTCCCAGGCCCACTGGCGACGGCGCCGTTCCGTGTCCAGGCCACGGTGAAGACCGTGGCGGGGTCGTTGAGGACCAGGGGCAGCCCGTTGACGTCAAAGCTGCCGAAACTCCCAGTCGCAGTGGCGCCAGTGTAATTCCGGGTGACGGGGTAGGTCGGGTTGGCCGTGGTGCCAAGGATGCCAGCCGCGTAATTCCAGGAAGTGCTCCCCTCGGCTTGGATGGCGCTCATGCAGCCCTCAGCCAGAGACGTGGCCGTGAAGCGGTTCCGGCCACCGGTATTGCTACGCAGGGTGGAGACCTGAAGGGCAGCCAAGCCCAGGAGGCCAACCCCGAAAATGAAGGCGGTCATCATCAGTTCGACCAGGGAGAAGCCATTTTGACGAGCGGCTCGGGATCGCATGGGGTCTCCTAGAGCCGCTGCCAGGCGGAGGTGGCATCGCCGGCGTTGGCCTTGTAGAAGGCATGAATGCCATTGGCCCGGGTCACGATCACCAGCCCCACGGGGGCGCTGGCATAGCCCGCGCCATTGCGCATGCCGCCGACGTACACGTAAAAATCCCCATTAGGCCGCCCGGTGGAATCGAAAAAAATGATGGGGTGGGCCGTGCCTTGGAAGACGTTTCCGGTCGCGCCCGGCGGGGTGTTGTTGGTGAAGAGGCTCCTGATGGCAGGCACTCCGCCAGCCAGGGCATCCGGGTTTGGTGCGGTTTGGGCGTAGACGGGCCAACCGGCATTGTCGATGCCAGAATAGTGAGTGGCGTCCTTCCCGGCCGCCATGCGCTCCCACGTGGTGAAGGCCTGATTGGCTGGAGCGGGAATGACATCGCCCTGGGTCGGGAAACTGATGGTGAGGGTGCCCTGGGTTCCCGTGGTCTTGAGCGTCACTGTCCGTCCAGTGGCCCGGGCCGTGGAGCGGGCATCCGAGAATACGCCCACCAGGCTGTTGAGGGTGCCCTTGACGGAAGCGGCTTGGGAGGGGCTGTACCAGGCCCCGGTAGCAGCCGCGACGATGCCGACGATGACCAGCACCACCATCAACTCCAATAGGGAAAACCCTCGGGCAGAGCGGGTCATTGGCAATCTCCCAGGAACGACCCCCATAGAATCGGCCATTCCCAGGTTAAATAAAATTCTATCTAATTATTGATATATATTTTGTTAAATAATTTGCTTTGAAAAATTTTGAAAGAATTTGTGATAATTGTGTACTTTTTATACACTACCCGAACTGGAGGGGATCCCGATCCACCTGGATGAGCCCAGAGGACGGCAGGGGATGGCGGGCCAGGACTTCGCTCAGGGCGCCCCGGCCCCCCTTCAGCAGCAGGTGCATCCGCCAGCGGTCCTTCACCCTGGGCACCGGCGCCTCCAGGGGGCCTAGCACCCGCAGCCCCGGCACCGAGAGCCGCTGCCGAAAATCCTCCAGGGCTGCCCTGGCTTCGGGCAGGGTGTCGGCCTCAGCCCGGTAGAGGGACAGGGCTGTGAAGGGGGGATAGCCCAGGCCTTCACGGAAGGGCAGCTCTGAGGCGGCGAAGCCCTCGAAGTCCTGGCCCAGGGCGTGGGTGATGGCGGGATGGTCAGGCGAGTAGGTCTGTAAAATCACCCGGCCCGGCCACTCAGCTCGGCCGGCGCGGCCCGCCACCTGCGTGAGAAGCTGGAAGGTGCGTTCGGAGGCCCGGAAGTCAGCCACCTTGAGCCCCTGATCAGCGTTGAGAACCCCCACCAGGGTCAGGCGCGGGAAGGTGTGGCCCTTGGCCAGCATTTGCGTGCCCACAAGGATGTCCACCTCGCCCAGTTCCGCCGCCAAAAGGCCCGCCTCCAGAGAGCCCCGCCGCCGAGTGGTGTCCCGGTCCAGGCGCAGGATGCGGGCCGTGGGGAAGAGCCGGTTCAGGTGCTCCTCCACCTGCTCCGTGCCTTCGCCCACACCCCGGAGATGCTCGGCGCCACAGTCCGGGCAGGCCTCGGGGGGCACGGTCTCGTGGGCACAGAGGTGACAGCGCAGGCGGAAGTCACCCCGGTGGTAGGTGAGCGAGATCGCGCAATGGGGACAGCCCAGGGTCTTGCCACAGGCCCGGCACATCCAGAAGTTCTCATAACCTCGACGGTTCAGCAGCAGCAGGGACTGCTCGCCCCGGGCCAGGACGCCCGTGAGGGCCTCCAAGAGCACCGGCGAGAGGATCACCTTCTTCCGCAGCAGACGATACACGTCCCGCAGGTCCACCACCTCGACCGAGGGGAGCGACACACCCACGGGCCGCAGCCTCAGCTGCAGCAGCCGGTACCGGCCCGCCTTGGCGGCCTGCCAGCTCTCCAGGCTGGGCGTGGCGCTACCCAGCACGATGGGGCAGCCCTCCAGCTGGGCCCGTTTGATGGCCAGGTCCCGGGCATGGATGCGGGGGTGCTCTTCAGACTTGTACGAGCCCTCGTGTTCTTCATCGACGATGATGAGGCCGATGTCCCGCAGGGGCGCCATCACCGCGTTCCGCACGCCCACAAAGAGGTCCGCCCCGTTGAAGAGGAGCCGCACCACGTCGCCGTGCTTCTCCCCAGCGTTGAGTCCCGCATGCCCCACGGCCACCCTGCCCGGGAATCGGGCCTCCAGGCGGTCCAGCAGGCGCCCTGTGAGGCCGATCTCCGGCACCAGCCACAGCACTCGCTTGCCCGCAGCCAGCACCTGCTCCGCCAGGGCCAAGTAGACCTCGGTCTTGCCCGACCCCGTGACACCCTGGAGCAGGTGCACTGCGAAGGCTCCCAGGGCCACAGACTCGAAGGCCGCCTGCTGTTCATCGCTGAACACCACGGTGCGGTCCACGCCAGCCTCACGCTGCTGGGCGAGCAGGTCCACCCGCTTCAGGCGCTGGACCAGCCCCCGTTTTTCCAGAGTCCCCAGGACAGAGGTGCCCACGCCCGCAGCTTCCAGAAGTTCAGGCTCCATGAGGGAACCGCCCGCCTCTTCCAGCGCCAGCAGCAACTTGGCCTGCGCGGGTGTCACCCGTGGCGGATGGGGCGCCCCCGTGAGGCGCACCTCCGTGAAACCTGCTCCCCGGATCATGGTGCGGTGCAGGAGGGTCGGTAGCAGGCTGGGATCCCGGTGCCAGGCCTCACCTAGCTCCGCCAGCACGTCCCAGGCGCCCCGCTCCCGATGGAAGGACAGCTTCTGGCCATCCTCATCCGCCTCCCAGTGAGGCAGCAAGGCCTGGGGCAGGCTCAGGGGCAGCAGGTGGGCTTCCAGGCAACCGTAGTACCGGGCCGCAAAGGCCTGCAGTTCGCGCAGCTTGGCAGGCAGCAGCGGAAACGGGTCGATGACCGCGTCGATGGGCCGCAGCTTCGCCGACGGGGGCGTGGGTTCCAGGCCCATGCACAGCCCCACGGCCAGGCTGTTTCGCACCCGCACCCGCACCCGCACGCCTGCGGGGAGGCCCTCCGGCGCCAGGTAGGTGAGGGGAGGCAGGGGGCGGTTCAGCTGGATACGGGTGGGGACGAGGTTCATCAGTGGCCAGGATACACTTGGCGGATGCTGGTCCTGGGCCTTGAATCCTCCTGCGACGACTGCTCCGCCGCCGTGGTGGAGGAGACGGCCTCTGGTCCGATCCTCCGCTCCCTGGTGCGGGAGAGCCAGGACGCCATCCACGGCCCCTTTGGTGGCGTGGTGCCCGAACTGGCCGCCCGGGAACACCTGCTGCAGGTGCGGGCCACCATGGCAGGAGCCCTGGCCCAGGCGGGCCTGGGCCTGCAGGACCTGGATCGCATCGCCGTGACTCGGGGCCCCGGCCTGGTGGGCAGCCTGCTCGCCACCTTCAGCGCCGCCAAGGCCATGGCCTGGCACCAGGGCCTGCCCTGGGTGGGCGTCCACCACCTGCTGGGCCACCTGAATGCTGCCCGCTTTGGCGCCCCGGACCTGCCCTTCCCGGCCCTGGTGCTGCTGGTCTCCGGTGGCCATACCCATCTGTACTTGGCCCAGAACTGGACCTCCCTCCAGCTGCTGCAAAAGACCCGGGACGACGCCGCTGGCGAGGCCTTCGACAAGACCGCCCGCATGCTGAACCTTGGCTACCCCGGCGGTCCGCTGGTGGACGCCTGCGCCCGGAGCGCGGCCCGCCGCGCCGAGCCCTTCACGCCCCCGAAATTCCGGGACGGCAGGGCCTCCTGGAGCTTCTCGGGCCTCAAGACCGGCGTGAAGCTCCGGGTGGAGCGCAACCCCCGCCTGGCCCAGGCTGGGGCAGCAGACCCTGAAGTCCAGGGCCTCTGCCGCAGCCTCCAGGAGGCCATTTCCGCCTGGCTGCTCAAACCTGTAGCCGCCCTGGCCTCTGAGCACGGCGCCCGCAGCCTCATCATCAGCGGCGGCGTGGCCTGCAACAGCACCCTGCGCGAGGATGCGGCCCTGCTGGCCCAGCGCCTGGGCCTCCGCCTGGCCCTGCCCGAGCCCCGACTCTGCACCGACAACGGCGCCATGATCGGTGCTGCCGGCGCCCTGCTCCCCGTCGAGACCGATCCCTGGGGGCAGAACGCCGACTCGGACCTGAAGCTCGGAGGTTGACATGGAAGTGACCCGCGAAGACGTTCTCCGCTGCGCGCGCCTGGCCCACCTGAGCCTGCGCGAGGATGAGGTCGAGCCCATGCGCGAGGCCATGGCCCGCATGCTGAGCCACGCGGCCAGCCTGGACGAGCTGCCCCTGGATGGCGTGGAACCCATGCTCATGGGCCTGGATCGCCCCCTGCCCCGTCGCGAGGATGAACCCCACAGCACCTTCACTCAGACCGAGGCCCTGGCCAACGCGCCTCAGCAGGAACGCGGGCAGTTTGTGGTGCCGAAGGTACTCTAAAGAACACGACAATCGCAGAGCTTCATGAGGAAATAAAGAGCGCTTAGAAGAACCTTCTCTTCTCAGCGCTCTCTGTTATTTCAGTGATCTCTGCGAAATTCGTTGCCCTTAGAAACTGTACCGGATGCCCACTCGTACGGAGCGCGGGGCCTGGAAGTAGAAGCCGTGTTTGTAGTTGGGGTTGGTCTGGCCGATGTCGCCCTGGGCGAAGTTGAAGCGCTGGTCCACCACGGTGGCGGTCTGGGAGTCCAAGAGGTTGGTCACCTCAAGGACGAAGTGGAGGCTCTGCTTCTTGGTCACTTTCAGGGCGTAGGCCAGATTCACATCCAGGCGGGTGGTGTTGGGCGACCAGCCCTCGGTGCCCCGGTCCTTGAGGAAAAGTTCATAGCGGCCATAGCCGTTGTGGTAGCCCAGGCGGCTGATGGGCGTGCCGCTCTGGAAGACAAAATTGGCACCCAGGCTGACACCGGAATCCCACTCGTAGGAGCCGTTGGCCTTGAACTGGTGGGTGCGGTCGCCGCTCAGGAGGCCGTAGCTGTTCACAATGAACTCGGGCAGATCGAAGGCGGCATTGATGTTGGGATCCAGCTGTCCCGTGCCATCAGCCCCGCCGATGCCCTGGAAGGCGCCTTCGTAGTTGCCCTTCAGTTCGCTCCAGAGGTAGCTGAGCTGCCAGGTGTAGTGGTCCGAGAGGCGCCGCTGAGCCGTGTATTCGAAGCCCGTGTAGTCACGAATGGCCTGGGGATAGGTGACACCGGCAGGACTGCTCTGACCTGGATTCATGATGAAGTAGTCGCCCAGGGGCGAGTTCACATCCAGGCCATCCTCGATGGCGCGGCCCAGGTAACGGCGGATGTATTTGGCGCCGAACACGTAGAGGTTGTTGTAGGTGGTCTCGACACCGAGGATGATCTCATCCGAATAGGAGCCCTTCAGGTTCTTGTCCACGGGCTCGACGTAGGAACCCACGATGGAAGATGGCGTGCCCAGGGCCGCTTCAGCAGCGGCATTGGGCGCGTAGGCCGTGGCGCTGAAGTTGTAGGTGGTGGGATTGCGCTCCACGCTGAAGGAGCGGATCACCAGGTCCAGGGGCACCTGCTCGTAGTAGCGGGAGAAGCTGCCGTAGACCTTGTCCTGGCCATTGCCCTTGAAGTCGTAGATGAAGCCCAGCCGGGGCGCGAACTCGTTCTTGAGCGTGAAGGCCGTGACTCCGAACTGGTCCTTCACGGCCGTGTTGTCCACCCGCGCGCCCAGGTTGATGTTCAGGCGGTTGGTGGGGCTCCACTTGTCCTGGATGAAAAAGGAGTTGCTCTCGTGCTTCGGCTTGGAGGCGAAGATGATGCTGGGAGCATTGAAGGTGGGGTCCACCTGGCCATCGGCCGTGGTCCACCAGTAGTGGGAGTAGATCTTGGAGGTGGGGGTTCCCAGGCCGTCATCCGAAAGCAGCGTGACCTGCTGGCCTCCGGTGTAGCTTCGGTGGATATCCGCCTTGTCGGCCTGGATGTCAAAGCCCACCTTGAATTCGTGGTCGCCGAAGAAGCTGGCGAAGGCGGTGATGGAGCCCGTGATGTTGGTCCGGGTGAACTTCTTGTCATCCCAGCGCCCGAAGCCACCGCTCGCGGAGCCGCCAAGGGTCTGGTCGATGAGCTGGATGTCATTGGCACCGATGCCAGGAAGGGTTGAGTTGGTCTCGGCGTGCTGGCTGTACTGCACCTGACCGAACCACTTGTCCCCGGAGATCTCGTAGCGGAGGCTGTAGTCGGTGCCACCGATCTTCTTCTTGCCATCCCAGGTCCCTTTAGTGCCCTGGGGCGTGACCACGGCGCCAGTGATGGTCTCAGGATCACCCACCACGGAGGCGATGAGGCTGTGGCCGTCCAGGGGATGCCAGGTCAACTTCATCGCGAAGAGGTCGCGGGTGGAGTCGGTGGGCGCCTGGATCCCATTGACCGTGGGATCCGCGGAGCGGATCAGGTTGTTCTGGTTGTTGGTGCGCCGGTCGAAGGCCACGAAATACCAGAGCTTGTCCTTGATGATGGGGCCGCCCGCATCGAAGCCCATTTCCAGTGTCTTGTTGTCCAGGAGCTGGGGCTTGGTGAGGTTGCCCTCGTTCTGGTGCTTGTTGGTGGACTTGAGGAAGGCTCCCTCGGAGTAGGCGAAGAGATCCCCGGTGAACTCGTTGCCACCGGACTTGGTGATCACGTTGATGATGCCGCCCAGGGCCTTGCCGTATTCGGCCTCGTAGCCGCCAGTCTTGACCTGGAATTCCTGGATGAACTCCATGGGGATGCGCTTGCCCTGAGTGCCGAACTCCACGTTGGTGGCGTTCACACCGTCCACCACGTAGTTGTTCTCGGCGCCGGAAGCCCCGTAGATCTTCATGCCCTGGTTGCCGCCAGGAAGGTTGCCCTCGGTGGTGACGCCGGGCGCCAGGAGGGCGATGTTCGCGAAGTCCCGCGAGACATTCAGCTTCGAGATGGCCTCGGCGGTGTAGTTGCCGCCCACGGTGGTGGCCTTCATGTCCACCACCGTGCTGGTGTCCGTGACCTCCACGGTGGCCGTGGCCAAGCCGGCCATCTTGAGGTCCACAGTGGCGGTCTTGTCCAGGCCCACCTGCACCTGGGCCTTGGCGGCATTGAGCCCCTCCTTGGTGGCCGTCACCGAGACCAGCCCCGGCGGCAGCAGGCCCACGCGGTAGGCCCCGGAGGCATCGGTGATGGAGGAGCGCTCGCCTTGCACCCCCGCGCCGCTGACGGTCACCTTGGCACCGGCCACGGGATTCCCCTTCGGGCCCAGCACGCGCCCCTGCAGGGAACCCGTGGTCTGGGCCGAGAGGACAGCCCCGGACACCAGGACGAAGGACAGGTAACGCAAGCGACGGCTCAACATGGCCGCTCCATTGAAATGGTCACCATCGGATGACCAGCAGGGAAAGAAGTGGTCCCATCATGGACAGTCCCTGCCAGGAAGCAATGCTAAATGCCCTGAAGACAAATGATGAGTGCAGTATCGCCTTTAGTCAAAACCTCCGAAACCACCTTGATTCAGGAACTTGAATCAAGGTGGTTTCGGGGGTTTGAGTCAAAAGTTGAAGCAACTTAGGCTGGCAAGTGTGTACTTTTCTTTGCAAACGGATTGGCAATAAAAATCAGCCTCCAGCTGCCCTTACCAGTCCCCGCCGCCACCCGAGTCCCCACCACCGGAATCACCACCGGAATCCCCCCAGTCACTGGAGTTTGACTCGCCCCAGTCGCTCGAGGACTTGTCGGAGGATCCAGAGTTGGAACCGGAGCCCGAGCCCCAATCATCGGTGTCATTGGAGTCGTGGTGGTGGCGCTCGCCGCCGCCCATCATGTTGCCGATCATCATGCCCGTGAGCAGGCCGCCCATGCCGCCACCGCCCTGCTGGCCGTAGCCCCCCGGCTGCATGGGCATGTTGCCTTGCATCGGGGCGTCCAAGCCCAGCCGCTGCCGCGCGGAAGGGGGCAGCTCCTCGTCCTTCAGTGCCTGCACACCAGCCACCGCATTGCAGTAGCCGCAGGACCACTTCACGGAGCGCAGACCATCCCATGCCTGCTTCATGCCGTCTCCGCTGGCACCACAGGTGGGGCACTTGGGATAGGGACAGGGGAAGGTGTGGGGTTCCACGGAGCCTGTCGGGAGGGCGCGCCGCGAGGCCCCCAGCTGCTCAGGGTTGTCCCGTTTGCCGCGCATGGCGAAATAGATCACGGCGCCGATGATGAGAAGGATGATTACGGTGGTCATGGTTGGGTCCTCGACGCCCCAAGGGTAGCCGGAACCGGCGGTCCGGGGTACTTCCTGGCATGATCAGCTGCATGCGACCCCGCATTCCGCTCCCCCTGGACCGCCCCTGGCGCGCCCTCGGCCTCATGTCGGGCACCAGTGCCGACGGGGTGGACGTGGTGGCCATCGAAGTGGAGCCAGGCGGCTTTAAGCAAGGTCGTCCCTTCCGCTCCCTCCTGGGACACCAGGTCAGCCCTTATCCAGATCCGATCCGAGATCTGGTCCTGAAAGCCGCTTCCAATCAGCTGGATCCCGCAGGGCTCTGCGTCCTCCAGCGACGCCTGGGGGACCACCACGCCCAGGCGGCCCGATCCCTTTGTGAAAGGCTACAGCTCCAGCCGGACCTGGCCTCCCTCCACGGCCAGACTGTGCAGCACCATCCAGACCAGGGCGCGAGTCTCCAGCTGGCGGACCCCTACGTCCTGGCCGAAGCCCTGCAGTGCCCCGTGGTCTGGGACCTGCGCCGCCGGGACCTGGCCCTGGGCGGCCAGGGGGCACCTCTGGTGCCCCTCGCCGAGCGCTGGCTCCACGGGGTCAAGCCCTGGCTGGCCCTCAACATTGGCGGCATCGCTAACCTCACCCTCTGGGATGGACAGCAGACCCAAGCCTGGGACACGGGCCCTGGCATGTCCCTCCTGGACCTGGCGGCCCGGCGCTGGCTCGGCCTGCCCTTCGATCCCGAGGGAGCCCATGCCTCGGGGATGGTCCACGAGGATCTGCTGGCGGGTTGGCTGCAGCACCCCTACTTTCTGCAGGCGCCGCCCAAGTCCACGGGCCGAGAGGTCTTCGGCGAGGCCTGGCTCCACCAGCAGGACCCAGCCCTGGAGCCCCTCCCCCTGCCCGACCGCCTAGCCAGCCTGGCGGCCTTCACGGCGGCCTCGGTGGCCCTGGAGGCGGAGCGGGCACGCCCCTGGCCCCCGGGCCTCCTGGCCCTGGTCAGCGGTGGCGGAGCCCGACACGGACGCGTTCGCGCGGAACTGGAGGCCCGCCTCAAGCTGGCCTTGGCAGATGATGTCGCCTTCCCCACCGGAGCCCGGGAGGCCGTGAGCTGGGCCCTGCTTGGGTCCGCCAGTGCCCTGGGTCTGCCCGGGAATCTGCCCGAGGTCACCGGCGCCAGCCGGGCCGTGGCCCTGGGGAGCTGGGTGTGGCCTTGAAATGGAGCCGCTGGGGCGACCACCTGCCAGTCTGGGTGGCCTGGGGCGCCACGGCCTCCACCGGCCAGGAGCCTGGAGACCTGCTCCTCATGGCCCTTCCGCTGCTGGCAGCCCTCCTGGTGGAAGGCCTCCGCCGGGACATCAGCGGCCTCCACCGCTGGTTGGAGGTCGGCGCCCTCCTGTTCTTCCTCGGCGACCTCGCCCGGGGCCAGGGCGTGCTGGCCGTGGCCCTGCACACCCTCTTCCTGTTGGCAGGCCTGCGCCTGGCCCTGCCCCGGGAAATCACCCAGCGGCGCCAGCTCCTGCTCATCAGCTTTCTCCTCTTCCTGGCCACGGCCATCGGCACCACGGACCTGCTCTTCCTGCTCTGGGCCCTGCTCTGGGCCGGGGTGGCCACCATGGCCCTGCTCCAACAGAGCTGGGAGGCCTCCGCCACCCTGCGACGCGGCGCCAGCACCCCGCCCCCCTACGCCCGGGTGCCCCTTTGGATCGCCGCCGCCCTGGTCTTCGGGATCGGCTTCTTTGTCATCATGCCCCGCCTGAGCCTAGGCCTGCGGGGTGGGGTGGCCTTCGGGGCCCTGCGGGGGATGGGCCAGGCGGGCCTGGGGGAGCAGCTGGACCTTTCCACGGGTGGCCCCATCGAACCCAACCCCGAGGTGGCGCTGCGAATCGAGCCGTCCCCCGGCACCCACTCGGCTGCGAATCCCCAATGGGCCGCCGGACTTGAGCTGCTGCGGGGCATCACCTTGGAATCCGTGCGTGGCCTCCGGTGGGAGCCTTCGGACTTCACACCACCCATCCGGCCCTATCCGGCCCAGACAAAGTGGGTAAGGCAAGCGGATTTTCTCTACACCCCAAGCCCCCACGGCATTCTGGTGCTGCCCACGGGGGTCGCCCGCTGGGATCCGCCGGAACTGCAGGTCTTCAGGGGCCCCGGCTCCAGCCTCCGCTGGCGGTTCCCCAGGGCCCGCACCGTGCCAGTCACCGTCTTCTGGAGCCCCCAGGTCGCAGGAACACCGGAACCCCAGCTGTACCGCCAGCGCCTGGCCAACCTCACCCGCCTCGAACCTGAGCATGAAGCCGCGCGCCGGGCCAGCTTCCGCTTTGCCCCGGGCATCCTGCCGACACCCCAGCTGGTATTGGCGCTCGAAACCGGCCTGCGGGGCTTCGCCTACACCTTGGACAATCCTTCAGGGAAAGCCCCGAACCCGCTCCAGGACTTCCTGGAGCGCAGCCAGGCGGGCCACTGCGAATACTTCGCCTCGGCCATGGCCCTCATGCTCCGCGCTCGGGGCATCCCCGCCCGGGTCGTGAACGGTTACCGCCTGGGCCCCTGGATCCCCGAGGGCGGCTACTTCCGCGTCAGCCAGAACGAGGCCCACAGCTGGGTGGAGTACTGGAGCGAGGGCCGCTGGTTCACCTCGGATCCCACGCCCACCGGCTCTAGCCTGGCAAGCACCGGGGTCTCCAACATGGGCGTCCTGGGCCGCTGGCTGGACACCCTTCGGTTCCGCTGGGACCGTTACGTGGTGCGCTTCTCGGACCAGGACCAACTGGGGGGCCTCTCCTGGCTCCAGACTCATCTCCAGGGCTGGGAATGGAAGTGGAAAGCGCCCCCACGCCAGTTGTCCTTTCTGCTCGCCACCCTGGCCCTGGCCTGGGCGCTCTGGCGCACGCGCCACCTCTGGCGGCCAGTTCCCGAGGGGCCCGGGCGCATTCGCGCCCTGGCGCCCCTCCTGGCCCGCACCCGGCGCACGGCACCGCCTCTGGGGGGTGAAACAGCCCGGGCCTGGCTGCTGCGTCTGGCCAGCCTCCGACCCGAGCGGCATGAGGCCCTGAACCGCCTCGCTCAGGCCATCGACCGGGAGGCCTATGGCCAGGAACGTGGCGAAGCCTCCTCCCTGGCTAGGGCGGAAGCTTCGGCCTGGCGCGGCTGGAGACCTACTTCGCCGTGAACTTCTCGAAGGCCTTCATGAGTTCCATGGGCAGCGGGAAGACGATGGTGCTGTTCTTCTCCACGGCGATCTCTGTGAGTGTCTGGAGGTAACGCATCTGAATGGCCGTGGGGTTCTGGCTGATCTTGTTGGCCGCTTCCAGCAGCTGCTCTGAGGCCAGGAGTTCCCCCTCGGCGGCGATGACCTTGGCCCGCTTTTCACGCTCGGCCTCGGCCTGCTTGCCCATGGCGCGCTGGATCTGCTCAGGCAGATCCACACTCTTCAATTCCACGCTGCTCACTTCCACACCCCAGGGCTCAGTGGAGCGGTCGATGATCTCCCGCAGGCGGGCGCTGAGCTTCTCGCGGTCCGCCAGCAGCTCGTCCAGGCTCACCTCGCCCAGGATGGAGCGCAGGGTGGTCTGAGCGATTTGGCTGGTGGCGTAGTAGTAGTTCTCCACGCCGATGATGGCCTGCTTGGGATCCAGCACCCGGGAATAGACCACGGCGCTGACCTTGAGGCTCACGTTGTCGCGGGTGATGACGTCCTGACTGGGGACCTCCAGCACGCCAGTGCGGAGGCTGACGGTGGTAGCGGTCTGGAAAGGGCGCCACACGAAGCAGAGACCGGGCCCCTTGGGCTTTTCCTCAACCTTGCCCAGGGTGAATACCACCAGGCGCTCGTACTCGTTCACCACCTTGAGGCAGGAGAAGAGGTAGACGACCACAAAGACTGCAATCGGGCCAAGGCAGCCGAGGGAAGCAAAAAAGGGTTCCATAGATGACCTCCGGTGAAGCGACGCCCCAGTCTACGCCCTAAGTCCTCAACTAACCGCGGACGTAGGGATTGGTGCGAATCTCCTCCCCGATGGTGGTGGCAGGCCCATGGCCAGGAATCACGAGGGTGGCACCATCCAGGGTGTAAAGTTCCCGTCGGATGCTGGCTTCCAGGGACTCGAAGTTGCCGCCCCAGAGATCCGTGCGGCCCACCCCGCCCTGGAAAAGGGTGTCCCCCGCCAGCACGACCTTACCCTTGGCGAAGTCGCCGTGGAAGCAGCAGGAGCCGGGCGTGTGACCGGGAGTATGCAGGGTCGTGAGGTCCAGGTGGCGGTCCCCGGCGTTCAAGTCCGCCATGCTTGGCTGGGGGATGGGCGGCATCCCGAAACGGACGGTCTGCTGGGACAGAGCCTCAATGAGGAAGGTGTCATCACCGTGCAGGTGGGCCGGGCATTGCCAGAGATCCTGCAACTCCCGGGTGGCGCCCACGTGGTCGAAGTGGGCGTGGGTGTGCAGCAGGGCCGTCACCTTGAAGCCCAGGGTCTCAACCCGCTTGCGGATCTTGGCGCCGTCCCCGCCGGGGTCCACCACCAGGCCCAGCCCTGTACTGGGATCCCAAAGCAGGGAGCAGTTGCAGCCCAGGGGGCCCACCGGGAAGGATTCGAGGTTCAGCATCCTTCCAGTGTGCCGGGAGCGGCGGTAGATTGGGAGCCTGCCCTGTGAAGGAACCCATGCCCGACCTGCTCGTCATCGCCCTCCTCATCATCGGTCCCCTGGGGATCTGGGCCCTCATGCGATTCCTGAACAAGCCGTCGAAGAGCGGTCCCTCCACGCCGCCCGGGGCCTAGCCGAACTCCAATGGCGGCCATCCGCACCAACCTGGAGAAGTCCCCCTTCCTGAAGCGGAAGCTGGGGGATCTGCCCCTGCGGCCCGGCTGCTACCTCTACCGGGACGAAGGCGGCAACCTGCTCTACGTGGGCAAGGCCAAGGTGCTGCGCAACCGCGTGAAGTCCTACTTCCAGCAGAAGCGCCTGGACGCCAAGACCCGGCGCCTGGTGGCCCGCATCTGGGACATCGAGCTCATCGTCTGCGACACGGAGCTGGAAGCCCTGGTGCTGGAGAACAACCTCATCAAGGAGCACTGGCCGCCCTTCAACATCCTGCTCAAGGATGACAAGAGCTATCCCTACGTGAAGCTCACCTGGAAGGAGGCCTTTCCCAAGGTCTTTGTGACGCGCAAGGTGCGCAAGGACGGCAGCCTCTACTTCGGCCCCTTCTTTCCCGCCAGCACCGCCTACCGCACAGCGGAGCTGGTCTACCGCTTCTTCCAGATCCGGGACTGCGACATCGACATTGATGGCAAGCGGGGCCGGGCCTGCTTGAAATACCAGCTGCACCGCTGCACCGCCCCCTGCATTGCCGCCGTGGGTCAGGAGGCCTACCGGGAGCAGGCCAAGGAGGCCCGTCTCTTCCTGGAAGGCAAGCGGGATGAATTGAAGGCTCGCCTGGAGGCGGCCATGTGGAAAGCCTCCGAAGCCGCGGCTTTTGAGCAGGCCACCCAGCACCGGGACGCCCTGCAGCAGGTGGACGCCTGGTTCACCCGCCAGAAGGCCGCCAGCGCGGATCTGGAGGACACGGACGTCTACGGCAGCGCCGTCCTCGACGGCCGGGCCTGCGTGCATCGGCTCATGCTAAGAGATGGGCGCATGGTGGGCCGCCAGGAATACGTGCTGGAGGATGTGGAGGCCTTTGACGGCCCCGTCCTGGCCCAGGTGCTCCAGCGGGTCTACAGCGCCGACCCCGCGCCCGCCAGGATTCTCGCCGAGATCCAGCCGGAGGATGCCGATCTGCTCTGCGAGTGGATGGGCTCCCTGCGTGGCACCAAGGTCCGCCTGCATGTGCCTCAGATGGGCGAGAAGATGGACCTGCTGGCCATGGCCCAGGAGAACGCCCGCCTGGCCCTGGAACGCAAGTTCGAGCCCGCCCGCCTCAATGAGGCCGTGCTGGAGGGCCTGCAGGCCTTCCTGGGCCTCGCCCACCTGCCCCGCCGCCTGGAGTGCTTCGACATCAGCCACGGCCAGGGCCGCGAGGTGGTCGCCAGCTGTGTGGTTTTCACGGACGGCGTACCGGACAAGGCCCGCTACCGCCGCTTCAAGATGACCAATGAGCAGAATGATGACTTCGCGAATATGCATGAGGCTGTGACGCGTCGTTACCGGCGCATCCAGGAAGAGAAAAAGGATTTTCCTGACCTGGTGCTGATTGATGGGGGACTGGGGCAGTTGCACGCGGCGGAAGCGGCGCTGAAGGAGCTGGGACTGGAGCAGCTGGAACTGGGCAGTCTGGCCAAGAAGGAGGAGCTGGTCTTCCGGCCTGGGTCCAGCACAGCCCTGAAGATCCCCAAGTCCTCTCCGGTCCTGCAGCTGCTGCAGCGCATCCGGGACGAGGCCCACCGCTTCGCCATCACCTACCACCGCGCTCTGCGCGCCAAGCGCACCCTTCAGACTGAGCTGACCCAGATCCCCGGGGTGGGTCCCGCCACGGCCAGGAAGCTGTTGCAGACCTTCGGCAGCGCCACCCAAGTTCGGGAAGCCGAGGAGTCCACCCTCGTCGCCGCTGTGGGCAAGGCTGCGGCGGCCAAGGTGGTGACCTGGCGGACCCCCAGGCCCTGAGCCTATTTTCCCGCCGCCTCCAGCTGAGCCAACTCAGCCTTGGCGGTCGCGCTGCCCTTCTCGGCGGCCCGTCGGTACCAGTAGAGACCCTTCTCCCGATCCTGGGGCACGTTGAGGCCGTTGTAATACATGACCCCCAGCATGCGCATGGCATTGGCATCGCCAGCCTTGGCCTGGTCCAGGTAGAGCCGGGCGCCTTCGGGGGCGGCCTCGGGGGCCGTGGCGGGGGTCCGGGCCGTCGTGGGAGCCGCGGCCCGATTCAGGTAGAGGTAGGCCGCAGCACCACCACCGACCAGGGCCAGCAGGAGCAGAGCCAAGGGCAGCTTCCACGGGAAGCCAGCAGCCTGAAGCTGGGGCTTGGGCTGGAGCGATTCGGATTCCACCGCCAAGGGCAGGGGCGGCTCCTCCAGGACTGGACGCTCGAAGCGCTGGGTCTGCTCCGCAGGGACAGCAAGATCCGGCAGCGGCATCCTGAGGGTGCTTTCCACCTGCTGGGTCCGCTCCGCGGGGACAGCGAATTCCGGCAGGGGCATCTTGAGGGTGCTGCCGGCTTGAAGCTCGGGGGCGGCGGGCTGCTGGGTCTGCTCCGTCGGGACGCTGAGCTCCGGCAGGGGCATTTTGAGGGTGCCCTCGGCCAGCAGCTTGGGAATGCTCAGCCGCTGTGTGCTGAAAGGACTCGGCGGCTCCCCGGCGGCGAAGCGCTGGGTGGCGTCCGAAGCGGATTGGGGGTTCTTCGGCTCGCTGGATTCTGGCTCGCTCACACACCCTCCTGGGCGCTGGGGACCCTCAGGATACCCCCGAGCCGGGCTCAGCTCTCGAGGGCCTTCATCCAGCGGTCCAGCCGGGGAACCAGCCCCAGGAAAAGCACCGGCGTAAGGAGGATGAAACCCCAGGCGTGGCGCGGAGACAGGGCTCCCACCAGGAGCCAGTAGACCAGGCCGAGGAGACTGCTGAGTTCAAAGACCGCCGCACCCAGCAGGCATTCCCGCAGGACCACGGCAGGTCGCCGGGCTTCGGGCAGACCCTTGAAGCCCTGGAGCACCTGAGCCATGCGCCCCCAGATCCAGGCGGCGGACAGGAACACAAAGCCCGTGAAGAGGTAGCCCACCTGCAGGACGGGGCCTTCCAGAGGTTGACTCCCCGCAGGAACCACCTTCAGTAGGAGCAGGACGGCCAAGACGCCGGGCGTGCCCAGGCAAAGCCCCAGCCCCAGGCTCCAGGCACGGCGATGCGCCGCGCGAATCGCATCGAGGTTGCTGATCATGCGGCCTCGGAGGCCTTGATACGTATCTCGCCAAAGGTTTCGCCCTGCACCAGAGAGATCCGGCCCGTGCGGACCAACTCCAACAGAGCCAAGAAGGTAAGCACCAGTTCCTCGCGGCTCCGGGCCTGGCCCAGCAGCCCCTGGAACGGCTTCCAGAGACCGTCCTGCAGGTCCCGAAGGACCTCCATGACCCGCTGCTCCAGCGACTTGGGCTGAGTGCGGACCTGCACGGGCGGCGGCGGAATCAGGCGCTTGAGGGCATCGCGGTAGGCGCCCAGCAAGTCGAAGAGGGTGGCCCGGATGGGTTCCTCCTCCACCCGCTTGTGGTCCTCCAGGTCCAGGCCTGGGGCGAAGGCGATCTTCTGCCAATCGGATTCGCGCTCGGACAGGATCACGGCAGCTGCCTTCACCTGCTGATAGTCCAGGAGTCGCTGGACCAGGGCTTCGCGGGGATCCTCCTCGCCGCAATCCTGGGGGGGCCGGGGCAGCATGAGCCGCGATTTGATCTGGAGCAGCTGGGCCGCCATGGCCACGAATTCTGCGGCGATCTCGAGGTTCAGTTCCTCCATGAGCTTCAGATAGTCCATGTACTGGCGGGTCACATCGGCCATGGGCAGATTCAGGAGGTCGAGTTTCTGCTCGTGGATGAGGTGGAGGAGCAGGTCCAGGGGACCATCGAAGGCTGCCAAGTGGAGAGCCAGCCCCCGGAACTTCGTTTCAAAGCCCTTGGGGGCCTCGAAGATTCTGGGCGCCGGTCCTTCGACAGGGACCGCTTCCATGGCGGCGGGGACAGGTTCAGGTGTGCTGCTCATAGACACATTCTAACGGGTAGCAGTGAGCGGGGGCACGGGGAAGCCGAATTAGAAAAATTCGATCACAACGGTATTATCTTAATTTTCTTATTCGAACATTCCTTATTTTTTCTTGGTGATCGATCGATACACCTTCAACGGCGCTGTGACAAAAGTCACATGCCCAGCTCCAAGCCCGCCCCGCCACCTTCACAGGGAAAGGACCTCATGACCACCCTCCACCGCCCCCGCCTCCTGCCAGCCTTGGCCCTTGCCCTGTTGGCCGCACCCGCCGCATTGGCGGAGGACGGCTTCCCGGCTGTGAAGTTCAGCGGTTTTGCCTCCATCGTGGCCGGTCAGATCGTGAACCATGCCGCGCCGGGTTCCGATCCAGAGCCAGGCAAGTCCGGTCCCATCTACCTCGCCGACTGGTCCAACTGGGGTGCTTATTCCAAGACCCTCTCCCTGCAGCCCGAAAGTCGGGCCGGCGCCCAAGCGGTGGTCTCCTTCAGCGAGAGCCTCCGCTTCACGGGCCAGATGGTGGTGCGCGGCACGGACAGTACCCCGGCCCTCACCTGGGCCTATGTGGCCTATGATCTCTCCCCCGAGTGGGAACTGCAGGTGGGCCGCAAGCGCATTCCGCTCTATTACTACTCCGATTTCCAGGACATCGGCTTCTCCTACCCATGGGTCTCGCCCCCGCCCGAAGTCTATGGCTGGGACGCCACCAACTACAACGGCGCCAGCCTCCGCTACAAGACGGTCCTGGGCAGCACCACCGTCGCGGCCAGTGTCTTTGGCGGTAAAGAGACGGTCAAGGAATCCCGCTACATGATCTCTGCCGGCCTCTCCAAGGCCGACGTAACCTGGAGCAACATCCAGGGGGGCGACCTGGAGGTCACCAAGGACTGGCTTACGGTGCGCGGTGTCTTCATCCAGGCCGATCCCTCCGTGGTGGACCGGCTGAACTCGGCGAACAACTACCAGCAGAAGATGACTGCCTACGGCTTGGCTGCCAACGGGGATTTTGGCAACCTCTTCGTCCTCACGGAGTTCGCCCAGAACAACCGCACCAGTGCAGGCTACGAAACCAAGGCCCCCTGCTACACCGTCGGCCTCGGATACCGCCTGGGCAAGTGGACCCCATTCCTCAATTTCGCGGAATACCGGGAGACCACCACGAACCCCTCCTATGCGCCCGTGAGCTACATGCGCCCCTCGCTGACGCTCAGATATGACGTGGCTTCCAGCGCTTCGCTCAAGCTGCAGGTGGACCGTTACCTGGAATACCGTGGGACGGCCTTCACCACGGATTCGACCGTGGTTCGCCTGGCCCTCGACGTGGTGTTCTGAGACCCCGACCTCCCCATGTTCCGACCTGACCCCATCCCGAACCCGACCCTCGATCCCGACACCATGGAGTGGACGATGACTGTCCATGCAAGCCTCAGAAATGCCCTACTCCTACTCCTGCTGCTGGGTGGGGCTTCGGTCCAGGCCCAGACCGTGGTGATCGTCTCCACCAAGAATCCGGTCTCCAAACTCACTGCGGACCAGCTCTCCCAGCTCTTCCTGGGCCAGGCCACCACCTACTATTCGGGCGGCCGGGCAGAGCCCCTGGACCAGCCGGAAGGCACCAGCTCCCGTCAGGAGTTCTATGGGAAATACCTCAACAAGTCCCAGGCTCAGATGAAAGCCTACTGGTCCAAGCTGGCCTTTTCGGGCAAAGGCATGAGCCCGATGGTCCTGGCCAACAGCTCCGAGGTCGTCCGCAAAGTTGCGGAAAACCCCAAATACATCAGCTATGTGGACAAGTCCGCCGTGGATGCCAGCGTCAAGGTGCTCACCATCCAGTAGCGGGGTCAGGGATCTCGATGGCCCCGACTGGCCTTGGCCTCACAATGGGGTCATGGCCCGTCCTCCCGTCCTCCCCGGTCCCCGCCCCGCCTGGTTGAAGATCCGCGTCCCAGCCCCGGAAGTGGTGGCCGAGGTCGAGGGCCTCATGCGGGAGCAGCGCCTCGTCACGGTCTGCGAGGAGGCCCGCTGCCCCAACCTCCATGAGTGCTGGGGGGTGCACCGCACGGCGACCTTCATGCTCCTGGGCGACATCTGCACTCGCCACTGCGGGTTCTGCAATGTGGGCAAGGGCCGCCCCGGCGCGCTGGACCCAGGAGAGCCTCAGCGGGTGGCCGAGGCCGTGGCCCGGCTGGGCCTGCGTTTCGCCGTGGTCACTTCCGTCAACCGCGACGACCTGCCAGACGGCGGCGCCGACCACTTTGCCAAGACCATCCAATGGATCCGCAGCCTCTCTCCCCACTGCGGCGTGGAGGTGCTCATCCCCGACTTCCGGGGCCGGGAGGCGGACTTGCTCACCGTGCTGGAAGCCCGCCCCGATGTGCTCAACCACAACGTGGAGACCGTGGCTCATCTCTACCGGCGGGTGCGGCCCGATGCGGACTATGCCCAGAGCCTGGAGCTGCTGCGCCGCGCCGCCCAGTGGCGGGACCAGCATGCACCCGGACTGAAGGTGAAGAGCGGGATCATGGTGGGCCTGGGCGAGACCCCGGAACAAGTGCTCGAGCTCATGGGCCACTGGCGGGAGAGTCGCGTGGACATCGCCACCATCGGCCAGTATCTTCCACCTTCGGCCCTGCACCTGCCCCTGGACCGTTACGTGGAACCTGCAGAGTTCGATAGCTACCGCCTACGAGGCCTAGAGATGGGCTTCCTGCGGGTGGAGTCTGCGCCCCTGGTGCGCTCCAGCTACCATGCCGGAGATGGCTTCGGAAAAGGAATCGGGGGCAGCTAGCTGCCCCCGAGGTTCCATCACACTGCACTCAGATCAGGCGTGGGCGGCAGTCTTGGCGCCCAGGAACTGCTGCTCGAAAGCACTCCAGTCCAGGCTACCCGTGGCCTGGGGCCCGTTTTCAGCCCGCAGGCGGGTTATCTCGTCCTGGTACCAGTCGATGACGGGCTGGCCGATCTTCAGGGTGGACAGTTCCCCAGCCAGATCGCTGGGAGTCAGCAGGCAGACCCAGCCGCGGTCGTAGGGGCTGTGGGTCAGCTCGCCAGGATTTGACACCAGACTGCCATTGTCATGATCCACCTTCCCAGACATGGGGGAGGCCACCTGCACGGTGCCAGTGGCGCCCTTGAGGGTGAAGAGCGTGTCGCCCCGCTTGATGACAGTGCCCCGCTGGGGCAGGGTCACGCTGGTGATCGTGCCCAGCGCCTTGCGGATGAAGTCATCGATGCCGATGCGGACCTGGCCCTCGGGCTCGATGCGCACCCAGGCGTGGCCGGGGGAGATGAAGGCTCCGCCGGGAACGCAGAACTCGCCACTGGGGATCACATCGGCCATCTCAGGAGCCACCACACGGACACTGGGGCGCTTGGCGGCCTCGATGCGCGCCTGACGCTTAATGAGCAGCTTCTTGGCGAACTCTCCCAACTCGTCCGCGGTGAAGGGCTTCTGCACGTATTCGCAGGCGCCGAACTGGAGCGCCTGGACGGCGGTCTCGATGCTGCCATAGCCGGTGATGACGACCACGTCCACGTCCGGGCGCAGGTGCTTCACGGCCTTCACCACGTCCACGCCGTCCATGTCGGGCATCTTGAGGTCGGTGAAGAGGAAGTCATAGTCATGGCGCTGCACCAGACCCAGGGCCTCGGGTCCGTGCTCGACGGTATCCACACTGAAGCCTTCCAAAACCAGGATGCGTCGGAAGGAATCCAGCACCACACCCTCATCGTCCACGGCCAGGATGCGGGCCTTGGGATTGGGCACTTCGACCCGCTTGAGGCTCTTGGCCTCGTGGGTGAAGTCCAGGCGAATGGAGGTATTCAGCACGGCCTCGCGGGCCTCGCGCTCCTGCTTCTCACGGGCCTTGCGCAGGGTCGTCCGAACCAGGTAGTCCGTGCCGACAAAGGCCAGGAACATGAAGAGAATCAGCACGGCGGTCATGACCACCTCCTAGGTGAGCGTGGAATGGGAAGGTGAGGCATCTTCAATCGTAGCGTTGGTGGGTAGCTGAAGGGTGAATGTGGTGCCCTGGCCGAGTTCGCTCTGGACTTCGAGGGTACCGCCATGGGCTTCCACAATGCCCCAACTGACGGCCAGGCCCAGGCCCGTGCCCTGGTTGCCCTTGGTGGTGAAGAAGGGCTCGAAGATGCGCGGCAGATCCTCGGCCGCGATGCCCCGGCCGCTGTCCACCAGGAGGAACTCGATGGTGTTGGTGGAACCCAGCCGTGTAATGGCCCGGATATTCCCGCCCTCGGTGCCGATGGCATCTGCGGCATTCAGCATGAGGTTCACCACCACCTGCTCGATCTGGTTCACATCAGCGTTGACCAGGGGCAGGTCTGTGGCCAGATCCAGGGAGAGCTGAACCTGGTTCAGGGACAGCTGGGTCATCACCACGGAGACCGAGCGTCGGACCACTTCGTTGAGGTCCATGGGCTTCCGGGCCGGGGCGGCGGGACGGGCGAAGTCCAGGAGGCCCCGGATGATGCCCCGGCAGCGAACGGTCTCCCGGACGATGACATCCAGGTCGTCGCAGGTCTCGGCATCGCCATCCAGGCGCTTCCGCAGCAGGGAGGCGTAGCTCAGCACACCAGTGAGCGGGTTGTTGATCTCGTGGGCCACCCCTGCAGCCAGGCGGCCCACGGAGGCCAACTTGTCGGCCTGGGTCAATTGCCGCTGGGTGTCTGCCAGGTTCTTGATCATATCGTTGAAGGCCGTGGCCAGTTTGCTCAGCTCGTGTCGGCCGCTCACCTGGATGGTGGCCGTGAGGTCACCCTCACTGACGCGGCGGGTGCCTGCCAGCAGGGCCGCCACCGGGACGACCACCAGACGGTTGTTGAGCCACCAGAGCATGGCGCTTCCGGCCAGGATGGCGAGGATGGCCGAGGAGATGATCACGTTGCGGCTGCGAGCGATTTCGAGGTCCACTTCCGACAGTGAAACATTCACGTCCAAAACGCCCAGGACGCTCTGTTTGGAGGAATGGGCGTGGCAGTCCGCCGTGGAACAGGAACTCTCATTTGGAATCGGCTTGATGACCCCCAGAACCCGGGTCCCGTCCGACGCCTTGAAAATGCGGGCGCGGGCGTTGATCTCCAGATGTTCCAGTGGGCGTCCCTCGGCGTGACAGGCATAGCAGGCCTCGCCGCGGGTATCCAGCCGGGTGCCGATCTCCTCCTTCGAGGAGGAGAACATGATCTGCCCCTCCTTGTTGAAGACCCGAACCTTCCGGATGCCTTGCTCTTGGAGGCTGCCCAGGTTGCGAATGTCCCGGTGCAGGTTGTCCCGGCGGTTTTCCAGCATGTCGTAGTGGGTACTGCTCTTGATGGTCTCGCTAAGCTGGTCGGCACTGCGCGTGCGCTCCGTCAGCAACTGGGCCGTGTGCGTCCGGAGCACCGCCACGGCCATCCCGCCGATGGCCAGAGCGGTGGCAAGCCCTGCTCCGACAATCAGGCGGGTGCCGATTCGGGTTCTCATGGCTCAGGCTCCCCGTTGACCGGAAAAGGCGCACCCAAAAAGGATGTTCCTGGTTGAAGGATCCACCCTGCCTGAAGCATAGTCAACCCAAAGGTGTTTAATTATTGAGGCCGATGTTGTCATTTTCAAGAATGCGTGGATGTGGCATTGGTCGGCGCGAAGATGGGCAGGTACCGGGCAATCAGGGTGAAGGCAGTGAAGCCGATGGCCGCGATGCCGGTGGTGATGAGGATTTCCATCAGGGAGGGGAAGTAGGTCTGGGAGGGCCAGGTCTCCATGCCCGTGATGGCAGTGTTCATGCGGTTGGCCGCGAAGCCAGCCAGCACCAGGAGGGCCGACAGGTAGAGGCCCCTCCGAGAGAAGCGGACGCGCTCGAACATGAGGAGGATGAAAGGCACCACGAAGCCGATGAGGATCTCGGCCCAGAAGGCGAGGCTGTGGTAGCTGAGGGTCCGCATTTCATGCCAGGCGCCCCGGGAAAGGAGATCCTGAATACGCACCACCAGGTAGATGGCGAGGGCCACGGCGCTCATCTTGGCCAGGTTGGCCATCAGGACCGGGGACAGGAGGACGCGGCCGTTCCGGGACAGGATGAGGGTCTCCACAATGACCATGGAGATGCCCGAAGCGATGCAGGAGATGAAAAAGAGCACCGGCAGCAGCGGCGTGTACCAGAGGGCGTGCAGGCGGGTGGGGACGATCAGGTAGAGGGAGCCGAAGGAGGACTGGTGCAGCGTGGACAGCAGCACCCCCACGATCATGAAGGGCAGCGAGACGTTGTGGATCATCTTGATGGGCGCATGCATGTTGAACTTCTCAAGCACGATGGGCGCGAATTCCAGGCTCAGCACCGTGGTGTAGAGGATGACGCACCAGGTGATCTCGAACATGACGGAATGGGGGTTCCACATCACCAGTGGGTGCCAGAAGTTTTCGGGGCGGCCGAGGTCGATGACCAGCACCAGCACCACCAGCAGGTAGCCGATGAAAGCCGTGAGAATGGCGGGCCGGACAATGGGTTCGTACTCGTGGGCGTGAAAGAGGTTCACGGCGGCCACGATGGTGAAGCCCGCCGCGGCGAGGCCGATGCCTAGGAAGTCGAAGCCGATCCAGAGGCCCCAGGGGAAGAGGTCGTTGAGGTGCGTGGTGGCACCCAGGCCCAGGCGGAACCGGGCGATGGCTGAGACCACGCCCGCTCCGATCAGTAGGATGGCGATGACCTTCCAGACGGTGATGCGGAAGATGGGATAGGGTTTCATCACTTGTCCTCGTTCTGGGAATGCCCGTTCTGCTTCTGGGAGGCTTCGTACTGCTGCACTTCGGCACGCCGGTTCGTGATCCACCAGATGCCTGCCAGCAGGACGCTCCCTACCGTGACCACGTTGGGAATCTTGGACATTGCGTTGTTGGTCAGCAGGGGCATGGGGAACTTGTCCAGCCGGGTATCGAAGCCCAGCTTCTCGAAGGGCACGTGGGTGATGTAAAGGATCGAGGTGCCACCGACGGTGTCGCTGCCGTAGATCCTTGCCACGTACTTGTCCGGCTCCGCCTCGATGCGGCCCGCGGCTTCTTCAAGCAGCTCGCTCCGGATCCCAAACTTCGTGGCTCCCGTGGGGCAGGCCTCGGCACATGCGGGCTGCAGCCCCTTCGCGAGCCGCGGTGCACAGAAAATGCACTTCTGTACCCTGGGCTTGGTGCTGGCCCACTCGTAGCGGGGGGCCCGGAAGGGGCAGGCCTGCATGCAGTAGCGGCAACCGATGCACTTGTTGGCGTCATAGAGAACGGGGCCTTCGGCGGTCTTGGTGAAGGCTGCCACGGGGCAAACGGACACGCAGGTGGGCACTTCGCAGTGCTGGCACATATGGCGGACGAAGACCCCATCGTGCTCGCTCAGGGCTGTATAAGCAGTCGGTGAGAGGCGCTTCTCCTCCCCAGTCGCGAGCTTATTCTCAACCTTGCACCCGTCCTGGCAGGCGTTGCAGCCGATGCATTGCGTGATATCGATCAACATCGCTTTTTTTTGATTCATGGATCGCTCCGAGCATGGAAGGGGGGAAGCATTGATGGGTGATCAGGAGGAGCAGACGAAGCCCAGCCCCCGGCAGAGACCGATGGCAGGACAGGGCTTCCGGAGTGGCTGGCGAGTACGGCAGGACAGAGGGAACTCATGCCACCCAGGGTGGTGGTTTTGGAAAAGGCCCGCCGGATCATCCGTGCACATGGCTTCCTACCCTGCTGATCGTCTCCGAGCGAATCCAGAGGCGTCAGAGGGAAGCATCCGCCTCGCGGCGAGCATAGTCAACCCTTTGGTAGCAATTAAAAATGACTTTGTTGTCACCATTAAGACAAACCCCCTCCTGGTCCCCCAGATTTGGGGATAGAGAAGTGGAATTTGCCCACCTCTCCCGTGGATTCATCGGCGCCAGGACCCGGGGCTCTTTACGAAGTGTCAGCTTCCACACCCCCCCCAGAAACGAGGAAGGCCCCGCAGATGCGGGGCCTTCGCCGTGCCTGAAGGTTGAGCCGTCAGGGATTAATACATGTCTTCCATGCCGCCCATGCCGGGGCCAGCGGGGGCCGCGGACTTGGGCTCGGGGAGCTCGGTGATGATGGCTTCGGTGGTCAGCATCATGGAGGCAACAGAGGCGGCATTGCGCAGGGCGGACTTGGTCACCTTGGCGGGATCGACCACGCCGAAACCGACCATGTCGCCATAGGTGTTGGTCGCAGCGTTGTAACCGAAGTTGCCCTTGCCCTCACGGACAGTGTTGACGACCACGGAACCCTCGACACCGGCATTGTTGGCGATCTGGCGGAGGGGCTCCTCCAGGGACTTGCGGACGATCTCGATGCCCGTCTTCTGGTCACCGGTGGCGTTCAGCTCGGTCAGGGAAGTGAGGGCGCGCAGCAGGGCGACGCCGCCGCCAGCCACGATGCCATCCTCAACGGCGGCCTTGGTGGCGTGCATCGCATCTTCGACGCGAGCCTTCTTCTCCTTCATTTCGGTCTCGGAAGCCGCGCCCACCTTGATGACGGCGACGCCACCCACGAGCTTGGCCAGACGCTCCTGGAGCTTTTCCTTGTCGTAGTCGCTGGTGGAGGCCTCGACCTGCGAGCGGATCTGCTTCACGCGGCCCTGGATGGCCTCGGTGCTGCCAGCGCCCTCGACGATGGTGGTGTTCTCCTTGTCGATGACGATCTTCTTGGCGCTGCCGAGATCAGCCAGCGTGAGGTTCTCGAGCTTGAGGCCGAGGTCCTCGCTGATGGCTTTGCCGCCGGTCAGAGTGGCGATGTCTTCCAGCATGGCCTTGCGGCGATCCCCGAAGCCGGGGGCCTTCACGGCGGCCACGTTCAGAGTGCCGCGGATCTTGTTCACCACCAGGGTGGCCAGCGCCTCGCCGTCCACGTCCTCGGCGATGATCAGCAGGGGGCGGCGGCTGTTGACGACCTGCTCCAGGAGGGGCAGGAGGTCGCGCATGTTGGAGACCTTCTTCTCGTAGGCGAGAATGTAGGGGTTCTCCAACTCGACCTTCATCTGGTCGGGGTTGGTCACGAAGTAGGGGCTGAGGTAGCCACGATCGAACTGCATGCCCTCGACCACGGTCAGCTCGGTCTCACGACCCTTGGCTTCTTCCACGGTGATGACGCCGTCCTTGCCGACCTTGCCCATGGCTTCGGCAATGATGCGGCCGATCTCTTCGTCGCCGTTGGCCGAGATGGTGCCGACCTGGGCGATGGCGTTGCCTTCGACGGGCTTCTTGATCGCGTCGATGGCCTTCACGACGGTCTCGACGGCAAGGTCGATGCCCTTCTTGATTTCCATGGTGTTGGCGCCGCTCACGACGGCCTTGATGCCCTCGCGGTAGATGGCGCGGGCCAGCACGGTGGCGGTGGTGGTGCCGTCGCCGGCAATGTCGGAGGTCTTGGAGGCGACCTCACGAACGAGCTGGGCGCCCATGTTCTCGTGCTTGTCCTTGAGCTCGATCTCCTTGGCGACGGTGA
>CAIWKE010000007.1 GCA_903913215.1 uncultured Holophagaceae bacterium
CTGACGCAGAAGACGCGGAAATGGGCTGGAGGCGGAGACAACTCAGAGCCGTTTTTCGCCGGGGATGAACGGTGATGGACGGGGATAGACAAGGTTCTGCTTTTCATCCCCGTCCATCCCCGCCATCCCCGGCCAAAAGATGTGTCTGCCGGTGGATCCCGTTGAACGAGGCCAGCCATGCGATGGCACAGCGGGCACCATAGTCCACCCAACCCCGTGAATTCAAGAACTTGAAACCACCGATAAATGCTGATGAACGCCGATAAAGCAGTACGGTGGTGGGGCACCATTGCCCGGATCCACAGGGATAGGTCGTCCTGGTGTCCCATTCCAGGGCCCAGGTCTCACGCGCTATGACGCGATGAACCAAGAAAAAGGAGAAAGAAAGACCAAGCCACAAAACTCACAGAGGTCACAAAGCACCCCCCCACATGGCAAGGCAAGCCCTTGTCGTCTTTGTGTTCTTTGTGTTCTTTGTGTTCTTTGTGGCTGAAGCTTTCTCTCTGAGGGGCACTCACTCCAGGCTAGAAGGGCCTGGATTCCATTTTCCTTGGTGCCTTGGTGGTGATCCGTTTCCCTTAAGCTCCAGTCCTTCGACCCGCATCAATGACGACGACTGAGTGATGTTCAGACACCGGTACACTGGCCTTTTGCGGTGGAGTGTCCCATGAAGCTCGTCACGTTCCTGCAGGGCCAGGCTGAGAAGATCGGCGTGGTGCTCGGCGATGGCCGCATCCTCGATGCCGCCGCCACGGAGCCCAGGCTGGCGGTGGACATGCTCACCCTCATCCGCTGCCAGGACGAGCTGCTGCCCCTGTTGCGGGCCCTGGTCACCGCACCACCCGTCGGCGCGCTGCTGGACCCGGCCACGGTACGGCTGTTGGCGCCGATCCCGCGACCCCTCTCCATGCGGGACGGCTATGCCTTCCGCCAGCATGTTTCGACGGCGCGGCGCAACCGGGGCCTGGAGATGATCCCCGAGTTCGACCACTTCCCCGTCACCTACTTCACCAATCACCTGGCCGTCACAGGCCCCGGCGATGTGCCCGTGCAGACGCAGCACCTGAACCGGCTCGACTACGAGCTGGAGCTGGCCGTGGTCACGGGGCGCCCTCTGCGCAACGCCAGCCTGGAAGAGGCCGACGCCGCCATCTTCGGCTACCTGATCATGAACGACTGGAGTGCCCGGCACTTGCAGATGGAGGAGATGAAGCTCTCCCTGGGCCCCTGCAAGGGGAAGGACTTTGCCACCAGCCTGGGCCCCTGGCTCGTCACCAAGGACGAGCTGGAGCTGGAGCACACGCCCCAGGGCGAGGTACTCCACGCGACCATGACCTGTGAGGTGAATGGACAACTATTGTCCAGCGGAAACGCCGACAGCATGAACTGGACCTTCGCCCAGATCCTCCAACGCAGCAGCTACGGCATCCAGATGCACCCCGGTGAGGTCATCGGCAGCGGCACCGTGGGGACCGGATGCCTGCTGGAGCTGAACGGCTCCAAGGTCACGGACAACCTCTGGCTCAAAGAGGGCGACGAAGTGGTCATGGCCATCGCCGACCTGGGCCGCCTGGTCAACCGCGTGGTCCGCGTGCAGGGTCCCGACCTGGACGACAGCCTGGTGAGCGCGGGCCCCCGAGGCGTGGATCATCGCTAGGTCATCCCCCTTCTAAGGTGATCCGCAACACCGGTTTTGGAGCATCATGGCCCCATGCGTCCGCTGCTGCTCCTCTTCCTCACCGCTCTGGGCCTGAGCGCCCAGACCTCCCTCGTCCACGCAGGACGGCTGCTGGACCTGCGCACGGGGCAGGTCCGCCTGGACCAGGCGCTCCTGATCCAGGAGGGCCGCATTGCCGCCACAGGAGCCTGGGCTCAGATCTCAGCGGCGGCGCCGAAGGGAGTCACGGTCCTGGACCTCTCAGACCAGGTGGTGCTGCCAGGCCTCATCGAGGCCCACACCCACGTGCTGCTCCAGGGCAACCGCTTCAGCCAGGATTACGCGGACCAGATTCTCAAGGAGAGCATCCCCTACCGCACCCTGCGGGCGGCGGCCGCAGCGCGGGCCGGGCTGAATTGGGGCTTTACGGCCATGCGCGACCTGGGCACCGAGGGGGCGGGCTACGCGGATGTGGATCTCAAGAAGGCCATCGAGACGGGCATCGTGCCCGGTCCCCGGCTCTTCGTGGCGGGCCGCGCCTTTTCCGCCACGGGCACCTACCCGCTCCAGAACTATGCCTGGGAGCTGGACCTGCCTTCGGGCGTGCGGGTGGTGGACGGCGTGGAGGCCATTCGCGTGGCCGTGCGGGACGAGGTGCGCCGGGGCGCTGACTGGATCAAGGTCTACGTGGACCGCGGCACCAGCCTGGGCGCGGACGGCCGCCTGCGCTCCATGACCAACTACCGGCCCGAAGAACTGAAGGCCTTCGTGGAGGAGGCCCACCGCCTGGGCAAGCGCACGTCCGCCCACGTGAAGGGCTGGGACGGCATCGACGCGGCCCTCAGCGCGGGCTTCGACACCCTGGAGCACGCGGACGGCTTCACCGACGATCTCTTCGACCGTGCCATCAAGCAGGGCACCTTCTGGTGTCCCACCCTCTACGCGGGCCTCTGGGTGGCCGAGGGCCGTGGGCCTCTGGGGCGGAAGTCCACTGAGATGCTGGCCATCGCCTTCCGCCGGGGCCTCGCCAAGGGCGTGAAGATCGCCCTTGGCAGCGACATCGGCGCCTTCCCCTGGACCGAGAACCCCGCCAAAGAGCTGGTTCTCATGGTGCAGGATGGCATGACACCCCTGCAGGCCCTCCAGGCCGCCACCCTGGTGGGTGCCGAGCTGCTGGGTCAGCCGGACCTGGGCCACCTGGGCCTAGGCGCCCGAGCTGACCTCGTGGCTCTCACGGAAGACCCCCTCAAGGACATCACGGCGCTCCAGCGCCTGCGGACCGTGGTGAAGGGCGGCGTGGTGGTGCGGCGGGACTAGCCAGCATTCTCTTGCCGAAAAGAATCAATCCCGCTAAATTCCAGGCCACCCTGAGGTTGCCATGCGCCGACTCACCCTCCTGCTCCTTGCTGGTCTGCTCAGCGCCCTGCCCGTCCAGGCCCAGAAGGCGCCCGCGCCCAGCCTGCGCTCCTACTTCGCGGACGGGGCCAAGCTGAAGGAAGGTGGCACGCGGCTCATCACCATCCAGACCCCCAAGGGCCCCTTCAAGGTCTGGACCAAGCGCTTCGGGAACAACCCCCGCATCAAGCTGCTCCTGCTCCACGGGGGCCCTGGCTCCACGCACGAGAGCTTCGAGTCCTTCGAGGGCTTCCTGCCCGCGGAAGGCATCGAGTTCATCTACTACGACCAACTGGGCAGCGCCTACTCGGATCAGCCCAAGGACCGGGATCTCTGGACCACGGCCCGCTTCGTGGAGGAGGTCGAGCAGGTGCGCGTGGCCCTGGGCCTGGACAAGGACAACTTCTACCTGCTGGGCCACTCCTGGGGCGGCATCCTGGCGGCGGAGTACGCCCTGAAATACGGCGCCCACCTCAAGGGCCTGGTCATCTCGAACATGATGATGAGCATCCCCGACTACAACCGCTACGCCGAGGAAGTCCTGGCCAAGCAGATGCCCCCCGCGGTGGTGCAGGAGGTCAAGGCCATGGAGGCCAAGGGGCAGTACGACAGCCCCCGCTACATGGAGCTGCTGATCCCCCACTTCTACGCCCACCACCTCTGCCGCCTGCCAGAGTTGCCCGACGCCCTCAATCGCTCCTTCGGCAAAATCAACAAGGACCTCTACGTGCTCATGCAGGGGCCCAGCGAGTTCGGCGCCTCGGGCCGCCTGGAGCGCTGGGACCGCAAGACGGACCTGCCCAAGCTGGCCATGCCCACCCTGGTCATCGGCGCCACCCACGACACCATGGACCCGACCCACATGAAGTGGGTCTCCACCCAGGTGCAGCACGGCAGCTTCCTGCTCTGCCCCGAAGGCAGCCACTGCGCCATGTGGGATGACCAGGCCCACTACTTCCCGGGCCTCCTGCGGTGGCTGAAGGCCGTGGACGCTGGCAAACAGGGCGTGACTCTCCAGCCATGAGCGTCCGCACCTTCCTCCCGGCGGATCTGGGACCCATCGAAACCAATGCCCTGCTCTGCGGCGGCGTGGCGCCCCGACCCATCGCCCTGGCCAGCACCCTCAGCGCCGATGGGGTGCGAAACCTCTCACCCTTCAGCTTCTACAACGCCTTCGGCTCCAACCCGCCCACGGTGGCCTTCGCGCCCAACCGCCGGGGCCGGGACGGCACCCTCAAGCACACCTACCTGAACGCGGTGGCCACGGGGGAGTTCGTCATCGCCGCCGTGAGCTACGCCATGCTGCACGCCATCAATGTGGCCAGCGCCGAGTGGCCCGACGGCGTGGACGAATTCCCCAAGTGCGGCCTCACGCCCACACCCGCGCAGCTGGTGGGCCCGGCCCTGGTCGAAGAGAGCCCCTTCCAGATGGAGTGCCGCCTTCAACAGGTGGTGGAACTCGGCAGCGGCCCCGGCTCGGGCCTCCTGGTCATCGGCCAGGTGCTGGCCTTCCATATTCAGGAGGCCTGCTTTGAGGGGGGCGTCCTGCACCCGGACGCCCTGGATCTGGTCGGCCGCAATGGTGGCGCCTTCTACACCCGGGCCAGCGGCACGGCCGTGTTTCCGGTGCCCAAGCCCGTGGGCAAGCCCCTGGGCTACGATGCCCTGCCCGAGGCCCTCCGGCAGAGCCACATCCTCACAGCCAATGACCTGGGGCGCCTGGCCAACAGCCCCACCCTGCCGGACTTGGCCGCCATGCAGCGGCAGCCCGGCGATCCCATTGCCCTGGCGGGTCTGGACCACGCCATCCGGGGTGCTTTGGCTGCCGGGAACCTGGACGAAGCTTGGCGCCTCGTGGGCTTACGGTTGCGGGCCTGAGCGAAACAGGACAAACCTGCCCGAAAGTTGGGACGCCGGGTCTTCCGGCCGAAAGGGGGGATAGGACACCCCATGCCCTTCCCATCCACCTGGTCCCTGCGCAGGCACCTGCTTTTCCTCGTGCTGCTGGCGGTCCTGCCCGCCCTGCTCATCGTGTTGGCTGCGGGCCTGGCCAGGCATCGGGTCTCCCTGCAGGCTTCGGAGCACGCCGCGACCACCGTGGCCCAGTTGGTGGCCAAGCAGCAGGAAGACCTGGCCGCCAATCTCCAGCAGAGCCTCTCCATCCTGGCCGAGGCCTCGGAGTTCCGGACTCAGGACACCCCCGCCAACAATCGGCTTCTGCGCAACATCCTGAAGCAGAACCCGGGCCTCCTGGTGCTGTTGGCCGTGGACATCCGAGGCCGGGTCATCGCCTCCAGCGGGCCCATGGATCTAGGCCTCCTCAATGACCGCAAGTATTTCCGAGACGCCCTGCGTACCCGACATTTCGCCGCCGGCGAGTACGTCATCAGCCGCAGCACCGGGCGCCCCGTCTTCCACTTTGCCTACCCCGTCCTGGACCCCGCTGGGAAGGTGAGGCTGTTCCTGGTGACGAGCCTCCGAATCAAGTCCCACGACTCTGCTCCCGAAGTGAGGGCCCTCCCTCCCGGTTCCTCCCTATCCATTCTCGACCATGGTGGCACCGTGCTTTACAGCAGCACCAGTACGGGGCTGCTGCCCGGCATGGCCTTTCCCCAGGAGCGGTTGGTCCCTGAATTAGAAGCAGGGAGCGGGCGCGTGCTCCGGGCCCGAGATGACCGGGGCACCGCCCTCCTCGCCGCCACCAGCCGGGTCTACCTGCCAGGTGGGAGCGCCCCCTACTTCATCACCCAGGTGGAGATACCTGAAGCCGCAGCCCTGGCGGGGGCGCGCCGCGAACTGGTACGGAACCTGGCACTGCTGCTGCTGGCGGCCGCCTCCGCCATGGCCGTGGCCTGGATCCTGGGTGGACGGCTGCTCATCAGGCCCATCCAGGCCCTGGTGGAGCACGTGGACCGGGTTGGCCAAGGCGATTTCGCCCTGGCCAACCACCCAGGCCGGACCGTCCCGGAGCTGAACCGCCTGGGCCGGGCCTTTGAGGAAATGACCCGCTCCCTCCAGCGGCACCACGAGGCTCTGCGGGCCAGCGAGGAGCACTACCGCCTGATTTTCAACGCCGTGAACGAGGCCATTTTCATCCATGACCTTGAGAGCGGCGCCATACTCGACGTGAATGCCAAGGTGCTGGAACTGTACGACTGCACCCGGGAGGAGGCCTTGGCCTGCTCGGTGGAGATGCTCAGTGAAGGCCTGTCCCCCTATTCGCAGGCCGAGGCCATGGCCTGGATCCGCAAGGCCACAGCCTGGGAGCCCCAGGTCTTCGAGTGGCGTGCCCGGAGGCTCACGGGTGGTCTCTTTTGGGCCGAGGTGAACATGCGCCGCGCCAGGATCGATGGTGAGGAACGCCTGCTGGTCTCCGTCCGGGACACGGAAGCACGCCACACCGCAGAGGTGGCTTCGCAGGAGCGGGAGACCCTCTTCCGCCGCCTCTTCGAACGCTCCGGAGACGCCAACTTGCTCATCGACGGCCATCTCTTCGTGGACTGCAATCAGGTGGCCGTGGAGATCCTCGGAGCCCAGGACCGCGCCTCGGTGCTGAATACCCACCCTTCAGCCCTATCGCCGGAATTCCAGCCGGATGGACAGTCTTCCCGAGATAAAGCCGAGGAGATGATCGCCACGGCCTTCAAGCAGGGCAGTTACCGCTTCGACTGGACCCACCGCAAGCTGGACGGCACCGAGTTCCCCGTGGAGGTCACCCTTACGGTCGTGCCCTGGCAAGGCAAGCAGATCCTCCACACCACCTGGCGGGACCGGACCGACCAGCATCGGGCCGAGGCCCAGCGGCGGATCCTGGAGACGCAGTTCCTCCAGGCACAAAAGCTGGAGAGCCTGGGTGTGCTGGCCGGGGGCATCGCCCACGACTTCAACAACCTGCTCACGGCGGTCCTGGGCAACCTGAACCTCGCGGAATTCAACCTCAGCCCCGAAGCGCCAGCCATGCCCTTCCTCCACAACGCAGAAAGAACAGTCCTGAAAGCCTCGGACCTCACCAAGCAGATGCTTGCCTATTCCGGGAAGGGGCGCTTCTTTGTGAAGCTCCATGACATGAACGAGGTGGTGCAGGAGATGACGCACCTGCTCAAGGTATCCATCTCCAAGAAGGCCATCTTCCGACTCAGCCTCACTGAGCAACTGCCCACCTTCGAAGCCGACGGTGCGCAGTTCCAGCAGGTGATCATGAACCTGGTGACCAATGCCTCGGATGCCCTGGAAGATCATGAAGGCGTCATCCACCTCAGCACGGGCGTGGAGGTCCTGGATGCCCAACTCATCGCCTCGACCTTCCCCTCGGAGCCCCTGGAGCCGGGGCGCTACGTCACCCTCGAAGTATCCGATACCGGCGCGGGCATCAGCCCCGAGGTTCTCAGCCGCATCTTCGACCCTTTCTTCACCACCAAGTTGACCGGGCGCGGCCTGGGACTCTCCGCCATGCTGGGCATCCTGCGGGGCCACAAGGCGGGCCTCAAGATCTACAGTGAAGTAGGGCGGGGTTCCACCTTCAAGGTCTACTTCCCCGCGGCGACCGGTGCGGCGCTGCCTACGCTGGCCGTTGGACTGTCGGACCAGACCCGCTTTGAGGGCGTGGTCCTGCTGGTGGACGATGAGAAGACCATCCTCCAGGCCACAGGCTCCGCCCTGCAGCAGCTGGGCTTCACGGTGCTTCTGGCCGGGGACGGCCTGGAGGCCATGGACACCTTCCGCAAGGAGCAGGCCCGTATCGACCTGGTGGTCATGGACCTCACCATGCCCAGAATGGACGGCCGCGAGGCCTTTAATACCATGCGGCAGCTCAGACCAGACCTGAAGGTCATCCTCAGCAGTGGTTACAACGAGCAGGAATCCATTCAACCCTTCGTTGGCAAGGGGCTGGCGGGCTTTATTCAGAAGCCCTACACCCTGGACAGCCTGCGGTGCACCATCTCCCGCATCCTCCTGAGCGGGGACTGAGCGCGCGAATTCCCTTGCCCGCCCCTCCGCTGGCCAGTAGGTTGACCTTCACGTCACCCGGAGTTCCCATGCACCCCCCCAGGCTGCTGCTCGCACCCCTGCTCGGCCTTGCCGTCCAGGCCCAGACCCCCTCACCGGAGCTGCGCACCTACCTCAAGGTCGACGCGCCCCTGGTGGCCCTTGTCCACGCCCGCGTGGTGGATGGCACCGGCGCGCCGGTACGGCAGGACCAGACCCTTGTCCTGCGCGGGGGCCGCATCGAGGCCATGGGGCCCTCCTCCGGCACCGATCTGCCCAAGGGCGCCCAGGTGCTGGACCTCCAGGGCCACACGGTGCTGCCGGGTCTGGTGGGCATGCACAACCACCTGTTCTACACCGCCTCCATCCACAGCGATGAGAAGGGCGCCGCTCTGGCACCGGGGCGGCTCTTCGCCGAGATCGGCTTTTCCGCGCCCCGCCTCTACCTGGCCTGCGGCGTGACCACCATCCGCACCACGGGCAGCCTGGAGCCCTACGCGGACCTGAACATCAAGCGCCAGATCGATGCAGGGCTGCTGCCCGGCCCCAAGATGGACATCACTGGCCCCTACCTGGAGGGCCTGGAGCCCCAGACGCCCCAGATGCACGGCCTGAGCGGGCCTGAGGAGGCCAAGCGCTTCGTGGACTTCTGGGCCGATGCAGGCGTCACCTCCTTCAAGGCCTACATGAACATCAGCCGGGCGGAACTGGGCGCGGCCATCCAGGCGGCCCACGCCCGGGGCCTCAAGGTCACCGGGCACCTGGGCTCCGTCACCTGGCCCGAGGCCATGGCCCTGGGCATCGACAACTTCGAGCACGGCCCGGTCTACACGGATACCGAGTTCACGCCGAACAAGGCTCTGGATGCCTGCCCTCCAGTCTCGGCATCCTGGCCCTCCTGGCTCCAGCAGGACCTCCAGGGCCCCGCCGTGCAGGCCCTCATCCAGCAGCTGGTGAGCCGGAAGGTGGCCCTCACCTCCACCCTGCCGGTCTTCGAGCTCATGGTGCCTGGGCGACCGCCCCTGCAGCCGCGCCTGCTGGCGGCCATGTCGCCCGAATCCAGGGCCAGCTACCTGGGGGCCCGGGGGCGGGTCAAGGTGGTGGCCAACAGCCCCGCCGAGCAGCTGCTGAAGAAGGAGATGGCCTTCGAGCTGGCCTTCGCCCGGGCCGGTGGGCTGCTCTTGGCGGGACCGGATCCCACGGGCATGGGCGGCGTGCTCCCGGGCTTCGGGGATCAGCGGGAGCTGGAGCTGCTGGTGGAGGCGGGCTTCACCCCCGTGGAGGCCATCCACATCTACACCGCCAACGGCGCCGCCTTCCTGGGTCGCCTGGACCGCATCGGCACCCTGGCCGTGGGCAAGCAGGCGGACCTGGTGGTGGTGAAGGGGGATCCCTCCACGCACATCGAGGACCTAGAGCAGGTGGTCACTGTCTTCAAGGACGGCCTGGGCTACGACTCCGCCAAGCTCATCGAGTCCGTCCGGGGACACGTGGGCATTCGTTAGAGCGGCTCATTATCCGCAGCTCTATTCCAAGATCGGGTCAGGCGAGCAGGTCCACCTTGGGGGTGGCCGCAGCCGTGGTCTGGCTGGAGCCCTGGCCCGTGGACTGGGAACTGGCACCTGCAGCCTGGATGCCGTGGGTCAGGTTGTAGGCCTGGATCTCGGCCTCGGTCACGACGCCGTCCTTGTTGAGGTCACGCGGATCGGTGCTGGTGGTCTTGGTGCTGGCCTGGGCCGCCTTGGTGGCCGTCTTGGCGGCGGCTGCGGCCTGGGTGGAGCCGACACTGGAGATGCTCATGGCCATGGGGTCCTCCTGGGACCGATCGGGATGGGAAGGTGACCCGATGCTGCTCTATCGGCACGGGGCAGGATTCCAGCATAGTCCCGGGGTCAATGGGGCCCCGGCACCGCCCTCGATTCCGGCGACCTCAGCGGTGCCCAGGACGCCTGGACCAGCCTCATGCAGGACCTCCAGAAGCTCTGCGCGACCTGAAAAAAGGATCCATCACGAAGACACGAAGGCGCGAAAACAGCATATCTTCCCCTGCTTCGCGTCCTCGTGGTGGATCAGTTGATCTTCATGAGTCCCCGGTCTTGGGATCGCCGTGCCGGTGGTGCACGATGCGCTGAGGGTAGGGGATTTCGATGTCGGCCTCACGGAAGGCCTGGAGGATGCGGCGGCGCAGCTCCCGAGCCACGTCCCACTGCGCGCCGGGAGCGGTCTTGGTGAGGGTGCGGACAAGGTAGCCGGTTTGCGTGAGGGCCTCGATGCCCTTCACGTCCGTGGACTCGATCACCCAGTCCGGGCGATCCTTCTGCAGCTGCGCTCCGACGGTCTGGATCACCTGGAAGACCACGTCAGGCTCCGTCTCGTAGCCCACCTCCACTTCCACCAGGGCCCGGGCGAAGTCCTTGGACAGCACGATCACGCGCACGATGGAGCCGTTGGGGATGAAGTGGGCGCGGCCCTCGGCGTCCCGCAACTGGGTGATGCGCAGGGTCATGCGCTCCACAGTGCCGATGTTCTTGTCGTCCACGTTGATGATGTCGCCCACGCCGAACTGGTTTTCGAGCAGCAGGAAGAAGCCGCTGATGACATCCTTCACCAGGCTCTGGGCGCCAAAGCCCAGGGCCACACCGGCCACGCCCGCACCCGCCACCAGGGGCCCGATGTTCACACCGAATTCCTGAAGGGTCATCAGCAGGAAGAAGGCGATGACCAGCACCCGGGAGGCGTTGGCCAGCACGGCGCCCAGGGTCTCGGCGCGACGCTCGGCCTCGGAAGTCACCTCAGCGTTGCCGTCATCCACGGCCCGTCGCACGGCCCGGGTCACCAGCTTCACGGCCCCCAGGAGGGCGAAGCAGGCCGCAGCCACCAGGAGCAGGTGGGCCAACCGGGACCAGCCCGAATTGCCCAGCCAGGCGGAGGGGCCCGAATTGCCCTCGGCGAGCAGTATTGAGACAAGGCCTGGGAATGGGTGCATGCGGTTCTCCAGGTCCAGCCTAGCAAACCCAGGATAAATGCGGCCAGGATGGGGCTTGATCTTGGAGGTCGGCCGCTATACTTGGGCACCCTAATAACCCCCGAGGCTTACGTGAACGGCTGGACTCCCACCGTCTTCCTGGACTCTGCGAGTCGGGAGCCGATCTACCTGCAGATCGCCCATGCCCTCATGCATGAGATCCACCGGGGCCGCCTGAAACCCGGGGATGTCCTGCCGGGGCACCGGGCCCTGGCCGCCCAGCTGGGCGTGAACCGGAACACTGTTATGGCCGCGTTCCGGGAACTCACCGCCGAGGGTTGGGTCACATCGGCCCCGGGTGAAGGCAGCCTTGTGGCGCGGAACTTCCCGGCGCGGCTACCGGGCCAGCAGGCAGGCCCGCTCGTCCCCATGGGCTTCGACCTGGGCCTGGCAGACCCGGCGGCGGCGCCGGATGCACGCGCCGACATGCTGAAGGTGGCCAGCGGCATCCCGGACCCTCGGCTCCTGCCGGGCGCGGCCCTGGCCCGGGCCTACCGCCGCGCCCTCACCCTCAACCGCCAGAGCGCCCTGAGCCTGGAGGACCCCCAGGGGCATCCCAAGCTCCGCGAGGCCCTCGCTCACATGCTGGCCGGCACCCGGGGCATCCCTGCGGAACCCGACCGCATCCTCATCACTCGGGGCAGCCAGATGGCCGCCTTCCTGGTGGCCGAGGCCCTTTGCCGCCCCGGCGACGCGGTGGCCGTGGAGGCTCTGGGCGACCGCCGCGCCTGGGAGGTCATCGCCAAGACGGGGGCCCGCTGCCTGCCTCTGCCCGTGGACGAGGGCGGCCTCTGCATCGCCGCCCTCGAGTCCCTGCTGAAGGAGGGCCCTCTGCGGGCCGTGTTGGTGACTCCCCAGCGCCAGTACCCCACCCTCGCCGTCTTGTCGGCGGCGCGGCGCGCCCAGCTACTGGACCTGGCGGCCCGGCACCGCTTCGCCCTCATCGAGCTGGACCAGGATTCCGAGTTCCAGTTCGAGGGCCGGGCCAACGCGCCCCTGGCCGCGGAGGATCGGGGCGGCGTGGTGATCCACGTGGGCACCCTCAGCAAGATCTTCAGCCCCGGGTTGCGCCTGGGTTTCGTCCACGGGCCCCTGCCCCTCATCGCCCGCATGCGGGACTTGCGCCTGGCCTTTGACCGCCAGGGTGACATGGTGCTGGAGCGGGCCATGGCCGAGCTCATGGAGGACGGCGAGGTCGCCCGCCACCTCAACCGCATGCACCGGGTCTACCGCGTGCGCCGGGACACGCTCTGCGCAGCCCTGCAACGGGAGCTGGGGGACAGCATCACCGTGGAGGCCCCGCCGGGCGGACTGGCCCTCTGGGTGCGGACCCGCGAGGGCCTGGATGTGGATGGCTGGGCTGCCCGGGCCTTGGTGCAGGGCGTGGCCTTCCAGCCGGGCCGCCAGTTCGCCTTCGACAGCGGGCCGGTGGCGGGGCTGCGCATGGGCTTCGCCAACTACCCGGAACCCGAGCTTGAGGAAGTGGCCCTCCGCATGAAGCGCGCCCTGATGGAGCTCCCATGAGCTTGGCCCTGCCCCCGCTGGATGGCCGCCTGACCCTGAAGGGACTCCTGGGTGAGGGCGGCATGGGCCAGGTGCACCGGGCCTGGGATTCGGCCCTGGAGCGGGCTGTGGCCGTGAAGTTCGTCCGGAGCGCCGATCCCCGGGAAGCCGAGCGTCTGCTCCTGGAGGCGCGGCTTCAGGCCCGCGTGGAGCATCCCAACGTGGTCCGCGTCCATGAGGTGGGCGCCCTCGATGGCCGCCCCTGCATCGTCATGCAGCTGGTGGAAGGCGGCACCCTGGCGAGCCTTCCACCGGAGACTCCTCTGGCGGAGCGGGTCAGTCTGCTGCAACAGGCGGCCCTGGGCCTGCACGCCGCGCACCTCCAGGGCCTCATCCACCGGGATGTGAAGCCCGGCAACGTGCTGGTGGAAAGCCCCGAAGACGGCTCCTGCCGCGCCCTGGTCTCGGACTTCGGTCTGGCCCGGGACGAGGAGGGTGGCCTCACGCGCAGCGGGCTGCCCGCAGGCACCCTCGACTTCATGGCACCGGAGGTGCTGCTGGGCGCGGGCCCCGTGGATTTCCGGGTGGATGTCTATGCCCTGGGCGCCACGGCCTACGCCCTATTCTCGGGGCAGCTTCCCTTCCGCACGACTACCGGGCGGCAGGCTGACCCCAGATCCCCGCTGCCCTCGGGCCAGGACGACGGCACCCAGCTGCTGCGACGCATCCTGGAGGAGGAGCCCGCCCCACTCCAGGGTCTGCCCGCGGACCTTCGCACCATCATCACCAAGGCCATGGAAAAGGCCCCTGGGGATCGCTACGCCAGCGCCCAGGCCCTGGCGGAGGATCTGGGCCGCCTTCAGGCGGGCGAACCCATCCTCGCCCGCCGCGCCAGTGCCTTCGACCGCCTGCTCAAATGGAGCCGCCGCAACCCCACCGCGGCGCGAGCCTCCCTCGCCGCCACGATCACCATCATCCTCGGCCTGGGCTTTGGCTTCTGGACCAGCCGCCGGGCCGCCCGCCAGTCCCTGGAGGTGGCCAGCCTGGGCGCCGAAGCCGCCGAGATCGAGGCCTACCTGCGGGCCGAGCAGTTGCTCCCCGTCCATGACCTCCGCCCCGCCATCAACCATGTTCAGGAAATTTTGAGCGACCTGCCCCGACATTCCCGCATCGCCCCTGGGCCTGCGGCTTTCGTGTTGGGCCGGGGCCTGCAACTGCTCGGCCAGATTGAACCCGCCCGCGTGGCGCTGAATCGGGCCTGGGAGCTGGGCTTCCGCCTGCCTGCGGTAGCGCTGGCCCTGGGCCTGGCCGAGGGCCAGCGCTACGCAGAAGAGCTCAGCCTACTGCCCCGCTTCGAGCAGGCCGATCAGCGCCAGGCCCGCATCAAGGCTCTGCAGGCGCGATTCCGCGATCCCGCCCTGGCCCGCCTAAACCTGGCCTTCAAGGGCAACCTTCAACCTCGCCCCCTGCTGGCGGCCCGAATGGCGCTCATCGAGGAACGCTTCGAGGACGCCGCCCGGCTGGCGGGCGAGGCTGCGGGGGTCCCAGCGGTGGCCGCCGAGGCACTCGAGTTGCAGGGCACAGCCCTCTTGGAAGCTGGACTGGCGCAGTACTACCAGGGGCGCCTGCCCGATGCCGTCGAGCAGCTGCAGGTGGCAGCGGACATCCTGCGCAAAGCCGGCCTCATCGCCCGCAGCGCCCAGGGACCGCGGGTCACCCTCGCCCGCACAGAGATGTGGCTCGTCAAGATCCACGGCCTGCAGGGCGTGAAACGCCTGGAAGCCCTCGCTCCGGTGGATGAGGCCCTGCGTGAGGCCGCCCAGGTCGATCCTGATTCCGCCAGTTACCTCACCACCTGCGCCGAGGTGGAGTCTGAGCGGGGCCGGCTCCTTACCACCCTCGGCAGGCCCTCTGGTCCCGCCTTCGACGCTGCCCGGACCTACGCCCGCAAGGCGATTGCCATCGCCTCGGACCCCCGGAGGCCCCTCGAGCGCCTGGCCTGGATCTCCGTGAACATTGGCCGGGAGTTGCTCAACTCCGGGGACCAGGATCCCAAGCCCACCTGGCAAGAGGGCCTGGAGGCGGCAACCCGGGCCCAGACACTTTCCCCCGAGTCCAGCACCCCACTTACCCTGGAAATCCAGATGCTGTCGGACCGTTCGGAATGGGACAACAACCATGGCGGGGACGGCATGGCAGACGCTGAGCGGGCTGTGGCCCGGGCCCGCCGCCTGGTGACCCTGGACCAGCAGCCCATCGTGGCCCGCAAGCTGGCCGCCCAGGCCCTGCGCAGCCTGGGGCTCTGCCAGTTCCGCAAGGGCCTGGATCCGGAACCAGCCTTCAACGAGGCCATCCTCACGGCCCAGGACGCTGTCGAGCGCGCCCATCGCGACGCCTCCACCCTGGCCTACGGCATCTACACCGTGGCTGCGCCCCTCGAAGCCGGGTTGCAGGAAGGCCGGATCGCGCAGAAAGCCCTGGAGTTGGGCACCGCATGGGCGGACCTGCTCCTGGCCGCCCAGAAGGGGGATCTTCTCGTGGGGGGCCAGGTGGGTGAGTGGCTGTTCTTCCGGGCCCAGTGCGAATCCCTGTCGAACCGCGACCCGCGGCCCCTGCTGGACCAGGCGGAGGCTCTGCTGCAGCCCGCCACCCGCATCGGCAGCGCCAGCATCTTCTGGCAGCGCCTGGGGGAAATCGCCCTTGAGCGGGCCGCCTGGGCGCAAACGCATGCGGGTAGTTCAGCCCCCCACTTGGCCAAAGCCCTGAGCTGTGCCCGCCGCTTACAACTGAGCGATCCCTCCTCGAGCGATGGCCCCCTGCTGGAAGCCCGTGTGCGCCTGGCTCAGGCCCCGGCCGACCCAGGCCAGGCGGTCGCCCTGGGTAAGCGCTCCGTTCAGCTCAATGCCCAGGATGCCCCCGCCTGGCTGGTCCTTGCCCAGGCCTACCTCGCCGCAGGAAACCTGGCTCCAGCGCAGGAAGCCCTGGTCAGGGCCGAAGCCCTGCGACCGAGGTTGGCGGGGCTCACGGCCTTGAAAGCCCGCCTGCGACCTTGAAGGTGCCCTGCAATCATTATTAACAGATTTTTATTATTAATTTTGCCGATTTTATCCTTTTCCCCTTGCGCGCCTATGAGCTTTCAGCGAAATTGTTGCTCAGACAAGCGAGCCATCTCATGTACAACCTCACCAACCTGGATCGACGCAAGCATCGTGGCCCCTTCCGGATCCTGTTCATCAACATGACTGCATTCCTGGACCGACTCCTGGGCCGACGGCGCTAGGCGGACAGTCGAATTAATATACTAATTTATCAAGCTTAAACGCTTGGCAGGGAAGGTGCGACCTGGTTAAAAACAGGCTGTTCTTGCGAGGACTGCCCTAGCTGGATTTTCAAAATCGCACCTGTTTGGCGACTACCCCGGGGCCGAGGTTAGGGCATCACCCACCCCGGAGGTCACATGTTTCGCTACCCCGAAAGTCGCCTCACCTCATCGCTCCTCGCCATTCCCGGGCTGGCCGTCCTCCTGGTTGGCGGTGCAGCCATCCCGCCCAACCACGCCCTCCAGGGCCCCACTTACGAAGCCCACGGTTCAGATCGAGGAAGCGTGTGTCCTGGACCTCACCTTCAGTCCCGTGGGTGATTCCGTCCAGGCTGCGGCCACCACCACCCACCTGGAGCTCAACGCGGCCGGCGTGATGGACGTCAGTTTCAGCCCGGCCAGCCCCGAGGCAAGCCCCCGGGTGGCCGCCCCGGCACCGCAGGCCACCGTGGTGGAGCCCGTGCCCGCCGCCGGGCCCGACCTAGGTTTCAACGTGGCCGAGTAGTCCCACCCAACTGAATCCGCCCCCAAACCCCAGCCCTGCCCTCATTCACCGCAACCGCGGAGGAGGGCGGGACTGCGCAGGGCTTCCACCCGGCTGAGGCGTGGGGTGCCATAGATGCTATCTGGAAAGCGCACCTGTGGGCTTGAGGTCCGCCAGAGGAGTCTGGGTTCCAGCCCCCATCCGGAGTGACCATGAATTGCCAGGGCCCAGGCCCGCGTCCCATCGCCATCCTGCTCCTGTTCCTCGCCCTCCTCACGGCCTGTGGCGGGGGTGGAGGAGCCGCCAAGACAGATGTCCCCCCTGCGCCCGCCCCGGCGGACTTCAGCCTTGTGGCCACCCCGGCCACGGTGCAGATTCCCGCCGGGGGCAGCGCTTACATCACGGTCACCTTGTCCCGCCTGAACGGATTCAGCGGAGTCGTGGCCCTGAGCGGCGCTGGCCTGCCTGTCGGTGTGGTCGCCAGCGGCATCATGCCGGCGGATAGCACCACCCTGCAGCTCCCCATTGCCGTGGATCCGGGCGTGGCGGCCGCAACCTTCGCCGGAACCAGCCTCCAGGGGCAATCAGGCAGCCTCCTCCACAGCACCCCCTTGGCCCTCACGGTGGCGGCCGCGCTGCCCAGCAGCCACCTGCGCACGGATCTGGTCCAGGCCGCCGGGGGCCGGCAGGCCGGCGGCAACCTCGAGAACCACGCGGTGGCCCGGGAGGGCCTGCCAGCCAGCACCGTCAAGGATGCCAACGACAGCACCCGCCTACGCCACGGCTTTGATCCCACCGGAACTCCCACCCACCCCTGAGCCCTTTTCCTGGAGACTCCATGCGCCTTCGCTGGAATACGGCCCTGGTGGCCACCCTCATTGCCGCCCCGCCCCTCTTCGCCCAGCAGCCGGCCCCGGTGCTGGCCTACCAGGGTCGCCTGCTGGAGGCCACCCTGCCGGTGACGGGCACCCGCAGCTTCACCTTCGCGATTCTCGATGGCACGGGGGCAGAGCTCTGGAATTCCGGTGCCCAGTCCGTGGCTGTGAACACGGGCCTCTACGGTGTGGAGCTGGGCGCCGCGCCCATGCCCGCCATTCCCACCTCGGTGCTGGCCCAGGCCAACCTCAAGCTCCGCGTCACGGTCTCCGACATCCACCTCTCGCCCGACACCGACCTCGTGCCCGCCCTTCAGGCTCGCAGCGCCTTCGAGGTGAGCGGCGCCTTCGCGGGTGACATCAGTGGCACGCAAAACACCATCACCCTGCTGCGCCTCCAGGGGATTCCACTGGATCTCACCACCAACGTCCCCACCCCGGGCCAGGGCCTGGTCTACAACGGCGCCAAGTGGGTGCCAGGCAATGTCAGCGGTACCGCGGGGCCTCAGGGGCCTCAAGGCTTCACGGGACCTGCAGGCGCTGCTGGCGCAGCAGGAACCCAGGGCATCGCAGGCCCCGCCGGTGCAGAGGGTGTCGCGGGACCAGCTGGAGCCGCTGGAGCGAATGGCCTGGACGGGAAGACTGTCCGCAACGGCGTCGGCACCCCCGCCGCCAACCTTGGAGTGGACGGTGACTTCTTCCTCAACACCGCCACCAACGTCTTGTACGGACCCAAGGGCTCGGTCACGGCGGGGCAGTGGCCCGCCAGCGGAACCAACCTGGTGGGAGCTCAGGGTGTCTCGGGTCCTGCCGGTGCAGCAGGCCCCCAGGGGGCCATCGGCCTGATGGGCGCCCAAGGAATTCAGGGTGTGGCAGGGCCCACCGGCGCATCCGGCGCAGCAGGCCCCCAGGGGGCCATCGGCCTGATGGGCGCCCAAGGAATTCAGGGTGTGGCAGGGCCCACCGGCGCATCCGGCGCAGCAGGCCCCCAGGGGGCCATCGGCCTGA
>CAIWKE010000008.1 GCA_903913215.1 uncultured Holophagaceae bacterium
CTGGCCGCCCACCGTGGGCAGGATGGCATCGGGCTTCTCGGCCTCCAGCACCTTCTCCAGCACCGCGAGGGTGAGCGGCTCGATGTAGGTGGCGTCGGCGCGGCCCGGGTCCGTCATGATGGACGCGGGGTTGGAGTTCAGCAGGCTGGTGCGGATGCCTTCTTCGCGAAGGGCCTTCAGGGCCGGGGTGCCCGAGTCGTCGAACTCACAGGCCTGCCCGATCTGGATCGGCCCCGACCCCAGCACCAGCACACTTTTCAGATCCGTTCGCTTGGGCATGTTCAAGATCCTTTGTTTAACCGCAGAGAACGCAGAGAGCGCAGAGAACAACACAAGAAGGCGGGGTCTTTCCTCTGCGCTCTCTGCGTCCTCTGCGGTTAATCATTTTTTTGGCTTTCCATGAGTTTCACGAAGCGCTGGAAGGCGGGATGTGCGTCGTGGGGGCCGGGGCTGGCTTCGGGGTGGTGCTGCAGGCTGAACACCGGCAGCTGCTTGTGGCGCAGGCCCTCCACGGTGCCGTCGCTGAGGTGCCGGTGGGTGACCTCGATCTCAGGGGGCAGGCTGGGTTCGTCCACGGCAAAGCCATGGTTCTGGGCGGTGATTTCGATGCGGCCCGTGGTGAGGTCGTGCACGGGCTGGTTGGCGCCACGGTGGCCGAACTTCAGCTTGAAGGTGCGGCCCCCGAAGGCCTGGCCCAGGAGCTGGTGGCCCAGGCAGATGCCGAAGATGGGCAGCTTGCCGAGGCAGGCTTCGACTTCCTTCATCATGCCGGGCAGGGCCGCAGGGTCGCCGGGGCCGTTGCTGAGGAAGAGGCCCTTAAAGCGCTTGTCCGCCAGCTCCGTGGCCGGGGTATCCCAGGGGAAGACCTCCAGGTGCAGGCCCACGCCCACCAGCTGATTCAGGATGCTCAGCTTGATGCCGCCGTCCAGCACGGCCACCCGCAGAGCACCGCCCGCGTTCAGTTCGTAACGGTCCTTGCAGCTCACCTCGGCGCAGAGGGCCTGACCGGTCATGTCCGGCAGGGCCTTGGCTTTGGTGACCCCCGCCTCCAGGCTGCCGTCCGCCTCGGTCCAGATGAGCGAGGGCTGGGCGCCCTGGTCCCTCAGGTGCTGCGTGAGGGCCCGGGTGTCCAGGTCCGTGAGCACGGGGATGCGATGGCGCTTGAGCCAGCTGGGCAGATCCCCCTCGGCACGGTGGTGGTCCGGGGCGAAGGTGAGGCGGCGGGCCAGCAGGCCCGTGGCCCAGGGGCGCGTGCCCTCGTTGAGATCCGCGTGGATGCCGTAGATGCCCTGCTCGGGGAAGGTCATGCAGACCATCTGCCCCGCGAAACTGGGATCCGTGAGGATCTCCTGGTAGCCCGCCATGGCCGTGGTGAAGACCGCCTCACCGCTCCCGCCAAAACCCAACGGCGCCCGCCCCCGGAAAATGGTCCCGTCTTTCAGGATCAGGTGCGCGCGCATGGGCCTCCTCGGGGATGGACGTCGGCTTCAGGCCTGGCAAAAACCCCGCGACGGCCTGGCCAGCGCGGGGTCATGAGAATGAATTCGGTTCTTGCTGAACCTCCATCAGTGTAACGACCGGCAAAGACCGGTGGGAGCCTTGTTCTTCAAGCAAAGAACCGCCATACTGCTCCTTTGTTCCCCAGCTACGAAAGGTGGTTTTTTTAGCTAGGTAGAGCGAATTTTTTGCTTTGCGCGAGTGCCGGCCCCGGACTCCCGTCACACTATCCCAACCCATGTTCTCTGGTGACGACATCTACTTCATGAAGCTCGCCCTCGAGGAGGCCGAGCGGGCGGAGTATCTGGATGAGGTGCCGGTGGGCGCAGTGGTGGTCTCCGAGGGCATCCTGCTGGGTCGGGGGCACAACCAGCCTGTGAAGCTGAACGACCCCACGGCCCACGCCGAGGTCATGGCCCTGCGCAGCGCCGGAGCCTGGACCAAGAACTACCGCCTCACTGGGGCCACCCTCTACGTGACCCTGGAGCCCTGCCTCATGTGCTTCGGGGCCCTCATCCACGCCCGGGTGGGTCGCGTGGTCTACGGCGCCACCGACCCCAAGGTGGGGGTCACCCGCTGGCTGGCCTCCCTGGAGGGCGCGGCCCTGAACCACCGCTTTCCCCTGGAGGGCGGCCTCCTGGAGCCCGAGTGCCGTGCCCAGATCCAAGGTTTCTTCCGGCGGCGCCGATGACACTGGCAATGCTGCCCAACCTGGTCCTGCTTCAGCTGGAAACCCCACGGCCCCTCAACCTGGCCCTGGAATCCTTTGTGGCTGGCCTGCTGGTGGCCCTGGCCCTCCTGGTGGTGCTGTCCTACCGGCCCCTCCGGGACCGGGCCCTGGGGCTGGCGGGGCTCTTCGGCCTGGTGGCTGCCGGGGCCTGGATCGCCTTCAGCGGCATCGCCGCGGCCCTGCTGCCTGCGGCCTGTACGCCCTGGATCCGTCCCCTCTCCCTGGCCCTGGGGGCCCTCTGCCTGGCCCTCTGGCCCCTCATCGCCTCCCAACTGCTGTCGGCCTCGCCTGGAGCCCGGGCCCTGGACCCCATTCAGCGAGTGGTGGGTCTCTGCTCCCTCCTGGCGACCGCCATGGCCCTGGTCCCATGGCCACCCAGCCGGCACCTGGCGGAAATCCTGCTGGGCCTCATCGCCCCCCTCATGGCGGGCCTCACCCTCAGCGCAGGCTTTCGCGCCCGGCGGGACATGGTCGGCATCGCGAGTGCCCTGGGTGCGGCGACCGTGGCCCTCCTGGTGTGTTGCGCCACCCTCTGGGCCGTGGCTCTGGGCTGGCTGGGATCTGAGGCAGGCATCGCCACGGTCGAGGTGGCCCTGGTGGCCCTGACCGCCCTCCTGGGCTGGTCCATGCTTCACCGCATGGCCGAACTGAACCTGACCACGCAGCAGGCCCGGGCCGCCCAGCTGGCCGCAGCGGAGCGGCAGGCGGAGGAATTGGAAGCCCTGGTGGAGAATCGGAACCTCGAGCTATCCACCCGCCTACGGGATCTCAACGAAGCCAGGCAGACGGCCGAGCAGGCCAACCTGGGCCTCCAGCGGGCCATGGATCAGCTGGAACAGGCCGCTTCCACCGATCGGCTCACCGGGGCCTGGAACCGCCGCCGCTTCGAGGAAGCCGTCCTGCCGGAGATCGCCCTGGCCCATCGCCGCCGCGAGCCGCTCTCCCTGCTCATGTTCGACCTGGACCACTTCAAGCGGGTCAATGACACCTATGGCCACGGCATGGGCGACCTGGTCCTGGTGGGCACCGTCCAGTGCATCCGGGAGCAGCTGCGGGCCTCAGACGCCCTCGTCCGCTGGGGCGGGGAGGAGTTCCTGGTCATGGCCCCCGCTACCCGCCTGGAAGGCGCCATGGGGCTGGCGGAGAAGCTGCGGGCCGCCCTGGCCGCCCGGGTCTTCCCTGGCGCGGGCCACGTCACCATGAGCCTGGGCGTGGCCGAGTACATGCTGGGTGAGGGGCTGCGGGAGTGGATCGACCGGGCTGATCAAGCGCTTTACCAGGCCAAGGCCGGGGGCCGAAACCAGGTTCAGGCCGCGCCCGCCGCCGACCCCAGCGAGGGGAGCGCCACCCTGAGCCGCTCTCTCTTCGAGGTGGTCTGGGAGAGTGCCTACGAAAGCGGCAACATCATCATCGACACCCAGCACAAGAAACTGTTCCGCCTGGCCAGCGCCCTCATGTCTGTCATCACGGAGGACCGCCCCCTCGCGGACGTGGCCCTTTCCCTGGAGACCTTGCTGGCCCACACGGCCCAGCACTTCCACGACGAAGAGGCCCTGCTGCGGGAGGCCCACTACCATGACCTGCCGCACCACGCCGCCATCCACGCCTCCCTCCTGACCAAAGCGCGGCAGCTGCAGGCCGACGTGGAGGCAAATAGGCTGGACTTTGGCAAGCTCGCCACGTTCCTCGCTCTGGACCTGGTGAAGGGGCACATCCTCACTGAAGACCAGAGCTACTTCGCCCACGTTCCCAGCACTGCGGGCCTGGACGAAATCCCCCCGGCCGGGGCCTGAGTCATCGCTCCGCCAGCATCCGCACGGCGTAGGTGGCCAGCCAGTGCTCCCCCTCGTAGCTGCCCGAGGCCAGGTGCGGCAGGGAGGCCCGGGCGTGGGCGTCACCCTGGCGACGGAAGGCTGCCGAGCGGGGGTCTTTGGGCCCCAGGGCCTTGGCCAGGCGGTAGAACTCCCGGGCCCGGCTGAGGTTCAGCCCATCCAGGTGGACGATCTTGGGATCCGTGCGATCCGACACGATGGCTGGGCTGAGCCCCCGCTCCAGCGTGGGCAGGAAGTGGCGCAGCCAGGGCCGGAACTCACGGGCCGGGAGCACCCGGGCCATGAGGGCTGCCTCCTCCAGGCACGGGGACAGGAAGTCTTCCCCACCGGGTTCCCAGGCCAGGGGGCCTGCCTGATCCTGGGCGAACCAGGTCCGGGCCCGCTCCACCAGCAGCGCCTCGAAGGGGGCATCCCCCACGGCCCGGGCATAGTCCAGGGCCAGGTCGAGGCTGAAAGCGGTGTTGGGGTGGACCCCCGTGCGGATGGGGTAGGTCTGCTTGGGCAGGAAGGCCCGGAACTCCACCACCATGGCATCCGTCAGGGGCTGCAGGGCCGCGGCCCAGCGCCGGGCGGAAGGGTCGTCCCAGGTGCGCAGCTCCGCCGAGAGCTTCAGCAGCCAGGCCCAGCCGTAGGTGCGCTCGAAGCTGCGCCGGTTCGGCTGCCCCAGGTAGGCCACCTCGAGACCGATGGACTCGGGATTCAGGTGTGCGTCCAGGAGGGCCCGGATCTCCGCCGCCCGCGCCATGCCCGGGTGCTCACGCAGCAGCTTCACCAGCATCCAGTGGCCATGGACGGAGGAGTGCCAGTCGAAGCAACCGTAGAAGGCCGGATGCAGGACGCGCGGCGACTGCAGCTCCTGGGGCCCGTTGATGACGTGGTCCAGCTTGTTGGGATACTCCTGGTCCGCGCAGCGCAGGGCCAGAGCGGCGAAACGGTCCGCCGCCGCGTCCGTCAAGGCCAGCTCCGGGGCCTGGGCCCTCACCGGAAGCACCACCACCAACCCTGCCAACATCCACCCCAAGGCCCGCATGGTCCACCCCTTGGACTGGATTCTAGCGGGCGACTTGGTAGAATGAGCGTTCTGGAGAGATGGCCGAGTGGTTGATGGCACCGCACTCGAAATGCGGAGACGGGGAAACCTGTTCGGGGGTTCGAATCCCTCTCTCTCCGCCAGATAAGTCGAGCCCCACATGGGGCCCAACTTGTTGGTGGAATAGAAGTGGCGGGATTCGGGAAAAGGGACTTCCTCGTCGCACTGGATTTCCATACCGTGATTACCCGGTTTCGAGGATGGTTCGCACGCTCTGAAGGCGCAAACTCGGAGCCTTCACGAATGTAGCAAGTGCCCCGATCAGGCCAGGCGGGGGGGGGGCGGCCCTCAGGTTCCCTGTGGGTTGCCTGGGCCATCCAAGCGAGTGTGCGGCCATCTCAAGCATTGCTGGTACCTGCCAGAGGAGTTGGTATGTATACGTCCCAGACCCGCCAGACGATGCCCGCTGGAAGTGTGAGCCCGCACGTGGAAGTCCATGTCGCCGAAAGGCAATACTCGGTCCTGGTCGTGGATGACAACGACTGCCTCCGGACCACCCTGACCCTGTTATTGGAAACCTTGGGATACAACGCCGAGAACCGGTCAGACGGATGGGACGGGTTGCGCTGGCTGGAGGGTCACCCCCGGGTGGACCTGGTCCTCCTTGACCAGACCATGCCCGGCATGACCGGGGTGCAGATGCTCCAACGCCTCCGACAGACCCGACCGCTACTGCCAGTGCTCTTCATCAGTGGGGATCTGGACTCCATCCCCCACTCCATCACCAGCGCGGACCCCAGGGTGGGGGTGTTGGCGAAACCGTTCACCCTCGCGGCCCTGACTCAGGCCATGGAAACCCTCCTTGGCGCTGCCCAACCCACAGGCCAGTCCGAAGCCATCCCAGCTCCCTGCCTGTGAAAGGCACTGGTGAAGCGATGAGACACGCATAGCTGCGTCTCAAGTGTGTCTGGTTCCTGCACCCCAAATGAGCGCCGAGCCCCCACCTCAGGGGGCTGCTGGGGTGGCCGCAGGACCAGCCTCTGCCAGCTTCAGACCAGGAAGGAGGAGAGGCCTTCCCGGAGCGCATACCGAGTCAGCTCGGCCGTGGAGTGGATGTCGAGCTTGGCCTTGATGTTCCGTCGGTAGACCTCCACCGTGGCCAGTGAGATGCCCAGTTCCTCGGCGATCTCGCTGGAACGGCTGCCTTCGGCCAGCAGCTTCAGAACCTGCTGCTCCCGCCGGGAGAGGATGGTCACCGGGGGGCTCGACGGCGTGCCCGTAGGCTGCACGTGCCTCAGCATGGCCTGGGTGGCCTCCGTACAGAGATACCGCTGGCCTTCGGCCACAGTCCGAATGGACCGGAGCAGGTCCTCCGCCGAAGCCGACTTGGACACGTAGCCCAGGGCGCCGGACTTCAGCATCTCCTCGATGAAGGCCTTGTCGAGGTACCCCGTGAGGGCGATCACCTTCACGGAGGGAAAGCCCACCACGACCTTCCGGGCCACCTGGATGCCACTGCAGTCTGCGAGGGCGATGTCCAGCAGCAGGACATCCGGGACTTGCTCGGCCACCAGGGAGAGGGTCTCGGCGCCAGTGCTGGCCTCACCGACGATGGTCAGGGCTGGATCCTTGGTCAGGATCGAGCGCAGGGCCTCCCGGAACAGGCGGTGGTCATCCGCAATGGCAATCCGGATGGTCATGGCTGCACCTCTGCTTTCTTTGGTGGGAGGGGGATCCTCAAGGTGACGACCCACCCCTTGTCGGGGACACGCAGGGAGCTGAGGTCGCCGCCCATCTGGGTGATCCGCTCCCGGATGATCCTGAGTCCATGCGTGGTTGTGCGATTCAACAACACTTTGAGATCCTCGATGCCCGGGCCAGGATCCTCCACTTCCACGCAGAGGGTCTTGCCCTGAAGGTAGGTCCGGACCCGCGCGGTGCAGTGCCCCGAGTGCTTCGCGACGTTGATCAGGAGCTCCCGGACGGCCCGGTAGAAAAAGGTGCCCAGGCTCGGGTCGACGGCCTTGGGGGCCCTGTCATCCTCCAGGAGAACCTCCAAGCCAAAGCCCTGCTTCAGCTCTTCGACCACGGTCTGGAGGACTGCTGGGAAGGCGAGTCCTTCGATGGTGGGGGGACTCAGCTTGGTCGTAAGGCTCCGCACCGCCAGGATCGCGCTGCGAAGCAGACCCTCCAATTGACGGCAGAGCGCGACCTGCTCCTCAGAGACTTCGGCATCGAGCAGCAGCTGCGTCTTCAGCTTGGCCGAATAGAGGAGCTGCCCCAGGTTGTCATGGAGTTCATGGGCGATGGCCCGGCGTTCCCGTTCCTCCACGAGGGTCGCCTCGAATGCCAGGCGCCGGACCGTCTTGGTGCGTTCCACCACGAGTTGTTCCAGCTCCTCCTGCCTGGCCCGCTGGTTCGCCTGGGCTTGGAAGCGAACGGCATCATCCACCACCGTGCTGAATGATTGAATGAAATTCCCCTGGGCGTCGTACTGGGAGTTGGCGCTCACCAAGACTGGGAACTCCGAGCCATCCTTGCGCTTCAGGACCAACTCCACATTCCGGGTCACGCCCGTCTCCAGGAAGATCGGGAAATCGCGCTCAAACTGCTGCCTGCTCGCCTCGCTGAACAGCTCGCGGATGTTCATGCGCCCGACCACTTCCTCCCGGGTGAAGCCGAGCATCTGGAGTTCGGTGTCGTTCATGTTGGTGATCAACCCCTGGCTATCCAAGGAGTGGTAACCGCAGGGGGCGTGGTTGTAGAGGTCGGCGTAGTCCGCATTCCGCTGCTCCAGGTCCCGGGTCCGCTCCAGGACCAGTGTCTCAAGCTGAGCCTGGTGTTCTTTGAGCAGGCGGCTGAGCCGCCGAGCCTGGGTGACATCAACGAACGTGAGCCGGTGATCGTTCTTGCCCATGGTGGTCGAACTTTCGAGGCTGATCCAGGTCGACGCCGCCTTGGCGTGCTGGACCTCGACCTCGCAGGGTTCCGGTTGGCCATTCGCTTGGAGGCCCTTGAAGTAGTTCTGGAATAGGGGCTGGCTCGCGGGCATGAGCAGCCTGCCGAAAGCCAGGCCGACCAGGGCGGAAACCTCCCGCCCAAGCAGGGCGACGGCCCGAGCATTGGCCCGGCGGATGATCCCATTCGCATCCAGCTGGAGGTAGCCCACGGGAGCCAGTTCGTAAAGGATGCTGTATTCCTCTAGCAGGGTGTTGAGCCTGGTTTGGGCCTCGCGCAGTTCCTCGTTCTGCACCTCGAGCTCGACCTGATGCACTTGCAACTCATGCTGGAGCCGCAGAGCCTCCTCCAGGCCCGAAGGCTGCGGGGGTGCCTTCGAATGGGCGGCCAGTCGCTGCTCAGCCTTCGAACTCAGGCTGGCCGCATCCTTGGAACTCAATGAAGCGCTGACCATGGACGTCACCTCGGGTGTCGAACGGTCGAAACATCACGTAGATAAAATCTATAGATTTTTTTTATTGGTTTGTATTTACCTACTAAAGCATATTCAAACCAAGTAAACCAACAAGGTTCGAATTAGGGGAAAGTTGCCCGAATAGTGCAGGTGTAGGGATATGCGGGACTTGGCTACCGGGAAACAGGTGGTGCCCATCTGGCACCCCCCGGCTGTTGTCGCCCCGTGGGGCTGGCCGCCATTCCAGAGCCAGGGTTCCTGACCTGGAAAAGACCAGCCCTCGGGGCTCTAACACCCTTATTTCGATTCCTTAAACTACCTGTTTCCTGTAATGGCGGAGCTGTCTACAGCCGTTAACCTAGCTTGCAATGTCACAAGTGCAGCGATAGGTCGGTGATGAGGTCGACCTTTCGAGGCTGAAGTCTGGACGAGGTTCTACCCGTCCCAGGAGGGCTCTGCCCGCGCTGGGAACCGGTAGGCAAGCGATGGGGAGAGGTCTGCGCATGAGCCCGGTTCGCAACAAGGTCGACAACTCAGGCAGGGCGATGATGGAGGTGCCGCCGATTCCCACCAGGACCGTGCACCCCTTGGCAAGCACCCCCAGCGTGCGCCGGAAGGCCGAGGCAGACGTCAGGGAGATATTCCAGACCAGGACTCAGGTGGTCAAGCTCACCAAGGCCCCCCGCCCCACGCCTCCGCCGGTCAGCGCTGAGGACATCGCACTTCGCGCCTACGAGATTTTCGAGTCCCGTGGTGGGGGCCACGGTCAGGCCCTGGATGACTGGCTCCAGGCGGAGCAGGAGTTGTTCGGGTCCAAACCCCCACCAAGGTGAATCCCTGACAGGGCTCTCCACAGGGGGGAAAGGAGCTGGAAATGGTCTTCGACTTGGCAGTGATCACTCAGCTTGAGTTTATGGATCGTTTGCTGGATTCCATCGACGGTGGCGCTGAACACCCGGATTTAGAGGGGATCCTGGAGGACTTTCGGACCGGATTCCTTAGCCAGTGGTTGGAGGATGGCGGTCAGGTCTACGCGCACCTGGATGAATTCCGGAGGCTGCGCTATCACCACGAGGATTTCATCCACTGTGTCTCCTGGGTGCTGCAGGACCTGAAGTGGGGGACCTCACCCAGCAGGAGACTGGTGCTTCGGCACGCCATCCAGGATGCCTCCGCCGCCACCATCAGCAGCCTCTGGCACCTGAAGGCCAGGGTCAGAAGCTTGGGAGCCCATCTGGAGCCTCAACCCATGGCCATCTGACCCCATGGAGGGCAGCATGCAAGCCATCATCTTCGTGAACACCCAGCCCATCGCCATGCTCGAAGTCAGGGACCGCTTTGATTTCGAGGACAATGTATTGCATCGGCTCGTCCCGGCCCGACCCTGCGAAACCTATCGCACACACGAGGCGAGCCCCCGGGGAATCCGAGTATTCAATCGGCCCGGGAGCGCGGCCTTTGAGGCAAGGCCCTACCTAGAGTTCGGGCAGCATGTGGAGAACCGGACCCGCTATCACGTGATGCAGGAGGGGCGCCCCACAGGGTTGGAGGTGGTCCTGCGCTGAGGTTGGCGTCGAACCGCAGCCAGTGCGCCAGCAGCTTGGCCCGGGGCATCGGGGCCGCATGACTCACGAAGGTCGGCCACGGCAAGTCATTCACCCTATGGGATCCGGGAGCTGGAGCCAGTAGTGTAGAGGTCTGCGCGGCCCGGCCGCCATCGGCGGTCAAGTGATCCAGAAGGAAGACCTTCAGAGGGCCATCGGAATCCACCTGCTTTGGCGGACCCGCCTGAAGGTCGCCCTGGAGTCTGGGCTGGCCCACCCCGCTGCGGAGTCCCTCCGCAGAAAGGACCAGTGCGAGTTCGGCAAGTGGCTCCGCGCCCAGGTCACGAGTTCCGGGGGGTCGTCCGGCCATCTCCAGACCGTGGACCAGCTCCACGAAGCCTTTCATCAGGCCGCTGCCGAGGTGGTGGAGCAGGGCCTTGGAGACGAGACCACGGCGGCGTCCTCCCGGGGCTGCCCTGGGGGCGCCTTCCTAGAGACCTCCGAGCAGCTCATTCTGGCCATGAAGGCCTGGCACGAGAGCCTGTCCTAGCGTCATCCAGGTCAGCCGGCGGCCTTGAGGGCCTTCTGGAGGGTTCTGGCGATCCGCACCGCATTCTCCAGCACAGCGCGGTCCGCTGGGCTGAGCTGGGTCTCGTTCAGCACCACCTTCACCGCCTCCTCCATGCGGATGGCATGGATGGCTTCCTGTCCCAGATCGTTGTAGTTGTCATGCGTCATCGCGGTGCAACCCCCACGCTCTCCTGATCGTCCCGTGGGGAGAAAGGCGAAACTTTTGGCGACCCAGGCGTTGGGCTGGACCTCAAGCTTTGACTTTTCTGACCGATAAAGCTGAAAATCCCCAAGGACACCCCATGCGCCGATCGGCCCTCCTTCCCATCCTGGCCCTGCTTGTGGCCTTCCCGCTGGTCGCCCAGGACAAGGCCAAGGCTGAGGCCATGGTGAAGGAGGGCATCGCCTTCCTGAAGGCCAACGGCAAACCAGCCTTCTTCGGCGAGGTGAACAAGGCCAGCGGCCGCTTCCACGTGAAACCTGGCAGTTCCATCTATCTGTTCGTCTACGACCTGAAGGGCACCATCCTCGCCCACGGCGCCGAGCCCAATGCCATCGGTGTGAACCGCTTCAACGTCAAGGATCCGGACGGCAAGCAATACGTGAAGGAGAACCTGGCCATGGGCCAGCAGAAGGGCGGCGGCTGGGTGGACTACAAGCGGCCGAACCCCGAGACCCGGAAGGTCGAGCAGAAGACCTCGTACCTCCTGGCCGAGGGGGATGTGGTCGTGGGTTGCGGCGTCTACAAATAGGCCCAGGCCTCAGGCTATCCTGAGGACATGGCCGCTGGGTTCCCCGCATCGCTACCGTCCAGGCCCCAGGGCCCGAGGCCGCTCTGCGCCTGGACCTGTCGGGGCCACTGCCCCACCTGCCAGGCCTCGGCGGGGCCGGTCGTCGATCGGACCGAACTTCCCTCGCTGAGCACGGAGGAGCCCACCCTCGCTCACTGAGGATGGTAGCTTGGGAGTCAGTTCCCGGAGGTCCTCCCATGAGGCAGTTTGTCGCCCCTTCCCTCCTCGCCCTGGCCCTGCTGGGCTGCGCCGAGCCGACCTTCGCGCCCGAGCGGGTGCAGCTGGGCATGACGGAAGAGCAGGTCCTGGGCCTCCTGGGCAAGCCCACGGCCACCACTCAGCTGGAACAGGCCCGCATCCTCGACTACGAGACCTTCGACCAGGACCGCTGGTTCGGAGTCGGCCGGAAGGAAAACATCAAAGTTTTTTCCGTGCGGCTGGTGGAGGGCCGGGTCAGCAGCGCCGGCCCCAAGGGCGGGACCTCCACGGCCCTGCCCGCCGCCCCGACTCCAGCGCCAGTCCCGACCCCGCAGGCCAAGCCCGTGGCGATGCCGGTCCAGACTTTGGCCCCGCTTGCGGCTCCCGCTGTGGCCCCGGTGCCACCCGTGGCTCCCAGCGGAACTTTCGACCTGAGGACCGAGCTGGAGAAACTCGAGAAGCTGAAGAAAGATGGCCTGCTCAGCGAGGCCGAGTATCAGGATCTGCGCCAGAGCGTGCTGAAAAAGGCCCGGCAGTAGGCTGACTCAGCTCCCCAGTGAGCCAACGTCGTGGATGGTGCGGGCAATGCGGACCGCATTCACCAGCACGGCCCGGTGGGCGGCACTGAGGTGAGCCTCCTGCAGCACCACTTCCGCGGCCTCCTGGAGCCGCAGGGCGTGCATGGCCCCCTGGCCCAGCTCGCGATAGTGGTCGACCCGATGGGTCTGCATTCCCTGCATGGATTCCCGCATGACATCACCTTTGGGCCTGCGGTCCTGGAGCCAGCACCGCTTGATCCCACCTGGAAAGTCTGGGGCTTCTGGACCGGGACACCATAGGCAATCGGCCCTATAGTCTTTCGCCTATGGACAAGTAGGCTGGGAGGGCGAGCCTCACCGTCTGCATCTTCCCCCCTGCCCTGATCGGAATCCCATGGCCCTCGTCAGCTGGAGTGATCAGTACCGGACCGGCATCGCCAGCATCGACGATGCCCATGAGCAGCTCTTCAACCTCCTCAACCGGCTGCAGGAGAACCTGCGCCAGGGCGCCCCAGTGGCCCAGACCCTGACGGCCCTGAAGGAGCACGCCGGCAGGCACTTCCAGGACGAGGAGGCCCACATGGCCGCCAGTGCCTACCCGGGCCTGGATGCCCACAAGGCCGAGCATGCCGAACTCCTGCAGCAGGTCCAGGCGTTCCAACAGCAGCACGCAGTCCAGCCCGAGGCCGCGAACCCAGGTGAACTGGGCGTCTTCCTGGTGGACTGGGTCCTGCACCACATCCTCGGCTTCGACAAGCAGTACGCGGATTCATTGAAGGCAGCTGACTAGAGCCGCTTCACGAAAAGGATCTTCACGTGCGGGCTGAGCGTCTGCTCCTTAGCAGGTCGCCCCTGGATCTTGCGCACTAGGCCCTGGCCCTTCACCACGCGGCCGAAGGCGGCGAAGCCCTGTCCATCAGGGTTGCGCCGGCCCCCGAAATCCAGCTCCGGCTGGTCGCCGATGCAGATGAAGAAGTCGCTGGTGGCGGAGCCCGGTGCCCCCCGGGCCATGGAGATGGCCCCATCCACGTGGCGCAGCCCCGTATCACGGGTGCGCTCCAACGGAATGGGCGGGAAGTCCCGGTCCTCCCGCGTGGCGCCGCCCTGGATCACTTCGATCTTCACGGGGCTCTGGGGCTGGTTGGCGGGGGTCACCGTGCGATGAAAGCGGCCGTCCCGGTAAATCCCCGCGTCTACGTAACGCAGGAAGTTGGCCACGGTGCGGGGGGCCCTGGCTTCTTCCAGCAGGACCTCGATGGGCCCGAGTTCGGTCTGGATGAGAACCCTGACAGTCTGGGCAGCCAGGGGCAGGCCCAGAAGCAGGAGGAGCGGCAGGAGGCGACGGAGCATGTCTGCGATTCTAGCCGAGCACTTGCTCCAGGACTGCGGTCATGGCCTGGAAGCTGAAGGGCTTCTGGATGAAGGCCGCGGGACGCAGGCCCTGCATGGAATCCACCGCCTCGCCCTGGCTGTAGCCACTGGCGAGGATCACGCACACCTCGGGATCCAGGGTCTTCATGCGCTGGAAGGCCTGGCGGCCGTCCATGCGGGGCATGGTGAGGTCCATGAACACCAGCACGAAGTGGCCCGCCTGGAAGCGCTCCAGAGCTTCGACACCGTCCTTTGCGGCCACCACCTGGAAGCCCAGATGCGCGAGCATGCTGCTGTAGCTGAAGCGAAGCTCCGGCTCGTCATCCACCAGCAGGATGCGTCCCTGGAAGCGGGGCTGGCGCGGCTCCAGGCTCAGCACCGGCGCGGGAACTTCAGCCTCGCTGGCCCGGAAGTGGACCTCAAAGCGGCTGCCCTGGCCGGGCTCTGATTGGATCTCGATGCCGGCCTGGTGCCCCCGCAAAATGCCGAGCATGGCGGACAGGCCCAGGCCCCGCCCTGAGCCCTTGGTGCTGAAGAAGGGATCGAAGATGCGGGACAGGATCCCGGGCTCCATGCCGCTGCCGGAGTCCTCCACCCACAGCGTGACGTAGGATCCGGGCTGGAGGTTCTGGCCCAGAAAGGTGGTCTCCAGATCGCGGGCCAGGATCTCCCGCCGCGACGTGCCCACCGTGATGTGGCCATTGGACTCGCCGATGGACTCGGAGGCGTTGGTGACCAGGTTCATGATGATCTGCTGGATCTGGGCCGCGTCTGCCTCGATGGTGGGCAGGTCCGCATCCAGCTGGTAGTCCACTACGACGCGCTTGGAGATGGACACCGTGAGCAAGTGGGTGATCTCGCCCACCAGGCGGTTCAGATCCAGGGGCTCCACCACAAAGCGGCCCTTGCCCGAGTAGGCCAGCATCTGGCGGGTGAGCTCCGCGGCCTTGAGGATGGTGCCCTCCATGTTCTCCAGGTAGGGCCCCGAGGCCGCGCCGACGGGCTGCTTCATCTGGGCGAGGTTCAGGTTCCCCAGCATGGCGCTCAGCAGGTTGTTGAAGTCATGGGCGATGCCCCCAGCCAGCACGCCCAGGCTCTCCAGCTTCTGGGTCTGGCGCATGGCCTCCTCGCTTCGGCGGCGCTCGGAGACATCCGTGAACATCACCAGCCACTGGCCGCCGATGTTGGCGGCCTGGATCTCAAGGTGCAGGGACCGTCCATCTCTGGCCGTGACCTGGTGCTCCTCGGGCCGCACTGATGCGCCCGTGGCCATGGCGCGGCGGATGAGCTCGGCCCAGTGGCTGGAGGCGCGCTCCCTCAGGGCCGCATCGGGGTAAGCCTTCTCCCACCAGGTCCGAACATCCGGCAAGTCCTCCAGGCTGTAGCCCAGCACCTGCTCAAAAGCCCGGTTGACGTACTCGATGCGACCCTGGGCCGAAGCCAGAGTGATGGGCACCGGGGCCTGCATGATCAGGGCCCGGAAACGGGCCTCGCTCTGGCCCTGGGCTTCCAGGGACTCGGCGAGGCGCTGCCGCTCCCGGTGGTAGGAGGCTAGCACCATCCACAGGATCACCACACACATCACACTGCAGACGATGAAGCCCGTGCCCAGGTCTAGGACCCGGCTCCAGGGATTTGGGAAGGGCCAGATCCACCCTGGCCGGACCCACTCCAGCCACAGGAGCCCGAGCCCATTGGCCAGATAGAGGGACAGCAGGAACCAGCGGGTGAGGCCCTTGAAGAAGATCACCAGGTACATCGCCGCAGGGAAGAAGAAGAGCCCAATGCTGCCCTGGCTCCCGCCGTTGTTGAACCAGCTCAGGTCCAAGTCAATCATGGCCAGGAGGAACAGCGTCTTCATCCCATAGAAGCCGTGCAGGGTGGCGAAGAAGAGCCCCAGCGCGATCAGCCCCAGGGCGCCAGCGGAGATCACCATCAGGGGGGGCAGCTTCTGGATGATGTTCAGAGGCACCACTACCAGCAGGCACAGCAGGCCAGTGGTGAGGGTGATGCCCTGGAAGGTGCGCTGCTCGATGCTGTTGCTCCGGTCCCGGAACAGGCGCAAAAGGGGCGCCGCCCAGCGTTCGATCGCGTCGGGGAACCTGCTGTCAGCACCGCCGGGGCTCTGGGACAAAGTGGGCTCGAAAAGGTCTATTTGGCAGGCTTTGCATGGAAAGTCAGTTGCTACGAATCATAGGGTAAAGAATTGGAAAATACACATCCTGGTAAGAAAGGAGTTGTCCCGCCTTCGTGACCCCGGTCACGCCGAGCCGGAGGGCGCACCGGTACCCTGGGGGGGAGGGAGCCCCCCGGGGCCCGCCCATTGGAGGCACTGTGACTGCTTTGCTCGATACCCTTGAACCCAAGACTTTCTGGTCCTACTTCCTGGAACTGTCCAAGATCCCCCGGGGTTCCAAGAACGAGGCCGCTGCAGCCGCCTGGGTGGCGGACCAGGCGAAGGCCCTGGGCTGCGAGGTGGAGCTCGATGCGGTGGGCAACGTCATCATCCGCAAGCAGGCCACGGCCGGCAAGGAAGGCCGCCCCACCCTCTGCATGCAGGCCCACGTGGACATGGTCTGCGAGAAGAATGAGGGCACCGAGCACGACTTCCTGAAGGACCCCATCCAGGTCTGGAAGGACGGGGACGTGCTGCGGGCCAAGGGCACCACCCTGGGCGCCGATAACGGCATCGGCGTGGCGGGTGCCCTGGCGGTGCTGGCGGACAAGACCATCGCCCACGGCCCCCTTGAAGTGCTCATCACCATCGACGAGGAGACGGGCCTCACGGGCGCCAACGGCCTGCAGCCTGGGGTTCTCAAGGCCCAGTACCTCCTGAACCTCGACAGTGAGGAGGAGGGCTTCCTCACCATCGGCTGCGCCGGGGGCGAGGACACCATCGTCACCCGCCAGCTCCTTCGCAGCGCGGCTCCGGCCAGCACGAAGCCCTTCCGCCTGAAGGTCTTCGGCCTCAAGGGCGGCCACTCGGGCATCGACATCAACGCCGGCCGGGGGAACGCCATCCGGATCCTGGCCCAGGTGCTCAGCGCCCTCAAGCCCGCCTTCCCCTTCGCCCTGGCGGGCATCAAGGGTGGCAACAAGCGCAACGCCATCCCCCGCGAGGCCTCGGCCACGCTGCTGCTGGATCCTGCGCAGGAGCAGGCCTTCAAGACGGCCCTGGCGGGCCACGAGGCCCACTGGCGCGCCGCCCTGGGCGCCCACGATCCGGGCCTGCACCTCAGCCTGGAGGCCGGTGAAGCCACCCAGGTCCTCGCCGCGGCCGATACGGATGCCCTCCTCCGCCTCCTGCTGGCCCTGCCCCACGGCGTCGAAGCCATGAGCCCCGACATCGCAGGCCTGGTGCAGACCTCCACCAACATGGGCGTCATCGACACCCGCGAGACCGAAGTGGAAGTGAACCTGCTCACCCGCAGCTCCATCAACGCCTCGCGCACGGCCCTCTCCGAGCGCATCGCCGCCACCTGCGCCCTGGGCGGCTTCCAGTCCCACGTGACCGGCGGCTACCCCGGCTGGAAGCCCGAGCCCAAGGCCTCCCTGGTGCAGATCGTCCAGGACGCCAACCAGAAGGTGTTCGGCAAGCCCCTGGAGATCATGGCCATCCACGCCGGCCTAGAGTGCGGCCTCATCGGCGAGAAGTACACCAGCATGGAGATGGTCTCCTTCGGCCCCAGCATGTGGGACGTCCACACCCCCGACGAGCACGTGAACGTGCCCTCCGTGGGCAACTTCTGGAAGCTGCTGGTGGCCGTCCTCGAGGCCGTGTAGGGTTCACCAAGACCGGCCCTTGGCGCAAGCCCAGGGCCGTGTTAACCTTGTCGCTTCCGCCTTGGCGCGGAAGCCATTGGAGAGTTGTCCGAGTGGTTTAAGGAGCACGCCTGGAAAGTGTGTGTAGGTCAAAAGCTTACCGAGGGTTCGAATCCCTCACTCTCCGCCAGAAGAAGCCCGCCGACATTGAGTCGACGGGCTTTTTTGCGTTTAGCGGTATCAATGGGAATTAGGTTCGAATCCCTCTGCGGGTCTCACTCGGGTCTTGTTTGCACTGATTTTTGAATGACCCCGAAGGGGTTTGGGGGAAGTGCCCCCTACCCCACGGCTCAGCATTAGAGCACCGCCCAGGACTGACCGCAGAGACGGACCCGGGGTTAGCGAGAATTGATGGACCCCAAGAAGGCCACGGGGGGGCTGGCTGGGTGCGGAGGAATTCCGCCCCACCCCCGATGAGGCCAGGCAAGACCCAATGTGGCAAAGGTGCTGCTCAGCAATTACTACGCACCGCTTATGAAGTCGTTAACTTGGCCATGGCTGGTAAACGTCCTCGGTTCTGGCAATAACTTGGTGTGAGTTAATTGATTGTTATTTATATTTTCAATTTAGTAGTAAGCGTTTTGCCTTGTTTTTTCAATCACTTTTATCGCATGGAAGGCATTTTTTAATTGACAGCATTTTGCCCAATTTCCTATACTTCAAGAAATAGGGATTTCGCTTTCACCATGGCTCTGAACTCGCACAGAAAATCGGCTCCATAGATTGTTTTTGCAATACGGAGGTCATAGTATGGCTAAAAAAACACGCACTGGTTACCAAACTGCAGGTAGCACTGACGGGCTCAAGAAAGACCTGAAACCACTCGGAGGATCCAAGGCTCCGCACGTCTGGCTGACTCCTGCACAGATGGAAGAGAGGTACGGGCTGTCAAAAACCTACTGGTACCTGCTCAGAAAGGATGAAATCGGTCCCCCTTTCAGGCCGATGGGATACCGCACCGTCTTGTACCGCGAAGACCTTGTGGAAGAGTGGCTGGCGCAGGGGCTGGTGAAGAGCATCTCTGACCCGAAATACCGGGAGATGGCAGCGACTCGAAAGGCTTCGAAGGCCGGTGCCAAGGAAAGGGCATCGAAGCGGGCCAAGGCCCAGCCCAAGCCCCAGCCCGCCACCTTTGCTGATGTGTGCCTCTACCAGCGTCGGGTCAGTAGGTCAGCCAACCGGCCCAGGATCTTCCGAGGAGTTTTAGATCCCGTTGCATTGACTGGGCCAAGGACCTGCTCCCTGGTTGCCCAGGCGCTGGTTGGCAAGTTTTGCAAACCCTTGCCGACCGCTCCTGTCCCCCATGCTGTCTTCCTGAAGGAAGTGACTGCTCGGCAGGGGGCCGGAGGAATACCGTGCTCTAAAACCCTTCATTGGAACGACCACCTAGGGGGTCGACTCACGACCAATTGAAATATTTCTGGGGATGAGAATCGGAAGAGACTTGCTCTCTCGGCAGGTGTTTTGTCTCGCTGGGGGGATTTGCCCTAAGGGAGTCAGCGAGTCGGCTCAACCTACACGCCTATTCCAGTGCTCATAGCCAGGAAAGGTTGCGATGAAATGGGCTCTTGCTTTCAGGATGCAGGCGATTTCAAGGCAGGAAAGGGTGGGCTTGTCTAAATCTGGATCCTTGAACAGACAGAGCTGGATGTTGAAATTATGGGCAATGGCCCTTCGAATTTCGTCATTCTTGCCTGACCCAGGATTCACCAACTCAGAGCCATTTTTATTCTCACAAAAAATATGGTGGCGAAGCCGATTGTCGTTCTCCGTTTTTCCGATGTAAGCGATAGCGCCTTTGTCTTCTTTCAACAGCCGAATTCCATATAGGCCACGATGGGTGAAAGCATCAGGTGGGTACCCTGCAAGCGTGCGATGACCGTCAAGAGGGTTGATATAGAGATCAAAATAAGAGCCAGGCGTCGAGTTCATCTGGCATAGGACCATATCGGCTACAACATCAATGAGGATTCGAAGCTGTTGTACAGACATCGCTTTGCCTTATATAGGATTACGTTTTTTGTTCCAAACCCAATCACGATAGGAAAAGGCAAGGTGGGGGCGGAAGAAGATCAACGCGCACGGAATGCTCGTCAGGGATACCCCTTGAGCACTTAGGTTTCCCATCTATATCAGGGAAGCTTACAGGTGATTCCAGAATTTGGACCACCCGGCACACCAAGAACCTCGCCAATCATTACAAAATCATTCCTTCTCAGCTCCTTCAACAAAGTCCCAACATCAACGGCTGTGCCTATTTTTGCCTCTGATTCGGGCCTTGGGCTATGGACCGCTTTACCTCGGTACACGATGAGGTGACCGATTCCGAGAGTCGCAGCATGCAGGCACAATGCACGAAGGTAATATCGATTGAATTCACCTTCAGCGAGCTGTTCAGCCGCCTGTGGCTGATTGACCTTTCGAATACGTTGGGTTTCTTTTCGAACATAAGATTCTTGAGGTTGAACAAAATTCAATCCAAGCAACTGTTCCGCTAGCCAATCATCATCCAGATTTGCAGCAGCCTCCTCAAGTAAGGTCGGCCATTTAAGACGGCCCTCGACCGAAAGCCGAGGGCTGACGTAGTGGTTCCCCGCTCGGATTTCGTCAACCATGAGCCGTCGAATTTCAGGACGAAGGTTGAGATAACTGATCCCCATTGTGAGCCCCCTCAAAGGTGATCGGAGGCCTAGACCGACTAGGTTCCGATCCTTCATCCAACCGAGGCGGCTCAATTTCGTCCATCGAAGCCAACGGATCGGTGGATTATTAGTGCCCGAACGGGAGTATCAGGAGACTCAAAATTTGATCCACTGCCCGCGTTATCCCCTCCGAGCCTGACCCGCCCCAGTTTTCTATCGCAGGCACTGGGTGAGGATTCGAGCTAATTTAGCTCAGTAAACAGCATGGAACCGGTCAGCTATAGACTGAGCAATTTCCTCTAATTCAGTCCGACCAATCTCAGGAAGCAGTTCCCAAAAATCGGGGCGTTCAAGTAGACGAATGACCTTGGAGAGGTCCTTGGATTTATAGCCGTCAGGTAGGTAATCCTCAAGCGCCCCTAACCTTAAAATGTAGATCGAATCATCACGCTCCCGTAGTAGGAAGTCATCAAGTAAGGCTCGCTCCTCGGTGGTCAACTCCGGTTTCAGCTTGCTTCGACGCCCCTTGATATATTCCCAAAGGATGCGCAATTGTTCATATTCCTTGGCGTTGATTGCATGTTCAAGGTTATCGACAAATGTCTGACCATCCGTGCTTGCAGGGTCCTCAAGAAGAGACGCCTTCACCTTCTTCTCGTTGAGAGTGAATAATCCTTTCAACTCAGAGGTCCCAACCTGATTGACATAGTCTAGATCAGCAATAATCACATAGGGCACTTTTGCTGCATTCAAAACCTGTTCGTAAGCGCCAAAGAAGTTTTTTCCACCAACACTAATGATTTCATATGAACCGAGCGCTTCTGCTGCTTTCATTTTTGAGGAAAGCACTATCTCAAACAGGAGTCTGTCTGAAATTCCTTCAACTAGGACCACACGCTCCGTAAAGAACATCCGTTCATTATTCTGACTGTTCACAATTCCGAACAGGTGTTTTGGTTCTGGAAGGGAGTCGTTCTTCAGCCGAACTATCCTGCTCTGTTGGTCATGGCTGAACACCCGAGAGACATATTGAATGGACGACGCGGAAACGAATACTGGTGAGTGGGTTGCCAGGAGGAATTGATTCCCCGTCTCTTTCGAAAGGGTTTCAAACAGGGCAAGTAGCGTTTTCTGCCACCTTGGATGTAAATGCAACTCTGGTTCGTCCACTACAACCAACGCATCTCGCACATTAAGAGCAAAGATCCCAAAGAGATAAGTAAGAAGCTCCTTCTCTCCAGAAGAAGCAGAGGACACAAAAAACGACTTCCCTTGCTTGGACAAACGAATGTCGTATTGATTGGCAAGAGGATTGACAGAGACTAGCTCCCATCCATATCCAAGACTCTCCAAAATCCGAGTCAATGACTGCATTTGTGGGTCTTCAAGGAATACTCCCATCGCCCCGCCCAAGTCCTTATCAAGAAGCAATCTGTGCCTCAGGGCTATGCGTCCAACAGCTAACCCAACAATATTTGCACCTGATCGTGAATTCGCTGCATCCACCTGCTTCTTTAAATCAATTTCGCTATGCCCAGAGAGTGAGATCGAGGACTGAAATCCGCTGGCGGCTCGATTGACCGGTAGTGAAAGCATCGGAGTTGAGAGTCGCGCTTCACCCTCGCACTCCCGCAGAATTCCGTCTGCCTCGAAGAGTGTTAGGTATCCATGAAATAGGCGGGCTGCTTCTGAACTTGGTGGCTGCAAGCTATTCTGACTAATTCGATATGTGAATCGATCCTTTACGAGGATGGAAAGAAGGTCCCACGACAAAGCCTGTCGCAAATTAGTATTGAATCCATTCAATTCGGCGACGACCGCGAGTCTAGCCGCATCCGCTTGAATTTTCGCCATATTTACGATGTCTGTGAGGGTAACCTCGACTTCGAATTCGACCTCTTGTGGCAAGGCGCTACCACTAAAGTGAGGTTCGAACGGCGTGTTATTAATTACATCATTTCCAGTTACCTGTATTTGGTCCGGTCGGCTTTCCGATGGAGTCCGGCGATAAACCCATGAGCTAAGAAGATGCCGCCGGAGAAAGGTTGTAATGGTGTCCAACAGGTTAGTTTTACCACCACCATTGGGCCCAATGAGAATTGAAATATTCCCGTCAAGCAGCAACTCCTCTGCATGGAGAAAACTGCGAATATTCTGGATCCGGACCCGGCGAAGTTTCATTTTTCTACCTACCTCATCCTATTTGAACAATATCCGGGAAGCAGAATTAACCGCCGCTCAATCGGCACTGGAACACCCTTCTGAGCCAGATTCGAGCCTGCTTGTGCACCTGGAGGCACTTTGCATCGCCACTCATCAAGCCATCAAAGAAAGTTCCGTAGGCAGCGAAGTTCATGTCGATCAAGTCGTTCTGAAGCCTTTCTGGCTTGGCGTCCTGGACTCCCCCATTGGCACCCCAGTCCAGGGCAAGAAGGAAGGTGCACAGCGCATGCCTAAAAATGAAGGTATTCAGCAACTCACCGTAAGTCGGGATTGCCGTAACCTTGGGATGACTCCCAAACATCTGGGCGGCAAGTTCGAGAATGAATTTCCCAGTCTTGTCGATTAACTCAGGCGTGTGGGATTGGTTCAAGCGGATGAGGGCGCGTTCTTCCTGCGAATACAGCTTTGCGATGCCCTGAATCCCTTCTCCAAGAGCCTTAGTGTCCTTTAGAATCCGACCCACCTGGACGGATGCCGCCGCCCCGTGGTCTAGTAGCTTCTGATGGGCTTCCCGATTCCCGGCTTGGGCAGACCGTAGGTCCTGAACATACTGACCAAACCCTACCGTCTGCCGCGAGTCGATGAGCCGCTTCTGAAGACCAGCCGCCCGACCATTCAAGCCGCAAACCACGCTGGTTGCCTTCAAAATGACCACCTGATCCGAGAAGTCGGACAGGATGGACATGGACCGATAAATGCCCTCCAGTGAAGACCCCTTGTAAGCCTCTATCGCGCTGTAGTCAGTCAGGACCGCGATGTTGTGCCTGGATTGAGCCAGAAAGGCACGAAGCTCAAGTGACCGCAGTTGGTTGCTGTCGATCACCTTGCGCATCGTGCCTTCCGAGGTTGGGCTTGCAGGCTGGCTAGGGTACTAGGTTTACCTGCCCCATTAGACGGGGCCAAGCGTTCTCCGTCCATGGAAAACACCTGAACGGTATTTTATGTCTGTTCAACGGTATCAAGCCCATCACCACACAATGCAAAACCCAATATCCTGATGGCGTCGAGTGATCGAAAAGAATCGTGATTTCCTGAATGCCACCCCTCATGAGATCCGAGATGCCATGCGAGCGCTGACGGGTGAAGCCAGTAAGCCGTCCAACGGGATTTCGAATTATCACGGTTTTCAGCTTCCCCTAGCTGCCGCGCCGAATCTAAGACCTGGGACCACTCACTGCCTTGGTGATGATCTCGATAGGCGTTGCGGGTCCCCCATTGACGTTCCCCCCATGATTAGCCCGGTCTTTCAGTGGAATCAGGGTTGATTTGGGTGGTGTCGTTGGGCTGGGCGGAGGGAGCCGGAGGCGACCGGAGTTCAGCCCAACGACGCGCAAACTCCGCTGGGGGAAGGCCCCCGAGCGAGGTGTGTGGTCGATGGTGGTTGTAGTCACGTAGCCATCCTCGGGCCACCTGCCGGGCCTCCGCAAGGTCCTTGAACCAATTTTCGTGTAGGCATTCATCCCGGAACCTCCCGTTGAAGCTTTCGCAGGTTCCGATCTGCATTGGCCTGCCGGGCTTGATCAGGTGATGCGTGATTCCCCGTCAGTGTCGCCATTGGTCGAAGGCCCTCGATGTGAACTCCGGCCCGTTGTCGCTCACCACCACCTCCGGCATCCCCCGCCGTCGAATCAGGTCCGCCAGCACCCTAACCACCCTCAGGCTCGGGGAGGCTGAAATCCACCTCGATGGCCAGGCCCTCACGAGTGAACACGTCCACCACGTTCAATGTCCGGATGGCCCGCCCTTCGGCCAGGGCGTCAGACACGAAGTCCATCGCCCATTGCTGTTTGGGCCGTATGGGTGGCTGCAGCGCCTGGCGCGGGGCGCCCTTCATACGCTTCCGAGTGCGCTTTCTCACCCAGAGGCCCTCATCGTTGTAAAGCCGCTCCACCCGCTTGTGATTCACCATGAACCCCTCCCGACGTAGCAACAGATAGAGCCTTGGAGATCCGAACCGCTTCCGCTCCGCCGCCAGTTCCAGGAACCGCTTCCGCAGACCAGGGACCTCCTTGCGGCGGCTTCGATACCGGCAAGTGTTCGCGGCATGTCCACCACCTGGCATGCCCGCCTTTCGCTCACTCGGAAGCCCGCCGCAATGACACCACGGCCTTCCCGAGGTCGGCGGGCCTCAGATATTTTTTCGAAGGAGGAACCTCAGGGCCTCAATGGCTACGTCTCGCTGCCCCAACATCCGCAAGAGCTTGGCATTCTCGATCTCCAAATGCTTCAGGCGCCGAGCGTCTGAGACCTCCAGGCCCCCGAATTTCGCCTTCCATCGGTAAAAGGTCTGATCCGATACGCCCAGGGGACGACAGATGTCCGCCGTCTTTGTCCCTGCCTCGTGCTCCTTCAGCGCGTGGATGATCTGCTCCTCGCTGAACCGGCTTGTCCTCATGGCTCCTCCTCTGCTCGATTGAGGTGGATTCCACATTATGAACGGACTAATTTACGGGGAAAACGTCAGAATGCCTTCCCGTATGCTGCCGAAGCATTGAAGAGATACGCCGCCGATTGTGTCGCCATAAATGTGTTGGCAGCCCCGTCTTTCACTTCGAAATTGGCCCCTGAGACTGAAGCCAAACTATTCAAATCAACGCGACCGTTATTATTAGCTGAAACAAAAGTGCTACTCGCAAGATCCGCCCCCATAACAAACACTCCACCAGGTGCAGCAAAGGCTTGCCCATTCAAACCAGAGAGTGAGAAACCCGAGGCGATGATCCCGCTTGTTTGAGCCATCTTATTCTGCCAAACATCTGTTCCGCCGCTGATACCCCTTACAGAATTTGCATTGCCGGTCGTTCCTGGAGGGTCGATCGGCTGAGCCTTCCCACCAGTATCACTATTTGTGCCGCTCTCAATCATCCCCGTTGGGTCCGTACTCATGATCGGATTGTTCCGGACATAGCTGTAAATGTTCCAACTCTGCGTCATCTCAAAGTGCTGGTCCCGCGCAGGGTCTGGGCTGGCGAAGCGCCCGATCCAGGGGAGGTAGAACCGAGCCTGCATATAGGTGAGCCCAGATGGGTCGGTCTGCTCGTGATTAGTGAAGCCTTTGGCGAACTTCTACCAACCCAATGACAATGCAGCCTTGATGGCTTGGACGATCCATCAGCACTGTCTTTTTCAATGAACTTGGTCTAAGTCTAGCGGTAGATATGCCCTGACGCGATTTCAGGAAGACACGATCAATCGACAAAGGCGTTAATGTGCGCCCACATCCTGAGGCGTGATTCTCCCAGCTTCTTCGAGTGTGGCTCAAGAACCTTCGATCGTTCCTCCATCGTCACGACAGTTTGACGAACATAGGCTGCGTTCACCGCCGAATATATTGCCTGCTTATGAAGGTAGTCAGATATGTCAGCCGACAATCCGGCATCATTGATCATCATTCGGAGTTTCATGGTTTGCTTCTGAACCCTGGAAAACTCTGAATCACGCTCCAGTTCTTTCAGACTCTGCTGTTGGTCTAGTTGTGGATTCAAAAATAAGTCATTCCATGCCTTCTTTTCTTCTAACTCTTGGTTATTAAATGAATAATCCTCGATCATGGAGATCGTCTTCACCAGTTCTTGGATTTTCAGCTTGTTCAATTCTGATCTCAGAATCTCCCGTTGTTTCATTGATTCAATTCTGCCAACAAAGAACACACCAACCACGATGGCTATCATTGGCATCAAGATGCCAGAGTTTCCAATCAGTCGCATACGCCACTTTTCTTCAGTCGGCGACTCCTTACCCTCCACCTTCTGTTGTGCCCGAGGGATTGCCTCCACGCAGTTTTTCTCCTCTTCCCGTGGCGTGGTTGGCTTCTCAATTTCAATCGTCACTTGTTCTTCAACCGATGCCGTGGCTTTATACTCAGTTCTGTCTTGGTCTTCCGAGATTTGAGGATTCGGAGTTTCGGTCCTGCATTGGTCTTCTGGGCTATGAGGATCGGTCGTTTCAGTTCCGCCTTGGTCTTCTGAGGTTTCCGACTGTAGGGGTTCAGCTCCGTTTTGATCTATTGAGATTTCAAGCTCTAGTGGTGCGGTTCCATCTTGGTCTCCTGGGTTTTCAGGGTCCGGAGCATTAGCACCCACCCCATCACCTGGAGCCAGGTTGGTCGGCATTTCGCTGTTCATATGATCTCCTTCGGCATGAATCAAGAATATCAAAAAGTTGGAATTACGGCAGATACCATCTATGTGCGGAAAAATTATCGGACGAATACCATTTGTCCTTTCAGCCATCTCCACCTGTGGCGGGTTCCCCTCCCATCGCTTCCCTCAAGTCCGATAATTCAGCCAAAGTGAGCCAGGATCGGTCATCCATAGCTCTTAAGCCCACGACTGGCATCCTTGATGGGTTGCCGTATGCAGTGCCTTCAATTTCCTGATGCTCACCCTCGTCTATATCTGAGTCGATTCCTAGCTGGCATGACCAAGGATTGCTTGGATGTATCGCGTATCCATACCGTTTTCCAGTAGCACCGTGGCGCAGGAATGCCTGAACAGGTGGCAGGCTCCTTCCTTGCCGATGCCTGACCTGGTGATGTAGTTCTTGGTCAGCATGGTCAGGTGGAAGGGTCTGAGTGGGTTCCCCAGGCTGTTGAGGAACAGAGCGCCATCATCAGGTTTGTCTCCCAATAACTCAGGACGGGCACGATCCCGGTAGGCTGCGATCCACGCCAACGCCCTTTCACCGATGGGGATCATGCGATCCTTTTTCCCCTTCCCCTCACGGATCATCAGGGTTCCCCGGTCCCGATCCACATCCCGGATGAATAGCCGGGTCAGTTCCGTTCTACGGATACCCGTGCTGTAGAGGGTTTCCAGGATGGCTCGATCCCACAGTCCCACCGCTGTATTGATGTCAGGGACCGCCAGCACGGTTTCAGCTTCCTGGGGTGACAGGATGGCTTTGGGCAGCCTTCGGGGCACCTTGGGTAGCTCTAGCTCAGAAGCGGGGCTGAAAGGTAGATGCCCCTGCTTTACGAGCCAACTGAACCATTGGCGAATAGGGATCAGAAGGAACTGCCTGCTTCGAGCCGTGAGGGGTTCCCCGTTCTTCCTGCGGTGGTAGAAGAGGGATTGCTGGAACCGCTCCACCGTTTGGCGGTCAATCTCGCTTGGGTGGAATAGGCTCCGTTCCTCGCACCATCGGATGAACCGGGTCAAGGCAGCCCGGCTGGATGCCGCTGTATGCTGGGACTGCCCTCGCACACCCAGGCTGAGCAGATACCGCTGCATGTGCTGATATAGGCTGTCGGGATCGTCCACGCCTCCCATCCGGGGAAGGACCGGCTTTCGTCCTCCATGAGCCTTCATAAGCCCCCCTCGCATGACTGGGACTGGATGGTTTCAGGCACCTCCTGATGCCCGTTTACAGGCTCGAACCCCGGAAAGCCAAGAAGACGCCCATCAGTGCTGGCTTTGTCGGCTATGACCATAGCCCGACCACCCACCGACCGATCCCCGACCGTTCCCCGTGGAGTGCGTCATTGGTGCAAGTCGTGAGCAGTCGATCAGCCCCAGCAACTTCGCCCGACCTCCGGCATCATCACCCTGATACAGAAGCTCATAGGCATAGGATCGCCCCAGCTTGCCCCTGTGCGCGACAAGGTATTCAAGCTCCGTGAGCCGCCCAAGATGGACCTTTAGCTGGGTATCGCCCCATCCAAGGGCTTCCCTGACCTGCCTGCGGGTGAAGCGGAAATCAGCCTGAGAGATGCCCTTCTGTCTGCATTCACCCCCTATCCACTCATGGAGCAGGAGCAGCAGCTTCCGGGTTTGGGGAAGCAGTTTATCCATCGTGCGCCCAAGAACTTCCTGAGGCAGTTCGTTTGCCAGGGTGATGTCCTGAGGGGTGACCTCGATGTATCGAAGCATCTCCCCCTGACCATCAGATTGACCTTGAGGGTTTCGGGGTTCAGGGGCTTCTGCCATCCACGGATACGATAGGTTCGACCTGACATGGACAACAACAAGTCCTGACACTGAACCTCATGAGGAAGGTCATCACCTGGGGAAGGTGGCACGGTAGAGGCAGCCGGATCGATGGGCGTTTGTATAACCGATTGTTTGTCGGACGGTATAGAGGACGGTTTGACCGTTTGTATAACGGGCTGAGCCGTGGTCTGCATGGAGGTTCCAAGGGGTTTAGAAGGTGCATGGGCTTCCGCCCCTGCCATCTCCGTCCACGGCGACACCATCAGGTTTCATCGGGACCTCTACACCGCCATGCGCCGGTTTGGATTCTCCCATCCGGAAATCAAGGCAATGTCCCTCCGCCAAGCCCTTCTCCACTACTTCGGCTTTCCTGAAGCCGTAGACGCCAACATGGGCGAGGGCACTTATATCGGTGTCAAGCAGCGCTTCGACGGGCTCGGTTCATGGCGAAAACAGTGGAAGCTTGCCACCGCTGAGCATGAGGACGAATACAAGGCACAATGCGCCGCCCTGGAGCATCTCCGTGAAGCCGCTCGTCACTGCCAGCAGCTCGCCGTCCGTGACCAAGACATCAGTGTAGCCTTCCACACGGCGCTCACGCCCGCCCGCGTGGTCCCTTTCGATCCGCCGCATCACCTTCCGCAGGCGCAGTAACGCCGTTGGTCAACCATAGCCCCAGGAGGACACGCGCCTTCTAGGGCTACTGGAGAGCCTAGGACTTCAATGGTGGCTGTTGGACACGATCATGACTTCCGAACCCCAATAGGAAAGAAGTGAGAAAAGGTCGAAGCCCTTACCTCAGTGGTCATCTCTCTGCATACAGCGCTTCTTCAGAGTGTGGAACACTTCCTGGCTCATGGAGAGCCCGTTTCATCAGCGATCTTGATGACAACCCTGTTCCCACCCCAGCCTTAGAACCCATCCCATCCAAACCCCAGCGCCAGACACCTCACCAGGAGCCCGTACAGATCCAGGAGGAGCCATCTTCCTGGGGTTACGGAGTGATGCCCGCCTGCGTATGCACCTCGTTTGTATGGCGCATCACCCTGGCTGCTAGCTCAAATACATCTCTTGCCGCGATCTGATGGCTTTCTGAGAGAGTGAAGATTTCTTCCGCTTCTGAAACCCGACCTGAACCCGGATCAGGATAGCGACCCGCCCAGCGAGTGAAGAGGGTGAGTGCTTGAAGAATTGCCCTGTCTTTATCTGAGAGCCCAGGGATGAAGAAAGCGAGTTCTACAAGAGCGTGGTGCTTATAGGTCTTCTCTTCTTTGATGTAGGCATCAACCCCGCTCTTGAGGATGATCATCGCCTTTAGGTTGATCTCTAGGCTGTAACCCACCAGCATCAAGCCGACAGCACAATATTGAGAATCACACATCCCTCTTACCGGCTTCGGCATCGTCTCAAGATTTGGGGCGCCCTGGAAAAGGACACGGGCAGCCTCTGCCATGGCATGAGCCTGAGTAAGCCATAGAACTGGGTTTTTCAGGTCCTCCTTCGTTGGTGGCTTGGATATGTCGATGCCGTAGCCTTCGATGGTGCAAGCTAAACCGAACTTATGCCATGCCGAGGCACTGTATCCGAAGGGGTCTTCTCCGAAGGTCTTTCGGTTCGGCTGAATGAATTCATCTGGATGCTTCACCGACACACCATTACAACCTCGGGTTAGTGTTGTTCAGCCATACCGACAATAATTCGAATTCTGGTTACCAAGGCAGTTTCCAAATCACGATAGCCCTGCTCGTTTGGAAGGTAAATCAAGGCTCTGTGGTGACGAAGGTCAGAAGGGACATCCTGAATATTCTGGGTGAGAGGAATCACTTCCTTACCTAGCGTGTGTGCGATGCCCGTCTCATACATCACATTGGGATTCTTCCCACTGAAATCAACGATCACGATCCGAGCGGAGAAAATGATATCGAAAATGTCCTGCATGAAAGCGGAGCTATTCCAGATATCGTCTGCCCTCAGGCACCTCAATTCGCAGGTGGTTGATGCCCCCCTGATCGCTTCGTAGACAGGGCGAAACTCTGCCGAAAAGGGCATCATTACTCCAACCAAGGTCGGATCAGGCGCTCCTCTTGGAACATCAAAAACTGTTGGTGAGAAGGTGATTACTCTTGTCGTTTCGGTTTGCTCTAGAGCTGTTGAGATGAATGTCCCTTCAGGTGCAGCGACCAATCGCACCGTGCCGTGCCGGGTGTCCTCTGCTAGCGAAAGCTCGTAGCGCTGGAGAATGCCCTTAACCTTTGCTATCGCCGCTACGCGATCCAAACGATCAGAGGCTGTGCTTGGATTTTCAAAATAGTCCGCGTCAAGCAAAGACTCTATGGTTCTGCAAAGGCTTTCAGTCGGCAGACTGTCATGGGTGCCGGGTTGAAGGTTTAGCTCAGCCAGTCTCTCCTTTACCCAGATAAATCGGGTCTGCCCATTGTGGGTTAAACCCAGTCCCAGGCTTGTAAAGAACTGGGTCAGATACCAACTGCTGCGATAGGGGAACTCTGTATAGGGCGAGTCCCCGCAAATCATCTTTGCAAGTTGCTCAAGTGTGTTTGGGCGAAGTTCGATGCTCATTTCTTCAAAATCCCGGGGTAGTGGTCATCCGATGACTCCTAACTCAAGGCTCACCAACTCATACCGCTGGCACATCGCCCTGAAACTAGCGTGGTCGCATCCAATCAGTGATGAAGGTTGAAGAGCCTTGAAGAAGGGGGAGGTTCTCCACTTTTCTCCCCGCGAGGTCGGTGCAGCTAAGATCAGGAGAGATGATGAGCCGCAGATCATCCCACGCCCCATCAGCTTGCTTCTGATACAGATAGCCAAGCGCGAGGTGACCATCCTCTGCCCGAGGTTTTAGGATCAACAACCATGCGTTAGTTGATGTGATGACCAAGACCGGGACCTCACTGATTACGCAGGTAGCCAGTGTTTGCAGACCTTCGTGAGGCGCATCTGGATTCACATTCCCCTGCACATACGCAAGTTGAGCTAACTGGCTAAGCTTGGTCACGATCAAGTGCTGCATTTCGACACTCCTCGGTTTTGAAATCAGTTAACGGATCAGACGATCAATGGATTCGTGTTCGTTCAACCTGCCCTGCTTCCTGGTGAGGATGGGAACTGGTCACTGAAATTCAACCTACTGCCAGTCCACCTTCAATCCTTTCGACTCCAGGGACTGTCGCACATTCCCCAGGATTCTCGACTTCTCTTCCTCGGAGACAGGCGCATTAGAACCACCAGACCACCGCACGACAGAGTCTTGATAAACAACCATGTCGTATATTCCATTCAGCAGCTCCGAATCGATCTCGATGCTGTTCTCCCCCTCCGAATATGTCATGCCAGCCCGACCGTGTATCTTGATGCTGAAGTTTTCCATAGATCCTCTAGGGTATGACATACCAGTTAATGGGATTCCCGCTCGATTTCAGTGTCGAGTATTCAATGGAACGCCAGATGCTGTCCACACGAACACCGCGAGACATCGACTGAACGGCAGTCACTGAACCTTCGGCACCATTTGCAAAGTTGCGAGATGCGAAGTTCCAAAGTGGTTTCATGTATTTATAGTTTCCAGCAGTTGTCGCCTTATCCAGCAACCGACCACCAGCGGTCATTTCCAAAGTCACCCCACCCTCGGCTTTCGCCAGTGCTGCGGCAGCTTGCTTCGCGGGTGTTCCTCCTGACCAGAAGACATGGCTTGCAGACCCGCCGCTGGTTGAAAGTTGAGGAGCTGCCGTTAGGGCTAATTGCCCTAACGCAGTGGCACCGGCTATTGCCAAATCTTTGGTTGGAACATCTTCACCATTCTGAGCGCGTGCATTGACCTGGGATAAGCGATCACCTCCTGGGGTGAAGACTTGGTATGCAGCATTTAGGACCCCGAGACCAATCCACCCAGCGATATTGCCCTTTTCGTATGCCTCTTGCCCTTTACGGTCAAGCAACTGACTAACGGATTCCGCCCCCTTATTTACATCGTTCTGCCAAAGGTGGCTGTAGTCATCCGTGCCGGACATCGCGCCCTGAGGTCCCTGGGTTGCTGTGGTGTTTTTCTTCTCGTCCTCAGTCTCCATCCCCGTTGGGTCCGTGTTCATGATCGGATTGTTCCTCACGTAGCTGTAGATGTTCCAGCTTTGCGTTTCCTCGAAGTGTTGATCTCTCGCGGGATCGGGAGAGGCGAACCGCCCATAGCTCGGGAGATAAAATCTCGCCTGCATGTAGATCATCCCGCTGGAATCTGTCTGCTCGTGGCCTGTGTAGCCTTTGGCTGTCTTGATGTAGCCCGTTTGTTCAAGCAGTTCCCCGAAGGGAAGGTATTTTTGTCGGGTTTCAACCTGCCCACTGGGGCCTGTCACGACGCGGGGGCTCCCGAGCTGGTCGACCTGGGTGACGTGCATTCCCGCCGCATCCAGCTCGGCGGCTTCTCGGCTCCCCAAGTAAAGAATGTCCTTCTTCCACGTGATAGTCCCGCTGGTGTTCTTCTCGTACTGGCTCACGAGGCGCCGGGCGTCGTCGTAGATCTGGATGCGGGTCTTCTGGAAGGTGCCCCAGAGGTAGTCGTCGATGACGGTCCGCAGACCATCAGCCCGATACTGGTAGACCTCCCGGACCCCCTTGCCGCTATGAGCCACAGCAGTCACCCGACCCAGGGCATCGTAAACCATCGTGATTGAATTGGCCGTATCGCCGGGCTTTGCATAAACCTGCGTCAGGTTTCCCTGGGCATCATACATTGCGCCGGTCGATGCCCCGTTCACCATCTGGCTCGGGAGCTGATTGTGCAACCACAGTGCCTGATTGTTTGGATCCAGGCTCAAGGGCAAGGTGCTGGGCGCCACCGTTCCCGGACTCGTGGTGGAGGCTGAAATGCGGTTCCCGAAGGCGTCATAGTCGAAAATCTGGTGCTGAGCCCCATAGGTTGGACTCTGGATCACGGCTCCCACCAGCCGATTCAAGGCATCAAACCCGTAGGTGTCGCTAAGCCCTGTCTGCTTGTCTAGCTCCTGAATCAGGTTTCCCACTCCGTCGTAGGAATACCCCCAACGCTCCAGGATCGCCCCACCAGGACCGAAGTGGTCGAGCCCAGAGAGCCGAGACTGATCCGCACCGTAGGAGAACCCACTGTAGCTGCCGTTCCCGTAGAAGACCGCCTTAGGCATCCAACTGACAGCATCGTAACTGGCCTCCCAGGAGCTTGTGTCCGCAATGCTTTGTGCCCCGCAGGCCAGGCGACTCGGGAGTCCTGTGGCCAGATGGTAGGATTGGGTCCACTGGGCGTGGCTTGTATGGCCACTCGTCCTGTTCCCATAGCCGTCCCCATAGCCGAAGGATTGAGTATAAGTCTGCCCTGCGGCGGTGGTGCTTAGACTGGTAAGGCGACCCGTTGCGGCGTCATAGCCATAAGTGGCGTTCACGGAGCCGTCCCAGTTCCAGGCGATATGGCCCCTGCCACCGGCACTGTCATAGCGGAAACCTTGGTTCACGGACCCATCGTCAGACCAGGTTTCCGTTGGACGTGCCATGTAATCGAAGGCATTGTTCACAACTCTGCCGTTGTAGTTCGTGGCCTGGGGTTTGCCATGAACCGTGAAATTGCTGTAGCTGGTGGTCCCGCTCTCAGGTTGGGTTAGGGAAGTGAGCCAACCCAGGCTGTTATAAGTCCAGGATCGCGGCTGAGCATGCCCAAGGGCATCCGACTGAGATACCGCCACGATGCGGTTGGATGCGTTGTAACTGTAGTTTGTCACTTGACTCTTGGCATCCGTGACCCGCTTCAACCGTCCCGCCGAATCATTCAGGAAGGATGTGGTCTGAGTTCCACCTAGAACCACCACCTTCAGGAAGCCCGTGGAAACAGGATAGCTGCTGGTCGAGGTCACCCCTGTGGCATCGACAACCTTCTGCACCCGACCACGAACATCGTAGGAAGTGGAAGTGCCGGTGTAGAGCGGGTTCAAAGTTGTCGTCTGGGTGGTATCTGGTGTGGTCTGCCACTGCACACATTCCCGTTCACCCGTGTCGGGATCGATGGGGCCCCACCGTTTGCAAACGGAGGTCCCGGGGATGGTCACGGTCTGATAGATCGTGGTCGTGAGGTTCGGCTCTTTCCATAAGGTCTCATGATCGTCACCCCGGTTGGGCAGCCACACCGTGACTCCGGTTCCCCGCCCTGCCCCATCAAAGCCGTAAATCCGGTGGGACCAGTTGCCACTGGGATCCTTACGCCTCTCCAGCACCAGCTCCCCGAACCCGTTGTAGCGGAATTCCTGAACTTGGGCGCCCCGCATGAGGGTGACCCCTCGATGGGTGGCATCGTCGTAGGTGACTGTCGTGACGATGTCACCTCCAGGTGGTGTGATCTGGTAGAGTCGGCCTCCTGTTTCCCAGGTAAAGAGGGTCGTTCGACCATCGGCGTCAGTTTGGGAAGTGGGCCGACCTAACGCATCCTGTGACTGCTGGGAACCAAGAATTGTGGTCGGGTTGGCCCTGATGTTGATGCTACTGAGGAAGCCATTGCTGTCGTAGCCGTAGCTGTCGACCCCCACCAGATTCGAGTGGGTCAATCCCTGAGGGCTGCTGATCTTGGCGTTTGCCGGCTGAGCCGCCGATAGACCGCTGCCGCCTTGGTAATTGATGGTGGTGATTACATACAAGTCTCCGCTTACCCCAGAGCTTGTTGTTTGCAGAGTATTAAAGACAGGATCAAGTGTTTTCGCCACTGCGGGTGGAGCACCTGCGGTTGTTCCATTCGAGGTGTTGTCGGCGACTCGGGTTGTGGTCTCCAGGCTCACCCGCCCATACAGCCATTCGGCTGGCAGATTGTCGAAGCTCCGGGTGATGAGATCCTCCGTTCCGACGCTAGCGCCGGGGGAGGAGAAGCTACCACCCTGCGATTGGAGGTTCATCATCTCGAATGCATAGGGAGGATTCGTCGTGAGGTTGGTCGTGCGATGGGTCTGGGTCCAACTGAGGCTGGTGGCACTCCAGTTGGTGATCTCTTCTGCCGTGAAGGTCCGGGAATCACGATCCCAGGTTCGGGTCCTGGTGGCATAGGGCACGGCGTAGCCATCAAAGGCTCCGCCCGGGTTCCCTACGGAATGGAGACTCAAACGGTCCTTCGCCACCCACTTATAGGCGCTGCTATAGGCCGGATCAGCCACAGAGAGATCCGAACTCCAGCTTGCCCCTGGTTCGTAGTAGCGGACTTCACGCTCAAAGCCCTTGAGGAAGGCCAGGGTGCTCATGCTGCTATTGCCGGAGGTTCCATTGGCGCCCTCGGGTTCGGTGAACCGATGCACTTCGATACGCCAATCAGGGGTTGTGATGGCGGTGTAGAAGTCCTGGGAAACCCAGTATTCGGTCAGGTTGTCGCCTATGGCCGGGACCGAGGTGAACCAGTTCAGCTGAGGGACCACCCGGGCATAGCTGGTGGTTCGACCCACGCCTGCCACGGTATCCGTGTCGATCAGTTGCTTCACCCCGTAAGCCCAGGAGGGCCTGCGGGAGGTGGAGGGAAGGGCAGCCCAGGCGTTCGGATTGGTATTGGCCTTGTACTTGTATGCATCCCAGGCAAGGCTGATGGTGCGGTTGGGAAAGCTCACCGAGCTGAGGATGGTGGGCGTCACACTGACAGACCCGCCCCACTGTGTGGTAGGCCCTGCTGCATAGGTAAACTGGATGGATTCTCCCGTGATCTCCTGGGTCACCTGCGAGGGCTGGACATTGAGAACGGCTTCACCCCACTGTCCGTCAAACAAGCGCTGGCCATGGAGAAGCGTGGTCAAGTAGGACCCAGGCGGGTTCCCGGAGTTCACGCCAAGGGTGGTGCCCGCCACCGGGGACCCAAGCTTCAGCAGAAGGCTGGAAACCGGTTGGCTGCTCCCCTCGTAGGCCACTCGAATCTGGGTCAAGGCCCCCATGTTGTAATCGGACCTCGTGAGGCAGGGCATGGCGGGCGCCGAGGCGGACCCAGCCGAGTGAACCTGAATCTTGACCGCAGTATTGGTGCTCCAGGTAGCGGTGTATCCGATCCCATCGCCATCATAGGCGAAGCTGATGTTCTCCCCGAATCGATTCAGAATGCGAGTAACGGCGTAGTGGGCAGCGTGGAGCACATCACGCTCACTGTTCACTAAGTAGGGCCGGTTCTGGGTCATGAACAGGTGGCTGACGTAGGTGAACTCATAGGCCACATCCCCCTGGACCACGAGAAGTCGTCGTGGCCATCGCTGCTGGGAGGCAGTGGATCCAATCATGGTGGAGTACAACCAATCTTGGACCTCATCCGTTCCCTGGTCGGAAGGTCCGAGTTGATTCACACCCAGGATGAGGTGCCCTCCAGAGCCCATCTGGATGAAGGGTGCCGATCCCGTTTTTGAGTCGGCAGGAAGGGTTCCGATGGTGCCGGATACCCCAAAACGACTCAGAATCTGCTGGGCTGCAGTGGTCGTCATTCCCGAAGGAACGGTCCCAAGGATGGATCCGCCCCCTCCATCGGGCAGGGTGTAGTTGCTCTGTTTCCCGGCGGCTCCCCACAGGGCCAGGTCGAATGTCCCAGGGGAGAAACTCGCCGAGCCGTACCCTCTCTGATAGAGCGTGTCGACGGTCTGTGTTCCCCAATACTGGAATCCCGATGGTGAGGTGCTGATCAGGTATTGCTCATTGACTGAACTGATGCCCACCTGTGGCGCCACACGCAGGCTCAGGTGCGGGCGAAATTTCAAACCGCGCTCACCGATTCCTGGACCCAAGGGGATGTCCATGGAAGCCGCCCCCGTGGCGGCGTCGATCTGGACCCCTCCAGTGAGGGTGGCTGCCCCCTTGGCTCTGTCGAATTTCACATCTGCAAAGGTCGACTGATAGCTCTGCGCCAGCCCTTGAATGCACGCAAGACCCATCAATGCCAATACTACCAATGTCTTTTTATTCATGTACAGCCTCGATGTAATTGCGGTGTTGGCAGCCCAGGGCTGAGAGGAAATCGAATGTGGGCAGCGTATTAATTCGCGATCTAGTTGTCGTGAAAATCCTGCGAACGGGGTAATTTCCCCGCCGAACGGATTAGCGGCGGAGGCTAGCGCCAGGGCAGCACCGCCGCCCCCGGACCCCCTACCCCTTACTCGGAATGGCCATTGGTGTGAGGAGCTGATTCTGGTCCCATGCCCACGGTGTTGCTCTCATTCACAGGGCACCAAGCGCCTAGACCCGCCCCTCTGGGTTTCCCGGGCCAATTTGGACTCGTACAAACGATGGAGGAATTCCATCAGCACCCACTCCTGCTCCCGCTGATTGGTCTGGAGAAGGCGATTCAGGTGCATATGCGCGAGGCTACAGGCGATCGTACGGATGTCCTCCTGGAGCCAGCCCTGCTCCGAGGCCTTCCGCAGTTGGGCCAAGGGGCCATACAGATTGGCGACTGGCGAGGTCAGCTCACAGGGTATGGTTGTCTCGAACTCTCGTCGAAATCTTCGGAATTGCTGGCCGATTTGAGGAGGGACTCCCCCCATCCCAAGAAACTCATTTCGAAAGGAATCCAAGGATGACTTGGCCAAATCCACCCGTTGAGGCAGATCAAAGCCGAGCGCTGCCCAGATGGCATCCACCTCAACCAGGCCTGACTTCCATCGTTCCTTGGGTTCATGGTTCAATGCGATCTGTTCCAGGACCCGCTGGCTGTCGGCCTGGAACCACCCGGTGGCCAGATCGAAGCCAATGGTCCCTCCGTACCGCTCCAGCTCAGGTTCAAAGGTATCAATCTGCACTTTCCACAGCAGGCCTTGGCTTAGGCTCGACTCCAGAGCCTGGGTGATCCGGGGGAGCAAAGCCGATAGCAACCTCCCTTGCTCCCCATGGAAGCGAAGCCTCAGGTGGTGCGATGGGTCCCAGTACCTGACAAAGTGCCATCGGTCCCAAAGGTGTTCAGCCCCCGTCATCCAGAGCAGTGGCTCCAACACCTGAAGCAAACGATCTGCCGAGGCAGTCCCACAGTACAGCTTTAGGTAAAGCCACTCCGATCCGGGTGGGAACCCTCGAAATCCCGCGGTCAACGAGATCTGTCCCAGGGGTGCCTTCTGCCGATGTGGGATAGCTGTCGCTTCAAATGGGACCACCAGCTCGTGGGCAAACCGCCCTTCTGGCGAAGTCACGAGGGCCTGACCTGGGTCGGGAAAGCATTCGGTCAGGTGGAACACTGGACGATTCGCGACGAGGTGGCATAGTGCTTCGACCCGAGTCACCTGATCCAGGTCCACCAGTAGGTGGTTGTCGGCATCGACCAGTACTACCAACCTTGGGAGTCCCCGACGTTCCCGCAAGAGTTGAAAGGCCTCCCATGGAAGGTCTTCGGATGCTGCAAGGGCGTCCTTCAATTCTCTCGCGTCGATCCTCCAGCGTGCCTTGCTGAGAACCTGCCTTCCGTAGACAACCCTGGGCAGGAAGGGGGATTCGGCCAGAGACCCCCAGGACCAGCCCCCCGGGCGGCCATCCTGATCTTGGAGATGGGATAGGAACCGATAGACAACCGGCCCTCGCCGAAAATTGTGTGCGGAGGACAGCCTGGGGATGACCTCGCGACCAAGCCTTTTCGAGGCGAGGAACACCCTCCCCCGGCGGACAGTTACCAATAGGTCGTCAGGCCGAAGGGTGTGGTCCTCGGAAACACCGGAGTTGGCAAGATAGGGAATCTCGTAGGCCCGGAGCACTGGACGGGCCAGCACATTTCCCATTCTTCCCTCTGGGCTATACGTCACCTCCGCGAAAATGGCCTCAGGGAAGGCAGCTTCCTCCTTTTGCAAGTGGTCCCTGAGTGCATCCTCCAAGTTGCGGTCACCCCAGGCAAACCGACCTAGCCACCTGGCGGCGGTGGGTCCAGAGTACTGGTCCATGAAGAACTTGAATTCGCCTTGATCCAAGGCCCCCAGGCTGGAAGCGGAGAGGCAGGCGAGGGCTGCGAACGACTGAGCGAATGGTTCCGGGTTTGGGTTCTCCAACCCCGCCATATCCTCGTCGTTCAATTCCCAGATCAATGTCCCCTGCCAGCGGGGGCACTGTCCCAAAAGGAATACATCCCGTTGAGACAGTGCCTTCGGACGCGATGAGGAATTGAAGGGCATTCCCTCCAGCAGGGTTGAGTCCATCGGGGGGGCCCCGTCGAACCCAATGCCGCTTTCCTCGTCGAGGGCCTCCAGGAGCGGTACCCAGCGATCGCCATATCGCTCCGTGAAGGCAGTCCCGAACCGATCCAGGGAGCCTTCCTGCGGCGCTGGTGTGAGCCTTCGGAGGGTTTCGGCTCCCTTCTCCAGCTCAGCGGAGACGGTCCGCGAAAGGGCAAGACCCGGAGCCGCTTTGAACCAATCCACCTGTACTTGGTTTCCAGATGCTGGTGCCAGCCCAAGGGAGGCCAATAATGCCGAAATCCCTTCGCCCCAGCCTTGACCTCCCGCGTCAGGTGACGTCTCGAATCGCCTCAACTCCGCCCCCAGGAATTCAAGGGGCTTTGCGAGCAACCCCGCCTCCGGGGTTCGGAGCAGGGCATCAATCACGTGTCTTAAGGGATCCGGGCAGGATAGCGGGGGATGCAGGTCACTTTGCAGCACCTGGGCATCGATCAATGTGTCGAGGTATTCCCGGGCCTCCCGGTGTCCGACACCGGTAGAGGCAACCAAGGCCTTTGTGAGTGGCTCCAGCCGCGCACCGGAGCGGCTCTCCTTCAAGATGAGATCCAGGTGCGTGGTGGCCTCGACTACTTCCAGGTGAAAGATCGCCTCGCTTCCCGGGAGGGTTCTCCGCTCCAGGTACCGATATCCCCGGCCTAGGCGGTAGAGGCTGGTGTTTGGGCGGTAAAGGGCACCGGAACGCACTGCCGGCTCCCGCTCGAGCTGGCCAACGATGGATTCAATCACCCCCCAATCCAAACGAGCGGCCTTCCGGCCTGCCGAGGCTGGGCCGAGGGTCAATTGGCCGTTTGCGCCCCATTCACCGATGGTGACCCCTGCAAAGAGGCCGAAGGGTGTCGATCGGCTGGACATTCGGCTCAGATATTTCACCAAGGATCGCTCGACTCCCTGGGCCGCCTTCCCTGTCAAGGATCCATCCAGCCAGGCTGGAATCCGAAGGTCCAGGTCTGGAGAGGCCAGGGCAATGGCAGTCCGCACCTCCTCGCAACGCACCAAGCCGCGAAGAATTTGGCGGAATTGCTCCCGGTTTCCCGGGGGAGGATCAGGAGCCAACCCTATTGCCCCCTGCCCCGCTTGCCCGCAGGAACTCGAAGAGAGGCTGTCCACCGGCAGGCTCGGTGTGCGGAGCATAAAAAAGCCTGCGGTTCTGCATGTGGGCCGGAAGGACATGGTGAGGGATTCCCTAGAAGTCAGTGAACTCAGGGGACCACTCAGGATCGGGCGAGGACCACTTTGAACCCTCGAACGGGGATTGCAGAACGCCCAACGGTTGGCAGTGTGGTTATATACCGTCTATGGAAATAAATTGGTCTCAAGGCGATTCGGTCCCAAAACCAAGGTCGCGCCAGGTGGCGCCACCTTGGAGTTCCAATGAGCAACAGTCTTTCTTTCCGGAAGGAAACCATCCAGCACTCCAGCAGCACCTCAACCATTCCGAGCACGCAGGTGGATGTGACTCGGGACAGCAAGTTCGATGGCGGTGCCAATGACCCGAAGGCGCCCATCACAACCATCCTCACGACCATCTACCCCTGAGTTACGGCTTGGGCTCGCCGAATCCAATCAGAATTCCATGGGCTCTGCGAACCCATGGAATTCTATGTTTCCTTTGGCGAAGTATTGGCGAGCCATGGGGGTCATCTATTCGATATGGATACTCTTCCTCCTCTATGAGAACTGGACCCATGCCCAACTTTCTTCCCCATGGATATGGGGCAGCATGGTCACGGCGCCATTCAATCACATTGCGATTTTCGCCCTTGTTTCCCCATTGCCCTGGATTGTGGTTCGGAGGATCCGGCCACCTTGGCGCTTCTTCATCGGCTTGGTACTGTCAATACTCATATGTGAGGCCACAGCAAGCCTTCTTCCAATCGTCGATGGCTGGTTTTTCGTTCAAGCCAAGGTTCCATTCGAGCAAAAAAGGCTCCTATTGCTCTATGTCGCCTTGTTTGGACCAGTCATGACTGTTGTCGGCGGCTTGATAGCTTCACGCGCTCTTTCAGAAGAGCGACGTCTGGCATCCGAGGCCGAGGCTTTAATCGCCAAGAACCGTCTGCTACAGAGCCAGATCCACCCTCATGTGCTGTTCAATGCATTGAATGGGCTGGCTGAACTCATTCACAAGAACCCAGCGGACGCGGAAACGGCTGTTCAACACCTCTCCGACCTGCTGCGGAGAATCATGCAGGCCTCAGAACATGCACTGCTACCTCTTAAAGAGGAACGGCAGATCATCTCAGATTTCCTGGCTCTTGAAGGCATTCGCCTGGGAAAGCGTCTCCGGGTCTCCTGGGATTGGGACGATGCCCTTGACCGGGTCGAACTGCCGCCATTACTACTTCAGCCTCTGGTGGAAAACGCCATCAAACACGGCATCGCACCTAGCATTCCAGGTGGGGAAGTCCAAGTTAGAACACGGGTGTCTGCGGGCAATATATTCCTGGAGGTTTGGAACTCTGGAGCGCCATTCGATGAAATGGGCAAGCCTAGTGGCCTCGGTGTGAGAAACCTGCGCTCAAGGTTGTCCTTACATTTTGACGCTCAGGCCGAGCTTTGGATCGGTTCCAGTGAATCCGGGACGCTTGCCAGCATCCGCATTATGGCAAAGCAAGTAGACTACTCGGATGAAGCCCCTAAGGACCCTGGTCGTTGATGACGAGCCGCTGGCAAGAGAGCGACTGTCCCGACTTCTTCAGGAAGCCGGTTGTACGGTGGTCGATGAACTGGAAGATGGCGTGGCCTTGCTTCAATGGTTGAACCAGGCCCATGAAGTGGATGTCATATTCCTGGACATTCAGATGCCAGGGCTGAATGGGATGGAGGCCTTGGCCGAAGCCGCTACCTACCCACCTGTGGTCTTTGTCACGGCCTACTCCGAATACGCCGTGCGGGCGTTCGAACTGGCAGCTCACGACTATCTGCTGAAGCCAGTATTTGCAGATCGGCTGGCGAAGTGCCTGGATCGCCTAAAAGGCGCCTTGGTGCGCAGGCTCAGCCCAACTGAAATCAAAAGTTTGCTTCCCCCAAAGGCCAGGTTTCCAGTGAAGGCGGGCGTGGGCGAGCTGTTCATGGACCTCGAGGCCATGACCCATTTCGAGTTGAAGGACGATCACGTCATCGCATGCAGGGGACAGAACCAATACAAGACACGCTGGACGGCCCTATCCGAGGTCGAACAAGCCTTTCCCGATGACGGCATGATGCGGATTCAACGTCATCTGCTTCTACGCCCCAGGGCCGTGATCGGAACCCACCCGGCTGGCATAGGTCGAATGAAGGTGTTGGTAGCCCAGGGAGTTCATCTGCCGGTTAGCAGAGCGATGACTCCAAGGCTTAGAGAATTGCTTAAAATGAAGCCTGTTTAAGGACTTCGTATCAAAAAAAATGAGCAGCCGAGTACATCTTAACGGCCCGTGCCATGCGCTTTCCGCCATATACGCCTTTAGAGCGGCACTCTGTAACCCTGGTCAGAAATCCGCCAAGCCGGACACGCACGATAGACTTCAGCATTAGGAAGTCTCATCTGCCTTAGTAAACCGCAGAGGCTCGTGTCTCTTGAATCCCCTTCAAGGACGATCATCTAACCAATCAAGCCGGGCGTTCTCACTAATCGGTATCAGGGGTTACCAATAAAAGATGAACAATCAGCCCTTTCTGGACAAGTACCACACCCTGAGACTCTCGAAACTAATTGCCGACCGCCGCAGCCAATGGTCATCCTTCATTTGCACATATGAGGTGAACCGTGCCAGATGTGGCTTGAGTTGTTTCCGGATTGCCTTGCTCCCCATTATTTCTGCAGCTCGATGTGCGTATGACAGGAAGTTCCGGCGCCCTAAATAGGTGTACCGCCGATGCAAAGCCTTGGTCCTCATTTTCGTCTGAGTACCAGCCTCCAGATCGGCCCCTTTCCGCGCCCGATCCACGGCGCGCACACCACGGCGCATCTTGGCGTAATAGCGGCTTAACGCGACGGTCCGGAGGCGAATCGACTTCCCATCGAAAAGGAACCCAAGGTATTGAACTGGTCTCTGCTCCTTGCAGACCAGCGCCCCATTGACACGTCTGAATTGATGAATGGTCGATTTCGTGGAATGAATCTCAAGTTTCAGTTTGGCGATTTCCACCTTGATGAGTGCTTCTATGTCCACCCCACTCCCATCAGGAACCACACAGACAATGTCATCGCAGTAGCGACGGTAAATCCCACCAAGGTTCCGAACCGCAGCCGCAACTGCCAGGTCGAAGTCCATCATGTACAGGTTAGATAGAAGGGCGCTGATAGGACTCCCTTGTGGGATACCTTTTGTTTCCCATTCGGCAGAATTGGAGTCTGTATGCCTATGAATCAAGCCTGCGTCGCGGATACGTTCTCGGAATTCATCGGCTTCACAGATATGTCTGCGCTTGAAGGCTCCACCTTCGGGTGAGCTTATCTCAAATGCGAGAAATGCGGCAACTCGGTCCACATACGAATATCGGGTAATGGACTTGAAGATGCTGTAGTGATCGACTGGGAGCCCCTGGGTTCCAAGAAGACGCTCCCACAACCGCTTGAGAATCTTGTGATCTAGGTTCTCAAAGAACGAACTGACATCGAAGGTGTGCACGGTGCACTGCTCGTGCTTTCCGATTTCTTGAAAGACCTCATGGGCAAAATGGATATTGCACATGCCCCGGCTCTTCCTGAAGGCAGTCACGCACTCGGAGATGCCAAGCCGATCTAGGAGCGACTCATAAATGCTCCCCAGCTTCTCCGAGTAATAGAAATACAACGCGGCGTCTTTATGAGCCGCGTAATAAATCGGACGCTTCTTTGTATCGGGTACCAACGATCCGTCCACCTGCCGCTTCACCCGAACTTTCTCTAGATCTATGTGCAGGAAGGGCATGAAGGACCATCGCGCAACCCTGTCCGGATCGGACACCATTGCTAACGCCACATCGCCAAAGAAGGGGCGATCAAAGTGCAGATACCTACGCTCTTGGATTTCGAGCTTCATGGCGATAAATTCCGATCGCCTAGGGCTGAACTGAGGAGGGTAGGTGGCGGCCGTCCATGGGACCCTCCTCAGTTACTACTTCCTCTCGGAAGTTGATGACTACGCACAAAGTTAAACCCTGAACGCAGTGCCGCAGTGCAAGCCTGATGCGGTATCTTTGCTCTCAGGTGGAGGTCTCGATGAGCCCGAAGGTCCATGGTCCCGGCTCCTGGGTGGCAGTCCTCGCGGCGTGTGCCGGGAGGGTTGCCTTTGCAAAAATCCCCCTCCATCCAAGTCGATGAAGGCAGTGTAAGCCTATTCCTGACCTTTAGGGCTTGCAAGCAGATTCAACTTCACAGGCCCTGCCTATACCCTTTTAGTGACGCCAATGCCGCGCCACTGCTCAGATACAATCCGTCGTGCTCCAATTCAAACCTCGCCAAAGCCTCTCTCAATGCCCATTCCCAAATCAAAGCCCCAGCCGCTATGGTGTCGGTCGCGCCCGGTCATGAACCCCTCGATGGAGGGAGTTCACGATCGGGACAAACGGCAAGGTGAAAATCAGAAGTGGCCGAGGCCCCGTTCTTTCATTACCAAAAAGCAGGCAGGATCTTCTCTCAAACAGAGGCAGAGGAGAAGGGAAAGCAACATCACAACAGTCAGTAACGGCAAACTCCACATGGGCTCATGCCACAGTTAGATGCCTCATCTAGCCTGCCACCCAAGGGGTCCTTGTTACAGGATCACCCCAGGTTCGACTTGGTCTGGATCCTCAAGCCCGTTCACGGTTAATTACTCCCAGACCGGAGCCCTTTACAACTCTGCCCCCTTCTTGACCGACTTCCAATCTTCCTTTGGATTCCGCTTCAACTCCATTTCCGGAAACCCATATTGACGGCTCTTCGGTCGGACAGGGAGATGACTTTAGAGGAAAAGGAAAGAAGCACCCTACGCCCACCCCCTATCGGGGTCGGTCTTTGGGTCTCAATACCACCTCGGAAACGCATCCGTTGCGCCTCCAAACTAGAAACTGGCGGACGCTCTTCGAGCGCCCTTGTTTCCCTTCAGCCCCATCGATCACTGACCAGAAAACACCCAAATGGCCCCACTTTGAATACACCGGACCGGCCCACCCCTCCGGCATCGCGCCAGGAAATGCGCCTTGGCACGCTCCCGAATCGCGGGGTGTCCGTGGAAGGATTCGCACAACCCAGCGTATCACTTGCGCCCGGCCATGAGCCCCCGCGATGACGGGGGGGCTCACGACCGGGACAAACGGCAGGGTGAAAAACAGAAAGGGGCCGAGGCCCCTTTCTTGAATTGCCGAAAAGAGGGAGGGTCTTCTCTCGAACTCCGGCAGAGAAGTGTTTTCTCAGAACGGGGGTAGGCCGTTGGGGCGCGGCGGCAATTGGCCACTTTCTTGGAGGTCTTCCAGGAGTTCCATAACTTCCTGTTTACCAATTCGAACAATGGCCCTATCCCACCATTGCCAAGCCATCGTTGGATCGTAATGGATAAAGGTCAGAAGAACCCGCTGTCCATCCTTCGTTGCGTACTCCCTTCCGATCCTCACCAGGCTTGAAGGATCTCCGGCATTCCCGGCCACTTGAAGCCACTTCCATGCTTCACGCTGTTCATCTTCGGTCCTTCTTGTCGAGTCAGTCAGGAGGCTACCTAAGGCCGCAGCAGCGGGGATGTGTCCTCTTTCCGCAGCCATCCTTAACCAGTACTCGGTGGTATGGGTGCCTTGTATAGATGGTTGTGAATCACCGGTGCGCCCACCGCTCCACATCCCAGCTAAATACATAGCCTCCACATCCCCTTGGCCTGCTCTCGATTCAAAACCCTCCACAGCCTTGGTGTGCCAGTGCTGGGATTCCTTTGCATCCTGTTGCTTTAGTAACACGACTTCTGACCATTTAGCCTGCGCTTCTGCATACCCTAGGTTTGCCGCCCTTCGTATCAACTCTTCACCACGAATCTTCATCACGGGGTCCGTCAGTTGGTGATAATCCCGACTCCCCAAAAACAAGATGGCTCGTGGGTCTCCGGCCTTTGCCAAAGTGCCCATCTCCTTCATGAGAGCCTTTTCACCCATTTGAAATGGTTCAGGCAAGCGCAATTTCTGCGCATGATCATTCGCTTTGAGCCTGTCGAAGATGTCGCCCTTTGCCCCCTTTTCAATGGCTTTTTGGAGGTAGGGAGGCTTCGATTCCCCAGGGCTTGGAGATTGGCAGAAAGCCATCGATGAAATAACCAGGACTAAGACACTTTCAAGTTGATTTGACATTAGAAGCTCCATGCAATCATACGAACCACTCAAATTAAGGGGCAATTTTTAAATGTAAATGATCACTATGGTTAGTTATGGACCAAGGTTGAAAACGGGTTGCATACTGAGATGCCCATCCACCAACGCCATCTAAATCCACGGAGCCTGACTGCTGAAGGACATTCCCTTGTGCGTCCTTTCTCGCATAGGCGTCACAACGGCCTAGCGTAAGCAACTGATATAGCTGGAAACTATCGCAATAGAGTTCGGTCCCTTGCGGGTTTGGGCTGGTAATCATGTAGATCATCGCTTGACTTCGATTTCCTGCTGGTAGGGCCCCCAAAATCGATACCGACCGAGTCCGCGCTGCATTGACCCAACCACTGAGGAGTTGAATCGCTTGGGCCGGTGTAGTCTTCGGATCTGTATAGTCCTTTCGGGCGATTTGCAGGTATGGAATCAAGTACTGATCTCTAAAACCTCCCCCGCTCACGCCAGGGGAATCTGGGCCTGTGAATGCTTGGTATCCGGGATGAAACATGTCAATTCGATCCCCGGTGAAATGTTCCCCTCCGTGGCCGGTATTTCTTCCGTGCTCAAGCGTGATGTCATTCACTGGTCCAAGTGAGCTTCGATGACTAGGGTCCGAGAGCCAGTCAAAGGTGGCCTTGTTGACCCACTTATCGTTATTCCAGCTCCCAAACCAACTGTTCCGGAAAAACTGAGCAGTCGACCAGTGTGCTTGAAGGCGGGGGTGGTCCACTGGGATTTCAAAGGGCTGGGAAATGGGCAACCCTAGGAAACTGTAATGAAGCTTGAATTTGTAGGTCACGGTATCCGATGGCGGAGAAACAACCACGCCGCCGATCATTCCATAGTTGATGGTTGACGGGCGATTTGCATCAAATGTCACGCGGACCCGATAGTACTCAATCAAGTTATTTCGTTGCGAATTTAGAGTGCCAATATCCACAGGTCGCCACCCTCCCTGCTGGATCCACTGCTTTCGAGAAGCCTCAAAGGCCTTCTCTTGGCCCCAATCATTTAGCGAAAATTGGTCCTCGGGGAGAAGCGCGTCCAGTTGAATCTCAGGTTCTTGAAGTGGGATGACTTCTGGGGGGAGAACTTGCTCAGCACCATCGAACCCATTCCCTAATCCGAACTTCACGGGCTCGTTCACAAGCACATCTTGGGTTTGCCCCCCGGTCTGTATCGACACAGTCACACCAGTGACCATGTGGTTCTTTGATGGCTTTTGAACCTTTAAAATGAAATACCTATGACGCCTGTTCACCCCCGCCCAAAGGCTTTGGGTCCCTGGTGTCTGGTCAGCGCCAACAGGTAGCGGGACGCTGATTCGCGCACTGGCAGGCATAGTCAAGTTCGGGGTTCCGGATATCTGAGTAACATCCGGAAATGGGATTAGATCCCCTGCGGGTGTAGTTGTGACAGACCTTAAAGCGGCTTCTTCAGGTTCGGGCTGCCAAACTCGCCAAGCAGAGTTCAGCACACCAAATACAGTGGTCGGCGTTGCCGAAGGCGCAGCTGCTGCCGCAGTCGTAGCGCCGAGTTTGCCCGCAGCCATCTTTAACTTTCCATTTCCGACTAGAGATGCCTGAGCAGCGGGTGCATCAGAAGTGATCTGAGTTCCGGCAATAAACACGCTCCCATCTGGCAGTAATGCAAGTTTTGGATCTTGGAGTCCATAGCCGAGATCATCCATGACGGACCATGAATTTGTATCCGGATCAAAGAGTTCCGTCTCAGGATTCCAATCAATGACAGCAGAACCATCAGCATTGACGGTTTGTGATGCATAACCACCAACGACTAAGACTTTGCCAGTTGGTAGCAGAATCGCATCATGGCCGCTTCTTGGCGACTTCATACCCGGAATCGGAGCCACCAACCCAGTATTTGCATCGAAAAAGGTTGAACTGAACAGCCCAGTGGCCGGGTCAAAAATTTCAACTGTATTTGTCGGCTTGAAAAAATATTTCCCGTTGATTTTTGTGTAGGTGGTTGAACTTCCACCAGCCACCAACACTCGTCCATCGGCTAACCGTGTTGCGGTCGCCTCGACTCGCTTGGTGCCCATGGGCCCAACGGGGCTGAACCCTGTCTGAGGATTGTAGATAGTCGCGGATGAATCGATACAGGAGTCTGGATTGGGCCCCATAGGGCCTGGCACGAACCCTCCAACGACGAGGGCCCTACCATCACTAAGGGTTGTCGCGGCGGGCCACTGTCCAATACCTACCCCATATGATGGACTTGCAGGATCCGGCATGCCGACATTGGCAATCAGATCACTCAGCAATCCGGTAGCAGGGGTAAATAAGGTTTGTTTAGTGAAATCTACCATTCCTCCGACTAACAGCGCTGTCCCATCACCCAGGGCCACTCCAACACCACCTTCATGGTAGGTGGTTGCTCCCATCCCGCCCGGAATAAGGGAATCTGGCAGTCGTCCCGGGAGGAGTTGGAAGGCTCCCAGCAGAGGGTTATATATCTGGGCAAAAGACAGTTTGTTCGAGATCAGAGAGCCATCTTCCCGAGTGAGTTTGCCCACACCGTTTGCAATGAGCACCCGTCCATCATTCAGCTTGGTGGCTATATGCCAGGCTCTTCCTGCTGAAACAATGCAGGACACTCCAAGCACGGAATACCTGGTCTCCAGCATGGATCCAGTCTGGGTGAAGGCTTTGGTGGTTGGATCATATAAATAGCAATCACTCAGGTAGGACGAGCCATCCCAGCCACCTGCGATGAGGAGTTTGCCACTGTTGAGGGCTGTGACAGTGTACCCCTGGCGTTGCAGGGCCACCGGGGTTGCGTCAGCCAACGTATCCACACTTGATAACACCACGACGACGGCAGAACCCCAGGATGTCCCGTCAGCCACACTTGTCGCAACCACCTGATATTGACCGCTCCTGGAAGCGACAAAGATTCCCTGGCCATCTACAAAAGCTGTCGATGGATTCCCAGCCACCTTCCAGGTGACGGCCTGGTTGTCTGATATTCCAACAGTTGCATTGAAGGACTGGAAGGAGCCAGCCTTAACATTAACCAAGGCGGGGGAAACCTGAACGCCCACCATTTGAGGTGGCGACGAAATACCGCCCCCGCTGCCGCCTCCACTTCCACCTGTTGTATTCACGATTACTACAGCCGTGGCCACAACGGTATTATCAAGTGAACTGACGGCCTTCACGGTGTAGGTTCCCTGGACCGTCGGAGCCGAGTACAGGCCAGTACTATTAACTGATCCACCGCCTGATTCGATAACTGACCAAATCAAGGTGCCACCCGTCGTTGCCCATTGGAACTGATACGTGGAGGACATGGCAACCACGGCCTTTGACGGGGCTATCATGATCTGCGGCGACAGTACCGTAAGGCTTACCGATACCGATACGTTGGGGTTCAAGATGCTCGTAGCCGTGAGGATATAGGTTCCGGCCCGGGTCGGAGCTGTATAGATTGAACCACTGAAGGTTCCGCCAGTGGCGCTCCAGGTCACATCTCCAGTGGAAGACTGGTAACCCATCTGAATCGTCTGCCCAGGGAACAGATTTGGAATGGGTGTGACTGTGAGCGTGACGTCAGGGTATATAACCGTTACGGTTGAAATTATTGAAAGATTTGGATTGTCTACACCCGTGACTGTGACGAAATAAGTTCCAGGAACAAGCGGTGCGGTATAGGTGCCATCGGCTCCAATGGTTCCCCCTGATGCTGACCAAGTGACTTGATTGGTTTGGGCGATGATGGTGTAGCCGAATTTCTGGGTAGCCCCGGTTGGCATCGTGAGGGTGCTGGGTGTGATCGTTATTGGAAACCCAACCACGACTGTGAATTGACCAAACAGGCTTGCATTTACGTAGGACGATGCCACAACAGTGTAGGTACCAGGTGTTTGAGGTGCAGTATAGACACCGCCAGAGCTCATTCCATTAGGATTGGTAATGGTCCCGCCACCGGGTTCGAGTACCGACCAGATCACGCCAACCAAGTACGAAGAGCTAAAGGTGGTGGTACTCCCCGTGGTGACCGTGATGGAAGAGTTCGCTGGGAGGCTAGATCCGACCACCGTAATGGGCACACCGGGTCCGACAAAAATTCTCAGGCTATCGGTCAATGCAGGATTCCCCGCTATAACCGCCACAATGGTGAAGTAGCCTGAGGTCAAGGGAGCCGTATAGAGGCCTGTTTGGGTAATGGATCCACCATTAGCCTCAAGCACGCTCCAGATGACCCCAGTTGCGCCATTGGTCACCGCAGATAACTGAAGTGTGCCGCCCTCTGAAACCGTGGCAATGGGCTGTTGAATGCCTACGCCGATCGATACAGGAACCTGGATCACTTGCGAGACTGAGCCGAGGGAATTTGACGCCAGAAGCGTGTATGAAGTCGTCCCGATCGGCGTAACAGAAATACCGCCGCTGCCCGCTATGCAGGATTGACTTACATCCCAGCGATCACCTGCACTCGAAGTCAAGATGAGGCTTGTTGCAGAAGAAGTGGTCCAGGAAAGGTTTGCCGTCGCTCCAGGCTTCAATGGAAGAGCTCCACCGGTAGAGAAGGTATTAATAAGTGGAGATATTCTGGGCACGACAGTGATGCTGGCTGTCGAGGGCTGGAGGGTAGGAGTATCCAGGTTGGACACCTGGAGCGTGGTCGACCCCACTGCCGTGGAACTGAACAGACCCCCAGCCGAAATCGACCCAACAATGCTCGGAGACTGTGACCAAGAAAGGTTGTTAACCGCTTGGCCTGTCGCCCAATTGGTTACCGCGAACTGCTGAGTATCTCCAAGCAGCATTACGGCGGTTGGCGGTGTTAGTTGAATGGCCTGCGGATCAACAACATTGATGGAAATGGATTTAGATGAATTTCCATAACCATCCCCAACTACCAGCGTAAAGGTCTGATTTTCAATAGGGGCATTAGTATTCTTGATTGAGACGTATGTGAGGGTGTTTTGGGTCCAAGGCAACCCGCTTAACTCCCCGCTAGGAGTTAACATATACATCTCGAAGGCGACTAAATCATCTAGCTGGAGATTCCAATTGAATGTGATTGGTGCTCCAGCCACAACGTAGGTTTTGTCAGCAGTGAATTGGGTAATCACGGGTGGAAGCTTGGAAGGAACCTGGATCAGACAAGTGGCTGATTTTGTGGGATCTGCAATGCTAGTGGCAACCACATGATAGAGCCCTGGGGTGGTTCCTGCCGTAAAAAGACCAGATTGAGTAATGCTTCCGGCTGCCGCACCCTCAAGAACGGACCAGATCAACGAAGGATTAGCTGCTCCGGTTATGTTCGCTTTCAGTGACCATTGCGCGCCCTTCGTGACCACAACTGACGAAGGCGAAAACGCAAGATCGATCGGACGAACGCGGTACAGGACAGCAGCCTTGACTGTTGCATCAGTTTGGCTAGTAGCCTTGATCCAGTAGAGCCCTGGATTCATCGGGGCCGACCATCGACCAGAAGCATCGATGGTTCCTCCGGTGCATGTCCACGCCACAGGCTGAGTTGCCAACGCCCCAGTTAAAGTGAAGGGTATTACTGCACCCTCATCGGCGATTCCACCATTTCCAGATATGTTGAGCTGGTTTTGGGGATCAAAAATTTCCGCCTTCCCATTGGTGATCCAGATGCCATTGGGATAGTCGTAGCTTCTACCTCCAGCAATCAATAATCGTCCATCTTGGAGGAGTGTTGTTGTTGGGCCAACCAGGGACACCAAAGCCGAAGGAATCGCCAACCCCGTGCCATTGCTTGGATCGAACAACATGGGATATAGAGAGGGTGGAAAGTCAGAAGACTGCAAATAACCTGTTAAAACATTTCCGTTTTCAAGAAGGGTCGGCGGGATATCCGACGGGTAGAAAGCAATTGCTAAAAAACTCAAGGTCTGAGTATCCAACACTTGGTTACCACATAAGACTCGACCGTCTGACAATAATACTAACTGCCCTAATTGCGTGCCTTCAGGCACTGGAAGTGTTGTAAATTTTTGGGTGCTCGGATCGAATAGTTCCGCCGTCGATAAGAAGGCGATGAGAACCCGCCCATCCGGGAGCAGTAGAGCTGTATTTGGGCCAGAATCCGAGACCAGTGACCCCACCGGAGATTGGCTCAAGTCCTTAGGATCAAAAATAAAAGCCGTAGAATCCGAGTCAATATACAGAGACTGATAATGGCAGGTGTAGCCACCAACAATCAGAACCCTCCCATCCAGCAAAAGGGTTGCCGAATGTTTCATTCGTTGGAACCCACCTATTACGGTGTTCAATCCCGTGAGGGGGTCCCAAATCGTAAAGTTTCCACTGGCAAGCCCCATAATGCCGGGGTACATGGACCCACCCGCCAATAGGACCTTTCCATCTAGAAGGAGGGTTGCCGATTGCCCCATTCCTGGTTTAAATTCAGGCGGCGAAAATGTACCTGTTGACGGATCAAAGACATCGGCGTCGAGGGTGCTGCTGGTGCCGGATGAATCGCTCCCACCCGATAGAAGGACTCTGCCATCCAAGAGACGTGTGGCGACGTGTCCGACCCTGGGCTCATCCATATCACCCGTAAGGGTGAATGTTCCAAGAGGGATCCTTGGCGTCACAGTCACTGTTGAAGTCGACGACACCCCCAATGAGTTCGTCACAGTCAATGTATAAACGGTCCGAGTTGTCGGTGAGGCCGAAACGGCGAACCCGGAAGCCACGCTTCCAAATCCAGGCTGAAGAGTCGCTGTTCCGTTGTGGAATGATCCGCGCAGGGTGGTTCCAGTTCCGAGAGTCAGGATGAGTTGATCCGCAGAAAAACTGTCAACAACCGGTGCGGTGACTCCGACACTGATCGTTTTCTGGTCGGTCCCAGTGTCATTGGAAAAGCTTAGAACGTAATTGGTGTTTTCATGCGGAGATAGCGTGAGGGTTGAAACTGTTGTTGGATCGACGAGTGAAACCACGCCCCCACTGATTTGAGGATTGGCGGTAAGGTCCCCCGAAGTGGCTCCCGTCGCCGCCCAGGAAAGGATAATGGCTTGGCCCGCTGTAATTTGCAGGGCCGAAGCAGTGAAGGCCGAAATGGCGGGCGAGCCAGAGGCATGAACCCAGATGTTGATGGGGGCACTCTTCGAGGGGTCAATGGTGCTTGTGGCTGTGAGTATTTCAGGCCCTGTCGACGAGGAAGGCGCAGTATAGGTAGCCTGGGTGGTTGTACGGCTCATGCTTCCACCAATGCCACTGGTGAATGCCCAGGTAACCGGGGTGTTTGAGTTAAAGGTTGCCTTGCCACCTGGCAGGAGGTCGGCGCTAGCCGGGGTGATCGTCACTATGATCGGCGCAACCACAGTAACTGTGGCTGTAGCCTTGGCAGTTGGATTGGACTGACTCGTGGCTACGACATGATAGGTACCGGCTGTTGCTGGCGTCGTGTAGTTTCCATTCTGGTCAACCGAACCACCTGCTCCTTCAGTGACAGACCAATTGATATTCGAGGTAGTTCCACCGGTGACAGTGGCCGTAAAGCTAGCCCCCATCCCTGCAGCCAAGGTGATGCTGGTCGGCGAGATCGTGACGGTAACGGCTTTGACGGTCACTGTGGCTGAGGCTGTTTTTGTCGTGTCTGCGACACTCTTGGCAATTACGGTATCGTTGACTGCGATGGATGGGGCAGTGTAGAGCCCGGATGAGTTGATGGTTCCCTTGGTCGAACCACCGGTAACTGACCAAGTCACCGAAGTATTTACCGCGCCTGTCACGGAGGCGGTAAAGGTTTGAGTCGTACCAGTGGTAGTTTGAACGGATGTGGGCGAGACGGTCACCACAACGGGGTTGACCGTGAGGATCGCAGCTGAGCTGGTTACATTCCCGTAGGTGTTGGTTACCTTTACAGTGAACGAGGCCCCGTTATCTGTGGTTGCTGCTGCGGGTGTCGTATAAGACGCCGAGGTTGCCCCAGAGATATTCGAGCCATTCTTCAACCACTGATAGGTCAGGGTTCCGGTCCCACTTGCTACCACCGAGAAGGTGGCAGTCGCACCAAGGTTCACCGTTTGCCCGACAGGCGGCGTAGAAATTGAAGCGGGTAGATTCAAAGTCAGGGTAGCTGAGTTACTGGTGACGTTCCCATATGTGTTTGTCACCTTAACCGTAAAGCTGGCTCCATTGTCACTGACAACTGTTGCCGGGGTCGTATAGGAAGCAGAGGTGGCCCCGGAAATGGCGCCCCCATTCTTCGACCACTGATAAGTCAAGGTTCCGGTTCCACTGGCCACCACCGAGAAGGTGGCGGTCGCCCCAAGCGTGACGGTCTGGCTGGAGGGCTGAGTTGTGATGCTGGGGGGAATGTTCAGGGTCAATGTGACAGTAGCGCTGGTCACATTCCCATATGAATTCGTGACCTTCACGTAGAAGGTCGCGCCGTTGTCGGTGCTCACCGTCGCAGGTGTCGTATACGAGGCTGAGGTAGCCCCTGAGAGTTGTGCGCCGTTCTTCGACCATTGATAGGTCAAGGCCCCGGTTCCGGTCGCCGCCACAGAGAAGGTCACGGTAGCCCCAAGGATTACCGTCTGGTTGGTAGGCTGGGTCGAGATGGTCGGAGGGAGGTTTACCGTCAAGGTTGCTGGATTGCTGGTGATGTTCCCAGCAGCATTGGTTACTTGAACGGTGAAGGCAGCCCCATTGTCTCCAGCGACGGTAGCGGGCGTTGTATAGGATGCGGAGGTGGCTCCCGAAACGGAGGTTCCATTCTTGAACCACTGGTAACTGAGGGGAGCTGTCCCAGCCGCAACGGATGAGAAGGTTGCTGCCGAGCCAAGGGTGACCGTTTGCCCTAATGGCTGGGTCGTGATGGTCGGGGCCACCGGCGCGGTCACTGTCAGGGTCGCGGCGGAGCTTGTCACATTTCCATAGGTATTGGTCACCTTCACCGTGAAGATGGCCCCGCTGTCCCCCAGGACAGTGGTTGGTGTGGTGTATGAAGTGGAGGTGGCCCCTGAAATTGAACCGCCGTTCTTGAACCATTTGTAGGTGAGGGTCCCGGTTCCCGATGCCGCAACAGAGAAGGTTGCTGTGGCCCCCACCAAGACACTCTGGTTGGTTGGTTGGCTTGTAATAGTTGGAGGTAGATTCACTGCCAACGTCACGGTATTGCTGGTTGCAGTTCCACCGGAGTTGGAGACCTTCACCGAGAAGGTGGAGCCACTATCAGTACCCACCGTTGCAGGAGTTGTGTACGAAGAGGCTATGGCCCCTGAGATCGCTGATCCATTTTTCGACCACTGGTAAGCCAGGGGAGCCGTACCAGTGGCGACCACGGAGAATGTTGCAGTTGAACCAAGGGTCACGGTCTGACTGGATGGCTGGGTGGTGATGGCTGGTGGGGTGACAGCCGTAAAACTGGTAGAACTGGTCGCCGTGCCGCCAGGGGTCGTCACACTGAGGGTGCCGGTGGTGATCCCTGAGGGGGCTACTGCCGTCATCGAGGAGGCACTCGTCACGTTAAAGCTAGCGGCGGAAGTTCCATTGAACTTGGCTGCTGAAGCCCCCGTAAAGTTGGTTCCCGTGAGTGTCACAGTTGTCCCAGCCACCCCGCTGGTTGGGCTGAAGCTTGTGATGGTCGGTGGGGCAACCACAGTGAAGCTGCTAGAACTGGTGGCGGTGCCACCTGAGGTGGTCACGCTGATCTTCCCGGTCGTCACTCCAGTTGGAGCTGCGGCTGTGATCTTGGTGGCGCTATTTACGGTATAACTCCCCGCTGCGGTGCCATTGAACTTCACCGCAGTGGCGCCCGAAAAATTCGTTCCAGTGAGCACCACCGAGGTCCCGACCGTCCCGGTCAAAGGGGTAAAGCTACTTATAGTTGGTGCCGCCCCGAAAAGGCTCGTGGCCATCAGAAGGGAAATGGCCCAGAAAATCCGTTGGGTTATGCGGCCCATGGGCAACCTCTTGAAGAGACGAGCAATGAAATCGAGGCAATAGGGAGTGTTTATAAGTGATATAAAATGGTGTTTTCACTTATATATAATTGCTTTAGCATTTATCACTGTTTCTAAAAAATTGGGATCCACTTAATCGGATGGACTGCCTGCTTAACCACACGAGGTCGGTTTGCACACTAAATCCCTTATTTGCTTTCCCCTTTCAAATACCTGTGAACGGTAGAATCCAACCCTCCAAACGGTTAAATTCGTCTATAGTAAAAAGATTGTTTTGCATTTGTTTATCGATTTTTTATTTATGAACAGATGCCTCCACTGGCCCATAAACCAAGTGTTCCAAATGGCCCATAGCCTGCGTCAGGCTCCTTTATCGTGCTTTTGGAACCAATGGTTCTACGGAATGGGACATCCATTTTCGGTTCGTTCAGGGAATGCCCTTCGAACACGAACTTCGAAAATCAAGAAGTCACCTTTATCGGGTAATTTCGCAGCATGTGATAGCGATTGGTTGTAGTGGCCGGTTCAAAATAAATGCAGGAACCTCCGACACTGCACCTAACAAAACGATGCGAGCCCTATCTGAGCATCGCTGCATGGAGAAAGCCCGAGCGCCCGCAGAGAGGTCCTATCAGCGCTCTTTCAGAATGGGAAGTTCATTCATAGCACTTGGGATTCTGGGATCTGCTTCATCCAGCACTTCTCGATGTTTGAGTCGTTGTAACGGAGGCTACAGCATCTATGCTCTTGAAACTCAGTGGCTCGCCCTAATTCTACGATTTTGTTACATCCCTTTTAATAACACTTTTTAGAATATGCAACAAGTTAAGGTGCGAGCCCAGCAGCACATAAAAGAATCTCGAAAGTGGTGACATTGGAACACTGCGACGAATCGATTCTTGAATCCGAGTCGCTCTGAACCTTTTATATCGAAGGCGACTATGATGCAGTGAAGTCCTTCAACGGAGCTTGGTATGGCAAATGTTGCATCCGTCATTAAAGAAGAAATTCTTCGCCTCGCCCGCAAGGAGGTCCGGCTAGAGACTGAAAAGTTGAGAAAGGCTTCGGCTCATTACCGAACTGAGATCTCTGCTCTCAAGCGGAGAGTGGAGTCCCTTGAAAAACAGGTATCTAAGGTCGAAGGAAAATCCACACGGGAATCCAGCACTTCAGGTCCGAACCAAACATCCACTGGGATTCGATTCAGCGCCAAGAGGTTGGCATCTCAGCGCGAAAAACTTGGATTGACCGCAGCCCAAATGGCAATGCTCGTCGGGGTGTCCGCCCAGACCATTTATAACTGGGAAGCCGAAAAGTCTCGCCCAAGGCAGACTCAATTGGTAGCCATCGCGTCAGTACGTAGGCTCGGCAAGAAGCAGGTGAAGGCCCTGCTGGCATCCCAGATCTCTAATGAGGGCACCTCAAACTAGGGGGTCCGACCTGAAGAGGCAGGACCCTATTGACCCTAAACATCTTCACCTTCAAATCGAGATTCGCGATTCTTGGCACGGTGCCGCTCTAGCCAAAGAACTGCCCATCGCTGCTGAATGAGGTAGGCATCCAGGTATTCCCTCTCCCCCTCGGTGAGCAGCGCTTCGTATTCTGGGGTCGCAGTTGCCTCCCCGTAGTGAAGCATCGCCATAAGACGGCGGTACCGGATTTCTTCGGATTCCGTCATCACGGAACCAGCCCCGGAATGGGTCACCAATTCTGGGTCATCGCCTTTCGGGCAAGGGCCGCGAAGCCGTGCCTCGGTTTCAGCTAGAAGCAGTGCTTCTCTCAACTTCCTTTTTGCCTGAAATTGAAGCAACATCTTCATCAACTCTCCTAAGGTTGGTCACTTGTCGGGTTTTCGAGCTCACCCCTAAGGAGAGCCCGATTGTCGGGGGTGGCACCACCCGTGGCAAGAGCCACCCCCGTTGGTAATCGAATGAACCGGAGCCTAGTTGCAGCTTGGAATCCAGCGGTGGGCGACCCACTCCTGGACCTTCTTCGGGACAGGTCGTCCAGCCATGGCCAGGACGCCTGCCGCCTTTGCCACACGCTCCCACATGGACCCCACACACAGAGGAAGGGTGAAGTCCTGGATACGCAGGCCCTGCTCAGAGCAGTGCTTCAGCCCCAACCAGAAGCGGATCCCGGGGAGGTCCTCCGGGTACTGCAGGATGGTGGGGTAGAGGTCCAGCGGCAGAGGCGCACGGACACCCAGGCCTTCGTAGAGGCAATACTCGTCGTACTTCCCACCGAGCAACCCGAGTGCCGCCAGATGCTCCGGTGAGAGCCTGACCTCATCCGGCCTGTCCTTCACGGGGGGAAGAAACGAGTTCTGGAACTCCATCTGCTCCAGGTTTGAACCCAGCAACAGGGTCATCGCGTAGGGCTCCACCGGGATCTGCTCCAGAGAAGTGGGGCAAGCGCTGAAGCTGGTGGTCGAGGCCAGATTGAGGTCCACCTCGGCCTGTGCCTCGAAGAGGGCGGCCTCCAGGCACGTAGGGTAGATCTTGAGGTTTCCACCCCTGTATAGGGGCACCTGGATGAATTCCAGGTCGGTTCCCACGGCCAGATCCCGGAGCAGGTAGCCCAGGGCCAGGACATTTCGAACGTGGTTCCGGGGTCGGGCGAGGGCGACCATGCCCTGAGGCGTCTGGCACTGCTTTTCCAACCAGGCGTTGTAGGGGCAGACACTCCGCCCCTGCTTGCCTTTGCGGAGTTTCTGCCAGGTTCTGCTATTCAGCTCTTGGGCCCGGGCTTGCAAGGCGGCGATGTCCAGAGCCGTGAATCGATACCCAAGCCGAACAAGTGCCTGTTCAACTAGGCGAGCCAGCAGCGTCATGCTGCCATCAGGAGCGGGAAAGTTCTCGCCGAACTTTGCGAGGCCCATGCCTTGGAGATGCAAGTGAACCATCGTTTCAACATCATCAATGGATACATTGGCCGGAAGCTCGATCGCGAACGCGGCCTCCAGCACGAAGTGGAAGATCCGGTCCGCCACCCGGTAAGAGACGGCCCTCTGTCCAAGATATTCAGGATTTTCGACCCTTCCGACCTTCCCGAGGACGGTCGCAAGCTCCCCTTCGGTGCGTCCGACATAAATGACGCCAGGGAGAGTCGGATTGGGGTTTTGGAGATTCTGGTCCATGTGGACTCCTTGTTTGGTGTGGAAATGAACTGATCCTTGCGGTGTTCCTGGTCTGATCGTTGCTTCGATGCCTGAGTGCCCAGGCCAAACTGGGTCTGGGATTGGCTCCCGCCCTGGGTCTTGTGGTGGTGCTCTTTGCCCACTGCATGTCAGAGCCTGGAGGGCCTTCTCCCGCTTTTGGGCACTTTGCGGAGGTGCAACCTTCGTGATTTTCTCTTTGCCTGATGTCGTCACCTATCGGACCCCCCCGCCAGAGGTGGGGGTCCGTTAGGTGACGTGGAGTGGTCTAGAAGCCCACAACCTTTTTAGCGACTGGTTGGTCTGGCACATCTCCGGGCCCCTCGTAGCCGATGGCATGACAGGGGCGCTTTGTCCCCTGGCGTGACATCGGCGAGGGGCACCGGCGCCTGGGCCTCGAGCGTGGAGATTTCGCCCTTGGTCGGATTCGGATCTCGTTGCGTGATCCACGGTCCTAAGTTGAATCGGCTAGATGAGCCTCTCGGGATGGGTTTGGCGGCAGCTCAGCACTGACTTCATGCACCAAGGTCAACTCTGGTGCGGGACAATTGGGGCGACGAAATGGAGCACTCCCGCTTCCAGTGCACCGAAGGCATAGTAGTCCCACCATGACCGAGGAACTCGTAACACCAAGGCATCCAAACGAACGACGAAGAATTCACCATAGGGCCCCCGCAGTGTTTCTCGCAATCCTGGAGCCCAGTCCCGAGGTGCAGCGATCATGAGTAAGGAGGTGTGACCACGACTGGTCTGCTGTGGCCCAGGGTCCATCCCAGCCGAAACGAACCACGGGAGGTAACCCTCGGGGAGGTCCGGCCCAGTCACCTTGATGTGTTCAAATCGGTCCTTGGTCACCTTGTAGGGTAGGTTCGACTTTGAACCCTTTGTGGATTTGGCCCATGCAGCCAAGGTCACGCCCCACGGACGAAGGCCGATGGGCAGGGCCGGCATCTCTTCAGGGATAGAGATGATCCTGCTGGGTAGCCCACCCAGGTCTAGCGGAAGCTGGGTGTCGCGGGCGATCCGCACCTTGTCCAGGATGGACGCCACGATCTCGGGCGGATCACCAAAGAGGCAACTCCGCACCTGGGTTGCCGTCAACCTGGGAGAGTGGACCTCCGTAGAGGCCGTCAGCAATCCCTCTCCCCCGATGACACCGAGATCGAGGGCGACATCCAATGAGGATGGGTTATCGATGACGGGGAGTCCCTCCTCGTCCACGGAGGCGCGGGTCTTGTGGGCCCGGAGAACCTCCGCGGGGGGCCTGAAGGCCGGAAAGACGACGCCTCCGTTCTTCTCGGGTTGCTGCGCTGAATCGCGCATAGGTATCCTCCATGAGGGCTAAAAGGTTCACTTCAACGAGGGGCTTTTTGCGCAGTTGAGATGGCTCTGGAACCGCTAAGGGAATGGCACTCTGTTCTGGCATTCGCTCCGACATGGGTGCCAGGTTGTCCCTTTTCTTCCCTGGGCGAATCGACCTGATCGCTGCGATATCTCCGGTAGTGATGTCTGTTGAGATATGAGGAGACAGGGCTTGCCATTGGAATTGTTTCCCTAGTTCGGAGGCTTTTTTCCGCTGCCCATCAATTTCATAGACCACCCCGACCCGATTTCCCTTCCGGCAAACCTCGATCCGAATGCCACAATCCATCCACGTCTTGGTGAGTGCCTCAAAGGAGATCACTTCATTAGGACCTGGCCAGGCCTCGGTTAAACGGGTTCTGAACTGTTCCTTCTCTGGAATCACCCCGCGCTTTGTCATCTCGAATTCCGCCCGTGTTGGCCTCTTACGCTTTCGGGCCCCGCTGGAAGTAACCGTTCCAGGTAGTTCCGAAATACTGCTCTGCAGCCGCCTGAGGCCATATTTGACTTCCATCTGCCTACAGACCTTCTGAGTCACGGCACCATCACCCAATCGATCCCTGATAAGGGATCCATCTAAACCGATGCGACACCAGAACAGGTGAATGTGATCGTGAGGGCGGTCCTGATGTTGAATTGCAATGTAGTCGTGCTTACTTAAATCAACGCCATGTGCTAGCAACATGTATTTCACTACCGCTTCCCACCTGGCACCAAGGTCCTCGCCCGGAGGAACTGATATCGCCAGGTGGCGGTAAGGATTTGGAACACGAATCCTGAGCACTCTGTTCTTGGCAAGGTAATCGGCAACCAGCCTCGCCCCAGAAAGGCTTGCTGGATCGGCAGGAAGGCTTGCCAGAATTCGGGGGCTCAATAAAACAATTGTGGCCTTACGGCCCTTGAGAGCGTACTGGATGGCCTGATGGATATCAGGACAGTCGACAGGGTTCCCAATCATGGCTCGAGATCCTCAAGGATCCTCTGATAGATCTCCTGAATTTGGACAAGAAGAACAATGACCTCCGCCTGTTCAGGCGCTCCGTAGACCATCTGTCGGAGAAGCAGACTGAGGTTCGCCCCGACCTTATGCAGTTCTGACAGCACCTCACCGTCCATACGAGTGGGAGGAACAGCATCAATCGCCGCCCTGAGGATCGTTGATATCTCACACCCCCGCTCTCTCGCCATGGATAGAAGGCAGCCTTTTTCTGGTCGTGACACGAGCATCACAACCCTCTCTGTACGCCGCTCCAGCGCAGGCCGGATCCTTTTGTAGGTTGCGTCAGGCAGGAATTTGACGAGTGGATGGGGTGTCTCCATTTGTCTGCTCCTGGAGTGATGTGGGATGAATGGATCAGGGTTGAGAGGAAGTCCAGGGGCACGCCCCTGGCCAGTCGCGTCCAGGCACATCGAAGCGAGATCCGCAGGATCGACCTGAGATGTGCATGGATGCCCAGCTGGCCAGCCTGTCGCTGAGCGTTATTTTGCCTTCGGCCATACCATCGGCAATCTGAGCTATCGCTTAAATGCACCCTTTAGCTTCGTTGACGTTAGGCTGTTCATTGTTAAACGATAGCAAACAGGCATCATCGCAGATAAAGGTGGAACCAAAAGATGACCTTGCGATGTGTTTAGCTGTATCCATACTTTTTAGGCGTTCACAAACGTCAATCGAAATTCATTTTTAGACTAAATTATAGAGCCATGCCAACATCCCTTTTCTCAACTTTCTTGAGTGATACTTTGCATCCACCATGAGGAGGATGTATGCGCTTCAACCCCACTGCCGCATCGACGAAGATGACGGTCGTCCGTTTCCGCATCCCAGCAGGCCTTGAGGCGAAGTACCAGGCCGTTGCTGAGCAGTCCGGTGTGGATATCCAGACCGTCTACCGCCAGGCGCTGGAATACGCAGCAACCGATGAACCGGCCCCAACGGTTCAGGCCGACCAACCAAGTCCGAAACGAGGAAGGAAGCCAACTGAAGCCTAGCTGAGCACGGATTGTTCGCACCACCTGCCCGAATCATGGAACAGGTGGTGCTTTTTTGTGCCAATTCATCGATGAGTCGCCCGTTGGGCTTCCATCGCTTCCCCGGCTGAAACAGAAGCCGGGGAAGGTCCTCGTCGCTGGGCGCGACTGCGGCGGAGGAGGCCTAATCAAGAGTCGGAGTCAGCCAGTGACCCCATATCATCCAAGTTCATCAATGAGGGTTTCGATAAACGATGAAATTTCTACTGGTTCAATTGGTGCGTCCGATAGTTAAATGGCCTGCCTGATGAATCGTTATAGGACGATCGAATAATGGTCGCTGTCCTCACCTGAAGTATTAACTGGAAACGCTCGGGCTCGTTTTCTCGAGGTTCACCGCGCTAAAAGCGACGAAAGGAGCCCGCGACTCGGTGGCATTCCAAGAATTTCAAGACATGAAGTTCTCATTCTTCATGGAATGGAATCCCCACTCTGAATGCCCGTGGCACAAAATTGCTTTCTTTGCTATTCATACCACTGAGCCTAGATCATTCACCAGTCAGGGATGAACTAAGACTGTGGAGGCTTTTGCGAGTTCACCTAGGTAGGAGGTCAACCCTTCATGAATTGACGAGGCTGACGCGCTGCAAACAGGAGGAACGATGCAGTCTGTGGCCTTGTCCCGCCCCCTTGCTTGGTCGACACCGGTTGAAAGAGCGACGGGACCTCTCGATACAAGCACATGACGGATAAGATGCTCGCGGCAGAGTACCCTTCCTCTGAGCATGGCCGCGATATCTGAAATGCCTGGATGAGCCAGTGCACGCAACGCCCTCTTATCACCAGTCAGGAGCAGACCCTCGCCCTTGGAGAGCCAGAAAGCCAAGGATGAAATCAGGATGATCTCACCACCATCCAATCCAGGCATTTCCTCAAGCCGACTCAGGACTGCCAAGTCAAGGCCCGGGGCAGGAGCAGTCAATTGGAGTCTTTGGGCAAGTTGTTCAGCTACTCTGGGGTTAGAGAAGAGCTTCGGATCACTTTTTTTTGTCCTAAATCGCAAGCTATCCAGAACGGTTATTGACTCCCAAGGAGCCTCCAGCATGTCGGGGATGAAATCCAGAAACCCCCAATGTGCTGCGTCCAGCAATATATCGTTGTCTGCAAACACCCTTCGCATGGGCAGCCTCAGCCCTCGGATACCAATCCGGTGATTTGCTCCAAATAGTCTCGGAGGTCATCGGAGATCGATTGCATGTCGATCTCTCGTGTCATCCGGTTCACTAGAGCCGGCTGAGCATCCAGATCGTCTGTAAGGAACTTCAATGCTGTTCGAGTTTCAGGCCATGCATGCGTCATGAATGCGTGGCGAAGGACGAGATGACCTGGTGCCGTGTTCAGAGCGGAGGCCAACTCACTTGCCCTGGCCGCAAGCTCGATTGCGGGCATTGCGTGGCCCCATTCGGCAATTTGTCGTTCGACTTCATGCCCGCCTAGGAGTTCGAGAGCAAACTCGTTCGCGCTTCGTTCCTGTTGATCCATCTGGGACTGAGCATCAAATTCCGAAGTATCCGTCAACGAGCCTTCAATCAATGCTCCATTTTCAGGAATATGGCCAAGACATATGTGACCTAATTCATGGGCAAGGAGGAAGCTTAACCAAGCCTTTGAATTGGTGCGGAGAGCCAAGATAATTGCGGGTCGACTACCCACCTTGATCGCAGCGGCATCCATCTTCCGAATCCCCTTGGGGAGGTATGGAAGCGGAATCACAGGGATCCCCTTCATCCATGCAAAATCAAGGATTGCATCAAAATCTATGCGCCGATTTTGCGTCTTCAGAAGCTCTGCTCTGACGGACTTCACACTAATCCGCCCAAGAGATCCTGCTACGGGTATTGAACCAAGAATCGCCTTTGCCAACCCTGAAGCAATCATCGCGGCAGGCCGAAGTTGATCTGGAGAGACCCTTGCTGTGTGTTTAAACCTAGGTCGGGAGATGCTTTCGCAGGGTTGAACCCTTCCCTCGATTAATGCCTCTGCCTCAAGGCTAAGTCGGCGGCCGAGGAGAATGGCTGTTTCCCAGAGCCCTGAGTCCGTTGTGGCGACCTCTGGGTCCCACCAATCAGGCAGGATTGCCCTGACCTGACCTTTAGTTAGGCCGACCTCCTTGAGTCCCCGGTATACATCAGCGAGCGCGTGTGCGGTCATGGTCAGCTCCTGAAGGTTGGGCGGAAGGATCGAGATTGCAGTTGCGAAGGAGTGGAGTTAGGGATTCTACGATCCGAGCAAGGATCAGCGCAGCTGCTGGATTGTCGCCAATGGCGTTGTGAAGCACATGGGAGAGTCGGCGCTCCTCCTGGCCTAGGGGAAGGACCAAGGCTGGATCAATTTTTGCATATTTGCATAATTCAACGATGTTTTTTGAAATCCTTTTAATCTTACCTGAGAGGAAACGACTTATGGTGCTTTGCGGGACTCCAGATATGCGTGAAACATCCAACTGACTGTGTTTATTTTTTTTCATTTTTCTCACGAAAGCCTGACGGATGCTCTCGATACGAGAATCTGTGATGTGTTTCCTATTTTGCATAGTTGGATATCTTATGTCATACTTGCGGCATGGCACAAGCCCCTACCCTCCTGAGCGAGTTGGCCATCCGAACGGCACTCGTGATGAATTTGCGTTCACGCTTACAGGGTGGAGAGGTTTTGGTCGAGGAGCTAGGGGTCGAACACGGGGCTGCTCGAATCGATGTAGCCCTAGTGTCGAATCACCTGATAGGTTTTGAGATCAAAAGTGATTTCGACAACCTGGATCGTCTCGCACGCCAGATGCATACCTACCACAGAATTTTCGACTCGCTCACGATTGTGACGACCATGGCCTACAGCGCACAAGTCGAGGCTTTGCTCCCTAGGTGGTGGGGAATATTTTTGGCCGCCCCGAGCGAGGATGGGGGGGTCGTCTTAACTGAAATACGACCCGCGATGATACACAATCGGCAGGATCCGGTGAGTTTGGCCGGATTGCTTTGGCGCGATGAGGCCTACGGATTTCTGGTTGCTGAAGGTGGAGCAGTAGTGAAGGCCAAGGCAGCCCGACACACGATTTATGAGGCTATTGCCAAGGCCATCCCCCTGGAGCGGATTCGAGCGGAAGTTACCGCGACCCTTCAATCGAGAATGTCACTCCGTCCTCGATCACACATGGCCAGCTAGCAACTGGCGGACGGTGTAGACAAGGTGGTGACTCGTTGCATCCCGCCTCCATGTCATCAGACTGCCTGGAGTGCTACCCGGCCTCGCGTGATAATCGTATCGACTGTCCCCGAAACTGAAGGTGTTTCCCACATAGTTTGCATGCCCAATCAGCAGCTTACACAGGCTGTTGTATTGCGCCATTCCACCGGCACCCTTTGTCTTGATGCCAGAGCCTCGTAGTAACCACCAATGGTTTTTCAGGGTGTAGCGGATGGCTGCAGCTGGATTCATTTCCCAGGGATTCAGATCTTCGAGCGGTTTTGGGCTAGTAACGGAATAGTCGCCAAAAGCTACCTCTGCGCAGCCCGGGTGAGTCCGAACCAGTTTCCAAACTTCCAATTCCTTTCTGAGCAGGTTGTTCGCCGCACCAACAGGGATACCAGCGAGTGAGTAAGGAAAGGAACCTCCCGCGACTGCGACTTGATGCACAAGACCACTTGCATGAATGTCCCTCACGAAGGGGTGGGCCATGCCCGCGAGTGCCCTTAGGTCAATTTCACCAATTGAGCCAAGGTCAATCACCGCATACAGCAGAGTATGCCGACCGCAAGCTTTCCGTAGGGCCTGCAAGATCGAAAGGGCAGTGGGGAGGTTCATTTCATTCGGAAAGATCCGAAGCACGAACCCTGGTTGCTTATTGAATACACTTAGTCCGGCGATCCCAAGCAGGGCATCAGCAGCCTGGACGACAGGCCATACCTGCAACCCCGTACTTTGAAATGAGACGGTGAGTTTTGCCAATTCCGCCAATGGCACAGGACCATCGTAGGCCGCCGAGAGATCGATACCGATTGGTGTAGTGGCGGCCTGAGCTTTTTCCAAACTGGCCTTTAATTTAGGTTGGGCTGTTCCCGCCTCTAACAATTGCACCTCTGCTATTGGAAGTAAGTTTTGTCGATCTCCAGGAACCAGGTTTTTAACTGCGCCCTGCTCACCCATCTTCCAGCGGAGGATTGGGAAGTATGGAAAGGTAGTCACGACTAGCTCCTTGTTATTGTATGGATCAGCTAAGGGAAACGAGAAAATGGCCTTCGAGTATTGAACATATACATAGGCCCATGAGCATAAATACAATTAAGGGTGAACGGTAGCAAAACGCACCCCCATCGGTAGTGGACCTCCTATAACTTCTAGGCAATGCGAAGCCACAGGCCCTTCAACCACTTCGCTGAATATCACGGCTCAATTCCCGACGAGTTTCTTTTCATACGGTCGTAGGAATGCCAAATCTTAACCTTCGAGGACCCGAAGGACCTCGCTCACGCAAGCCCAAGCTTTGGTTCCAGAACCTCCTGTGCTTCTCGCTTCGCAAGGAAGTTGGTTTCTAGGTAGAGCATCACCGTCGAGACGCTTTTCTGGCCCAGCATGTCTTAGATAGCTCGTTGGGTTCATGTACTTCAATGCCGTCGGCCCGCACGCTTCTTTGCCCAATAACCCCGAGGCATCACTCTCAGGCCGCGCACCTTGCAATGTTTCTCCAGGGTCTTCGACTGGACCCCCAGTTCCATCGCTACGATGCTGACTGGGCGCTCAAGAACCATCATCTGAAGTTCCTCATCGGGCGGGTACTGGATCTTGGTCATGCGCGCCTTGGGAATCCTTGGCTCAGCCGGAGCCTTCTCCTTGGGCTTCCGAACGCCACGAGGAGGCCAAGATCCGACCTGGATCACCACCTGAATCGGCACCGGAGGCAGCACGGTGGCCCGCACACCCCCTGAATAGAAGTCGGGGTCAATGGACACCCCAAGGTCTGTGGCGAAGTCCGACTCCGCTCGTGAGTTCACCTCGGCGACCTTCACCTTGACGGGCGCACTGTAGCGATCCAGGACTTCTGTGGTCTTGATGCCGATGACTGCGCCGATCATGGCGTTCTCTTCGGTTTCGGCCAGCTTCGCGGTCTTGCTGTGCCGCAGGTCGTGGGGCCTGATTCTCGGCTTGTCGATGGTGTTCCCGTAACGGTCGGTTTCCGGATAGTCAGCGTGCACCCCCGCCCGCTCTCGAATCTTGGACCAGGTGGCGTTCAAGGTGCTCAGCCCCATCGGGCGCATGGGGTCCCTGCCCGGAAACACATAGGGGGAATCAAGGATGCGTGGGATGGACTTCAAGATGCTGAAGGTCAGGGGACCGATGGGAAGGTACTGGGGGTCCAGAGACGTTGCCGTTTTGGTCACCAGCTTCAAATACTTCCTGTCGAGTTCGACTTCGCTCCACTGAAGGGTGGTGAGCGAGTCCCGCCTGAGACTGGTGGCCAGGGAAAGCTGCACGGCCTTCAGGTAGATCACATTCGCGGAACCGTCCAACATCATTTCGTTGATGGTCTCACCCACCTTGCGCCGGGCAGACTCATCGAGTGGGCGGTGGATCTTGTGATCACCGTTCACCACCACGTCACGGGTCGGGTTGGTGGAGACCCAATTCTTCTTCAGGGCATATTTGTAAAACGATTTCAGAGCCCGGAGCGCCCCATCTGCTGCGGTCTCAGCTGGACGGGGCTGCCGCTTGCTCTCCTTGTTGACCCCGCAGACACCCTTGGTCGAAATATCTGTATGCCAGGATCGGATTGCCTCTGTGTCGACCTGCTTGAGCTTCTTCCCCATGAAGCGCGGCTTGATGTAGAGGTCCAACTTCTCCCGGTAGCTGCGCAGCGTTCCCGGCTTCAGCGTAGAGACGAAGTCGTCCATCCACATCTCGGCGAGTTCCTCGAAGGGAAGCCGCTGAGCCTTTTCCTTGCTGAGGGCCTGCCTCGCGTTTGGATCCTTCCGGGCCATGCCGCGCAGGTCCTCGGCGATGGTGCGGGCCTCGGCCAGCGGGATGTCTTCCACCTTACCGAAGGTCTCCCATAGCTGCCTGGAGCCAGTCTTGCTCAGGAGGCGCACCTGCCAGGAGTGGCGACCCGATAGTTCTAGGCGAACGCTCAGGCCAATCGTCCTGATGTCCGTCAGGCGAATCCGCTCCTCGACGGGGCCGAGGTTGTTCAGGAATCGCTGCGTCAGGTGGACGAACCTCGACCCGCGTTCATCCTCCTCCGCATCGATCGGGCGGAGTGCTTTCTTCAGCGTGGTCGACTTCAGCGATGGCATTCAGGAGCCCCAAAAAACGATTCGAACCTTGCACTCATTTTAGGGCATATTGGGGTCTCACTTGGGTCTCATTTGTATGCATTTCATCGACTTCAACCGAATGCGTTAACAGTTTATAATGCTGTTATTATTGCTAGTTAACTTCATTGAATTTCGTTAAATTTTATAAAATACACAACTGGAAAGTGTGTGTAGGTCAAAAGCTTACCGAGGGTTCGAATCCCTCACTCTCCGCCAGGTATCAATGTAAGCCCCTGATTTATGGGGGCTTATTTTTTGTTATAACTCATACCCACATATAAACCCATGCTTTGAGGTTGGCTGGTGATTAATCCCCAGCTTGACGACTCACACAGCCGTTCCAAAAGTCATCTTGAACACCATTCCTGCGCTGCGCAGGTGGTCTTAGCGGGCAGGTGAAAGTCCTGCCGGTTGAAGACAGGCCCCCAGGTTCACGCTTGACCTGGGGGCTGATCTTCTTCGGTCCTACGTGAACGGCCGCGTCGTAGATCGCCTCGGTGTCGCGGCGAGTGGGATCTACTTCACCCAGTCCGGTATCTTGCCCTCCCGGCGCAGCTTGTCGTGCTTCTCGTCCGACGCCTTCAGAGCCTTGGCCGCTTCGCTCAGAGGCTTTTCGCCAGGCGCCCCAGTAGGCGTCGGCTGCGGTGTGGGTTCCGGGCTATCAGTGTCCTTGGTCATTGCCATCCCCCCGATGCTTGGCCTTGCTTCATTTTACTTCCTGGGTTCTCTGGCAGACACAAAACAAGGGCCGCCAAACGGCGGCCCGAAGTTTCAACAGGTCACCTTGCCTTCAGGCGATGACGGCATCCTCCTCTGAAAGGCCCAGCACCTGGCAGAGGTTCTCTGATGCCGCCTGGCAAGCCGTCAGCGCTTCGATTGCCAACCGCGCTTGTGGGCCGCCCAGTTTGGCGAGGTCCCGAAGTGCCAGTGCCATGCTTCCCGCCAGGTGGACGGACTGGTAAGCGCGATCAAGGGCAGCGCGAGCCTCGGGGGTAAGGGTGTTGATGGACATGATGACTCCAGGTGTTGGCGGGCATAGCCCGCAGTTTCGGCTGGTGTTTGCCAAGTGGAGTGGTGGTGTGTTGCCAGATGCCAAGGTATGCCGTTGGCAGATCAGCGCAAACACACGCAGAACCTGACGAACACCCCCCGGGGGTCAATGGCGGGGGGGATGGGATTAAGGGCAAGCACCCGGCAGTGCGAGCATGCCTGTCTCTATTACGCGAGTTGTTCTGATGGTCCTTAATCTATGCCAGACATACTTGTTCTTGCTGCGAACTCAAGTTCGAACTGTTGCGCCTGAATAAATCCGTAATGGGGCGCTGGGGGAAAGTAGGAAAGTTCGACCTGGACTTTTGGGGTTCTCCAGACGTGAACCTTTCGAACATAGCCCTTCCCTGAATCGTACTCATCGAGTTGAGTGCCAAACCTTTCTATTAAATCAGTGAGTGTCTTTCGGATAGTTGACTCACAGGCCGTAGCACCACAGGCATACGAATGGTCGTCGTCAGGTATTGGATTGTAAATACGGATATAATTAAGCTTTCCATTATTGTCGTATTTAAATGCGACAACTGTTGTTAGGTCTTTGAATGGGAACAAAGGCAGACCATCTGAATCATTTCCTTTAAGAGCTGAGTCAAAAATGGTGCGCCGCATGATCTGGCCTTCAAGAAACTGGTTGGCCTTCTCCGACATTTGCTTGGCCTCGCTATAAATTGCATCGGCTTGTGCGTGGGCACCCTTCATAAGGGCAGCACCATAGGCGGCCTTTTCATCCTCCGACTTCGCCGGATCAGCTTTTTCCTTTTCATACAGGTCTTTGGCCTGTTTCATGATGTCAGTAGCCTGTTGCCACCTAGAGTTTGCTATGTCCATCATTTCCTGTGGCGACCCGAGCATCCCATCTGCTTGAGTCAATCCCTTATTTGAGGTAGGTGCTAACGGAATAGACCCCCAGGTGAAGTTCTTGGTCCTGACCTGTGCCTTTACCTGAGATTTGGTCATCCCGAACTTGATCCCGTTCCAGCTGAACTCTTTCTGGGTCGGCCTGGACGCCGTTACTCCAGATTGAGCAGGACTAGTGACGCTGACCACCATCAAGCAGAACACTACGGCAACAAAATGGATCCAGTTTCTCGACATAGAACAAACCTCCATCGGAAGAAATCCCTGGTGGTCACCCAGCCCCCGGGCCAGCCACCTTCAGTCGGTCAAGGAAGGTGATGTCTCCGTGTACGGTGGCGCCAGTCGCATCTCTCTGACCGCTTCCACCAGGTTCTTGCCGGAGATTGGAGCTGTCCCTGCCAGCATCATTCGATACCGGGCGGGCCAGCGCTCCTGGATCACGCGGAGTTCCTCCGGTGTTGGTTGCCGGTCCAGGCCTGGAATCAATGGCACTTGGGGAGTTGAAGGGGGTGGGTTGGTGGTCATAGTTATCCTTCACCGCACGCTCTGATTATATCGCAGGATATGCCGCCATCTTTCCGGCTGTGTAGTAGATGCGCCGGATGTCCGAGGGGATGTCCCGCCGGTATCCAGCAAGCCTGAAATACTCCTTGGACGTCACCCACCGGCCCCGCTCCACCTTCTGCGGGCCATGCTTAGGTGCCCGGGGCCTGAAGGCCAGAGCCTGCCGGACTGGGGTTAGCCCCTGCCGCCTGCGTTCAAGATAGGCCTGATATTTCCGCGTTCGGACTTCTCGGCAGGCCTGGCACAGCTTGGCCTTCCGGTTGGCGCATCGTTCCGAGTCCAGATCGTTCAGCTCCCCCAAACAGTCCCAACACCTGTCCTCGAACGATAACTCGGCCCTACGCCGCTGCTCGGCCTCACGGCGAACTCTAAGGCACCTGGAACACCTCTGCCGCCCCTGGGCTTTTGGACGCTTCTTACAGTCCAGGCAGCGGCCACCCGTGTTCAACGATGACCACCTAGCGTGACGCCGCGAGAGTTCAACTAGACAGATAAGGCAATGGTAGAACTCATCCTCCATGACCTCCCTATGCCTACAACTAACGCAACGCTTCATACGCCCCCCGGTGTGTTCTGGATCAGGTCCACGCGGCTGGTCGGGGCCAACCGCTTTTTGTGGGGTCTAGTGTTGGGCTCAACGGCAGTCAGGCTGGAAGGGGGCGGGAGAGAAGATGTGGGATCTTCAGGCCAGACTGCCTCGACACTCCCGCCCATGCCCACGGTCAGGGAGTAGAGGTGCCGAAGATCCTCCAGGCTCCAGGCGTGGCACTGAAGCATCGTCTGATCCTGGCGGGTGAATTGATCCCAGAGGTCTAGGCCCTCCCGGTAGCGGGCTAGGCCCTTCAGGTCCACCTGGGGGTCAAGACGGAAGATGGTCGTCCGTTGCTCTGCCGTGAAGCCCAGCAGGGCGATCAGCTCTGGTTTCAGGTCACGGACTGTCGCCAACTCGGGCAGGTCTAGGGCCTCCTGAGGTGCCCAGTAGATCCGTCCCCTGTCCGTCCTCCAACGGACATACTCGCGGGCCAGTAAGAAGGACTGGGCGTCCATGGCCCGGCTCACAGGCACCCCTCGGGCTCGGCCATGGCGAGGGGCACCGGAGTTCCGGTTATCCGTGTTCCGTGTTCCGGTCCCCTAAGGGAACGGAACATGGAACAGGGGGGAAGGAGTGGTGGTGTTCCGTTTGTTCCGCCGTGTTCCGGTTGGGGCGGAACACCTTGAAACGTATGGGAATTGCCCGATTTTATGGACTCTGGCTTGTTCCGGTCGGAACAATTGAAGCCCAGTGTCTGCGCCTTGGCCCACCCGGTGTCCGTCAGGCTGATCTGGTCCACCCAGCCATTTTTCCTGAGGGCGGAGATGGCTTTGTCCCAGAGCCGAGATGGGGTCTTTCCATCCGGGAAGATGACGCGGGCCTCTTTCTCTTTGTCAAGCTTGGCAAGGCTCCCGCCAGCTTCCGCGACGGCTAGAAGCACCTTGTCCTCGCGGTTGAACTTGAGCATGGCTGATACACCCTGAATGGTAGCGATGGCCCGCTCGGAGTCGGGGTGGAGGCTTAGGAACCCGGCCCCAGGTTCACCTTCCTGTCGGCGCTCCAGCAAGATCGTCTCCCCCTTCTCGGTAGCGTTGGTCTTGGACAAGTGGAGGGCGACATAGGCCCCACGAAGTGCCCGGTCTGCCTCCAGGCCAGCCGTCTGCGCCTCAGAGGGAGACAAGGCCGCCATCTGGAGAACGAACCGGGCGGCCCCCTCGATGGCACTGGAACCTCGCAGCGCTTCAGGGTGGAGTCTCTGGAACAGTTTTCGATCACTGTTGGAGTCGTTGCCCTTGGTCAGGTGGTGAATAGCCAGCGGTGCCGCCCCGGTCTGCTGAGCAAGAGCAGACCACGCCTCGACAAAACCTCGGGTATCCCGGGCGGCGTTCTCATCGCCCAGGTTCAACCTGGCCAGGGTGTCCAGCACAATCAACCCGCATCCACCAGGAATCGCGTTGGCTATGGCAGCTAAGGCCTGCCACTGATCTTGGAGACTGAACACTTCGCCAGTGGCCCGGTCTGGGAAGACTGGGACCATCCGGCCCTTCAGGGCCTCCAGGTGGGCCGGGGTCCAGCGGGGGTCCTCGGCAAGCAGTTCGATGCCACGGTTCAACCTTCGGTGAAACTCCTCTTGATCATCCTCAAGGGTGACGAACAACACACCAGAAGACTGTCCCGGGGAGACCTGGAGGCCCAGCACCCCCAGCCCCGAGGCTAGGCCAAGGCCGATGGAGAGGGCCGTCATGCTCTTTCCGCAACCAGCCCGGCCAGCTAAGATCCCGGGAACACCGGCAGGGATGAGCCCCTCCACAAGCCAGCGGACGGGAGGTGGTGGCTCTGTCAGCATCCTGGCAACATCGCCAACTAGCCAGGGGCCTTGATCCCTGGCGGTCGGCGAGGAGGCGAGCGGAAGTTCAACTCTTGTTGGCTTCAATGGCAGAGTGGGGTGGTCCGCTTGGTGATTCCTTTTGGCCCCTGCCACAACCATGGGGGTCACGGGGTCTTCGAGTTGCCAGAATGGGCCAGAGTCATGTGATTTCCAAAGGGTAGCGTCCTTAACCACGCTGCCACGCCCGGTAACTTCAAATGTCAATTCCCGATGAGTGGCATTGCCAGACTCATCGTGGCAAACCCTTGCCTTTGATGGCTTGCCGAGGCCCGGCCATGCCTTTGGAAGTTCGGGACAGTTTTCAGGAAGTGGCATCACTAAAAATGGTTCACCCATGGCTGCCCCCGAGATAGCGGTTAAGCGCACGCTCCAGTGCCCGCTTAGCCCTTGCGAATTTATTGATTCCGCGAAGGTAGGCGTAGAGAGAAATAGGGTCGAAACCGCAGTGGTGTTTCCGTTCTTCGGATGGGCCTTCGAATGCCTCGTCTTTCCATACCCAAGTGTCGATGTCGATGCTGAAGGAATCCACTGGGGCGCCCGGTATGGTCGGGTTCGTCATGATGTACTTCCTGCCAATAACCCGGCCTCCGGGAAAGAGCGTGTGTAGTAACTCAGCTCCGTCCTGGTCTAGCACCCTTCGGTTTAGGTCCTCCCACCCCAAAGGTGACCGCTCCGCGTTGAGGGTGCTGCCCATCACCGCGCCTCAAGCGACTTCAGCCAGGCCTCAACCTCGGCAGCAGGGATGAGGGTTCGGCGACCGCTCTTAACGGCGCGGAGTCGGCCAGTCTTCAACTCCTCAAAAACGCGGGTCCTGCCAAGCCCTGTGAGGGCAGTGAAATCTGCGATGGAGTAAGTCACGCGTGCTGTCGGGGCGATTGTGTGGACCACTTTGGGCTCCATGAAGTGCGAGAACGCTCTCGCGGGTTCATGGACAACCTAGCCGATTTTCTGGGCGTCACAATATGGAATCAAATTTTATTTTGATTAGAGTTGTGCTTGGTTGTTCGCACCAGTTTTCAGATGTATTCCGATGTTTTCGAATTCACCGAATTCATCTATTTACGACCTCGATTGCTTCCACCAGCAGTGGCAGGATTGCGCCTCAACCTTTAGGACTGTATTGCCATTCACGCTAGCGCTCAATTCGTGGGGGGCGCCGTCGCCCGGATTCTGTCCTAGCCCACATCCCCTCGGATCGGAATCACATTCGACTCTGGTTGTCCGCTTGGTCTGTTACAGAAAATCGCCCAAGACCCCATCAGGGCCTTCCTCTTAGCGAACTGCGTGCCGCGTGCATATGCGGCCTCAGCCTTGTCCTTCAGCTGGTGTGCGAGAGCGTTCTCGATGACTTCACGGGGAAAGCTAGAGCACTCCCCAGCCCAATCCCTGAAGGTGGATCGGAACCCATGGGGCACGACCCTGCGTCCGTCAGAATCGCACCAGCCCTCCCCACCGGCCTCCACCGACTTCTTGTGCAGGAGGATGACAGCCTTCAGCATCGCGCCATTGGACAAGCCCCTGCCCTTTTTCTGGCCCGGGAACAGAAACACCGACTTCTCCCGGCTGAACATGTCCTTGACGATCTCCAGAGCCCGAGGCGATAGGGGAATTGTGTGCTCCTTGGCCGCCTTCATCCGCTCCGCTGGAATGGTCCAGATGGCCTTATGAATATTGAATTCACTGCGCTCGGCAGCGACCACCTCCTCAGAACGGGCAGCCGTGAGGATGGTGAATTCCAAGGCCAGAGGTGCAATCCCAGCCTGCCCCCGCAGTGCCACCACGAAATCACCGACTCGCGCATAAGGGAGGGCGGGCTGGCTTTCAACCTTTGCCACCTTTGCCTTGGCCGCCAGCAACTTGTCTAGGTGGTTCGTCCACCTGGCGGGATTGTCGCCCGTGCGGTAGCCAGAAACCGTGGCCCACGCCAGCACGGCTTCTATGCGCTGCCTGACCCTAGACGCCGTCTCGTTTTTGGTTGTCCAGATCGGGTCGAGAACCTTGCGGACCATTGGCAAATCAATCGCGGCCACAGGCAAGGACCCTATGATCGGACTCACATATGTTGCGAGAGTGTTCTCCCACTGTTGGGCATGCTTCTCATTTTTCCACCCAGCTCTTTTATCCTTGATATATGAAGCGGCGGCCTGGTCGAAGGTCTTGGCTTTGGCCGCTTCAATCTTCGCGGCGATGGACTTCTCAGCGCTGGCCGTTTTTGGGTCCAGGTTCTTGTCCAACATCTCGCGGAATTCCCCGGCCTTCTCCCTGGCCCGGGCAAGGCTTACATCCAACAGCGACCCGAGTCCCATCTCAACTGTCTTCCCAGTCAACCGACTTCGATACCGGAAGCACCAGGACTTCGTGACGGTGTCGGAGAGCTTCGGCTTGCCCCCTATAGTCCTCGGCGAGGACAGGCGGGTGATCATCAGGTAGAGCCCCCCACCATCGATGAGATACCTGCGCCTCGCATTGTTGTCGAGACCAGAGGTGGCGACTTCCACGGCAGAAAGTTTGTTTCTCCTACCCATACAACCTCACGAAGGTTCGAACCACCTACCCATGTCCCTACCCATATATTACTTTCGGATGATACCGAACGCAAATGAATTCTGGATAGTTCATCGATGACGTCAAATCATTTTATTTGGCTATTTACACACTAAAAAGCCTGAACCTTAGCGAACCATTCCGAATCGTTATAAACCAAGGTTCCGGCGGACTCACTCTCCGCCAGAAGAAGCCGCCCAAGGGCGGCTTTTTCATTGGCGCGGAGAGTTAGGGATTCGAAGGAAGGGACGCCGCGCAGCGGTGGCCCTGGAGGGAATCCCGACCTTCAACCTGCGTCACCCCGAACGGAGCCCCGTGGCTGTCGGAGAGGGAGGATTTGCTGCGACCTGTGACCCGAAGCCAGCCTCCAGTCCCTATCTACACACTGCTGACCCCAGGCTGGTGCGGTCTTGCGGCAGAAGCTCAGGCGTCCAGCTTCCGGGGAAATGCTGGGTGGTGCTCTCGGATGCAGTCGGGGCAGATGCCATGGCTGAAGCGGGCATCGGAGTTGTCGGAGATGTACTTCTCCATCTGCTCCCAGGATTCCTGTTTGTTGTTGATCTTCTTGCAGTGCATGCAGATGGAGATGATGCCCTCCAGGCGCTTTGTGCGCGCCAGGGTGGCCTCCAATTCCTCTTTCTGTTGAGCCAACAAGGCCCGGGCCGCTTCCCGTTGGCCGGCCTCCAGAGCCCTGCGGTGCCATCCGCGTTGGATCGCGATGGCGGCGATGATGGTCATGCCCAGAAAGGTCAGCACGAAGGCCGTCAGTTTCCAGGCTTCGAGGCGCCACTCCGAGAGGTAATCCCCGGTCGCGAGCCCCACGGTGATGAACAGCGGGCGAGGCAGGCCGAGCCGGCGCACCGAGATGGTCCGCTCCAGGCCATCGAGGGTGCTGAAGGTGGTGTAGGTGTGGGTGGCCAGGCCCCCCTCAAGGACCTGGCTCAGGTGGCTGGATGAGACTTTGCGCCCCACCCACGGGCCTGCGTCAGTGCCTGCAGGGTAGCGAGCGATCAGGGTCGCATCCGAGTCGACCAGGGCCATGGTGCCTCGCTGCCCAATGTCAAAGCTCGCGAAGCCCCTGGTGAGGTGCTCGATGGTGACGCCGGTGTAGACCAGTCCGGCGAAGCCTCCGCCCGGTCGGTTGATCCGGCGAGCCAAGACCACCATCCATTGCCCGGAGATCCCCCCGACCAGGGGCCTGGAAAGCACCAGTCCCGCGCCGGGGTCGCCCTGCAATTGGTGGAAGTAGTCCCGGTGGGCCAGGCTCGTGGTGGTGGCTGCCAGGGCCTGGGGGCCGTAGATGGCATTCCCACTGGCGTCCGTGGCGCGGAAGACCGCCAGCTCCGGCAAGCGGGCGTGCTCCCGGACGATGAAGCGGCTGAGGGCCGCCTGTTGGATCCCACCCGCAGCCAGTTCCCGCTCGGCCTCGTCCACCACGGCCAGCATGGCGATATCAACCTTGGCCACGATGCCAGTGATGTTCTCATCCAGGATCTTCGCGAGGTTCTGCGAGGAATTGGTCGCCTGGTCGACCACGTGGATGCGGCTCCGGTGCAGGGAATACCAACAGATTGCCGCCACCAGGACATTGAGGAGGACAACTCCCGCCACGAGCCGGGTTCGGAAGGCGGTGGCAGGGCTCGGTTGGGGGCTTTTCGATGGCTGGGCGTTCTGCGCGGGCATCCGGGGCTCATGGATTGGGGGTCGTGGCGTCGGGGCAAGCCCTGCTTCCACAGCGATCTTTCGGGTATCGGTTCGTTGGGCTTTATTTAGCGCAGGCCTGGAGGAAGGATTCAAACCTTTGAGGCCTGGCGCGGACCTAGGAAGGCGCACCGGCGCGGCTGCGCTGAACGCAGCGGAACAGACCTTCTTATCCTGGCGTTTCCTCAGACCTTGAACCGAGCCACCAGGTCGTCCAGTTGGATCGCCAGGAGCCGGACTTCCTCGACTGTTCCTGTGGAGTCCCGGATGGTGGTGACCATCTGATCCATGGCGGTGGCATTCTGCTCGGCGATCGCGCTCAGACTGCCCATATTGGTCACCACCGAGTGGCGCCCCTGATTCTGGGCTACGCTCTGGTTCTCGACGGCGGCCAACCGCTCTGAGGAGGAGCTGATGGCGCTCTGGATGCTCTCAAGGGCCCCGCCGGCGCTGTTGACCATGCGCGTGCCATCGGTGATCGCCCGATTGGAGGTCTGAATCAGGAGGGTGATCTCCTTGGCGGCCCTGGCACTGCGATCCGCCAGTTTGCGGACCTCCTCGGCCACCACGGCGAAGCCCCTGCCATGTTCGCCAGCCTTGGCGGCCTCGATGGCGGCATTTAGCGATAGCAGGTTGGTCTGATTGGCGATCTCGGTGATGACCGTGAGGATGTTGCCGATCTGCTTGGAGTTCTGGGTGATGGCCTGCATGCCCGCGATGGCGCCGCCAATGGAGGACCCACCCGTGGCGGCGGCGTTCTGAGCCTCCCGGAAGAGCTGGAGGGTAGCGGCCACGTCGGCATTGACTTCCTGGGACCCCCGGGCAATCACCTGGATGGTACTGGTGCTCTCAGCCACGCTGGTCTTCTGGTGCTCGGCGGAGCGGGCCAGCCCCAGAGCTGCCTGGTGCATCTCACCCATGCCTGAGGACACCCGCTGGGAGCCCGTTGAGATGGTCTGGGAGATGCCAGAGACCTGCTTCACAATGTGCTGAATGTTGTCCACGAAGTGGTTGAAGTGGCGGGCCATGCGGGCCAGTTCGTCCTCGCCGGTGGGATTGAGGCGGAGCGTCAGGTCGCCCTCCCCCTCAGCGATGTCCCGCATCCGCCCCTCGATCACTTCCAGCGGCTCAAGAATCCGCTGGGTCATGTACCGCATCCCCAGTGCTCCAGCCCCACCCACCAGCAGCCCCAGCAGGCCCAGGATCAGCATCTTCAGGTTGCGCTCTCGGCGGGCGGGTGAAGGGTCCAGGACAGCCACCACCGCCGCCACCTGGTTCCCGCCTTCCAGGTGGAAGACCTGGCCGATGGGCATGAGCCCCCCCACCTCGGGAATGGCCAGGAGACCATCGCTGGATGGGGCGGGAGGCAGGACGCTCACGATGGCGGACAGGTCCACGGCAGCCTCGTCGGGCTTGTGCGAGTAGGCGAACAGTTTCCAGGTCTTGGAGGGCTCGTCCCAGGTGCAGGCCAGGAAGCGCTGGATCGAGGCATCGTGGATGTTGTTCAGCTCCTTCTCGGTGTTCTGCACGTCGTTGTAGCCGAGCCAGGTCTTGATGGACTCCGCCATGGACGCCACGGACTTGGAGCCCGACTCCTTCAGGGAGGAAGACAGCATGTGGCCGATCAGCAGGCCCGCCGACAGGGTCATGGCCACTGACAGCACCAGCGCGAGCAGGAGTGAGCCACCAAAGAATCGGCGGCGGAGGGACCAGTGGCGCCACATCAGGGTTACATTCTGCATACTGCTACATCGACCACTTGCCCGGGGCCGAGGTGCCCTTTGTGTAAACTTGGCGTAACCCTTTCTCGAAGGAACCCTCCTTCATGGAATGACCGGCTAACAGACCGCCAGCAGTCCCCGGCAGTGGGTCACCAGTTCGTCGGGTGTGAAGGGCTTCCGGAGGACGGGCACCCCCATTCCAACCAGTTCATCCTCCATCGTCTTGCTGCCACCATCCCCGGTGATGACCAGCACCTTGGAGAGCAGGGCCGGTCTGAAGTCCCGGATCCAGCCCAGGATGGCGAACCCGTCCAGACCTGGCATCCGCAGGTCCGTGATCACCAGGTCGAAGCTGACCTGCTCGAGCCTCGCAATGGCCTCACGCCCCTCATGAATGCGCTCGACCCGCCAGCCCAGCCGTCCTCCCAGCATCTCGTGAACCAGGTGGGTGACATAGTCCTCGTCGTCGATGACCAGCACATCCATCCCATCGACCAGGTTCTGGTGAGAGGGTGGTGGTTCGGGCAGCGTCCGGGGCCGGAGGGCCTCCAGGTGTGGCCGAGGCTCCGCCAGGCCTTGGACCAGCGGCAGGCTCACTTCGAAGACCGTTCCCACGCCGAGGGTGCTGCTGACGGTGATCTCACCCTGGTGCTGCTGCACGATGCCCAGGCAGACGCTGAGGCCCAGCCCGGTTCCCCGATCCACGGGCTTGGTGGTGAAGAAGGGGTCGAAAATGCGGCGCAGCTTGTCCGCAGGGATCCCATGGCCCGTGTCCCGGACGGCCACCAGGGCCCTGCCCTCCCGGGCTTCGAGGCGCACCTCCAGTTCCCGGCACGCGCTGTGTTCCATGGCATCCACGGCATTGATCAGGAGGTTGATGACCACTTGCTTGATCTGGGCCGCATCGGCCTGGATATCGGTACTGCCATGGGGGGTGATGAGCCTCAGGATAACTTCAGCGTCTTTCAGCCGGAAGCGCATGATGGATGCTGCCTCTTCCAGGATGGCCCCCAGGTCTGTCCGCTGGAGTTCCATGGTGGCCGGTCTTGATAGCTGAAGCAGTTGCCGGATGATCTTGACGGACTCCTGGGTGCTCCGGGTGATGGCTTGGCAATAGGTTTGGAGCACCTGGCTGCCGGCCTGCAGTTCCAACCTCGACAGCAGCAGCTCGGAAAAGCCCAGCACCGGCGCCAGTTTGTTGTTCAACTCGTGGGCGATGCCGCCGGCCAATGACTCGAAGAGGGCCGCCTTGTCATGGAGGGCCAGCCTGCGCTCCACCGCCCGCTGCCCCGTGATGTCCTCCAGGATGGCGCAGATCTGTCCGGTCTCCTCCACCAGGGAGAGGTGGAACCGGAAGAGGCGGGCCTCGGCCCCTGAGAGCAGCAGCTCGAATTCATCCACCCGGTCGCCGGGTTGGATGACCCCGGTGTGGTGCAACTGCAGCAGGGCCAGGAAGGCGGCCCGCTCCCGGGGCGCCATGAGCTCGGTCAGGTTCCCGGGTGAGACCCCCCCGCGGGGGGCCAGCAGGGCCTGGAACTTGGAGTTCTCGGCCTGGATGCCGCCTTCCAGGTTGAGCAGGGCCAGGGCCAGTGGGCTGTGCTGGAAGAGGGTCTCATAGCGGCCCTCGGATTGCCGGAGCTGCTGAAGGCTCTGGACCAGGTCCTGGTTCTTCCGTTCCAATTCCCGGCGCTGGAGGCCAGCCAGGGCGAACTGCTCATTCACCAGGGAAGACTGGGCCCGCACCAGGCTGGGCACGGCGATGATGCCCACATAGTGGCCATCCGCTTCCACGAGGGGGATGTCCTGGTAGAAGGCCTCCCCGGTCCTGCTCATGGCCTTGCCCAGCAGCTCCATCAGCGGCATGGCGGGGGTCACACAGAGCGTGTCTGGGAGCAGCTGCTCCTGGATGGGGTTGTGACTGTGGAGGGGAAAGCCGAACCGGGTGCCCAGCAGGTTGCCAATCTGGCCCCTGGAGATCAGGCCCACATAGGTTTCCCCCCGCACCACGGCCGCGAACTCATGGGTGTGATGCCGGAAGCCATCCGACACCTGGGTGACGGTCTGGCCCACCTGCACACACTCCCGATGGTCGACCAGGGCGGCCAGGTCGACTGGGCTTTTCTGGGTGTGGGCGGCTCCCCAGGTCGAGCCCGATCCTCTTGGCATGCCTCTATTTCGGCCAGACTCGACCACGACCCGAGGGCCCAGGCGTAACGCCTCGGTAACGATTCAGGGTCGCCGCCAGCGTCGGACCTGGTCCACGATCCAGGGGCCGTCATCCAAGGGCAGGTCGTGGCCCGCGAAGGGGTGCACCCCGCGGTGGCAGCGCCAGCGCCGGGCGATCTCGTGGGAGCAGTGGGGATCCACCAGCTGGTCCCCCGCCCCCACCAGCACCAGGGTCGGGACCGGTGCCTGCCAGGGGGCCACGTACCGAGCCGAGGCCAGCAGCTGACGGAGGGCGTTTGTCATGGCCACCGGATGACTGCGGCGCAGCTCGGCCCAGGCCTGGATCAACGGTGCATGGGCCTCGGGGGGCAGGCTGCTGGTGAGACGGAACACGAGCCGCTCCCGCTCCAGAGCCGTGGGGCTGAGAAGGATCCGGAGCAGGCTGGGCCAGGCCCTGGGCTGCAGGCGCTGCAGGAGGGGACTGAAGGCCCCGAAGCTGGTGTTGATGAGCACACAGGCATCGACCTCCTGGGGCCAGGCCTCGGCCCAGGCCGTGGCCACCATGCCCCCCAGAGAGAGGGCCAGCAGGTGGTAGGGGGGCTGGCGGCCCAGGCGGGCGGCCTCTGCATGGCAGTGGGCGGCCAGTTCCCGAACGGTCGTGGGACTAGGTTCGGCATGGCGGACCCCGTTCCCCGGCAGCTCCAGGGCCACCACCCGCATCTCTGGATAGGCGGCCTGCAGGAGCTTCGGGAAGTCCCCCCAGTGCTGAGCCTCCCGCGTCAGCCCGCGCAGCAGGATCCAGGTGCTCATGTGGCCCCCTCCAATGCCAGCTCGGGATACCACTGGGTCAGGGCCAGGCGCCGCTGTCCGTCCCGTTCCGGGCCCATGGGCAGCCAGCGCGCGTGGCTGCTGGCGGCCCGCACGAGGAACTCCAGCAGGGGCAGGTGCCGCCGCAGCACCCGCTGCTGACGGTGCTCGATGAGGGGGTTGAAGAGACCCAGGCGCGAGAAGAACTGGCGGGGGTTCTTCTTCACCCAGGTCCAGGAGCCCATTTCCAGGGTAAGGGGCAGGAACACTCGTTCAGCCGTTCCCTGCGAGCGCAGGTACAGGTGGTCCCAGAGGTCCCCGTGGGCAAGGTATTGGCCGCTCTGGGGCTCAAAGACGTAGCGGTAGTTGCACAGGGTCTCTTCCAGCAGGTCCTTGAGGGCATGGACCTCCGCCAGGTGTCCGAAGGGCCTGCGGGTGTGGGCGAAGGGGAACCAGATCCGATCATGGATACCAAAACCCGAATGGCAGTCCACCATCAGGCTGAAGCGGCGGGGTTCGAACTCCGTAGCCACCAGATCCGCGATGGCCCGGTTCTCCACTTCCATGGGCTGCCCTTCCCAACCGCGGAACCAGGGCAGTTGGGGGCTGAGCCGCTGGCCGCCCACCAGCCAGGGCACCCGCTCCACGGAATCCACGGGCGCGTTGCGCATGAGGTCCACGCCGCTGGGATTGGCCCGGGTGCCGCGCCATAGCCCGCCTGGGTTCACCAGGGGCACAAAGACCAAGCGCACGGCTTCCAGCTGGCGGTTCAAGGTGGTGTCCCACTTCAGGCGGGTGGCCAGATTGCGCAGGTAGGCCAGCACCACCTCGGCGCCGATGCGCTCCAGGCCATGAAAGCCACCGAAGAAGCCCACGGCGGGCAGGGCCGGATCCGGGTTGCCGAGGGTCACCACCTGGACCGGCAGGGTCTGCCCCTGGCAAGTCACCTGACAGAGGGTCCGCGCTTCCAGCTGGGTTCCCCCGATGTCGATGATCCTGTTCAACTCGTCGAGGTACGGCAGGGGCTCCATGAGCCGATTATGCAGAGCCTGCGCACAGGTATGGGGGATCGACGTGGCCTTCGTGTCCACATTCCTGAGAAGTTGGCGGCCCGTTACGGACTTGTCACAGCCGCGACACGCCGGGCGCCGGCCCGGGCCCTACTGTGGCTCTCATCCCCCCGGATGCATCCCTGCGTCCCCATCGCCGGAGGCCCTATGCGCACGCATTCCGCACGCCCCCTGTTCCTTTCCGGCGCGGCCATCGGCGGGGCCATCCTCTGGGGCTGCGCGGAATTCATCGCCCTCCAGTGGTGCCGACTCTGCGAGCGGCTCCACGCGCGCTCATGACCGGCTCCAGGCGCTGAACCGTACCGGGCAGCGTTACGAGATTGGGCTCCTCCGCTCACGTCTCAGTGCCCCGCCAGCAGCCGGTCCAGGTAGCGGGACTTGAGCTGCTCCGAGGCCAGGACCTGCTTGAGGGGAGGCAGCTTCAGGACGGCGCCCAGGATGGCGGCGGCGGCCCGGTGGCCATGGGTGGACTGGCCGTCCACCAGCAGCTCCGCCAGCTTGCCCCGCTCAAGGGCCATGACCACCGTGCGGTGGACGGTGTTGACGGGTGTCAGCACCCGTGAGGGACGGGGCTTCATGCGGATGGCCTCCTTGGCACAGACCCGCACGCACACGCCGCAGCCCAGGCAGCGGTCTTCATTCAGCTGGGCGGTGCGCGCCACGCGGCGCTGAGGGTCATGGGCGCTCACGAGCCCCAGGGCCTCCACCGGACAGGCGTCCAGGCACTTGCCGCAGCCGTTGCAGCGGTCACTGTCCACCTCGGGCAGGTAGTTGGTGGTGTGCACGGGCTTCATGAAGGCGAAGCGCCGCGCCGCGATCAGGGCCTCGCAGCAGCACCCGCAGCAGTTGCAGATGAAGCTCACCTGCTCCCGGACATTCTCACCGAACTGCACCAGCCCCCGCTCCCGAGCCTGGGCCAGCAGGTCCAGACACTCCGGAGCGTCCACCCGCCGGGCCACCTGGTGCCGCGTGAGGGAGTCAGCACAGCTGCCGAAGGTCATGCAGATGTCCTTGGGGGCGTCGCAGGCCCGGTCCTTGCGGGCCATCTTGTGGCGGCAGTAGCAGGTGCTGATGCCGATGGCCTTGGCGGAGCGCACCACCTCACTGGCCCGCTCGTAGTCCAGGACCACCAGGGCGTCCCTGGCTGGCAGGGCCGTCTCGTCCACAAAGACACGCCCCAGCTGGGTCTGCCCCGTGGTGAAGAGCTCCCGGCAGAAGTCCTCCTCGACGTTGATGTAGTCGTAATAGAGCTCCGCCAGGGCCTGCTGATCCGCATCGCCCCGCACCCGCATCATCGAGAACTCGAAGAAGCCCGCCATGGGGGGCGGCAACACGTAGCGGGTCTCATCACCGTCCGGGTAGTCCAGCAGCATGGCCCGGTCCGCGAGGGCGTCCAGCACCTGGCGGGCCCGCGCCTCGGGCAGGCCCCAGACCGCCGCGGCTCGGCGGGCGGTGAAGGGCCGGATCGGCACCTGGGCCAGCAGCCCGGCCTCCTCCTCGCTCACCAGGAGCCGGAGGATCTGGAACAGGCGCTCCGAAGGCGGCGCCCCCTGTGGCGAGCGGTTGAGCCGCTCCACCAGTCGGTCGTAGGTGCCCTGGCCGGGGCCTAGCATCACTTTGCCCATGGGGATCCTCGTTTGTTGGTGCCAGAGGAAGGAAATTGGAAGGAATCGACAAAAGCATTGGGCCGGGGGATGGAAGCGTCAAGCCATTGGACCTACATTGAGGACGGAAGCGAGGTGTCCCATGTTCAAGCGGGTCATTGTCGCCATCGACTTCTCGGAGAACAGCCGGCGCGCCCTGGACCGGGCGGCTGGCTGGGCCCGCCAGCTCAAGGTGCCCCTCACGGTCATCCATGTCGTCGAGGGGCCCAGCCTGACGGCCTACTCGGCCTACGCCCCCATGGGCGACCCGTCCTGGTTCGTGGATGCCCAACCCAACGCGAGCCTGATCATGGACACCTGGCTCGCACCCTATCCGGAGGCCAGGGGCATCCTCCTCGCCGGATCTCCCGCCGAGCAGATCATCGGCGCGGCGGACCCCGAGACCCTGCTCGTCATCGGCCAGGTGGGGCACAGCGTCCTGGAGCACCTGCTGTCCGGGTCCACGGCCACCAAGCTGGTCCGCCACGCCCCCTGCGATGTCCTCGTGGTGCGCAACGGGAGCTAGCTGTCAGGCAGCCGCCCCATAAGCCGCGAGGCGTGGGGCGCCAGCAGCCACGTGAGCGGAACCAGGACCGCGCCGGCCAGGACGTCCACCACATAGTGGGCAGAGATGTAGACCGCAGCGAAGATGATGGCCAGCGCCCAGAGGGCCAGGAGCGGCACCAGCCGCGGGAACGGCCGGGCGGCCAGCACCACCGCCAGCAGCGAGAGCTGGGTGTGGCCGCTGGGGAAGGCGTCGAGGGTGGTGCGCTCCGCGTGGTGGAGGAAGGCCCGGACCCCTGCGGCCAGGGGCCCGCCCCCCAGCTGGGTGGCTTCCAGAACCTGGGGGATCCGCGGCCCTTCCGCCGGGCACAGAAAGTAGCCCAGGAAGGATAGGTAGAAGCCCAGCAGCAGGGTGAACGCCATCGGCTCGAACCGGGCGGCGTCGAGGCGAACCCTCGCCAGGATGGCCACCGTCAGGGGCAGGAAGTAGAAGCTGGCGTAGGCCAGGTAGACCAGATCCGTGAAGGCGGAGGGACGGCCGAAGGCGCCGCGCCAGCGGAGTGCGAGGTCGCCCAGCCAGCGTGCGTCCGCTTGGGCCAGGAGGGCATCAAAGCGCAGGGGATTCACGGCGGCGACCAGGGGCTGCAGCAGCAGGAAGGTTCCCAGCACCGCGACCACTGGCGCGAAGTCCCGGAGCACACCGAGTGCCCCCTTCCCGGGAGCCCCGGTCAGGAGCGCCTGCGCGAGAAGCATGCTGGCCAGCGTGAGGGCGGACGGACCCCAGCCCCCGGGCCGCGCCAGGCAGTCCAGGCAAAGCAGGATTGCGAGGACCGTGAGGGTCAGCCGCTCCGAGGGTCGGGGGCTCATGTCCAGGGCTGTCCCATCCAAGTCGGCGAACCCTCCGGGGGGCCGAGCCACCGGGCCGGATCCTCGGTGATCTTCCGGATGATGTCCAGGCCCCCGGCACAGGAGAAGGCGTCGTCAATGCGTTCATCGAAGGTCCAGCGCACCGAGAGACCGGGTGCCACCACCACCCCATCCAGCTCCGTGAAAGCCGTCGGTCGCGGCTCTGAAACGGCGCCGAATACAGAGGTGGTGCCGTACTCGTACAGGTGGTGATAGACATCGGAAATGCCGACGGAGCCCAGGTTGGCCAGGAACACCGTGGTGTACATGGGGTCATTGCGGATCATGAACTCGGGGTAGAGATTCCAGTTGTCCAGGCAGCGGGCCAAGCCCACCAGGGCGCGGATGAGGAAGCCCGGCAGGCGCATGATCAGGTTCACCTCCTGGTCCACGGAACGCTGGGTGGTCCGGGCCTCGTCCACGAGGGCGCCCAGCCGGGTGGACCACTCGGCGAAGGCTTCCCCCCGGGGGGCCAGGACCTTCACCGTGGCGCCCGCAGCCTCCTCCCGGAAGGCCGTCTTCACCACAAAGGCCAGGGACACCTCCCGACGCTGGTAGTGGTGGCCACCGGAGACGAAGCGATTCAACCGGGGGCGCTCCTGCATGCAGATGGCCGTCGCGTAGGCGATCAGGTGGAACATGGTCGCCCGGCCCGGGTGGGCCTGGTTGTAGGCCTTCAGCCACACCCGGGAGGCGGCGATCCGGAAGACGGTCTCCTGGTAGACGCAGGCCTCATTCCGTCCCCGCATGAGGTAGGGCATGAGCTGCCTCACCGGAGCTTCGCCGCGCACCAGGTCGCCGTCGGACCTTCTGAACATTGGCATGCCCCAAGGTCCGGACTGGAGGAGCCGTTGTCAAGATGCCGTTATTTCACTATTTTGGTCATTGACAACACCGCCATCCAGAATTATCCATGGGGGATTCCTGCGAGGTGCTCCATGAGGCTTGGCCTCGGCTTTCTCATGTTTGTCTGCCTGATCTCCGCCTCTGCCCAGGACTCCCCCGGCCCCTGGTCCACCACGCTGTATCTCCAGCAGAGCTGGCCGAAGCAGACCGAGACCAACCGGCAGATCAAGCAGGACATCAACGGGGCCTTCGGCACCCACTTCCAGACCTGGGATGACGTGGCCAACCTGAACGTGGGCGTGCTGGCCTTCCGGGATCTCACGCCGCAGTGGAAGGTGGGGCTGGAGTTCGACTATTCCTCGGGCCGGATCCACGGCACGGAGACCGTGGCCACGATGGCGGGCCCCGCCAGCATGAGCTTCGAGCAGAAGTACAGCACCTATGCCGACCTGCTCGCCCTGGTCCACTACCGTCCCCTGGGTCCCGAGGGCCAATGGGTGCCCTTCCTTTCGGCGGGCGCAGGTCTGGCCTACGACAAGGATAGAACTCTGCTCACCCTGCGGAATTTCCTGCTCGATGAGCGCCTCCAGGTGGACAACAGCGGCTGGTTCCCCATCCTCACCGTGGGAGCCGGCGCGGACCTCTACCTGACGAAGGCGCGAACCTGGTACGTCGAAGTCGGCCTGAGCTACTCGTGGGCCCGCCTCAAGCACCGCGTCAACGCCAGTGGCAGCCTGGCGTCCAGTCCCACCGTGACCGCCGACACCGACTCCACGGGCCCCAACCTCTGGGTGGGCTACGGCCGCAGGTTCTGAAACCTCGAGCCCGCCATGTTCAGGCGCTGAAGGGTACCAGCCTGCGCTGCCAGAACTGAATCGCCTGCTCTGACGGCAGGGCTGAGGCCCAGAAACCGTCCTTGCTGCGCTTGGCCACCCAGCTGTGGATCTCGTCCGGGCCTCCGGTCTCCACGGACAGGACGAGGTGCACGGGCTGGCGGCCCCGGGCAAAGCGCAGGAGGGTGGCCTTGAAGGCCCAGTCTTCATGGGTCTTCAGACCCCAGATCACGCGGGGGTTCTTGTCATGGCGAAGGAGGGTGATCTCCAGACGGAGGTGCTCCCCCACGAAGATGAGCAGGTGAGCGGATTCCTGGACATGGTGCTCCACGTCCTCCAGGAAGGCCTCGAAGGATTCAAGGGTCGAGGTGGGCTCCATTGCCTGTAACTGGGACACAGCGGGCTCCGTGGGACAGAACCTTTCGGCCTCGGGATTCCATAAGGAAGGGGGCACAGAACCCTTGAGGACAACGGAATCTCGGACAGATAGTTTACCGTGCAATCGGGAAAAGGAATCGGAACAGATCTTTGCCCACGGACAGAAAAATTTCGACCACGATCAAAAGGATGATGGCCCACTCCAGACGCTGGTTCTTGCGCGTCTCCAGGAGGCCCAGGAAGGTCGCCCCGGCATCCTGGAGATAGGCAAGTTTTTCTTTAATGGCCCCCAGCCTTTCGTCCAGATCGAACTGGCCATAGAGTGCGCTGTCGAGGTGGGCCAGGGATTCGCTCTCCCAGGTTTCGGGAGGATCGTCGAAGAGGGTCAGGTTTTCCAACACCGCAGCGCGCACTTCCATGGCGAAGCCGACGATCCGGAGCACCTCCCGGTGCGGAGGCAGCAGCTTGCCCTGATGGCTGAGGGCCCCCACCACGGGCTGGAACCGCGCCATGGCCCGGCTCACAGCCACCTCGAAATGATCCAGCGCCACGCTCTGGGCCAGGGTCAAGCTCACGATGCGCAGCTTGTCCAGGGTCAACTCCCGGAGCTGAACCTCGCTGAAGCCCACGACATCCTCCGCCGCCCCGACCCTCACCACCAGAAAGTCCCGGGCCTGCTCCTCCAGGCGGCTGAGCCCGGGCAGGGACTTCAGCTCCTCATGGATCTGGCGGATCAAGGCTTCGGGACAGTCCCAGAACACGACTCCTCCAAAGCGGGAGAGGAAGACGAAGCTACCCTTCTGAGGCTCGAGGACCAGGGGATTGGTGCCCAGGATCCGGTGATGGGGATGGACGGCGCAAAAGGCCTTCAGGTCAATCTGGCCATCGAAATAATCCGCCTGGAGAGAGAAGGCCCGGTGCTCCCCTGGAGGAGCAAGACTGTGGAAAGGCGTTTCCCTGATCATCGGGGTCCCGGGCGAAGGTGCTGATTCCTTCGACTCATCCATCATCCCATGGGAAGGCATCCAGCGGCGGTCCGCGGGTCAGGCCTCACGGCCCATCCAGGCTGACTGGCCTTTTCCTGCCCCATCCAGGCCATGGCGCCATCGAAGGAACTGACGATTCTCACTTCGATTTGACGGCCTTCAGCATTGGTCTGGGAAAAGCCTGAAATTTCGAAATCGAGGTTATCAGAACGGATGATCGCCGCCTTCACGACGGCCCTGTCCAGGGACACCCTTCGCCTGACGGCGGAGGCCATCAAGGCATGCTCATTGACCTCGAAGGAATCCACGCCCTGCAAATCGATGATCCGGTTCGGGGATTCTGAAGCCTGCCCCACTCTCCGGGCCCATTCCTCCGCAAGGGCCGCGAGGTCTTGGCTGGTTACGTTACCCAGCAACCTGATGTAGGAAAGCTCTTTGGCTTCGATCAGTTGAAAAGGCATTGGGGCATCCTCTGGTTTGAAGTCTGCTATTCCCACTGGGCATGGGGGTTCTATGGGACGTCCTGGAGCTGGCGCCTATGAGGATCGCCGTCCCCGGTGACAGATCGGAGTGCTCCACTCCAACTGTCTGTAACAAATGAATGAGCCCAGCGCGGTGAAGGGATCCAAATTTCAGGAAAGGTTACGCGGATTTCATCATGGAGACACCTGGCCAGGCGATTCTTGGATCCAGTAAGAGCGGCCGATCCAGGGGGGTAGGCTGAATGGGAAAGCTAGACAACGGGGCCAGGGGGCCCCGTTTTTATTGGGAATGACCTTGTCTTCAGGCGGGATGACCAAGATGGCGATATCGGCAACCGATGCGCTTGCGCGAACCAGCCCTTCCAGGCCTGGAGCGGGCGGACCCATCCAGGCTCTGGTGGGCCTCGCGCAGGTGTTCGCCTCCATCGTCCGGTACCACCGGCTGGCCGCCCGCTGCGAAGCCTCTCATGGAGGCCAGTTGCCCAGGGAGGACCTGCTGGGGTTCCTCAGCGCCTGGGCCAACGAGGCCCTGCCGCTACTGAACCTGGAGGTGGAGCGAGTGGGTTCCATCGCGCCCTTGAATGAGCCCTGCTTATTCGTGGGCAATCACATGACCTACCTGGATATCCCTGTGCTGATGAGCCAGGTGCCGGTCGTCTTCCTCGGGAAGGCCGAAATTCTCAAATGGCCCATTCTTGGTTCCGCGGGCCGACGGGCGGGCATGGTCTTCGTGAAGCGCGAATCGGATGGCTCCCGGCGCGAGGCTACCAGGGCCATCCTCGAATGCTTGAAGACCCGGGGCATGAGCCTCGGCATCTTCCCGGCGGGCACGACCACCCTGGATGAGGGACGCCCCTGGCGCCCCGGCGCTTTCCGAATCGCGAAGGCAGGGAACGTGCCTGTCCAGCCCTTCCGCCTGTCCTATGAACCCAGGGACATGGCCGCCTTCGTGGGCCAGGACGCCCTGCTGCCCCACCTCTTCCGCCTGCTTCGATCTGGCTCCATCGCCACCCGGATCGAGTTCGGTGAGCCCAGGCTGGTGGGGGACCCTCACGCGGAGGCACAGGCCTGCTGGGCCTGGAGCCGAGAGGCCGATTTCCACCGACCCCGCGGCTAAGACCGCAGAGCTACTTGGGAATTTCGAAGGACTCCAAAATCCGGGTTGGCCCCAGCCGCTCATCGAAGCCGAAGACCTGGACGGAAACCCCGCCATCCTCGCGCACACTTACGGAAGCCCAGGCGTACATGCGGTCCAAGGGGCTGCCGGTCTGCCCGGGCTTGAAGCCGAAGGGCGAGCCACCCGAGCCCACAATGACCTGCCAGGCCTTGCCCCCTTCGGCGAGCCGCGGCTGGGAGGCATGGTAGACATGCTGGTGGCCGCAGAAATAGGTCGCACTGTAGGCCTCGACCAGATCCCAGAAGGCGTCCCGCTCGTCCCTGCGCCCCTCCAGGCCCCCCTCCTTGGGCACCTTCTTCCCCTGGGGCACGTAGGTGAAAGGCATCTTGTGGCCGAACACAAAGAAGCGCCTGCACCCGCGCGCCTTCGCCGCAGCCAGGTCCGCCTGCAGCCAGGCGAGGGGGACTGAGCCATCCCGTCCCACCGGGTCCGTGTTGATCACCGCCAGATGGATGGGCCCCACATCAAAGGAATAGCTGAGCTGCTCCTGGTTGGTGCTGATGCCATCGGAGCCGGGGAGGGGCCGGTTCTCCACCCGCCAGGCGGTGACTTCCGAGCCCGTGAGCCGCTTCCAGAGTGCCGTGTTCAGGATCAGATCCCCCATGTTCCGGCGCCAGGCCCCTTCGTGGGTTTCCTCGGCCAGCTTGGTGCTGCGGCCATCCGGTCCGGCCGTGGGAACCTGCACTTCGTGGTTGCCGGGCACTGGCAGGACATAGGTCCCCCCTGCCAGCAGGCCCGTGACCATGCCCCTCCAGAAGGCGTACTGCCGGTCGAGGACGGCCAGGTCGGTCGTGTAGCCGTAGATCATGTCCCCGTTGAAGACCAGGGCCTGGGGGTGCTGCCGCCCGATCTCGTTGAACATGCGCGCCGCCACGGCCGCGTTCTGCACCCAGAGTTCATCCTGGGCCGAATTCCCCGCGGCACCCGGCTCCCCACGGCTGTCCCCCACCGTGGCAAAGGTGAAGATGACCGGCGACCGGGCAGGCGGCCCGGCCTGGCCATGAAGGCCGGAAGAGCCCATGAGCAGCAAGATCGTGAAGAAGTGAAAGCCCAGACGCATGGCGAGTTCCTGTGGGAGCGTGAGTGCGGAAAAACCCGCCGGAGCCCCGGAAGGCACCGGCGGGTTCAGCCTAGGTAATCGCTAGAAATCGAAGCCGACGGAGAAGGAAACGCTGCGGGCGGGCAGCAGGGTCAGGATGTCGCCCGGGGCGGCCACCGATGTGGTCTTGCTGGCAGGCGTCACGGCCACGAGGCTGTGCTTGTCGCTGAGGTTGGTGACCGAGATTTTGAAGCGGGTCTGCTTCATCCAGCTCGTGAGGTACTTCGCCGTGTAGTTGACGAAGAGGTTGGGGATGACGAAGGGATCGATGGCAATGGCCTCGTGCACGGCGCCGTTATCGTTGAACATCTTGCCGACCCGCTTGCCGAGCAGCCCCACGCTCCAGGCCCCCTGCTGGTAGTAAAGGCCCAGGGACTCGGTGTCCCGGGGGGCGTTCTGGACCCAAAGGCCGGTGCTCGAGTACTTGGCGCTGCCGAAGGTGGCGTTGCCATACAGGTTGAAGCCGCCGCCCAGGACGAAGTTGCCCTCGGCTTCAAGGCCCTGGGTTACCGAGGAGCCATTGGAATAGTAGGTCGTGAGGCCCGTGACCGGATCGGGGCCCGGAGTTGAATAGGCGTTGTCGAAGCTGATGTGGTAGGCGTCTGCGGACAGGGTCATCACGTCAGAGGTGTAGACCGTGCCGACCTGGACGGTCTTGTTCTTGACGGAACTGGGCAGCACGCTGACATTGGCATTCTTCACATCGAACACGCTGGAGGGGGGGATCTCATCGCCGGTGGCGTACTGGGCGTAGATGGACCAGTTCTTCTTCAGCAGGTAGTGGACGTCCAGCGACGGCAGCACCGTCGTGTAGGTGGCCGAGTGTTTGACATAGGGGGCGCCGCCCAGGTTGCCCACGGTCTTGCCGTTGTCCGCGAACTGGGTGAGGTCCTGCTTGTAGGAGGAGTATTTCACGCCCGGAGTGACCTTCAGATCGTTCGTGGCGTTGAACTCGTATTCCACGAAGGGCTGGAGGGTGGTGGTCTTGAAGGACTCGCTGAAGTTCGGGAGCACAGCGTCGACCCAGGTGCGGGGGTCCGTGGGGATCTGATAACGATTGGTGTTGGCGATCTCAGACCAGAGGCCGGTGCGCAGGGTGCCCGTGGCGGATTCCTGGCTCAGGCGGAAGATGTTGCCAGTGGTGCGGTAGCTGTTCAGCTTGTCCGTGCCGCTGGTGGCGGAGATGGGGGCCACGGTGTAGCCCTGCATGTTCTTGTAGTGGTAGGAGTAGAGCTTGTCATCCAGCTTCCAGCCGCCGCCCAGATTGGAGTTGAGGCCCAGGTAGGTGAAGTCCGAGATGACGTGGTAGATGTTGTAGGCCTGGTAGTTCAGCTGCTTCGGATCGGTATCCTGCAGCAAGTAGTTGTCGCCGAACTGGGCGATCTGGGCCCGGGTCGCACCTTTGACGTTGGGTGTGTGCGCCCGGACGTCGAGGTAGTCCGTGAAGGCCGTCAGCTGGGTGTTGTCCGTGAGGGCGTATTGGTACTTGAGGGACATCGCATCCCGGTGCTGGGTGTTGAGGGTCTGGTAGCCGTCCGATTTCATCTCGTGGGCGTTAACCACCAGGTTCGACTTGCCGACATTGCCGGAGGCGTATTCCAGCCCGTAGATGGAGGTGTTCCAGGAACCTGCCGAAGCCTCAGCACTGATGCGCTGCTCGGGTTCGAGCACGCGGGAGAGCAGGTTGATGGAGCCACCGTAGTTGGTGGGTCCGAGGGTAGCGGCAGAACCGGGGCTGCGGTCCACGTTGGCGCCGCCCAGGAACATGCCCGGGAAAAAGGCCCAGGAATGGTGGGTCGGGCTGTTGGTGTCCTGGAAGGGGATGCCATCGAAGGTCATCGTGTAGTCGCCATCCGAGAAGCCCCGGAAGAAGGTCTTCGTGTCGCCCAGGCCAGGGCCGTTGGGGCTGTAGCTGAACATGCCCGGGGCCATCTGGACCACCTGGGTGTAGTCGACCACGGGGGCCGTGAACTGGCGGACGAACTCGTCGCGTATGTCCGACTGGGCCGAGCGGGCCGTGAGCGAACCCTGGGATGGCGCGGTGCGGGTGGCCACAGTGTCTTCATTGGCGACCACGCTGATCACGGCGCTGGCATTGTCCTGGTCCAGTTTGAGGTTGGACTGGACCGACTGGCCTGCTACCACGTTCACCCGGGCTCCATTGAGTGGCTTCATGCCCACGGCGGAAACCGACAGCTCGTACTCACCCGGCGGCAGTTCCGAGAAACGGTACTCCCCGCCCTTGCTCGTTTCCAGGCGGCGGCTGAGCCCCGTCTCCCGATTGCGTAACTCCACCGTGGCAGCGGCAAGAGGCCGCCGGCCCGACGTACGGACAACGCCGTGGATGGACCCCGCCGGGCTCTGGGCCTGGGCGATGGTGGTGCAGGCGATCACGGTCAGCAAGGCTGGACGCCAGCTACGGATGGGCATGAAGGACTCCAGGGCGCAGGGCCTCTGTTCGATTGGCGGCGGAGGAACGGGAACCAACGAGGTCGTAAACGGTGCAGTGCCAGCCGCCTGTCCCAGGTTCTCCGCGACGGCTGTGCGAGAGGGTCTGCAGACACGGTCCCACCCGAATGGAACGGCGCTGTGAACGCGCCGAAGCCTGGGCGATACAAAGTCGTACTTTGTGTCCAGACAGGGGACCATCCGCCGCCGATGAACACCGATGAAGCAGGACTAGCGCTTCGGCGTCCATTCCGCCTGCCGCACCGCCTCCACCAACCGCCGATTCCCGGCTTCCGCCAACCACGCCTGAGCCAGCCGCGCTCCCAGCTTCTGCCCCGCCTCGATGTCCGTGGGATAGTGGACCCCGCCGATCACGCGGTTCACCCCCACCTGCCGCCCCTGGGCCAGCAGAGCCTCACGTCGTTCTGGCCTCAGCTCCGCCAGGATCATGGCGATGGCGAGGCCGCGAGTGGCGTGGCCGCTGGGATAGGAAGGATTGGTCTCGCGCTCGATGGCCGGCTGCACTTGGAGAGCCGCCACGTAGGGTCTGGGCCGCGCAAACATCAGTTTCAGGCCATCACTCTGCGCCTTGATGTGCTTGGCCACCTGCAAAAAAAGATTGGCGGTTTCTGGAAACCGAGATGCCTCCAGGTGAACGCCCATGGCCTCAGAGTAGGCGCTCAGTTCCAGCTTGACCTCAGACTTGGCCCGCTGGATGTCGGCCTCCGTGCGGATGCGCTGCTCCCAGAGGACGACTGCCAGATCGGCCTTGCCAGCGTCGGATTCCACGCTGGGAAAGGGACCGATGAAGGCCGCCAACTCCTGGAGTTGGGGCGCTGCCTGCACCGGGGCCGCCACGGCCGGGGCCTGGGCGACGCCCGGCAGAGACAGCAGCCAGAAGCAAAGCAGAAGCGGGCGCATGGGGACTCCACGAAGGTCCGACCAGTGTGCCGAATTGGCCCTGCCGCTTCGGTGAACACGCTGTAAACAGATCGCTCCATGGCCGCAGCCCTTCGACTGTTCCCGCCTGCGAACTTCGAAGTAGCAGCGAGTTCACCCCAGGTCGGTCGGCCTGCGTTTAGTCTTCTGGTTGGGAAGTTGCGGGGGAAGAAGCTGCGGGGGGCGGGGGCCCCCCGCAGCCACGTGATGGACGACTCATCGAGCTTGCGACCAAGGTGGCACATGAACCACGGGGAGCGATTCAACTGCTTCAGCCACCTGCTGGGCCTCGGCCTGGCCCTCATCGGCCTGGGCCTGCTGATCAGCCGGGGCCTGCATGCGGGAGCACCACTCCAGCTCCTCAGTTTCTCCGTTTTCGGGGTCTCCATGGTCCTGCTCTACGGCGCCTCGACGCTGTACCACAGCCGCTGCGGCCCGACCAAAGAGCGCTGGGCCAAGGTTGATCACTGTGCCATCTACCTGCTCATCGCCGGAACCTACACCCCCTTCGCCCTTGTGACCCTCCATGGTCTGCGCGGGTGGACCCTCTTCGGCGTGGTGTGGTCACTGGCTGCGCTGGGCATCCTTCATGAGGTCAAAAAGCCGCATGGAGCAGAGCCCTCCGCCCTGCTCTATGTGCTCATGGGGTGGTGCGGCGTCGTAGCCTGCGTGCCCTTGGTCCAGGGTCTCAATGAGCACGGCTGGATCTGGCTCCTGGTGGGCTGTCTGAGCTACTCCGTGGGGGTCGCCTTCTATGCCCTTGGGCGCCGGTTGCCGCATGCCCACGGAATCTGGCACCTGTTTGTGCTAGGAGGCACTGCGAGTCATTTTTTCACCGTGCTCAAGTTTGTCTTCTGACTCCGCCGCTGGATTCACAGAGACTTCAAGGCCCGAATTCTCACCTACTGCCTGCCATGGAAAACCGGTTCGGGGCAGGGCAGCCTGTGGCTCACCTCTAAGCAATAGAGCGTATGGAAGCAGGCTCCGCCAATGCCCTAGGCTGTGAAGACACCATAGGCAATGCATGGTGGACCCGGATTCCCTTGACCCACCACCTACTGAAGGCCCACGAGGCCCTGGAGCACTCAATGAAGATCTCTCGCACCCTGTTGATTGCAGCCCTGCTGCTGGGCGCAGCCCTGCCCACCTGGGCCGGCGAGTTCACCGTGATCAAGGAAGAGATCAAGACCGCCCGGCAGGCCCTGGTGTCCATGGTGCTCTACCGGGAGAAGCGTGGCCCCGAGCAGCAGAAGCTGGTCAAGGACACAGCGGACCTGGTGAGCGAGCACCTCCGCAAGGTCAGCGCTCCGGCCAAGAAGGCCGCCGAGGTCAAGGAACTGAAGGAGACCTGGGCCGCCTTCAAGAAGACCCGCGAGGAGGAGTTGGTCCCGGCGATCATGAGAAATGACCGGGCCCGGTACGAAAAGGTGGCTGGGGGCATCCAAAAAGAGCGCCTGGACCGGATGTACGCCCTGATCGACTCCATCGAGGGTTGATCAAGCCATACCACTGCCCCCTTCCAGGCAGCGGCAACGGCTGCCTGACCAGATGATCGGACCGATAAGCCTACATGGGCCTTCATCGGAGCACAGGGGGAGGGTGATGAAAGGCGACAAGGCAGCATCCCCCAGGTCCTGGTTGCCCTGGGTGGGCTTGGCCCTTTCCATCACCATGGCCCTGAGCACCTGGGTACTCGTGTGGCGGGCGGAATCGAACCGCATCCACGACCGCTTCCTCGTGGAGACGGAACTGCTGCGGGAGCGCATCGCCAACCGCATGGCCACTCATGAGCAGATGCTGCGTGGCGCCGCAGAATTTGCGTCCGAGCGCCCCAGCATCCCCACCCGCCAGGAGTGGCATCAGTACGTGGCGGCCCTGGAGCTGAACCGCCTCAATCCAGGCGTCCAGGGCATCGCCTTCGTGGAGTGGATCCCTGAGGGAGCCCTGGATGCCCACGTGCGTCGCCTCCGCGCCGAGGGCTTCCCCGACTACCAGGTCCAGCCCGGCGGCCCCCTGCCCCGGGTCGGCGGCGTCAGCTCGATCATCTACCTGGAGCCCATGGATGCCCGGAACCGGCGGGCCTTCTCCCGGGACATGCTCGCCGATGCCACCCGCAGGGTGGCCATGCTCCGCGCCCGGGACACAGGCCAAGTGGCCATGACGGGGCGGCTCACGCTCTACCAGGAGGACGGCTCCGCAGTCCAGGCAGGGACGCTCCTGTTGGCACCGGTCTACCGTCGGGGCCTGCCCCTGGACACAGTCCCTCAGCGGCAGGCGGCCCTGCTGGGCTGGACGGCCAGCGTCTTCCGGATGAAGAACCTGCTGGAAGGCATCCTGGGGAATTCCGCGCTTGGTGTGCAGTTGGAGTTGTTCGACGGGGCCTCCGAGGACGAACGCGACCTCCTCTATGCCCGGAGCCCCAGCAAATCCGAGCTCCCCAGCGGGGATCGGCTCCTGGAACAATTCCAGGTCGCGGACCGGACCTGGACCCTCCGCAGTTCACCTGGCGCGGCCTTCAGCGCCCCCTTGGGCGGCGGGGGCCACGTGCTGGTGCTTGGCGTGGGCCTGCTCTCCAGCATCGTGATCTTCTGGCTGCTCCGGTCTCTGGCCCTGGCCGAGCAGCTCGCCCTGGGGGTGGCCGACGAGCGCCTGGAGAAGCTCCAGCTGCTGCTGGATGCCAAGGAGGAGACCGAGCAGGCGCAGCAGGCGGTGGAGCAGCAGTTGGCCCATGCCCTCGCCGCCACGGGCGAAGGCATCTGGGACTGGGACGTCACCACTGGGCGCGTGAAGCACAATGCCCGCTGGTGCCAGCTCCTGGGGTTGGACGAGAACTTCATCGAGCATCCTGTGGAGATATTTGTCTCTCTGCTGCTAGAGGAGGACCGGGCCGAGGCAATGGGCTGCGTGCAGGCCTGCCTGGAGGACCGCGCGCCTTACCTCCACCGGCACCGGATGCACCACGCCAATGGCGGCATCATCTGGATCCTGGATCGAGGCCGCGTGGTGACCCGGGACGCGAGTGGCCGACCTCTGCGCATGGTGGGCAGCACCGCGGACATCACTCAGCTGGTGGAGGCGGAGGCGGTCCAGCGGGCTGCGGAGGCCCAGCTGCGCATCGCCCTGGAGGAGTCCGAGCGCCTCAACCAGCGCCTGGTGGAGGAGACCGAACGCGCCAATCAGATGGCCCTGCAGGCCAAGGCGGCCAGCGTCACCAAATCGGAGTTCCTGGCCAACATGAGTCACGAGATCCGGACCCCCATGAACGGGGTCATCGGCATGGTCGGGCTGCTCCTCCAGACGTCCCTGGATGAGCGTCAGCGCCACTACGCCGAGTCGGCCAGGCTCAGCGGGGATTACCTGCTGGCCCTCATCAATGACATCCTCGACCTCTCCAAGGTGGAAGCCGGCAAGCTGGAGCTGGTGGAGGAAGCCTTCGACCTCGGCCTTCTCCTGAAGGAGCTGGCCCTGAGCGTAGAACCTCAGGCCCGGGTGAAAGGTCTGACCTTCACCGAGGCCATGGCCGCGGACACGCCCCGCCATTTCCATGGTGACGCCGGGCGCCTGCGGCAGGTGCTGCTCAACCTGCTCGGCAACGCCCTGAAGTTCACCCCCAGGGGCCGCGTGGCGTTGCAGACGGAGCCACTGTGGGTCTCTGAACAAGAGGTCCTGCTCAAATTCACCGTGCAGGACACGGGCATCGGCATCCCCGCCGCCAAGCTGGGCTCCCTATTCCAGAGCTTCACCCAGGTGGATGCCTCCACCACCCGCAAGTTCGGCGGCACTGGCCTGGGCCTCGCCATCTGCAAGCAGCTGGCGGCCCTGCTCGGGGGCGAGATCGGCGTCCGCAGTGACGAGGAGCGGGGCTCGGAGTTTTGGTTCACGGCCCGCTTCAAGCGCTCGGACGGCCTCCTGCCGGCCCGGCGGCCCATGGTCTCCCAGCACTTCGGAGACCGCCGCCTGGGTCCGGCCCGCCTCCTGCTCGTGGAAGACAACCAAGTGAACCAGGACCTGGCCCTGGCCATTTTGCGCCAGTGGGGACTCACGGTGGCGGTGGCGGCGGACGGCATGGAGGCCCTCCAGGCCCTGCGCGAGACTCCCTTCGACCTCGTCCTGATGGATATCCAGATGCCCAAGCTGGATGGGCTCGAGGCCACCGTCCTGCTGCGCAATCCGCTGTCTGGTGTGCTGGATTCCCGGATCCCGGTCGTGGCCATGACTGCCCACGCCATGCCCGGGGATCGCCAACTCTGCCTGGATGCGGGCATGGACGAGTACCTCACCAAGCCCCTGGAGCCCGGAATCCTACTGGCGGTCCTGGAACGTTTCCTGGGCCAGTCCACGCAGGCACCGCCTGCGCCCGACCCCAGTCGGCCGACCTACGATAGTCCCGCAGAACGGGCTGCGGTCTTCGATCAGGCGGGCCTCCTGCGGCGCCTCATGGGCAACCGCAAGGCCGCCGCGAGCATCGTGCAGGGCTACGTCGAGGACTGCCCGCAGCACCTCGCCCGCTACCAGGCGGCCCTGGATTCCGGCGATCTGTCCACAGCCGCGACGGAACTCCACCTCATCAAGGGTTCCTCGGCCACGGTGGGTGCCGAAGGCGTCCGGCGCGCAGCCCAAGCCCTGGAGCAGAATTTCAAGACCGGTGACCTTGAAGGCGTGCGGGCCAAGGCCCGGACTCTGATCGCGGCCTTTGCACATTTCCAGGAGGTGGCCCTTGACGGTGCCTGAAGACGATCCCATCCGGGCCCTCCGGGTCATGGTGGTGGATGATGACGCGGTCTTCCGCCGCTACCTGGAAGCCCAGCTGACCATGCTGGGCTGCCAGTTCCTGCCCGTGGAGAGCGGAGACCTGGCCTGGGCCCAGATGCAGACCGCTGCACCGGACCTGGTCCTTACGGATGTCTTCATGCCCGGCATGAGCGGCCTGGACCTCTGCCGCCGCATCAAATCCTCCTCCACCCTCCGGAACATCCCCGTGATCCTGCTGACCATGTTGGGCACCAAGGTGAAGGACGAGGGCTATCAGGCCGGCGCGGACGACTTCTTGAACAAGCCCCCCCATCTGTTGGAACTCCGCACTCGCATCCGCAACCTCCTGCTCCTGAGGAGTCTGCAGACCCAACCACAGGCCGAGGCGGAACCTGCCTTCGACGTTCCCCTGGAGGATGGTTCTCCGGCGCGGATCCTGCTCCTGGAATCTCACGGCATCCTGCGCGAGCACGCCCGGGCCATCCTGGCCGAGGAAGGCTGGGAGGTGGAGGGCCTGGATACCCAGGACCGCCTGCTGGAGCACCTGCGCAGCCAGCGCCCGGACCTCCTGATCATCGACCAGGACCTGCTGGAGGGCCCCGGCAGCGCCCTGGTCTCCCGCCTCCGGAGCCAGGCCCTAACTCAGGATCTGAGCATCCTCCTGATGTGCGAAGCCGGCGCCCTGGAACTGCAGACCGGCGGCTGGCAGAGCGAGGCTGACGAGCACCTAGTCAAACCCTTTGAGACCTCGGAACTGAAGGTCCGGGTGCGCTCCCTGCTGAAGCAGGCCGAGCTGCGGCGCCGAAAGGAGGCCCAGGCCGGGAATACAGAGCCCGGTTCCCTCCGGGATCCCCAGAGTGGGGCCTTTTCGCAGGCCTACCTCTTCGCGTGCCTGGAGCACCTCAACGCCTTCGCGGCCCTCCAGGGCACCCCCATGGGCCTGCTGGGCGTCCGGACGGCCGCCCAACTCGGCGGGACCAGCCACCAGGTCGCCACCCTGCTTGCGAGCCAGCTGAAACCCCATGAGATCCTCTGCAGTGTGGGCCCGGGGATCTTCGTGGCCATCCTGCCCGGGGCGGATGACGCCGACCTCAGCACCCGGGTGAGCGCCCTCAGCCCCAGTTTGCCAGGCAGTCATTTCGTCACGGTTTCTGGCACTGGGCTCACTGCCAAGGCGCTCCTGAAGCGCGCCTGGGATCAATTGAAGGACCGGGGAAGGACAGGCCCATGAAGATCCTCATTGCCGATGATGACCGGGCCTCCCGGAAAGCCCTGGGTGCCATCCTAGAGATGTTCGGCTTCGAGGTGGTGGAGGCCGAGGATGGCAGCCGGGCCCTGGCCTTGCTCCTGGAAGCGGGTGCGCCGCAGATGGCCATCCTGGACTGGATGATGCCAGGCCTCAGCGGGCCGGAGGTCTGCGAACAGATTCGGGCGCTGCCCACGGAGCGCCCACCCTACCTGATCATGCTCACCATGCGGGACACCAAGGAAGATCTGGTGGCGGCCCTGGGCGCAGGAGCCGATGACTACCTCGCCAAGCCCTGTGAGCCCACGGAACTCCAGGCCCGGGTCGGGGTGGGCCAGCGCCTGCTCAGCCTTCAAGGTTCCCTGGCGGACCACGTGGACCAGCTCCAGCCGGCCCTGGACCAGGTCAGAACCCTCCGGGGCATCCTGCCCATCTGCTCCTACTGCAAGAAGATCCGCAACGATCAGCGGTACTGGGAGCAGCTGGAGCACTACATCTCCGAAAACACCGGGGCCACCTTCTCTCACGGCATTTGCCCCGACTGCCGCGAGCGCCACGTGCTCCCGGAGCTGGAGGCCATGCGCAAATCCCGCAATGTGAGGATCGAGCCGCTCTCCTGAGCCTCCTGTGCCACCCTGGTCAGGCAGAGTGGAGTCGATATGCCGGTCCTGGTGCCCTTCCTGAAGTCCGTGGTGCTCATCCCCCTGACCCTGCTGCCCATCATCAATCCGCTGAGCGGTATGCCGATCTTCACGGCGCAGGCGGGCCACAATCCGGTGGTGGTGAAGAAGATGGCCCGCCAGATCGCCACCAACTGCTGGTTCATCCTCGTGGCCTCCATCCTGGTGGGGCATTTCGTGCTGGATTTCTTCGGCATCTCCCTGCCCATCGTCCGCATCGCCGGCGGCATCCTGGTGGCGGTTTCGGGCTGGCGCATGCTGAACAACTCGGACATCGATGCGACGCTGCAGGCCGTGGCGAAGGAGACCTCCGACCTGCCTGACGTCGAGATCGCCCGACGGAGCTTCTTCCCCATCACCTTCCCCCTCACGACCGGACCCGGCACCATCGCCACCGCCATCGCCCTGGGCGCCCATGGTCCCAAGACCCCGCTCCGCTACCTCCTGGGGGTCGCGGACGCGGTCCTGGGCGCCGCCATCACAGCCCTGGTCATCTACCTCTGCTACCGCCACGCCCCAGCCATGCTCGCCAAGCTGGGGGAGATCGGGAGCATGGTCATGATGCGGCTCTTCGCCTTCATCCTGCTCTGCATCGGCATCGAGATCATCTGGACCGGCTGGGCCAGCCTTAACCAGATCGCCTTCTGAGGGGCGGGACCTGAAGATCGGCTATGCTGGCGGCATGAATCAGACACTCTCCATCGACGGGGCTCGGCTGTATCGGACGCTGGACGCACTCGGTGCGATCGGCGGCTTCGAGGATCCCCACTCGGGGCTGCGGGGGGTATGCCGGCTCGCGCTCACGGCCGCCGATGGCGCCGGCCGCCGCCATGTGGTGGAGCTCATGCGGGCTGCCGGGCTCGAGGTGCGCATCGACCAGATCGGCAATGTGTTCGGCCGCCGCGCGGGTCAGAACGACCGGCTTCGGCCCGTGATGATGGGCTCCCACATCGACTCCGTGGCCACCGCCGGCCGCTTCGATGGCTGCCTGGGCGTGCTCGGCGGCCTGGAAGTCATACGCACCCTGAATGACGCGGGCCGTTCGACCCTGCGCCCCCTGGTCGTAGCCTTCTTCACGGACGAAGAAGGCGCCCGCTTCGGCACGGACATGCTGGGCAGCGCCGTGGCCACGGGGCGGATCCCCCTCAAAGACGCCCACGCGCTCCGGGACCGCCAGGACCTGTCGGTGCGCGATGAGCTGGCTGCCATCGGCTTCCTCGGTACGGACGAGCCCCGCCTGGAAGCCCCCTATGCCTACCTCGAATGCCACATCGAGCAGGGGCCCGTACTGCGGACCGCCGGTGTCGACATCGGCGTCGTGACGGGCGTCCAGGGCATCTGCTGGCACGAACTCAGCATCGTCGGCCGCTCGGCCCATGCGGGCACCACGCCCATGTCCCTACGGGCGGATGCAGGCGTCGCCGCGGCCCGCATCAACTTGGCCCTCCGCGAGATGGTGGCCTCCGGCCGCTTCGGGCCCGAATTCCGCGCCACCATGGGTGTCATTGCCCCCTACCCCGGCCTCGTCAACGTGGTCCCCGGCCAGGTCACGGCCACAGTGGACCTGCGCGACCCGGACACGGCCCTGCTCGATGCCGCCGAAGCCGCCATCATCGCCTTCTACGCTGAGGCCGCGCGCCTGGAGGGCGTGACCATCCAGCATCGGCGCAGCGCCCGCACGCCCTATGTCGCCTTCGATGCGGACATCCAGCGCCGGGTGGCCGAGGCGGCGGACGCCCGAGGGTTCTCCCGGGCCGCCATCGTGTCCGGCGCGGGCCACGACGCCCAGGAACTGAGCCGCCTCTGCCCGGCCGGCATGGTCTTCGTCCCCGGGGAGTTCGACGGAATCAGCCACAACCCCCGCGAACTATCGACGGAGCGCCAGTGCGCCGATGGTGTGAATGTCCTCCTCGACGTGGCCTGTGCCCTCGCCGAGCAGGCCGCCACCCTTGAGGAGCTGTCATGAGTGCCAACCCCATCCGTGTGGCCATGACCCAGACCGTGAACGTCTACGGCGCCATGCCCACCCGGGTCGAAGACCTGGCCCAGCTCGCCCCCCACCTGGAGGACGTGCGGCGCGCCAATGTCGATCACCATCTGGAACTGATGGCGGCCGCTGCCAGCGTAGGTGTTCGGGCTATCGGACTCGGCGAGCTCTTCACGGGCCCCTATTTCGCCCTCCATGACGATCCCATGTGGACCGGCCTCGCTGAGGACGCCTGGGACGGCCCCACGGTCAGGGCGCTTCGCGCTGCCGCGAAGCAGCACGCCATGGTCGTGGTCGCCCCCATCTACGAGCTGGACTCCCTGTCCGGCCGCCGCTTCAACACCGCTGTCGTCATCGACGCCGACGGCACGGTGCTGGGCTCCTACCGCAAGACCCACATCCCCCACGGGACCAACGAGCAGGGCAGCTTCTACGAGCAGCTCTACTACGACCGCAGCGACGGCAAGAACCGGGTCAGCGGCTCCGACGTGGCCACCAACCCCTTCTTCCCGGTGCTCACCACCGCCATCGGCCGCATCGGCGTGGCCATCTGCTACGACCGCCACTTCGACGGCGTGATGCTCTCGCTGGCCCTCGAAGGCGCCGAGCTGGTGTTCTGCCCAGCCGTGACCTTCGGCTCCAAGAGCCAGCGCATGTGGCCCCTGGAGTTCGCTGTGGATGCGGCCCGCCACAACCTCTTCATCGGCGGCAGCAACCGCAAGGGCATCGAATCCCCCTGGAACCAGCCCTTCTTCGGCGACAGCCACTTCGTGGGGCCCAATGGTCCCGCCGAGGACCAGTCCACCCATCCCAACCTGATCATCTCCGACTTGGATTTCGGCGAGCTCTCCGCGCCGGATCCCTCCGGCTGGGACTTCCCCCGGGACATCCGCCACGAGATCTACTCCCACCACGGGCGGCGCTTCGGCGTGGATTCCGGGAATCGGCGGTAATGGGAAGAAAGAACGACTCTCGCAGAGGGCGCGGAGGGGACTGAGGGCGCAGAGAATAACGTCCTCTCGGTGAGCTCAGCGAGTGTGTTTGTTCTTCTCCACCAGGGCATACAGCGGCAGGCCCAGCAGCACCAGCACCAGACCGGGCCAGGTGTAGCTGGGGCGGTAGACCAGCAGGCCCCCGAGGATGGCGCAGCAGCCCAGGATGTAGAGGGCGGGCGTGACCGGGTGGCCCCAGGTGCGGTAGGGGCGGGGATGGTCCGGGCACTTGCGACGCAAGATGAACACGCCCGCCACGGTCAGCACGAAGAAGAGCAGTTCCGCGAAGATGATGAAGTCCAGCAGCTGATCGTAGGTGCCCGAGAGGGCCAGGCAGCCGGTCCAGAGGGCCTGGATCATCAGGGCCACGGCGGGCACACCCCGGCTGTCCAGGCGCTCGGCGGCGCGGAAGAAGAGCCCGTCGGCCGCCATGGCCTGGTAGATGCGGGGTGAGGAGAGAATGGCGCCGTTCATGTAACCAATCATCGAGACCAGGATGGCCCCGGCCATGAGGCCACCCGCCCGGGAACCCAGCAGGACCCGCAGGGTCTCCGTGGCCACCCGGCCCGCCGGCGCCGTGGCGATGCCCGTGGGGCCTAGCACCCGGAGGTATGCCACGTTGGCCAGCAGGTAGAGGCCCACCACCAGACCCACCCCGAGGCTGAGGCTCAGCGGCAGGGTGCGGCCCGGATCCCGCACCTCGCCACCGATGTAGGGCAGGTAGTTCCACCCATTCGTCGCAAAGAGGCTGCCCACCTGGGCCACCAGGAAGGCGCCCAGGAGCGGCAGACCGGGCCCGCCACCCAGGTAGGGGCCGGACGCGACCGCATGGGGTGGCGTCATGGTGAGGCCCAGCACGATGAGGCCCGCCAGGGCCGCCACCTTGGCCAGGGTCACGGCGCTCTGCACGCGCGAGCCCAGCCGGATGCCCTGGAGGTTCACCCAGGTGAGCAGGGCCGCCAGCAGCAGGCCCGCGGCCCGGGCCGAGGTGAGGCCCAGGGCCCAGGGGCCGAGGGTGAAGGCGCCCAGGTGCATCTCCGCGATGCGCAGGGGCGGCAGGAGCCAGTGGCTGTCGCTGAAGCCGGGCACCAGGGTGCCCAGCACGTTGCCGAAGGCGCTGGCCACGGCGGCGATGGAGCCGCACTCGATGATGGCGAAGGTGGTCCAGCCGAAGAGGAAGGCCACCCGCCTCCCGTAGGCTTCTTTCAGATAAACATAGGGCCCGCCCGCCTGGGGATACATGGCCGCCAGCTCCCCAAAGGCCAGCACGCCGACGAGGGTGAGGAGGCCGGTGAAGGCCCAGGTGAGGAGGAGGAAGGCGCCGCTGTGGCCGGTGCGGACGATCTCCGACGGGACCACGAAAATGCCGCTGCCGATCATGCAGCCCGCGATGAGCATGGTGGCGGAGAAGAGTCCCACCTCCCGTCGGTAGCCCGTGCTCATGGTCTGTGTCCTCCGGCAGGGCTCGTGAATGCTGGCTCCAGCATCCGGTTGGCCCGCGCCCCCCGTCAAGCCCCGGGCCCCACGCGCTTGCTTTCTGCGCGGCTTGGTGGCCTACTCGCCCATCAAGGAGTGGTGCATGCGGAGTTTTCGTTGGTTGTCCCTGGCCCTCGGCGCCTTCCTCTACGTCAGCCTGAGTGCTGCCGAGCCGGCGGTGTGCGTGAAGCCCGCACCTGGTGGCACCTGGGTGCTGGAGGTCCGCGGCCAGAGCTTCCCCTGCGCCGTGGGCCGCAGCGGCGTGGCCCAGCCGGGGGCGAAGCGCGAAGGCGACGGCATGACCCCTTCCGGCGACTACGCCTTCCGGGAGCTGCTGTTCCGGGCCGACAAGATCGATGCCCAGCGCCTGCCCGCAGCCTGGAAGCCCCGGCCCCTGGTACCCACGGACGGCTGGTGCGATGACGCCCGGGATCCGCAGTACAACACGCGGGTGAGCCTGCCCTACGCCCCCAGCCACGAGGAGCTGTGGCGCCTGGACGACCTCTACGACCTCATCGTGCCCATCGGCTATAACGACGACCCCGTGGTGCCGGGTCGGGGCAGCGCCATCTTCTTCCACGTGGCCAGCCCGGATTATGGCCCCACCGCCGGCTGCGTGGCCGTCTCCAAGGCCCACTACCTGCAGATCCTGGCCCTGGTGAAGCCCGGAGACATCATTCGCATCGAGGCCGCCAAACCCGCAAAGTAGGTTCCACCCCTGAATCCCTGAAGGCAGGAACCCATGGACAAGCCCGCACCAGGAGCGCAGGCTCGACCTGCACCACTGGTTCGGTGCTTGTGAGGTGGCCCCGTGTCGGGCGTGATGAATGAAGAGGCCGTCCTGCGGGACTTGGCCGAGCTGTATCCCACCCTGCAGGACCTGCGCCTGGCGAACCCTCCCGGCGCCGAAGGCTTCCTCAAGTGCACCCAGAAGCAGTCCGAGAAGTGGCCCGTGGCCTCGCTCATCGACGGCTACCTCGATTCCCTTCCATAGGAGCGCACGCTCGCGCACCGGAGGCGCCATGCCCAAGCTCGTCCTCCTCCTTGCCGCTCTGTCCCTGGTGGCTGGAGACTCCAAGCAGCCGCAGAAGCCAGCGAAGCCTGCCGAGGTGCTTTGGACCTACGAGACACCCCGGGGCTTCCAGCTCCTGGAGCCCAGCTACCGCTACCCGACCCAGGTCAAGGAAGCTCTCCTCCGCTACGTGCAGCCCGTGCCCGCCCTGTCCCGGGAATACCACCAGGTCTTCCGCGACAAACACAAACTGGCCACCTGGCTCAAGGGCGTCCTCGCGGGTGAGCGCGTCCGGCGCGCCCAGGCTGCCAAAGCCCAGCCCACGGTGCTGTCTTCGGATCCTTCAAAAATGGCTGTAGGAAATGCCACGATCACCAGCACGGCCAAGCTCCCACCCCGGCAGGCCGGAGATCAGGACACCATCGACCGCTACCTGGATGTGCTGAAGGTCTGGGACCCGGACTGACCTTCAGCGCGCCTGCGCGATGCCCTGAAGGTACACCTCGATCTCGTCAAGGCTGAAGGGCTTGGGCAGCAGGGTGACGCCTTGGTGGTCCTGGATGAGGTCCAAGGCGCTCTGGTCGGCGCGGCCCGTGGCCAGCAAGATGGGGAGGTCTGGGCAGAGGGCGCGGAGGCGCGGCAGGGTGCCGCCGCCGCCCAGGCCCGGCATGTTCATGTCGAGGATCACCACATCAGGCCGAGCGCCCTCCTGCAGCTGGGCGAGGGCCGCTTCCCCGCTGGTGACAGTGGTGACACGGTGGCCCAGGACCTCCAACAGCATCTCCGTGGCGGCCAGCACCAGGTCGTCGTCGTCCACCAGGAGCACGTGCAGCGGCCCGGCCACCGAATCCCGCGCCTGACTGGGCGACTCCGCCTCGGTGCGGCGGGCCTCGGAGCTTGGGAAGCGCAGGCTCACAGTGGTACCGTGGCCTGGCTCACTCTGGATATCCATCTGGCCTTGGTGGGCCTTCACCGTGTTGTAGACCATGGAGAGCCCCAGTCCCGTCCCCTTGCCGATCTCCTTGGTGGTGAAGAAGGGATCGATGGCCCGCGCCAGCACCGCGCTGGACATGCCGCAACCAGTGTCCTCCAGCCGGACCTCCACCTGTCCCCCGTCCAGGTTGCGGGTCCGCAGGCTGAGGGTGCCCTTCCCATCCATGGCGTCCACGGCGTTTACGCAGAGATTCATGAAGGCGTGGGTGAGGGCGCTGAGGTCCCCCCGGATGTTGTGGAGATCGGGCGCGAGGTCCATGTCGAGCCGCACCTGTGCCAGGGTGGTGCGTTCAAGAAGCCGCACCTCGCCCAGCAGTACCTCGTTGAGGTTCACGTCCCCTTCCTCACCGGGGCTCTGGCGGGCGAAATTCAGCAGGTTCTTGACCATGCTGCCGCCTCGGGTCGCTGCGGACCGGATGATCTCGAAGGCCTGGTAGGTGGTCGAGCCCGGTTCGTGGCGCATCTGCTGCGCCGAGGCCAGGCCCAGGATAGCCGCCAGAACATTGTTCATATCGTGGGCCACGCCGCCCGCCAGGCTGCCCAGGCTCTCCATTTTCTGGGCCTGCTGAAACTGGGCCTCCAGGTGCTTGCGCTCGGTGATGTCCGTGATAAATCCTGTCCAGAGGGTGGAACCGTCGGGCTCTCGCTCGGGCAGCGCGTCGCCATAGAGGTGGCGAACGGTACCGTCCTCGAACTTCACCCGGTACTCCTGCTTCCAGGGCGTAAGCGTCTCTGCCGAAGCCAGGATGGAGGCCATGATGGCGGCGTGATCCTCCGGGTGGTGCACCCCGTTCAGTGCGGCCGCAGTCTCGCGCACCGCCTCCGGGCTGATGCGGTAGATGTCCCGGATGGCCTCGCTGGCATAGGGGAGGTGCGCGGTGCCGTCGGGGCGGAGTCGGTACTGATAGACCATGCCGGGCACCCGGTCAGCGATCTTCTGCAGCCGCTCCAGGGTGGCCTTCAGTGAGGCCTGGGCCATGTGGGCTTCCGAGATGTCCTCTACCAGGGAGAGTTGCCGCCGGGGCATGCCGGGCATGAGGACCATGGTCAACCGCACCCAGACCACACGGCCCGAACGGGCGATGTATCGCTTCTCCTTCCGCACCTCCGGGGCCAGCCCCTGGGCCAGGTCACGGACGGATTTCCAGTCGCTCTCCAGATGGTCGGGATGCGTGAACTCCTGGAAGCTGCGCGTGACCAGCTCCGCCGGGGGGCAATCCAGGATCTCGCCCATGCGTGGATTCACGGCCAGGAAACGACCCGATTCGGAGTCCACGATGGCCATGCCCATGGGCGCCTTGTCGAAGAGCAGGCGGAACTCGGCCTCGCTTTCCCAAAGGGCCTGGGCCTTGAGCTTCCGTTCCGTGATGTCCCGCATGAAGTTGAAGCTATGGGGTCGGCCCTGGAACTGGATCACCTCGCTGGAGACCTCGAAATCCCGGATGGCCCCTGAGGCCATGCGAAAGCGGGTCTCGAAGTGGCGGAGGCTGCCGTTTCGGGCGAGCTGGTTCACGAAGTGCTGGCGATCCCCGGAGTCCACCCAGACCCCCAGGTCCGTGGCGGTGCGGCCCAGAACCTGCTCCCGGCGCAGCCCCATGAGGTCCAGGAAGACCTGATTCACCTCGACATAGGTGCCGTCCTCCATGGAGGCGATGGAGATAGCATCCGGGCAGGCCTTGAAGATCTTGGAAAAGAGCTCCTCATTGAGCTTGAGGGTGGCCTCAGACTCCCGGTTTCGGGCATCCAGCTCCAGGTGATCCAGGGCGAAGGTGAGGTCCCCGGCAGCCTCCTCCAGCAGGCCTAATTCTTCAATTCCAAAGAAGTCCATTTCGCGGGCATAGACCATGAGGGCACCCACCACCGCACCACCGGTGCGGATGGGGAAGGCGGCCGAGGCTGCCAGCCCCGCGCGGGCCGCCTTCTCGTGCCAAGGGGAGGACTCAAGGGAGCTCAGGAAATCGTTGATGACCACGGAACGCCCCGTGCGGATGGCTGTGCCGGTGCCTCCCCGCCCCAGAGGAGTGTCATCGCTGCGCACCCTCAGGCCCTCAAGGTAGCCATTCTCGTCCCCGAACTGGCTGAGGATGGCCACCTCGTGGTTGATGGGATCGTTCCAGCCCACCCAGGCCAGGCTGAACTTGCCGTAGGTCACCATGACTTCGCAGATCTTGTCCAGCAGGGCCTTCCGTTCTGGCGTCCAGACAATGGCCTGGTTCACCTGGCTCAGGCAGGCGTAAAGCCGGGTGAACCGCTCCAGGCGGGCGGCCTGATCCTTGCCAACGGGCGGTCCAGGTGCAGATTCAGGACAGCTCCTGTCGGCACCGGGTGGAAGGGACGAGCCTTCATTGCCCATGGGAAAACACCTGCGTTGACTGGTTCATCAGAAAGGGAAGCCTGGTGCAATGTCTCTACATTGTCCCAGAAGCTCCCCATGCTGAATACAGCAAGCAGGGTTCAGCTCGCGGTTTCCTCCGCCAGAGCCCGGGAATGCTCGGCCAGGGCCAGGTCTGAGCCATCCACGTGGTACTGCAGCCAATCCGCCATGAGTACCGTGACCTTCATGGTCAGGTCCACCCCAACCTCGAACTGGTGCACCAGGTCCAGCACCTGGACCTTCATGGCCTCGTGCTCGAGTCGGTGAGTCTCCAGGCCTGGATAGCCGTGGTCGCGCATCCAGTCTTCTTCAGTCTGGAGGTGCCCCATGGTGTAGTTCACGAGGAAATCCAGCACCGAGCGGACCTCAGGTCTGGGGTCGCCGCGACGGAAGGCCGCGATGAGGTCGTTCATGGTGTCGAACAGCAGCCGATGTTCCTGGTCGATCTCAGGAATGCCTGTCTCGTAGCGGGAGGACCAGTGGATGGTGGGCATGGGGACTCCTTCAGGAATGCCCCCGCACAGTGGATGAAACCGGGGACCTGAATAACGCATCGGCCCTGGGGCGGAGTGGCAACATAGGGCTTATTGCTTACCCGGTTCAGTTGCCTGGATGTTCTTTCTCCCTGATCCTGAAACAGGAAGGAAGCAGCCTTGGCGGAACGCACTGAGCACATGATCCTCGTCCGCGGGGCCGAGGCCCACAACCTGCAGGGCTTTGACGTCGAGATCCCCCGGCGCAGCCTCACGGTCATCACGGGCGTCTCCGGCTCGGGCAAGTCCTCCCTGGCCTTCGACACCCTGTTCCGCGAGGGCCAGCGCCGCTTCCTGGAGACCCTGCCCGCCTTCGCGCGGCACTTCGTGGGCGGTCTGGGGCGCCCAGCAGCCAGGAGCATCGAGGGCCTGGGCCCCGCCGTAGCCCTGGGCCAGCGCAGCAGCCAGGCCAATCCCCGCTCCACCGTGGGCACGCTCACGGAAGGCTGGGACCTGCTGCGCCTGCTCTTCGCGCGGCTGGGCACGGGCCCCGGGGGCGTGCAGCCCAGTCGCGGCCTGTTCTCCTTCAATGGCGCGGAAGGCGCCTGCCCCCGCTGCCAGGGCCTGGGCGTCGAGGACTGCCTGGACCTTGACCTGCTGGTCGCGGATCCCGCCAAGAGCCTGCGGGCGGGTGCCCTGCACGTGAGCACGCCCAACGGCTACCTCATGTATTCACAAGTGACCCTGGCGGTGCTGGACGAGGTGCTCCACGCCCACGGTGGCTCCGTGGATATCCCGTGGCAGGAGCTCTCGGACGAGGTGCGCCGCGTCGTGCTATACGGCTCCGAGCGCCTGAAAGTGCCCTACGGCAAGCACCCTCTGGAGTCGCGCCTCAAGTGGACGGGCATCACGGCCCGCCCGCGCCAGGACGGCTTCTACCGGGGCCTGGTGCCGGTCATGGAGGAGATCCTCCGGGGCAAGCGCAACGACTCCATCCTGCGCTTCGTGCAAACCGGCCCCTGCTCCGCCTGCGGGGGAGCGCGCCTGCGGCCCGAGGCTCTGGCCGTGACCTGGCGTGGGCGGCGCATCGTGGACTTGGCGGCCCTCAGCGTCGGCGAACTCCGCGAGGCCCTGCTGGCCCCGGATGCGGCTGTTGTCAGCGCTGCCGCCGAAGCCGCCGTGCTGGCACCCATTCGAGACGAGCTCCTGGCCCGCTGCAATCTGATGCTGGAGCTGGGCCTGGGCTACCTGAGCCTGGATCGCCCCGCGCCCAGTCTTTCGCGCGGCGAGGCCCAGCGCCTGCGCCTGCTCGGTCTGGCCCTGGGCGAGCTGCGGGGCCTCCTCCTGGTGCTGGACGAGCCCACGGCGGGGCTGCATCCCAGCGAAGTGGGCCCCCTCATCCGCGTGCTCCAGCGCCTGCGCGACCAGGGCCAGACCGTGGTGGTGGTGGAGCACGAGGCCCGCCTGGTCCGCGCCGCGGACTGGCTCATCGACCTGGGCCCCGGCCCAGGGCCCGCCGGGGGGCAGTTGCTGTGGAGCGGGCCCCCTTCTGATCTGTTGGGCCTGCCCCTGGGGGCCGATGCCACACCCACACAGCTTTGGTTGGCGGGCACACAGGCCAAGCCAACTCCCGCGCCCCGGCTGGAGCGGGGCACCATAGGCTTCCAGGGCCTCCATCGCCACAACCTCCAGCACCTGGACGTGGAACTCGCCCTTGGCGCCCTCAACGTCGTGACGGGCCGCTCGGGCTCGGGCAAGACCTCCCTGCTGGACGAGGTGGTGGCCTGCTGCCGAGCCCAGGCAGACTCCCCCTTCCACCGCATCGTCACCGTGGACGCCGAGCCCATCGGGCGCACGCCCCGCTCCAACGCCGCCACCTACACCGGCGCCTTCGACCTTATCCGCGACCTCTTCGCCGCCTCGCCGGAAGCCAAGGCCCGGGGCTTCGGCAAGGGCCACTTCACCTTCAACACCGCCGGCGGTCGCTGCGAGGCTTGCGAAGGCGCGGGCGTGGTCGAGGTGGGCATGCGCCACCTGGGCAGCGTCGACCTGATATGCGAGACCTGCGCCGGACGGCGCTTCCATCCCGAGGTGCTGGCGGTCCAGCTGCGGGGCCGCAGCGTGGCGGACCTGCTGGAGGGCAGCATCGCCGAGGCCGCCGAGTTCTTCGCGGGAAACCCGCGCCTGCGGCGCATCCTGACAGCCCTGCTGGATGTGGGCCTGGGCTACCTGCCCTTGGGCCAGCCCGCCACCACGCTGTCGGGCGGCGAGGCCCAGCGGGTGAAGCTGGCCACGGAGCTGGCCAAGACCGGCAGCGGCCCCGCGCTCATCGCGCTGGACGAGCCCAGCACTGGCCTCCACGCCGCAGATGTGGACGTGCTGCTGGGCGCCTGGGATCGCCTGCTCGACGCAGGCCACACACTGCTGGTGGCGGACCACGACCTTCAAATCATCCGCCACGCGGACCTCGTGCTGGACCTGGGCCCCGGCGGCGGCCCCGAAGGTGGGCGTTTGGTCGCCGCTGGCAGTCCCCAGAACATCGCCGCCTGCGCCGCCTCCGCCACGGGTGTGGCCCTGCGCGAGGGCCCGAGCCCACTGCCACCGAGTCGAGTCGTAGCAACCGCTCCGACCATCGAACTTGAGGGCGTGCGCACCCACAACCTGCGCGCCATCGACGTGCGCCTGCCCGCCACGGGGCTCACGGTGGTCACGGGGCCCTCGGGCTCGGGCAAGTCCTCCCTGGTCTTCGACACCCTCCTGGCCGAGGCGCAGGCCCGCTTTGCGGATCTCGTCTCCCCTTGGGCCCGGCGCCTGCTGCCCAAGGGCGGCGGCGCGGACTTCGACGCGGCCCGGGGCCTGCAGGCCACCCTGGCCCTGCCCCAGCGGGCGGGACGCCGGAACCCCCGGGCCAGTGTGGGCAGCGCCACGGAGCTCGACGCACTGCTGCGCCTTCTGTATGCGCGAGCCGGGGAGCGCCCCGTTGCCACCCCGGCGCAACCCGAACTCTGGGCCGCGGACTTCTCAGTGCACTCGGAGCGCGGGGCCTGCCCTGCCTGCAAGGGCCTGGGCTTCCTCCAGCGCTGCGATCCCGAGCGCCTGGTGAGCCATCCTGAGAAGGCCCTCGCGGGTGGCGCCATGGACGGCAGTCGCTTCGGCGCCTACCTGGGCGAGGCTCACGGTCAATTCGTGGCCACCCTGCGCCAGGCCGCTGCCACAGCGGGTCTGAATCTGGGGCGGCCCTGGCGCGACCTGGGCCCCGCTGAGCGGGACCTGGCCATGCGCGGCAGCGGCGAGGTCATTCATGAAGTGGCCTGGGCCTACCAGCGCGGCAAGGCAGAGGGCGTCCACCACCTGGCCACACCCTGGGTGGGTTTCGCCACCCTGGTGGAGCGCGAGTACGAGCGCGTGCACGCCGACGCAAAAGGCGAGGAGCTGGAAGCCCTCCTGGTGGACCTTCCCTGCCCCGCCTGCGCGGGCGAGGGCCTGCGTGACCTGCCCCGCTCCGTGAGCTTCGGCGGCCTCCGCCTGCCGGAACTGCGGGCCCTCCCGGTGGGAGCCGCCCTGGCCTGGTGCGCGGGACTGGAGCAGACCCTCTCCGCACGCCTGCTCCAACTCACTGCGGGGCTGCGCCAGGACCTTCTGCTGCGCCTGCGGGCCCTGGAGGAGGCGGGCCTGAGCTACCTAGCCATCCAACGCGAACTGGCCAGCCTCTCGGGCGGCGAAGCCCAGCGGGTGCGCCTGGCGGCGGCCCTCGGGGGTGGCCTTGTGGGCGTCACCTACGTGCTGGACGAGCCCAGCCGGGGCCTCCACCCCCGCGATGTCGCGCGCCTGGGGGGCGTGCTGCGCCGCCTCGCGGAGCAGAGCGCCGTGGTGATTGTGGAGCATGAGGCCGCCCTCATCGCCGCCGCCGATCAGGTGCTGGAACTGGGCCCCGGCGCCGGTCCCGAGGGGGGCCGCCTGCTCGCCATGGGCAGTCCCGCCGACCTGACAGCGCAGTCTGAGTCCCGCGTGGGTGCCCTGCTGCGCCGCCCCCGTCGGGTTTCAACGATGCAAGCCCACTGCGTGGGTGGGTTGGATGTGCGCGTCCGGGGGGCCCACCTCCACAACCTGAACCAGTTCGATGTCGCGTTCCCCATCGGCGCCCTGGTGACCGTCACGGGTGTCTCCGGCAGTGGCAAGTCCAGCCTCGTGCTGGAGGTGCTGGCACCCTCCCTGCGGAACCACCTGCAGGGCCGAGTCCCCGTGGGCTGCGCGGGGCTGGAGCTGGCTGCGGGCATCGAGTTCACGCAAGTCCTCAGCGCCGATCAGGCGGCCCTGGGCACGGCCTGGAATAGCAGTGTCCTCAGCCTCACGGGGCTCGGCGACTCCCTGCGCAAGCGCTTCGCCGCCACCCCTCAAGCCAAGGCCCTGAAGCTCCGCGCCACCGCCTTCAGCACCGCCACGTCCGGAGGCCGTTGCGAGGCCTGTGAGGGGCGCGGTTTGCGCGTGGTGGCCATGGACCTCCTGCCGGACGTCACGGTGGGCTGCGAGACCTGCGGCGGTCGGCGCTTCCGCCCGGAGGTGCTGGGGTGCCTGCTGGACGGCCGCAGCATCGCGGACCTGCTGGAAGCCAGCGTGGCGGAGTTGGCCGGGGTCTTCGCGGCGGACCGAACCCTCGCGAAGCCCCTGGGCGCCCTGATGGACGTGGGCCTGGGCTACCTGCGCCTGGGCCAGGAGGGCGCCAACCTCTCCGAAGGTGAGCTGCAACGCCTGCGCCTGGCGGACCTGCTGGCCGATCCCCTGGCAGGCCGCGCCGCCATCCTGCTTGACGAGCCCACCCGGGGTCTGGGCTTCGAGGACTTGGACCGCCTCGCCGCCCAGCTCCACCGCCTCGCCCAGGCCGGGCATCTCGTCGTCGCCGTCACCCACGACCTGGATCTCATCCAAGCCAGCGACTGGATCATCGATCTCGGGCCAGAAGGTGGAGAGGCGGGCGGGTGGATTGTGGTCGAAGGAACGCCAGAGACCGTGCGGGCCTGCGCCGTGTCGTACACAGGGCAGGCCCTGGCGCAGTTAGGGGAATGACAAGAAAAGCGAATTCGCTGAGAGCGCGGACTGTTGAAGAGGCCGGACTGATGGACTGGCGTGCTCCGGGAAACGCAGAGGCTCAGGCCGATGTCGGCCCCTTGGGCACTGCCCAGGCCAGGCGAAGCTGCTTGTGAGTGGCGGCGCACTCCCTGAGGTAGAGGTTGATCAAGGACTGGTAAGGGATGGCCGTGTCCTATGACAGGGCTTTGAAGGAGTCGAGAGAAGGTTCAGAGACCACAGAAGCCACAACTTCCCCTAAACAATCGTGTGATTTCGAGATCGAGTCGAGCCCCCGTCATTGCTTCATGCTGAGAATTCACCTCAAAGAAATAATAAGTAGCCACAAAGAACACAAAGGGCACAAAGAAGAGATTGCATCTGAGAGGCCTCGCCAGCTGTGGCGTGCAGACACCCTTCTTTCCTTTGTGTTCTTTGTGGCCAATAGCCTTTTTTTTATACCCCATGCGGCCAATCCGCCAACCTTTCGCGCCCTTTCGCGCCTTTCGCGGTTCCCCTTTTGTGGTGAACTCGGCTTTCTCTGCGACCCTCCGCCCGCCGCCTGACCCTCAGCGTTTGCGGTTCGACAAAAGCTCACTCCCCGCGCAGCACATCCATTGGCTTCACGTTCAGCACGCGCAAACTCCCAGCGACGCCCACGATCAGGGTCAGCCCTGCGGCGGCGGCCATGAGGAGGAGGCCGAGGCCGAGGCCGGGGTGGCTTGGCAGCTCCAGGACGCGGCGGGTGTAGAGTCCGGCGAGGCCCCAGGCCAGGCTGGTGGCCAGCAGGGCGGCGCTGCCGCCCAGGAGCAGGAACTCCCAGATCAGGCTGCGCAGGAGGGTGCCGTGAGCGGCGCCGATGGTGCGCAGCAGGGCCAGGTCCCGCTGGCGGCCCAGGCGCCCGGCGATGAGGCTGGCGGTGAGCACCAGCAGGGCCGAGGCCAGCATGAGAGCCGCCAGGGCGCGGGTGATGAGGGCGATGAGGTCCAGCACACGGCCTACCTTGGCCACCACCTCGCTCACATCCACCACCGTGATGTTGGGGAAGTCCCGGGCCATGGCCACCTGGAGCCGCGCCTTGGCAGCGGGTTCCGCCTCCACGGCCAGGAGGTGCACGGCGGGGGCGCCCTTCAGCAGGGAGGGATGCAGCACGATGAAGAAGTTGGGTTGGAAGCTCTGCCACATGACCTTGCGCAGGCTCGTCACCCTGCCCCGCACCTCGTTGCCCGACACGTCGAAGCTGAGGGTGTCGCCGAGCTTGGCGCCGATGGAATCGGCAAAGCCCTGCTCCAGCGAGATCTCGTCCGCCGCCGCCAGGTCCGGCGCCCAGAAGTGCCCGGCCACCACGGCCTCGGAGGCACCGGGGCGCTCGCGCCAGGTGAGGTTCTGCTCGCGGTTGCGGAAGCCCTCGCCCCGTTGCTCGCCGGGATCCTCGTCCCTGCCGCGGGCTTGAGTTGGCGCGACCCCCTGCGCCTCACGCACGGGCTTGCCGCCGATGGCGCTGAGCCGCGCCCGCACGATGGGCGCCGCCATGGGCTCGCGGCCCGTCTCCAGGCGCAGCCGCGCCGCCACGGCCTCAGCCTGGGCGGACTGCACATCCAGGAAGAAGAGGTTGGGACGATTGCCCTGCCCCTGCTGGGAGGCGATGGGCGCAACGATGTCATCCTTGATGAACTGCGTGGCCGTGGTGAGGAAGACCGCCAGCCCCATGACCGCCATCATGAGGGCCGTGAGGCCGGGCCGCGCACCCAGCTGCCCGCAGGCCAGGCGGAGCGAGAGCGGGAGCGAGCGGGCGCGGCGTCGGTAGAGGAAGATCAGCAGCCGTGCGGCGCCGTAGAGCACCAGGAAGAGCAGGCCCATGCCCAGGGCCGTGCCCGCACCCACGGCGAGGCTGGGCGCGTTGCGGAGGATGAGCAGCAGCGCCAGCAGCAGCGCCAGGCCTGCACAGGTGCGGCCCAGCCAGCGGCGGCCACCCGCGGGCTCTGCGCCCTCTCGTAAAAGGGTGAGGGGCTTCACATCCCCCAGGCGCACCAGGGGTGGCAGGGTCAGCAGGGCGATCATGGCCACGGCCAACAGGGTTTCCAGAAACGGTGGCGGGGCCGGGGCACCCTGACGGATGGCCGCAGGCAGCAGGTCCCCCAGCCAGTGGGGGATGAGGGCCGAGATCGCATAGCCTGCTGCCAGGCCCAGCGCCAGCGCGAGGCCCAGCAGGAGCAGGGTCAGCAGCCCGTATATGCGGGCCGGGGCCAGGGGCTCGGCCCCCAGGCAGCGCAGGATGGCCGCATCTCGGGAGCGGGCCTCCAGGAAGGCCGTTAGGATGGCCCAGGCCCCCAGCAGGGCCAGCAGCAGGGTCATCAGGCCCAGCTGCTGCACGAAGCGGTTCAGGTTGCGGATGGGCCGAGCTAGGGCCGTGGCGGCCTCTTCGTGGCCTTGCAAGCGCAACCGCTTCGGGCTGCCGGGCAGCAGGTCCGTCAGCTCCTTCCGCACGCGATTGGCATCCGCGCCGGGCACCAGGGTCAGGAGCAGGCGCCCCGTGAAGCGGGACCGGGGCGTGATCAGGCCCAGGCGCCCCGCAACGGCGCGATCCATCAAGACGCGGGGGCCCAGCGTGAAGGCGCTGGCCTGGCGGCTTTCGTCCAGCGCGATGACGCCACCCAGGGGCAGCACACCCTCGCCGATGGCCAGGGCCGAGTGGGTGGCCGGACTGGCTGGGGCCTGGATGCGCAGGGCCCAGGACTCAGCCAGGCCCCGCTCCACGAAGACCGAACCGGAGCCGCCCACCCGCGCGGCGATAGGCGCGCCATTGGCTTGCATGTCCAGGCGGCCCACCAATGGGTAGGCGCCATCCACCGCCCGCACCTCCACCAGGCGGCTCTGACTGCCTTCGCCGGTTCCCGTGTGGGCCATGCTCACTAGGTCGTAGACCAGGCTGTGGGCCTGAATGCCCGGCAGGGTCGCGGCGCGGCGAAGGATGTCCTCCGGGAACTCGCCGCTGCCGCTCAGGGCGAAATCCGCCCCCAGCAGGGAGCGTGATTCAGCACGGATGCCGCTCAAGACCCGGGCGCTGAAGCCGTAGGTGGCGAAGAAGGCTGCGAAGCCCACAGCGAGGCAGAGGGCGATGACGAGCAGGCGCCCCTTCTGGCGCAGCCCCTCCCGCCAGGCCATGCGGAGGGCGAAGCTGCCGGACCCGCTCACGCCCTTACTCCCGCCAACTTGTTTTCAAGATTAAAAAAGATCCACCACGAAGACGCTAAGACCACGAAGGGGCACGAAGAAAGGAACACTGAATCAGGTCTTGCTTCGTGGTCTTCTCGTCTTCGTGGTTTAAGCGTTTTCAGGATTAAATCCAACCAAGAGGCAATGATGCTTGGGCCGAAAAACCCTGGCTTTTCTTGGTGTCCTTGGTGTCTTGGTGGTGGATTTATTGAACCAGCTTGAGGGCGCATCCGGTTCATAGGCCCGCCACGACGCGCCCCCGCTCCAGGGCGATGTGCAGGTCCATGCGGGCGGCCAGGTGGGCGTCGTGGGTCACCAGCACGAGGGTGGCACCCAGGTCCTGCTGCAGCTCCAGCAGCAGTCCGAAAACGCGGTCCGCGTTCACGGGATCCAGGGAGCCTGTGGGCTCGTCGCAAAGCAGGATGGGCGGCCGCGCCACGATGGCCCGGGCCAGCGCCACCCGCTGGCACTCGCCGCCGCTGAGCTGGGCGGGCAGGTGCTCGGCCCGCTCGGCCAGTCCCACCCGGGCCAGGGCTTCCAGGGCCCGTGCCTCAGGCTGCGCCAGGCCTGCGATCTCCGCGGCGATGACCACGTTCTGCAGGGCCGAGAAGTGGGCCAGCAGGTGGTAGGCCTGGAACACGAAGCCCAGGTTCTTGGCCCGAAAACGCGACAGCGCCAGCTCGCTGAGCCCCGTGATCACCTGCCCGTTCACCACCACTTCGCCCGAGCTGGGCTGATCCAGCCCCGCCACCAGCCCCAGCAGCGTGCTCTTGCCACTGCCGCTGGGCCCCTGGATCGCCACCGAAGCTCCGGCAGGGATCTCCAGGCTGACCTCCTGGAGCACGCGCAGCGGTTCACCGGAGGGGGACAGGAAAGTCTTCGAGACAGAACGGATTGAGATCATGCGGGCCCTCGGCTCCAGTTTGGGGGCGGTCCAGGGAATACCACATCATTTCTGCTGGCAGGGGTGCCGAGCGGGTTCACCACGCCGGGAAAAGGAATTTGGACACAAAGGGCTCAGCTTCCCCTGCTATCGATAGGTCCACTGCCCCCCCGATCCCTGCCAACGCAGGCACAGTGCCCCGCCTGGGATGGCCAACGTCCGAGGCGGTCTGCCAAGCCTGGCTTATTAAAAAATCGGCGCAAAGCCGATCTATTGTCTAGACATTCTAGCCTGACGCCAACATCCTAGCCCCGGAGGTTGACGTCATGACCAGGACTAGACGTTGGACCATCGGCCTTTACGCATTACTCGGCCTAGTGTTGTTTTCAGGCACCCTCAGCGCAGCCGTCGGGCAGGATCAGGTGGTGCGTATGGGCCACCAGAGGGTTGGCGCGTTCGCACTCATGAAAGCTCGCGCCAGCCTGGAGGACCGCCTGAAGCCGCTCGGTTTTACGGTGAGCTGGAAGGAGTTTGCGAGCGGGCCGCAGTTGCTTGAAGGTCTCAAGGCTGGCGTCGTAGATTTCGGCCATGGTGGTGAAGCGCCGCCCATTTTTGCGCAGGCTTCGGGCGCGCAGTTTTTCTACATTGGTCACGAGCCGCAGGCGCCGAAGGGAGAGGCCATTCTGGTACCGAAGGACAGCCCGATCAAGGCGATCGCTGACCTGAAGGGGAAGAAGATCGCGCTGAACAAGGGTTCGAATGTGCATTACCTCCTCGTGTGCGCGCTTAACAAGGCAGGCCTTAAATACACCGATGTTGAGGTCGTTTACCTGCCGCCAGCCGACGGACGCGCGGCTTTTGAGAAGGGCGCCGTCGATGCATGGGTGATCTGGGAACCGTACCGCACCGCCGCCGAGCTGGCCTTGGGAGCGCGCACCCTCGCAGATGGCAGTGGCCTGGTTTCCAACCACGAGTTCTTCTTTGTGACCAAGGCCTTCGCCGAGGCTCATCCGCAGGTGATTGATGTGGTGCTCGGTGCGGCCCGTGAAGCCTATGCCGAGGCTGCGAAGGACCTCCCGGGCACCGCCAAGACGTTCAGCCTTGCGGCTGGCTTTCCCCTGCCGGTGATGGAGGTTGCCCTTACCCACAGAGGCTTCGGGGTGGAGCCCATGAGCAGTGGCGTCATTGCCGAACAGCAGAAGATCGCTGACGCCTTCAAGATCCTTGGGCTTATCCCAGCCGCGATCAAGGTTGCCGATGCCGTGCGCAACCCGCAGCCCTGACCCAGATTCCTAGCCCACGCCAGGTTTCCTGCTCCACTCCCATGCGATCCTGAAGGCATGAGATGGACCCATCGTTCCGCCGTGGCGCTCGCGGCTTTCCTGGCCCTGAGCTCCGCCTGCGATCGCCAGGCACGGCCTGCGGTTGCCCCAACGATCGCACCCGCACCGGGACAACAGCTCACTCAGGGCACCCTGGTCTTCCTGGGGGACAGCCTCACGGCGGGCCTGGGGCTGGCCCAGGAAGAGGCCTTCCCGGCCCTCATCGAAGCCCGGCTCAAGGCGGCTGGGCGGCCCTGGAAGGTGGTCAACGCGGGCATCAGCGGCGACACCACGGCGGGCGGCGCGGCCCGGCTGGACTGGGTCTACCGGCAGAAGGTGGACGTGCTCTTCGTCTGCCTGGGCGCCAATGACGGCCTGCGGGGCCTGCCGGTGGCGGAGACCGAGCGGAACCTCCGCCTCATTCTCGAGCGTGCAAAAAAGGAGGGAACGCGGGTGCTGCTGGCTGGCATCCAACTCCCAGAGAACTACGGCCCCGCCTACCGCACCGCCTTCGCCCGGATCTACCCGCGCCTCGCCCAGGAGTACCACGTCCCCCTGCTGCCCTTCCTCCTCGATGGCGTTGCCATGGACCCGCGCCTCAACCAGGCCGATGGCATCCACCCCAATGCCGAAGGCGCCCGCCGCGTGGCCGACCACGTTTGGACCGCCCTGCAGCCCGTGTTGCAGCCAGTCTCCCGTTGAAGCCACCTCCGCCTTTTTTGTATCAGCTTTTAATCGGTGTTCATCGGTGTTCATCGGCGGTTGAACTGCTTATGCCTTTCCCACGTTTTACGGTGGTCTCAGGCCAAGGGAATCAACCACCACTTCCCAGGACAGACTCAGCATCCAGCCAGCCCTGTTTGCTAAAGAACGAGGAACCACCGATAAAAGCTGATGAACACCGATGAAGATAAAAAAATGACAAGACCTGAGCCCCCAACTGAAACCAAGGTGATGAATGACCGAATCCCAGTCCCAACCCAAGCCTGATCCCAAGTTCAAGCCCAAGGTCGACACGGCCCGGGCCTGGCGGGAGGCGCGGTCGCTGCTGCTGGAGCACCGGCGCTCCCTGGCCCTGGGCCTCTTCCTCATGCTCATCAGCCGCCTGGCGGGCCTGGTGCTGCCCGCCAGCACCAAGTTCCTCATCGATGAGGTCATCGGCAGGCACAACGGCCACCTGCTGCTGCCCCTGGCCCTGGGGGCCGGGGCCGCCACCCTACTGCAGGCCGTCACCAGCTACGCCAACTCCCAGGTGGTGAGCGTGGCGGCCCAGCGGGCCATCATGACCATGCGCCAGCGGGTGCAGGACCATATCCTGCGCCTGCCCATCGGTTACTTCGACAGCACCAAGAGTGGTGTGGTCATCGCCCGGGTCATGAACGATGCTGAGGGGGTCCGCAACCTGGTGGGCACGGGCATCATCCAGCTGGTGGGCGGCGTGCTCACGGCGGGCATCTCCCTGGGTGTGCTGTTCTGGCTGAACTGGAAGCTGACCCTGGCCACCATTGTATTCCTGGGCATCTTCGGCGGGGCCATGGCCCTGGCCTTCCGCAAGCTGCGCCCCCTCTTCCGCAAGCGCAGCGAGATCACCGCCGACATCACCGGGCGCCTCACAGAGTCTGTGGGCGGCATCCGCATCCTCAAGGTCTACGTGGCCGAGGACCGGGAGCGCAAGATCTTCGCCGAGGGCACGGAGCGGCTGTTCAAGAACATCGCCGGGACGCTCACGGGCACCAGCGCCATCACCGCCTTCGGCACCGCCATCGTGGGCGCTCTGGGCGTGCTCATCATGATCATCGGGGGCCGCGCCATCCTCTCTGGGGCCATGACCCTGGGCGACCTGATCATGTACACCTTCTTCGTGGGCCTCATGGCCGCGCCTGTGGTGCAGATCGCCAACATCGGCACCCAGGTGAGCGAGGCCTTCGCGGGCCTGGACCGCGTCCGCGAGATCCTGGACATGCCCACCGAGGACCAGGAGGACGCCCGCCGCGAGCCCCTACCCACGCTGGAGGGCTCCGTGTCCTTCCGGGACGTGCACTTCGCCTACGAGGCGGACAGCCCGGTCCTGCAAGGCGTCTCCTTCGAAGTGCCCGCCGGGAGCACCGTGGCCCTGGTGGGCTCCAGTGGCTCCGGCAAGAGCACCATCATCTCCCTGGTGATGGCCTTCAACCATCCGCAGCGGGGCGAGATCCTCGTGGACGGCAAGAACGTCGAGAGCCTGCGCCTGCGGGAATACCGGGCCAAGCTGGGCGTGGTGATGCAGGACAACTTCCTCTTCGACGGCACCGTGGCGGACAACATCGGCTTCGCCAAGCCCGGCGCCACCCGCGACGAGGTGGAAGCCGTGGGCCGCATCGCCCACGTGCACGAGTTCGTGGACCGCTTCGAGTTGGGCTATGACACCGTGGTGGGCGAGCGGGGCGTGAAGCTCTCCGGGGGCCAGCGCCAGCGGGTGGCCATTGCCCGCGCCATCCTGGCGGATCCCCGCATCCTCCTGCTGGACGAAGCCACCTCCAGCCTGGACAGCGAGAGCGAGGCCCTCATCCGCGACGGCCTCCACAAGCTGCGGGCGGGCCGCACCACCTTCGTCATTGCCCACCGCCTCAGCACCATCGAAAGCGCCGACCAGATCCTGGTGGTGGAGCACGGCGAAATCGTCGAGCGGGGCACCCACCGGGAACTGCTGGCCCTCCAGGGCCGCTACAAGCAGCTCCACGATCGGCAGCAGGGCGTGGAGCAGGACCAGTTCATCAACCCCGGCGAGGACTTCACGGCACCCATGGGGGGGTAGATCCCTGCCGATGGTTCGCGAGGCAAAGGTGCGGGGAGGCCCTGGAAGCCTTTTCTTTCGGGCATGGCGACTTTGCGTGAAAGCTCTTCCCCCCAGCACCACCGCCCCCGCCTCAGGCAGGACACCACTTAGTGGCATGGCTCCATCTTTCGGTGGGCACAGACCTAGATCTATCGGTGTAACTATATTGTTCTTCAGTATCTTGCGTAGATGTGAGGGAGGGACCATATTTCGGATCCAGCCACACAACTCCCCAGGAGGACACTATGAAAATCCTGAGACCCCTCGTCTTTGGAGCCGCCCTCGCGGCCCTGCCTCTGGCCCTCGTCGTCCAGGTCGGCTGCGATCGGAAGTCCCAATCCGAAACCACCGAGGCCAATGACCTCACGCGCAAGGTCGCTGAGGCCGAGAGCGCCAACAGCGAGGCCCAGAAGGCAGCCAAGACCCAGGTCGAGGCCCTGGCCAAGGCCGGCCTGCAGCCCAATGCGGCCAACATCCACCTGAGTCTGGAGCAGCGCACCCTGCTCGAGGCCCGGGTGCGGGATGAGAAGGACAACGGCACCGCCGCCCTGCTCCAGGAGATCCTGGACCGGGACCAGAAGATCAAAGACCTGGGCAACCAGGTGGCCCGCCTCCGCTCAGAACTGCCCAAGCCCCAGATTGCCACCGAAAAGGACAACCACTTCGCCATGGCCGTGCGCTTCCTGAAAGGCCGCGGCCTGTCGGAGGAGAAGGCCCGGGCCTTGGCGGCCCAGGCCAACCTGCTGGAGGAGCTGCGACCCGGGTGGCTGGTCTACCAGCAGTATCTGGGCGGCACGTACCTGACGGCAGTGACCCAGGGCCGGGCCGAGGTCTCACCCACCGAGTACCTGCACAGCCAGCGAGTGGCCCTGGAGCAGGCCCGGGACGAGAGCCTGGCCAAGGCCAAGGACCTGACGGACCAGGTGGCTGACCTGATGACCCAGCGGACCAAGGTCCAGGAGGATGTGGACTCCCTGCGCATGGAAAAGACCACGCTCATGGCCCAGGTGACCGAACTCAGCTCCCTGAGCCAGGCTCAGAAGGCCAAGCTCAACTCCCTGCACTACTTGGTGGGGCAGAGGAAGGAACTGGTGGATGAGGGGGTCATCGTGGTGCCCGTCTTCGCCCGGGACCGCATGGGGCCCAAGGCAGTGGCCAGCCGCTTCGGGAAGGACCTGGCCCTGGATGGGCCCAATCCTGAGCTGAAGATCCAGGCGGCGGACCTGGGGCTCACCCGCATCGGCAAGGTGAACGTGGTGCCCGGCTCCCTGGTGAAAGACAAGGACTACTCGGTGACCCTCGCCGAGGACCACAAGCTGGCCACCATTCGGATCCTGGACCCAGAGCGCCTCCGGAATGACCGCGTGGTGTTCGCAGTCACGGATTAATCCATGGAACATTCAAACTGGGGGCGGCATCCTATGGGTATCGCCCCCGGATTTATTTGGGACGTCGGGAGGAACAGAACATGTTTCCCGTCGGGACCTCTGGCACCTCGCGCCCCTGGATCGGGGATCCCTTCTTCTGGGTGGGCGTGGCCCGGTACCACTACACGGACGGCCGGGTGGTGGAGGAGGTGCTCCAGGAAAAGAGCTGTCCAGACCGGCCCGTGCTCTTCCAGACGGCGGAGGCCGCGACCGAGGCCGCCGAGGCCCATGCCCGGGCCTTCCGCCTTTCGGAACAGTCGGAGCGACTCACGGGCCTGTACGGCGGGGACTCCTAGGCAGCGCTCAGAACGTGTAGCTGACACCCAGGTTCAGGGAGCCCAGGGTGGCGTTGTCGATGCTGTGGGTGGTGTAGCGCAGCTGGAAACCCAGGTTCCGGTCCACGTCGTAGCCGCCGCCCACCTCCACGCCCAGGCCATTGGACGTCTGAGTGAAGTTGCCGAACTTGTAGTGGTAGTCCAGGACAGTGGCGCCAGCCAGGAAGTAGAAGCCCCGGTCATTGCGATCGAAGTGGTAGGTGTAGTCCGCGCCGCCCCCAAGGCTGGACGCGTTGGTGCCGTTCCTCTGGCCGTATAGGGTGAGGTCAACCCGGGCCAGGAGGCCGTGGCCCTGGCCAAAGGCCCACTGGGCATGGCCGCCAAACTGCAGGCCGGGGTTGGCCGAGGTCGACAGGTCCGCCTGCGGCAGGGCGAGGGCGCCCTGGAGGCCGAAGCGGGGCTCTGCGGCGGACAAGACGAAGCCCGTCGCCGTGGCGAGAAGGAGCGGAACGATCAGGCGCGTTGCGTGGGACATGGGGTCTCCTTGGTGAGTTGTTGGCAGCTTTCCCACAGTCATGGGAGAGGCTGGAACATCTGGAATCCAAGAACCTCAAAGCCCCTTGAGCGGGTGCCAACTGACCTCACTATGGCGGTCATCCAGGCCGGATGCCAGCCCAAATATGATCAATAAGCCTTTATATTTATTCAATTAGATCTATCGGACTAGGTCCGGCCCCGGATACCGATGTAGTACTGGCTGCCCGAGCCGCCCTGGAAGACGCGCCCTGCGCTGCCCACCACCTGCAGGTGGGGCGCCAGGGGTGCCTCGAAGCCCAGGTTCCAGGTGGAGGTGGGGCGAGCGCCTTGGGTGGCCGCGCCCTGATGGAAGACCTCGGCGCCGAGGCTGTAGTCCTCGCGCAGCTCCCGCTGCAGGAGCCAGCCCCATTGGGTGTAGTCGCGGTTCCCCGCGCCGGGGTTGCGCCACCAGCCGCCGCCCCCGTAGGTGGTCCACTTGCCCAAGCTCTTCTGCAGCCAGAGCGGCAGGAAGACCCGCCAGTGGCCGGCACCCAAGCCCTCGGCGGCCTCGCCGGTGGGAGCCTGAATCTGCGGATAGAGGGCCAGCTGGGGCGCGCCCTCCGTCTCCTCCTTGAAGCGGTATTTGAAGCCCAGCTGTGTGTCGCCATAGCCCCGGTGATGACGGCCGTCCTGATCACCGCTGAAGGCCAGGGGCACCTGCAGCTGCAGCTGCGCGTTCTGGAAGGGCCCGTAGTTGACCTCCAGGGCAGGCCCAAGACCCGAGCGCAGGCCCTGGGCACTTTGCCCCGTCGCGAAGAGAAAGGCCTCCCAGCGGTGCAGGTCCACGGGCTCGGGATCGTCCGTGAGGTAGGGCGGCCCCGCCAGCAGAGCCGTGCAAGCCAGACTGAGCGCCGTGGCGGCAAGCCTGCGCATTACTTCGCGTCACCCACTTCCAGCACCTGGAAGCTGCCGGGCACCATGGCCGGGCGGGTGCCGGGCTTGGCATCCTTGGGCACGGGCGCGAAGTCCGCCGTGGGCAGGTAGAGCCGGTGCGTGCGGGGGTTGGCCACAATGGTCTTGGCACCCCGGCGCGTGGGAATGGTGGCGCTCACGGCGTAGGTGGCGGGGCCCGTCTGGCTGATGACGGAGATGCTGCCCTCGCCGTTGCTGGCATAGGCGCAGCCGGTGCCGGGGTCGAAGTCGATGCCGTCCGTGCCGCTGCCGATGGGCAGGGTGGCCAGCACCTTGCCGCTGCCCGCATCCACCACCGCCGCCAGCTTGTTGCCGCCCACGGCGAAGAGGCGGTTCTGCTTCACGTCCATGGCCAGACCGCTGGGGCTGTCCAGGGGCTTGATGGACCAGGTGGCCTCGACCTTCAGCGTCCGGGCGTTGATGGCCAGGATGGCGGCACTGTCCTCGTTGTTCACGTAGACCCGGCCCTTGCCATCGCAGGCGGCGAACTCGGGCTTGCCGCCCATGGGGATGGTGCCCAGCACCTCAGAGGTCACGGCGTCGATGACCGTGGCGTTCTTGCCACGGCCGTTGAAGGTGAACACGCGCTGGGTGGCGGGCTCGAAGAGGATGGCGTCGGGGTTCTCGCCCGTGGTCTTCACCACCTTGAGTACTTCCAGGGTGGAGAGCTTGAAGACCGTGACGGTGTTCGCCTGGCCGTTGCTGGTCCAGCCGCGATCCAGCTCCCGGGAGAAGGCCACGCCGTGAACGCCGGCCGTGCCGGGGATCTCACCCTTGAGGTTGCCATCCAGATCCAGGACCATGACCCGCGTGGAGCGCGGCACATAGAGCCGCCCGCCCTCGGGATCCAGGCTCACATAGTCCCAGCGTCCCTCACCGCCCACCTTGAAGGTGCGCAGTACTCCGGGGCCCGCAGCCAGGGCCGGCAACGCGACGACAAGGCTCAGGAGGAAGGGCGTGAATCGGGACATGGCAGACTCCATTCAACCCAACGAAGGTAGCATCATCTAACGATGGTCGCTCTGTACATCCTTCCGATCCGAATCGTGGGCCATGCCCACGATTCGGATGAAGGAATGACTACTTGGGCTCGACCTTCGCATTGTGCTTCTTCGCGTAGATCTTCTTGGAGGCCTTGTTCTCCTCCCGGTTGATCTTGGCCTGCTCCTTCTTGGTGATCTTGCCGTCGGCCTCGGCCTTGGCGATGTCCTTGTTGATCTTGGCTTCGCGCTTCTCAAGGTTCTGGGTCTCCTTGGGGGTCAGCTGCCCGCTGGCCACGCCCTGGGCGATGCGCTTTTGCTGGCGATTGGCGCGGGCTTCCACCTGGGCTTCGCGCTTGGGGGTGGTGGTCTCCTGGGCCAGGAGGGCCGGGGCCAGGGCCGCAGCGACGAGGAGGACGAGGGGCTTGAGGTTCATGGGATCTCCTAAAACTGCCGATGGCAGGCATGACAATCATCCTGGCGGAAGGTTCCCGGCCGGAGAGGTACAGTTTGAAAGTTTCCTGATAGTACAGACCCAGGAAGTGACTTTCCCATGCACCCTCCCCATGCAGAATGAACTCCAACTGAACGATGGATTTCACGGCGGTGCCGTCGAGCATCCCAGGAGTTCCCCCATGCCCTCCAGCCCCAGGATTCCGATGCAGCGGCCGCCCCGGCGGGTGCCCGCCCTCCTGCTCCTGCTTGCGGGCCTGCCCCTGGCGGCCCAGTCGCTCAACCCCAATGCCTTCTTCCAGCTGGCCCAGCAGTCCCGAACGGCCTTCACGGTGCAGGGGGACGGAGCCCGCGCCATCGGCACCGGCGGCGCCTTCATCGCCATCGCCGACGATTCCACGGCGGTCTCCTACAACCCCGCAGGACTGGCCCAACTGCTGCGACCTGAGGGCTCTCTGGTCTTTCAGGGCCTGTCCCGGGACCAGACCTTCACCGGCGCCACAGGCCTGGTGGGCACCAGCCCTACCACCTTCGAGGACACCCGGAACTCGGACCACTACGCACGCCCCAGCTTCGCCTCCTTCACCATCCCCTGGAAGCGGGACGGCCTCAACACCGTGCTGCTCTTCTCCTACCAGCGCCTCTTCGACTTTGCCTTCGACAGCTCCCTCAACTACCTGGCCACCACCGCGGGCGGTGCCACCACCCAGGCCATCTCCCAGCAGGTGCGCCAGCAGGGCGGCCTCGACCTCTACTCCATGGCGCTGGGCGCCGAGCTCACCCAGCGCATCCTGCTGGGCGTCTCCGTCAACTCCTGGCAGGGCCGCTGGAATTTCTCCTCCCTCTCCCGGCGCCAGACCTCCGGCGTGAGCGCGACCTTTGATTCCAATCTCGCTCAGGACAGCGCCTTCCGCGGGCTCAACTACAACCTGGGCCTCATCTGGCGCTCGGACTGGGTGAACCTGGGCGCCGTCTACCGTTCCCCCTTCACCGCCACCTACACCTACACCGACCGCTACGATTCCGTCTCCACAACCACTGGCCTGCCCAGCACCCAGAGCTCCCCGGCCACCTCCGTCGATGTGAAGTGGCCCTCCACCCTGGGCTGGGGCCTGGGCCTGCACCTGCATCCCCGGCTCCAGGCCACGGCGGACTGGAGCCAGACCCGCTGGTCCCAGGCCCGCTACAGCGGCACCAGCAGCTCCTATGACGGGCTCAACTGGTTCGACTACCTGCAGAACACCAACACCCGGGACGTGCGCGACTTCCACGCGGGTCTGGAGTGGGTGGCCTGGGCGGGCGACTCCGTGGTGCTGCCCCTGCGGGTCGGCTGCTTCAACGAGCCCCAGCCCGTGGTGGATGCCAAGACGCTGGAGCAGCGCGTGCTGCGGGGCTGGACCTTGGGCCTGGGCATCAAGGTGAAAGATCTGGTGCTGGACCTGGCCTACAAGGATGCCCGGGACCACCGCCGTGCCTCCCACTACAACACCGACACCCCCATCGGCGGAGTGGCCTCGACCGCCACCGGCACCGAGACCCTCTCGGAACGGCGCGTGTACACCTCCCTCATCTACCAGTTCAAGGGCGACGTCCTGCACCGCGTCCTGACCTGGGTCTTCGTGGGCAGCTGATGCGGGCGACCCGGCTCTGCGTCACCCTGGCCCTGGCCAGCCTGCCCCTGGCTGCCCAGACCTGGCCCACCTTCTTTTCCGCCTACGAGGATGGCCTGACGGCCCAGGCCAGCGGCGACCCGGTCCTGGCGGCCCGCGCCTTCAGCCGCGCCATCGCCCTGAATCCGACCCCGGGCAGCCGCGTCCGCACCTACGGCCTGAACTTCCTGAATGCCTACCATCCCTACCTGCGCCTGGCCGAGGCCCAGCTGGTCTTGGGCCAGACCGCCGAGGCCGAGGCCACCTTGCGCCGCTCCGCAGCCCTGGGTCTGGAGCCCGCCGCCGGGCGTGACGCCCTGGAGCAGCGGCTGCGCGCCCAGCGCGAGGCCAAGGCCGCGCCGGTGGAACCGACCAAGCCGAGCCCTGAGAAGGTGGCACCGCCGCAGGCTGAGGCCCTCAGCCGTCCCGCACCCGTCCTGGTTCCCGCCCCAGCGCAGCCCCAGCCAACCTCGCAGCCCGAGCGCACTCCCGCGCCCTCGGGAGCCACGACCGAAAAGCACCCGGCCCTCCGACCGGGCGATCCCAGCGTGAAGCCACTGCACCCTGCGACCGAAGGGTCGACGCCACCCCCTGGCCCCGCCCAACCCGCAGTTGCCACCACGACCACGGAAGCCGCACCCCAGCCTGCTCCGCGCACAGGCAGTCGCTGGCTCTGGCTGGCTTCGCTGGCAGGGATCCTGTCCGCCGGGGCCCTGCTCCTGCGTCGGAAGCGCAGCCCCGCCGCGCCCGCGCCAGAGACGCTGCCCACATCACACCAAGGCCAAAGCTGGGCCCCCAGTGGCTCCAGCGACGGCCTCCCTGGCACCACCACCGGCGATCCCAACCTCCGCCGCAGCTACGGCCCCTACGTGCCCGATCGGATGCTGGGCCAGGGCGGCTGCGCCACCACCTACTACGGGCGCCACCGGGAGACGGGCCTGGAAGTGGCCATCAAGGTGCCCCACCGGCACCTGCTCCAGGATGACGATTTCCGGGCTCGCTTCCACCGCGAGGCCGCCCTGGGGGCCCTGCTGGACCACCCGCGCATCGTGCCGATATTGGACCCGGGCCCCATGGACGAGGATCCCTGGCTCATCATGCCCTTCGTCGAAGGTGAGACCCTCGACCACTACCTCCTTCGCCAGGGCCCCCTGGAAGCCCCTGACGCCATCCGCATCGCCTGCGATATCAGCGAGGCCATCGGCCACGCCCACAGCAAGGGCGTGGTGCACCGGGATCTCAAGCCCGCCAACGTGATGCTGACCCGGGCTGGCGCCATCGTCCTGGACTTCGGCATCGCCCGGGTGCTGGACGGCGCCTTCACCGTGTCCACCATGTTCATGGGCACACCCCTCTACTGCGCCCCTGAAAGCATCCTCACGCCCCGCGTGGGCCCACCTGCGGACCGCTACGCCCTGGGCATCATGCTCTACGAGTTTCTGGCAGGCACCACACCCTTTCATGGCGAGTCGCCCTTTCAGATCCTGGAGGCCCAGCGCTCCCAGGCCCTGCCGGACCTGGCCACCGACCGCCCCGAGCTGCCGCCCCGCCTCCTGCGCCTGCTCCAGCGCCTCTGCGCCAAGGCCCCTGAAGACCGGCCGGAAGACGGCGAGACGCAGATCATCCTCAAAGAGCTTCGAACGGAATATCCGACTAGCCCATGAGCGCCACGGCGCTCTGCAGTTCTTCGGGAGTGAAGGCAGTAAACCCGCAGCGGGTGGCGGCGCCCTCAGCAGCGCCCAGGTCGTAGTGTTTCCCGGCGCGAAGCTTGAGGCCGCGGCTCTGGCAGCCCTTGATCCAGGTGGTGAAGACGCGTGGGTCCGCCAGGGCACCCTCGCCGCGCAGCCACAGGGCCATGGCCCCAGGCTGGATGTGGAGGCGCCCCGGGAAGGCGTGGTGGAAGGCATCCACCAGGGCCTCGCGGCGTTCCTGGGCGGCCTTGCGCACCCGGTGCATCTGGCGCTGGATCTCGCCATCGAGGATCAGTTCCGAGAGGGCCCACTCCTGGATGGGATCACCCTGCCAGTCCAGGTGGCGGCGGGCCCGGGCCAGGAGGTTCGAGAGGGCCTCCGGGGCCACCAGAAAAGAGGCTTTGAGTCCCGGCGCCATGATGCGCGAGAGGTTGCCCACGTAGAGCACCTGGCCCGGAGCTTCGGCAGCCAGGGGCCGGGGGAAGGCCGCGCCGGGCAGGTAGTCGTATTCCGGGTCCAGCTCAAGGATGGGGATCCGGTGCTGGCGGGAGAGCTCCAGGAAGCGGGCCCGCCGGGCTTCGCTCAGAGTGGCGCCCGTGGGGTAGTGGCACTGGGGCGTGAGCACCAGGAGGCGGGGCGGGGCCTGGCCCGCCACCAGCCGCTCCTCCAGTGCCTCGGGCCGGGCGCCCTCCGCGTCCACAGCCAGGGGCCAGATCTCGACCTGGGGATTCTGGCGCAGGGCCTCCCACAGCATGGGATTGCCCGGATTCTCGACGGCCACGGCCCCGCCCTCGGGGCCCAGGAAGGCGCGGGCCACCACGTTCACTGCCATGATGGAGCTGCTGAGGATGAGCATCTGCTCCGGCGCCACCGGCAGGCCGCGCTGCTGCTGCAGCAGGGTGGCCAGGGCGCCCCGCAGGCGCGGGTGGCCCTGCAGATCCGTGGTTCCCAGCAGCTCGGGGCCCTTGAGCTTCAGGGCCCTCTGATAGGCCCGTCCCAAGGCCTGGGTGGGGGCTAAGCGCGGATCCGCAGCGCCCTCCGTGAGGTCCATCATCACGTTGGCCATGCTGCTGACGGGGCTGAGGTGGGAGGGCAGCTCGAAGCCCAGCACGCCGGGTGCAGCGCCAGTTGGCGTCTGCGTGGGCAGGGCCTCCGGCAGGGGATCGGCAATGAAGAAGCCGCTGCGCTCCCGGGAGACCACCCAGCCCTGGGCCTGCAACTCCCGCAGAGCTGCCAGCACGGTGTTCACGGTGACATCCAGGCGCTCCGCGAGGTCCCGCACGCCGGGCAGGGCCACGCCGGGCAGCACCCGTCGGGTCTGCACGGCCTCCAGCACGGCACTGGCCACCTGGAGGTAGAGCGGTCCCTTGGCATCGGCCTGCAGGGCCAGGTTGAGCTGGTTGGCGCGCATGATTAGAGCTGTACTCCCCGTAATATTTCCAACTGTACCTCCGCAAGCCGGAACTTCCGCCCGAAATTAGAACCACGGCACCCTGCCGACCGATGGAGTGACCCATGCGCACCGAACAAACCATCCGACTCGTTCTCGGCACGGCGGCAGGCCTCAGCCTTCTGGCCTTCTCCCTGGCCTGCGGCGGCGGTTCCACCTCCAAGGGCACCAATACCCTGCCCGCCCTCAGCGGCACCGTGGCCACCAGCCTCAGCGACGCCTCCTCCGAAGACTGGGCCACCATCGGCGTCCGCGTCATGGGCATCACCCTCACGCCCACCGGCGGCGGCACACCGGTGACCATCTACACGGCCCCCACGCCCGCCCCCCTGCTCAACCTCGTGCACCTAGACCAGCTCAGCGAGTTGATCGGAACCCTCAAGGTGCCCGTGGGCAGCTACAGCTCGGCGACCCTCACCATTTCCGCCAACCCCGGTGACGTGGCCCTGATCTCCGCCTCCAATCCCTCCGCCGGCTTCCCCTTGGCGGGCGGCGTCACGGTGGATCCTGCCAACATCCAGATCAAGCACACCACGGGCAGCACCGGCAGCCTGAGCACCACCATCAACGTGAACCTCGAGAAACCCCTGGTCGTGGCGGACGGCCAGACCAGCACCATGGACCTGGAATTCGACCTCGCCCACCCGGCCTTCATCGTGGACCAGACTCCCGCAGGCGGCAGCGTCACCACCTGGGCTGTGAACTTCAACGGCCCCGTGCGCCACCGGCCCAACTATGACCTGACCAGCGTCATTCTGCGCCACGCCTACGGGGCTGTCAGCAGCGTGGCCACGGACAACAAGTCCCTGGCCATGGTGAAGGACCACGAGGTCTATCCGATCCCCACCAGCGGCCCAGCCCCCGTCTCGGGACTCCAGACCCTCCAGATCCAAGTGGACGCCACCAACGGCACGCTCTTCTACGACGAGGACGCCAAGACCAGCGCCACCATCAAGGATTTCAGCGCCCAGGCTGGCAGCTTGGCCGGGAAATACCTGCGCGTGGCCTCGCGCTACCAGTCCGATGGCAGCCTGGTGGCTGTCCGCATCTGGGCCAGCAGCAGCTGGGCCAAGATCTGGCTGAGCCCCGAGGGTCACGTCAACCATGTGAACACCACCACCAACCTGCTTTCCGTGGACAACGAGAACGGTGTCCCCACCCCCATCAGCGTGGACGCCAGCACGGCCTTCTTCTTCCGCACCCCGGGCAATGCACTGACGGACGCCACCCCCATCGGCACGGGCACGGCCTTCCTGACCAACCTAGCCCGGGGCTTCAAGGTCCACGTGGGCGTAGTGGATCCCACGGCCGCCAACCTCGTGGCCAAGACGGTGGACATCGAGATCGCCAAGTATGAGGGCACCATTTCCGGTGCCACCACCGCCCACTTCACCTACACCCGCACCTTCACCAACACCGCCGACAACTACACGATGACCCTGCCCTACTGCGCTGCCACCACCAAGAACGGCAAGGACGCCACTGGTGCGCAAATCCTGGGCTTCAAGTGGTGGAACTTCACCTTCCCCACCCTGGCGGACACCGGCACCAGCGCCATCCCCGACTTCGTGGCAGCCGTGGGCGGCTCCGCCAACTTCGGCGGCATCTTCGGCCCGGCCAAGGCCTATGGCACCAGCTACGCCATTTGGGGCGACACCGCGAACCCCACGGGCTGGAGCACCAAGTGGGCCGTGCTGGAACCCACCACCCTGCCCAAGGGCACCGTGGCCACCCCCTGGGTTGGCACCACCGGCGGCGGCAGTTTCGGGTTGAAGCTCCCCACGGGCGCCAGCACCGTGAACGTGACTGTCAGTTCCGTGGCTGGCTCCGCCACCCTGGTCAACGATGTCTCCGTGGTGGGTGGCATCATCACCATCGCCCCCATCGACATCAGCAGCGCCGCAGGCATGACCACCATGACCACCTATGTCGCCACCGGCGCCACGGTGCGGGTCTACGGCGTCCCCCAGGCGGACGGCTCCATCAAGGCCTACTCCCTGAACTACTTCCACTAGGATCCAAGCAGCACCTGCTGGTTCAGACAGAGGGCGGCCGCTGCCACGGCCGCCCTCTCTTTGTTTGGGTTGAGTCCAACCTGGACGCCGTTGGAGCTTCCACAGGCCCCCCGGTTTGACTCGGTCTGGGATCAGGATTGTAGGTTCTGCTCTGCCCAGGCTGGATTCGGGGGCTGGAATGGCGCCGATCCATGCCCAGCATGGCTCTGCCAATTCACGATCACGACCTCATCATATTAATAGAATCTAGTCCCATAAGTATTCGGACTTATGGAATGCAACCAAACCAAACACTAGCCTGATAGGGAGACCGAAGAAACGCGGCTCTCCAGGATTTTTTCGTCCAGCATTGACCCATCAGTCCTGGGGAACGTGGTTGTAGTGCTCCCCCGCCGCAACCGGGGTTCGACCTTGCCCAGAAAAAACTTAAGACGTTTCAATTGTCCTGTTTCTAATCTGGCACCCCGGATAACCGATTAGTAAGCCTGTAAGAATCAGTCTCAGATTCGCCTCAAATTCGCATGACGTTGACCCCGCCATGGCCCCCTCAGACGGGCGCAAGGGCGATGTATGTCCCACGGCCTTATCGCCAGGAGTACCTATGTTTCGCCGTCGCTTCGCCAGTCTGGTCCTCCTCGCCTTGATCATCACGCTCGGAGCCCTGGGCTGTGGTGGCGGCTCGACCTGGTGCGCCGACTGCGAGGTGGCCACCAGCATCGTCCGGTTGAACTACCAGTCGAACCTGACCTACTCACAGGGCTCACCCATCACCGTGAACCTCCCGAACCCCACGGGCGGAACGCCGAGCAACTACACAGTGACCTCGGGCAGCCTGCCCCCGGGCCTGACCCTGGATCCCATCAGCGGCCAGATTACGGGCACCCCCACCGTCCCCGGGGTCTACACCCTGACACTCCAGGGGTCCAACAAATCCAACGCCGTCACCCAGACCATTGTGTTGACCGTGCTGCCCTCCGCCTCCCTAAGCCTGGCCTATGCCAGCCCCCAGGTCTTCCCGGCCAGTGTGACCATCCCCAACCAGGCGGCGACCCTCAGCCAGGCCACGCCCGGCCTGTTGACCACCTATGCCATCACCACGGGCAGCCTCCCCCAGGGCCTGATCCTCAACCCCGATGGTTCCATCTCAGGCACCCCCACCGCCGCTGGCGTCTTCTCCTTCACGGTGACCGCCACCAATAGCACCCGCTCCGCCCAGGCCTCGGCCACATATACCGTGACCCCGGCCGGCACCTTCACGCTGAACTACGCAACCCCCCTGATCGCCCCGACGGGGAGCCCCATCCCCATCCAGGTGCCAGTGCTCAGCCATGCCACTCCCGGTGTCGCCACCACGTTCTCCATCACGGCGGGCTCCCTGCCGCCCGGCCTGACCCTGAACCTGGACGGCACGATTACCGGCACGCCGACCACGCCCGGCAGCTATGCCGTCACCATCACCGCCACCAATGGCACCCTGACCGCCGCCAGCTCCCTCATTATCACCGTGCCTCCCGCAGCCGCGCTGTCCCTGAGCTACGTCACCCCCCAGGTCTTCGCCGCTGGAACCCCCATCACCGCCAGGCTGGCCACCCTTGACAATGCCACCCCGGGCATCACCACCACCTTCAGCTTGAGCCTCGGCAGCTTGCCGGACGGTCTGGCCCTCCAGGCCGATGGCAGCATCACCGGCACACCCCTCACACCTGGGGTCTCCCTGTTCGCCATCACCGCCATCAACGGCAGCCGCTCCGTCACCGCCAACCTTTCCTACACCGTGACGCCCAGCACTGGCCTGGGACTGGCCTACACCACCCCGGTGACCTTCGCGGCCGGCACCAGCATCACCGCCCAGTCCGCCGCGCTGAACAACGCCACTCCAGGGGTGCTCACCACCTATGCGGTCACCAGCGGCACCCTGCCCACAGGTTTGGCGCTCAATGCTGACGCCAGCATCACAGGCACCCCCACCACGCCCGGCGTCTATCCCTTCACCGTGACCGCCACCAACGGCGCTCGCACCGCCACCAGCAGTCCGACCTACACGGTCACTCCGGCCGCGGCACTGACGGAAGCCTACCCGGCCTCCCCGGTCTTCGTGGCAGGCACGCCCATCAGCCTCCAGGCGCCCACCATCACGAATGCCACCCCTGGCATCACCACCACCTATGCGGTCACCAGCGGCACCCTGCCCGCAGGCCTGACCCTCAATGCTGATGGCACCATCACCGGCACGCCCACCACATCCGGCGTCACGACCTTCACCGTCACCGCCACCAACGGCGCCCGCACGGCCACCAGCAGTCCTACCTACACCGTCACCCCGGCGGCGGCACTGACGGAAGCCTACCCGGCCTCCCCGGTCTTCGTGGCGGGCGCGCCCATCAGCCTCCAGGCGCCCACCATCACGAATGCCACCCCTGGCATCACCACCACCTATGCGGTGACCAGCGGCACCCTGCCTGCAGGCC
>CAIWKE010000009.1 GCA_903913215.1 uncultured Holophagaceae bacterium
AACCTCGCGTGCGTCCAACACCTCGGCCCCCAGTTGTCTGGGATCCAGCGTCCTCCACTCCCTATCCAAGCCGCCTCCTCGGCGACTCAGGGGGTCAATAGTTCTGTCGCCAGGGGGTCAGTTTTGGCTGTCGCCCGATAAGCCCATCAGCACATACTCCGCTTGGAGAATCTACCTGGAACTCAACGGTTCGGAACGAGTTGAAAGGCCTTTTTTTCTCAGAGGTTCCAAATAGCCGAAGGGTCCCAAAAATGGGTCCCATGTGCCCAGCCCTCTTGGATCTTTATTTGACGGAAATGACCACGCAATGCCTCGTGGTTGAAGAACCCCCGGGGCAGGGGGCGGCCGCCCCCCTCAATCTCGAAGGAGACCTCCAGGGGCTCAGGGCAGTTGGGGGCGTAGGCCACCTGAACGCGGCATTCGCGGGCCCCGGACTGCACGGCTTGAACAGCCGCCTCCCGGGCTGCGTAGGACCCGATGCGGTCGATGTGGGTGAAGTGCTTGCCGCTGAGGGCGCCGCCACCCTGGCCGATGCGGGGTCCGTAGAAGTCCATGGCGAGCTTACGGCCGGTCTGGCCGTTGTCCCCCTCGGGACCCGCGTCCAGCAGGGGCCCGTTGGGATTCAGGCTGAGGGCCACTTCCTCCCAGGAGGCTGACCAGCGGGGATCCGCCCGGCGGGTGGCCTCGTAGGCCCGGCGCAGGACGGCTTCCAGGCGGTGGATAAAGACCAGGTAGTCCAGACCTGGATCCTGCTGCAGGGTCACCAGAACCTGCTCCAGGCGCCAACTCTTCCCTTCTTCGGCTAGCAGCACCAGCAGCTTCCCATCGGGACCCTGGCCCACCAGATCGCCACCCTGGATGGCCATCCAGAGGGCCTCCCGCAGGCTGTGGGCCAGGAAGTGCTCGGGGGTGTGGAAGCGGGTGAGGCGGTCGTAGCCCGCCCAGCCCACGCAGATCGCCTGGTCGTTCACCTTGCGGCTCCACTGGAGGGGATCCTCCGGGTAGCGGCAGGCGTGGTCCATTACCTGGAAGCTGCGGAGGTCGCCCGCCGGGTTGCGGTAGCCGACCTGCGCCGCCACCTCCTGCACAATGGCTTGCACCGGGATGTCTTCGCCGGCGCGCAGGGCGAAGCCACCGGAGACCCAGACTTGGTCGCACCAGGCGCCCACCTCCACCTGGCAATAGGCCTCGGGATCGAAGGCCTCGCAGCGGGCCACGATGGCCTCGGCCACCTGGTCGCAGAACTTGTCGGGGTGGCCCGGCAGGACCATTTCACTGAAGCGCATCATCAGGGCACCTTTGGTAGCTGGGTATAGGAGAGTCCGGCGCGGGTGAGTTCGGCCCCCGAACCGTCGCGGGTGAGCAGGACGTGGATGCGGGTGGCACTGGCGGCCTTCACGAGCACCTTGGGGACTGCCTCGATGTAGCCGTCGGTGACGATGATGGCGGCTTCGGGCCGGGTAAGGGCCAGGTGCTCCAGGACGCAGGCAAGGCTGGTGCCCCCGGTGGTGTCGGCCTTCAGGACCGCCTTCGTGATGCGGGCCGGGGCCACCACCGTACTAAAGGCCCAGAAGGGCATGCGGATGTGGCTTCGTAAGCGGTTCAGGAGGCCGATCACCAGGGGCATCTCGGCGTTCATGGAGCCGCTCACGTCCAGGTAGACCTGGGCCGTACCCCGGGGCCGCTCCGTCGTGAGCTCCCACCGGGAACTGGGCAGGACAGGGCTCCACAGAGACTGGAGAAAAGCCCGTCGGTCCCCGGGGCTGAGCACGGGCAGCAGGCTCTCCCGGGGCTGGGGTTGCCGCGCCCGGGAGCGCTGATCCGCGAGGAGGTGCTCCCGGAGCACCTTCAGGGCGGTCCTCTGCCACTGACGCAGAGCCTCGGGCACACCAGCCATGAGGGCCTCGTAGGCCGGGAGCAGGGCCTCGTGGTTCCGGGGGCTGCGCCAGAGGCCCCCCCCGTTCATCGTCCGCATGGACTGGCCCAAGGCCTCCTTCAGGGCCTCGGGCAAGGGCAGGTGGGGGTCCTCCTCGTGGTTGCCCAGGAGTTGGCCCGGGACTAGGGTCAATGGTTTGTGTCGCTGTCCCATGGTCTCGGCAAGTTCGCGGATGTCGTCCACCATGAGCCGCCCCGCATAGAGCGCCTCCCAGGTGGCCCCGAAGAACCCGGGCATGACGTGTTCATGGATCCTTTCACCGGGTGCCGGCGGTCTGAGGAGGCGCAGGAGGCCCTCCGCGTTTGCGTAGTAGCGGCTCATCATGGCGCTGGCCTCGGGGCCCACCTGGCGGTGGATGAGGGCGTTGATGACGGCGTCCATGGCTAGGTGTTCGGCGGGGCTCAGGGGCCCGGAGCCCTCCGTGTGGCGCAGCAGGATGTGCAGGAACTCGTGGAGGATGACCGCCTTCACCTCGGCATCCCTCCGGCAGTGGGCCTTCAGGAAGCCCAGGTTCACCATCAGGCGGGGGGCGGCCTCCCGGGTCACGGCCAAGGTGGGCACGGAATCCGTAAACTCCACCCGTGCCACCTTAAGGAATGGGCGGATGGCAAAGGGGTTCTCATCCAGTAGTTCGCGGATGAGGTCATGGAAGCGGTCAGGCTTCATGCGTAAAACTCCGAGACGCCGAAGAGCTCCAGGCGACGGGTGAGGCTGGCCTGGGTCCAGAGGACCGGTCGCCCGGGGTCAAAACCCACGCTGGTGCAGAGGCCCAGCAGGAACACCTGGCGTAAGACCTCTTGTGGATCAGCTGTGGCCACCTGGAGGGGGGTCAGGGCGGGGTTCACCAGGCAGACCATGGGCCCGGGCACTGGCGCGAAGGTGAGACGCAGCAGCTCCGGGTTGGGTATGCGCAGGGCCTTCAGAAGGCGCTGGGCGGTGAGGACGGGATCTTTACGCCCGAAGTCGAGGGCCAGACAGAGGTGACGTGGGCAGAGGATGGGTCCATCGGCTCGGCCCAGTAGGCTCTGCTCCACCCGCTGGGTGCGAGTCCGGCTACGGGGCCCCCCGGAATTGACATAGCGCAGGTCATCCGCGTGCGGGGAGGGGCAGAGCATGGCTAGGCCCGGTCCCGGCCCAAGGCCTTCTGGATCACGCCCACGCAGTCCGCGAGGGCTTGCTCCAGGGCGGCGGGGTCGTCGGGCAGGAGCTTCTTCACGAGGAAGTGGGAGAACAACTGGCGGGCCCGGGACCGGCGCGGCTCCGCCAAGCCGTCGAGCACCCGGTTGAAGCGCACGATCTCTGGATGCGAGCTACCTCCGTGGTCCAGGCGCTCCTGCCAGGAGATGTCACCGCTCACGCTGAGGATGGGCATGGCCACTTTCCCAAGGTCGTGGATGCCGCCTGCGCCGAGGGTGCCGAGGCCCTGACTGGCCGCCGGGTAGAGGGCCAGGCAGAGGGCGGCCACCCGGGGGTAGGGCTCGGTGCCGATGAACTCGGCGATGGCCTGGGTGGCGGCGTCGGGGCCTGGGGAGCAGAGGAGTAGGCCAACCTTCCGGGGCAGGGAGCGCTCGCAGTGGAAGAGGTGGACCCACTTCCGGTCGCCCTGGAGGAAGGCCGAGTCCCAGGCCAGGAGGTGGGCGGCCTCAATGAGCTTCGGTTCGATTTGCTCGCCCCAAGTCAGGTGGGGCAGGCTGGCCGCCAGCACCCGCTGGGCCAAGTCCTCCTGCATTCCTTCAACCACGATGGCCCCTGCCAGGAGGCTTCGACTGAGGAAGCGGGCTCGGCGGGGCGAGACTCGGACTCCGTGGCTGTTGAGGAAGGTGGTGGCGGCCACTACGTAGTCCTGGACGGCCCTGGGGCAGTGTGTCGCCTGCTGTTGGAAGCGCTCCCGCCAGGTGGCAAGGGCCTGCCGCAGCGCGCCGCCGTCCTCGGCCAAGGCGCCCTCCCCAGCGGGGTGGGCGATCAGGGCACGGTCCTCGTCTTCCAGGTCCCCCCAGTCCGCGGCCTCGATGAAAAGCCCGAAGCGGTCGCCCAGGGCCAGGTCCAGGGGTTCGGATCCGCTATAACCCAGGCCCTCCTGATCTGTAGAACAGGGGTTCATGGCAGCCCAGCGGAAGCGCAGGCGGTCCAGGGCGATGCCCTGGATGCGGCGCTCGTGGATCAGAGAGAAGAGGCGGTTCTGGTGCTCGGGTTTGCAGCGGCTGATCTCGTCCACCAGCACGGACTCGGCGCCCCACACCGTGGCCGGAGTCTGGAGGAAGGTCACGCCGCCCTTCTCTGGATCCGGGAAGGGGAAGCCCACCAGGTCATCGAAGGAGATCAGGCTGGCATTGTAGTGCCGGTGCTCCAGACCCAGGGCCTCGCTCAGGGAGTTCAGGAGAAAGGTCTTTCCGGTGCCGGAAGCCCCGATGAGCAGGAGGGGATCCTCGGTCACCAGGGCGGCCAGGACCAGCGGCGCCACGCGGTCAAAGCTGAAAGCGCCGATGGCGCGGAGGTAGGACGCGGCGGTGCTTGGCTGGGCGGTTGCCATGGGGCTCCTTTTTCAGGTTGTTCCTGCGTATGGGATCGGAATCCATGGCACCGTGGCGTCTTGCTCGGTTGCCGGCCCCGGATGGGGCACTCTTCATACAAAGTCCAGCATGACCTCTGGGTCGGCCCTGTCAAGAGCACGCCCGGTGATTGGACAAAAATTGGCGAATATTCTGGGGCACGCGACAGAATTTATGAACTGAATCGGGACCCGAGCGACTCGCAGGGAAGCAGGCTAGGGAGGCGGAATCGAGTCGGTTTGAATAATATGCTTAATGCATATAAGATGAGTCCACGGAGGCCTGCCCATGAAGTTCCCAAAGAACGCTCCCATCGTCATTCTCACGGGGGCGGGCATCAGTGCTGAGAGCGGCATCCGAACCTTTCGCGACTCGAATGGACTCTGGAAGGACCACCGGCTGGAGGAGGTGGCCTCCCCGGAGGGCTTTGCTGCCCACCCGGAGCTGGTCCTGGAGTTCTACAACATCCGCAGAGCTCAGATGAACGAAGTAGAGCCCAATGCTGCCCACCTGGCCCTGGCCCGGTTAGAGCGCGAGTGGCCGGGGGGCTTCCTGCTGGTAACCCAGAATGTGGATGATCTTCATGACCGGGCTGGCAGTAACCAATTGATCCATCTGCACGGAGAGCTGCGAAAGGTGCGGTGTGAATCCTGTGGCGTGGTCTTCTCCTGGCAGGGGGATCAGAGTCGCCAGGACGAATGCCACCGCTGCCGTCGCCGAGGGCGCCTCCGTCCGCACATCGTCTGGTTCGGCGAGATGCCTTTCGAACTGCAGCGCATATCCGAGGCCCTTGCGACCTGTGGTTGCTTCGTGGCAATCGGTACCAGCGGTCTAGTGCGTCCTGCTGCGGACTTCATCCTGGAGGTGAACCACCGTGCCAGCACCTTGGAGCTCAACTTGGACCCCTCCCGAGGAGCAAACCGGTTCCAGGAGCAACGCTACGGACGGGCCACCGACCTGGTGCCGGCATGGGTGGATGAGATGCTGGGGGCACTATAGGTCACCAACTAGACATGTTCTGTCCATTCTCATCGATGATACTCATGTTGCCTTGGTCACTTTACTCAGGGCCTCCACTGGAGAACTATGCCAATGGGCTAGCCTCGGCTCCTGATTTGAATTTGATTGTTCAAATAGGGAGGCACTATGCCTACACGCTCCAAATTCCCGTTCCCAGGTGCAGTGAGCCCCATCCCGGAAGGGCTGCGGGCCGATCCAGCCGGATGGAAGGCATACATGCTCGGTGGTGTTCCCGCCCATACCTGGCTCGAGAGAGCGGGACTCCTGTCCAGCCTCAGGGTCCTGGTTCTGCCCGAAGGGTGGCCCTATGCAAGGGTCAATGGGGCGCCGCTGAAGTATCCAGAACTGGAGGGATGGCGCATGGAAGACCCGCCCCTCGATCCCGGTGAACTCTGCAGATCTGTGAACACGGATGATGAATGCTGGTTGTTCACCTGTGAGTGCGGTGTTCAAATCTGCGGGGGAGTTGAGGGCCCTCTGCGGGTCGCCCATGACGAAGGGCTAACCGTCTGGATATGCCCTGAAAATCCTCTAGAGCCCCTGGCCGTCTTCGACCAGAAACAGTACCGGAGGGCGATCCTGAAGACCGTCAATAACCTTCTCCAGGTGCCAATCCCGAAAGGTGGAATGGCCTGGACTCAGAGCGTGAATCCTGAGTTCGTCCGCCGGGCGCTGGACTGGGCCCGGGCAGGCAAGTGCTGGTAACGGAATGCAATCGGTACCGATGGTTTTCTATGGATTCCATTGGCACTCAATCCAAAAGGAGTTGATGCCATGATGTTCCACCCCCGATTAAATGATCACGGGAAGCCTGAGGGAATCTCGAAGCCCCACTCGCCGTCGGCCATATCCGCCTGGTCCGACCCCTCCCAGGTTGGCGTCGTCGTTCCAGATGGACCCATGCCAGGCACCCTCAACGGCATGGACTTCAAGCCGTGGCCTTCGCCTCCCCGGACATCGGAGGGTTGGCTGGCGCTCGCGCGTGGGTGCCAGTTCAAAGAACCCTCTTACGATCCCATGTCACTGCAACCTGCAGCAGGGGCGGTCATCCTTGAGCCAGATGGCCGGATCTGGCTCGTGGCACCCACCAATGGCTATGGTGGCTACAAGGTTACCTTCCCCAAAGGAAAGACGGATGGGGCAGACCTCCGGGCTACAGCCATCAAGGAGTCCTACGAGGAGTCTGGCCTGCGGGTGGAACTCCTGGCCCATCTTGTCGACGTTCGTAGGAGCACCTCGGTTACCCGCTACTACCTGGCCAAGCGCACAGGTGGGTCTCCGTCAGACATCAGCTGGGAGAGTCAAGCAGTTCTCCTGGTGCCCGTGGACCAGTTGAAGACCTTCCTGAACAACAAGTACGACATGCCAATCTTGGATGCCCTACTGAAATCCACCCATTCCCCAACCAGCCATGAGTTCTCGGAGTAGCCACATGTGGATTTTTTTGAACAACGCCTTCCTGTCGATCGTTGACAAGGGGGGCGACGGAACAACTCTCCTCGTCCGTGGTCGCCGCGAGGGTGATATCGAGCGTGTGTTTCCCAACGCACAGGTCAAGAAGACTCCCCACAATGATTACCGCCATCGTGCCCTGATCGACCGCGAACTGATTGCCAAAGCGATCGCTGATTCCATCCGATCGATTACCTACTCAAACTTCAAAGGATCAGTCGAGGAGAACCACCGTCATGAAGCCTATTTGGATGTGTGGCAGGCCATGTACAAGTATCAGCGGCAGATCTGAACACGACGATTAACCAGGAAGGATGCCTTCAGTGAAAAAATTCAAGCTGTTCGTCCCCAATTACGGCGTGTTTTCCGAAATAGATGTCCATCGTCGGCACATCGTTGTTGGGGCGCGGGCTGAAGCCGAAGGGTTGGCTACGGTTGAATGTGCCCCGAGTGCCAACGTTCAGGACCTTTCCCTCGTACACACACCAGAATATGTCGAAGCATTCAGGACGGGTGCACCCGGCGACCTCGCCTCCACGGGAGGCGTATGGTTCCCTGGATTCCTGGAGATTTCGCTCTCGGTGCTGGGGAACTACCTGGGGGCGATTGATGTTGCACTCGCTGAAGGCATCGCAGGGGTAGCAGCGGGTGGTGGTCACCATGCCTTCCCAGATCATGGGGGAGCTCTATGCCCGGTCAATGACGTTGCCATAGGTATTCATCACCTCAGACGCAAGGGGATCAGGAAGATCCTGGTCCTCGATCTGGACGCCCATTTTGGGAATGGGACAGCCGCCTGCATCCCCAATGATCCAGACGTGTTCCTTTTCGACTTCCATGGACACGCTTCGAATTTCTGGAACCCTGACACCCCGCACCTCTTCAAGAACTTCCATCACGAACCGGATGCCTCCCTCTATTTGAGGACCCTCCGCAGGGAGTTGCCCCGAGTGCTGGATGAGTTCCAACCCGATTTTTGCATTTTTGGCGCAGGTATGGACGTGTTCTCTGGGACTCCGAACCCCCCATTACGCTTGAAGTTTCCTGATATCGAAAAGCGGGACGCCTTCGCATTCGAGTCTCTTTCGAGCAGAGGGATTCCTTTGGCCTATGTGCACTCAGGGGGCTACGCCAGCCACGAGACGGTGGTTTCGCTCCATCTCATCACCGCTCGTGCAGCGCACAAGTCCTTGAATTCATGAGCAGGGCTCTGCATTCTTTGGCGCTTGCTTCGCTCAAAACTGCCAACTCCGAGCCATGCCATCCCAATCGACCTTGAGGAGTTCCGCTCTGGGCTCATCTTCCATCAAGGACTCGGCGCTTTTCTGGAACCAGATGATGGAAAGGTAGGAGGCGTCTCCACAATCTGGGTCATTCTTGATCGGGTCGGAGATGAAGAGAGCCACAGAACCGATGCCAGGCATCCATTCGTGGTAGGTGGGTCTCCTGGTCTCTGGGGGGGCCTCGGGAATGCCCCTGAATGCATACCATTCGGAGGGTTCTACCTGTTTCGTTTCCCGGTTGACCAGGCCGGTCGGGAGCAGGGCCGGCTCTCGACCATCAGTGGCCCACTTCATAAGGGTCCGCTCCCAATAGAGCAGGCGCATGATCATGGCGTGGTTGTGATGGCGAGTGGGCGAGCCCTCCAGAAGCCCATGATAGATGTTCTCCCGAAACAGCTTGATGAGGCGGATGCGCCGGCCATCCTGGAGGGTAAATTCTGGATCTTTGGGCCACATAGACTGCTCGAGGAGGAAGAGTTGAAGGCGTGAAGGGATGGATATATCTGAGGTTTTGGTTCATTTATCCGGGTTGGCGTGCAGGCTAAATGCCACCAGGAGTTCGATGGCAACGTCCTGGAGCAGAGTGCGCATGGCATCGAAGGTCTCGCGGGGGCGGACGTCCGACTCCTCCATGTAAGTCGAGCGATTGACCTCGATCATCAGAGCCAGCACACGGTTGTCTTGCCCGTGATGGCTGGTGGGGACCAGAGCGCCACTGAAGGGCCTGTTCACGGCGACGGAGAGGTGCCTGGACTCGAAGGCCTTCCGGGCGGCGGCCAGGAGCCAACCCGGTGTGTGAAACGGGTCGGTCCCAAGACACATCTGAGGACGCTCGGATGACTGGTCCACCTCATTTGGAAGAGGGACCGATGGGAAGCTGTGGCAGTCGAGGAGTAAGACATGGCCGTGGCTGGTGAGCGCCCGGTCCACTGCCTCGGTCAGGGTCCGGTGGTGGGGTATGTAGAACCGCTCGATCAGGTGCTTCCTATGTGCCAGGGTAGGCTCCCGCCGGAGTGGGCGCCCTGACGAGGTCCTGGAGTAGATCACGCCCATCCCCCTGCGGGCCATGGGTTCCTTCTCGTCATCCAGGAACCGCTCGGGGTCCAGGACCAGGCGACTGATCGGGAAGACGATCCGTATGGCTCCGGAAAGTTCGAACAGCTCATCCGTGAACCAGTCGGTCATGGCCAGGAGTTCCCGACTAAGTTCAGTGTCACTCAGGGCCAGGCTAGATCGAAAGTCGGCAGGAATGCAGGTGGAACTATGGGGGATATGAAGGACTAAAGCCGGATGCACGGCGATATCTTCCTTGGTGCCGGCCTTCCCTGGCCAGCTACCATTCGAAACCCTCAACGAGGAGTTCGACCATGGTGGTGGGTTTGAGCTGATAGAACTCTGTGACCAGGCTTATCCCCAGTTCAGCGATTCCGGGGCCATCGACGCGAAGATATTCGACCTGGTTCATCTCGCGGTGGTTGAACTCGTGCCCACGGCTTTTGGCGAAGGTCGTGAGGGCCTCGGCATCTTGGATATTCCTCCCCCCTAGGAGGACCCAATCCAGGCCCACTTCCCCGTTCTCCATGGAATATTGGAGGTTCACGTGCTCCTGGTCCGTCGAATCCTTGGGAATGAACATGAGCACGGCATACCTGGGATCTCCCGTGCCAAGGCCTAGTTTTTCGATGATGGTAGGGATGTCGTGGGCTGTGACTAGGGGAAAACTTGGCTCCACCTGGGGATACCTGGCATTCTTCCCGGCTTCGAGGTTGTCCTCCCCCTTGAAATCAGGGTCGAGGAGCATAACCATGTCCCCATCGTCGTAGATTATTTTGATAAAGCCATTGCCCATCGAGGCATAGGTGCCCTCTCGTCCTTCTTCGGTTTTGAAGCGTTTGATCTCGATGGCCACTGGTTGCTCCTGTTTAGGGCATCAATAGTTAGGAAGGTGGAATGGGAGTGACGTTTCCGACTCCCTGTCGCATTCACATGCAAGGTGAGTGGCTAAGGCCTTTCCTCTAGTTGGCACTGAAGTGTCTCGACGGCCTCTCGCAGTGGGCGAGACCATGGCTCTGAATGATCAAGCCCAAGCAGATCGAGGCATGAGGTGTAGTACCAAAGCTGGTCCTTGGGGCCTGCCTTGAAGCGATTCCAGAGATTTGGACCTTCCGTCTGCAAATCCGTAAGGATGGACTGGAGGTTGTGTAGCTTGTCACTGGCTGCCACCAAGCGAACCGATCTTACTGATGAGGCCAGGCCTTCAAGGTGGTGTAGCTTGCGCTCATGCCAGGGTGCTTTCTGCTCCGGATTGACTGTGAGGCTGTCGCTGCAAGCTCGGACAATGGTCTCGACCTCCGGGCCGAAAGCCTTACGAACATCACCGAGGACAGTCTCTCCACCGCCGTCCTCCGCCGTATCGTGGAGGAGGGCTGCGATGGCTTCGTCTTCAGTGGCACCAAAGGTTAGGGCTAGGGCGCAGACAGCCAAAGGATGGGTGATGTAGGGAATGGTGGTTCCCTTGCGAAGCTGACCATTGTGAACCCGCCGAGCGAACTCGAATGCTTCCGAGAGGCGTGGCCCGGGCATGGCCCCTGAGGTCGATGTTGTGGGCCGTTCAGTCATGCGGGGCTCTTTGCCGCGGGAGGGCCTGGACGGCCACCAACTCCGCCTCGAGCCCCGGCTCGGCCGCGGTCTCCAGGACTTCACCGGGATCCGGCCCTTGCCCGGGCCACATCCGGAAGGGGCCCGCGTTGAGGTCGTTGCAGTCGTCCGCCCAGCGCCCGAGGATGTGCTGGCCATTCCACTGGCCGATGTAGGTCATGCGGGCCGGCACCATTCGCACGCGGGTGGTGTAGACCTTGCCCAGCTCCACCTGCCCGGCCGGGGTGAAGGTGCCCGTGTATTGGAAGGTCCCGTCCCTGTCCGACCCGAGGCCTAGGACCTGGCCCTCCTGGAAGGCGAGGTCCAGCAGCTCCGTGCCCTGGTCGGGTCCCTGCTTCCAGAGGGCCGTCCAGGGGCCGCTCAGCAGGTCCAGGGAGCCGGTGTTCCATGGTTCAGTCATCGAACCCTCCGCATGGGGTTGGGTGATAATCAGGTCTTGGGCTGGAACCGGGCTCAGAGGCCCCAATCCTCGTGGGCCCGGCGCCAAAAGGTCCAGGAGGTCTCAACGGCCGAGTTGATCAGTGAGTCCAGGGTCTTCTGGTGGACGCCGTGGGGAAGGCAAATCTGGTAGTCGAGGATGAAGTGGGTCGCGTGGGTGGCCTCGCGGGCTTCGACCTCCTCCTTGGAGGGCGGCGGGTCCTCGTCGGCGTCGGTGTAGCGAAAATCCTGCTCCACCATGGCCCTCGGCCAGCGGTATTCGTTGTTCCACCAGTTGCAGAGCCGCAGGGCGCGCAGGAACTGGTCGGGGGGAACCCGCTTGTCGCAGCACCAGTTGAGCACCAGGATGTCGGCGTTCTTCCCGGTGATGTAGATCCGGAAGGTCACGCAGCGGTCGGAGCGCAGCCCGAACTTGTAGTTGATGAGGAAGCCCCGGGTGGGATGGCTGAAGGCGGTGTAGCCCTCCTGAGCAACCCAGGCACCGATCATGTCCTGTGTCAGGGGAGTTAGGCCTTCGTCGGGCAGTGGCAGGTCGGGCATCTCGTCCGTCATGGCTTGGGTCTCCGCGGAAGGCTCCCAGGGGGCGTGATAGGCCTCCCAGGCTGCCTGGTTCAGGGTTTTCAGGACCTCGGGGCTGCGGTCGCCGGCCTGGTGGCGGCGAAGTGCCTCCTCAGCGCTCAGAGGGGCCAGGGAGGGATCTTGGGGCTTCTCGGCCTTCTGCCTGGGGTTCATTCGGTTTCCTCCTCAGGCGGGCGCACCCTCCTGTCCAGGAAGGCGTCCGACACGCCGCGGTAGTGGCTCGCCAGATCCGGGTAGAAGTCCGAACTTACCCAGATGAAGTCGCGCAGGCGCTCAGCATCGTCGTATTCGCAGTTCAGTTCTAGAAAGGGCAGGACGAGCCCCGTGTCATCCCACTCGGCACTGTCGATGAGTTGGATCATTTCTCGGCAGTTCAGGGGCAGGTCGGAGGCCTCAATGGGCAGTCGGAACTCCCGGTCGTACTCATCCACTACACGGTAGTGGAGGCGCCCGTCCTCCTCGATGCTTGCCCGGATGCTGATCACATCTCCAGTGGTCGAGTTCATGGCAACCCGGGCGATCTCGACCTCCTCCGGGAGACAGTCCGGCAGGTATTCACCCCCCATGAAGCTGGGGTGGATCTTCCCGAGCAGGTCGCGAAGCTCCGGCTCCAGGACGGGCCTAAGCAGGCCTTCGGGGGGGAAGTCGCCGTCACCGGCTTCCAGGGCGCGCTCCAGGAGCTGGCGTCGGGCCTCGCCCAGGATGTTGCATAGGATGGCGAGGCGGACGGAATCTTCCGGCCAGTAGGACTCCGGGCGGAAGTCGAGGTCAGGACTCGCCGACTTAGTGTTGGATGGGGAAGAGAGAGGGACCCTTCGGGCCATGGTTGCCTCCGGTTTTTCAGGTTGTGTCCCGCGCATGGGATCTTGCGATCCAGGCACCGTGGCAGCTTGCTCGGTTGCCGGGCTCCACCATGGAGCCGCTCTTCATGCATCTTCAGTTTGAGCTGGTGCTGGGGGGTGTCAAGGGACGCCCGGGCCAATAGACAAATCGTGTCCAATCATGTCGGCAGGCGGACGTGAAGGGCCCACCAGGCGACGGCACCAATAGGGAAGAACAGGAGCCATCCACAGCCTTTTAGGCCGAAGGTGGTTCGGTTGTAGACGCGGTTGTAGGCCGCCTTGCGGGGATTTGTGAGCCAGCCCCAGCCGCGGGGCGCCTTGAGCCCCAGGCTATTTCGAACCCATCGGGCGGGGCTGGTGCGGGCGGCTAAACGCTTCTTCAGTGATGGAATTCGAAGACCGATCTTCATGAAACCCCCTGGGCAGGAACCAGCCCCGAACGCTGGAAGAGCTGCCTCCCCATCTGGAGGATGCGGTCCCCTTGGGCGACACATCTCCGCCAATCGGTGGGAATGGCGAAGATGCCATCCCGCGCCCCCAGCAGTGCCCCTACGATGGCGCCGTTGGTGTCGGTATCGCCGCCCTGGCGGATGACCCAGGGCAGGGCCTCGACGTAGGGCAGACCCGAGGCCAGGATCGACACGGCCACCTTAAGGGCCAGTAGGGTGGAACCCATGTCCCAGCCATCGAGGCGGCGCTGGGCCAGGTCCTCCAGGGAGAGGGGGTTGAAGGCCTCGGCCACCTCGGGCAGCAAGGGGCCCGCCTCCGTGCGGGCAAAGGTGAGGGGGGCCCGCTCGCCGCGCACCAGGGCCGCGCTCAGGAGGGCGATGAGGGCTGCGGTCTGGCGGCAGATGGGGTCGAAGTGGGTGAGGGCTGCGTCCTCGCCGGCCAGCAGGGGGATGCGCCAGGGCTCGGCCGCGAACGCAACACCCAGGGGTGCGATCCGCATGGCGGCGCCGTTGCCCAGGGGGGGCTGGTCCCGCTGACAGCGGGCCTTCCAGACCTGCTGTGCCGCGTCGGCCTCGCCGGCAAGACTCTTGAGGAGCACCTCCCGCGTGAGGCCGCCGATGCCCCGGGACCCGGAGCGCAGCCAGGCCAGGTAGGCGTCCTGGATGGCGGCGGTGTCCAGGTGCTCGGCCCCTGGGGGCAGACCCACCAGGGTCTCGGCAAGGGCCATGGCCATGGCGAGGTCGTCGTCCCAGTCCCGGCTGCGCTCCTCAGTGGGTAATCGCGTGAACGGGCCCCTCGCGCCCAGTCGGAGGTGGACCTCCTCCCGCGTGCGGGACTCCACGGCGAGGCCCAGTACGTTGCCCACGGCAAGGCCGGCTAGGCAGCCTAGGGCGCGGTCTTCCATGGCGGGGGGAGGATTGCCGTCGAGGATCATGGGGCCTTTTGTCTGAGTGGTCGGGGGCGGGAGAGGGGTGCGTGTGTAGCGGCGGGTATGGGCCCTGGGCAGCGGTAGTAGCGCGTGCCGAGGTCAGGGAGCTCGAACCAGTCCGGCCAGGTGCTCAGGAGCTGGAGTTCCAGCAGGCGGCGCCCGCAGCCGGGGCACCACCCGCGCAGCCCAGCCTTCCCGCGAAAGCGGGCGCGGCAGCGTGGACGCGGGTGCTCGGGGCTACGGGCGGGGAGCTTGGGTCGACTCACTCGGCTGCCTTGGGGGGCTCTGGGTCCTCGGGGGGCATGGGCTTCCCGCGCCGAGGCTTCCGGCGGGTGTATGAGCTGGACGACGGCATGAACAGGTCCTCGTCACAGTCCGTGAGGCGGTCGCTGGTGGCCATGGACTGGTAGAGGAACTCCTTCTTCAGAGATCGGAACTCCCGGTGCTCCAGGAGGGAGGAGAGTTCGTCCACCACGACCTTGGACCAGGGATGGTCCGCAGCCAGGGCCTTCATCTCATCGAGGTAGGTCCGCACCAGGTTCCAATCGTCCAGCTCCGCGGCCTGGTGGGCCAGGGCCTGCAACTCGCCCACGCTCAGTTCCGAGATGCGGTTGGCCACCTGGGGATCCAGGAGTAGAGCCAAGGCCTCCGCCTCGGGCAGGGCAGGCAGCAGGAAGGTGGCGGCGGCGGAATGGGTGGCCTGGCCCTCAAGGTCCTGCCAGGTGATCTTGATGCGGCCCAGGTCCATGAGTTCGCCCACCTTTGCCGTGCAGGTGCCTTGCAGCCGGAACAGGGCCCAGGTCTCGGCTTGGCTTGCCAGGTCCGGCAGGCGCCACTGGCCCGGCTCCGCCTGGGCGTAGCCGTTCAGCTGGGTGAGGGTCCAGCCGTCCGGGGTGTCGAAGACCACCGTAAGCTTGCGCGCCACCAAGTTCGAGAGGAGGTCGAACTCCTCCATGAAGGGATCAAGCAGGTCCTCGGCTAGGTCGCCGTAGTAGGAGCGCCCGGTGCCCTGCTTGGCCATGGCGGTCATGAGGCCCTCCTCGAAGTCCCGGCCCAGCCCGTAGGTGGAGGTGCTGATGCCCTCTAGGGCGGCGGCCTGGGCGGCAGAGCCAAGGGTCTCCGGGTCCGTGATCCCGTTGTTGGCGGCCCCGTCCGAAAGCAGGAGCACCCGGCTGATGACATCGGGGCGGTGGGCCTGGCGCAGGGCCTCGACCCCGGCGGCCCAGCCGCCGTGCAGGTTTGTGTTCCCGCCCGCCGTGAGAGCGTGGATCTGGCGCTGGAGTTCGGCCAGATCCCCCACGGGCTGGCAGGGACGCAGCACCCGGACCCGGTTGTCGTAGGCGATGATGGCCACCTGGTCGCCGGCGACCAGACGCTCGGCAATGGCCGAGGCGCAGCGGCAGGCCTCCTGGAGCGGCTGGCCGGACATGGAGCCCGAGCGGTCCAGGACCACGGCGAGATGGAGGGGGGTGTGCTTGCGGTTCAGATCCGCCGGACGCTCCGGCGCCTGGACCCGGACCAGGACATGGAGGTCGCAGGGGCCGGAGGCGGGAAGGCCCTGACGGAGGGGCTGGAGGATGAGTTTGAGCTGGGTCATGGTTCCTCGTGGTGGCAATGGGCCGACATTTCAATATCGACTGGGTGGTTGGACAGAAACTGTCGAAAATGGTTTTACAAGTTGCCTAGATTTAGTTATTTAAAAACGAAATAAAAACGAAAATACTAATAAGCGACTTGAATTGAACTCGCCCGTGGGTCGGTCCCAGCCAGGCCTCCGGCCCACCCAAGGTCGGGTGGGAAAGAGGGTGGAGTCGGGCCAGGAACAGACCGGCTTAGATATTAAAAGCATATATGCAATATAGATCTAAGTCAAGTCCCCAGGCTGGGGCCCTGGACCCACCAACCCCAACCTAGTTACCGCAGCGCTCAGAGCAGGCGAAGGTAGACTTCCAAATCCCGTTCCCTGTAGCAGCAGAATATGACCCGCTCAATGCCCGGGGTCGAAGGCAGGGCCTCCCTGACGGCATTAACGGCCACGGTGGCCGCCAGGTCCCGTGGGTATCCATAGACGCCAGTGCTGATGCAGGGAAAGGCGATGGCCCGGAGCTGGTGGGCTTCAGCCAGCTCCAGGGTCTTTCGGTAGCAGGAGGCCAGCAGCTCCGGCTCACCCCGGTGCCCACCCTGCCAGAAGGGGCCCACGGTGTGGATGATGTGGCGCGCCGGCAAGCGAAAGCCTTCGGTTATGACCGCTGCGCCCACCTCGCAGCCGCCGATGCGGATGCAGGCCTGCAGCAGTTGAGGACCCGCCGCCGAGTGGATGGCGCCATCTACCCCACCGCCGCCCACCAACCGGTGGTTGGCGGCGTTCACGATGGCATCCACCTCCAGGGTAGTGAGGTCGGTGCAGGCTGCGCTCAGAGTGGCCATGCGTTGCCTCCCTGGAATGGGTCAGGCGCTGTAGCGGTAGAGGGCAGCAGGCCGGTGGCCCACGTCATCCTGCTGCTCGCCGGTGGGCTCCAGGAGCCCCGTGGCCAGCATGCGCCGACGGAAGGAGTCCTTGTTCAGCTTCCGGGCTAGCACGGTCTCGTGGACCTTCTGGAGATCGTAGAGGGTGAAGGCCTTGGGAAGGAGCTGGAAGCCCACGGGCGTGTAGTCCAGCTTCCCCCGCAGCCGCTTGACTGCCAGCCCTAGAATTTCAGCATGGTCGAAGGCCAGGGGCATGGGCTTGCCCTGCTCGTCGAGCACTTCGACCGGACCGCCCTCTTCCCCATCCCAGGGCACCACCAAGCGAGCCACGACACTTCCAGCCTTACAGGCGCTGAACCGCTCCTGATCCACGAGGGCCATATAGGCCACGCTGAGGATGCGCGTCCGGGGGTCCCGCTTGGGAGCGCCGAAGGTGCCGAGCTGTTCCAGGAAGATGCCTTTGAGGCCCGCCTTCTCCCGCAGAACCCTTGCAGCGGCAGCCTCCAGGTCCTCGTTCATGCGGATGAAGCCACCGGGAAGGGCCCACTTCAGGCGAAAGGGGTGCTCCTGTCGCTGAATCACCAGCGTGTGGAGACTACCCTCAGTTGGGGCCAGCAGCACCACATCAACGGCAACGGAAGGGCGCTCGAAAAACGCCGGGTCGTAGCCATCTAGGAAGGCCTGTTCATCGGGGGAGGGGGGCATGTGGGAGCTGCTCATGGGGTTAACTACTCCATGCATAATACCCATTTCTTGAAGGCGATCTGGATTTTTGGCCAGAATGGGGCCATGACCAATCCGTGGGACGTGTACCACCAGGAGGCCAAGACCTTCTTCGAAGTGTACGAATCCAAGCCCTTTGAAGTTCTCCATGCTGACTTGATGGGGTGCCTGCCAGAGGCTCCTGGCACGGTGCTGGACCTGGGTGCAGGCTCCGGCCGAGACGCGGCTTGGTTCGCCGACATAGGCTTCGATGTTGTGGCGGTGGAACCTGCGGAGGCCCTTCGATCCCTGGGGCAGGCCGCCCATTCAAGCGCCCGGATTCAATGGATGGGGGACCACCTGCCGGATCTGGGACAGATCTATCGGAGCGGCCTTAGCTTCGACCTGATCTGGCTGGCTGGTGTCTGGATGCATGTCCCACCTGGGGAGCGGGCACGGGCTTTTCGGAAGCTTGCAGCCCTCCTCAACCCGGGAGGGCGGCTTGTCTTCTCACTCCGGCAGGGGCCGGTACCGCCGGGCAGGATCTTTCACCCCGTCTCCGCGGATGAGTTGGAGGCCTGGGGCAGTCGACACGGGCTGTCCGTCCTGCTCCGAACGCATGCCGAGGATGCGTTGGGGCGCGAAGGCGTGTCCTGGACTACCTTGGTGCTCCAGCTTCCTGAGGACGGGACCGGGGCCCTGACCCTGATCCGGAGCCTGATCCTGCGGGATCGGAAATCCTCTTCCTACAAACTCGCCCTTCTGCGTGTCCTGGGCCGCATTGCGGAAACTCATCCCGGTACGGCCCGGGAAGAGGATGGAGAGGCTGTGGAGTTGCCCCTGGGACTGGTGGCACTCTACTGGTTGCGGGCCTATCTCCCACTGGCGAGGCTGGGCCTGCCGCAGCATCCCCAGGCCGCCTCCGGCTTCACGGCCATGATGTCGCGATTGAAGGACTTGGACGCGCCGCAGCTTCGGCCAGGTGTCTCCTTCCATGGCCAGCTAGCGGTAGACCTTCACCACTCCCTTGTGGAGGCTGCCCAGACCATACGCAGGATGCCCGCGACCTACCTGACGCATCCCGGAACGCAGTCGCCAATTTTTGGAGTCCGCTCCCGTCGTGCCGGCGCGGTCCTGGTTGATGAAAGCCTCAGGCTGGATCAGGAGGCATTGTGGGCCTTTGGAAGCATGACGGTCCCCTCGCATCTTTGGAGGGCTTTCCGGCGCTGGGGCCCCTGGATCGAGCCACTCCTCCGCCAGGAGTGGGCGGCATACATGGAGTCCCTCATTGACACCCGGGATCCCAGGGACCTCTGGCGTGCTCTCACGTGGGTGGATCCCCAGAGGGACACGAGGGAGGTTCGGACCCTGGTGGAGGACCTTCGAGCCCGGGGCCAGTCCATCTACTGCGTCTGGAGTGGCCGCCATCTCCAGAACGAACTCGATATCGACCACTGCCTGCCACTGGCCGCCTGGCCCTGCCAGGACCTGTGGAACATGCTGCCATTTTCAGCCACGGTGAACCGGGCCAAGGGCGACAAACTGGTCACCCCTGAGCGCCTGGAGGGAGCGAGAGAACGCCTGCTTGAGTGGTGGGACAGGGCCTACATCCGGGGACCCAGGGCTTTGGAATCCAGGTTCAGACTGGAAGCCCAACTGAGCCTCGCCATCCCAGAGGAGGGCGGGCTGGGGCTCGATCGGGTCTTTCACGGATTGGCCATGAGGCGGATGGCATTGGCTCACGGGAAGCTCTTGAGCGCTTGGTAGGCTCCGTTCTTCCATGAGACTGGGGTGCCGTTGACATCTGATGATGGTTCGGGCCCCTTAGAGATCCTTGAGTGGATGGGAGGCAACTGTGGTTTGGGTTGCAACCTGTCCAATAGCGGTTCTGCTGAGAACAGGGGACCATTGAGTCAGGCAGTGACCACGCGACAATTTTTGTCCATCCGCAGGGGCTATACCTAGATTCATCCAAAGGAGTGAGATGCGCATCCTCCACACTTCCGACTGGCACCTTGGGCGGGTGTTCCATGACCACCGCCTCCTCCCTGACCAAGCTAAGTTCCTGGGAGACCTCCTGGCCCATCTGGGGGAAGTCCGTTATGACGCACTGATCATCGCTGGGGACATCTTTGATCTCAACGTCCCGTCTGAGGAGGCTGTCGCAACCTGGAACCGGTTCCTGGAAGCTTTTGTGGAGACATGTCCAGAGACTACGCTGGTGGCCATTGCTGGCAACCACGACAGTGGGACCAGGGTATCGGTGGGCTCGAGACTCATCGAGAAAGCGCGGGTCCACATCCGAGGTGGTGCAGAGCGTTTGGAGGAACCTGTGCCGGTGGTTGATGCCCAGGGCCGCATCGCTCGGGTTTGGCTGGTCCCCTTCCTCTGGTCGGGCAGTCTCGTTAAGGATGGTGAGGAGGGTGGACTCGTCCTGAGAACACAGGAGGAGGCACTTACAGAAGCGATCCAGCGGATTCGTACAAGGCTTGATCCGGCAGAGCTCAACCTGCTTGTGGCCCACTGTTTCGCGAGCGGGGGCAAGGTATCCGACTCTGAACGGACCCTGGTGGGAACGGCCGTTCAGGTGGACCCTTGGATTTTTGAAGGCTTTGACTACGTTGCCCTTGGACATCTACACCGCTCACAGGCCCTCAGTCCCAGGGTCTGTTATAGCGGCTCCCCAATCGCCTACAGCTTCTCCGAGGCAGGCCAGGCGAAGAGCATGACTTCGGTGACCCTTGGGGAGGGAGTTGATCCCGAGTTGGTAAAGGTAAGCATTACCCCGCTGCGCCCCATGAAGGACCTGCAGGGAACCATGAAAGAATTACAGGAGGACCCTCAATACGCAGGCCTGGAGGGCACCTATGTCCGCGTCAGCCTAACGGAGCCTGCTGGCGTCAGTCAGCCGGTAGCACGGCTGCGGCTCCGCTTCCCCCTCCTGCTGGATTTCAAAGACTTCACAGCTCCTTCGGGGGCCAGCTCGGGAAGCCTGCCGGATCTCCGGAAGGTGGACCTGCTCGAGGAGTTCAAAGCCTTCGAGCAGCGACTCCGTGGGGAGGATGGGGCCTCGGAGCGCCTGATTGCAACCTTCACCCAGCTCCGTGAGGAAGTGGAGAAATCCCGATGAAACCGCTGACTCTCACCCTCCAAAACTTCGGTCCCTATGCCGGCCCCGAGGTGAGCGTTGATTTCGCGCGCCTCGATCGGCTCTTTCTCATCGGGGGGGATACTGGATCCGGCAAGACCTCGATTTTCGATGCTCTCAGCTATTCAATCTACGGGGTCCCCCTTGGGACTCGCAGCGAGGACTCGGTGCGGTCCCAGTTCGCCGCTGACGACGAGAGCACCCTCGTCACCTTTCGCTTCGAGACCCTCACCGAGGAATACCAGGTGACTCGGTCCCCCTACTGGATCGAGAAGAGAGCCCGGGGGGCAGGCCTCAAGAAGGCCTCGGACCACCTTACTGTCCTGCGCCGCCCCTTGAGTGGAGGAGATTGGGCTAAGGTCACGAAGGACAGCCACTCGGAGGGCCCGGATGCTGTTCTGGAAGAGGCCATCGGGTTTTCGCACGCGGAGTTCTCAAAACTCGTAGTGCTTCCGCAGGGACAGTTCCAGCAATTCCTAGAGATGGAGAGCTCGAAGCGAGAAGCCCTCTTGAAATTACTGTTTCCTGTGGAGATCCATGAGCGAGTAGCCGCCCTCTCTAAGGAGCGCTCGGAGGCGTTTGCGGAGGCCGGGAAGGACCTGAGTTCGCGCATGGCAGAGGTTCGCAAGACCTATGACCCGGACACGGCTGCCGCCGTGCTCCTGGAACTAGAGACCCGGAAATCGGTGACCGGGGAACTCGCCGACTCTGCGGAGGAGCACTTGGAGGCTGTCACCCGAGCGCTGACCGAGGGCAGACTTCAGGCTGAGCAGTTCAGGGACCTGGCGCTGCAGAAGGATCGACTCCAGGAACTCCTCAACCAGAGCGATTCTATGGACATGTTGCGGGCCCAGCAGGCCGAGCATGTCCGGGCGCTGACAGTGAGATCTCCTCTGGATCAGTTGGACACCATCGAAAGGAACATCGCCCAGACGGAGCGGGAGCTGGTAGGGCTCAACCTCCTTCTGGAGGAGGCCGCTGATCGGGACAGGGAGGCGAAGGCCGCAGCCCAGGACCTCCAGACTGAGCGGGTCACCCTCCAGGAGCAGCGGGACCAGCTCCAGATCCTCCAGAACAGAAAGGCGCATTTGGCCGACCTGCTGAGTCTCGACCTGGAGATCCAGGGACTCGAGAAGGCCCAGGTTGCGATCCTGGGTTCCTATGAGAAGGCCCAGGGAGTGCACGCCGGCTTCCTGGAAGCCCTCTCGGCTCTGGACAGTCTTGAGGAGCAGGCCAGTTCCCTGCGCACCGAGAGGGACGCCCTGCTGGAGCAGCTGAAGCCTCTCTCCCTACTCAAGAAGGACTCTGAACGCTGGATCCATATTCGGGACCTGGACCTCCCGCAGGCCACAGCAGCCCGAAATACGGCTGAAGGCAAGGTCCAGGAAGCCGAGCTCAAGCTCAAGGTTGCAGAGGTGGCGCTGCAGCTCTCGGTGGAAGCCCGGGACCGCAGTCAGGCTGCTTCGCTCTCCGAACGACTGAGGCCGGGCCAGCCATGCCCCGTGTGCGGAAGCTCGGAACACCCGGCCCCCGCCTCCTTTCAGGATGAACCCGAGGCAGAACTGCTGGCCGCCCGCCAAGAGTTGGTCGGCACCGCCGGCCAGTCGGTTCAGGACGCGAAAGAACTTCGGGGCATCAAGTCTCAGGCCTTGGCCCAGAAGGAGTCCGAGACCCAGCGACTTCAGGAGGCCCTTGGGACTGCTGGCTACAGTGATCCGGAGAGCCTGCTGGCCCGACTGAAAGAATTGAACGATGCCGCAACTGAGCGCTCAGACCGGCTAAAGGGCCTGGATCTGTCCCTGGCAGAACGCCCAAGATTGAGCGAGGACCTGAAGACTGCCTCGGCGTCGTTAAGCGAGTGCCAGCAGAAGGTTGGCGACAGTCAGTCCGAGCTGGATAAAAAGCGGGGGGGGCGGGCGCAGGTGGCCATCGCCGCAGGTGCTCCGGAGGATCCCACCTCTGCCTCCATGGCCCTGGACGTTCAGGTCAAGGCGGAGACCCAGGCGGTGCAACAGGAGGCGGCCCGCCTGGACAGGCTGGAGAAGGAGGCCCGAGAGGCACGGGAAGGGCTGGGCGCCCTAGAGGCAGCTATCGGGCAGGCGAAAAAGGGCCGATCCGGGCAGGAAACTCAGCGGACTGAATTCAAGACAGCACTGGCCATCGCCCTCGCAGCCTCGGGTTTCCCTGATGGCGAGACTGCGCGGAAGGCCCTGCTCTCTGAAGAAGAAAGCTCGGCGATGAAGGATTCCCTCAAGACATACGACCACGACCTGGGTAAGACCCGTGGTGGGATCAGTGCACTGGAAAACTCCCTGGCTGGCAAGGAACTGCCGGACCTCCCGTGCCTCAGTGCGAAGGAGGCAGAGGCCCGCGAAAAGCGAGATGGCGCGCGGTCTGATTACCAGCGAGCCCAGGCGGACCTCCAGAGCCACTCAGCTTCCGCGGGGCGCTGGATGCAACTACAAAAAGAGGAGGCGGCTCTGCGCGACAAGGGGGCGATCTTTATCGAACTCTCCAACGACTTGAACGGCTTGGGAGGCGAAGGCCGACCGAAACTGGGCTTTTCGAGTTTCGTGCTGGGACGCTGGCTCCGGCAGGTGCTGGAGCAAGGGAGCACCCGTCTCTCGACCCTCTCTGGAGGAAGATATCGGTTCATCTACAGCGACGCCACCAGTGACAAGCGCAAGAAATCCGGCCTCGACATCGACGTGCACGACGCGCATGCCGGCGGTGTGCGTGGTGTGAGGAGCCTCTCCGGAGGGGAGAAGTTCCTGGCCTCCCTTTCTCTGGCCCTTGGCCTGTCGGATGTCATTCAGGCTGCCTCCGGTGGGCGCCGGCTAGATGCCCTCTTCATCGACGAAGGGTTCGGCAGCCTGGATGGGGAGTCGCTGGACAGGGCCATCGGGGTCCTGGAGGAGGTCGGCGAAGGCAGACAGGTGGGCATTATCTCCCACGTCGAGTCCCTCAAGAAGACCATCACGAGCCAGATTCAGGTGGTCAAGGGACCTGCAGGCTCGAGCCTCTCGATCCACTAAATTCATCCCATGTGAAGCCATAGGTCAGCTGGGATTCCTAATGGCCCCGGCTGGGATGGGCGAGAAGGATGGGGAACCGTGTACGCTTCCCAGGAGCGCTTCATGCCCGTCCTCCATCCCGATCCCCCCCGCATTCCGCCCCATCTCGCTAGCGAGTTGGAGGTGCTTAAAGCGCTGCGCACCTTGCCCCCCGAGACCCACGTCTTCGCCCGCCTAACGATCCTTGATCCCAAGACCAATCGGGAACGGGAGCTGGACTTCCTGGTGATCCACCCGGAACTGGGCCTGGTGATCATCGAGGTGAAGGGTCGGGGTGTGGAACCCCAGGGGGACGTCTGGATCAGGCGTTACCGGGACGAGCGAGTGGAGGTCCTCCCCGAAACGCCGGGCGAGCAACTTCATGAACAACAATACAGCCTGATGAACTACCTGCGCTCCGAGGAAATTGGGTTCATCCCTCAGCTGACCCGGGTGCTGGCCCTGCCCGCGCTGCCACTGAAGGAAGGCGACTCACTGGGACCGGACCTGCCGGCCTGCCGCCTGCTGACCCGCGCCAAACTTGGCCAACCCTTCCTGTCTCTGAGGGCTGCGGTCAGTGGCGGCCAGCCTTGGGATAGCTGGAAAAGGAGCCCAGAGGGCCTGAACCACCAGGTGCGTCCTGAGGTCATGCGTAGACTGGTGGAGGTCCTGAGTCCCAGACTGCTTCCGCCGCCCTCACTTGCAGAGTTGCTGGAGGCGGAAGGCCGCCTTCAGGACGACCGTTCGCGAGAACTGCTGGACCACCTCGCCCTTAACTTCAGTCGGGGCCGCTTTCATGTTGCGGGTGGACCGGGCTCCGGCAAGTCCCTTCTGGCCCGTCAGGTCACCCGGCTCTGGGCGGCGGAGGGAAGGAAAGTCCTGCACATCGCCTTCAACCGGGCCCTGACCTATGCCACCCAGTGCGCTCTGGACGACCTGGTGTGTGAAGATCGGGCCACGGTGAGCACCTACCATGATCTGGCGGTCAATCTATTGGACCAAGCTGGACGGAAGCCCCAGAACGAGGATGACAGTCGTTTCTTCAACCACCAGTTGCCCGAGGGTTTCAATGACCTCCTGGCCCAGCCCAGGGCGGTGGGGGAGAAGTGGGATGCCCTGGTGATCGATGAGGCCCAGGACCTGGATCCCAACTGGGTCGGTCCCTTGCGGACCCTCCTCCGCGACCCTGAACACGACCCGATCCTGTTGCTGGAGGATCCAGCCCAGAACCTGTTCCGAGAGGGTAGGCACGAGGCCGGTCAGCCCTGGCGCATGGACCTGAGCCTTCGCCAGCACTCGGCCATCCGGCGAGCTGCCTGTCTGGCCTTTCCAAGCTGCGGCTGGGCGCCCCCGGAGGAACTCCCGGACGAGGGGGCGCTGCGCTTCGTCCGGAGCCAACCGGCCACATGGCGACGGGATCTGGCAGCACAGCTGGAAGGGCTGGCAGGGGAGGGGCTGCAGCCTCAGCAAGTGATGATCCTCTCTCGGCGGAGGCCTAGTTCCCTCGGCCTCAAGGACGGAGAGCTACTGGGTCCCTGGCGTCTCAACGCCATCCCTGACTGGTGGGAGGAGGAGAAGGCAGGTCAGGTGCGCATGGGGTCGGTCCAGGCCTTCAAGGGGCTCGAGGCTGACGTGGTCATCTACCTCGCTCCGGACTACCGGGACGAGGCTGGACCCCGCCTCGCCTACACGGCCTATTCCAGAGCCAGGCACCGGCTCATCGTCCTGGAAAGAGCCATTGCCCGCCCGGCGGAGGAGAAGACAGTTGTGGCACCGTCGGCGGAGGTAACCCGGAAAGCGGCACCTCCGCCGCTCCGACTGTTCAGTGAAGGGGAGCGCCAGAACCTCATGGCGGCCCTTAGTAAGGCCAGCCAGTGGCGTCCGGGCTCCGGGGCGGGGCGAGGCTGAGGGGCCTCAACCCACGGCCAGCTTCGCCATCTCCCAGGATTCCAGTGTTGAGCAGAGTCGTTGGGTCAGCTCTGCGTCTGCTGCCGCGCGATGGAGCCCCTCGGTTCTCCAACCCAGGGCGGTAGCCAGGGCCCCAAGACGATAGCCAGTAGGGGCCTTCGGGAGGAGGCGGCGGGACAAGGCAAGGGTGCAGATCCAGTGGATCTCCGGGAGTAGCATGTGTTCCCGCGCGGCCCAGGCCTCCAGGAAGGCCCGTTCAAAGGGGGCGTTATGGGCAACAATTTCGACCGGGTTAGTTCCCAGGTCATCGATGAGCTCGCCCAGTACCTTCCGCCCGGGCCGCCCCTTCTGATGGCATAGATCTGGGGAGATCCCGTGGACCCTTAAAGCCTCGGGCGAAGAGGCCGGGGCATCCGAGATGAGGCGGTCCAGGTGGGCGGCTCCGCGAAGGGCCACCTCAAGGACATGGGCCTTGGCGGGATCCAGACCAGTGGTCTCGAAATCCAGGAAGAACCTGCGAGGGAGGGGGGGTGAGGGCAGGATGTTCATGCTTCCAACGATAGGGGCAACGTTTTGACAACCGATGTCCAATGCCAAATAATTGAGGTCGTCAGAATCTGTCCACCAGGAAGGCGGATGTTCTAGTGGATGGAGTTCTCATGTCCCGCTGCTTTCTGCTGTGGTTTCTCCCCTTGCCGATGGGGCTTGAGCCCCAAGTCCCCGAGAGGGCGACCATCCTGCCTCAGGAGGGGGGGCGCCTCTATGTGGTGGGCCCGGACACACTTCAAAAGGAGGAGGCCACTGCCAGGGAGAGGGCAGGCCCCCGAGCCCACTCGGAATCCCTCCTGCTGGGCTACCGGCCTCATCCCGCCCGGCGGATCTACGGCCGGGAGAGCGGGATCCTCGAGCTTGGAGTGGGCGCGAGCCTGCAATTTTGAAGGTGACCAGGTAGCGCGGAGAAGAGGCCGCGGCCCTCTGCCAGCGCTTCATGGCCTTCATAGTGCTTTGAAAATTCACACTTGATGGAAAATCCCTAGCCCCATGGCTGCCTCGAATCGACGCCTAGGCAAACGATCCCGCAGGGAGCCCCTCCCGACTCTGATGGAAGTCTACCGGCGCTGGCTGGGCGGGCTACCCATCCGGCTGGCCGCAAAAAGCCTTCGCAAGGCTGGCATCCACCCATGGAGCTTGGCCCTCCACGCAAGTCGCCATGAACTGGAGGTGCTGGCTACGGCCCTAGGTTTACCAGCGGCGCTCAGGCAGGCCCGCTTGGCTGGGCCTGGCTGGGGTCTGCATTTCCAGGACCAGGACCGCCTGCCCAGACTTCCGGAGGGACTGGTCATAGAGAGCCTATTCTTCGGCTGCTGTTCGGGGGCGATCCGCCTGCCGCGCAACCTGCGGGTCGCGTATCTGCGTGTGGAGGATTGTCCCCACCTCGAGCGGTTCCCCAAGCGCTGCCGGGGGCTTATGTCGCTGAGGGCAGAGCGCTGTTCGCGCCTCCAGGTCGAGGGTATGCAGATGCGGGAGGAGGCAGAACTCAGGCTGGCCGCCTGTCGAAGGCTTAGGCATCTGCCCAAAGTCAGGCGGCTGCGTGATTTGACCCTCAAGGATCTAACTGGGCTGAGGGACTTAGACGGCATCCGGGAGGTCAAACGGCTCGCACTCTGGCGCCTTCCCGGCCTCAGGGATCTCTCGGCAACCGAGGTTACAGATACGCTCGTGATTCAGGCCTGCCCTGATCTTCAGCTACTCCCCCGGGCCAATCGTGATGTGCGGGGCAGTGTTCTCGACTGCTCGGCCCTCCTGGACCAGGGCTTTGGCCCCGGCGTCTGGGACTTTCCCATCGAGCCCAGCCAGACTCACGCTTGGTATGCGCCTGCCTGCGAGGTGTCCAATGCGCCGGATATGGGTCCGTCACCCCTGTCGGGATTGTGCATAGCCAAGGCTGCTGAGGCTTGGCCATGGCCCCCGGCCGAGTTCTGTCCCATAACTTTGGATCCGGCCCTCGATCTGACAATGAGGGGCGTTGGTTTCGATCTCCTGGATCGGCTAAGGCTACATGTGGGCGCGGGGACCCCCATCGCACCGGCCCTACGTGGGTTGCTGCTTCAGGGGCGGGATCCAGGTGAAGCTGTCCGGCTCGGAGCCTCCCTGCTGGAGATTGCCCTGGCCCGGGGGGATGGGGGGACGGCTCAGCAGGTTTGCCTCGAAGCCGAGCGACTGGGCCTGGGTTCACTGTCCTTGGGATTGGCGCTGGGCGGAAAGACGGACATTGGGGCGCTAGCGCCCCTACTTGGCGACTTCTGGGCTCAGCGTTCTAGTTCGGCAAGGGGATACCATTTGGCCCACTTCCAGTGGTACCACGCCACCTGCGTGCCGGGTCCCCTGGTCCTCCTCCGGTGGGCCTATGTCTCTGAGAACACCGAACTCTGCTGTATCGATGGGCCACTCTGGGCGAGGCTGCCACTGTGGTTCAGTGACTGCTCCCGCCTAGAACGACTCCCTCGGGTCATGGTCGCCCAGGCGAGTCTGACCATTGAGTCCTGTCCCAGGCTCCAGGGCTTTCCAGAGTGGCTCGAGGTGGCCGGCGACCTGGTTCTCAGGGATTTACCGAGGCTGAGTGGTCACACCTGCCGAATCCGGGTTCGGGGATCGGTTCGGGTCGAGCGCTGTCCAGGCCTCTGCCTGATCCCGATTGACATCCCCTGACCACTTGGCAGAGGGAGACTCCAGTCATGCTGTGTGGACCCGTTCTCTTCGCCCCTCCCGGCTCCCAGTCCTTTGGTTGGCCGATCAATCCCCTCGTCGTGATGTGATGCGACTACCCTATGCGAATGGCGTGAACGGGTGGCTCCGGGCGGCCCCAGTGGTCCTGAGCCCCCTCGACTCGTTCCGGAAGACACATGGTGCTCTGCCCTTCAGGCCCGGCCAGGATCTGCAGGCGGTCCTGCCTTCCCGGCTTCATGATGTGCCTGGTCTGGAGGCCAGGGTCCGACTGATCCTTGCTGCGCTGGCTCTAGGATTGGATCCTGCCTGGGTGCGCCCTCGGTTACCGGAGTGGGGAGTGCATCCGGCCTCGGTCATCGCTGCGGAGTCTCAATCGACGACCCGGGAAGCCCTTCGGTGCTCCCTGATGCCGGCGGACCCAGACTGGACCTTTGGCACCCAGGTGGTGTTCCGTGGAGCGAAGCTGGTGCGCGGGCTGAGCATGAAGGCCCTAGTGCTCGATGGGTGCCGGGGGCTGTCGGACTTGCCTGAGGATCTTTGTGCTGAGGTTCTGTCTATCCAGCACTGCCAGGACCTTAGGAGGCTCGGTCGGCTTCCCGTGGGCGTCGGGGGGCTCTGGATCGAGAATGCAACGAACCTGGTAGAACTCCCGGAGGTGGTCCAGCTAAGGTCCTCCTTCCACCTTTCCGCCTGCCCTGGGTTGCGGGTACTCCCTCAGGTCATCAGGGCCCGTGATGTGAAGATCAGCCACTGCCCGGGCCTTCAGTCGATCACCTCGAAGGTGAAATGCGAACGCCTTCAACTCGAGGGCCTGTTCCAAGTGGTTACTCTCCATCTCGACCTAGATCTCACAGGGGACCTGGACCTGACGCTCCCATCCCTCCAGCAACTCTGGCTCCAGGGTCGCATCGGCTCGAGGCTTCGAGTCGCCTGCCCTGGGCTCCGCAGGGCGAGCCTGGACCTCAGGGTGGAGGAACTTGCCGTGATCGAGACTTGCAAAGCCTTGGAGGAAGTCGGAGGCTGGCTCGAGCTGAAGGGTGGCCTGCAGGTTCGGCGGAACCCACAACTTCGGACCCTGCCAAGTGGGGTGGTCGGGGCCTACGTTGACCTAGTTGCCCTACCAGCCCTCCTCACCCTCGATTCGGCCCTGTTGAGCTCGAGCCGTGCGATTCACATTCGCCGATGCGACCGGTTGCAGGATCTGCCGGAGCTGCCCGGTTGGAAGGGACACCTGACCCTTCTGGACCTGCCGGCCCTCAGTCGATGGCCGGCTTCCCTGGAACTGCGGGCGCTCACCGTCTTAGGTTGCCCAAGGCTCCCTCCACCACCTCCAATATTGAGGATCCATGGGGCGCACCGGCGGGCAGATACCACTGCCCGAGAAGCGATGCGTTTGGCCCTGGATATCGAAGTCGACCAATCCGGTGCCTGGATGCAGGAGCTGCGGGGGGCGATCCGAACTCTGAGCCTGGTGGGAGTGTCCTACAACGACGTGTGGCACCTGCTTCGAGCTGAAGGTAGATCCGAGGAGGACTTGGCGGTGGCGCTTCTGCAGGAAGGGGCGGACCCGAGATTCCTACTCGAGCGGTGCGCCCACCTTACAAATGGGCGGGGGGGTGAAGTCCGGGCGGCCCGCGCATGTACGCGGTTGGGCATCCACCCGGGCAGCTTGGCCCTGGTGGTCAAGGACCCGGTCAAGGCCCGGTGGCTCATGGAACTCTTCAGCGAGTCCCGGGATCTCCTGGCTGGGTGGCGAGGCGACGGTGGGCTGAGGCTGGATGGGCCGCTGGCCTGGGACCTACCGGAAGACCTCCTGCTGCCAGGCCGGTTGAGGATTCATGACGTAAGGGGACCTGCAATTTGGCCAGAACGCATGACGGTGCTGGGGGGAATCCTGGTCAAGTCCTCTGATGTTCAGCCGCCCCCTTGTAGGCAGGTCTTGGGTTTGGAGGGTGCAAATGATAGGCCACTGATTCCGGTGTAGGTAGACGCGGCTGATAGAAATAGGGCATTCGAAGGGATTGAGCTTGACAGTGAATGACCACCAGCGTTCAGTTGGTTCAGCGTCGGGAGCAATCATGGCCATCGTGGATACAGAGAAGCTTGTAGACGGTGAACGCCTCAGAATGGCGGTCCAGGCCTTCCGGGATGCGGCAGAGAAGGGACTCACGCGGGGGAAGCTGGCGGAAGCCATGGGTCATGTGGGACTCCGGTCTGCTGACCGAGCCCGAAAGCTCCTAAGCGACCAGGGGGCCGAGTTCGACTGTCGCTCTGAACTCCGGACCCGAGAGAAGGTTTTCGTCATGGTGAAGGGCCCTCGATGGGACGACAACATCAGCCGGGAGACCCGGCTCGCCCTGCGGGTGGCTGCAATGACTCTTGGCCATGGCGGGAACGCCATCCTGGAAAAGCAATTGGAGATCCTCGAGCAGATCGTCGACAAGACCCTAACCGACAGGGACCGCAAGGTCCTTGATCGGCTGCGGAAGAACATCCACGTGCGTGGTGGGGTGTCCGAACAGACTGGGGATAACCAAGTCGCAGTGCTTGGGAAGATCTTCGACTCCTTCTCGGCCGACATCCCCAGGCAAGTGGAACTGGACTACCAGAAAGCCGGGGCCTCCCAGCCCCGGAAGATCCTGTTTTCCCCCTACTGCCTCACCCAGGACATCTTCGGTGGGGGCACCTTCGTGCTCGGGGAGGAGGCGGTGTCCCACGAGGTCATGCAGGTGCGCCTCTCAAGAATCCACGGCATCCGAGTGGTGAACCGGCCCGTCATCTTCCTGAAGGCCGACAAACTGAAGCGAGCCGCAGAACACCAGATCGGTGGCTGGATCAAGACGGATCATCCCTACGAAGTGCGCCTACGAGTGACGGGCCGTAGCTGGATCCAGGCCATGTCCGAGGCTCGACCGGACTTGCCTGGTTTCCGGATCGAGAAGAAGGGCTCCCACGCCCTGATCAGTTTTCAGGCCAATGCTCCCGAGGGGCTCATCCGCTGGATTCTGCAGATGGGTCCAGCGGCAGAGGTGCTTGAGCCAGAGGCGTTGAGATCGAAGGTTCGGGAAGCCGCAGAGGCAATGGTCCAAGTCTATGGTGGACCGAATGAGGTGAATTCTACGTTATGAATGGACTGTTTTTCGGGGAGAACGTCACCGGCCTACCCTGCACTGAGACGCTGAACGAAGCCGAGGAAAGCGAATTAAGAGAAAGAGCAGGAAGACACTGCAGGCGGGGTCTGAGTTGAACTATTGATTAGTTCGGTTCATATCTGAGGAATATCAATTCGCTAAGGTGTTCCATCTTGGAAGGAGAGGGGAGAACCCTGAAATCTTCCTGAAAGGAGAATAGCTTTGGTCCGCAGTAACTAATTTCCTCCCCTGCTGCTTTCAACAAATCGATTTCGGCATCTGTGGGGGGGGAATCAAAATAGCATCGAAATTGAATTTCAATGTCCCCGACACCAAGTGACACAGAGCGAAGGCAACTTGGAACGCGGCCCCACAAGGAGATGTGTGCAGTGAGTCGGAGTTGATTAAGCCGATCTTTGCCGAGTGGTTTCATAGAAGGCCTTATGAAGATATCCAACCGGTCCGAATTGCGACCGAGGGGGCGAGCAGCAAACCGGAGGGAGAATAACCCTTACTCTACGTTGTGGGGGACACGACGAATAGGCCCAATTGGCCTAAAGAAAACACAGCGCGACTAGGGCGATGGCCCGAAAACTGGTTCCCACACCAGCATCCGCGCCGCCTTTGTGGCGGGCAACATGGCGGGCAAATTCGCAGGTTTGAAATCGGCAAATGCCGACGAACTCTTGTGGGAAGCAGAACAAGCAACGCAGGCGGGCGATCACGCCGAGGCGGAACGTCTAGAAGCTCAAGCCTGGCCGCCCAAGTTGCGGATGTGGAATCCCTGAAGGCGGCCCTTGAGCGCCTACCGAAGAAGGCGGCTCAGACGGTGGAAATGGGGTGGAATAAGCCCAAGAGATTTTGGGAAACTGGTGGTGTTCATGGGCGGATCGGGAAGCGGCCGATGGGACTGCCACAAGAAGGCGCGGACAGTGGAAGGGTGCGCCTGTATCCAAGTGCTGCCTGGCGGGGCACTGGCTGCGAAGACCTGGGGCGGAATGTGGAAGATGCGCCAAGGGAAGCAGGGCGACACATTCTTGGTGGTGCTGCAAGGCGCCATGGGCGGATGGAAGGCCGATTTGTGGATCCAGATTGAATTCTGGCAACCACAATTGGCAGGCGGTCCCTGTGGCTGCTCTCTCCCGGGTGTGGGGCGGAAGTTCTGAAAGCTCTACGTGCCGCCCCAGCTAGTGGACTACCTGTGCCGGGCCTGCCGGAATTTGACCTATCAATCCTCACAGACGGCCCATGCCTTTGATCGGGGGATCGTGGCCGGGTTACTGGCGCCGATGTATGCGGCCAAGGGCTACTCGACGCGTCAGGTCGAAAAGGCGATGCGCCGGGATATGAAGGCCAGGCAGTAAGCAGAACAGTAAATGCGGCATGGATTTATGATTAGGTCAGATCCCTTTGGCCATGTTGAGCGAGGAGGTAGGCGGTGCATAAATTTGGCACCTGGTATTTCCAGTGGTGCTGGTTGCTGGTGACCGTTTTTGCGACGGTCGTGGTTTTTTTTGCTCCGAGAACTAAGCATCCAAAACCTTGGCGGGCGGTTGGGTTAGGTGTTCCGGTTCTCATAGGTGGCATCGCATTTTACTGGAAATGGCGGTGAATGCCAGAGGATGGGTCATGGGCTCCGGCCGCCTAGGTTCTCCTGGGCCACCATGGCTGGTGGTATCGCGGAAGCCCGCCCGGTCCACCTAGCTTGCCAATAAAACCGTGTCCGGTTCCGACTGCCCGCGCAGCCCGCCGGACTTGGATCTAGCGGGCCACAAAGGCGACATGCCGCAGGTTCTCCAAGGCTGATCCGCCAAGGCCGAAAGGGGCACTGATTCCAAGGGATGTGGTAAAGATACGGTAACAGCAAAAAGGCCGCTCCAAGAAGGCGGCCCTAAATGTGGTTATTGTCGGCGCCCCGGAGCGATTCGAACGCCCGACTCTCAGATTCGTAGTCACAGTGACTAAGGGGGTCTCCTAGAAGCATCTCCCCTTGAACCGCTCCGCGTCCTCGGGGCGACTGGGCAAATCTAGCGTGCTGCTCTTCCCGAAGCTGCGGGGCGACTCGCTGGTGATGAACCCTGCAGAGAGGGGTTTGTCTCGGATTGGCTGCTTCATTTCGATGTGCGTGATCGTCTCCTCGAAGATCACGAGCCCGAGGTGCTCGAAGTGGATGTACTTCATGAACGCTCCTGTGGGCTTGTTCTTTTGTACGATGGCTCTGCCTGCAGTCTGGAATCAGGCATCGAGGGCCTTCTGCTTGGTTCCGATCTCAGTCTCTATAGGATCGGCTGCGAGTAGGAGTTCCAGGAGCCCCATGCCCTCCTGCCAGACTGCGTTGATGCGCCCAGAGATCTCCTCTGGACTAAGTTCGGGGTTGCCCACCTGCAGGGCCTCCTTGGCCAACTCCAGGGTCAATTGGGTGGTTGCCTCTTGATGGTCGCGCAGTTCCTTCAGAACCTCCCCGAGGGGGGCAATTCCGACGTGGGCACTGCGCTTGATGGCGTCTCGCAGAAACATGGCCTCCTCCGTGAACCAGTCCGCCCGCTTACGCGTGGCACGGCCCCAGGGTGCTGACCAGAGGCGCTTGGCAAGGGCGTGATGGAATCCATTTGCTGTTTCCATGGTCGAGGCTTGGGCGAGGCACTCTCCTTTCCGACTTGTCTCGTAATGGACGTCACTCCAGAGGACGCACTCGAAGTGGCCGAGGCCCCGGTAGGTGGTGACCAGGGTAAGGGCCCCGATGTGGCTCACTTGCAGCACCCCGCCTTTGGAATCCAGCACTGCCTTCAGGTAGGCATCCGGGCCCTGAAGGATCGGGGTACGTTTGGCGGGAGGAAACTGAAGGTTCGGGAGATTCATGGGTGGAGTTTTCCTGAGAGATGGGCGGGATAGGGTAACGGGGGTGGGCACCCAAGCTAAGGAAAGGTCAGGAGGTGGGTCCGTTGCATTTGAGGTACCTCCAGAATTGAAGGTTCTTCTGAAGGAGAAGTTCCAGGTGCCGGCAGGAGTCGGTCTTCCCGTAGGGCAGAGAAGCAGTCCACTGGACACGCAGATTCGCAAACTCCGAGAGGTAGATCACACGGGCCTCCACCCCGGGTTTCTGCTGACTGTAGGCCCTGCACGCCGCCTCGAGAGGGGTCCTGTGCCCGCGGACCCAGCCGACATCGCCCTGGCAGACCATGTCGAACAATCGTCTGGCGGGATCGGCTGTGAATAGCAGGTGGCCCTGGCAGTCGGCTGTCGGATCATAGGGAAGGGTCACAGTCAGGCTTGCGTCCCTGCACCGGTGTGCCTGGAGACCGATGGTTTCCAGACTTACGCTGAGACTATCCATGGGGGATTCAGTTTTCTGGCGCCGGCCAGGGTTTAATGGGGCCGGATCCCCTTCTTCCTTGAAGTCTGCCCTACTCTCCAGGGAAGGCAGGCGTTCGACCTGCTCCCAGGGAGCGTGGAAGCAGTCGAAGGCGGCTTGGTTCAGGAGGTGCATCAGCTCTGAGCTCCGATCGCCGGCATCGAAGCGCTGGACCAAATTGCTGAAGTCCTGATTGCCCGGTTTGCGCATGTTGAGGCTCTCCTGGCGGGACCATCCCACCCAGGTGAGCATGGCCCCCATAGGTTGACAAATACTGTCAAAAGGTCTGTCCGATAAGAGAAATGGTGGATCAATGGAAAACATCAACATCAAACAAAACAGCAAAAACAACATGCATGACAAAATCAATAGTATTGACAATAACTGGCAATCGCTATGGACGATACTGAGATTGGGATCGTATCCCCCACCTGGAGCCCCCCACATGAAGACCACCCACGCCAAGCCCACCCAGCCCCGTTTCGTGGCCATGAATGGCCGCACCTACAGCTGGGATGCCACCAGGGGGCTCGACCCTTGCGTGGCTTTGGAGGTGGAGGGCTTTATCAAAAAGAAGGCCTGGGGCTACAGCCGCCGGGCCACGCTGGCAGGGCTCGAGTTCGAAGACCTGGTGCAGGAGGGTTGGACCGGTGCGCTCAAGGCCGCCGCCAAGTTTAACCCGGAGGCGGGTGCCAACTACCTCACCTACGCCTCCTGGTGGATCGACGCCGCCATGAAGGAGGCCCTGAGTCGGCCCATCATCAGGACCCCCGAGGGGGAGGCTTTCGCCCGGGTCGACTCCCTCGACGCCCCCCTTGACGGCCAAGGCGACGGGCAGGCTGTCAGCCGCGTGGACTGGCAGCGGGATGATCAGCCCAGCCCCCATGAACTCTCTGCCATAGCAGAGGATCAGGACCGGCTGCGCCGAGCCCTGCCGAGCCTGCATCCCAGGGACCGGGAGGTTCTGGTTCGTCACCTGGGGCTTCAGGGGGGCGAGCCACAGCCCCTCCAGGTCGTGGCCAGGGAACTGGGGGTCACGCGTCAGCGGGCGGGCCAGATCGTGGACCGGGCACGCCGGGAGCTTCAGCAGAAGCTAGGGGCCCCTAGGATCTGAGCGGCCGGCCTCCGGCCAGTCCCTACGCATCGCCGCCCAGGTGATGGTCCGGTTGGCGGAAGGAGTCGCCTGGGCTGCCTTGGGCAGCCATGAGAGATTGTTCCCCCGAGGGTTGCCTAGTCGTCCCTGCAGGAGGAGATCACTTTCACCCGCCTGAGGAGGGCCACGACCTGGACCACCAGTAGGGCGAGGGGGTAAACGAAGGCCAGGGCCAGGAACTTTGCAGCGAGCGCCAGGCCACACCACACGCCGTAAAGGACGCAACGCACCAGCATCCCCAGGACGTTGATGCCTACCCCTGGATGCCAGCCTGCCCGGGAAAAAGTGAAGCAGCAGATCCTCCAGCCCAGGATGAAGAATTCGATCAGGTCCATGTCCGGAGCGCAGCGCAGGGCCGCCTCCTCCTCCGGATGGCACCCCGCATCGATGGCGAGACCCAGGACCCTCCGGCCGCGCCCATCGGTAACTAGGCCCTGCTCGCGGGACGCACGGGTGAAGGCTTGGTCGGCCTGCTCCTGGTCCTCGAACCAGAGCTCCACCGCCTGGGGTGGATCGGATTGGGAGCGGGCGTAGAAGGGTTGCATCTGTCAAACGATGGGGACTCTCCCTTGCCAGTGACTGTCGCATCTTCAACCTGCGGGACCGACCGCCTAGTCGCCGGGCTGGGGGCTGGGCATACTTAGCGAAACCGGGCGAAGGTGCCTAGGTGTCTCCACTGCCGAACCGGAGCCCCCTGTGCCCAGACCCCTTTGTCCCAACCCAAGGTGGAAACCGATTCCCCCTAGCCTTGTTCCAGGGCTTCAGGGCTTCCCAGTAGCCCCGTTAGTGCCTGCTGGGACTGCATTCGGGTCAGAACCCAGAGCGGTCAGGATGCCTGCGAATGGGGCCCTGCTGGTGGCGTCAAGGCTCAGGGGCGTGACCGAAACGACTCGGTCCCGCACCAGGGCGTAGATGTCGGAATCTGGCTCTAGGGTGGCCTCGTCAACCCGGACGGAGATGCGGCCCTCGCCCAGGGCGCTCCCTGGGTGGGGCTCGTCCAAGAGCACCTCCACATAGTGCTGGCGGGAGAGGCGGGTTAGCCGCCAGGGGGTGTCCGGTGTCGCGCTTTCGGGCACGTCCACCTTGAGCACATCCACATCCGGTGGCATCGAGCGCTCTAAGAGGCGCAGGGCAAAGAGGCGGACGAAGTGGGCGGCGGCCCGCCAGTCGGCCTCTCCATGGTGGTGGATCTTGGAGAAATCCATCTGAAGGGAGATGGCCAGAGCCGGAATGCCGTGGACGGCCCCCTCAAAGGCGGCGCCCACGGTTCCCGAGACCGTGATGGTGCTCCCGACGTTCTCTCCGTAGTTGATGCCAGATACCAACAGGTCCGGCTTGCGGCCCTGGCAGAGGGCCTGAAGGGCGTGGCGCACCACCGTGGCCGGGGAAGCATCCAGGCCGTAGGCGGCCACCTTCGGGTCTTGGATTCCGATGTCCACCTTCTCCAGTAGGGCTCCCTGCCGACCAGTGTGGCTTCGGCCCATGGCGGTTTGCTGGTTCGCGGGAGCGGCCACGAGCAGGTCTCCGATGCTGGCCAGAGCGTAGGCAGCCGCGTGGAGTCCCGGAGAGGTGATGCCATCGTCGTTGGTGAGTAAGATGAGCGGGCGAAGGGACATGGCGGAATCACCGGAACTTGGAAGAACTGGCCTGCGATCGAGCAGGCCTGAGCGGGAGAATGGACCATGGCCAGGATGGCATAGTGGCGCCCCGGGGCCCTTCCATTGCCGTTCTCGGCCTCATGGTGCGGAGCCCGGCCCCGGGGGGGCTGCGGCGGGAGCCTGGGAGGGCCCTCAGGCGGCCCCCTCCTGCTGCATGGCCTCAAGGAAGCGCTGGAAGGAGGGGGTCTCGCTGAGGGTCTGGACTGCACTGAAGAACCGCAGGTTCGGGAGAGAGCCACCGCCCTTGCGAAGCTTTTCCGCACTGCGCCAAGCTCGTCGCAGGGAGAAGATCGCGACCTCCTCGAAGCCCGCCTTGGCGAGCCGGGCCAGTACCACGCCCACTGCATGCCCGAGGGGATCACGCTCACCAAGGCGGGCCTTGGAGGGCGTGAGGAGGTGGTCGCTGAGGGCGGTCCCCAGAATCCAGGCCCGGTCTAGCTGGCCCTCGGTGGGCACCTTCACGGCCTTGGGATCCTCTAGGAGCCGGGCGACTTCGGGCACGACGTCGGCGTGCTTCTGGAAGGTGCGGAAGAGCTGGGCGGCCTCCACCCCGACAGTGCTCTGCATGATGTGGCTGTGGAGCGCCTCGGGGGTCCTGGGAAGGGCTAACCCGGCACCTGCCCAGGTGCGGGGCGTTGGTTGCTGCGGGCTGGGACTGGCTGGGTCGAAGCGGCTGAGGTAACCGGGGTGGCGGGCCAGAAAGGCCCGGACGATAGGAGAAAAGTCCGCCTGCCGGAAGGCCCAGTCCAGCCAGGCTTCGTGGTCCACCAACAACTCGAAGTGAGCACAGCGGTTGCTGAAAGCCGTGTCCAGGCTCCGGACGCCGGCACGGTCCTCCAGGCGATTTCCCGCCATGCAGACCACGGAGCCCTTGGGCAGACAGAAGCCCCCAGAGGTGGTTCGGCCCGTGATGAGCTGAAACAGCGCGTTGCGTACTGAGGGCTCGCAGCGGTTTGGCTCGTCGATGAAGAGGATGAAGGGCCTTGTGGGATCAAGGGCCGCCGGTGTCGCCCAGCGGGTCACCTTGAACTTCTGCTCGGAGCCGTCTGGGAGTCTGCGAATCAGCTCCTCCACGGTGGGCACACCCAGGAGGTCCTCAACATTGAGCTCCGGGGCGCTCAGGGTCACCACTGGGAGAGCCTGGAGGGCTTCGCTGCATTGCTCGGAGGCCCAGGCCACCAGGCGGGGTTCATCACCCAAGGCTTGGAAGAGGGAGGTTTTCCCGATTCCGGGGCTGCCATAGAGCATCAGAGCGAGGCCGCTGTGGGCCAGGGCCACGGCCAAGTCAGGGAGATCCCCAGGGCGGACCTGGGGGAGGTAGGTGGGCTGGATCTTCTCAACCATTGTGGGCTCCGAGTTCGAGGTGGATGGCGTCATAGCCGAAGTTGGGCCCTGGAAGCTGGTCACTGCACACCACCAGCAGATCGAGGGGCCAGTCGTCGGCGGCGGGCCACGGAACATAGCCATCCGTGAGGAGTACGCCGAAATTGAGGGCCGGCAGATCCAGGACCTCGAGGGAGTCGAGGCGCTCAATGACGCAGCGGGGGTCGGTGCCTCCGCCGCCTCTGAACTCAAGGCTGCGCTCCTGAATGGCAGAGAGTATGTCCTCTGGGTGTTCCAGATAGAGGTCTTCCTGGACGCTGGCATCCCAGGTGATCAGGCGCACGGGCAACTCGGCATTCTGCAGGATGCCCACTAGCTCACCCATGAAGGCGCCGAGTTGGTCTGGGCCGACGCTACCGGAGACATCGACGAAAACTCCCACAGGACCACGGTCCTTTATGGGGCCGGGCAGCACAGCCCCCACAGCGTGGGAGCGACGACCGGGCCGCGAGAAGGTCCGGCGTCTTCCTCGGAGGTGGCCATGAATCCTCTGAGCCAACATCGCCTGCCAGGGGATCTGGGGTGTGAGCAATGGGCCCAGGAGCTTCTGGGCCCAGCCTGGCAGGTGGCCGATACCTTTCGCCCCCTGGAGGGCCTGTTCAGCAGCCTCCATGAGCTTCTCGCGCCAGGACTCGCGCAGGGCCTCTCGCTCGGCCGCCGTGAGGGCGGTCCAGGCATCGAACCAGAGGTCCCCATAGCCGCCGCCGGGGCCGGCCACGAGAGGGAACAGCTCGCGCAGACGGTCGAACCGCTCGGGGCGGCCCTGGGCCAGGCTCGGTGGCAGGTCGCCGCGGATTCTGGCAGGAATTCCCTCGGCTGCCTTCCGGACCGAGCCCCACTCGTCGGCGCTCAGGGCTTCCTGGTTGAACTCATTCAGGATCGCCTTGCCAAATGCGGCCTTCTCCTCGCGGGACATGCCCTCGATGGCGTCCCGAATGCAGTCGGCGTCAGCGAGGCCCAGTTCACCCAGATCCTGGGGAAGCCCCTCGTAGATCTCCTCGGCCGGGAGGCCCTTGAACCGGGCATCCAGGAGTGGCTTGAAGGCCTCTGGAAGGCCCAGGAAGTCCCGGCCCAGGTCGCTCTCATCGATGAGTAGGTTGATGGCGAAATCATGGGCGATGTTCCAGCGCAGAGGACGTCGGGCCCCGCAGCGCGGGAAGGCATCCAGGGCCAAGTGCAGGGCCTCGTGAAGGAGGACTGAACGCAGGGCCGGAAGCTCCAGGGCCTCCAGAAACGACCTGCCGAAATAGCAGATGCCCCGGCCGTCCACGCAGGCGGTCTCGACCCTGGGATCCTCCGTGATGAGCAGGGGCACCTTCAGGACGAGGCTCCCCAGGAAGGGGCTCGCCTCCACCAGGGTGGCCCGGGCCCGGAAGAGCCTGGCCTTGAGGACGGTCAGGTCTGCGGGGCTGCTGCTAGGGGGCTCTTGGGTGGCAGTGGGTTCCAGGGGGGGCATCGTCTCTCCAGAGGGAACCATGGGGCCTCTGGATCGACACTGATTGTCATGCTTCCCATACCCAGGACTGGGCGGCTATGCGCCCCTATAGGGGTGCTGGGTCAGTCGGGCCCTCTTTAGGTTCCAACTCGGGGTCCTCGCCAAATAGGTAGTCAAGATCGCTCTTTCCACGGCCCATCCGCTGGAGTAGGGCTCGGGCATTCAGGCCCGCCGGATCCGAGACTTCCGCCGCGGACTCGAGGAACCCGATCGATGTCCTGGATCCCATCTTGAAGCCGGCTCTAGCCCACTGCCGAACGACCTCATCAGGGTGGAATAGCAGCCTCCCGAGGATCAGTCGATGCCAGAAACTCGCCCGACAGAGGCTGCTGACCGCCGCAGCACAGACCCGGCTCATGGGATCCTGTAGCAGGGGTTTGAGCGCGGGCAAGGCCGCCGCACCGAAATGGCCCAGGTTCCCCGCCGCCCACTCCCGAACGATTGGTTCCTTGTCCGAGGAGAGAAGGGACAGTAGCGGGATCCCGCCTTCCTTCCGCTTACCCAGGGACCCGGCAACAAAGGTTCTCGCCCTTGGGTCCGGATGATGGGAGAAGTGGGCTAGAGCTAGGAGGACATTGTCATTCGTATTCCCAGGGTCCTGATGAATGGACCCAAGGCCCTGAATCGCCCGATCGCGGATGTCCCGGTCAGGGTCGTTGAGCCACGTTTCATAGGTATCCCACACAGAAGCCATGGTGAAATTCGTGCCGACCCGATTGAAGCGGAAGGGGGCAGATGTCGCCACTGGGCCCCCTTCTCTGTTAGGCATTCCGGGAGGTTCGGGGGCACCGGATGGGGTTGATTCATCCTTCATGTTTTGGGATCCTCGCTGAACCGAGTGGGTATTCCCCGATTATAACTGGGCAGTTTGCCAGGCGGGCTGTAGATAGAACTTCAGCCTGCCAGCGATGAGGTAACTCTGTAGATCAACGGCATGACGTGAAACCGGTCGAAGGTCAGGTGGGCCTTGACATGGCAGTCCAAAGGGTTCCTTCCAGTGGCGAAACGATTGGATCGGCCCTCACCCTAAGGTGGGCTTGGCGCCGGGGTTCATGGGCGCTTCCCCTCAGTTGGGGGCTTCACGCGGTTCCAGGAAATGGCGCGCCTTTGCCAATGGGTGCCGATGGCCTGGGCGAAATCGGGGCGGACCAGTTTCGCCCGGCCTTCGCACCATTCGGCAGAGTTCTGGCGCACCACCACCCCTTCCAGGGGCTGCTTGTCGCGAAAACGGCTGGGCATCTCCATCAAGGATTGCTTGAGGGCATCCAGCGTAGTGCTCCCTTGGAGCACCTGGGGCACCGAGAACAACTTGGCCGCCCGCGCCAGCGCAATTCGACGGGGCGTGCTCCAGAAGCAACCCTTCTTGCCGTCGTACACATCGAACAGCAGGAACCAATCGGGCAGCGCCTGATAGTCAAGAGAATGGCGCGCAGCGCACCACTCACCAAACAGGATCAGGCCGGGCGCGAGCACAGAATGGAGCGCCTCGTCATGCTGGTCGAGCCACGTCGGCAGGCGCGAGAACTGTCCCTGGTGCGGCTCGATGAGATACTGCCCCCGGTTCTGCGCGCGCAGACTACCGTTGGGTGTCAGCGACAAGCCCAGGTTTGCGCCGTCCAGCTTTTCTTCCACTATGACTTCGCCAGCGAGCAGGGCCTCGGCCTCGGCGGGTGAAAGCACCTTGTCGTCGCGCGGCGCTACCTTGCCCAGCCAGGCCAGGTGCGGAGTGTGGGGGAAGCGGAAGAAGTCAGTCATCGGTTCAGCCTTCTATCGATGCTGTTTCTCAGCATGCTTCTGGCGCGACCAGGCTTCGATGATCGGTTCCAACAGCATGTGGTGTTGGGCCAAATCGGCCTCCCAGTCATGCCAATCGGTGTCACCGGCAAATGCCACGCAACCCTCACCCCACAACATGTGCGACTCCAGAGCGGCAGCCACCATTTTCTTGTCCGCGTTGTCGTGGATAACGGGGGAGAGCGCTGCCGGTAACACTCCATGGCCATCGGCATCGTAAACTACGTTGACATCGTCGACCGCCGCTGTGCTCCACTTATGCATTACTACCTGGATGCCGAAGTCGTTGAATCCGAGCTTGTTGTTGTACTCGGCATAGATTTTCATCTCCAAGTCCAAGACCAGTCGCGACTCACTTTGCTGAAACAGATCCAGCCATCTCCATACATCCAGTCGCAGTGCGGGATCAGTGGGCGTGGCGTCGATGTCCTTCGGGTCGGTCGGGTCAGCAGCGCTGGCGGCAATCAACACATTGGTGTCCACCACATAGCGGGCCCTCATGCCTTGGTCGCCTGTTGACGTTCGAACATCAGTCGGGCCTGCTCCCGAGTTTCGCCCAGAGCGTCGCCGAAGAAACCATCGGGCCAGTTCTTCAAGCGGCCATAGTCGTCGATCTCCAACTCACGAAGCTTCGCGACCTTACCTTCACGCTCGACGAAGTACATCGCCGCCTCGTTTGCAGTCACCTGCTGCTTAGCCATCAAGGTCTGCATGCGACGGAAAAGGTGTTCAGAGTGGGTCTCGACGATGAACTGAACGTTGCGTTTTTGACTGATTGTCACGAACAGATCAGCAAGAACCGATTGCGCCAGGGGGTGCAAGTGAATCTCTGGCTCTTCCAGCATGATTGTGCTGCCGGGAGGTGCAAAGTAGGCCACGACAATGACGGGTAGCACTTGCGAAACACCGATCCCCACGTCACGCAGATTACAAGCCACCCCGTCGCGATGGACGATTAGTTCGTAGCGATTAGAACGCCCTTGCTGACGAACCTCCAGCCTGTCGGCGACCTTCATGCGCGCCAACCAAGACGACACTCCATCGACGATATAGCGGTGCTCATCGCTCTTTAACAAGTCACTAGCCAGTAGGGCGTCGATGGCGCTGCGGCCATCGATGCCCACATCGCCGGGCTTTGTCTTGTTCCATGGGTAGTCTCGCTCAGGCTTGCGCCGCAGCGGTCCCAGGTAGCTGACCGCTTCCAGTTCCCGCCGGATGGCCAGGCTGAGGTCCTCTACAACGGTCCCGTCCTGATTTAGGTCCGCAATCGCGTCCGCCGAAAACGCGATCGACCGCTCGGGCGAATAGTTGCGGCCTTTTAATCGAGGTAGCGCCTCCTCATCCACAACGATAGAGAAAGCCCCTTTTTCACGACGAATAGCCCTGAAGCGTCGCTCGGCGGTCCGCAAGTCCAAGGTCTGGATAACTACACTGCCCGATGACGTCTGGCCATAGATACATCCGAACTGCCCTGCAACGACTCGATCGCTGCTCTCGCGCAGGAAGTCGAATCCAATGGAAAACTGGCGCGGGCTTTCTGCAGCTTGATTCAGCACATCCTCAAACCCGCCAAAGCTGAATAAGTCATTTAATTCGTCGCCACCAAGGTTCAGGTGCACGGTGCGATCGGGAGATTGGACAGTCTGCTTGAGCAACAAAAGGCTCTGGATCAACGTCGATTTACCGGATGAATTCGTACCCAGGAGCACCGTCACGGGCTTCAAGGGGATGGCCCCAGTATCCTTCCAGGCCTTGAAATTGGTCAGGCGAAGTTGTGTGAACATCAGGGCACCTCTCCAAGGCGTACTTATGAATGGATAGTGTATGTGAAATTTGGTATTTGCTGCTGAAACCGCGCCCACCATTCCCAGTCCCGATCCTGCAGGCACCTCACATGCTCAGTGAGATCAATCCAATCCCAGGCCATAGGTGTCGCCAGGACCCGGGCGCTGCGGGTCAGCAGGTGCGATGACCACACAGGCGAGGTGGTTAGGTGCGAAGGCGTCGATGGAGGCCGGGTCCAGCAGGTCGAGGCTTGTGGTTCCACTCAGGGGATGCCGGCCAGATTGGCGCGGGCCTTGTCCTGGCTCCGGCCGGCACGATCATGGTTGCGCCAACCGCCCTCAGGACCCTGTTGGTTACAGCCGCCCATCTGCCACGAGGGGGGGCCAGGGTCTTTCCTCCTTTATGAAGGGGAACACGACGATTCGGCGGGAGGTAGACATAAGTGGGTTTCCAACACCCTCGGGCTGAGCCTGGAAAACGCTGACGCGTTTCCCGCAGCGACCCTTAGCAGCAGCAGGGACCTGAGCCCCTTGTTGCCTGGAATGCTAGTCACGGCCTCAGCATGCCGGCGGAATCCTGGCAGATCAGAACTCCCCGGCGGGCCTCCTGGCGCTATATGAGTCGGTTACCCACACGAAACAGCGTGGGGCCATGTTTTGCCTCCAGGGAGGGCCCAACTCGGTGGTTAGGCTCCTTGCGAAAGCCTGCCCCATCCCGGGCTATCGGGCGACAGCCAAAACTGACCCCCTGGCGACAGAACTATTGACCCCCTGAGTCGCCGAGGAGGCGGCTTGGATAGGGAGTGGAGGACGCTGGATCCCAGACAACTGGGGGCCGAGGTGTTGGACGCACGCGAGGTT
>CAIWKE010000010.1 GCA_903913215.1 uncultured Holophagaceae bacterium
AACCTCGCGTGCGTCCAACACCTCGGCCCCCAGTTGTCTGGGATCCAGCGTCCTCCACTCCCTATCCAAGCCGCCTCCTCGGCGACTCAGGGGGTCAATAGTTCTGTCGCCAGGGGGTCAGTTTTGGCTGTCGCCCGATAATCACGGATGGGCCAAGGGTTTCCGCTGAGCCTTTGGCGTTCAAATCTGATCGTATTTCACAGCCAGTTTTCGAATTGATGAGCCTACTCAGACAGGCCCATCTCCAAGAGGAATCGGTCTGAAAGTTCGTCCAGACATTGCAGTGTCCATTTGCTCGGACTTTGGCCCATTCTGGCCATGTCCTTGAGGTCCTTGTATACCGACATCAGCGCCCTGAAAACACGATCCTGTTTTCAGATCATCGCATTGCCCTCCCCCAAAAGGGAGGCATCACGCTCTGACCGGTGGGGACTTCAAAACTACGCTTCCGGCAGCCCTACCCATGTCGGCCTTGGAAACGCCAGCCACCTGGGCGAGATTCATGGCCCAATGTGGTAGTTGGTGAGGTTAAGGCAGCGGCCAAGCTTCCTTGCTGAGCCTACGCAGCGCCCCGCCAGTGCGCCGAAGGTCTGGCACGGCCCCTTTTTCATTGAAACCTAATGTTCTCTATGAGACCCGTTTTACCTGTTACTTAAAGCAAGTTAGATTATATATAATTATTAATATAAATATTGTTATAGTTATTAAAATGAACGATAATTGATATTTAGTTTAAATCTATCCCCATTAATTCAACAAGATGATCAACAATTTGTTCAGCAAATGGAAGCAATTTAGCTGTCTCCCATTGTTGATAGGCCTGAACAAGCTTGCTTCCTTTATGATTCACCAAGGAGTCAACAATATTAGGGTGAATCTCTAACATGACGCCATGTGATGTGAATGTTTTACGAAATATGTGGGTTCCAACTGGCCCTTTGATCTTGGCGAGTGATATCAAAGAATCTACTGAATTACCAATATGATCCGTAGTTTCTGGGGTAACAAGATGAGGCAATAAACATTGCACTTGTTTCGGCAGTAAAATATACCTAGCGTGTTTGACCCATTTGGTGCCCTTTTTGATCTTTAGGGAACCATTTTGAATCCATGCCGGATCCCATTTATGAAATATTCCTGCTCTTGATCCCGTCAACAAACAGAACATAACATTATATTTAAGTCGACTTTTGCTTTTTATCCATGCTGCCCCAAAGGCCCTAAGTTCCTCATCACTCAGGAAGCGCTCCTTAACATCTGTAGCTTGATGCTTTCTACCGCTTACCCAATTTTTAGTCATTGCATCCGGATATCTTATATCACACCACTTGTACAATACTGATAAGTGGCTTCTCAGATGATTAAAAGTAGTTTTACAGCCACGATTTAACAGGGGGTCTAAAATATCTCCGGCCCGAGCGGAATTAACTCGATCCAACCGCAGGTGTCCGATCTTGGGCTGGATATGTAGGTTCCACTGCTCCTCAAAGCTCGTTGCATAGGCTTCGGACAGGTTGAACTCGCGAAAGTAGCTGCTTTTGAAACTGGGCCAAATCTCATCCAGGGTAGGAAGGGTGGACGGCCTCTCTTCAGGAAGCCGTGGATCTTCACCCCGCTTTAGTAGCCCAGCCAGCCGTGCCGCCTCAGCCTCAATCTGGCTCAGGTTCCACTGCCCGTAGGGGGCCATCGTGATCCAGCAATCCTTCTTCTTGTATTGGCACCTCCAAATCCAGGATTTCGCCCCAGTAGGCAGGACCCGAAGGGAGACTCTTCGAACTCCTTGCAGCCCCACTGTGAGCGTTTTGGAAGGATCAGGAGGCAGTCCCTCCATCTGGCGCATAGTCATTTTCACAGAGCCACCCCTCGTGAGAGGATAGGCCTGTTACATCTATGCTACAAACATTTTCTACACCAGGGTTACAAACCCCCGCTAGCACCAGACATTAGACCTACTTCAGAATTATGCTAAATGCTGATAATAGAGCTAATCTGCAAGCGTACTTAGATCCCCCGGATCCTGCCCGAGGGCCTCGGCCTTGAGGGCGCGGCGGACGATCTTGCCGGAGCGGGTCTTGGGGAGGCTGGTACGGATCTCGATTTCCGAGGGAGTGGCGATGCCGCCCAGATCCTCGCGGACGTGGTCCTTGAGGCTGGCGATGAGGCCGGGCCCTGTAGCGAACCCAGGCCGTACCACGACGAAGGCCATGATGCGCTCGCCCTTGATGGGATCGGGCAGGCCCACAACAGCGCTTTCGGCCACGGCAGGGTGGCGGATGAGGGAGCCCTCGATATCGGCGGTGCCGATGCGGTGGCCAGCCACGTTGAGCACATCATCGGCGCGACCCAGCACAGCGATGTAGCCATCGTTGTCCATCACAGCCACGTCCCCGGCGCTGTAGCAGCCGGCGATGTCCTTCCAGTAGTCCTCGTAGCGCTTGTGGTCGTTCCAGATGGTCCGCAGCATGTAAGGCAGCGGGAACTTGATGACCAGGAGGCCGCCCTCGCCGTTGGGCACTGGAGAGCCGTCCTTGTTCACCACCGCCAGCTGGGCGCCGGGCATGGCCTTGCCCGCCTTGCCAGGCCGGGCCTCGAAGGTGGGCAGGGTGCCGATGACCGGGCCGGCGATTTCCGTCTGCCACCAGTTGTCCACCACCTGGCCGTTGCCCTGACCCACCAGATGTTGCTGAGCCCAGCGGTGGGCCTCGGGATTCAGCGGCTCACCGGCGCAGGCCAGCAGGCGCAGGCGGGAGAGGTCGAACTTCCCGGGAGCCTCGGAGCCGTGGCTCATCCACATGCGCACAGCCGTAGGGGCCGTGAACATGACGTTCACGCCGAAGCGCTCACAGATCTCCCAGGTGACTTCCGGGGTGGGATAGTCCGGGGCGCCTTCGCGGCAGAGGATGGTCGCGCCGATGCTGAGGGGGCCGTAGACGATGAAGCTGTGGCCCACCACCCAGCCGATGTCGGAAGTGCTCCAGTAGATGTCCCGTTCCTGGATCTGGTAGAAGGCCTTGCTCAGGTAGTTCACGCCCACCAGGTAGCCGCCGGTGGTGTGGACCACGCCCTTGGGCTTGCCCGTGGTGCCGCTGGTGTAGAGGATGAAGAGCGGATCCTCGGAGTCCATCATCTCGGGGTCGCAGTGGATGTCGCGGCCCTGCTGGATGTCGTAGAAGTCCTTCTCGCGCTCGCTGGCGAAGGTGACGGGTGCGTCGCCGGGCCGGGAGCCGCGGCGGTGGACGATGACGTGGTCCACGGCGGTGAGGTCACGCACGGCCTCGTCCACGATGGGCTTCAGCGCGATCTCCTTGCCGCGGCGATACGTGAAGTCGGAGCAGACCACCACCTTGGCCCCGGCGTCCTCGATGCGGGTCCGCAGGGCCAGGGCGCCCATGCCTGCGTAGACCACGCTGTGGATGGCACCGATGCGGGCGCAGGCCAGCATGGAGATGATGCCTTCCGGCGTGAGGGGCATGTAGAGGATGACGCGATCGCCCTTCTTCACCCCCAGCCGCTTCAGGGTGTTGGCGAAGCGGTTCATCTCGCGGTAGAGGCGGTTGTAGGTGAAGGAGCGCTCGTCACCGTCCTCGCCCACCCACAGGATGGCGGCCTTGTTGCGCCGGTCGCTGTGCACGTGGCGGTCGATGCAGTTCACGGTGGCGTTGAGCTTGCCGCCCAGGAACCAAGCGTGGTTGGGAGCCTCGAAGCGGAAGACTTCGGTGAAGGGCTCGTGCCAGTCCAGGCCCTTGGCCTTGTCGCCCCAGAAGGCGGCGGGATCTTCCTGAGCCAGGGCCTTCTCCACCTCGTAGTTGATGGCGGCCTGCTTGGCCAGCCAGCCGCGCATGGGAATAGGCGCTTCGCCCTTCTGCATGGCCTGGATGGTCGCCTGCTGGGTAATACTGATTTCAACGTCGCTCATGAGGCGCTCCAGAGAACGGGGTGAGGTGGTTGGAATGAATTTGGGTTTGCAGGGAAGGTAGCACAGCCCGCCCCCCCGGGTCGAGGAACCATGTCAGGACGGCAATCAATCGAGTTAGGACCCCATGGCCAAGTCCCGCAGCCCCTACGACCTCCACCCCAGCGTGGCCTACCTCCAGGCCATCCTCGCCAATTTCGCAGCTCGCACCGGCCTCAGTCCGGAAGCCTGGACCGCCTTGCTCATGGCCCAGGGCCCCGGCGAACCCACGGCGCGGCTGGCTTGGCTGAAGGCCCAGGGCCTCGGCACCCAACAGGCCCAGCTGGTGCTCAAGCGCCTCGCGCCGGCAGGCCCCGGAGCCTTTGATGACACCCCCGAAGGCTACCTGGCCGCTGCCCCCGGCTACGTGGACAGCCAATATGGCGGGACCAAGGCGGCCCTCCGTCCCCTCTTCGAGCAGGTGGTGCTGGCGGCCCGGGGCCTGGGCGTGGACGTGAAAGTCTGCCCCTGTCAGACCATGGTCCCCTTCTACCGGAACCACGTCTTCGCCGAAGTGAAGCCCTTCGCCAGCCGCCTGGACCTGGGCCTGGCCCTGGGCGATCCCGCTAACATAAAAGACCCCAAAGGCCTCCTCAAGGAGACCGGCGGCTTCACAAAGAAGGACCGCCTCACCCACAAGCTGGAGCTGCGCAGCGAAGCCGACCTGGGCTCCGCGCTCCCCTGGTTGCAGCGGGCCTATGAGGGGGATGGGAAGTAGATCATCTGCCGCAGGGGACCCAATGGAAAAGCACGGTGGCCAGAAAGAGCACAAAGGGCACAAGGCATGCTGATGAGCCCATTCCAACCTTGGCTTTGTGTTCTTTGTGGCCAGTTCTTATGTTTTAAATCTGTGTAAATCAATGAAATCTGTGGACCCCAATTTTCAGGTCCTTTGCGGCGTCAGGGGATCGCTACGTTCACGCGCTGCACGGTGAGCAGTTTGTCGAGGTCCCTGGGATCGAGCCCCACCAGGAAGCCCCGGCTGCCGCCGTTGATGAGGATGTGAACCAGGTCGAAGATCGTGGCCTCGACATGGACGGGCATGGCCTTCCGGGTGCCGAAGGGGCTAGTGCCGCCCACCTGGTAACCGCTGTGGCGCTGGGCCACCTCGGGCTTGCAGGGCTGCACGGTCTTGGCGCCAATCTGGCGCGCGAGTTCCTTGGTGCTGACCTCACGATCCCCGTGCATGAGCATGATGAAGGGCGCACCCGTCTCATCCTCCATGACCAGGGTCTTGATGACCGCATGCTCGTCCACGCCCAGCTCCCGGGCACTCACGGCCGTGCCCCCGTGCTCCTCGTAACGGTATAGGTGTTCCGTGAAGGAGACCCCCGCCTGCTTCAGTAGCCGAGTGGCATTGGTGGAGGGCGCCTTGGACATGGCTTCATCATCCCATACCCCACACCACCAGGGATTCGGCGATTCACCGCGAACCGTCAGCCGCTGAATGCGCTGATAAAAAAACAATTAACCGCAGAGGACGCAGAGGGCGCAGAGAGATCTGGTCTTTCTCTGCGCCCTCTGCGTCCTCTGCGGTTAAACAATCCCCAAATGATGTTGCCCCCCACGCAGATCAGTCTGCGAGCGCCCGGAACCTAGCCCCCTCAGGCACGTCGATGCCGAACTGCTCGCGCAGAATGGGGATGACTTCCTCATGTCGCAGCTCGCGACCCTCCACTTGGTCGCCGTGCAGCTCGGCATAGGCGCGGTTGCGGAGGATGCGCCGCACGTCGGGGCCTGGCAGCTGGGCCGTGAGGGTCTTCAGGAACCGGGACTCCGGGTGGCTGCTGGTGTAGTGGTTGGCCACCTCGAAGTCGATGGGGAAGACCGGCTCCGGCTCCACGGCGTAGAGGTCCACCCAGGCCCCGTTCTGGAAGGACTGCAGCACCTGCTGGTGCCCCTCCGGCAGGAACCGATAGGGTCGAAGGAACTGCGGGTGGGCCTCACCGTCCAGGGGCAGCGGCTCCAGCAGGCCCTCACCGCCGAAGCCCACATCGCAGTGCCAGGTTTCCCCGCCCAGATCCACGCGCAGCACCATGTGGGTGCGCGGCAGCTGCTCCAGCGCCCCCAGGCGCACTCGGGCCTCACAGGTGGAGGTCTGGAAACCGAGCTGCCGTAGAACGGCGTTGAAGAGGGTGTTGTGCTCGAAACAATAGCCGCCCCGCCGCCGGGCCACCAGCTTGGCCTGGAGGGAGGCCAGGTCGAGACGGATGGGCAGGCCCATCTGGATATCCAGGTTCTCGAAGGGGATGTGGGTGGCGTGAGCAAAGTGGAGCGCCTTGAGGCCCGGGAGGTCCGCCGCAGGGGCAACGTCCAGGCCGATGCGGCGAAGGTAGGCTCCCAGGTCCAGCTCAGCGGACATACTGCGCTTCGCCGTTGCCGAAGGACCAGTCCGGGAGATCGTTCTCAAGCAGGCAGATGAGCACGTCCTCGGGGCGCAGACCGGGGCTGGCCGCAAGGTTCTCCACGATGCGGCGGTAGAGGGCCTGCTTCATCTCCACCGTGCGGCCCTTCCGCAGGGTGATCTGGATGGCCACCCAGTCCTGGGAGCGCTCGATGCCCAGGTAGTGGGCGTCGAAGATGCGCCCGCTGCCGTGCTCCGCGAGGAGGTGGAAGCGGTCTTCCGCAGGTACGTTCACCGTGGCGGCCATGGCTTCCTGCACGCCGTCCGACAGGGCCTGCTGGTACTCCGGGCTGACCCCGGAGCGGTGGGAGATGCGGACGAGGGGCATGGGGACTCCGTGTGGAATGGGAATTATGGCCGGGCCCTCTTCCAGGCCGCCAGATTACGCCGGATCTGCGCGGCGTGGACCTCCAGGTGCTCACCATAGCTGCGCAGCCAGTCGTCGGTGCCGTAGGGGCCGCTGTGGCTGTGGCGGCCCACGCGGCCCCAGGCGCTGTCAGGCACGCGCTCCAGGGTGGCCAGCGTGTGCGCTCGCACCACCTCCACCAAGTGCAGGGCCAATTCGGGATCGGTGGCCTGATAGTCGAAGCGCTGGGCCCAGACGTTCTCGTCGTAGCCCACGATGAGGGGCTCCGGCTCCGCCAGCAGGAGGCGGATGCGGGTGGCCGCGTAGGTCTCGGAGTCCGCACAGTGGACAACCACCTCGTGGGCACTCCACTTGCCCTCGCCGGGCCGCCAGCTGCGCGCCTCCGCAGGCAGCTCCGCCCAGGCCTGGCGCAGCAGGGACGGGCCCGAACGGTAGCGCTCTAGGTAGGTGGCTCGTGTGGCAGCATCGAAGGGCATGGGACACCTCGACCCCAGCATGGATCCTTGGCGGGAAATTTGAAGCCTCAGCATGTGATGCAATCGTGCTTTCATGGATCCCGTTCGGAGGTTCCATGCGCCTTGGTCTGGTCTGCCTCACCCTCGGCCTCGCGGCCCTCGCCCTGCAGGGCGGGGACCGGGTCACGGGCCGCGCCTTCGCCACCCGCTCGGAAGTGGGCGCCCAGCACGGCATGGCCTGCACCAGCCAGGCCCTGGTCACCCAGATCGCCTTGGACATCCTGAAGCAGGGCGGCTCAGCCGTGGATGCAGCCATCGCTGCAGACGCGGCCCTGGGCCTCATAGAACCCACGGGCAGCGGCATGGGCGGGGATCTCTACGCCATGGTCTGGGATGCCAAAAGCCAGAAGCTGCATGGCCTCAATGCCAGCGGCCGCTCGCCAAAATCGCTCCGCCTGGAGCACTTCCAGAAGCTGGGTCTGAAGCACATCCCCGCCCTGGGCCCGCTACCTGTCAGCGTGCCCGGCTGCGTGGACGGCTGGTTCGCGCTGCACAGCAAGTTCGGCAAGCTGCCCATGAGCCAGATCCTGGCTCCGGCCATCCGCTACGCCCGGGAGGGCTTCCCCGTGAGCGAGCTGGTGGCCTACTACTGGGACCGCAGCGTGCCGGCCCTGGGCAAGTTCCCGGGCTTCCTGGAAACCTACACCGTGGACGGCAAGCGGGCGCCCCGCAGCGGCGAGGTCTTCCGCAACCCACGCCTCGCGAAGACCCTGGAGCAGGTGGCCCAGGGCGGCCGGGACGCCTTCTACAATGGCGACATCGCCCGCCGCATCGATGCCTACATGAAAGCCCAGGGCGGCTTCCTCAGCTACGAGGACCTGGCCACCCACCGCTCTACCTGGGTGGAGCCCGTCAGTGTGAACTACCGGGGTTACGACGTCTGGGAGCTGCCTCCCAATGGCCAGGGCATCGCCGCCCTGCAGATGCTGAACATCCTCGAGGGCTATGATTTCTCGAAGGCCCCCTTCGGCAGCCCCCAGCATGTGCACCTCTTCACCGAGGCCAAGAAGCTGGCCTTCGAGGACCGGGCCAAGTTCTACGCGGACGCAGAGTTCATGAAGGTGCCCCTGGCCTGGCTGCTCTCCAAGGAATACGCGGCCCAGCGGCGGGCCCTCATCAACGAGCAGCGCGCTTCTCGGCGCTTGGAGGCGGGGCACCCGCCCCTGAAGGAGGGCGACACCATCTACCTCACCACGGCCGATGCCGAAGGCAACATGGTGAGCCTCATCCAGAGCAACTACCGGGGCATGGGCAGCGGTATGACCCCGGGCGACCTGGGCTTCTGCCTCCAGGACCGGGGCGAGCTGTTCAACCTGCAGGAGGGCAACGCCAACACCTACGCCCCCGGCAAGCGCCCTTTCCACACCATCATCCCGGGCTTCATCACCAAGGGCGGCGAGCCCTTCCTCAGCTACGGGGTCATGGGTGGCGAATTCCAGCCCATCGGCCACGCCCAGATCGTCATGGACCTTGTGGACTTCGGCATGAACGCCCAGGAGGCAGGAGATGCCCCCCGCATGAGCCACGACGGCTCACCGGAACCCACGGGTGAACCCGGCAAGCTGCCGGGGACCATCCAGCTGGAGAGCGGCTTCCCCTATGAGACCGTGCGAGAGCTGATGAACCGCGGCCACGGAGTGGCCTGGATGTTGGGGGGCTACGGCGGCTACCAGGCCATCCGCTGGGATCCCAAACAGAAAGTCTTCTTCGGGGCCTCAGAGTCCCGCAAGGACGGCCAGGCGGCAGGGTTCTAGCAATTTGTGACCAGCGCACACCGGATTCCAAGCACCCTGGAAGCTGCCAAATCCCCGGGACCTCTGTGCTCACACGCTTCACCCAGCGCCATCCGGCCTCGGCTTCCCCTTGTCGGTGGAGCCGATGACGCCGCTTCGACGCCTCCTGGCCCGCCACCTGCTCAGCATCCAACTGCCCCTCCTGGCCCTGCTGGCGGGCCTGCTCTGGTGGGGCGCCCGGTCCCTGCTACTGAGCCAAGCTCAGCGTGATGGTGAGACCCGCCTGCACATGGCCGTCCAGGCCCTGGACCAGCGCCTCACCACCGTGGAGCAGGCAGGTCTCGCCATGGCCGACTACTCCGCCCAGGGCCGCCTGCCCTTCACCGACCTGCCCGGCAATGCCCGGCTGCTCATGCCCTGGCTCTACCACCAGAATGAGTTGCGTCTGGTGAACTTCGTGGACGAGGAGGGCCGCTCGCTCATCCTGGTCAACATCACAGACGGCTGGCACACCCGGGAGATCCAGCGCAACGCCAAGGGCATCCTGGGTGTGCGCTGGCAGAAGGCTGACGCCAGCGGCATTCTGTTCGACGGCCAGCCCCTCCATGAACCCCTGGGCTTCGATGTGCGCCAGCGCCCCTGGTACCGGGAGGCCCGCCAGCTGGAAACGCCCCGCTGGTCCGTGCCCTACCGGCTGGACCCCCCCCAGAACCGCCTGGTCATGACCTGGCTGGTGCCTCTAAAGGCCCCGGACGGCGGCCGAGGCGGGGCCCTGGGCATCGACCTCCTGGCCACGGACCTCAACACCTTCTTTCAAGTGCTGCGGCCCACCCCGGGCAGCCGGCTCTGGCTCCTGGACCAGAATCGGCAACTGCTCGCCGAGGCGCACGGAGCCCAGGCGGCGCTGCCCGTGCCCCCCGGCGGGGACCGGCTCAGCCTGGAGGGCCTGCCCTGTCGGGTGCTGCGCAGCGATGTGCCCACCCGGGCCGGTTCCCAGTGGCACATGGTGCTGGCCATTCCCGAACGGGACCTGTTGGCCGCCGCCCGGGGCAAGCTCCTGGCCATCACCGCCGCCGCCTTCGCCCTCCTACTGCTGCCCATCATCTGGGGCCTCTGGGAGGGGCGACGCCTGTCCCGGGAGATCCAGGCCCTGGCCCGGGCCGCAGATCAGGTGGGGGCGGGCATCGCGCCCCAGCTCGCCAAGTCCCAGGTGGCCGAGTTCGCCACCCTGGGCCAGGCCCTGCACCAGGCCCATGCGGACATCCAGAAGCGGAACGCCCTGGAGCAGCACCTACAGCACAGCCAGCGCCTGGAGACTCTGGGGACCCTGGCCGGGGGCATCGCCCACGACGTGAACAACCACCTCAGCGCCATCCTGGGGCAGATCTTCCTGGTCCGGGACACCCTGCCTGAGGGTCACGCCTCCATCGAGCGCCTGCTCCAGGCCGAGGTCGCCGCCGACAACTGCGCCCGCACCACCCGCACCCTGCTGGCCTTCAGCCGCCACGGCAACTCGGACCTGAAGGCCATGGACTTGAACGAGCTGCTGACGGAAATGGCGGACCTGCTGAACTGCGTGCTGGGGGGGCTGGTCCGGGTGGACCTGGACCTCGATCCCGCGCCCCTCTGCCTGCAGGGGGACCGAGTCCAGCTGGAGCAGGTCATCATGAACCTGGCCGTGAACGCACGGGATGCGATGCCGGACGGGGGGAACCTCAGCTTCCAGACCCGGCGCCTCGCCTCGGGTGAGCTGACCTTGAAGGTGAAGGACACCGGCACGGGCATGTCGCCGGAGACCCTGGCCCGCATCTTCGAGCCTTTCTACACCACCAAGGCCGTGGGCCAGGGCACGGGCCTTGGCTTGGCCCTGGTCCACGGCATCGTCCACAGCCACCATGGCCGCCTGGGGGTCGAAAGCCAGGAGGGCTTCGGCACCACCTTCTCCCTCAGTTTCCCCCTGGACCCCAGCGGGGTGCCGCTACCCACCCAGCCAGAGGCGGCGGTGGAAGTCGTGGGAGACCTGGCCCACCTTCGCATCCTGGTGGTCGAGGACGAGACCTACCTGCGGGAGACACTGGAGGCGGCCTTGAGCACCGTGGGCGCCTCGGTGGTCGCGGCCGCCAATGGCACCGAGGCCTGGGAGCACTTCCAGGCCCAGCCCTTCGACTGCATCCTCAGCGATCAACGGATGCCCGGCTGCACGGGCATGGAGCTGCGCTCGCGGGTCCGGGGCACCGGCGCGGGCTTGCCCTTCATCCTCTCCAGCGGCCAGGACCTGGAGCCCTTCCGCTCTGAATTGACCCACGATCCCGCCTTCCGCCTCCTGGCCAAGCCCTTTTCCATCAGGGAGCTGGTGGAGCTGGTGCGGAACGCCTGCCCCGCGACCGAGGGTGGGCTTTAGTCAGTGGGAACGGCTTTCACCTCAGAGCCCACGACGAGACCCTAGAGGTATTCCATCGGGTCGATGCCCCAGGTCTCGGGTTCCTCGTAGTCCACGATCTGGTCGCTGGAATGGGCCAAGTGCAGATCCCGGGGCTGGAGGCGGAGCTTGCGTCCCGTGTCGTAGACCACCCGCACCGTGGGCCGCAGCAGGTCCTCACCCTGCTCCACCACCACCGCCAGGCGGCCGCCGCTGAGGCGCACCAGAGAACCCACGGGGTAGATGCCCAGGGCCTGGATGTAGTGCTGAACCAGGTCCCCGTCCAGGTGGGGGCCGCTCCACTCCAGCAGGCGCTTCAGCACCTCGCTGGGCTCCTTGGCCGTGTGGTAGACCCGGTTGGACGTGAGGGCATCGTAGACATCCACGATGGCAGTCATGCGCCCCACCTGGGAGATCTGGTCACCGGAGATGCCCCGGGGGTAGCCACCCCCGCCCATCTTTTCGTGGTGCTCGCTGGCGATCTGAATGACCATCTCGGACACCCCGGCCACGCCCACCAGGAGGTCGCGACTGGCGGAGGCGTGGGACTTCATGACCGTGAACTCATCGTCCGTAAGCTTCCCGGGCTTGTTGAGGATTTCGTTGGGCACCTTCATCTTCCCCACGTCGTGCAGCAGGCCGCCGAGGCCCGCCTCCTCCACGGAGGAGGCATCCAGACCCATGGCCGCGGCAAAGGACATGAGCAGGGCGCAGATGCTCACGGAGTGCTGGAAGGTGTACGTGTCCGCGGCCTTGATGCGGGAAAGGCTGATGAGGGCCCCGGGGTTGCGGAGCATGGAGGCGTGCATGGCCTTCACCAGGGGCCGGGCCTTGGCGGGGTCCAGCTGCTTGCCGAGCCGGACATCGTGCAGGAGGCCATCCACCACCCCGGCGGCCTCGCCCAGGATGCGCTTGGCGGCGGCAGATTCCTCCTTCTGGGAGACCCGGGCCGGAGCCAGGGCCGCCCCCACCTCTGCGGCCTCGTGCAACTTCCGGTTCAGGGCCTGCTCGATCTCGGCCTGGGTGGGTGCGCCCGGCACGTCCAGACCCCGGTCCGTGTCGATGTAGATCTCATCCAACCCCTGGGCCTGCATCTTCTGGATCTGGGTCTGGCCCTTCAGGAGGAACTGCTGGCGCAGGAAGCCGTGCTGGAGCCAGCCGCAGTTCAGGTCGTGGACGTACATGCCCTCCTGCAGATCCTTCACCTTCACCCGCTTGATGGTCATCCAGCCCCCGTCCCCTATGGATCGGCCCATCTGGCCTCGGGGGTGAGCCTGGACCGTTCTGGTCCGGCAAAACCCGCCCTCCATCCCGCCTGGATCGAGATGTAGTATGGAGGTTCGGATCGCGCCCAGCGGCGCTCTCAGGGAGGTTGACCGTGCTTCAATCCTATCGCCAACAAGTCGCTGAACGTGCCGCTCTGGGCATTCCCCCCCTCCCGCTCACTGAGGCCCAGACCACGGATCTGACTCAGCTGCTGGCCAACCCGCCTGCGGGCGAAGAGGCTTTCCTCCTGGACCTGCTCACGCACCGTGTCCCTGCAGGCGTGGATGACGCCGCCCGGGTAAAGGCGGCCTTCCTGGCCGCCGTCGCCAAGGGCGCCGAGAAGGTGCCTCTTGTCTCCCGCGAGATGGCCACGGAGCTGCTCGGGACCATGCTTGGCGGCTTCAACGTCAAGCCCATGGTGGACCTGCTGGAGGATGCCCAGGTGGGAGCCCTGGCCGCCGAAGGCTTGAAGCGGACCCTCCTCGTCTTCGACGCCTTTGCGGAAGTGAAGGCCAAGGCCGACGCGGGCAACGCCTACGCCAAGGCCGTGCTGCTGTCCTGGGCCGAGGCCGAGTGGTTCACCAGCCGCCCCGAGGTGCCCCAGAGCCTCACCCTCACGGTGTTCAAGGTCACGGGCGAAACCAACACCGATGACCTCTCCCCTGCCCCGGACGCCTGGAGCCGCCCCGACATCCCGCTCCACGCCCTGGCCATGCTGAAGAATGCCCGGCCCGGCATTGAACCCGACGAGCCCGGCAAGATCGGGCCCCTGAAGCAGCTGGCGGCCCTCCAGGCCAAGGGCCACCTCATCGCCTATGTGGGCGACGTGGTCGGCACGGGCTCCAGCCGCAAATCCGCCACCAACTCGGTGCTCTGGTTCACGGGCGAGGACATCCCCTGTGTCCCCAACAAGCGCTTTGGCGGCGTCTGCCTGGGCGCCAAGATCGCCCCCATCTTCTACAACACCATGGAAGATGCTGGCGCCCTGCCCATCGAGCTGGACGTGAACGGCATGGACATGGGCGACGTCATCGAGCTGCGCCCCTACGAAGGCAAGGCCATGAAGAACGGCCAGGTCATCGCCCAGTTCAAGGTGAAGTCCGACGTGATCTTCGACGAGGTCCGGGCCGGCGGCCGCATCCCCCTCATCGTGGGCCGGGGCCTCACCTCCAAGGCCCGGGCGGCGCTGGGCCTGCCCCCGTCCACCATCTTCCGTTTCCCCGCCATCCCCGCCGATACCGGCAAGGGCTACTCCCTGGCCCAGAAGATGGTCGGTCGCGCCTGCGGCGTGACGGGCATCCGCCCCGGCACCTACTGCGAGCCCCACATGACCACCGTGGGCTCCCAGGACACCACGGGCCCCATGACGCGCGATGAGCTGAAGGATCTGGCCTGTCTGCAGTTCTCGGCCGACATGGTGATGCAGTCCTTCTGCCACACCGCCCCCTATCCCAAGCCCGTGGACGTCATCACCCACCGGGAGCTGCCGCCCTTCATCACCAACCGCGGCGGTGTGTCCCTGAAACCCGGCGACGGGGTCATCCACAGCTGGCTGAACCGCCTGCTCCTGCCGGACACCGTCGGCACCGGCGGCGACTCCCACACCCGCTTCCCCATTGGCATCTCCTTCCCGGCCGGCTCGGGTCTGGTGGCCTTCGCCGCCGCCACGGGCGTCATGCCCCTGGACATGCCGGAGTCCGTGCTGGTGCGCTTCAAGGGCGAGATGCAGCCCGGCATCACCCTGCGCGACCTGGTGAATGCCATCCCCTACTACGCCATCCAGCAGGGCCTGCTCACGGTCGAGAAGAAGGGGAAGAAGAACCTCTTCAGTGGCCGGATCCTGGAGATTGAAGGCCTGCCGAATCTCAAGGTGGAACAGGCCTTCGAGCTTTCCGACGCCTCTGCCGAGCGCTCCGCTGCCGGCTGCACCGTGCACCTGGACAAGGCACCGATCATCGAATACATGACGTCCAACATCACCCTCATGAAGTGGATGATCGCCAACGGCTACGAGCACCGGGAGACCCTGGAGAACCGGATCCGCGCCATGCAGGCCTGGATCGCCAAGCCCGAGCTGCTGGCCCCGGACGCGGATGCGGACTACGCCGCCGTCATCGAGATCAACCTGGCCGACATCAAGGAGCCCATCCTGGCCTGCCCCAATGATCCCGACGATGTGAAGCTGTTGTCGGCGGTAGCCGGCGACACGATCGACGAGGTCTTCATCGGCTCCTGCATGACCAACATCGGCCACTTCCGGGCGGCCGGGAAGCTGCTCGACGGCAAGACCGATCTCGCCACGCGCCTCTGGATCGCTCCGCCCACCAAGATGGACGCCTACGTGTTGACCCAGGAGGGCTACTACGGCATCCTCGGCCGCACCGGCGCCCGCATGGAGATGCCCGGCTGCTCGCTCTGCATGGGCAACCAGGCCTCCATCCGCAAGGGCAGCACGGCCATGTCGACCTCCACCCGGAACTTCCCCAACCGCCTGGGCCTCGACACCCGCGTCTACCTGGGCTCCGCCGAGCTGGCCGCGGTCTGCGCCCTCATCGGCAAGATCCCCACCATGGACGAATACATGGCCCAGGTGGGCATCGTGGCCAAGAAGTCCGCGGACATCTACCGCTACATGAACTTCGACCAGATCCCGGACTTCCGCGAGCTGGCCGATACGGTCACCGTTTAGCGCTTTTTCCACTCGGAAATGGGCCAGGGGGCTTGCCTCCTGGCCCATTTCCGAGTGACCACCCTGGTGGGGTGTGGTAGCCTCATCAGTTCTTGACCACCTTTCGGGGGGTTCCCATGGGGATCTTTGAGGGCCACATTCGCGTGCACGCGGGCGATCGCTTCGCCCTGGTGGCATCGCGCTGGAACGACTTCATCGTCGAGCGTCTCATCGAGGGCGCTAAAGACTGCATTCTCCGCCACGGTGGCAGCGAGGAGCAGATGGACCTCATTCGCGTCCCGGGCTGCTTTGAGCTGCCCCAGGCGGCCAAGCTGGCCGCCACCAGCGGCCGCTATTCGGGCGTCATCGTGCTGGGCACCGTGATCCGCGGGGGCACACCCCACTTCGACCTGATTGCCGGGGAAGTCACCAAGGGCGCCGCCCAGGTGGCCCTGGACACGGGCCTTCCCCTGGCCTTCGGTGTGCTCACCACGGACAGCGTGGAGCAGGCCATCGACCGGGCCGGTGCCAAGATGGGCAACAAGGGCTGGGAAGCCGCCCAGAGCGTCATCGAGATGATCGATCTGGCGCACCTTTTAAGTGGAAAGAAGGGACGTAAATAGATGGGTGTTCGTCGCAGGGGGCGCGAGTACGCCCTCCAAATGCTGTACGCCATGGATCTGACCGGCTATGCGCCGGACCAGGTCTTTGCTGGTTTCTACGCCATCCAGGATCTGAACCGCGACGCCTTCTACTACGCCCGCCGCCTGGTGGACGGGGTGCACGGCCAGCTGGATGAGATCGACAGCGTGCTGACCAAGTACGCCGAGCACTGGAAGATCCATCGCATGGCCGCCGTGGACCGGAACCTCCTGCGACTGGGACTCTATGAGCTGATGTACGTGAAGGAAGTGCCCTTCCCCATCGTCATCAACGAGGCCTTGGAGATCGTCAAGGAATTCAGCGACCAGGAAGGGACACAATTCCTCAATGGCATCCTGGATGCCGCACGGAAAGAATTTCGCCCAGAAGAAACCGGCCCACGCAGCAAGAAGAAGGCTGTCCTGGCAGAGCCTGGCGAGGAAACCTGACCTGACGGGTTGCCCCCGCTTTGCTATGCTCGATCCCTTCCCCAGACTGAACCGATCGTTGGAGTCTTGATGAGCACCTCCCGCAAGAAGTCCGTGGCCGTGAAGAAGACCCCCGCAGCCGCCAAGCCCGCCCCCAAGACCAGCCCCAAGGCACCGACCCCCAAGCCTGTGGCAAAGGCGGCCGCGAAGGTTCCGGCCAAGGTGGCAGTCAAAGCTGTCGGCCAGCCCCTGGGTCTCGAGGAGATCAAGGCCCTCATCGCCCTGGTGGGCCGCGAGCCCTTCCAGGAATTCGAGTTCGAAGCCGGTGATATGCGCTTCCGCATCCGCAAGGACGGCCCCGCTCAGCCCCCCGCCCCGGCTCCCGCGCCCATGATGATGGCCGCGCCCATGATGCAGGCCCCTCAGCAGGTCTACCAGGCAGCGCCTCTCGCACCTGCACCCGCCGCCGCGCCCGTGCCGGTGGAGGATCCCAACATCCACTACGTCACCAGCCCCATCGTTGGAACCTTCTATCGGTCCTCCAACCCCGCCGCCACGCCCTACGCCTCCCCCGGCGACTTCGTGAAGCCCGGCCAGACCCTCTGCATCATAGAAGCCATGAAGCTCATGAACGAGATCGAGTGTGACGTGGCCGGCGAGGTCGTGAAAGTGCTGGTGGAGAACGGCACCCCGGTCGAGTACGGCGAGCGCCTCTTCGCGGTCCGGGTCGGCTAGCCATGGGAGCCGCCATCAAGCGCAAGGCCCGCCCTGCCGCGCCCACGGCCATCACGGACGCCCCGCCCTTCAAGAAGATCCTCATCGCCAACCGCGGCGAGATCGCCCTGCGGGTGATCCTGGCCTGCAAGGAGATGGGCATCCAGACTGTGGCCGTCTATTCCGAGGCCGACCGCAACGCCCTCCATGTGCGCTTCGCCGATGAGGAAGTCTGTATCGGCCCCGCCGCCTCGTCCAAGTCATACCTGAACATCCCCCAGGTCATCGCCGCCGCAGAAGTCACGGGCGCCGAAGCCATCCACCCGGGCTACGGCTTCCTCAGCGAGAACGCCCACTTCGTGGAAGTCTGCCTGGCCTGCGGGATCACTTTCATCGGCCCCAGCGCTGAGATCATCCGCAAGATGGGCAACAAGGCCCAGGCCAAGGCCACCATGCTGGAGGCGGGGGTTCCCCTCATGCCCGGCAGCGACGGCCTCGTGGAGACCGTGGAAGAGGCCCTGGTGGTGGCTGAGCAGATCGGATACCCCGTCATCGTGAAGGCCAGTGCCGGCGGCGGCGGACGTGGCATGCGTATCGTCAACAACCCTGAAGAGCTGCCCGACCTCTACAACAACGCCCGCAGCGAGGCCAAGGGCGCCTTCGGCGATGACAGCGTCTACATGGAGAAATACCTCCTGGAGCCCCGCCACATCGAAGTCCAGATCATGGGTGATATGTTCGGCAATGTGGTGCACCTGGGCGAGCGCGAGTGCTCCATCCAGCGTCGCCACCAGAAGCTCATCGAGGAGAGCCCCAGTGCGGTGCTCGCCCCCGAGCTCCGCCAGCGCATCTGCGACACCGCCGTCCGCGCCGCGAAGGCCGTGGGCTACTACAACGCGGGCACCATCGAGTTCCTGCTCGACAAGCGCGGCGACTTCTTCTTCATGGAGATGAATACCCGTGTCCAGGTGGAGCACCCGGTCACGGAGCTCGTCACCGGCATCGACATCGTCAAGGAGCAGATCCGCATCGCTGCCGGCCAGAAGCTCAGCTTCACCCAGGCCGACGTGGTCCAGAAGGGCCACGCCATCGAGTGCCGCATCAACGCCGAGGATCCCTTCAAGTTCACCCCCAGCCCCGGCCGCATCACCGCCCTGCACTTCCCCGGCGGCCCTGGCATCCGCGTGGACACGGCCATGCACCAGGACGCGGTGATCCCGCCCCACTACGACTCCATGGTAGCCAAGCTCATCGCCTACGGCGCCAACCGTACCGAAGCCATCGCCCGCATGCGCCGTGCCCTGGACACCCTGGTCATCGAGGGCATCAAGACCACGGCCCCCCTGCACCGCCGCATCATGGACGACCCCGATTTCGTGGCCGGCACCTTCTCCACCAAGTGGATGGATACCTTCCTTGAAGGGCTGAAGCGGAACCCATTGGGCGATCCGCGCTGATTCGAGTGCCCGTTCTGCTCAGGACACGCCCTGCGGGCCTGTCCTGAGTTAGGGTTTGCTGCGCGAATCGAAGTGCTGGTGAGTACGGGCATTTTTGGAATGCCGGGGATTCAGTTAGACTGGAAGCGTGCCGCTATAGCTCAGTTGGTAGAGCGCCCGCCTTGTAAGCGGATGGTCGCTGGTTCAATTCCGGCTAGCGGCTCCAACCTTTTCAGGTCCTGTGACGCCTCGGCCTCGCCTCAGTCCCAGTGCCCCTCGACCCAGTACCAGCCTCGCTCGTGCCGGGCCCAGTGGCCATCCACCCAGCCATGGCCGGGCCGACTCCTGACCTGATAGTAGCCCGGCACCCAGGCGTAGGCGTTGCCAGTCCACTGCCAGTGCCCTGCCACCCAGATGTGCTCCCGGGACGGGGGTTCTGGCAAGCGTTCGTAGCGCACCGGGGGCGGCTCGCGCTCTACGTAGGCCACGTGAATCACTGGAACTGGGGCGATGATGCCGACCCGACCCCGGGGGCCCACCACGCAGGCGGTGCTGGCCAGAGCCAGGACAGACAGGATCATGATTGCGGGTCGAACCTTCATGGGAGCCTCCTGGGGCCCAGGGGCCCTACCGCCTTAGAGGCCTGGAGCGGCGAAGGGTTGAACCGGCTGGAGGAATTTACTCAGGCCCTCGCCCCGACCCCAACGCCCTCTTCAGGGGACAGGATCAGCAGATTGCTCTCGATGACGGCCAGCGACGAGGCCGTTCGCAGCTTCTCGATGAGGATGCCCGAGAGCCTGGTACCCGCCGAAAGCAGGACCAGACCTTCGGCTGTGTTGACATCCACCGCCAGCAACATGCCGATGCGGAGCTTGTCCACAGCCACCAGGCTCCGGTGCTGGTCCGTGCCAAGATCGGAGGCCTCGACGACCACCCGTTCCAGAGCCTCCAGCACCTTGGGATCGTACTTGCCCGTGTCCAGCATCAACTGGGCCACCACCACCGCCGGAGCCTTGCGGATGCTGAGCATGGCCACGAAGTCATCCACCACCCTCAGGATCCTCGATTCAATCGGCAGATCCTCCCCGGCGACGCCGTCATAGGGATACCCACTGCCGTTGTAGTCCTTGGCCGAGTAGTAGATGAACTTGGCCACAGACTGCAGGCGCGGGATGTTGGCGATCATGCGGCTGCCGATCTCCGGCACCTTCCGGAAGAGATCCTGCTGCTGCACGGTGAGCCGCTCTTTGTGGGCTGCCTTCAGCTGCACTTCCATGGGGATGGCCAGGCGGCCCATCTTGGACAGCAGGGCCGCCACGCCCAGGTCCCAGGGGGCCTGCAGGCCCAGCTTCGACGCCACCTGCAGGGCGTATTCCCGCACCCGCCGGGTCTCGCCGAAGGACCTGGGGTCGAATTCCGTCAGCAGCTCCACCATCGTCTGAATGCTGCCCGCCAACGTGTCCTCCAGCAGCATGCGCTCCGCCGTCACCAACTGGTACTGGGTGATGCCCGCCTCGATCACCACACCCAGGGACTCCTCGGTGCAGGGCTTGTTAAGGAACCGGAAGACCGAACCGCGGTTCACCGCCTCCACGGCCGTGTCCTGGTCCACCTGGCCCGTGAGCATGATGCGGCTGGATTCCCGCTGGATCTTGGCGAATTCCTGAAGGAACTCCACACCGTTCATCCCCGGCATCTGCATGTCCGCCACCACGGTCGCGAAGGGCGCAGAGTTGCGGGCCAGATCGAGAGCCTCCCGCCCGGACTGGCAGGTGGTCAAGTCGAAGCGCCCGCGGAAGGCGCGTTTGAAGGAAGCGAGGATGAGGGGATCGTCATCGACAAACAGGACGCGAGACAGCATGGCGGCTCCTTACAAGTGGGAAGGCAGGGGGTTCAGATGGGCGCCATCCAGGATGGCGGCCCAGCGCTGGAAGGAGTTGCTGGGGTTCGGTAGATCCACCCCGAGACCATCCGAGAAGGGATTGCCCTGGAGACTCTGGGAGCACCAGGCGTCCCCCATCTGCACAGCCTGGGAGAGGAAGTCTCCGTTGGTAGCGGACTGGGGGCCGTGGTGGGAGGCCACAGCCCGGCAGAGGGCGGGGTCCAGCCCCCAGAGGTGCAGAAGCTCCGCGCCCACGGCCGCGTGATCCGTACCATAGGCCTCCAGCTCCACCAGGGGGAGGGGCCGATGCTCAGCTTGCACCAGGTCCAGGCAGCCCTGGTAGGCCAGCTCAGATTCCCCGGCCAGCACGGCCCGGCCGAGGTCGTGCAGCAGGCCTGCCGAGTAGCAAGCCGATGCGACCCCCAGGCCCTGCCCTTCGGCCTCCGCCAGGGTAGCCGCAGCCCGCCCCACGGCCGCAGAGTGCTCCCACAGCCCCGCCAGGTCCAGGCCCGAGGGGTGGAGGTCCTGAGCCACTTCCAGCGCTCCGTGGACCTGAATCGCCTGCTTCAGGACATCCAGGCTGAGCAGATCCAGGGCCTGGCGAAGGTTGTTCACCTTCCGCTCCGAGCTGATGTAGCAGGAGTTCGCCAGCTTCAGCACCTTCGAGGCCATGCCCAGATCCCGCTGGACGATCTGGCATACGACCTCCAGGGACGGGTCAGGCTCCGTCAGCAGGTGGGCCAGCTCCGCATAAAGGCTGGGCAGGCTGGGCACCTGCTCCAGGCCGGCCACCAGGCGCCGGGCATTGACGGTCTTCAGATCCTCCGGGGCGACCTCGAAGGTTCCGAGGAGCTGGATGAAGGCGTCCGGATCCACGGGCTTGCCCAGGAACTGGTGGAAGGAGGCCTCGCAGGACTGGATGAGGTCTCGGCCCGCGTGCCCCGAAAGAATGAGCCGCACGGTGCCGGGACTGAGCTGGCGGACCCGTCGGAGCAGGGCGGCCCCGTCCATGCCCGGCATGAGCATATCGGTCACCAACACGTCGATCTCACGGTCCTGGAGCACCTGGAGGGCCTCCTCGCCGCCGCAGGCCGTGAAGACCGCCCACCCGGGACGTTCCACCCGGATAGCCCGGCGGGTGCTGTCCAACAGGCGTGATTCATCATCCACCAGGAGGATTCTCATGCGGCACCATCCTTCCGGCCCCAGCCCTTGGCCGGGGTTGCCCGCATGGGGAGTTGGACCACGAAGGTCGTCCCCTCACCGGGTGTGGACTCGAAGGAGATCTGGCCACCGTGCATGTGGACCACGGTCTGGTAGCAGACCGTGAGGCCCTGCCCCGTGCCGATCCCCACGTCCTTGGTGGTGAAGAAGGGATCAAACACCTTGGCCTGATGCTCGGGCGCGATGCCCGTGCCTGTGTCCTGGACACGGATCTCCACGCCTGTGGGGATCGGGATCGTGCTGATGCGGATGGTGCCAAGGCTGCCGGGCTCCCGCTCCTTGGCGGCAATGGCGTGGCCCGCATTGACCACGAGGTTCAGGAAGACCTGGTTCAACTCCGCAGGGAACCCCTGGATCAAGGGCAGCTCGGCGGCCAGATCCAGCACCAGCTCCGCTGAATACTTCCACTCGTTCCGGGATACCGTGGCCGCGGACTCCAGGCAACGGTTCAGGTCCACGGCCACAGGCTCAGGACTCCCCGGATGGCTGAACTCTTTCATGGCCCGTACGATCTTGGCCACGCGGTCGATGCCCTCCATGGAATCCAGCAATACCTTGGGCGTCTCCTCCTCGATCCACTCCAGATCAATGGAGCCATCAGAGGGCAGGCTCTCCCGGGGCACCTTGGCCAGGACCAGCTGGATCTGGGCGTAGGTCCGCTGCAGGAAGCGCAGGTTCATGCTGAGAAACTGGATGGGTGTGTTGATCTCGTGGGCGATGCCGGCCGCCAGGCGCCCCACCGACTCCAGCTTCTGGGCTTGGTGCAGCTGCATCTGGGCCAGCTGGTTCCGCTCTTCCGCCCGGCGCCGGGTGGTCATCTCTTCCTTGAGGTCGAGGTTGGCCTGGAGCAACTCCCGGGTGCGGTGGTCCACGCGCTCCTCCAGTTCCACCCGGGCCAACTCCAGCTTGTTGTGGGAGTTCTGGCGCTCGATGACGATGCCCAGGGCTCGCGCGGAGAGGCGCAGGATATCCTCTTCTGCCCGGGACCAGATGCGGCCGCTGAGGCACTCGTCGAAGCCGACCAGGCCCCAGAGCTGCCCGTCCACGAAGATGGGCGTCACCAGCAGGGCCTCGACGCCCATGCTGGCCAGGTAGCGCTGCTCCGCCTCGGGGAAGGTGCTGATGTCCCCGGCAATCATCTGCCCATTCACCAGCTCCTCCACCCAGCGGCCGAAGCCGACCTGGAGCATGGGGATGCGCTGCCGGTCCGCGTTGCCCCGCTGGGGCCCCACCCCATCCATGCACCATTCGTGGGTGAGGCTGAGGTAGACATCCTCGTCTGCGGGATCCGTGGGCAGGAACTGGTAGATGTAGGTACGGCTGGCCTTGGCACCCTTGCCCAGGAGGGCCAGGAAATCCTCCAGAGCCGCCTGCCAATCTACGGCATCCAGGAGGCTCACCAGAGCCCAGTTCAGGGCGTCCAGCAGCTGGTCCTTCTCCAGCAGCCCCTGCTCCGCCAGCTTGCGGGAGGTGATGTCGCGGCTGATGCCCAGCAAACCCACGAGGTCGCCCGCAGGGCCACGCAGCGGGGTCTTGAGGGTGTCAAGCAGGGCTCGGCTACCATCGGGGTAGCGCACCCACTCGTCGTTGTGGCGCGGGGAGCCCTCCGCCAGCATGAGCCGGTCCTGTTCCTGGAAGAAGGTCGCCACCGTGGGGCCGAAGAGGTCGAAGTCGGTGGCGCCGATGATGGCCTCGCGGGGCTTGCCCACAAAGGCGGCAAAGGGTGGATTGCAGCCGTGGTACACCCCCTCCAGATCCTTGAAGAAGATCAGGTCGGGGATGGAGTCCAGCAGGTTCTGGACCATGGTCTGCTGGCGGCGCACTTCGCCCTCGGCCCGCAGCCGCTGCGTGATCTCGATGAAGGTGACGACGGCCCCGATGACCTGGCCATCCTTGCGCTGGGGGAAGGACCAGTACTCCACGGACAGGCAGGTGCCATCAGCCCGCCACACCACTTCGTCATCGGCGTGTGTTTCCACCCCCTCCCGGAAGGCCTGGAAGAGGCGGCAGTCGACCACAGGGAAGGCGCTGCCATCGGCCTTGGTGTGGTGGATGAGTTCGTGCATGTTCCGGCCAATGAGTTCCTCGGGGCTGTCATAGCCCAGCATCCGCAGCAGGGCCTGGTTGCAGAAGGTGCAGCAACCCTGGAGGTCCAGCCCGTAGATGGCCTCCGCCGTGGAATCCAGCAGGAGCCGCAGGTCGTACTCGCGGGAGCCCAGACGTGACAGGCTCTCCTTCAGGGCCTGGGTGCGGGCCTCCACCAGCCGGTCGGCCCGCTGCTTCTGCAGATACACCAGCTGGAAGAGAAAGGTCAGTAGCCCCGTGAGCAGGAATCCCACAGGAAGTACGAACCAGTGGGACTTCTGGAGGTGGGTCTCAATGAACGCAGGGCCGGGCTCCAGGGAGATCTCCCAGGTGCGGCCGGCAACCTGCAGGTGAGTCCGCATCACGGGCAGCTTCGAGAGTAAGAGGCGGCTCAGCAGCGGGATGCGCTGGGGCTCACCGAGGTTGCCTGGCCCCCAGATATGGAATGGCTTGGGATCGTCCAGGAGGCCCAGGTCCCGGAAGGAGCCGCGCAGGCCCTGGCGCTGGGGCTCAGCCAGGGCCGCCGACAGCAGGTCGCCCGTGCGGAATACGCCCAGCACTACGCCCTTGAAAGCCTGGCGGCGATGTTCCACATCCCCCTTATAGGCGGTTCCCCGATAGACGGGCACGAAGATCAGGAAGCCTGCCTGGGAGCGTGTCTCTTGCACGAGGGTCAGGGGTCCTGTGGCGGAAGGCAGGCCCAAATCCCGGGCATTTTCGATGGCCTTCAGGCGCAGCGGGTTGGAGCCCAGATCGAAGCCCAGTGCGGATTCATTGCCCTTCAGTGGCTCGATCAGGGTGACGGGGAAATAGGTGGGCCGAGAACCCGCCGGCCGTAGCCGCCCGTCCGGGCCCTTTTCCCTCAGGCCCCCGGATTCGAGAAACCACTGGCGCAGCTGGGCCTCGTTCTGGCGGCGTCGGCCCTGGGTCACCAGGGGCGCCCACTCCAGGGCCTGGATGCCATCCACCCGGGCCCGCTCCGTGGCCACAAAGGCCCGGAAGGCCTCAGGCCGGGGCTCAGCGCCCAGCTCCAGATGCCGGGCCAGGTCATCCAGGAAGAGGAGCCGAGCCTCCAGGTACGAGCTGATGTGGGCTGTCTGGTTGGCGCTTTCCAGCGCGAAGCTGCGGGCGAAGTCCCGGTCCCCTTCTCGGCGGGCGACGAGGAAGACCAGGACCGTAAGGACCACACCGACCCAGGCCAGGGCACTGACCACGACCTTGGCTCGCATTGCTTTCCCGCCTGGACTCCGCATGACTGACCTTCAACGGGGCGCTTGGGCCCCTTCCCATCTCAACGGTTTTCACCGCTGGAGGAACATATGCTTGATTACCTATGGCCATACATTGCGAGGGCGGAGGCCCCTCAGGTGATGCTTGCCCGGATAGCCAGGGCCGCCAGGGCTGCAGCATTGTGCAGATCCAGCTTGCCCATGATGTTTTGGCGGTGGACGCTGACGGTCTTGGGGCTCAGCTTCAGGGTGGCGGCGATGTCCTTGGTCACCAGCCCCAGCCCGATCTGGGCCAGCACCTCCCACTCGCGCTCCGTGAGCACTTCCTTCAGCTCGGCCCGCAGGGCCACGGCCTGGGCGGAGTTGTCCACGCCGGGCTCCAGGCGCCGGAGGCGGCTCTCCACCGCGAGGATCAGCTCCTCCGTGGAGAAGGGCTTGGTGAGGTAATCGTCGGCCCCGGAGGCCATGCCTGTACGGATGGCCGAGCGGTCGTCCCGCGCGCTGATGAGAATCAGAGGCAGCTTGGCCAGCTCGGGATCCAGGCGCACCGCCCGCAGCAGGGCCATGCCGTCCATAGCGGGCATCTGGACATCGGAGATAAGCAGATCCACCTGCGTCGAGCGAAGGAGCCGCAGGGCCTCGATGCCATCCGGGGCCGTGGCCACAATCCAGTCCGGTCGCTCCAGACGGAGCGCGCGAGTCACTGAAGCCAGGAGCAGCCGCTCGTCATCCACCAGAAGCAGTCGCATGGGTGCCGGGTTCCTCCTACGTCATCATAGCTACGCCAGTGGGCCAATTCTGGGAACCGGTGACCACTGACACTCTCGCGGGCTCCTCGGCTATCCTCAGCGGATGCGCCTATCCACCCAAATGGCCCCCCGCCTGGACCTGCCGTCCACCCCAGGGCCCTTGGACCCCTCCCAGGCCCGAGCATGAGCCAGCCGCGCCCTCCCAGCCTGCTGCGCTCCGCCGCCGTGGTGTCCTTCATGACCCTGCTGAGCCGGCTGACGGGCTTCGCCCAGACCTTCTTCCTCAGCCACATCCTGGGCGCCGGGCCTGCCGCCGACGCCTACTACGTGGCGGTTCGCCTGCCCAACCTCCTGCGCCGCTTCACGGCCGAGGGCACCATGACTGCCGCCTTCCTGCCCACCTTGGCCGAGGTGGAGGCTGCCGAAGGCGAGGCCGCCATGAGGGCATCAGCGGCCCGCTTCCTGGGCACCCTGCTCACGATCCTGCTGGCGGGCGTGGCCCTGGTACTGCTGCTCATGGGCCCCCTGGCCTCCCTGCTCATGGGCGGGCGCCCCGAGGCCCAGATCCGCCTCACGGCCCTCCTAGGCCGCATCATGTTCCCCTATCTGGCCCTGGTGAGTCTCACGGCAGGCTTCACGGCCCTCCTGAACCTGCGTCACCGCTTCGCCCTGGCGGCCGCCGTCTCGATCTTCTGGAACCTGGGCTTCATCGGCTTCGGCTGGGCTGCTCTGCGCGTCATAGAGCGCCAGGGCCCCGCCCCCTATGAGACCGTGGCCGTCGTCTGCGCCGGGGCCGTGCTGGCCGGGGGCGTACTCCAGCTCCTGGTGCTCCTGCCCACAGTGCGGAAAGAGGGCTTCAGTCTCTCTCCAGGACTCCACCTGAGGGATCCCTACGTGCGCAGCGCCCTGCGGCGCATGGGGCCCGGCATGCTGGCGGCGGGCATCTACCCCATCAACGTCGTGATCAGCGCTGCCCTTGCCTCCCATCTGGCCGTGGGGGCCCAGACCGTGCTCTTCAACAGCGGCATGATGACCGAGATGGTCATGGGGCTCTTTGCCATGGGCCTCGCCACCGCTGGCCTGCCCCTGCTGGCCCGGCAGGCCGAGGCCCAGGACTGGCCTGGCATGAACCAGACCCTCAACCAGACCCTCTCGGCCTCGGCCCTGCTGGTGCTGCCCGCCTCCCTGGGCCTGATGGTGCTGGCGCGCCCAGTCTGCGCCCTGCTCTTCCGCACCGGGGCCTACACCGTGGCCGCTTCGGACTGGACGGCGCTCACCATGGTCTATGGCTGCGTGGGTCTCGTCTTCGTGGCGGGACAGCGCCTGGGCAACCAGGCCCTTTACGCCCTCAAGGACTACCGCGGCCCCGCGGCCCTGGCGGCGGGCACCCTGGTGCTGAACGTGGCCCTGAGTCTGGCCCTGCTGAGGCCCCTGGGCACCAGCGGCCTGGCCCTGGCCAATGGCCTCGCCAGCCTGGCGGGGCTGGCAGGCGTGCTGCTGCGTCTGCGCCCGCGCCTGCCGGGCCTCAACCTGCGGCCCCTGCTGAAAGACATCGCCAAGGCTCTGGCCGCCACCCTGTGCATCGGCCTCCTGGCCTGGGCCGGCTCGCGCCTCATTGGCCTGGACTCCCCCCACGCCTTCCGCCGCTGGGCCCTGGGCCTGCGCCTCTTCCCTCTCATCGCCCTCTGCGCCTTGGCCTACGCCGCCCTCGCCACCGCCTTCGGCCATCCCCAGGGGCGGGAACTGGTCAGCAAGGTCAGGCGGAAACTCAGGAAGAACTGAAAAGACGAACCACGAAGTTGTGCCCTTTATTCTTCGTGGTTTCTGTTCTTGGTGTCTTGGTGGTGATCTTTAATCACTCGGCGTAAACCCGCCTCACTCCTCGGCGGCCTGGGCGCGGAGCTCGCGGCGCAGGGCTTTGCCCACGGCGTTCTTGGGGATCTCGGCCAGGAAGCTGAAGCGGGTGGGCACCTTGTAGTTCACCAGGATCTCCCGGCAGTGCCTGCGCAGCTCTTCGACGCTGAGCTCCCGGGTGGACACCACGAAGGCGCGGACGGCCTCGCCGGTGTTGTCATCGGGCACGCCCACCACGGCAACATCCGCCACATCGGGATGGAGGGCGATGCAGGCCTCCACCTCGTTGGGAAACACGTTGAAGCCGCTGACGATGATCATGTCCTTCTTGCGATCCGTGATGGTCAGGTAGCCCATGGCGTCGAAGCAGCCGATGTCGCCCGTGTGGAGCCAGCCATCGCGAAGGGTCCGCGCCGATTCCTCGGTCTGATTCCAGTAGCCCAGCATCACCTGGGGCCCGCGGATCACGATCTCGCCGTGACCTCCGGGTGCCACGGCCTGGCCCTCATCATCGACTAGGCGGACGTCGGTGCCGGGCAGCGGGAGCCCCACGCCCCCTACCTGGGCCATGGTGCGCCGCAACCGCTGACCATGGCGTTCCGCCACGTTGTAGGTGACCAGGGGACTAGCCTCGCTGAGCCCGAAGCCCTCGATGACCAGACAGCCTGTGGTGGCCTCCCAGCGCTGCAGGACCGAGGGATGGGTCGCCATGCCGCCAGCGAAGGCGCCGAGCATTTTCTGGGTGAGCTCGGGCTTGAACCAGGGCTCGTCGGGCAGGGCCTTCAGCAAGGTATTCACGGCCGTCATCCAGGTGATCACATGGTTCTGGAAGGCGGGCTGGAGGTTCTTGAGGGGACGCGGATTGGGCACCAGGATGCTCTGGCTGCCCGTGTGGAAGCCGAAGAGCAGGTTAATGGTGAAGGCGATGACGTGGTACATGGGCAGCACCGTGAGCACCGTTTCCTCACCGGGCACCAGGTAGGCCCGGGTGATCTCCGCGATCTGCTCCAGGTTGGCCAGCAGGTTGCCGTGGCTCAGCATGGCGCCCTTGCTGGTGCCCGTGGTGCCCCCGGTGTACTGGAGCAGAGCCAGGCTGTCGCGGGTGGGCGCCGCCTCAGGTAGCAGGTGCGCCTTGGCTCGGTGCGAGGCTCCCTGGCGCAGGGCCTGGGTGTAAGAGGTGGTGGGATGATGCAGCCGGGGGATGATGCCGGACAGCTTCAGCTTGGCCTGGATGAGCCACCGAGTCGGCAGGGAGAAGCCGTCGGCAATGCTGGTGACAACCACGGTCTTCACCTGGGTCCGGGGCACCACCTCGGTGACCTTGTCTCCGAAGTGGTCCAGCACCACCAGCACTTCGGCGCCGCTGTCCTTCAGCTGCTCCTCCAGCTCCCGGGCCGTATAGAGGGGGTTGGTGTTCACCACCACGCAGCCGGCCTTGAGGGCGCCGAAGGCGCAGACGGGATAGGCCAGGCAGTTGGGCAGGAGGATGGCCACCCGGGCCCCCGCCGCGAGCCCCAGCCCCTGACGCAGATAGGCCGCGAAGTCATCGGAGAGGCGGTCGACCTCGCGGAACGTGAGGGAGGCCTCCATGCCATTGGGCAGCACCAGAGTCTCGGCCTTGCGGTCGCCGTAGCGCTCCGCCGCGTGATGGATCAGCTGACCCAGGTTCTCGAAGGGAAAGGGCTGGGCCTTCTGCCCCACCCAGCCGGGGTAACTCGCCCACCACACCTGTTCTGTATCCACGAAACCATCCTTGTTCCACCAGTCTAACGTCCCACACAGAAAAGCCGGGCTAAGCCCGGCTTTTCTGTGGAGAAGAAAAACTTACTTCTGCAACTCGACCGTGAGCGAACCCCCACCCAGCTGGGGTCCGGTCATGGTGGTCTTCAACACTTTGCGGCTGGCCTGATCTACCCACAGAGTGAGCAGCCCGGGGTCACCGGCAGCCGAAGAGATCTCCACCTTCCAGGCCTTGAAGTTACCTGCAGGTACCTTCACCTCTTCCACAGCCACCACCTTGGCCTGCTTCAACTCGGCCTTCTGACGCATGAGATCCAGGTTGCGGAAGGTGGTCGTGAAGCCCTCCGCGAGGGGCAGGCAGGCGATGGAGTCCTGGGAGGCGGCACCATCGGCGAAGGCCTGACCGCCGAGGTCAACGTTCAGGGGCTTGGGCTCGCCCCCCATGGCCATGGTGCCGCTGACCTTGGTGCCCTCATAGGCCAGGACAATGGTCATGGGACCCTGCTTCACGTCCCGCTTCAGGGGCACCTGCGTGCCCTTGGCGATGGTGGTCGTATCGACCGCTTCACCCATGGGCATCTTGGTGGTGTCCGTCACCACCAAGGTCGCGCCCTCTTCCTTCACCGTGTGCGTCATGGAGATGGGGAAGCTCTGTCCGCCCGCAGCCAGATTCCCCGCGTAGACGTAGGTGCCCGCCGTGGGCTGGGCCACAGGCTTGGGCAGGCCCACGCTGGCGGCATCGGCCTTCTTGGCCAGCACGACCGTCTTGGGATCGACGGTAATCTCCGGCAGGCGGGCCATGACGTCGGCCTTGCCGCCCTCCTGGTAGCGGGCCTTCAGATACTTGGCCAGGAACTTCTCAGCGGCGGCGAACATGGCCTGGTTGTTCACGGGGCGCTGGAAGCCGTGGCCTTCGTCAGGCGCGACGAGGTATTCCACTGGATAGTTGCGATCCCGCAGCGCGATGACGATCTGGTCCGCCTCGGCCTTCTTCACGCGGGGGTCGTTGGCGCCCTGGATCACGAGGAGCGGGGTCTTGATCTTGGCGGCGCTGTTCAGGGGGGACTGGCGCTCAAGCTGCTGCTTGCCTTCGGGCGTGTTGGGGTTGCCCATGCGCTCGTGGAAGATGATGCGGCCCGCCTCCCAATAGGGGGGGATGGTCTCCAGCAGGGTGATGAGGTTGGAGGGGCCCACGATGTCCACGGCGGCGGCGTAGAGGTCCGGGGTGAAGGTCACGCCAGCCAGGGTGGCGTAGCCGCCGTAGGAGCCGCCCATGATGGCCACCCGCTTGGCATCCACGATGCCCTGGGCCACCAGGTGCTTCACGCCCCAGGTGAGGTCATCCTGCATCTTGTCGCCCCACTGCTTGTTGCCCGCATTGAGGAACGTCTTGCCATAGCCCGTGGAGCCCCGGAAGTTGGGCGCCAGCACCGCGTAGCCGCGGTTGGCCAGGAACTGGGCGGCGCTGTTGAAGCCCCAGAAATCCCGGGCCCAGGGGCCGCCGTGGGGGAATAGGACCAGAGGCAGGCCCTTGGCGGGCACGCCCTTGGGCAGGCTGAGGTAGGCGGGAATCTCAAGCCCGTCGCTGGACTTGTATCGGATGGGCTGCATGGCCACCAGGTCCTGCCTGGGCAGCTCCTCCCGGGACACGTATTCCAGGCTCAGCTTCTTTGTGCGGCGGTTGAAGATGTAGCTAGTTCCTGGATCACGGTCGCTGTACGACGTGAGCATTAGGACCTGCTCATCGGCGGTGCTGGAAGTCATCGCCAGTTCCTTGCCGGGCAGTTTTGTCTGTAGCAGCTTGAAGTCCGCTGCCCAGGCCTTGTCCTTCCAGTAGCGCCGAGTCCGGTCATCCCGGTAAGTGGTGGCGATGAGGTCATCAGTGATCTCGGAGAATACGGCGCTGCCGAAGTCCACACGCTTTTCGGGATCGGATTCGACCTTCTCCTCCTTGCCCGTGGTGGGATCGAACAGCACCAGCTCCGTGAGGTCCCGGTTGCCCTTGTTGGTCTCCAGGTAGACGCGCTTGCCGTCCCTATGGAACTGCACCGGGTCTGCGGACTCGAAGACGCTGCACTCATAGATCTTGGTGAAGCCCTCGGGATCCACGCGAAGGATCTCTGTGTCGCCCTTGTCCGTGGTGCGCAGGGCCAGGCGCAGGTTGGCCTGCTTGTCGAAGATCCAGCCAGCGATGTGCTCGGTGTTCTTGCGAAGGAGCGTCCGTTCGCCCGTGGAGATCTTGACCTTGTAGACGTCGTGCCAGGCAGCGTCACGGTCGTTGAGACCCACGTAGATCGTGTCGGGGTCGGCCTTGGGCACGGACAGGATCTGGGCCCGGACGCCCTTGGCGGCCGTGAGGTTGCGGGCTTCGGGGACGTCCTTGCCTGCGGCGGCGGGGGCCGCCGGGTCCACGGCGTAGACGTTGTAGTTCTCGTCGCCGTCATGGTCCTGCACAAAGAGGATCTGCTTGCTGTCGCGGCTCCAGAAGAAGCCGGGGATAGGCCGCTTGGGATCCGCCGTGATGAGGCGGCCCTTCTCGTAGGGCTCGCCGGTCTTCTTCACCCAGACGTTCCGCGTCTCCTTGTAGGGCTTCAGGAAGGCAATCCACTTCCCGTCCGGCGACAGCTGAGCCCCGGCAATCTGGGGATTGCCAAAGAACTTGTCCCGGTCGATAAGGGGCGGCAACTGCCCCTTGGCCGTGGGTGCCTTCGGGGCTTTGGCAGCACCCAGGGGCACCGTCAGGGGCAAGGTCAAGGCCAGGACCAGGACTGGTCGCAGCAGGCCTGGCAGGATGTCATGCGGTCTCATGGGGGCTCCTCGGGCTGAACCGATGCGGGCAGTGTAGGCCCAACCCAGGTGCGGCGAACCTTACACTTTCAGTGGTCACCCCCGGGGCTCTGAGTGGGCGGTTTCCGGGATCCAACGGCAGACGGAGGCGGGCATGAAGGCTGTGATCCAGCGTGTGAAACAGGCCACGGTGCGCTGCGGGGCGCAGGAGGCCACCATCGGTCGGGGCCTCCTGGTCCTGGCGGGTCTGGAGACCGGAGATACGGAGGCGACCTGCGCCTGGGCTGCCGCCAAAATTGCGGGCTTGCGCATCTTCGAGGACCCTGCCGGCAAGCTGAACCTGGGCCTCCAGGAGGTGGGCGGGGAGATCCTGGCCGTGAGCCAGTTCACCCTGGCCGGCAGCCTCGCCAAGGGCCGCCGCCCCTCCTTCGACCTCGCCATGGCCCCGGATGCCGCACGCCTGCTGTTCCAGACCTTTCTAGAGCAGCTGCAGGCCCACCACCCCGGGGTGAAGTCCGGCTTCTTCCAGGAGCACATGGAGCTCGAGCTGGTGAATGACGGCCCCGTGACCTTCATCCTCGAACGCTAAATCCAGCCGCTGGACCTATTCGGATGACGAACTCGTATTTTGTCGAATTTTTACGTATTGTTTCTTAGTCAGACTGACTTCAGTGTCGATAAAGCAATTCTCTACCTGGAGTCAGCATGTTCTGCCGCCTCTCTTCCCGGCCATGGGTCTGCCTGATGGTATCCGGCGTCTCCCTGACTTTGGCCGCCCAAGAAGCGCCTGCCCTGCCCCACCCTGGGCCCAAGCCCGCCGAGTCCTGGGCCGCCGAGGCCCAGATCGTGCCCCTGAGCCGCACGCCGGGCCAGGTGCTGGTCTTCGATGAGGAGGACATCCAGCGCTACGGCTCCCGCACCCTGGGCGATTTCCTCATGCGCGAGCTGCCAGGCCAAGTGCAGAGCCAGGGTGGCCCGGGGCTGCCCACCCACATCTACCTGGGGGGCACCCGCCCCCAGGACACGGTCATTCTGCTGGACGGCATGCCCCTCATGGATCCCAGCCGACTGGGCCAGGATCTCAGTGAGCTCCCCCTGCTGGGCATCACCCGCATCGAAGTCATCACGGGCTCGCCCGGCTCGGGGCCCAGCGGCCGGGGCGGCACCATCGCCCTCTTCACGGGCCGCCCCAACAAGCCAGGCGCCACGGGCGAGTTGGCTGGCCTTGGCGGCAACAACGGCCAGGGCCAGAGCGTCGCGGCGCCGGGCTACGCCTGGGCGGGCGGCTACCTGAGGGGCGGCAACCTCAGCGCCGAGGAGAAGCAGACCACGCCCACGGAACGCCCCTACCGGCTGGTGACGAACTTCCTGGGCGTGGGACAAAGCTGGGGTGCCGCCAAGTGGAGCCTGGGCTGGCGCAGCACCTTCCTGGGCGTGCCCCAGCCCTACCAGGACGTCACGGACTTCTCCCGCATCTACAACCCGGGCCGGGAGAGCCGCCAGCGGGGCGACAGCGGCCAGCTGCGTGTGGACTGGGGCCTGGGGCCCCTGGTCAGCTTGGAAACCTCTCTGGGCCTGGCCCGCTTCCGCCACGATCAGGCGGACGAGGGCCTGGCCCTGCCCAGCCACTTCGAGGGGCGCCAGACTCGGTTCCAGTCCGCTCTGCACCTGGGCTTCGGTTCCAGCGCAGGCCTGAGCCTGCGCCTGGAAGCCCAGGACAGCCGCCAGGATGGGGACGAGGATCCCGCCATCAGCGGCGCCGCCAAGGGACGAACGGTGGGCTTCGGCCTGGAGTGGCACCTGGACCCGCTGCCGGGCTTCCGCATCCTGGGCCAGGCCCGAGCCACCCAGGACCGCCAGTCCCTGTTGCTAGGCTCGACCGAGCAGGAAGTCCTCAGTGGCACCGGCCACCTGTTCCGCCTGGCCTTCAACCAGGAGCTGGGCGGCGGCTTCCGCCTCTACGCCGGGGGCGGTGGGGCCCGCATAGCCCCCACCATCATCCAGCAACTGCGGAACAGTGACGTGACCGGCGCCGCGCCCTTGCGCATGGAACAGAGCACTTTCCTGCAGCTGGGCCTGGGCTGGGGGAAGGGCAACTGGTACGGCAAGCTCCAGGGGCAGCAGCAGAACGGCAAGGATCTCATCGGCTCCAACGGCCTCGCCTACCTGAACCAAGACCGGGTGCGGGTGCAGGGCACTGACTTCGCCTTCGGCTGGCGCACTGCCAAGAAGCTGGGCCTGGAGGCCTTCGCCCGGGTTCAGGAGGCCCGCGACCTGAACGCGCCCGAAGGTCAGCAGTTCAGCACCGCCGCCTCCCAGCGGCGCCCCTTCACCTCCCACGGACTGAAGGGCCTCATGGGCGGCAGCATCGTCCAGGTGGAGGTGCACTACACGCTGCAGGGCCATCAGTACGCCAGCCTGGGCGACTGCGACTGTGCGGATCCCATCCCCACCATCCGAGCCACCCAGGTGGTCTACCGGGACGTGGGCATGTCCACCACGGTGCAGGTCGGGCGCCACTGGACGCTCATCTGGCGCGGCGAGCACCTCCTTCAGCCCAAGGTCGATCCCGCCGAGTGGGTGGCCAAGCTCAAGGACGGCCAGAACGATGCCTTCGTGGTCTACGGCTACCCCGCCGCCCGGCCCTCGTACACCTTTGAAGCCCGCTTCAAGTTCTAGGTGGGATCCATGCGCAGCCGACTCTTTCCCCTCTTGATCCTGCTGGTCTCCCTGTTCGGCTGCGGCAGCAGCACGAAGCAGGAGGGCCAAGCCACGCCCCTCATCTACGACTTCCGGCCCGGCCGGGCCAACCTCAATCCGGGCACCAGCACCCTGCTGCTGGCCAACTTCGTGGGCGGCAGCGCCAGCATCGACCAGGGCGTCGGCGTCATCAGCAGCGGGGTGCCGGTGAGCATCAGCCCCACCACCAGCACCACATATACCCTGACCGTGAAGGGCACCAGCGGCGATCCGGCCACGGCCAGCACCACCGTCACGGTGGGACCCACCGCTGTCGACATCAGCCCCGCCCAGCTCAGCCTGGCCGCGGGCCAGACTCAGACCTTCAGCGCCAATGTCACCGGCCTCACGGACACGCGCGTGGTCTGGTCCGCCGAGGGCGGCACCATCACCCAGCAGGGTCGCTTCACCGCTGGCGCGATCCCCGGAGCCTACCTCATCAGTGCCCAGAGCCTGGGTCTCTCGACCCTCTGCGCCAAAGCCTTCGTGACCGTGGTGGCGGGCGCCCCGCCGCCGCCCGTCTCCGTCAGTGTGAGTGTGCCCACGGCCGTCCTCAGCACCGGCCGCAGCACCACCTTCAGCGCCCAGGTCACCGGCTCCGCCAATGGCGCCGTCACCTGGACCGCCAGCGCGGGCAGCATCAGCGCGACGGGCGTCTTCACGGCCCCGGCCAGCCCCGGCGTGGTCATCATCACGGCCACCAGCGTGGCGGACCCCAGCAAGAGCGCCAGCACCAACCTCACCGTGATCGCAGCCCCCGTGGCCACAGGCCTTGCCGCTGCCAAAGGTACCCTCACCGTGGGCAGCGCCACCACCCTGACACCCACCTTCGCCAACGGCACCGCCACCCTCGGCACCAGCGGCGTGGGCTCCAGCCAGCTCAGCGCCGCCGCCACCAGTGGCGTCGCCGTGGCCACGGGTCCGCTCGGCGCCACCACCACCTTCACGCTCACGGTCACCAATGCCGCGGGGGATACGGCCACGGCGAGCACCACGGTCAGCGCCGTGGCGGCCCCCGTGGCCACAGGCCTCGTCGCCGCCAAGGGCACCCTCACTGTCGGCAGCGCCACCACCCTGACACCCACCTTCGCCAACGGAACCGCCACCCTCGGCACCAGTGGTGTGGGCTCCAGTCAGCTCAGCGCCGCCGCCAGCAGTGGCCTCGCCGTGGCCACAGGCCCGCTCGGTGCCACCACCACCTTCACGCTCACGGTCACCAATGCCGCGGGGGATACGGCCACGGCGAGCACCACGGTCAGCGCGGTTCCCGTGGCCACCGCCAGCCTGGTCGCCAGTTCGGCCTCGCCCCTCTTCGGCGCACCCAACGTCACTGTCACGCCCACGTTCACCAACGGCACTGCCGTCGTGGGCACCAGCCAAGGCGCCTCGGACGTCTTGGCCAGTGCCACTGCCGGAGTAGCCCTCGCGGTCCAGGCCACCGGCTTCAAGACCGCGACCACCTATTGGATCCGGGTCACCAATCCAGCGGGCGACTACGTAGATGCCAGCACCACCATCGCTCCACAGGCCGTGGTGGTCGGGGCGATCAGCCCGGGGACGCCCACCCGCACTGTGGCCACCAGCACCACCTTCAGCAGCACGGTGACCGGCGGATTCCTGGGTACCATCACCTGGAGCAGCACGGGTGGAACCTGGGTCGGCAGTAGCTGGACCGCCCCCGCCGTCCCAAGCAGCATCACCCTCACGGCTACGTCGCTGGATGACCCGTCCAAGACGGCGACCACCCTGGTCACCGTTGTCGCCGCCCCCGTGGCCACGAGCCTGGTGGCTACCAAGGGCACGATCACCGCGGGCACCGGCACCACCGTGACGCCCACCTTCGCCAATGGCACCGGGGAAATTGGCACCGCCGGAGCCGGGTCCAGCAACCTGTCCGCCTCCGCCACCAGCGGCGTCGCCCTGTCCACGGGCGCGCTCGCAGCCACGACCACCTTCACCCTCACGGTCACCAACACTGCCGGAGACACCGCCACGGTGGGTACCACGGTCAGCACCGTGCCAGCCCCGGTGGCCAATCTCACCCCGAGCACCACCTCGCCCCTTTACGGTGCCACCAACACCACCATCACGCCCACTTTCACCGGCGGCACAGCGCTGGTGGGCACCAGCCAAGGAGCCTCGGATCTCAGCGCAAGTGCGGTTTCCGGTAGCCCCATCGTGGTCCAGGCGACCGGCTTCACTGCCGCTGTCACCTTTTGGGTTCGGGTTACCAACCCCGTCGGTGACTTCGCAGATGCCAGTGCCACCCTCACGCCCCAGACCGTGGTTGTCGGGGCGGTGACACCTCCAGCTTCGTTCGTCACCGTTTCCACCACCACGACCTTCACCAGCACCGTCACTGGTGGAGCGCTCGGAACGGTAACCTGGGACAGCGGTGGCGTCGGTAGTTGGTCCAACAACACCTGGACCGCGCCGGCCGCAGCAGGTGGGCCCTACACCATCACCGCCACCTCTGTGGATGATCCCACCCAATCGGCGAGCACCACCGTCACCGTGGTGGTCGCCCCCAAAATCACAGCCTTCACCCTGATCAACTATTCAACTTTTTGGGGCCTCAATGCCACTTACACGGGTGGCACAGGCGTGGTGGACCAGAGCGTCGGCGCCCTTGCCAGCGGCAACCAGGCGAATCTGGGCCTTACCCACGCCGACGTCTACACCTTGACGGTGACCAATGCCGCGGGCACTGCAGTCACCAGGACGGCCAGTGCCATCACCTTCACACGGGCCGATAGCCTCAACCCTCCTGTCAAGTTATTGCCCGGCCAAACCTATGATTTTGGAGGTCTGATCACCGTCAACAATGCCGCCAATCAGGGCCTCAACTACGCCACCACTGCGGGCTCGATCACCTCCGCAGGCCTCTTCACCGCACCCATGGCCATCGAAGCCTGCACCATGACGGCCACCAGCCAGGCAGACCCGACGAAGAACCTGCCCATCGCCATCCAGATCCTTCCGCTGGTACTCCCCCAGACGCAGAGCGTTGTCCCCAGTGCGAGTTTTGTCTTCCAAGCTCCCATACTGGGGCCCAACAAGGCCATCACCTGGAACATGCTGAGCGGGAATATCGGAACCATTTCCTCAAACGGGGTGTTCACGTCGAACGGAACCAGCGGAAGCGACACCGTCCAGGCCATCTCGGTGGCGGACAACACGATCATCGGGACTGCGTATGTCAGCGTTCCAGCCAGCGCCTATTCCAACAGCCTCACAGCGAATGCTGGTGCCATGACTTACATTCGGACCGAACATGCCCTCGTCCGCACCTATTTCAATGATGCGGTCCTCGCCATCGGCGGGCTGAGCGGAGGCTCCCCGACCAACACCATGGAGGTTTCCTTCAGCGGCGGGGGAGGCTGGAGTCTCGAGGCATCCACGCTGGCCACGGCCCGATCGCGGCACACGGCCACCCTGCTCACCACTGGCAACATCCTGATCACTGGCGGCCGAGACGCCAGTGGAAATCCTCTGGCCAGCGCAGAGCTCTACGATTCGCACAACGATAAGCTGCTGCCGGCACCAGCCAGCATGCAATCGGCCCGGGAAGACCACATCGCCACCCTGATGCAAGATGGACGAGTGCTCCTCACAGGTGGCCGGGGAGCATCCGGAACCCTCAACACGGCGGAAATCTATGATCCCGCCACCAACAGCTTCATCCCAGTCGCTACCGCGATGTCGTCCTCCAGAGTGGGCCATTCTGTCGTGGCCCTGCTCGATGGCAGAGTGCTGGTGACTGGTGGCAGTACAGATGGGACCGATGCCAACCTGACCAATTCAGCCGACCTCTTCGATCCCACCACAGTCACCTTCACGTCTGTTTCGGGAACCATGGCCTTGGGGCGTCGAAACATGGGGGCGGCCTTGTCTCCGGATGGGAAGGTGGCCCTGATTGGTGGGGTCTACATCAGCGTAGCCAGCGGACTGCCAATCCCTAGTTCCGCCGCGGAGACTTTTGATCCAACAACAGCAACCTTCGCCACCGTGGGCACCACCCTATCGAACGCCCGGAACCGTCCCCTGGTCTCTATCCTGTCGGATGGAACCATCCTGGCCCTGGGGGGCAGCGCCAACCTTGGCCTGACGGGGGATCAGAACGGCACCGCCAGTACGGTCACCACACTGGATCGCTATTTACCGAGCATCCCGGGGATCCCCAATCCCTACGGGATCACCATCGCCCCAAACCCCGGCGCGGACCTCCTAAGCGGCAGGTGCATCCTCATGTCCAGCGGAGGTGTGTTGATCGTGGGGGTGGGCGTCGATCCGAACAATGGCGGCCCCGTTTCCTCTGCGACATTCCAATAGACAAATCCAGACCTCCTTGACGCCCTGCTTTAGCCCTAGGACGCCTCAGGGAAGGCACTTGGTGCAGGGTACCGGCGGCCCTACTTGCCGCTTCATATTGCCGCCCGGTGGCCTCGACCCATTCGGCAGGTGGTGCTTCCTGCTGCTGAATAGCACAGTGCTGATCGTCGGCAATGCCCTGAGCGGCGCCAGTGACCCCATTGAATCTGTGATCTACAAGAAGCGGCCCTCAGCGCCCCAGTCCCGCCTCGAAGGCCCGCAGGGCCAGGAGGAAGGACTCGGGCGCGTCCAGCATCACCCAGTGCTTGGTGCCGGGAAAAGAGAGGCTCTTGAAGGCGGGCAGATCCTTGAATCCGAACTGGGTCAGAATCGCTGCGGCCCTGGCGGGATCCGTCTCGCGGGGCCCCGAGGCGAACTGCACCACGGGCAGGCGCAACTCCCGCTGCCGTCCAAGAAGCGGATCGCGGCTGAGCGCCCGGAGGTAGGCCTGGAGGGCGGGCACCGGTATCCGTCGGGCCTCAGCCACCATGGCGCGGGTCTGCTCCGGCCCCGTCGTCATGAGGGCAAAGAAGATATTCAGCGCGGTGGCCGGATCCCCCTCCAGGCCCTGGGCCGTGGGCTCCATGTAGGCCTCAGGCAGGGCTCCCAGGAAGCTGTCCACCAACACCAGCCCCCGGAAGGCGTCGGGAGCTTCCAGCACGGTGCGGGCGGCGATGGGACCGCCCATGGAATGCCCCACCGCCAGCCAGGGCCCCACGCCCTCCTTGCGGACCAGGGCAGCCAGTTCCTTGGCCAGGGCGCCAAAGTCCGCGCGGCCCTCCACCACGATCGGCCCAGTCGTTCCCCCACTGCCGGGCAGGTCCACGCAGAGCACCGTGTGGTCCCGGGCGAGGTCTGCGGCAATCCCAACCCAGACATCCTTGTTGCCCCCGAAGCCGTGGAGGAGGAGCACGCCGGGGCCCGCGCCCACCTTGGTGAAACCCAGAGGCGCCGCCTGCAGGCAGAGGGACAGGAGGGAATACAGGAGGGGACGGCAGGGCATGGCGACCTCGGGACAAGGCCTCCAGCATAGCCCTGCCTGAGCCACTCAGACTTTGGGCGCCTCGACCCCGTATTGGGCCCAGCCCTCCTTGGTCGGACCGTAGACGCTGGGCACACTCAGTCCGGCCTGCCGCATGAGCACGGTCATCTGGCCCCGGTGGTGGGTCTGATGGCTTACCAACACGTAGAGCGAGAAGGCGCCGGTCCAGCTCTCACCGTAGAGCGTGAAGGCGCGGCCCAGCTCCGTGTTGCTCCAGCTACCGATGTGATCCAGCAGGGATTCGCTCACGGCTTGGTAGGCGGCGCAGATCTCCGCCATGGTGGCCGGGGGCGGTGTGGCGATGAACCCATCGGGCCCGAGGCCCACGGGGCCCTTCACTTTCAGGCCCAGGTTCTGGGGCAGCTCCAGCACGGTCTCCACCAGGTGCCAGGCCATGCGCCGCAGGTCGCGGTGCTGAGCGTCCACGGCCTGATGGGCCGCCGCATCGGGAATGGCCGCAAAGACCGCCAGGGTCTTCTCAGCTTCCTGTTGCCAGATGGTCTTGAAGTCGTCCACGCGACGGAACACAGAGCCTCCGGGGAATGCCCGGAAGCATAGCGCAATGGTCAATCGCTGCCCATGGTTCTAAGCCTGACGCCCTGCCAGAGTGATTCACTGCCCGGAGCCTCCATGCGCCTTGCCCTCCTCGCCCCCCTGCTGGCCCTCACCCTGGGTGCCCAGGCCCCGGGCCATCATGGCGTGCGCCTGCCCCAGGCCTTCTTCGCGGGGAACCGCGCGCGCCTCTTGGCTGAGTTGAAGAAGCTGGGCCCCGGAACCCTGGGCGTGCTCAAATCCATGCCCGAGCTGCCCAGGAACGGGGGCGACACCCAGCCCTATCGCCAGGACTCGGACTTCTACTACCTCACGGGCATCGAAGAGGCCCGCTCCGTGGCCCTCCTGGACGCAGACAGCCCCAAACCTTACACGCTGCTGGTGCAGCCCCGGGATCCCAAGCGCGAAACCTACGATGGCCCCCTCCTGGGCGCAGAAGGCGCCCTGAAAGCCGGGGCGGATCAGGCCGTGGTGTTCCCCGAGGCAGCCAAGACCCTCAAGGAAGCGCTGCAGAAGGCCCAGCGGGTGGTGCTGGTCTGCACCTACGACGAGCCCTTCCGCAAGGAGGTCCTGGACGCCGTCTATCCCGTGGGCACCGACAACGGCCATGCTTCGTACAAGAAGATCCTGGTGGATGGCCGCAACCTCGTGGGCGAACTGCGCCTCATCAAGCAGCCTGCGGAGCTCGAGATGCTCCAGCGGGCCGTGGATGCCTCCGTGGCAGGCCACCTGGCAGCCATGCGCGCCTCGGCCCGGGCCAGCAACGAGGGCGAGGTGGCCGGGGCCTTCGAGGGCACCGTCCGCAGCCTGGGCGCCCGCTTCCTGGGCTACGAGACCATCGCCGGGGCGGGGCCCAACAGCTGCGTCCTGCACTATCCCAACAACGACCAGCCCGTGGCCAAGGGCGCACTCCTGCTCATGGATGCGGGCGCCGAAGTAGGCTACTACACCGCCGACATCACCCGGGCCTGGCCCACCAGCGGCACCTTCTCCAAGGAGCAGCGGGCCATCTACGACTTGGTGCTGAAGGCGCAAAACGCGGCCATGGCCTGCATCCGGCCCGGTCGCATCCACCACGAGGGGTATGACGCAGCCATGCGCATCCTCAGCGATGGGCTGGTGGACCTGGGCCTGCTGAAGGGCGACAAGGAGCAGGTCTACAAGAGCCGCGACTGGAAGCGCTACAGCATCCACGGCATCAGCCACTGGCTGGGCCTGGATGTCCACGACACCGGATCCTATGGCGGTTTCACCGAAGACAAGTCCGCGGGCCTGCGGGTGCTGGAGGCCGGCATGGTCCTCACCGTGGAGCCCGGGCTCTACATCCCCAAGGACGCCAAGGATGTGGAGCCCCGCTGGCGGGGCATCGGCGTGCGCCTGGAGGATGACCTGGTGGTCACCGCCGATGGCTATCGCAACCTCAGCGACAAGCTGCCGCGAGGGGCTGAGGAGATCGAAGCCATCGTGAAGTCAGGATTGAAAGCGAAGAAGTAGCTGCTGCGACTGGGTTCACACCGGGGTCACGCTCCGCCGCTTCACGGGCCAGACGTCCCTGCGGCGGGCCCGGCCCAGGCGGGTGCTGAGTTCGCTGCGCAGGTCCGCCGGATCCACGATGGCGTCCACATGCAGGTCCGCCCCCAGCTTGCGCAGGTCGATATCGGCGTTGTATTCGTCCCGGAGCTGCTGCACGTAGGCGATGCGCTCTGCCTCGGGCTTGTCCGCGATCTTGTTGGCGAAGACCGCGTTCACGGCGGCCTCAGCCCCCATGACGGCGATGCTGGCCGTGGGCAGGGCCAGGGTGGCGTCGGGATCGAAGCCCGGCCCACTCATGGCGTAGAGGCCCGCGCCATAGGCCTTCCGCACCACCACACAGAAGCGCGGCGTGGAGCAGGCGGCCATGGCGCTGATCATCTTGGCGCCATGGCGGATGATGCCCTGCTTCTCCACGGCGCTGCCGATCATGAAGCCGGGCACATCGCTGAGGAAGACCAGGGGGATGCCGAAGGCGTCGCAGAGGGTGATGAAGCGCGTGGCCTTGTCGGCGCTGTCCACGAAGAGCACGCCGCCCTTCACCCGGGGCTGGTTGGCCAGGATGCCCACAGGGCGCCCCTCTAGGCGGGCCAGGCCCGTGATGATCTCCCCGGCAAAGAGCTTCTTCACCTCCAGGAAACTGCCCTCGTCCACCAGGCCCTCGATGAAGTCCTTCATCTGGAAGGGGGCCATGATGTCGGTGGGTACTATGGCTCCCAATGCTTTCGCATTGGGAGTTACCGCCTTCGGCGGGGTCATGGGCAGGGGGGCTTCGCAGTGCTCCGGGAAGTAGGCAAGATACTGGCGGCATAGTTCGATGGCCTCCTGCTCGGTCTTGCAGAGGAAGTCGCCGCAGCCACTCACGGCGCAGTGCATGCGGGCGCCGCCCAGGTCCTCCAGGCTGATCTTCTCGCCGATGACCATTTCCGCCATGCGCGGGGAGCCCAGGTACATGCTGGCATTGCCCTCCACCATGATCACCACATCGCAGAAGGCGGGGATGTAGGCTCCGCCCGCCGCCGATGGCCCGAAGAGCAGGCAGACCTGGGGCACCAGACCCGAGAGGGCCACCTCCATGTGGAAAATGGTGCCGGCATGGCGACGCCCCGGGAACATGTCCAGTTGATCCGTGATGCGGGCCCCGGCGCTGTCCACCAGGTAGAGCATGGGCACCTTGAGGCGCAGGGCCACCTCCTGGATGCGGATGATCTTCTCCACGGTCCGGGCGCCCCAGCTGCCGGCCTTGATGGTGCTGTCGTTGGCCATGAGGGCCACCGTGCGGCCGCCCATGGTGGCCGTGCCGGTGATGACGCCATCTGCGGGCAGGTCCTTGTGCAAGGCTTTGGCGAAGAGACCATCCTCGGCAAAGCTGCCCTCATCCACCAGCAGAGCAATGCGCTCCCGGGCGAAGAGCTTGCCCGCCTCGGCGTTCTTGTCGTGGGCCTTGGGGGCACCGCCCATCTTGATGCGCGCAACTTCCGCGCGGAAGGCTTCTGGCTGCATGGTGACCTCGGTTACGGGATGGTGGCTCCAGCATAGCGGCCCCCCGTGCCATCCTGGAGAGATGGACGAATGGAACGAGGCATCCGATCGGGCGGGCTTCCTCACCGCGCCCTTCCTGCTGCTCTGGGCCTTCTACTTCCTGGTCTTCGCCGCAGGCTACCAGCTCTTTCCCGTGGTGCCTCTGCACCTGCGGGACATGGGCGCCAGCCTGGCGGAAAGCGGGCGCTTCCAGATGGCCTTCATGCTGGGCTCGGGCTTCGGCTCCCTGTTCACGGGCCCCCTGGGGGACCGTCTGGGCCAGCGCCGGGTGCTGCGGGTGGCCTCCCTGGCCCTGGTAGCCATCCTCGTGACCTACGCCTTCGTCCAGGTGCGGTGGATCTTCTATGTCCTGGCGCCCCTGCATGGCCTGCTCTGGTCCGCCCTGCGCACGGCCTCCATGGCCAAGGTGGGCGGCATCCTCAGCCCCCGGCACCGGGCCCAGGGCATGTCCCTCTTCGGCCTGGCGGGCCCAGGCGGCGTAGCCATCGGCCCCTTGGCGGGGCTCTGGCTGCTGCCCCATCTGGGCTTCGCCTGGATGCTGATCATCCTGGCCCTGGTCTTCGCAGTGCTGCACCTGCTCATCGGCTCCCTGCCCCGGGAGTCCGCTTGCGAGATCAGCCCGGGTGCCGCCTTCAGCCTGCCGGACCGCGCGGTCTGGGGCCCGGTCTCACTCCTGCTCTTTCTGGGCCTCAGCTTCGGCCCCATGCCGCCCTACAGTGCTCAGGAGGCGAAGGCCCTGGGCATGCTCTGGCCCTCGGCCCTGCTCACCTGTTTCGCCGTGGGCATGATGGGCATGCGGGCCGTGCTGGGGCTCACGGGCATGGGCCGGCGCCCGGTGGCCCTGCTGCCCCTGATGATGGCCATCGCCGCCCTGGGCTCGTTGTTGCTCACGGTCCTGCCCGGCGGCACGGACCGCCACCTCGCGGCGGGCCTCATCTACGGCGCAGGCTACGGCATGGTCCACACCCTCGTCTTCATGCACATCATCGAGATCAGTGCGCCAGAGCGCCGCGGCTCCGGCGTGGGCGCCCTCTTCTTCGCCTTCGATGTGGGCACCGCCCTGGGGGCCTTCAGCCTGGGCTGGGTCATGGACCACTTCGGCTTCCGCTGGGGCTGGGCCGGGGGCGCCCTTCTGCTGCTGTTCGCCATCCCCTTGGCTCGGCGCATCGGGGGCCAGGTCATGACAAGCGGCACGGCCCCCTCTGGCATCCTGGAGTCATGACGGCTCTTTCCACCACCAAGCCCCGGCTGCTGACGCGCACCTTCGTGCTGGTGTGGACGCTCACCTTCGTCACCTTTTTTGCAGCTTTCCAGCTCTTTCCCACGATACCCCTGCGCCTGCGGGAACTGGGTGCCAGCCTGGCCGAGAGTGGGCGCTTCATGAGCCTCTTCACGGCGGGCAGCGCCCTGGGGGCCCTGGTCACGGGCCCCCTGGGAGACCGGGTGGGACACCGCCGCCTGGTGGTGGCCTGCGCGGGACTCTACGCGCTGTTCCTGGGCGCCTACGCGCTGCTCACCAGCCGCTGGGGCTTCTACGCCCTGGCCTTTCCCCACGGCATCGTCTGGTCGGGGCTGCTGACGGCCACCATGGCCTCCCTGGCCCACGTGCTCCCCGAGGACCGCCGCGCCGATGGGCTCAGCCTCTACGGCCTGGCCAGCCCCGGTGGGGTCATCGTCGGTCCCCTGCTGGGCCTGTGGATCCAGCAGCACTGGGGCTTTGCACCCATCGGCTGGTACCTGGCCGCCCTCTTCCTCCTGCTGGCCATCCTGGGCACCACCCTGCCGGCAGACCACCTCCACGGCCGCCCCGAGGGCTTCAAGTGGCCTGACGCCTCCGTGCTGGGGCCCTGCCTGGTGCTGTTCTGTACGGCGTTGGGCTACGGCGCTCTGGGCAGCTACACGGCCCAGGAGGGCCTGGCCCTGCACCTGCCCCTGCCCGCGGCCTTCCTGTCCTGCATGGCCATCGGCATGGTGCTCATGCGCCTGGCCATGCTGCGCCGGGGCTTCGGCCGCCGCCCCATCCGCAAGCTGCCCGCCATGCTGGTGGGCGCCACCCTGGGCCTAGTCCTGCTGGCGGCCCTGCCCGGCGGCACATGGCGCCACGTGGTCTCGGCGCTGCTCTACGGCGCGGGCTACAGCATGCTGCACACCCTGCTCAATGCGAAGCTGCTGGAATCTACGGAGCCCTCAAGGCGCGGTTCCGCCTTCGGCGCCCTGCTCTTCGCCTTCGACGCCGGCATCGGCCTCGGCAGCTTCACCCTCGGCTGGGTCATCGGCCACCACGGCTACCGCCTCGGCTGGGCCCTCGGCGCCCTCGCCATGGTCGCCGCCCTGCCCACCGCGTTGAAGCTCAGTCGGGACTGAGGATCAACTGATCCACCACGAAGACTCGAAGACTCGAAGAAAAATCAAAGAAAGCAAAAAATCACTCACTGAGAAAAGACGAGGGAGCGGGGATCACGGAGAAAGAGGGGCCCATTCCTCCGTCTCCTCCGCTCCCTCTGCATTCCTCTGCGTGTGGAGTTCTTAGTTATTTAATTTTAGTGTTTCGTTGTTCTTATTTCTTCGTGCCTTCGTGGTGGATCAGTTTTTTAAGCCCGCCGATGCAGTTTGTGCACGCTGGCCTGGTCGGTGCACTTGACGAGCATCTCGTCGATGTTCACGTGGTCGGGGAGCATGAGGCACCAGCGGACGCACTCGGCGACATCGTAGGCCTTCAGTGGCTGCACACCCTGGTAGACGGCCTTGGCCTTGTCGTCGCTCTTGAGGCGCACGTTGGAGAACTCGGTCTCGGCCATGCCGGGGTCCACGGAGGTGACGCGGATCTGCTCGCCATTCACTTCCAGGCGCAGGCTGTGGGCCATGGCCTTCACGCCGAATTTGGAGGCGCAGTAGACGCTGCCGCCTTCATAGGGCTGGTGGCCGGCGGTGCTCCCGATGAAGAAGATGTGGCCCCAGCCGGCCTTCCGCAGGTGGGGCAGGCCCGCCCGGATGGTCTTCACGACGCCCTCGACGTTGGTGCGCATCATGGCTTCGAGGTCCTCGTCCGGCGTCTCCCACATCTTGAAGGTGCCGCTGGCCAGGCCCGCGTTGGCGATGAGCACGTGCAACCCGCCCAGGGAGCCGGCCGCGGCCGCCACAAAGGCATTCACGCTGGCGGTGTCCCGGGTGTCCACTTGTCCCGCGAAGACCTTCACCCCGTGCGCCTGGGTCAGCTCCGTGGCTAGGGCCTCCAAACGGTCCAGACGACGGGCCCCCAGCGCCAGGTGGCAGCCCTGGGCCGCCAGCAGTCGTGCCATGGCTTCTCCGAACCCACTGGAGGCGCCGGTGATAAGAACGATGGGATGCTCGGGGCGCATGCTGACTCCTGGATGATTAACGATAGTTCAGGTGGAACTCGCCCAGCGCCTTGACCATCTTCTCAATCTGCTCGGTGGGGGGCAGGATGGTGGTGCGGAAGTGAGCGGTGCCGATGGCCTGACCGAAGCCGGAGCCAGGTACCACGCAGATGCCCGTGGTCTCCAGCAGGGCCATGGCGTACTCCGAATCCGTGCGCCCAGGCGGCAGGGTGATACGGGGGAAGGCGTACATGGCCCCGGCGATGATGTTGCAGGAGATCCCTTCGATCTTGTTGAGGCCCTCGGCCAGGAAGATGGCGCGGTGCTTCAAGGTGTCCAGGATGTTTTTCCGCTCGGTGGCGTATTGGGGGTAGCTGGGCATGCCGGGCTTGGGGGGGCGCACCATGGCGTACATGGCGGCCTGGCCCGGGAGGTTGGCGCAGAGGCACACACTCTGCAACTTCAAGATCTGGGCGGCCACATCCTCAGGCACGTTGCGGTATTCGAAGTAGCCGCCCCGCACTCCGCACTCGCCCAGGAAGCCCTTGGAGCAGGAGTGGAAGCTGAAGAGCGAGATGTCCTTGACCTCCCGCTCGTGCAGGACCTTGGCGAAGGAGACGAATTCATCGCCCGCCAGGAAGATGTTCTCCTGGTAGACCTCGTCAGCCAGGATCGAGAGGCCATGAGCCTGGGCGAAGTCCACGATCATGCCGATGTTGGCCTCGTCCAGCACGGCCCCTGTGGGGTTGCCGGGGTTGATGACGCAGATGGCCCGCACCCTCGTCCCCGCGGCCTGGGCCTGGGCCAGGGCGTCCTCCAGCATGGGGCGGCTCAGCTTCCAGCCGTTGGCCTCATCCAGGAAGTAGGGCACCATGCGGCCCCCGTAGAGGGTGATGCTGGCTGAGTAGAGCGGGTACTGCGGAATGGGCACCATCACCCCATCCAGGGGCCCACTGAGCAGCAGCCGCAGGATGGTCTGCACACCCTTGCTGGCCCCGTCCGTGAGGAAGATCGCGTCGGGATCCACACCGATGTGGTCCCGCTCCAGGATGAATTCCGCCACTGCCTCGCGGATGAAACGAACACCCCGGCTTTCGCTGTAGGCGCCCAAACCGTGTTTCGTGCCCGCCAGGATGGCCTTGGCGGTCTCGATGGCGTCTGCAGGGAAGAGCTGGGGCGCCAGATCCATGAGGGCCGGATACTCACAGAGGGCCAGTAGCTGTCGGTTCCAGCTGAGGGGCGCCTGCCCCAGCGACTGGGGGTTGCCGATGTTGCAATAGATGATCTCCCGGCCCTGTTTTTCCAACTCCGCCGCCCTGGCCACGATGGGGCCCCGCACGGCGTATTCCGTCGCCAGGACGGATCGGCTGATATCGGCAAATTGAATCGTCATGGGCACTCCAACCCCCGAGTTTAACCAGGCCCGCCCCTGTGACCCAGGTCATCCTGCCCCCAAGGCACGGGGACGATAGACTGGACCTTGACCACCGGCCATTCCACCCCCATCCCCACGAGGCATCTATGTTCGGTTTCACCCTGCCCAAAGAACTCCAGGAACAGAAGGAGCGCGCCCACACCTTCGCCGAGAAGGTCATGCGCCCCGTGGCCCGGCAGTACGACGAGACCGGCGAATGGGCCGTGGACGTCTATAAGCAGGCCTGGGACATGGGCTACCTGCAGGCCCTGGTGCCTGAGGACTGCGGCGGCCCCGGCGCCTCCCAGATGGAGGAGACCGTGGTCTGCGAGGAGTTGGCCTGGGGCTGCGCGGGCCTCTACACCTCCATCATGGCCAACGGCCTGGCCATGACCCCCCTGCTGGTGGCCGCCAGCCCCGAGCAGAAGAAGAAGTGGCTGGGCATGCTGGCCGAGGAGCCCAAGTTCGCGGCCTTCTCCCTGTCCGAGCCCAATGCCGGGTCTGACGCGGGCGGCATGAGCTGCCGGGCCGAAAAGAAGGGCGACAAATACATCATCAACGGCACCAAGTGCTACTGCACCAATGGCGGCTACGCCGACTGGTACGCCCTCTTTTGCAGCACGGACCCCAGCAAGGGGGCTCGCGGCACCAGCTGCATCGTGGTCCCCCGAGACACCCCGGGCCTGGTGGTGGGCAAAGCCATGGACAAGATGGGCCAGCGGGCTAGCAACCAGGTGGAGCTCTACTTCAACGACGCCGAGGTGCCCGCCGAGAACATCCTGGGCAAGGAGGGCATGGGCTTCATCATCGCCATGAAGACGCTCGACCAGACCCGCGCCGCCGTGGCCGCCGGGGGTGTTGGCGTGGCCCGGGCCGCCTACGAGATCGCCCTGCAGTACGCCAAGACCCGCATCCAGTTCGGCCAGCCCATTTTCGCCAATCAGGCTATCAGCTTCATGCTGGCGGACATGGCCAAGAAGATCGAGGCCAGCCGCCTGCTCACCTACCAAGCCGCCTGGATGACCGACAACGGCCTCAAGAACTCCAAGCAGAGCGCCATGGCCAAGACCTTCGCCACGGACACTGCCATGGAGGTCACCACCGATGCCGTGCAGATCCTCGGCGGCAATGGCTACAGCCGCGACTATCTGGTGGAGAAGTGCATGCGCGACGCCAAGCTGCTCCAGATCTACGAAGGGACGAACCAGATCCAGCGCATGGTCATCGCCAAAGAAATCCAGCAGGGCAACTAGGATCTGCGCGAAGAATAACTTGCTCAACCTTGCCGAAATCCAGTGACACCCCTCGACAGTTAAAAATAATGGGGGCCCCCGGTTGGTAGCTCCGTCGGAGCCGCCCGTGGCCGTAAAGGCCTGGCTACCACCCCCGGTGATGGTGGAATTCGCGGGGCTGATCCCGGTTTGCTCTGAAGATAAGCTCCATACTGACTCCATGAAGCTGGTCCTCCCCTCCCCGCGACTCCTGCTGGGTGCCTTGCTGCTCCTGCTAGTGCTGTCGGTCTCCCTCGTGGGCCTTCGTGAAGGCCCGAAGGCCGCCTGGGCGGTGGTCGGCGCCATGGGCTTTGGTGTCTGGCTGGGTTGGGCCATCCGCCAGACCTGGATCTACCCGGCCAATTTGGCCCGGGCTGAGGCCCGCTGGGCCGCTGGGGCCTCGGCCGCAGAGGTGGTGGCGATCCTCGCCGGGGCCCCCCTGGCCACGGGAGAGCTTGGCTATCGGATCCGCCTGCTCCAGGGCACGGCCCACTTGGCCCTGGGAGAGCGGGACCGCGCCTGGCTCGATGGCCTGGAGGCTCAGCTCGGGCGCCTCCCCTGGTGGAAGCACCTGCTGGTATCCCCCACTTTCCGCAAGGTTCCTGGGCTCCCTTCGGCCCGGCGCCTCGCCTGGGGCCGGAGCATGATCGGGCTGGCCCCCCGCATGGGCCGATTACGCCACCTGCAGGGCATCCTCCTCCTGCGCACGAACAGAGCCGACGCACTGCACGAGGCCTGGATCCACTTCGAAGAAGCCCTGCCCCTTTCCTCCGACGACCCCCTCATCTTGGAAGACCTCCTGCTGGCAGGGCTCCAGCACGGAAAGGAGGACGTGGCGGAGCAGGCCCTGACGGTGCTCATGACCCGCCACGGAGACTCGCGGCTGCCCTGGGATCGGGGCGCCGCGGGGCTCTTCCTCCTGCGCCAGCAGCGCTACGTCGAGGCCCTGGCCTTGGTTCAGGGCCTGCCGGTGGATCGGCGGGACCACGCCCTGCTCTGGCTCACGGAAAGTGTTTCCCGGCGCCAATTGGGCAATCTCCAGGGTGCCTGGGACGTCATCAAGACCGCCATCGACCACCTGCCCGGCTCCTTCCGGCTTTGGATGGAGCGCTACCAGATCGCCCTCGAGCGACAGCAGCACCAGGACGCGCTCCAGAGCCTGGATCAGGCTTGGCCCACCATCCCCGATGGAGAGGAGGGCGAGTCCCTGCGCCAGGAGTGGCTGCTGCGACGGGCGGAGTACGCCCTCTGGTGGGAGGACCAGCCTGCCCAGGCCCGGGAGCTGTTGCGATCGGTCCCCAGGGAGAACCAGGGCGACCACCACCCTCCGCTGAACCTGCAAATCCAAGTGGCTGAGGGCGACTATGAGGCCGCCTATTCAGAGGTGGTCAGCCTCCTGAAAGCCCATCCCGAGGACCCGGATCTGCTCCTGCTCCAGGCGGACTGTCTAGCCGGCATGGAAGCCTGGAAGGCCCTGCTCCCCTACCTGGACGGCCTGGGCGAGGCCTGCCGGGAGCAGCCCACTTACTGGCACCTACGCGGACTCAGCCGCGCCAACCTCGGAGACCATCTATCAGCCCGCCTGGACCTGGAGCGCGCCGTGCGCATGGATCCCCAGGGACTCCGCTACCTGCTGGACGCGGGCCACGCCTGTGCAGAGCTGGGCGACTGGGACCGAGCCGAGGGCCACTGGCGCCAAGCCCTGCACTTGGACGCCGAAGGCGAGGAGGCCCTCATCCACTTGGCCGAAGCCCGCCGTGAACTGGCGGACCTGGAAGGGGCCCGCCGCTACCTGCGGGAGTGTCTGCTGCATCACCCGAACAGCGAGGAGGCCCAGAGCCGACTGGCGGAACTGGAAGCGAACTAGGCCGGAATCTCACCCCGCAGCAGCGCCAGCTTGGTGTCGTAAAGCGCTTGCATATCCGGAAGTGCCCACTTCCGGGCGTTCTCCAGGGCCTTGATGGCCGCCTTCCGCTGGCCCTGGGCCAGGTTCACCCGAGCCTGCATGAGGTAGAAGTCCGATTCCCGGGGCAGCAAGCTGATGGCCTGCTTGATGCGCTTCTGCGCCTCGTCCCAGAGCCCGACCTGCATGGCCTCCTCCGCCAGGAAGGCGTTGAAGAAGGGATCCTTCTTCCGGGCTTCCATGCCACGGTCCCGGTAGCTCTGGGCCTCAGCCTCACGTCCTTGGGCCCGCAGCAGGTTCTCCATGTTGCCGTAGGGGGCGCCGTCCTTGGGATCCTTGGCCAGGGCCTGCAGGAAGGCGTGTTCGGCCTCGGCCTCCTGGCCCAGGCTCCGCTGCACCACGCCCAGGATGTTCCACCCCACCCCGGTTCCAGGATCCACCGCGATGGCCTGCCGGGCGCTCTGCAGGGCCTCCTCGGAACGATTCTCCGCCAGCAGTTCCACGGCCCGGTTGCTGTGGAAGAGGGCCCGTACCCGCTCAGGGCTCAGCAAGGCGATCATCTGGGACTGCTGGTGGACCTCCGGCAGGAAGTCCGCGACCAGCTCCTGTCCCACCAGCCCCACCTGAATCACGGCCACCACGTGGCGTTCATAGCGCACCGTGGTGCCCAGGCGGCGCCAGCGGCTCACCCGCAGGGACTCACCGTAGCGGGCATTGATGTCCAGCTGCTTGCAGGCGGCCACATAGAGCATGGTGAGAGTGAGGCAGTTGGCTTTCCGGTCCCGCCAGGCCTCCACTGGCGTCCGGGTGTAGGCATTGTCGTAGGTGATGCCCAGGCCGCCCTCGGACTCCGGGGCGAAGAAGGCCTTGACCAGGTAGTCCAGCTTGGCGCGGACGCCCATCTGAATGAGGGTGTGCTGGCGTGCGAAGGCCTGGAGTTCCGGAGGCGCCTCAAAAGGATCCTCTCCCGCAGTCAGCAAGGCCGCGCAGCAGAGGAAGGCTAGGATTCGCAGGCGCACGGATGGCTCCCGATTCAACATAGGTCTACGGACAGGGGTTTCAAGCGATTATGCGATCCTTGAAGGATCCAGGAGGAAAAACATGTCAAGTCCCACGGCGGTTGTATGTGCCTATTCCAGCGTGGGAACGGCGGCCCTGGAGGGCCTGCTGGAAGCGGGTGTCGAGGTAAAGGCCCTGTACACCTACGCCCAGGGGGCCGACGAGCTGTGGTTCACGCCTCCGGCCACCGTGGCGGAGGCTCACGGCATTCCCGTCCACCTGGCCCCGGCTTTCAACGAGGACTCGGTTTATGAGGCCATCCGCGCCCAGCAGCCAGACTTCCTCTTCAGCTTCTATTTCCGGGAGATGATCCAGGCGCGCTTCCTGGAACTGCCCCGGCTGGGCGCCTTCAACCTGCACGGCAGCCTGCTGCCGAGGTACCGTGGCCGGGCCCCCCTCAACTGGGTCCTGGTGAAAGGGGAGACGGAAACCGGCATCAGCCTTCACGCCATGACTCCCAAGCCCGATGACGGCCACATCGCAGCTCAAGCGCGGCTGCCCATTGCCTGGGACGAGACGGCCCTGAGCCTCACGGAGAAGGCCGCCATCGCAGGTCGCAGCCTGGTACGCGATGCCGTTCCGGGCCTCGTGGATGGCAGCACCCAACTCATCAACCAGAAGACACTTGGACCGTCGACCTACTTTGGGGGCCGCAAGCCCGCGGACTCCCGCCTCGACTTCACCATGACCGCCCTGGAGGCCTTCAATCAGGTCCGGGCCGTGGCCGATCCCTGGCCCAACGCCTTTCTTGAGACACTCGCGGGCACGGTGAAGGTGGCCTGGGCCCTGCCCAGCGCCGAGCCATGCCCGCCGGGCCGATTCAGGTTGACCCAGGAGGGCCTTCTGCTGGGCTTCGTGGACGGGGCCCTGCGACTCCACGTCCTTAGGGCCGGGACACGCCGGGTCGAGCGCCCCACTGAGCAGGCGGAGTTGCTCCGGGGCCTGGGATTGCTAGAAGGCTGAATCTCGCACCTCCCAAGAGACAACCTGCGGTGTTCGGGGATCCAGGGCTCCGTGCCTTGGGCAACAGAACACCAAAGGAGGCTTAGGCCAAGGATCCGCCCCTGGGGGAAGCCAAGGACTCGCGTCGGAACCCCGGCTGCGATTATCCTGAGCCTCCGCCCCAGGAGTCTTCATGCAAAGTGTGATCACCGGAACCGGTATTGGCGTGCCTCCGCATGTCGTTACAAACGAGGCCCTCTCCCGGCTCATGAACACTTCCGACGAGTGGATCCGGGTGCGGAGCGGCATCCAGGAACGCCGTTATGCGGACACGGGGCAGGGCTCCACAGACCTGGGTGTGCTCGCCTCTCACGCCGCCATCGCCGACGCGGGCCTAGTGCCCACAGATATCGATGCGGTGATCTTTGCCACCATGACGCCCGACCACCTCCTGCCAGGCAATGGGCCCCTGCTGCAGACCGCCCTGGGCTTGCGCGACGTCCCCACCTTCGACATCCGGCAACAGTGCAGCGGCTTCCTATACGGGCTGGAGTTGGCGGACCTGTTCATCCAAAGCGGACGCTACACGCGGGTGCTGTTGGTGGGCGCCGAAGTCCACTCCCCCTTCATGCCCTGGCACCTGGGATGGGACACCCTCATCGGCAAGGAGACCCGGGAGATCACCGAGGCGGAACGCATCGAGAACACCGCCAGCCGGGACCGCACGGTCCTCTTTGGTGACGGCGCGGGCGCCGCAGTGATCGAGGCCCGGGACGGCCGCACTGGCCTCGGCCCCATTTGCCTACACACGGACGGCACCGGTGCGAGCGTGCTGACCATGAAGGGCGTCAGCTTCAAGCAGCGGCCCTTCGTCTCATCGGCCCAGATCAGCGCCGGAGACACCCTGCCCACCATGTTCGGCAAGGAGGTCTTCCGCGCCGCCGTGACCCTCATGCCCCAGGCCGTGCGTGAGGTCTGCGAGATGTCCGGCCTGGTCCTGGAGGACATCGACCTGCTCCTGATCCACCAGGCCAACCTTCGCATCATTGAAGGCGTGCAGAAGGCTCTGGGCCTGCCTGCGGAGAAGGTGCCCCACAACATCGAACGCTACGGCAACACCACCGCCGCCACCCTGCCCATCCTCTTCCACGAGTGCCGTCAGAACGGCCTGGTGAGGCCCGGCATGAACATCGTGTTCACGGCCCTGGGCTCAGGCCTGCATTGGGGCGCCGCGCTCTACCGTTCCTGAGTGGCCGTCCCGAATAAGTGGGTACAAAATGCCCTATCATTCAGGAGGTTCCATGCGTTGCCGTTCCCTGGCCCTGGCCCTGTTCCTTCCCGTCCTGGCCCCCACCCTCGCCTGGGCCGCCCCCGCTTCCAAGCCGCGCAAGCAGGCCTCCGGCCCCGTGAAGAGCGCCAAGGAGGCCAAGGCCATCGCCGAGCAGGAGACGGGCGGCAAAGCCACCTCCGCGCGCCGGGTGGCCCTGGATGGCGCCTCCGGCGGCTGGGAGGTGGAGGTCCGCATGCCCGGCGAAGCCCGAGGCTGGCGCTGCCTTATCGATGCGGACACGCACCTGGTCCACACCAAGACCCGCATTGACCAGCCTGGCAGTAGGGCCAAAGGCGAGGGCCCCGTCAGCGTCGTGAAAGGCCGGAACTGAGGGACGGCTGCCCGACGCCCGCCGATCATTCGCCGGTTTTCCCCCGCAGGAACCCACCCGGTTTGACACTCCGGCCTAGAATCGTATCCGTGGCCAATGCCACAAGGAGAATCACACATGAGTCTGATGGACTGGGGCAAAGCCCAATTCCTCGACATTCTCGAATGGCTGGATGACTCCAGCGACACCCTGGCCTGGCGCTTCCCCATGCGCGGGCAGGAGATCCAGAACGGCGGCCAGCTGGTTGTGCGCGAAAGCCAGGAGGCGGTCTTCGTGAACGAAGGCCAGATGGCGGACGTGTTCAAGCCGGGCACCCACCGGCTGAACACCCAGAACCTGCCAGTCCTGGCCACGCTCAAAGGCTGGAAGTACGGCTTTGAAAGCCCCTTCAAGAGCGATGTCTACTTCATCTCCACCAAGCTCTACAACGACCTAAAGTGGGGCACTTCGAATCCCATCATGATGCGCGACGCGGACTTCGGCATGCTGCGCATCCGGGCCTTCGGCATCTACTCGATCAAGGTGGTGGACAGCGGCACCTTCCTCAAGCAGCTGGTGGGCACCAACGGCGTCTACACCGTGCCCGACATCTCTGAGCAGCTGCGCAAGACCATCATGAGCCGCTTCACGGACGTGCTGGGCGAGGCCAAGGTGCCCGCCCTGGACCTGGCTTCCAAGTACGACGAGCTGTCGGACCTGGTGAAGCAGAAGCTGGCCGAAGAATTCAAGACCATGGGCCTGGAACTGTCCAAGTTCTTCGTGGAGAACATCAGCCTCCCCGAGGAAGTGGAAGCGATGATGGACAAGCGCACCGGCGTGGGCATGATGGCCCCCGTCATGGGCGCCTACACGCAGATGCAGGTGGCCGACAGCATTCCCCTCGCGGCCCAGAACCAGGGCGGCGTCGCAGGCCTGGGCATGGGCATGGGCGTAGGCTTCGGCATGGGCAACATGATGGGTCAGCAGATGGCTGGCGCCCAGCAGCAGATGGGCCAGCAGGGCTACCCGGGTGGTGCCGCCCCTGCGGCCCCCGCCGCCCCGGCCAAGTCCCTCAAGGAAGAGCTGACCGAGCTGAAGGATCTCTTCGACAGTCAGCTCATCAGCCAGGCCGAGTTCGACACCCAGCGCGGCGCCATCATGAAGAAGCACGGGATGGGTTGAAGAACGACTCACCCCCGAGAACGCGGAAGAAAAGCCATTAACCGTAGAGGACGCGGAGAACGCAGAGAGAAGGACCTGGTCCCTCTGCGCACTCTGCGTCCTCTGCGGTTTGCGCTTTTTGTGCCCAACCACCCTAATCGTGATGGTGATGCTCATGCCCTTCAGACTCGTGCTCATGCCGGAACCGGTGCAGGTGCCGCTGGGCCATGGCCGCGGTCTCGAAGTGCAGGGTCAGGTGGCGGACACCGAAGTGGTCCTCCAATAGGTGCTCGATGCGGTGCTGGTGTGCTTCCGTGTCCTCCAGGCGCTCCGTCTCCACGATGACGTGGGCCGAGCAGACCGTGAGGTGACTGCAGACCCGCCAGGAGCGCAGATCCTCGACGCCGAGGATGCCCGGGAGCAGCAGCAGCTGCCGCTTGGCCTCCTCCTGGTCGAAGGCGGCGCGGTGCATGAGGATGTCCAGGGCATCCCGCAGCAGTAGGAAAGCCCCTCGCAGGATGAGGGCGGCGATGCCCGCCGCCAGCAGTGGGTCCACCCAGTGCCAGCCCGTGAGGCGGATCACCACCATGCCCACCATGACCGCCACGTTGGCGAGGCTGTCCCCCAGTGCATGGAGGTAGGCGGACCGGAGGTTCAGGTCCCGCTCCTGGCCTCTGCCCTGGGGCACGAGCACGAAGGTGGCGGCCAGGTTCAGCAAGAGGCCCAGGGCCGAGAAGGCGATGGCCCAGCCCAGCTGGATCTGGTGCGGATGCCGGAGGCGCTGCCAGGCCTCGTAGAGCACGGCCCCCGCCAGCACCACCAGCAGGATGACGCCCAGCAGGGTGTTGAAGATCTCGATGCGGTGCCAACCGTAGGTCCAGCGCTCGCAGGGCTCCCGGCGATTGGCCAAGCGGATGCCCGCCAGGGCCAGCAGGTTCACCACGGCGTCGTTGAGGTTCTCCAGGCTGTCCGAGACCAGACCCAGGGAGCCGGTCCAGAGCCCGCCCAGGCCCTGCGCCAGGAAGTTCAGCCCGAAAATAAGCGAGCTGAGGGCCAGGCGGCCGGTGGTGGTGGGACCGTGGGTGTGCGCCATCATTCGCCCCGATACACCGGCTTGCGCTTGTCCCGGAAGGCGGCCAAACCCTCCAGGCGGTCCTTGGTCGGAATCACCTGCCCATAGCAGACTCCCTCCAGGGCCAGACCACCAGCCAGGTCCAGCTCCAGACCTTCGTTTACCGCCTGCTTGGCCATGCGCAGGGCGATGGGACCGTTGGGTAGGATCTCCCGAGCCAGGTCCAAGGCTGCCTTGAGGGCCTGCCCCGCAGGCACCACTCGATTCAGTAAGCCGAGCCGCTCAGCCTCGACGGCATCAATGCGCCGGGCGCTGAAGATCAGCTCCTTGGCCCGGGCCGGGCCGATGAGCCGGGGGAGACGCTGGGTGCCCCCGGCGCCGGGGATGATGGCCAGCGCCGTCTCCACCAGGCCCATCCTGGCACCGGCCCCTGCCACCCGCAGGTCCGCCGCCAGGGCCAGCTCCAGACCGCCCCCGAAGGCGGCTCCCTCCAACACGGCCAGCACGGGCATGGGCAGGGCCTCCAGCTCTGTGAAGGTGGAGCGGATGCCCTGCACGAAGACCTCAGCTTCCGCAGGCGACATGGTGGCCCGCTCCTTCAGGTCAGCCCCGGCGCAGAAGACCCCAGGCACCAGACTGTGCACCACCACTACCCGGACCCCAGGGTCCGAACCCAGCTCCGCCAGGGCCTCCCAAAGCTCCGCCAGCAACTGGCGGCCCAGGGCGTTCCTGGCCTCTGGCCGGTCCAGTCCCACCAGGACGATGCCCTCGTCAGCTCCCGAAAGGCGCTCGACGCGGACTTCCATCAGGACAGCTCCACGATGGCATCCCCTTCATTCAGGAACTGCTCAGCGGCCACGAATACTTTTCGGACCGTGCCGCCCTGGGGGGCGCCCACGGGGATCTGCATCTTCATCGAATCGACGATGATCAGGTCCTGTTCCTCAGCCACGATCTGGCCCTCGGTGACGCAGACCTCCAGCACTTTCCCGGCCATCTCCGCCTTCACCACTGCCATGAGCCACCTCGGGGACGATGGCCAAGTGTAGCGGCGGGTCGGCCGGTTGGGGTGGCTACTCGTCCCGGTCAGAGTCCCCGATGACCACCAAATCGTCATCCTCGTAGGCGAAGTCGCCCTCCTCGATGAGGATCTCCCGCACCTTGCCGCCTTCCGGGGCGTTGATATAGAAGGAGGTGCGGGAGGCGTCCGTGCCCTCGATGATGATCAGGGGCTCGTCCTCTTCCACTTCCTGGCCGGGGCGGACCAGAACGTCCACCACGTAACCCGGCCATTCCGCCCGCACAATCATGCTGTCCCCCCTTGAGGTTCACGAACCTTGGCCGCGAGAGTATGGCGCTATGGGGTCCTGCGCAAGGCCTGGAAGCAGTTCTTTTCGTCACATCTGGTCTCTGAGATACTGGAAGGCTTGGAGGTTGGAATGGCTGTCGCCTGTGGCATCGTGGGTCTCCCCAACGTGGGAAAGTCCACCCTTTTCAACGCTCTCACCCGCGCTGGGGCGGCTTCGGCCAACTACCCCTTCTGCACCATCGAGCCCAATACAGGGGTCGTGGACGTGCCAGATCCCCGTCTGGCGGCCCTGGCGGCCATCGTGAACCCCCAGCGGGTCCTGCCCGCCGCCCAGGAATTTGTGGACATCGCCGGCCTGGTGCGGGGCGCCAGCAAGGGGGAGGGACTGGGCAATGCCTTCCTGGGCCACATCCGGGAGACGGATGCCATCGTCCAGGTGGTGCGCTGCTTCGAGGATGACAACGTCACCCACGTCGAGGGTGGCGTGCATCCTGAGCGGGACCTGAGCATCATCGAGACGGAACTGGTCATCAAGGACCTGGATGGCATCGAGAAGGGCCTGGATCGGCACCGGAAGATCGCCAAGACCGGCAACAAGGAGTCCATCGCCCTGGTGGCCGTGCTGGAGCGCCTCTTCGCGGCCCTGAACGAGGGCAAGTGGGCCAGCACCGCTGGCCTCTCCGTCGAGGACAAGGCCCTGGTGAAGTCCTACGGCCTGCTCACCCTGAAGCCCACCCTCTTCGTGGGCAACATCGGGGAAGAAGATATCCGGAACCCCGAGGGCAATCCCCACTACGTAAAGCTGATGGCCCTGGCCGCCGAACGCCACGCGCCCTGCATCCCCATCTGCTCGAAGCTGGAGGCCGAAATCCAGGATCTGCCTGAGGAGGACCGCCCCCTCTTCCTGGAAGAGGCGGGCCTGACCGAGCCGGGCCTGAACGTGCTCATCCACGCCAGCTACGACCTGCTGGGCCTTCAGACCTACTTCACCGCTGGGGTGAAGGAAGTGCGCGCCTGGACCATCCACAAGGGCGACACGGCGCCCCAGGCGGCGGGCGTCATCCACACGGATTTTGAGAAGGGCTTCATCCGGGCCCAGGTCATCGCCTACGAGGACTTCCTCGCCTGCAAGGGTGAGCAGGGCGCCAAGGATGCCGGGAAGATGCGGACCGAAGGCAAGGAATACATTGTCAAAGACGGGGATCTCATGAACTTCCTCTTCAACGTGTAGACTCACCCTGTCATCAACCCATAAAAAACCTGCATGGCTAGGACTCATCCGATCATTCGGATGGCCCGATCCCCTGTTGTGAGGAGTCCTGGAACATGGAACCTGGGAAGGGGAACGGGGGAGGAGGACGGGGTGCACCCGTCGAGGACCTCGTGCTCATCCGCCAGGCCATGGAAGACCTCCAGCGGGGGGAGATCGAGTTCCCCATCAAGGTGGAGGGCACCCACACCCTGCCCTACACCTCCCACATCCAGCTCCTGGACCTGGCCAAGGGCATCGCCCACCTGAAGCTCATCCGCCCCCTGCCGCATGAAATGGTCGTGGGTGCTTCCTTCGAGATGCTCTTCTCCCTGGGCGACCAGCGCTACGAGGCTCCCACCACCTTCCTGGGCCGCGAGTCCTACCTGCTCTACCGGTTCACGGTGCCCACGCGGATGGTGCCCTGCGACCGGCGCCGCAACAAGCGCTACCCCTTCCGGCCCCGGGAGAAGGCCTATGTGTTGGCCCAGGATGGCGGCGTCCCGGGCCACGGCCTGGCTGGCCCCCTGGTGAACCTCTCCCTGGGGGGCCTAGCCTTCCGCGTGGACCGGATCCTCCAGCTGGGGGACCAACTGCGCATCACGCCCGGCCTGGGCTTCTTCGACAAGGGGAAGGAACTCCCCATGCTCAAGATCCGGGACCTCCCCAAGGTGCCCCTCTTCGAAGTGCGGGGCACCGTGGCCAATGCCTGGGAACGGGGCGGCGAGATCATCGTCGGCGTCAAGTTCCCCGAGCTCAAGGACGCGGAGCTGAAAGTCCTCCAGGACGTCCTCACCATCCGGGAGCAGATGCAGCGGGCCAGCGTGGCTGGAGCCACCCCAGGCCCCACGGTCCGGGAACCCCGCGCCGCCGCCCGACCCGAAGAGACCAACAGCCCCACCCGCCGCCTCAACCCCGCCGGTGCCAGGACGCCCGATGCCCTCACCCGCCTGGGGCGCCGCTGCACCCTGGTGGTGCTGGCCATGGCTCCCGGGGCTCCCCGAGAGTTGGTGCGCCAGGCCCTCTGGGATCAGGGCTACCTCCGTGTAGAGGCCGTGGATGCCCTGGAGCAAGTCCAGGGGCGCTTCCATGAGGAGGTCGTCACTAGCCGCCTGCTCATGCTGGAGGCCCCCGCCGGGAGCGAGGCCCCCATGACCCTCATCCGCAGCCTGCAGGATGGCCTAGGAGAGTTCCAGGAACTGCCCGTGGCCCTGATCGCCCCCGGAGGCCAGCCCCCGGAGACCGACGATCCCCTGGTCCGCCCCCTGCCCTGGCCCACCACCGATCCCTCGACCTGGCTGCCCATCCTGGACGAGCTGAGCGGCCTTTAGACAGGGGTCACTTTCACCAGCTGCCCCATCGCATCCACGCGGTGGATATCGTCCTCGAGCCGCTGGCCACGCACCACCGGATCCGCCGCGTCGCGGGCCAGGAGAACGCCACCCCGGGCATTCCGGTGCATCACGCACTCCTCCAGCGTGGCCTGGGAGTCCTCCAGCAGCAGCAGGCCCGTATCGCGGCCGTCCTTGAGGGTACAGCGCACCAGCAGGAGGCTGCCGCCGGGCTCCACCTGGGCACCGGCACCGGCATTGCCCGACAGCTCGCAGCCATCCAATACGCCCTGACCGCCCTCGGCGCAGTCCACGCCCATGGCCAAGCCTTCACTGAAGGTACAGCTCCGGGCCTGCACCGTGGCACCGTGGTTGATGAGCAGTCCCGCGCCGCCATTGCCCTGGACCGTGCAGCCGTCGAGGGTGGCCAGGCCCCGGTCCATGACCGAGATCCCGAACCCAGGGTTACCCTCCAGTCGGCACTGCCGGAGCATGACATTGGCCCCCGCCAGCACGTGAGCCCCCGAGCAGGTGTGGTTGCCCAGCACGCAGGCATCCAGCACCGCATGGCTCCGCTCCAGGGCCAGCAGACCCGCGAAGTGGCTGCTCATGAGGCGGCTGCGGGTGAGGTGGACCCGCCCTTCGGGCTCGATCTCGACACTGCCCGCCAGGGTCAGGAAGCCACAGGTATCTGCTGTGGCCTGGGCCCGGGCGCCCACCTTCAGGCCCACCCCGTCCCCGGGGCCGAATTCCACGCCCTGCAGGGTGGCTTGAGCTCCGGCCTCCAGGCGGAGGCCGCATTCACGGAAGCCCCGCAAGGAGCCACCAACCAGGTTCACCTGGGCCCCCCCGGCCACCACCAGGGCCTCGGCCCCACCCGTGAGCAGCTGGCAGTCCTGGAAGCGGGGCGAGGCGCCACTGGCCACCTCCACGCCCCCCACCAGCACACAGCTTTCCAGCCGGGGCGTGCCGCCGGTGATGCGCAGCACCGCGCCCTCCTCTGCCACGCGGAGGGTGAGGTTGCGCAGCACCAGATCCCGGCCGCCCGAGATGAGGGTGGGGGCCTTCAGGCTCTCCAGGACCACCTCGCCGACCTCGCCCAGACCCGTGATGGTCACATCCTTGTCCAGCACCACGGCTTCGCGGTAGAGCCCCGGCAGCAGGGTGATCTCGGCGCCGGCCCGCGCCTGGCGCAGGGCCACTTTGAGGCTCAGGCACTGGCCCTGCCCCCCCTTGCCCACGCGGATCTGCTGGCCAGCGCTGTCGGCATCCAGGCGGGCGGCCACCAGGGGCGGAGCCAGGATGGTGCCCGCGGAGGCTGGCACGCCCTCCCGGGTACCGGCGGCGGCATCCCGGATGGCCTGCCCCAGCTCCTCGGCGTCCGCGAATCGGTCCTCGGGCCGCTTTGCCAGGGCCCGCTCCGCTACGGCCAGCAACTGACCGGAAATGTCCTTCAGCTCTGCCATCCGGATGGGCTCCGGCGGATGCAGCAGGATGCGGTTCAGCACCGCCGTGGTGGTGTCGCCGCTGAAGGGCTTACGGCCCCCGGTGAGGATCTCGTAGAGCATCACGCCGAGAGCGAAGATGTCGGAGCTGGTCGAGGACTTCCCCGAATCCAGGTACTCGGGGGCCATGTAGCTCACCGTGCCCATCCAGGTGCCGGTCTGGGTGAGGCCCGAGGGGCCCATTTGCGCCACCCCGAAGTCCATGAGCTTGGCGTGCACCTTCCGCCCGTGCCGAGTGACCAGGACGTTGGCGGGCTTGATGTCCCGGTGGATGACGCCCCGCTGGTGAGCGTAAGCCAGGCCGTCGCAGACCTGGGCCAGGGCCTCCAGCAGGTCCGCCTTGGGAGTGGTTCCGCTACGGATGAGGACATCCAAGTCCTCGCCCTCCACATACTCCATGGCCAGGTAGTGCAGGCCCTCGTCATCACCGAACTCGAAGACTGTGACGATGTGCGGATGGTTGAGCATGGCCGCCGCACGGGCCTCCCGCTCGAAGCGGGCCTGAGCCTCGGCGCCGAAGGCCGAGCCCGCGGAGATCACCTTGAGGGCCACCTCCCGCCCCAGCTTGGGATCCCGCCCCAGGTAGACCACGCCCATGGAGCCCCTGCCCAGGAGCCGGACGATCTCGAATTTTCCTAAACGATCCTGCATAGAAACCTATCGGCAGGATCCGCTCCGAGATTCAATTCGGACGCGACGGGCCCCCTACCGCGCCTCGATGGGCATGTGGCGCAGGCGCTCCACCCGCGCCGCCATGGGGGGATGGGTGGAGAAAAGGTTCATGAGGCCCCCGCCGCGCAGGGGGTTCACGATCATCATGTGGGCCGTGGCGGGCTGGGCATCCCGCATGGGCACCTGCTGGTTGTAGGACTCCAGGCGCTCCAGGGCCGAGGCCAGCATGTCCGGGCGTCCAGTCAGGTGGGCGCTGTAGTCGTCGGCCAGATACTCCCGCGAGCGGCTCACGGCCATCTGCAGCAGCATGGCGGCGATGGGACCCAGGATCATGACCGCGATGCCCGCGATGGGGTTGGAGCGGCCCTCCTCGTCCCTGGGGCTCACCCACATGGCCATGCGGGACAGGAACATGATGGCCTGGGCCAGCACGGCCGCCAGGCTGCTGATGAGGATGTCGCGGTGCTTCACATGGCCCAGCTCATGGCCGATGACCGCCTCCAGCTCCGGGCGGCTGAGGATGCGCATGATGCCCTCGGTGACGGCCACCACCGCGTGTTCCGGGTTGCGGCCAGTGGCGAAGGCGTTGGGCGTGTCATCGGGGATGATGGCGATGCGGGGCATGGGCAGACCGGCCCGCTGGGCCAGGTTGGCCACGATGGCGTGCAGCTCCGGGGCCTCGGCCTGGGTGACGGGCTGGGCTCCGTAGCTGGCCAGCACGATCTTGTCCGAAAAGAAATAGCTCACGCCGTTCATGAGCAGCCCGATGCCCAGGGCCAGCACCATGCCGCTCTGGCCGCCCAGCAGATCACCAATCACCACCAGCAGGCCCGTCATGGCCACGATGAGGAGCAGGGTTTTGGCCTGGTTCATGGATTCCTCCCGAGTCTTAGGATACGAAGGTGGGGGCGGATCGTTCAGCCCATCCGCTTGAGCACCAGCAGGGTCACATCATCCCGGAAGCCGCCCTGGCCCAGGTGGCGGAAAGCCTCCACCAGGAGAGCCTCCAGCAACTCCTCGGCGCGGGCCTTGGGCCGGGCCAGCACGACCGCAGCCAGGGGGCCGTCGCCCAGGTCCTCGCCGGCGGCATTTTCCGCCTCCACGATGCCATCCGTGAAGATGACCAGGACATCCCCCGGATTCAGGTGGGCCCGCCCCTCGCTGAAGCTCACGCCTGGCAGCAGGCCCACCATGGGGCCCGTGGGCGCCAGACGCAGCACCTCGCCGGTGGCTCGCACCAGCAAGGGCGGATTGTGGCCCCCGTTCACGTAGCGCAGGTCCCCATTGCGGGGATTGAGGCTGCCCGCCACCAGGGTGGTGTAGCGGTTCCGGTCCCGCACATCGTTCATGCGGCGGTTGACGCGCTCCGCCAGGCGACCCCAGTCCTTCACCCACTGGTCCGCCATGGCCCGGAGGAAGGCCGAGAGCTGAGTCATCATCAGCGAGGCCGGCAGGCCCTTGCCGGAGATATCGCCCACGGCCAGGTGGAGGCGATCCCCCCGCCCCTCCTGCTTGGCGATCCACAGGTCGTAAAGGTCGCCGCCCACGGCCTGGTAGGGCAGGTTGGCTGCGGCGCAGGTCCAGCCCTTGGGCTCCGGCAGGGCCTTGGGCAGGAGGCTGCGCTGGATGTTCCGGGCCAGGTCCAGGTCCTTCTCCATGCGCTCCGCCTGAATGCGGGACTCGCGCAGTTCCAGGCTGGAGAGCTGGGAGGAGGTGAGGTTCAGCAGCGTGCGCAGGAAGACCAGGTCGTCCTCAGAGAGCTGGCCCACCGCCGGTTCCGCGGCGTAGGCGAAGCCGAAGCTGTGGGTCTGGTCCAGCAGCTCCACCGCGTGGACCAGACCCCGGGCCTGCAAGAGGTCGTGGAGCGCCTCCCCTTCCAGGGCCGGAGGCAAGCTGCCGAGGCCCTTGGCGTGGAGCACCTGGCCTTGGGAGTCCACCACCAGCAGGCGCATGATGCGGAACTCGCCCATGAGGGTGTTCGCCATGAGGCGCACCAGATCCTGGCGGGTCTCCACCTCACCCAGATTGCGGGTGAGCTCGAAGACCGTGTTGAGCCGGGATAGCTGCAGGGCCAGGGCCTGGTTCTGGGTGCTGCGCAGAGCCTCAGCCTGGCGCCAGGCCAGTAGGGGTGCGCTGATGGAGAGGAGCAGGGGCACGGCACTGGGCAGGGCCTCGGCGTGGAGGACCAGGTGCCCATAAAGCGTGTCGCCGTAGCGCCAGGGCAGCACCTGCCAGCCCTCGCCCGGGTGGGTGGGAAAGGCCGGCGCCGCGCCGCGCAGGAAGAGCCACCGGGCGCCGTTCCAGAGGCCGCCCTGGCCAGCCTTGGCGATGCCCATGGCCGTGATGCCCACCAGGTGGACCAGATCTTCCTCGCTGCCCTGCTCCGGGAAGGTCTCCAGGAAGTCGATGAGGGGCAGCAGCTCCTGGGGGCCTTCGGGAATCCTCAGCGCCAGCTCGCGGAGACGGTCGAAGGGATTGGTCGCCATGGCGCGGAGCAGCCGGTTCAGCTGATCTTCTTGATCAGGCAGCACTCATTTCGGCCAGAGGCTTCATCAGACTTGAACTGGACCTCGTCCATGAAGCGGCTCATGAGCAGGAGGCCGAGGCCCCCCTTGCGCGGGTGCTTGATGTATTCCTTGGGGTCCGGCAGCACCATCTGGTCGCTGCGGATACCCTGGCCCGAGTGCAAGATGTGGATCTCCAGGGCCGTCTCCGTGAAGCGCAGCTCCAACTCGACGCTGTGCTCCCCCTCGCCCCGGTAGGCGTGAAGGATCACGTTGGTCACGGCCTCGTCCACGGCGATACTCACCTTGGCGGCGGTGGCGTCATCCATGCCGGCCGAGAGGGCGGCGCGCTTCGCGAGGCCCGTCACCAGGTTCAGATAGCGGGTCTGGCTCGGAATGACGAGCCGGAACTGGGCGTGGTCCATCCGGGCCGCCACCCTCAGTCCTTCCGCTCCGGCGCCACCGCGGCCAGGGCCTCATCCTCCGTCGTGAAGACGCGGTACAGCTGGGTGAAGCCGAGGGTGTCGAAGATGGCGAACACGTTGTCCTGGAGGTTGGACAGCAGGATGTCGCCCGCATGCTCCCGCACGGTCTCGATGAGGCCCATGATGGCCCCCAGACCGGCGGAGCTGATGTAGTTCAGGTCCTGGCAGTTGATGAGGATCGAGTAGCAGCCCCGGTCCACGATGCCCTCCAGGGCTACTTCGAATTCCCGGACGGTATGGGCATTGATGAACCCGGCGGGAAGCAGCACCGCCACTTCGCCTGCCTGCCTTACCGTGATGGAAAGATCCGCCATTCGACGACTCCAAGGAACCAGGGCCATGCTAGCGGTTCCCCGGGAGCCTGTCCAAGCAATTGCAGGCCCCTCAAGGGGTCCCGGCCCCGAGATCTGGTGGCAACTTCAAGGGCATCCAGCCTCCCTGGGGGGACTTCGGATATCCTGAAGCCCAACTTCTGCCGAGCCCCCGATGAGCGATTCCCGGCCCGTGGACCTGCCCATGAATGCTGCCCTCCGCACCCGTCTGGAGGCCTGGCTCAATCAGCAGAACCAGACTCTGCTCGAAGAGGTCATGGCCACTTGGCAGCATGCCCTCGTCCGGTTCCAGCCCGATGAGGCACTGGTGGCGGAGCTCCACGCGGCCGCCGCCGACCCTGCGGCCACGCAGCCCAGCGACGACAGCGAAGCCCCGCTGGGCGCTGCCCTGGACCTCATCGAGGGGGCCACCAGCCAGAGTGACCTCCTGCGACGCCTCATGGATGCCCTGGCCCCCCTGGTGGAGCGCAGCGCCCTCTTCATCCTCAAGCAGGGCCTGGCCTCGGTCTACAACCACCGGGGCTTCGAGGTCGAGACCTCCCTCCGCACCAACGCTGTGGTTCCGCCCCCAGAGCTGGAAGCCCTCATCCAGGGCCTGACCCGCTCCATCCGCCACAAGGGGCCCGCCTACTCCGCCCTCATCGCCCCCATCAGCGCCTTCGAGGCCGCCGAGGTGGCCATCTTCGCCCTGCACCACAAACGGAAGACCGTGGCCCTCCTCCTGGTGGACAGCGGCCTGCGCTCCCGCCTGGACCACCCGCAGCTGGTGCGCTCCCTTGTGCTGGGCACCTCGGCCCTCCTGGCCGCCCTGGCGGCCGCCCAGGAGCAGCCCCAGGCCACCGCTCCAGCTCCAGCCCCGGAACCTGCTGCGACCGCCGAGCCTGCCCATCAGGCCCCCACCCAGGTGATTCCGGAAACCATCGAGACCTTCCACCCCACAGATCTGGACCCCCGGACCCGGGCTGCCGCGGAGCGCCTGGCCCGCGTGCTGGTGGGCGATGTGGAACTTTACTTCCCCGAGAAAGTGGCCAAGGCCCAGAGCCAGGGAAATCTCTATGCCCTCCTGCGGGACGAACTTGAGCGGAGCCGCGCCAATTTCGTAGAACGCTTCGGTGAGGACGTAGAAATTCAACATCGTATTTTTACAAACACGATCATCCAACTCCTGTGCAATGGCGACAAGGCCAAGCTCGGTTCGGCTCCCTGGGCCTAAATCACGCCTGACAATCAGGTGACAACTGGATTTGATTCTGGTAGAACCTTGTTCCTTTGGGTACGAACGAGGGCAGGCAATGGCAAATCTCGGTAAAAAATTCTCATGTTTCCAATGCGCCGCGAAGTTCTATGACTTCGGGAAGCCGGAGGCCCTATGCCCGAAGTGCGGGGCAAACCAGAAGGCCGCCCCCGCCAAACCCAAGGCCGTAAAGAAGGAAAAGACCGTCCACGTCATCGAGGACGACTTCACGCCCGAGCCTGAGGCGGAGAACCTCGAGGAGACCTTCCAGGAGAGCGGCGTCGCCATCGAACGTGGCGGTCGCGGCGAGGGCTTCGATCCGGGCGATCTGCGCATGGATGACTACGACGAGTAGCAAAACTCGGCGCTGCGCACCAAGTTTTGCTGGGGTAAAAGCATGGGCATAATGGGCGGGTGCCCACTGTCTTGCTGCCTCTGATCGACCGCCACACGCACCTGGAGGGATCGCTGGATCCGGCTTGGGTGCGGACGGAGGCGGAGCGGCGGGGACGACCGGTGCCTCCCACCCTCGAAGCTTTCTGGGCCGGCGAGGCCCAGCCTTTCTCCAGCTTCATCGAGGCCTTCCTCTTCGGGGCAGCCCTGTTGGATGGCCGCGAAGCAGTGCGGGAAGCGGTGCTGGCCGTGGCCCGCCGCACCCGACGCTCGGGGGGCTCGGGCTTCGACCTCTGGGCCTCGCCCTCCTTCCTCGTGAGCCACCTGGGCCAGATCTCCCTGGATGAGTTCTGGCGCGGCGTGGAGGCGGGTCTGACTGAGGCCGCGGACCTGGGCCTGCGCGGCTGTGTGGTGGTGGACGCCGTCAACCACTTCGGGCCCCGGCATGGCCAGGCAGTGCTGGATCTGATCCTGCCGGACCTGCCCCCCTTCGTGCGGGGCTTCTCCACCGGGGGCCTGGAGGGCTACCCCTTTCGGGACTGGGCCCCGGTCTTCGACCGGGCCCGGGCCGCAGGCCTGCGCATCGCCGCCCACGCGGGCGAGAACGGCCCTGGATCCAATGTGCGCGAAGCGGTGCTGGAGGGCGGCGTCGAGCGCATCATCCACGGTCTGCGGGCTGACGAGGCCATCTTCCAGCTGCTGGCGGAGCGCCGCATCCCCGTGGATGTCTGCCCCAGTTCCAACCGGGCCCTGGTGGCCGAGGTCCAGGAACACCCCCTGCCCCGCATGCTGCGGGCCGGCGTGCGCTGCGCCCTGGGCACCGATGACCCGGGGGTCATCCCCTGCGACCTGGGCACCGAGGCCGCCGCTGCCCGCGCCATGGGCCTGGACGAGGCCGCCCTGGCCACCCTGCGACGCAACGGGGGCGAGGATGCCTGGTGCTTGCTGGGCTGAGGTTCCGACCAGCGCCCTATCCAGCCAAACCCAGGGCTCGAAGCCAAGGGTCTTTCCAGGTAGACTAGGGGATTCGGTGCGCGCCCATAGCTCAGCTGGATAGAGCATCAGGCTTCGAACCTGAGGGTCGGGCGTTCGAGTCGCTCTGGGCGCACCACCTGTTTGACAATTCGGTTTTTATTGCGAGCGTGGCGGAACTGGTAGACGCACTGGATTTAGGTTCCAGCGGTTCACACCGTGTCGGTTCGAGTCCGACCGTTCGCACCAACTCAGAATCGCCTCTGGCGATTCTGAGTGAGAAAAAACCGAATGAACCTGGTTCATACACACAATTCGACGGAGCATCCATGGTTGCCACGCTTCACCACCAGTCCCCCACCCGCAAGGCTGTCGAAGTGACGGTGCCCGCCGCCGAGGTGGCCGCCCTCTTCAACACCGTGGTGGCCAAGATCGCCCCCCAGGTCCGCATCCCCGGCTTCCGCCCCGGCAAGGCCCCCCGGCCTGTGCTCATGCAGAAATACGCCCGGGAGATCCAGTCCGACGTGGCCCAGCAGCTGGTGGAAAAGCACTTCTGGAAGGCCGCCCAGGAAGCAGGCGCCCTGCCCATCTCCCATCCCTCCCTGGAGAAGCTGGACCTGAAGGAAGGCGCTGATGCCATGTTCCGCGCCCACTTCGATGTGGCCCCTCAGGTCGAGCTCCCGGACTACAAGAACCTGGTGCTCACCAAGCGCAAGCGGATCATCGACACCGCCGCCGTGGAGGAGAACCTCGAGAGCCTGCGCCAACGCGCCACCAAGTTCCTGCCCGTGGACGACGGCGCCGTGGCTGACGGCCTCATCGCCACCTGCGACATCCGCGTGAAGCCCCAGGGCCTCAAGGCCCAGAGCTACAAGGACCAGGTCCTCAACATCGACGCCTCGCGCCCCTTCGACGCCGAGCTGATCGGCCTCAAGGTCGACGAGAAGAAGACCTTCAACCTGACCCACCCCGACGATGACAACAACAAGGTGCTGGCCGGCAAGACCCTCGCCTACGAAGTTCACGTCAAGGACATCCGCCAGAAGGAAGTGCCCGTGCTCGGCGACGAGTTCGCCAAGGACATGGGGCCCTTCGAGAATTTCGAGGCCCTGAAAGCCGCCGTGCAGAAGGACCTGGAAGAAGCCTCCGAGCGCGATGCCATCGCCCGCCTGCACACCGTTATGCTGGACACCCTCCTGGACGCGGCCCCCTTCGAGGTGCCCCAGTCCATGGTGGGCCTGCAGCTCGACGACTACTGCCAGGAGTTCGCCCAGCACGTGGCCCGCCAGGGCATGGACCCCAAGAAGGTGAACTGGGAGGCCTACCGCCAGTACCGCAAGAACGACGCCGAGCGCGCCGTCCGCAGCGGCTACCTGCTCCAGAGCATCGGCAACACGGAGGCCATCGAGGTCCCCGAAGAGGACATTGACGCCGAGATCCGCACCTACATGACCGAGAACCAGATTCTGCAGCCCTTCGAGGCCTTCAAGGCCGAGCTGGACAAGCGAGGCAACACCACGGAGATCAAGGGCCGCCTGCGCACAGACCGCATTTTCAACCACCTGCTCACCACCGCCACCATCACCGAGGAGCTGCTGGACAAGGCCGCCTTCGAGGCCCTGGTGGAGCTGGAGCGCAAGCGCGAGGCCGGCATTCCCGTGAACCGCTTCGATGCGGGTGGCCTGGAAGGCGGAGACCTGGAGGGCCAGGAGGGCGGTGAGCCCGCCGCTGTGGCACCTGCCCACGTCCACGGCCCCGACTGTGACCACGATCACGAGGCCGAAGAGAAGCCCGTGAAAAAGGCCGCCAAGAAGGCCCCCAAGGCCGAGGCCGCTCCCGAAGCCGAGGCCCCCGCCGAAGAGAAGCCCAAGGCCAAAAAGGCCGCCGCCAAGAAGTAGTCTGTCTTTACCCCCAGCAAGAAGGCGCCTTTCGGCGCCTTCTTGCTATTCTGATCGACCAGCAGGAGGGTCCATGCCCAGCGCCTACTATCCCCCCATCGTGATCGAGCAGACCCCCCGCGGCGAGCGCAGCTACGACATCTACTCGCGGCTCCTCAAGGACAACATCATCTTCCTGGGCACCCCCATCGACGACAGCGTGGCCAACGCCATCGTGGCCCAGATGCTCTTCCTGGAGAGCGAGGACCCGGACAAGGACATCCAGATCTACATCAACAGCCCCGGCGGCAGCGTCACAGCCGGGCTGGCCATCTACGACACCATGCAGTTCGTGAAGAACGACATCGTCACCTACTGCATCGGCCAGTGCGCCTCCATGGGTGCCCATCTGCTGGCCGCAGGTACCAAGGGCAAGCGCTTCGCCCTCCCCAATGCCCGCATCATGATCCACCAGCCCAGCGGCGGCGCCCAGGGCCAAGCCACGGAAATCGAGATCACCTACAAGGAGATCCAGCGTTTGAAGGACAACCTGGCCGGCACCTTCGCCAAGCACACCGGTCAGCCCCTGAAGAAGGTCATGAAGGATATGGATCGCGACTACTTCATGGGCGCCGACGAGGCCATGGAATACGGCATCGTGGACAAGGTCCTCTCCGAACGGCCCGCCTGATGACCGCAAGCCTGTCCGCCATTCCTGGCTTTGAGCACCTGTCCCGCATCCCGCTCTACGTGCCGGGCAAGCCCATCCAGGAAGTCCAGCGCGAGCTGGGGCTGAGCCGCATCGTGAAGCTGGCCTCCAACGAGAACCCCTGGGGTCCCACAGAGGCCGTGAAGGCCCGGGTGGCTGCAGTGATCGCAGGCTCCGAGACTGAGGGCCTGGGTCTCTACCCGGTCAGCGACGGTTTCTACCTCCGCCAGCGCATCGCCGAGCGGAAGGGCCTCAGTGCGGACCGCGTAGTACTGGGCAACGGCAGCAGCGAGATCCTTGAGATGGTGGCCAAGGCAGCGTTCCTGGAGGGCGGTGACGCCGTCATCCCCAAGCACAGCTTCGCCATCTACGGCATCGCCACCCAGACTGCGGGCGGCCGCGTCATCGAGTCCCGGGCCTCGGCCACGGAGATCGACGTGGACGACCTCCTGCGCGCCGTGACTCCAGAGACCCGGCTGGTCTACCTGGGCCACCCCAACAACCCCACGGGCATCCGCCTGGAGAAGGACGCCATCGAGCGCCTGGTGCGCACCCTGCGTGAAGACATCGTGCTGGTGATGGACCAGGCCTACGCCGAATACGAAGACCCGGCCGAGTACCCCGACACCGCAGCCTACCTCGACGAGCGGCCCAATCTGCTGGTGCTCCACACCTTCTCCAAGATCCATGCCCTGGCGGCCCTGCGCATCGGCTACGGCCTGGGTTCAAAAGAACTCATGGGCTTCCTGGACCGTGTCCGCAGCCCCTTCAATACCAACCACCTGGCCCAGGTTGCGGCGGAAGTGGCCGTGCAGGACCTGGCCTTCGAGGCCTTCTCCCGCGCCCGGAACACCGAGGCCCGCACCGCCTTCGTGGCCGAGGCCGCCAAGCATCGCTGCCAGTTCTCCGGCACCAGCGGCAACTTCATCCTGTTGGAGACCGCCTGCCCCGCCGCGGACCTCTTCAAGCAGTTGCTCCAGCGCGGCGTCATCGTACGCCCCATGCAGGGCTATGGCCTGCCCAACCACATCCGCGTGACCTTCGGCAAGCCCGAGGAGATGATGGCCTTCTGGAGCGCCGCCGGCCCCCTGCTCGACGGCGGCTGCTAGTTGTCTCCGGTCGCCGATGAGATCAGCCACCTGCGGGAGCTCCTGAGCCGGGGTGACCGCGGCGCCTGCCGCAACGGCCTGGAGGCCCTCCGGTCACGGTACCGCAGCGAGCCTGGAGCCTTCGACCCGGCGACCATCGCCGCCCTCAAGGCCCTGGCCCTGGACCTGGAAACGCCTCCGGACCTGGAGGCAGCCCTCAAGGCCACCTTTGGCTACGGCACCTTCAGGCCTGGCCAGCGGCCCATCATCGAGGCGGTCCTGGCGGGCCGGGACGTGGTCGGGATCATGCCCACCGGCGCGGGCAAGTCCCTCACGTTTCAGCTGCCCGCACGCCTGCTGGGCGGCGTCACGCTGGTGGTCTCGCCGCTCATCGCGCTTATGAAGGATCAGGTGGACGGCCTGACCGAAGCCGGACTGCGGGCCACCTTCCTCAACTCCAGTCTCAACGCCGAAGCCCGCCGGGAGCGCATCCGCGCCCTCAAGAACGGCGAGCTGGAACTGGTCTACGCGGCTCCCGAGGGCTTGGAACTCTACTTGGCGGACTTGCTTCGCGAAGTGGACCTGCGTCTCATCGCCGTGGACGAGGCCCACTGCATCAGCCACTGGGGCCATGATTTCAGGCCCGCCTACCGGACCCTGGCGGGCCTCAAGCGGCGCTTCCCGAACGTGCCGGTACTGGCCCTCACGGCCACGGCCACGCCGGAGGTGCGCCGGGACATCGCCCAGCAGCTGGAGATGAAGAACCCCCTGGAGGTGCAGGGCTCATTCTTCCGCTCGAACCTCAAGGTCAGCGCCTACAAGAAAGGCGTGGATGGCGTGCCCCCGGTACGGGAGGCCATGCTGCGCCTGGTGCTGGCCCGCCGCGGCGAGAGCGGCATCATCTACTGCCTGTCCCGCAAGGCCGTGGAATCCACGGCGGCCTTCCTGCAGGAGGAGGGCCTGCGCGCTGCGGCCTACCACGCGGGGCTCAGCGCCGAGGCCCGCTCCGAGGCCCAGGAGGCCTTCCAGCGGGATGACGTGGACGTCATCGTGGCCACGGTGGCCTTCGGCATGGGCATCGACAAGAGCAACATCCGCTATGTCATCCACCGGGACATGCCCAAGAGCGTCGAAGGGTGGTACCAGGAGATCGGCCGTGCGGGCCGTGACGGCGCCGATGCCGACTGCATCATGTTCTACAGCTGGGGTGATGTCCTCAGCTATGACCGCTTCACGGACGGCGTGGAGGCGGGTCTGGCCCAGGCCCAGCAGCAGCAGACCCGGGATCTCTTCCGCATGGCGGACGCCACGCGCTGCCGCCACCAGGCCCTGCTGGCCCACTTCGGCGAGCGCATGGAGCCCTGTGGCAGTTCCTGCGACATCTGCTCGGGCCGCGACCCCCTGGAGGCCGCTCCCGCGCCCGGCAAGGCCAAGCGCGGCTCGCCCCGGGGGACCCGTCCCGCCCTGACCGAAGCCCATGTGGAGGGCGAGGAGGTCTTGTACCGCGAGCTGAAGGCCCTTCGCAAGCAACTGGCCGATGCCAAGGGCGTGCCCGCCTATGTGATCTTCAGCGATGCCACCCTCCAGCAGATGGCCCGCTACCAGCCCGGCTCGGCCGCAGAGTTTCTGGCCCTCAGCGGCGTGGGCCCCAAGAAGCTCCAGCAGTACGGCGAAGTCTTCCTGGAAGTCCTCCGCCGCAACTGAGGGACGGATGTCACAACTTGGAATGCCGGCCCATGCAAGATGGGCACTTAGATCTCCAGACCGGGGCCGCGGCTTGCGGATGGACTTGGAAGAAATGTAGGCTGGACTTAGACATTTTTCACATCAATGTCATCTGCACGAAACCCCCCACTCGGAGGTAGCTTCATGGCCACTGGCGAACGCATCAGAGATCTCTTCCGTCTGGCCTTCCAGCTCGGCAACAACTGGCTGAGCCTCGCGGGCGCGGCTCTGACCACCAGCTCCGCCTTCGTGCTGGTCTGGTTCTGGTTCATGGAGATCACCAGCCCCCACCAGATCCACGCCTATGCCGGCATCCTCATGTTCCTCATCTTCCCGGCGCTGTTCGTGGTGGGTCTCATCCTGATTCCCTTCGGCATCGCCCTGGAGCGCCGCAAGCGCCGCCTCGCTGGTGAGGCTCCCAAGCCCCTTCAGGCCGTGGACTTCAAGAACCCCAGCGTGCGTCGCCTGCTGACCGTGGTGGGCGTGCTCACCTTCATCAACGTCAGCATCATGGGCACCGCGGGCCTCAAGGGCGTCGAGTACATGGACTCCAACCAGTTCTGCGGCCTCACCTGCCACACGGTGATGAGCCCTGAATACACGGCCTTCCTGGACTCCCCCCACTCCCGCGTGGGCTGCGCCCAGTGTCACATCGGCCAGGGCGCTCCCGCCCTTGTCCGCGCCAAGATCTCCGGCACCCGCCAGCTCTTCGCCGTGGCCTTCGGCACCTATTCCCGCCCCATCCCCAGCCCCGTCGAGCACCTGCGCCCCGCCCGCGAGACCTGCGAACAGTGCCACTGGCCCCAGAAGTTCACGGCCGACAAGCTGATCGTGCGCACCAAGTTCGCCGAGGACGAGACCAACACCCCCTCCACCAGCATCCTGCTCATGAAGATCGGCGGTCACACGCCCAACGGCACCACGGGCATCCACGGCCGCCACCTGGACGCCATGGAGCGCATCAGCTACATCACCACGGATTCGCGTCGCCAGGAGATCCCCAAGGTCACCTACCGCGAGGAGAACGGCTCCCTGGTGGACTACGTCAGTGACGAGTTCAAGAACCTGTCCAAGGAGAAGCTGGACAAGGCCACCAGCCGCAAAATGGACTGCATCGACTGCCACAACCGGCCCACCCATGCCTTCCAGCTGCCCGACCGTGCCCTGGACAAGGCCCTCATGGAAAAGCGCATGAGCTCCGAGCTGCCCTTCCTCAAGAAGAAGGGCCTGGAACTGCTCAAGGCCACCTACAGCGACCAGAAAGACGCCGCCGCCAAGATCCCTGTGAACCTCGCGGAGTACTACCGAACCACCTATCCCGAGATCTACAAGACCAAGCGGGCCGCCGTGGACACTGCGGGCGAGGTGGTGAAGGCCATCTACATGCGCAACGTCTTCCCCGAGATGAAGATCACCTGGGGCACCCACCCCAACAACATCGGGCATGAGGATTCCGTGGGCTGCTTCCGCTGCCACGACGGCATGCACACGGCTGCCGATGGCCGCACCATCAAGGGCGACTGCGACACCTGCCACACCCTCCTGGCGCAGGATGAGAAGGATCCCAAGATCCTGAAGCAGTTCGGTCTCAACTAAGGGTCTGTTCTCAAGGTGGAGCCATGAACGCATCCGCTCTGCCACTGATTGCCATCGACGGCCCGTCGGGCGTGGGGAAGTCCACCACTGCCCGGCGGGTCGCCGCCCGTCTGGGCTGGGAATACCTGGACACCGGCGCCATGTACCGCGCCGCGGCCCTGGCCCTCCATCGCAGCAGTACCCAGCTTGATGATCCTGAGGCTCTGGAGGCCCTGCTGGCAGGTCTTGATCTGGAGCAGCGCGGCACTCGCATCTACCTGCGAGGTGAGGACGTCAGCGAGGCCATCCGCACCCAGGAGGTCACTCGCCTGGTCACGCCCGTGAGCGCCAACGCCCGCGTGCGCGAGGTCCTGGTGGACCAGCAGCGCCGCATCGGTCAGCGCGGCCAGTGGGTGGTGGACGGTCGTGACATCGGCACCGTGGTGTTCACCCAGGCCTGCTGCAAGGTCTTCCTCACCGCCAGCCCCGAAGCCCGCGCCCACCGCCGCTTCCTGGAACTGGAAGCCAAGGGCCAGAGCCCCGATTTTGAGGATGTGCTCACAGACCTCAACCGGCGGGACAAAGCCGACAGCACCCGCGCCGTGGCGCCCCTCAGGCAGGCCGAAGATGCCGTGGCCCTGGATTCCAGCGAGATGAGCCTGGACCAGGTCGTCGAGTGGATCGTGGCGAGGCACCTGGCGCACCGCTAGGTTTCAATCAGGGATTGTTTACCGTTTCAGGACACCAGCGATGCAATCCGCGTCCAGGCCCCGATGTTCGCTACGTCGCTGAAGCCTGCCTTCTTGAGGATCCCTACCGCGACACCACTTCTGGCGCCGGAGGCGCAGCAGACGAGGACGGGTTTGGTCTTGTCCAGGCTCTTCAGCTTGTCGCCCAGCTGGTCCAGGGGGATGTTGATCGACCTGGGGTGGGACTGGCTCTGGAACTCCGCCTTGGTGCGCACGTCCACAATCTGGGCGCCCTTGACCAGCAGGCCCTGCAGGTCCGTGGCCGAGGCCGAGCGGCGACTCCAGAACATGTAGGCGATGACGAGGATGGGGATGAGGTAGATCCAGTGTTGCATGGGTTCCCTTTCAGCTCTTCATGAGCGGGAATTGCAAAGCAATTCCCGCTGTGGGAAAGACTACCGGGAAAAGGCCCACACCAACCCCATCACTGCGCCGTAGCTGATGCCGCGCAGGGGGGTGGCGGTCAGCGGGCAGGTGCCGGTGGTGCAGCCCACGAGGCGGTGCCACCCGTAGCCCAGGGCGCCGCCGATGACGAGGCCCAGGACCAGGCGGAGAGCCGTGGCCTTCACTTGGACTCGGGCAGGGAGCAACCCACGCCCGCCCCCTCGGGAACGCCCAGCTTCTTGAGGATTGTGGACATGAGGCACCAGTTCGTGAGGCCGCTCTGCAGCAGGTTCGCACCCACGAAGACCGTGAACCAGATCCAGGCGGGGTGGTGGAACTTCGCAAGAGCCAGGCTCAGCAGGATGAAGGACCCTGCGACACTGTGGACGATGCGATCGACGTTCATTGAAGCCCCCTTGAAAAATAAACACCACAATTTGCCACAAAGAACACAAAGAACACAAAGAACACAAAGCTGATCGGTTTAAGAAAGAGGAACTCTGTTGTTAATTTTCTTCCGAGAGGCCCTGACGCTGCAGTTTCGCAGCGTGGCCGCGGCGGGCCACCAGGTAGTAGAGGACGGGAACGGCGAGGCGGGACAATAAGGTGGCGGCCACTTCACCGGCCATGAGGCTGATGGCCAGGCCCTGGAAGATGGGATCCGCCAGCATGACGGAGCTGCCCACCAGCACGGCGGCGGCGGTCAACAGCATGGGGCGGAAGCGCACCACACCTGCCTCCTCCACAGCGGACTCCAGGGACATCCCCTCGCGCAGCTTCAGCTCGATGAAGTCCACGAGGATGATGCTGTTGCGGACGATGATGCCCGCGCCCGCGATGAAGCCGATCATGCTGGTGGCCGTGAAGAAGGCGCCCAGGATGCCATGGGCGGGGATGATGCCGATGAGTGACAGGGGGATGGGCACGAGGATCACCCAGGGGATCTCGAAGCTCTCGAACCAGCCCACCACCAGGATGAAAATCAGCACCAGCACCGCGGCGAAGGCCAGGCCCAGATCCCGGAAGACCTCCAGGGTGATGTGCCACTCCCCATCCCATTTGAGGGCCAGGGACTCGGTGTTCTCAGGATGGGCCAGGCCCAGGCGCGGGACCGCACCCCCGCCCGTGCCCTTCATGGCGTCAATCTTTTTGTTGAGGGCCGCCAGGGCGTAGACCGGGCTTTCAATGCTGCCCGCCAGGTCCGAGAACACGTAGGTCAGGGGCATGAGGTTCTTGTGGTAGAGCGTTGCGTCCTCGCGGCCCTCCTTCACCGTCACCAGCTCCCGCACAGGCACCAGGCCCCGGCTGCCGGGGACGCCCAGCTGCAGGAGCTGATCCAGGTGCTGCCGCTTTTCCAAGGCCAGCCGCACCAGGACGGGGACCTGGCTGCTGCCCCGCAGCTCGTGGAAGGCACCAGCGGTGTAGCCGTAGCCCGCCATGGCCAGGGTCTGCACCACAGCGGCAGGGGCCACGCCGTGCAGGGCGGCCTTCTCCCGGTCCAGCACCAGGCTCAGCTTGGGGCCCGTGGCATTGAGGGTGGAGTCCACGTCCACGATGCCGTCCACGCTCTTGAAGGCGGCCAGGGTCTCCGTGGCCAGACGTGTGCGCTCGGCCTCACTGGGTCCGTAGATCTCCGCCACGATGGTGTCCATGACCGGCGGGCCGGGCGGGATCTCCACCAATTTTATCCGGGCGTCAGATCCCTTGATGAGCTTTTCCAACTCGGGACGCAGGCGCACCACGATGGCGTGGCTCTGCTCCTTGCGCTGCTGCTTGGGCACCAGGTTTACCTGAAGGTCCACCATCTGGGCCTCTGAGCGCAGGAAGCTGTGGCGGACCATGCCCACAAATGTGAAGGGTGCCGCTTCGCCCGCATAGACCTGGATGTCCTTGACCGTGGCGTCCTGCAGCAGGCGCCGGGCCAGATCTTGTCCCAGGGCCAGGGCGTCCTCCCGGGGCGTGCCCGCAGGCAGATCCAGCTGCACCATGAACTCCGACTTGTTGTCGAAGGGCAGCATCTTCACTTTCACGACCCCGAAGCCCACCAGGGACATGGCCCCCAGGAGCAGCATGACCACCCCGCCGAAGAACCCCCAGCGCACTGAGGCGCGGGTCAGCAGCGCATGCATGACCCGGCGGTAGAGGCGGGTCATGCGGGTTTCCTGGACTTCATGGGCCAGCAGATGGTCCGGCGCCGCGCCGGGCTCCGCAGGGACGTTTTCCGGGAGGCCCGGGTGCAGGCCCGAGGGATCGGTCTCGGCCAGGTTGGCTTCTTTTCGGAAGACAATGAGGCTGGCCCAGGGGCTGATGACGAAGGCGATGACCAGGCTGAAGAGCATGGCCAGACTCGCGCCCACGGGGATGGGGCGCATGTAGGGGCCCATGAGGCCGCGGACGAAGGCCATGGGGAGAATGGCGGCGATGACGGCGAAGGTGGCCAGGATCGTGGGATTGCCCACTTCGTCCACGGCCTCCACGATGACGCTGGCGAAGGGCTTGCGGTGCCCTGGAAGGTGCATGTGCCGGTGGATGTTCTCCACCACCACGATGGCGTCGTCCACCAGGATGCCAATGGAGAAAATGAGCGCGAAGAGCGTCACCCGGTTCAGGGTGTAGCCGAACAGGTAGGTGATGAGCAGGGTGAGCGCCAGGGTCACAGGCACAGCGATGCCCACCACCACGGCGCTCCGCCAGCCCATGGCCAGCAGGATCAGCGCGATGACACTGAGGGTGGCGATGAGCAGGTGCTCGATGAGCTCGTTCGACTTGTCACCGGCGGTCTCACCGTAGTTGCGGGTGACCGTGACCTTCAGGTTCCGGGGGATGAGCCCGCCGCGCAGAGCCTCCACCTTGGCCAATACCTGCTCTGCGAGTGCCGTGGCGTTGGTGCCGACGCGCTTGGACAGCGTGATGCCCACGGCGGGCTCGAAGCCCTGTTGGCCTGCCTGCGCGAAGAGCACCACCGGTGGCTCCGGCTCGGGACCGTCCACCACCTTGGCCACATCGCCCAGGTAGAGGGCCTTGCCGTTGCGGACGCCGATGACCAGGCGCCGCAGCTCCGAGGCCTGCATGACAAAGCCCGTGGCTTCAACTTCCGTGCGCTGCCCACGGTCCACCAGGGCCCCAGCGGGAAGTTGCGCCTCAGCGGATTGCAGAGTGGGCTGCAGCTCGGCCATGGAGATATTGAGGGCCCGCAGGCGATCCGGGTCCGGCTCGATGCGAACCAGGCGGCGAGCGCCGCCGATGACCTTCACCTGGGCGGTGCTGGGCACATCCGCCAGCTCCCGGGCCAGGGCTTCGCCCAGGGTGCGGAGCTGCCCCGGGGTCTGGGCGGAGCCGGGCTCACCATGCAGCGTCAGGCCCAGGAAGGGCACATCATCAATGGTCTGCAGCTTGAGGATGGGCTTCATGGCCCCGGGGGGCAGCAGGTTCGGGTTGGCTGCCAGCTCCTGGTAGATCTTCACCAGGCTGGGCTCCTGGGGCTCGTTCACCTTGAAGCGCACGGTGATGAGCGCCAGACCCGGCCGGCTCACGCTGTAGAGGTACTCCACGCCGGAGATGCCCCACAGGCGGCGTTCCAGGGGCGTGGTGACCTGGCTCTCCACCTCCTTGGGGCTGGCGCCCGGGAAGGGCACGTAGAGGTCCACCATGGGGACGATGATCTGGGGCTCCTCCTCCCTGGGCGTGAGCACCACGGCCAGGAGACCCAGCATCAGCGAGGCGAGCACCAGCAGGGGCGTCAGCTTGCTGCGCAGGAAGCCCTTAGCCAGCTTCCCGGCAAGCCCCAGTTTGAGGTCACTTGCCGCCATGGCTCACCTCAATGGGCTGGCCGTCCTGGAGGGCGCCGGGGCGGTCGATGACCTGCTCGCCCGCCCGGAGGCCCGAGCGCACGGGCAGTTGGCTGCCGCTGCCCTCGCCCAGGGTGATCCAACGCAGCTCCGCGTGGCCCTCCTTGGCGATGAAGACGCCGACCAACTCACCGCGGGTGAGGAGGGCGGTGCGGGGCACGGAGAGCTCCTGGCCAGTGGTCGGGGTGGCAGCCGACGCCGGCACCAACAGGCGCGCAAAGGAGCCCTGACGCAGGCCCTTGGGCTTGAGCACCTTGGCCCGGAGGGCGCCGCGGTGGCTGGCGGGATCACCGCCGGGGGCCAGCCCGCTGATCTGGGCCTCGCCCGCCACGCCCTCGGTTTCAAACTTCAGCTTGGCGCCCAGCTTCAGGCCCTTGGCCTCGTCGTCCGACAGCGTGCCCACCAGCTCCTGCTCACCCTCGCCCACCAGTTCCAGCAGAGGCATGCCCGGGGCCACGAAGTCGCCCTCGTTCACCTTGCGGGACTGCACCACACCCGCGAAGGGGGCGCGGAGCTGGGTGTAGGCCAGGTTCGCCTTCAGCACGGCTACGCCCGCCTGCGCCTGGGCCACCTGGGCCTGGGCCTGCTCCAGCTCGGAGAGGGTGCTGGCCTTCTGCGCCTGCAGGGCCTGGATGCGGCGATGGTGGGCCTCCACGGTGGCCAGGCCGGTCTCTGCGGCCCGGAGCTGGCCCTGGAGGTCTTCGTCGCCCAGGGCCATCAGCAGAGCCCCCGCGGCCACGCGCTGGCCCTCCTGCACAAGAACCCGCCGCACCTGGGCCGCCATGCGTGTGGAGAGGGTGGCGGTGCGGGTGGACTGCAGGGTGGCAGCCACCCAGGCGCCGCCCTCGGGGGCGCCCTGGCCCACGAGGCTCACGGCCACCTTGGGCAGCACCTTTGCCTCGGCCTTGGGCTCCGAGTGACCACAGGCCAGGTTCCCCAGCAGACCACCTGTCAACACAACCGGAACGAGAATCGACTTCATGGCTTCACTCCTTCGATGGGATGGCCCGAGGCCAGATCGAGTCCGGCGCGGCTGGTGCGCAGATCAAAGAGGCTCTGGAGGATGAGGGTGCGGGCGCCCTGCACGGCGGCCTCGGCATCGAGCACTTCCGTGAGGGGCAGGAGCCCTTCCCGGTGCCGCAACTCCCGCAGGCGCCGGGACTCCTCCGCCGCGGAGAGGGCCGCGCGAGCAGCCAGCCCGCGGGCCTCAGCGGCCTTCACACCCTCTTCGGCCAGGCGTACCTCATGGGCCGCCTGTTGCTGCTTGAAGCGCCTCAGGTCGGTGGCGGCCCGTTCCTGGGCCCGGGCAGCCTTGACCTTGGCCTGGTCCGGTGCCGAAAAGACCTTCCACTTCACGCCCAGGGCCGCGTAGGTCCAGGTGCCCTTGTCGGACCAGGAATGATGCAAGGTGCCCGCTCCCACCTCGAGTCCCACCTCAGGACGGTTGGCGCCCTGGGCGGCCGCAGCACCCTCGTGGGCCGCCTTGGCCTGCAGGTCTGCGGCCACCAGGTCGGGTCGCATCGCCGTGCCCGGCTCGGGTGCGCCGAGGGTGGCTTCCAGGGAGGTGCCCAGGGGCTCCTCCACGGGCCCCGAACCCGTGAGCAGGCCGAGGCCCGAGCGGGCCGAGCGCAGCTGGCGCAGCACCTCCGCCTTCTGGGCGTCCACCTGGGCGTGCACGGCCTTCAGGCGCTGCAGTTCCGATTCCAGCAGCAGGCCCTGCTGCACACGGGCTCCCACGAAGTCCTCCAGGCCCTGCACCCAGGCACGGGTGTCCTCCACCCAGCGCAGGGCCTGCTCGCCCACCTGGACGCCGAAGTAGGCCTCCACCACCGCCTGGGCCGTCTCCTGACGCCGCCGCTCCTGACTGGCCTGCTCCGCCTGGGCCAGATACTCGCCGGCCCGCCGGGCTGCGCTGATGCGTCCGCCGGTGTAGAGGGACTGCTGCAGCACGAGGCTGCCCCCATAGGCACCGATGGCATCCGGGTGGTTGAGCGACAGGGGATTGAAATCCGCCGCGCCGATGCGGGCCTGGTTCAGCTTGATGCCGAAGGACTGCATGGGCTCGTCCGTGCGGATGCCGCTGGCACCGAGGGTGAGGGTGGGCAGGCGCAGGTCGCGCAGGCCCTCGGCCTCGGCCTGACGGCTCTCCACCATGGCCTGGCCCGCCCGCAACCCGGCCTGGTCCGTCCAGGCCCGGCGGATGGCCGTCTCGAGGCTGAGCGGCTCAGCGGCGCCGAGGCCAGCCCCTGCCGCCAAAAGCAGGGCCAGTGTGGAATTGAGACAAATACTCATATAGGAATACTCCCGAGCAAAAAAAGGGCCGAGGCCCTTTCTACTTGAGGGCCTTGTAGGTGACCCGGGCGCGGTCACTGACGTGGCCACAGACAAGCTCACAAAGCTCGCCCACCAGGGGCATGATGGGCGTGAAGAACACCGCGTTACCTTCGGGTTCGCGGTTCACCAGGCCCACCCGCACCAGGCAGGCCAGATGCTTGGAGGCGTTGGCCTGGGAAAGGCCGGAGGCCTCTGCCACGGCACCCTGGCTCAGAGGGCTCTTGCTGTCGAGGAGCGTACGGAGAATCTTCAGGCGGGAAGCATCGCCCAGGGCGCTGAAGAGGCAACTCACTTCTTCGATCATCGGATTGCTGAGCTGGTGGGTCACAAGATTAACTCCATGCGAATATAGTCGTTTAGTTTTGACTTCTCGTCAAGGCCCTGGGAAAGGTTTTAGAAACTATATATCCACTGGGGCATCTGGCTCTCAAACATTCCACCGATCTGTCGAATTTCCCGAGGTGGGCTGACCGGAACCCGTCCCGTCCAGTAGGCTGGACCTGGAGACTCCCGTGGACGACCTGGACCTGCGCGCCGCCAAGATCCGCCTGCTCTGCACCGATATCGATGGGGTGCTCACCACCGGGGCCCTGCACTACGGCCCGGAGCCAGGCCATACCAAGACCTTCTTCGTGCGGGACGGGGCGGCCATCAAGTGGCTGCAGCGGGCCGGCATTCCGGTGGCCTTCATCTCGGGCCTGGACTCCGGGGCCACCGTGAACCGGGCCAGGGACCTGGGTGTGGAGGACTGTTTCGCGGGGTTCCTGGACAAGAAGCCCATCCTGGACCAGCTCTGCGCGAAGTACGGCTTGGCCTACGACCAGGTGGCCCACCTGGGCGACGACCTGCCGGACCTGCCACTGCTGCGGCGGGTGGGCCTGGCCGCCTGCCCCTCTGACGCCGCGGCCGAAGTGCAGGCCGCCTGCCACTGGGTGACCACCGTGCCCGGAGGACAGGGTGTACTGCGGGCCGTGGCGGAGCGCATCCTCAAGGCCCAGGGCCGTTGGGCCGACACACTTGGTAAGTACGGAGTGAACGAATGACCTCACGACACTTGGCCACCCTGCTGCTTGCCTCCCTGCCCCTCTCCCTCTGGGGCCAGGACACCGCCCTGGGCCTCAAAGGCTACGGCCTGCTCACCATGAGCGACCTGCGGAACACCACCAGCAGCACCTTCGGCGCGGGCGGCGGCGCTTTCGTGGAGTTCCCCCTGGAAGGGCTCCCCTTCCGGTTCCGGCCCTATGTGGGCGCCCAGGTCATCCCCACGGGCACCACCGCTGGCCTGCCCGGCACCCGGACCGGCGTCTCCTCCGTGGACTTCCTGCTGGACACCCTCTGGTTCCCCGGCGAGTCGGAGCACGGCGGGCCCTACTTGATCGGTTCCGTGGGCGGCCACATGTGGAAGGTGGGCGCCCAGGGGGCCACGACCTCCACGCTCTCCGTCACCCGCTTTGCCCTGGAGGGCGGAATGGGCTACCAGATCTCCCCGCGCCTGGGCGCGGAGGTCAAGGCCTTCTGGAGCCCCATCCGCCCGGACCTCACCGCCACGGGCATCACCCTCGGCGCGACCTGGCGCTTCTGAGCCCAGCGCCCAAGCAGTTCGACAAGCAAAGGATTCACCACCAAGGCACCAAGAACTGAAGAGGCCTCTAGCGAAGCCTACTTTTCTTGGTGCCTTGGTGGTGACCAGTGTTGTCCTTGACCCAAATAACCTGATGGTTGATCCCTACTCGAACACCACGGTCTTGTTGCCGTAGGTGAGCACGCGGCGGTTCAGGTGCAGGCGCACGGCGCGGGCCAGGGCCAGGCGCTCCATGTCGCGGCCCTTGCGCACCAGGTCCTCGGCGGTGTCCCGGTGGCTCACGCGCACCACGTCCTGCTCGATGATGGGCCCCGAGTCCAGATCCTCAGTGACGAAGTGGGCCGTGGCACCAATGATCTTCACACCCCGGGCATGGGCCTGATGGTAGGGCTGGGCCCCGGCGAAGGCGGGCAGAAAGCTGTGGTGGATGTTGATGACCTCGGGAAAGGCCCGCAGGAAGTCGCCGCTGAGCACCTGCATGTACTTGGCGAGGATCACCAGATCCACCCGCTCCCGCCGGAGGAGCTCCAGCTGCCGCTGTTCCTGGGCAGCCTTGGTGTCCTTGGTGATGGGAAAGACGTGGAAGGGAATGCCCAGGGGCTCCACGTGGCGGCGCAGCAGCTCGTGGTTGCTGAGCACAAAGGCCAGCTCCGCGCCCAGCTCCCCCGCCTGGTGGCGCCAGACCAGGTCCAGCAGGCAGTGCTCCTGGCGGCTGCACCAGATGGCGATGCGGGGCACCACATCCGAGAAGTGCAGCTGCCAACTGCCCCCCATGGGACCGGCCACGACCTCCAGGTCCCGGCGCAGCTGGGCCCTTTCCTCGGGGCTGGACTCGTCCTCCCACTCGATGCGGCCCAGGAACCTGCCCGCCTGCAGGTCCGAGTGGTGGTCCGAGTCCACGATGTTGCCGCCTCGCTCAAACACGAAGCCCGAAAGCCGGGCCACGATGCCGCGCTGATCAGGGCAGGAGATGAGGAGGATGGCAGTGGACTTGGACATGGGTTCCCGGGGCCGGAGGCGATGACCTAGCTTGCCAGAACCCCAAGGCTTTTCGCCCTCTTGGGGTTCACACAAAAGCAAATCGCTGGCTGGGATGGCCAGCGTTAGCGGACCAGCGCCATGGTGTAGGGCGCGCTGCTGCCCACGCCGGTCAGGCTGTAGACCTGGATGTAGAGCGTGACCATGGCCAGCGAAGCAGGCTGGGGCGGGATGGTGAGCACCTGGGTGCTGGAGGTGGCGCGCCGGGCCCACTTGCCATCCGCGGGGTTGTCGCGCTCCACGGAGGACCCGCACACCAGCGTCGCGCCACGCAGGCCTGCGGTCGCGCTCTGACCCACGAGGGCCAGGCCATACATGGTGCCCGGAGGGCAGGTGAGGGTGATCTGCAGGGACTTGCCGGCCACCAGGCGGATGGCGAAGGTATCCAGGTCGCTGCCAGTGCTGATGGCCCCCTTGATGGTGGTGGCCGTGTCGGGAACGGCGTTGGCGGTGGCCACGCTGTTGTTGTTTTCGACCTCGTTGTAGGTCGTGGAGGGTGTGTTGCTGACCGTGAAGGAAACCGAAGCGGAGGTGCCCAGGTTGCCCGCCGCATCCACGGCCTTGGCCACCAGGGTGTGGGTGCCGTCGGCCACGGTGGTGGAGCTGAAGGCGTAGGTGTAAGGGCTGGCCGTGGCGCTGCCCTTGAGGACGCCGTCCACGTAGTAGTCCACCCGGGTCACACCCACCTTGTCCGTGGCCGTGGCCGTGAAGGTGATCGATCCAGCCGTGCCCGAGGCCTGGGCCGAGACAACGGGAGCAGTGGTGTCCTTGTTGGTCACGGTGAAGGCGACCGAGGCGGAGGTACCCAGGTTGCCCGCGGCATCAGCGGCCTTGGCCACCAGGGCGTGGGTGCCGTTAGCGACGGTGGTGGAGTCCCAGGCGTAGGTGTAGGGGCTGGCCGTGGCGCTGCCCTTGAGGACACCGTCCACGTAGTAGTCCACGCGGGTCACACCCACGTTGTCCGTGGCCGTGGCCGTGAAGGCAATGCTGCCTGCGGTGCCCGTGGCCTTGGCGCTGATGACGGGAGCCGTGGTGTCCTTCGGGGGATTGGCCACACTGAAGGAAACGGATGCGGAGGTGCCCAGGTTGCCCGCGGCATCGGCGGCCTTGGCCACCAGGGCGTGGCTGCCGTTGGCGACAGTGGTGGAGTCCCAGGCGTAGGTGTAGGGGCTGGCCGTGGCGCTGCCTTTGAGGACACCGTCCACGTAATAGTCCACGCGGGTCACGCCCACGTTATCCGTGGCTGTGGCAGTGAAGCTGATGGCGGCCAGGGTGCCCGTGGCCTTGGCGCTCACCACGGGGACCGTGGTGTCCTTGGGCGGATTGGCCACACTGAAAGAGACCGAGGCAGAGGTTCCGAGGTTGCCCGCGGCATCGGCGGCCTTGGCCACCAGGGCGTGGCTGCCGTTGGCGACGGTGGTGGAGTCCCAGGCGTAGGTGTAGGGGGTGGCCGTGGCGCTGCCCTTGAGGACACCATCCACGTAGTAGTCCACGCGGGTCACGCCCACGTTGTCCGTGGCGGTGGCCGTGAAGCTGATGGCGGCCAGGGTGCCCGTGGCCTTGGCGCTCACGACGGGGGCGGTGGTATCCGGGGCAGTCCAGGCGCTGCCCACGTTGATGGCGGCGAAAGCGTTCCAGACCGCGGCCTCCTCGGCGCCGTTGGCGCCGTACAACTCTCGGGCGGAGGTGATGGAACCATTGCGGGCGGCCAGATAGTCGGACGTGGACGTGAGCTTGGTGGACACGGCCCGCCACCAGATGCGGAAGGCCTTGTCATTGCCCAGGCCCGTCATGCCCTTGGGCAGGTAGCTGCTGTACGAGGTGCTGGTGGTGGTGGCCGAGGCGCCCTGGCTCAGGAAGTAGAAGGCCCGGTTCATGGGGCCCGAGCTGTAGTGCACATCCAGGCCGCCCAGGCTGGCGCTCCAGGCATCGGGGCTGCGCCCATCGAGGCTGGGCTTGTACATGTAGCGCAGGGGCACGGGGAAGCTGGCGGTCTCCAGCTGCTCGCCAATGGTGAAGTTACCCCCGGTGTTGGGGATCACCGCACCGGCGCCGCCGGCGCCCTTGGCGTAGAAATCCACCATGGTGCCGAAGATGTCTGAGTTGGCTTCATTGAGGCCGCCGCTCTCGCCGTAGTAGTTGAGCTTGGCTGTGCTCGCCATGACGCCGTGGCCCATCTCGTGAGCCGCCACATCCAGGGCCGTGAGGGTCTTGAACAGGCTGCCGTCGCCATAGGTCATGCAGAAGCAGGCGTCGGACCAGAACGCGTTGTCATAGGCAGAGCTGTAGTGGACGCGGCTGAAGATCGCCCGCCCCGCGCCATCCAGGCCGTTGCGTCCCAGGACCTGCTTCAGGAAGTCCCAGGTGACCTGCATGCCGTAGTGGGCGTCCACGGCGGCGGTCTGGCCGTTCTTGGAGCTGCCGGGCTGGGCGGGGTTGTAGTTCAGGTTGTCGCCCCAGTCGTCCAGGCTGTTCGTGAAGACGGTGCCGTTGCCAGTGGTGCCGCTGCCCATGTTGGTGGTGTAGTTCCCGGCCCGGGTGAGGTCGCGCAGCTCGAAGCCGGAGCTGAGGCTGTTGGCGTTGATGGACACGTTGCCGCTGTATTCGGTACGGCCCACACCCACCTGGGCGCTGGTGTGGAGACTGGACCACTGCTGGAGGATCTCGCCCGTGTGGGCCTGGATGAGGAGGTCCTCGTGACGGGTGTCGGCCGCATCTTCCAGTTCCACGTGGACCCAGTAGGCCAACTCGTTGCGCTGGGCCTGGTCCACGAAATGGTCGGCGTTGTCAGGGCTGCGCAGGCCCTCCTTGGCGACCTTGCGGCTCAAGGGGAGGACCACCAGCTCAACCTCCGGGACCACCCGGTAGGCGGCCTTGGGGCCCACGGCCTGGTGGGCCACGGCCAGCACCTCGGCCACGCCGAGGCTGGGCTCCGGGCGCAGGGCCAGGTCGCGCACGAGGGCATCGGTGGTGATCTCGGAGTCACCCTGGGGCGACTGCCGGAGGATCAGCTCTCCGCCCCAGACCCGCAGGCCCTGGTAGTACTGCTGGGCGCGGATGTGGGTCGTGCCATAGGCATCGCTGATGTCCCGGACCCTGCGGAAGCTGTGGAGGCTGTCCAGGCCCTGGGCGGCGCGCCCATCTTCCAGCACCCGGAGGGTGAGGCCCGCGTCCCCCGCCGGGCTCTGGCGCATGGCCTCAGGGGACTGGGCGGAGAGGGCAAGGCCCAGGAGCGTAAGACTGCCCTGCAGCATCCGGGTGGAGCGTTGGCTCATGGAAATCTCCTGTGGGTGGGTCTCGAAAAGCCGAATAGACCACCGCCCGGGTCGGCCAGGGCGAAGCGCCCAAGGCAACCCGGTGCAAGGTGCTCCCAGGAGGACCCCCCGGTTGGGAGTGCCTCGCAGAAGTGATCGTTCTGCAGCCACACGAGCTCTGCGCACAGATCTGATGATGTATCGTCAGTCCGGGCACATTCCTAAAGCGGCTTTCTAAGATTTCTTGCTTATTCGCTGTTTCTTCTAGGTCAAGAAACGCCTGAAATACCTATTTCGCGGCCTTCTCGAAGGCCAGGTTCCGAACCAGGTCCTCGGTGCTCCAGGGGGCGGCACCGCCGCCCAGGTACTTCTGGAACCACTCCAGGTGGGCGTTGTAGTAGACGGGCATGGACTTCAGGTTGTCCGGCCAGTGGCCATCGTTCTTGAATACGATGAGGCGGCTGGGAACGCCCATCTCCTGGAGCCCCGTGAAGAACTGCAGGCTTTGGGTGTAGGGCACGCGGTAGTCGCGCTCGCCGGTGATGACGAGGCAGGGGGTCTGGAAGGCCTTCACGGCGCTGCTGGGGTTCATGCGCTCGTAGGTGGCGGCCTGATCCCAGGGCGTGCCCGTGAGGTCGTGCTCCGGGAACCACAGTTCCTCGGTGGCGCCGTGCATGGAGCGCAGGTCGTAGACCCCCATCATGGCCGCCAGGGCCTTGAAGCGGGTGGTGTGCCCCTCCAGCCACATCATGGCGTAGCCGCCCCAGCTCCAGCCCATGGCACCCATGCGGTCCTTGTCCACGTAGGGCAGGCCCGCCAGATGCTCGGCCACGTTGGCGATGTCCACCTGCACCTTGCCGTCCCAGTCGCCGCTGATGGCGTCTGTGAAAGCCTGGCCGAAGCCCGTGGACCCGTGGGGATTGGGGAAGGCCACGATGTAGCCCGCACCGGGATAGACCTGCCAGTCGCCGCGCAGGGTGTCGGACCACATCATCTGGGGCCCACCGTGGACGTTGAGGATGAGGGGATATTTCTTCGCGGGATCAAAGCCGTGGGGCTTCACCACGTAGACCTGGATGTCCCGGCCATCGGCCCCCTTGACCCACTGCTCCTCGGCGGGACGGAAGTCCACGGTCTCGGTGAGGGCCTGGTTGAAGGCGCTGAGGCGGGTCAGGGTCTTGGTGCCGAGGGCGTAGCGCCAGATCTCCACGGGCTCACCTACCCGGGTTTTGGTGAGGTAGACCGAGGTCTGGTTCGGGCTGACCACGAACTCCTTGATGCTCTGGCCTTCCAGCATGCGGGCGGCCTTGCCCGTGGCCACGTCCAGCCGGTAGAGGGACCAGTGGCCCTTTTCCTCAACTGTGAACCAGAGGGCCTTGGCATCCGCGGACCACTGGAACCCATCCACCCAGTTGTCGATCTCCTCGGTCAGGATTGTGCGGGTTCCGGCCTTGCGGTCGTAGAGAGCCAGGCGGAAACGATCGGACTCGTGGCCCGACTTGCGTTGGATGCGATAGGCGATGTAGCGGCCATCCGGCGAATACTTGGGATCCTGGTCCGCGGCCGGATTGTTGCTGGTGATGCGCCGGGGCGTGCGGTCCCCCTCCAGGGAGATGAGGAAGAGATCCTGGTTGGTGCTGCGGGCCGTGACCGGATCGGTGTTGGTGGTGACACAGAGTTCCTTGCCATCAGGGCTCAGATCCCAAGTCTGCCAGAAGCCTGGATAGTCCTGCTTGCCGCCGGTGAGCGCCTCCACCTTGCCCTCGGCACCGCTCTTGAACAGATGGGTGTATTGGAAGTCCCGCCACTCGGTCCAGTGCCGGTACAGCAGGGAATCGGCGAGATGAGCCTGCACGGGGCCGTTCTCCAGCCGCTCGGCCAGGTGCTTCTGCTTGGCCCCATCGGTCATGGCCTCGGGGAATACCGAAGCCGTGAACACCACCTGGGCCGTGCCGGGCACCACCTTGGCATCGCCCACGCCACCCTCGAAGGTCGTGACCTTGCGGGCTTCCCCGCCCTGCAGGTCCAGAGCCCAAAGCTGATTCGCCCCTTCGCGGTTGGAAAGGAAATAGAGGCTCCGGCCATCCTTGGACCACTGGGGCGCGGTGTCGGCCTTGCTCGAGAAGCTGAGCTGCCGGGATGCCCCAGTGGCGGTGTCCAGTAACCAAAGCTGGGTGTTGCGGGTGGAGGCCTTCAGGTCCGTGGTGGACACTTCGAAGGCCAGCTGCGAGCCATCGGGGCTCAGGGCCAGGTGCTGCACCCCCTTGAGCCGGTAGAGGTCCTCGATCTGAAAGGCCCGCTTTTCCGCCGCGCAGAGCGGGGCCAGCAGCATCACGGCGGGTATCAGGAACCGCTGGAACAGGGACATGGAACCTCCAACACAAGCCTCCAGGATCGCATGACCCCCTCAAGAGATCACGCTCGTGGGCACAGACCGCCAACCGCCGACCCACCGCCGGGCCTTGGTATCCTGGCCCATGTCGATACCGCCCCCTCCGGCCCCAACCGAACTGCATCCCCAGGGTCGCGGGGTCTTCTGCAACCGGACGTTGAACCTGCGCTCCGTGCGGGCCATCGGCTACGACATGGACTACACCCTGGTGGACTACCGGGTGGATGCCTTCGAGCAGATGGTCTACGCCCAGGCCCGTGAGCGCCTGGGCACCGAGGGCTGGCCCGTGGGCGACCTGGCCTTCGACCCCGAGATGGTGACCCGGGGCCTGGTCATCGATACGGAGCTGGGCAACCTTGTGAAGGCCAACCGCTTCGGCTTTGTGAAGCGGGCCATGCATGGCACGCGGATGCTGGACTTCCCGCAGCAGCAGCAGGCTTATGGCCAAGTCCTGGTGGACCTGAGCGACAGCCGTTGGGTCTTCCTCAACACCCTCTTCTCGCTGAGCGAGGGCTGCCTCTACGCCCAGGCCGTGGACCTCCTGGATGCAGGCGCCCTGCCCCGCCCTTTCGAATACGCCAGCCTCTACCGCCACGTGCGGGCCCGGGTGGACGCCCAGCACATCGAGGGCACCCTCAAGGCCGCCATCGCCGCCGCGCCGGAACGCTACGTGGTGCAGGACCCGGAGTCGGCCCTGGCCCTCCTGGACCAGAAGATCGCCGGCAAGAAGCTGCTGCTCATCACCAACTCCGAGTGGCCCTTCACCGCGAAGATGATGGCCCACGCCTTCGACCGCCACCTGCCCGGGGACATGACCTGGCGGGAGCTCTTCGAGGTGGTCATCGTCAGCGCCCGCAAGCCCGCCTTCTTCACGGAGCACGGCCCTTTCTTCGAGGTGGTGGACGAGGAGGGCCTGCTGCGTCCCCTGCTGGGGCCCCTGCGCAGCGGCGGCATCTACCTGGGAGGCAGCGCCGCCCAGGTGGAGCGGGATCTGGGCATCTCCGGCGACGAGATCCTCTACGTGGGCGACCACATGTTCGGTGACGTCCACGTGAGCAAGCGCACCCTCAGCTGGCGCACGGCCCTGGTCCTCCGGGAACTGGAGGGCGAGGTGGCGGCCCTGGCTGGCTTCCAGGCCATTGAAGCGCGCTTGCTCATCCTCATGCGTGCCAAGGGGGACCTGGAGGCTCGGCTCTCCCAGGCCCGCCTGGACCTGCAGCGCCTGCACGCGGGCTACGGCCCCCAGCCCGGCCCGGACCACGCCACCCTGGAGTCCCGGGTCCATGACCTGCGCGGCCAGTTGCTGGCCCTGGACGCCGAGATCGCCCCCCTGGCCCAGGCCGCCACGGAGCTGACCAACACCCGCTGGGGCCTCCTCACCCGCGCCGGCAATGACAAGAGTCACCTCACCCGCCAGATCGAGCGCTACGCCGACATCTACACCAGCCGCGTCTCGAACTTTCTGCTGGCCACCCCCTTCGCCTACTTCCGCTCCCCCAGGGGCAGCCTGCCGCATGATCCGACAGTCTCCTCGTAGGCCACATGGCTGTTCTTTGTGCCCCTTGTGTTCTTTGTGGCTGAGCTCTTTCCACCCATGCAGCCGGAACAGAGTGTTCCTGATCAACCACAGAGTCCATGTGGCTGCCAACAAGGCCCTCTGAATGATTCTTGTTTTGAATTGGCCACAAAGAACACAAAGGGCACAAAGCAAAACAGCCAAGGATCACCTGGCACCTTTTGAGGCGTTGTCGTCAACCAGAGCATCCATCGAGGCTATTCCATGACGAACCCAGGCATCTTCACACACCTCTTTGAGGTTCCCGAGGCCTCCATCGACGGGAACGGCCACGTGAACAACCTGGAGTACCTGCGCTGGATGCAGGATGTGGCCATCGCCCACTCGGACGCCTGTGGCTGGGACTTGGCGCGGTACCAGGAGGCACGGGGCACCTGGGTCATCCGCTCCCACCACATCGACTACCTTCGGCCCGCCTTTGTCGGAGAGGCACTGCGCCTGCTGACCTGGGTCGGTGGCTTCGAGGCGCAGACCTCACCCCGCCACTACCTGGTCTGGCGCGAGCGGGACCGCAAGGTCCTGGCCCGGGCCACCACCCAGTGGGTGTTCTTGAGCACCGAAACGGGCCGTCCCTGCCAGGTGCCTGACGAGTTCCGCTCGGCCTTCGTCGTGGTTCCCGACGAAAAGGAAGTGCTGCTGGCCCTCAGGGCATCGACCATTCCAAAAATCGATTAACCGCAGAGAACGCAGGGGGCGCAGAGGAAAGAGAGCTTCTCTCTGCGCCCTCTGCGTCCTCTGCGGTTAACTTCTTTCCCTCCGCGTTCTCAGCGGTTAGCGGTATTCATTCCGACAGTTCAACCTCACTTCAAGTCATCGACCCTTCCAAAACTGATTAACCGCAGAGAACGCAAAGAGCGCAGATCTCACTACGCCCTCTGCGTCCTCTGCGGTTAACTTCTTTCCCTCCGCGTTCTCGGCGTTCTCAGCGGTTAGCGGTTTTCATTTCGACGATCCAAACATCACTTCACCGCATAAACCGTCGCTCCGTAGTGTGCTGCGTCCCGCGGGGCATCGTCGTTCCAGTGTCCATAGGCGTGGGAGCTGTCGGTGCGGACGTGCAGGGTGTAGGCACCCGGCCCCAGCTTCACCAGCTCGTCGGCGACGCGGTTCTTGCGGGCACCGCCGGCGTGGTGGGTCTTCTTCTCGTCCAGCTCCCAGACCCGCTTGCCAGCGGCATCCTCGATCCAGGCCATGTCGGCCATCTCATCCCCGTTGGCTTCGCCCAGGGCGTAGACCCACACCGTCTGGGCCGAACCCAGCTTGAAGGGGGCGCTGCGGTCCTCGCTGTTGCCCACCTTCACCAGCTCCGCCAGGACGGGGCCGGGGCTGGGCAGGGGGCGCAGGGAGAAGGCACTGGCATCGCCCACCCGGGGCAGGGACAAGGTGAGACCGTAGAGCCCGGGGTCGCAGGGCGGAGCCGCATTCCAGTCCGCGGGGGAGTGGGAATCGTCCGTCACGAAGGTGGCCACGTAGTCCCCGGCGGGCAGCTCAATGGTCTCCACCTGGCGGCGGTTCTTTTGCGCTCCCCCGGCGTACTGGGCCTTTTGCGGGGTCATCTCCCAGACCCGGGCCCGGGTGTGGACATCCTGAATCCAGCCCAGGTCATTCAAGCGTCGCTCGGAGCCTTCGCCCAGGGCGTAGATATGCAGTTGCACCGGCCGCTGCAAGTGGAAGGCCTGACTCCACTCGCCGTCATCCCGAGTCGCCGCCACGCTGAGGACAATGCCCTGCCAGCGCAGGGGCGCCTCGAAGAGGCCGACTTCCTTCGGATCACCGGAGGGAAGGTAGAGTTCCATGCCGTACATCCCCACCTGCTCCTTCCAGTGCCGCAGGAGGCTGGACTCGTCGGCACCGATGGCCGCCAGAAATCCGTGGGATCGCTTTTCGCTCTGTTCCTTGAGGTCACGACGGTCGATGTTGCGGTCCCACTGGGCGAAAAGGAGGCTCTGCGCGAAACCATGGTTGGAGAAGTAGGCTTCGTAGCTGCCCGCGGGCAGATCCAAATACTGGTCCGCAATGCGGTACTCCCAGTTCCGCTTGGTGTTCATGCCATCCATCTGCCAGACCACCTCCCGGGTGGTGGCATTGAGAATCCAACCGTAGGCGAAGAAGGGGTTGGTGTTGAAGCTCCGGCCCAGGTGCCGGACACCCGCACCCCGAGCATAAATGTGGACCTTCATGGCCCGGGGCAGGGTGAAGCCCTGCTGACGCACTTCGACCTCCTCGAAGCCGTGGAGGGCTACGATGCGCGGTTCCGCGGCCCGCAGTCCCAGGCACGCGGCGGCCAGGGCCAAGCCCACCACCAGTAGCCCCAGCCGCCGACCCAGGGCACCAAATTCGGAAAGCAGGACAGGCAGCATGGGAACCCCCGGGGACCCCTCCAAGCTAAGCCTCCCGGCGCACCGATTTCCAGAAGATCGGCGAATGGAGGGTTCCCACCGGCGAATGGACCGTCGGCTCGCTACCACTGCTCCAGGAAGGCCTGGGCCTCGGCCACGGCCTCCGGGGAGAGGTGGGCGAAGCGCATGAGCCGGTCATTGAATTCATAGTGCAGCTCCCGGTTCTCCTCCAGCAGCAGCTCCAACTGCTCGCGGTGGATGGCCTCATCGGTGAGGAAGCGCCAGTAGATGGCGTCCGCCAACTCCTGCTGGCCCCGGGTCTTGGCCTCCCAGTAGGTGCGCAGCAGGGTGCGCCAGCCCACCTTCTTCATGGTGCTTTCGGGGGCGATGGCCTCCTGCCATACGGGGCCGGCCCAGGCGCGAATGAGTTCGAGGGACGCCTCCTCGTCCACCGTCCCCAGGCTGAGGATCAGCTCGCCGAGATCGTAGACCACGGTCTCGAAGGCAAAGGCCAGCCCCTGCCGGGCGCCCATGCGCGCGTAGTGCATGAGGTGGCGGGTGGCCTCATGCATGCGTTCGGGATCGGCGTGGAAGGCCTCGATGAGCAGGCGGTAGTAGTAGGAGAGGTTCTGGAAACGCCGCAGATCCATCTGCTCCACGGACTCCCGCAGCAGCATGTTGAAGGTCATGACATGCAGCTCGATGACGGCGGAGGCTTCCAGATCGCAGGCCTGACGGGCCGTGTCCACCAGCTGGCTGGCCAGTTCTGACAGCAGCTCGTGCTGACGCCTAGTGGCCACCTCCGTGATCTTGAGGGTCTGGGCCAGGACGTAGGCCTCGGGCCAGACCTGTTCGCGCATGAGGTAGCCCTGCCCCTCCTGAGCCAGGCCCGGCACGAACCAGGGCCGCGAACTGCGCCAGCCAAGTGAATTGTCCCGATCGCTGCCGATGATGCCCGCCAGGAGGAGGTGCAGGGCATCGAGGGAGCGCAGCACCAGCTGCCGGTCGCCCCGGGCCATGCCTGTGAGGGCCATGTTGGTGAGCACATCGATGGTTTCGAAGAGCTCGTCTTTGTGAGCCTCCACTTTGTGCCCACGCCCCAGGTCCCGCAGGTCGTGCAGGCCCTTGCGGGTGAGCATGGGCACGAAGTAGCTGGGGCGCAGGAAGCGGCTGATGCCGTAGAGGAAGGGCAGGGCCCCCATCATCACCAGCAGGTAGATAAGGGCCAGTAGGTCAACCAGGACATGGTTCAGGCGGCTCGCCGGGGGGATGAAGTTCAGGATCAGGCAGATGATCTGGCTACCCACCAGCAGGGAGAGCATGACCACGATGAGCGGGTGGCGCACGTAGACCGTCACCAGCTTGGGCGTGTAGAGGTTGGCCGTGAGAGGCACGATGAGGGCGATGCAGGTGAGCACCACGGCCATGAACTGGTTCAGGGTCCGACCCACGACGGGCAGGGTGTTGGAATCCACGCCCTGGTTGACCCCATAGAGCGAAATGAAGGCCGCCAACCCCACCGCCGCCGTGAGCCCCAACCCCGTCAGCAGCGCGAGGCCGCGGGGGTTCTGGGACTGGCCGAGCGAGGACTTCTCCATGGGTCATCTATCGGCGGCTGGGGGGCGGGGCTGAAGCCCAGGCAGAAGCCGGGGCCCCAGGCTCCGGCCCGGCCGGGCTCAGTGCCTGATGCCGAGTTCCTTCAGGGTGTTGAGCGCCATGGCCCGGGCCTGGGCGACCTCAGCGGGGTCCTTGGACAGGCTCAGCTGCAGGGTGAGGCCGAGGGTGGCGGTGTAGAGGTAGTAGATCCGGCTGCGCTCGCGCCCCTCCAGGACCTGGAAGGCCGGATCGTGCGCATAGGCATCGTCGATGCCGTGGACCAGCTCGGCGGCCACCCCCGGGTCGAGGGCACGGCCGGTGGCCTTAGTGAAGCTGAGGCCGGCGAGGGCGTAGGTGGCGGCCGCGAGATTCCCACGCTGCCAGCCCGGTGTCCCCTCGACCTGCCTGCTCACCGCCTGGAGGCGCCTGCGCAGTTGCTCCCTGGGAGGCCCGGCGGGCGCCCCGGCGACCAGACTCTCGAGCACGGCCGCCTGCTCGCCAGGCACCAGGGCGAAGCCGGTGGAGGCCGGCGCCGCGCCCGTACTGGCCTGCCGGGCCCGCCGGGCCGCGCTCTCCCGCTTCACCGCCTCCACCTGGGCCTTGTCCGAGCCCCGCATGAACATCGTATTCATGTAGGCCGCGGCCGGCGAGGAGAAATGGAGGCCCCCGCCCAGGCCGGAGGCCGAGCGGTAGGGCCTGGCGGAGCTGCTGAAGCTGCTCTGGGCGCAGGCGGGAAGGTCAGTCCCCAGGAGCAGGCCGGCCCCGAGGAGGAGCGCCTGCAACCTGGGGGCCCCAGGGCCTGGCGCCCCCAGGAAGGCGATGATGGGGTTCCTGGGCATGGGGCGCACCTCGGTTTCAGAATACGGCGAGCGGCGTCTTGTCGTCCGCGCTGTTGGACAGGAGTTTCTCTGCACTGCCATCCCCGTTGACGATGTAGAGATCCCGGTGGCCATCCACGGCCTTGCGGGTGAATACCACCTTGGTGCCCACTAGGAGCCCGAAGCGCTCCTCGGTGGCCCCGTTGGCCAGGGTCACCAGGCCCGTGCCATCGGGCAGGATGGAATACAGATCCGACTGGCCGTTCACCACCCGGCGGAAGTAGAGCCGGTCAGGACCCAGGGCTTCAGGGTCCTTCTCGCCTCCCGAGGCGAGGGCCACCAGGCCGGTACCGTCGTTGTGGATGGCGAAGAGGTCGGGGGTGAAGGGCGTGGCGGGCGTGCCGACCTGCTTCCGAAACAGGATGCGGTCACCCAACAGTCCCAGGGCCCGGCTGAAGACCGACTCCTGACTGGAGATGGTCGACAAAGTGGCATAGGCCTGGGTGATCAGGGTGGCCTCGGCCGTTCCGTCCGCATTGATGGTGGAGGCATCGAAGTTATAGCCGCTGGCGTTCCGGATGATGATCGCCCGGGTGCCGGAGGTCATTCCCGACCCGGCCCGGGAGGCCAGCAAGGTGGGGCTGCTGCCGGTGATGTCGGCCCCATACAGGCTGGTGGAGCCGTCGGTGTTGAGCGCCTCGTAGATCGCACGGGTGCCCAGTCCGCCCGTGAGAAAGGCCCCGGCAGCGAGGCTGGCCATGGCCTGGGTGCCGGTACCATCCAGCTTCACGCTGAACAGCCCCGTGGCGGTCTGGTAGACGAGCCGATCCGCCACGGGCCAGGCAGAGGCCCCACCCTCGAAGATCCCCCAACTGGTGGCCCCCAGGAATGCCGCATTGGTGGCAAGCAGGGCCTTGCCACTGCCATCGGCCGCACTGACATAGCAGGGCGTGGCATTGGTCCCGTTGGCCTCGTAGAAGAACAGGTCCGCCCCCGTGGTCAGGGTTGTCCTGGCGCCGTTTGGGCTGGTCTTCCTCACCAGGGCTCCCGGGGTGTTCAGCAGCTCCACGGTCCCGGTGCCATCGGGCAGGGCGCTGTAGAATCGCAGCGAGCCCGAGGCCAGGGCACTGTTGTAGAACACGCGGCCGAAGAGGGCGCCGACGAAGGAGGCCCCCGCCGGGAAGGCCACGGGACTGCTGCCATCCGCCTTCACCGTCAGGAGTCCCGAGGTGGACCCGATGAGCACGCGGTCCCCCAGGACCGCATAGACGGCTTCATCGGCGGCCGTGGCGGCTAGGGCCACCGTCCCCGTGCCATCGGACTTCACGCTGTAGATGTCGACCTGGCTTCCACCCACTACCCGGCGGTAGATGATCCGGTCGCCCAGGATGGCGGGCACCGCAGTGCCCGAGCTGCGATCCATGGCGAGGTATTCATCGTCCTGGCTGGAGGCCAGGGCCACGCTGCCCGTGCCATCCTCGTTCACGGCATAAAGGTCCTGCTGGGTACCTCCGCCCGGCAGGGGCACGGCCCGCTGATAGACGATGACCTTGGGCAGGGGCGCCACCGTCAGGGTGAAGGCCGCGCTGGTGACCGACCCGGCGGCATTGCTGACCGTGACCGAGTAGCTCCCCCCGTCTGCGGACTGGGTGGCGACCAGGGCATAGCCGGCAGCATCGCTGCCCACGACGGCGCTGCCGAGTTTCCAGGCGTAGTGCAGGGGAGTCGTGCCCGTGGCCACCACCGTGAAGTCAGCAGGCTGGCCCACCGTCACGCTCTGGCTCACGGGCTGGGTGGTGATGACGGGAGCCACCGCTGCCGGGAGGGAGGCTGCTCCGCCCCCACCGCCCCCACAGGCAATGAGGAGACTCAGGGCCAACAGGCCCAAGGTGGCGAGGTGGCGTTGGAGAAAGGCAGGGGTTCGGGACGGGCTCATGGGGGCCTTCCTGTGCGCAGGATGCTACCGGAGCCTCCCATCCGCCCGTCCGCACCACCAGAGCCACTTGGGAGAAAGGGCCAGAACCACCTCGGGATCACCGCCGGGTGGCCCGAGACCAGGGGTCCTGCCCCAGGCGTTCAGCCCAGGCTGGCCAGCTCCGCCAGCACGCGCTGGGCCTGGAGGATGGGGCCATCGGCGCTGCCCAGGACGGGCAGGCGCAGGGCCCCGTCGGGGCTGAGGCTGGCACCCTTCTGTCGGCCCACCCAGGCCATGAGCTGCGCGGGTTCCAGGGGGGTCTGGGGGCTCACGCGGATCTTGAGCTGGCCCTTATCGATGCCCACCTCGGAAACGCCCAGAAGCTGGGCCCGCAGCTTCACCTTCAGCAGCTCGAAGAAGCGCAGAGTGTCGGGGTCGTCCTCGGGGATGTGGCCGAAGCGGTCCTCCAGATCCAGCTTGTAGAGCTCCAGGTCGCGCTCCTCGCGCAGCCGCGAGATGCGCTTGTAGGCCACCAGGCGTTCGCTGGCCTGATCGATCCAGCGGCGGCCCAGCTGGGCACCGGGGGCCAGGCCGTCCAGCTTGACCTCAAAGGTGCCACTGGGCTGGCCCTGCAGATCCTGGAGGGTCTCCTCCAGCAGCTTCACGTACAACTCGAAGCCGATGTCGTGGATATGACCAGACTGTTCGCCGCCCAGGAGGTTGCCCGCCCCCCGCAGCTCCAGATCCATGGCTGCCACGCGGAAACCCGAACCCAGCTCCGAGAAGTCCTCCAGGGCCTGGAGGCGCTTACGGGCGTCCTCGCTCAGCTCGTGCTTGGGCGGGATCATCAGGTAGGCGTAGGCGGGAACGTCGCTGCGGCCCACGCGGCCCCGCAGCTGGTAGAGCTGACTGAGGCCGAAGGCATCGGCCCGGTGGACGATGAGGGTGTTGGCATTGGGCACGTCCAGGCCATTCTCCACGATGGTGGTGGCCACCAGCACATCGATGCGGCCCTCCATGAAGCCCAGCATCACCTGCTCCAGGCCGTCATCCGTGAGCTGACCGTGGCCCACACCCACCCGGGCATCGGGCACCAGCTCGCGGATCCGGGCGGCCATGGAGACGATGGACTCCACGCGGTTGTGCACCAGATAGACCTGGCCGCCGCGGCGCATCTCAAACTGAATGGCAGTCTGTACCAGCTCGTCGCTCCAGGGGGCCACCACGGTTTCGATGGCCAAGCGGTCCTTGGGCGGCGTCTCGATGAGGCTGATCTCCCGCAGGCCCGTGAGGCTCATGTGCAGGGTGCGGGGGATGGGTGTGGCGCTGAGCGCCAGCTGATCCACGTTGAGGCGCAGCTTCTTCAGCTTCTCCTTGTGGCCCACGCCGAAGCGTTGCTCCTCGTCGATGATGACCAGGCCCAGGTCTGCGAACTTCACCTTGGCCCCCAGGAGCTGGTGGGTGCCGATGAGGATCTCCACCTTGCCGTCGCCCACGTCCTGGAGGATGCGCTTCTGCTCGACGGGATCCACGAAGCGGTTGAGCATCTCGATGCGGATGGGGAAGCCCGCGAAGCGCTCCTTGAAGGTGCGGAAATGCTGGAAGCAGAGCACGGTCGTGGGGCAGAGCACAGCCACCTGGCGGCACTCCAGGGCCACCTTGGCGGCGGCGCGCATGGCCACTTCCGTCTTGCCGAAGCCCACGTCCCCCACCAGCAGGCGATCCATGGGCCGGGTGCTTTCCAGGTCGGCCTTCACGGCCTCAGTGGCTTCGATCTGATCCGGCGTGGGCGTGAAGGGGAAGCTGGCCTCGAAGGCGGCCATGTCGGGACCGTCCGGCGGATAGACATAGCCCTTCTCCAGCTTGCGCTGCGCGTAGAGCTTCAGCAGCTCGTCCGCCATATCGCGGATGGCCTTCTTGGCCTTGCGCTTGACTTTGGCCCAGCTAGCGCCGCCCAGCTTGTCCAGGGGCGGCAGGTGGCCTTCGGCGCCGGTGTAGCGCTGCACCAGGTCTGCCCGCTCCAGGCTCACGTTAAGCTGACCGCCGTCCGCGTAGCGCAGCTGCAGAACCTCCTGCTCCTCGCCGCCCACCGTGAGGGTGGCGAAGCCCAGGAACTCGCCGATGCCGTGGTCCAGGTGCACCACCCGGTCGCCAGCCTTGAGGTCCCGCAGATCCGACAGGAAGGCCGCGCTGCGAGACTTCTTGGGGGCCGACTGGGCCACCTTGCGGCCGAAGATCTCCCGCTCCGTGAAGACCAGCAGGGCTGGTTCCTTCAGATGCAGGCCGCCGCTCAGCGTGAGCTGGATGGCCCGGCAACCCACCTCGGTGCCGTAGGCCTGGGGCAGCTCATACTCCCGCAGAAATTCCTGGAAGCGGCCCTGCATGCCCACGGTGGAGCCCGCCAGGAATACCTTGTGGCCGTTCAGGGCCAGTTCCTGCAGGTACTCGGCAAACTCCGGCAGGCGTCCGTTGAACTCACGCGGGGGCTGGGCGGCCAGGGGCACCGTGGCCTCGCTCTGCCACTCCGTGAGGTACAGGGTGGCCTTGCTGGGATCCGCCGCCACAAAGCGATCAGCGAAGTCAGGGCAGACCACCCCGCCGCGACGCAGCACCTCCAGACCGGCCTCGATCCGGGCCTGCTCGGCGTCCCGCAGGGCCTCCTCCCAGGCTGGATCCAGGCGGATGCGCAGACAGGGTGGCATCCAATGGATGAGCTGGCCCTTGGCCTGGCTCAGCAGGGGATGGAAGAGCTCCTCGCCGGGAAAGTGGCCGTGGGTGGCCAGGCGGGCGCGGCGGAAGGCCAGGTCATCCTCGGGTTCTGCCGTCTTCGCGGCCCGGGACTGGACGGCGGCCAGGAGGGGCTCGCCGTTCCCGCGCTCACCTTCGAATCGCGGATAGAGCGTCAGGTTTTCAAGCGCCTCGCCGGTGCGGCGCTGGGTATCGGGGTCGAAGGGACTGAGCCGCTCCAGCTCGTCGCCAAAGGTCTCCAGACGCAGGGGCTGGTCCAGATGGTCGGGCCAGAGGTCCACCACCATGCCCCGGGAGCTGAACTCGCCGGGGGCCGAGGCCAGCTCCGTGCGGCGGTAGCCCAGGGCGATGAGGGTCTCCAGCAGCAGCTCCCGGGGGACCTCGGCCCCCTTGCGCAGCTCCAATTTCTGTTTTTGGAACCAGGTAGGATGGGGCAATTTCTCGCAGGGTGTGAGGGGCCCCGTCACCAGCACCTGGATGCGATGCTCCAGCAGGCCCACCAGGGCCGAAAGCCGCTCCCGCAGGACCATGCCCGGAGGGCTGCTTTCGCCCCCCGCGTAGGCTGCGAAACCCGGGAAGTGCACCACGCCCACGCCCGGCAGCAGGGCCCGAAGATCCTGCGCCAGGGTTTGCGCCTCGGCCTCGCTGGGAGCATCCAGCCAGAGGGAGCGCACGCGCCCCTCGCGGCCCAGCCACTCCGCCAGGACCAAGGCCAGAGCAGGCGGAGCCATCCAGCGCAGGCGGGCTTCCTTCGCTTCCAGCCCCTCGCCCGGAACCCCGGCCGAGCGGAGCAGGAACCTCAGATCAGACGCCGCATCACTCATAGATCCTTCCAGCTTGCCCTAGGCGGTGGCAGCTGTCTTGGGAAAGGAATGGAAACCACAAAAAGCGGAACCGCGAACGACGCGATAGCCCTTCGGGCCCGCGAAAAGGGCTGCGCAGAGACGGAACCACCTTTTCGCGCGGAGTCCTGTTTCTCAAAGTTCCCGGACGACCCACTCCCTCGGCATGAGCACGCGATCCCACCAGATGCCCTTCTCGCTGCGCTTGCCGATGGCGAGGAACATGTTCACCTCGGCTCCCCGGGGCAGGCCCAGGAGCGCCTTGGCACGCCAGGGGTCGAAGCCCTCCATGGGGCAGCTGTCGTAGCCTTCGGCCCGCAGGGCCAGCATGAAGGTGGCCGCGGCCAGGGCCGCACTCTTGTGGGCCATGATCCGCAGGTCCACCCGGGAACCCAGGCTGGGCGTGGGCTTGAACAGCGAGATCAGACGGCTGACGCCCCGCTTGAGGGGCCCCAGGAGGCCGAAGGGGCCCGTGGTGTAGATCATGGGGATGAGCTTGCCGTAGTAGGTGGTCTGGCTCTTGCGCAGGGGGCCACGGCTGGCGAAGACGCGCAGGATCTCCTCCCGGTTGCGGTTCCAGGTGTCCCGGCGGGTGACCAGGGCCACCAGCAGGGGCGCGCTCTTGGCGGGCAGCTGGTCCAGACAGGCGGCCTCGGCCACCTGTCTGGCTTCAGGACTGCGCAGGATCACGAACTCCCAGGGCTGGAGGTTGCTGGAGCTGGGCGCCAGCAGAGCCGCGTCGATGGCGCGGTCCAGCACATCTTGAGGCACCGCCTCGGGCAGGAACTCCCGGATGCTGCGGCGGGATTCCACGGTTTCCAGGAAGCTCGACTCAGGCATCGGGGGCCTCCACCTGAGGCTCGGTGGCCACGGGCTCAGGAACTTCCATGCCGAGCCGCAGCCGGATCCAGTTCCAGGTCTTGCTCAGACTGGATTCTTCGACGATCTCGAAGAACACGGGCACCACGATGAGGGTGAGCATGGTGGAGGTGATGAGCCCGCCCACCACGGTCCGCGCCATGGGGGCGCGCATTTCCGCCCCCGCGCCCAGGGCCAGGAAGAGCGGCAGCATGCCGCCGATCATGGCGAAGGTGGTCATGAGGATGGGCCGCAGCCGCACGGTGCCAGCCCGGATGATGGCCTGCCTCCGGGTGATGCCCTCTTCCCGCTCGAGATGCAGGGCGTGGTCCACCAGCAGGATGGCGTTCTTGGTGACGAGGCCCATGAGCAGGATCATGCCGATGCTGGTCATCATAGACATGGAGTCGCCGGTCACCAGCAGCATGAGCACCATGCCCACCATGGAGAGGGGCAGGCTGGCCATAATGGCGATGGGCAGCTTGAAGCTCTCGAACTGGCTGGCCAGCACGAAGTAGATGAAGAAGACCGCCAGCAGGAGCGAGGTGCCCATGTAGCCCGCCGTCTCCTTGCTGTCCCGGGACTGACCTAGGAACTCTACCCGGACGCTCTCAGGCAGCTTGCCACTGGCCTTGAGCTCCGCCACCTTCTTCGCGGCGCCGGCGCTGACCTCGCCCAGGGTGGCGCCATCGAAGTTGGAATTCACGTCCACTTCTTCCATGAGGTCGTGGCGCTGGAGCTTGGAGGGGGCGATGCCCTCCTCGAAGCGCACGACCTGGTTCAGGCGCACCAGGGGATGCTTGCCGCCCCCCAGGTCCTTGGTGCTCTGCACGGTCATGTTGGCCAGCTGGGTGCTGAAGCGGCGCTCCTGGTCCGCCAGGCGCACCCGCACATCCCGCTGCTCGCCCTTCTCGTCCTCATACTTGGCCACCTTCTCGCCATCGACCAGGGGCCGTACCATCTGGGCCACCAGGGCCGGGCTGACGCCCAGGTCCGACGCGGCCTTGCGATCGATAACCAACCTCAGTTCAGGCTTGCCGCTGTCCAGGCTCGTGGTGACATCCACGGCGCCGGGGACACTGCGCAGCGCCTCCTTCACGATGGGAACGGCCTGGATGACGGCATCCCGCTCTGGCGCCTGCACGGCCACCATGATGGGCGAGGTGGCACCCATATCGGCCACAGCCCCCACACCGGCATCCACCCCCGGAACAGAACGGAAGGCCTCGCGGATCTGACGCCGGAGGGCCACCTGGTTGGGCCGCCGTCCCTGCTTCAGTTTCACGTAGATGCCGCCGGCATCCACGGTGCCGTTGAGTCCCGTGCCAACGGTCGTATAAGTGAAATCAACGCCAGGAATGGCCTTGATAGCCGCCTCGAGCGCCATCGCCTTTTCGCGGGTGGCGGACATGCTGGAGCCAGGTTCCGCCTTGAATGTCACCTGCAGATCGCCCCGATCGAAGTCGGGCATGAAGTTGTTGCCGAGCAGGCCCATGAGCATCATGGCGGCCACAAAGCTGCCCAGGCCGGACAGCATCACGATCCAGCGGTGGTTCAGCGCCCATTCGATGGCCACCTTGTAGAAGGCCTCCCAGCGGTCGAGCAGGCGGCCAAAGGCCTCGACACTGCGCATGATGGGATTGCGGCCCTTGTAGTGGACGTGGCCATCGGCGCTCTTCTCGTGCTCAGGATCCGGCCAGACGGCGCTGAGCATGGGATCCAGCGTGAAGCTCACGAACAGTGAGATGGCCACGGCGAAGGCCACCGTGATCCCGAAGGGGAAGAAGAACTTACCCACGATGCCGCCCATGAAGGCCACGGGCACGAAGACCGCGAGGATGGACAGGGTGGTGGCGATGACGGCGGGGCCGATCTCGGCTGTGCCCTCCCGGGCGGCCGTGATGTGATCCTTGCCCATCTCCGCGTGCCGGGTGATGTTCTCCCGGACCACGATGGCGTCATCGATGAGGATGCCGATGGCCAGGCTGAGTCCCATGAGGGTCATGGTGTTCAAGGTAAAGTCCAGCACCCGCATGATGATGAAGGTAGAGATCACGGACACTGGCAGGGTCAGGCTGGTAATGAGGGTGGAGCGCCAGCTCTTCAGGAAGAAGAAGACGATGATCACCGTGAGCAAGCCACCCACGTAGATGGACACGTTCACGTCGTCCACATTGTCGATGATGAAGCGGGCGTTGTCCTTGGCCGTGATCACCTCGACGCCCTGCTTCTGCAGCTCAGGCTTGAGTTCTTCCAGGGTCTTCTCCACGGCCTTGACCATGGCCACGGTGTTGCCACCGATCTGCCGCTGGATCTCCAGGGCGACCACATCCTTGCCGTCGAGACGGGCCAGGCTGCGCCGCTCCTTGATGCCGTCCACGATCTTGGCGACCTCCTGCAGCTCAATGGGGCGGCCTTCCTTGTTGCCTACGATCACGTGATCGAAATCGCCCACGGACTTGGCCTTCGAATCCACCTTCACCGAGACTTCCCGGCTGCCCTGCAGCAGGTTGCCACTGGGAATGGCCATGGTGTCGTTGCCCAGGGCACTCTTCACAGCATTGAGGGAAAGGCCTTGAGCCTCCAGCTTCTGGGGGTCGATCTGGACGATGATCTCGCGGGTGCTGACGCCCACCGGATCCACCTTGCCCACGCCGTTGATGTTTTCGATGCGGCGCTTGAGGAAGTCCTCGGCAATGCGCGTCAGCTCACGGTCATTCATGCCCGGGTGCTTGGCGTCAGGCTTCACCACCAGGGAGAGCACCGGCAGCTGGGCCGGGTCGAACTTGGAGATGATGGGCTCCTCGATGTTGCCGGGCAGGTCGCGGCGGATCTGGCCGATCTTGGTGCGCACGTCGTTGAGGGCATTGTCCACGTTGCGGCCCAGGTGGAACTGGATCACCAGGGTGCCGAGCCCCTCCTGGCTCGTGGAGCTGATCTCCTTGATCTTCTCGATGGGGTTGACGGCCTCTTCGATCTTCCGGACCACGTCCTGCTTGACGGCCTCAGGGCTGGCACCGGGGTAGATCACGGAGACCGTGACCGTGGGAATGTCGATGTTGGGGTACTGGTCGATGCCCAGGCTCTTCACGGAGAAGAGACCCAGCACCACCAGGGCGAGCATGATGCAGACCGTGAATACGGGCCGGCGGATGGAGAAGTCAGACAGGAACATGGATCACTTCCCTCCATTCACAGGGCTGCCCGTGACGACGCGGAGCTTGGTGCCGTCGCTGAGGAGATCCTTGCCGCTGTCCACCACCTGGGCGCCCACGGCCAGGCCGTCCACGGGGCGGAAGCCCGCCTGCTCGGGGCCCAGCACCACCTTGCGGCGCCGCGCCACGCCGTTCTCGGCGACGTAGAGCTCGGCGTCCCGGTCCTGGGCCTTCAGCAGTGTGCCGGGCAGGGCCGCCTTCTTCTGCTCGCCCTCGGCCAGGATGTTGCCCTCCACGAAGAGGCCGCTCTTGAGGCTGCCATCCACGTTGGCCACTTCCAGGCGCACGCGCAGGGTGCGGCCATCCTGGGAGAGGCTGGGGCTGATCTGCGTCACCACGCCCTCCACCTGGCGGTTGACGCCCACGGCGCGGAAGGCGGCCTTCTGGCCCACCTTCACCTGAGCCATGACCTCGGCGGGCAGGTCCGCCTGGATTTCCAACTTCCGGTTGTCCACCACCTCGAAGGCGGCCTGGCCGGGGGAGAGCATCTCGCCGGGCTGCACGAGGCGCCGGGCCACCTGCCCTGCGAAAGGCGAGCTGAGGCGAGCCTTCTTCAGGCGGAGCCGGGCCAGACCCAGGTTGCTCTCGGCAGCTTGAGCCGCGGCCTTGGTGGCCAGGTAGGCGGTCTCGCTCTGCTGGGCTGACTGGCGGGTGATGCTGCGCTTCTCCAGCAGCATCACGGCGCGGTCATTGTCCCGTTGACCCTGGAGAGCCTGGGCCCGGGCCTGGGCGGCCTGCGCCTCGGCGGCCTGCACGCCCAGCTGGTAGTCATCCTCATCAATGGAGCCCAGCAGGGCCCCGGCGGCGACGCTGTCGCCCTCCTGGACGGCCACCCGCGTGAGGCGGCCCGTGACCTCAGCCTTGAGCACAGCCCGGTTCACGGCCAGGAGGTTGCCCGTGAAGGCCACGGCCGGGCGGAAGCTGCGCTCCTGCACGGTGACGAGGCTCACGGGTACCGAGTCCTCGGTCTTGACCGCGGACTGGTGGTCCAGTTCCGCATTGCGCAGGCTGCGGTGGTAGGTGGCGGCGCCCGCGATGATGGCGACGGGGATCAGGGCGTAGACGATGGTCTTGGTGCGCATGAGTGTTCCTTTCGGAAAGCTGGGAGGGTCGGGGATCAGAGCGGGGGCAGGCCGAGGGCACGGCGCTGGTCGAAGCGGGCGGCCCAGAGCTTCAGCTCGGCCTGGCGGCGCTGGCTTTCGGCCTGGCGCTCGGAGCGCTCCGCCTGGAGCAGATCCAGGGAGGTGATGAGCCCCTGGTCGAAGGAGTCGCGGCTCATGCGCAGGGCCTCAGCAGCAGCATCGTGGGCCCGGCGGGCGGCCTCGGTCATGGCGCTGGCTTTGACGAGATCCCGGTCCGCGCTGCTCTGCTCGATGGCGATGTTGCGCTCCCGGTCGAGGCGCTGCTGCTTCACCTGCTCCAGCTGGGCCGTGTTCTGCGCTCGCTTGCCGGAGCTGCGCAGCCCGTCGAAAACGGGAAACTTCATGGTGACGCTGACCTTCCAGGTGTCGTAGGGCTCCTTGAAGAGGAGGTCCGTCTTGCCTGCCTGGTAGCCGTAGCTGGCCGTCAGGTCGAACTTGGGGCGCAGATCCGAGATGAGCACCTTGTCGTTGGCGCGATACATGGCTTCCTGCTGGCGAAGCTGCAGCAGCTCGCTGCGGGGGGCGCCTTCGGGGCGCGGCCCCGGCTCGGTCTGGCCCAGTGCGACCAGGCTCAGGGGGGCCTTGGGATCGAGGCCCAGCTGGCCGTTCAGCACCTCCAGGGAGCGCCGCACATTGGCCTCAGCCTGCAGGGCCTCGGGGATCACCGCCAGCCACTCGCTCTCGGCCCGCAGGCGGTCCAGCTCAGTGGCAGTCTGGGCCTCCAGCCGCGCCTTCACGTCCGAGACGAACTGCTCGGCGGTGTTCCGGCGGCTCTCGATGACCTCCTGCTCGGCCTGGGCGGAAAGGACGGCCAGGTAGGCCTTGGCCACACCGTGGAGGACGTCCAGCTCCGCCGTGGTGAAGCCGTAGCTGGCCTCCTTCTCGCCCATCTGGGCGATGTCGATGGCCGTGCCCAGCTTGCCCCAGTAGAAGAGGGGCTGGGTGAGGTTGGCCTGGGTGGTGTAGACCCCCCGGGTGCCCACGAGGGTGCTGAGGGGGAAGCCGAAGGAGGGAGCCAGGTCCGCGAAGCTGCTGTTGAGCATGGAGACGTCCCGCGTGCGGGTGAAGTCCCCCACCAAGGTGACCTGCGGCAGCGCGTCGGCGCGGGTGCTGGTGATCAGGCCCCGGCGCTCCTCCACCCGGGCCTTGGCGGCACGGAGCATGGGGTTCTCATTCCGGGCCCGGGCCAGGGCGCCGGCAAGGTCCAGGCTCGGGGGGGTCGAAGCAACCACGGGCAGGGGCGGCGTGGCCAGGTTCAGGGGCGGTGGGACAGGACTGGCCGGGGCCTGCAAGACAGGGGGGAAGATCAGGAGCATGTCAGGGCCTCGGCTGCGGGAAGGCCTCGGGGACGCCAAGTCCCCGCAGGCTGAAGTCGGTGTAGTGCTGGATGAGCTTTTCCAGATCCTGCGGATAGTCCGGACTGCCCCGCAGGAGCCGGATGATCCCCAGGGAGTTGCGGAAGTGGATGATCTGCCCCTGAATGCTCACGCCCATGTTGAAGAGGGCCTCCTCATCCAGGTCCGGGCGCAGCACCTGAAGACAGGCCGTCAGGTGCGTGACATAGGGCGCCAGGTGCTCCAAGAGCAGGGGCGCCGAGGCCTTGCGGGGTGCCTGCATCTCCCGGGCCATGAGGACCATGGCGGCCTCGTCGATGGGATCGGTACCGTCACAGGACATGAGTTCGGTGATGAAGGCGCGGATGTAGTCCTGCAAGCCCTGCAGCGCCGCTTCCCGCGCGCCGGGGCTGCCCGCGGGCGGGATGCTGGCGAGGGCCGCCACCGGGGAGACCTTGCGGGTGAAGATGGCCTTCAGGGCCTCCAGGTAGAGCCCCTCCTTGCCACAGAAGTGGTAGGTCACCAGGGCCGAGTTGGCCTTGGCGCCCTTGGCGATTTCGCGAATCCCCGCCCCGTCGAAGCCCTTGGCCGCGAACTGGAGGATGGCGGATTCGAGCAGTCGGGTGCGCGTATCGTGGAGCAGGACGGTGAGGTTCATTGACGGCTCTTTCGCATTGAATTAATCGAGTGATTAACCCATTCCCTCGAGCTTAATCGATCGATTGAATTCGTCAACCCCCTCATCGGGGCTCCACCGAGGTGCCTTGTGATGCCCTCCGGTCACCTTCATGCGATCCTGGGCTCCTGAGATCCCTTGGAGCGTCCTATGGTCTTCCTGTTGTTCTATTTCGTCCTTTTCCTGGTCCTCATTGCCCAGGGCACCCACGTCGCTGGCGAGGTCAAGACCCCCCTGGGCACCCTGCCCGAGGAAGTGGGCCAGAACCCCGTGGCCGCCGCCCGCTGGGGAATCTTGCTCATCGTCGTCGGTTTCTTCGGAGCCCTCATGGGCCTCCTGGGGTTCAGCGTCCCCGGTGCCGCCGCCCTGCGCCCCGCCCTCTTCGGTCTGGGCGCCGCCACCATGGCCGCCTACGGTCTCTGGGTGATCTTCGTAGGCCGCAAGCCTGAGTTCATGGGCAAGGCCGCCGTGGAAGACCACGGGCATCATTAGCTGTCCGGGGGCTCCCCTCGCGGCGCAGGCGGCGCAAGGAAGTCGGGAAGCGGAGCAGCGGGCATGAAACGGGGGCTTGCGCCCCCGTTTCATTTGCTGAGGTTGTGGGTCGTTGTAGGGACGAGCTAGCGGATCGCCTCAGCCAGCAGGCTGGCATCGATGGTCCCGAGGCCGGCGCCGGGGTCGTAGCCAGCTACGCCCGTGTAGAACCAGTTGTCGCCAGCAGTGATGTCCCGGAGGCCTGACTGGCGCTGCGCCTTGTGGCTGTAGAGCTGGGGATGCAGCAGGCCCAGTCGCGAACCCTTCGCCTGTGAGATCAGGGCGAAGATGCCGTTCAGCTGTGGCGCGGCGAAACTGGTGCCGCCGTAGCCGCCGAGCCAGCCACCATCGGTTGTGGAGTAGACCAGGTAGCCCGTGTAGGGGTCGGAGTTGAGGGACACGTCGGGCAGGTTGCGCCCCCGCACGTGGGCAGGGACGGTGTAGAGGTCCTGCTTGACCGTGGTGTCCGGGAAGGCGGGGAAATAACTCCAGACCTGGTTGGGCTCGCTGCTGCGGATGCCCCGGAATTCATCCTGGTAGTCCGGCGTGTGCCAGAAGACGCTGACGCCCCCGCCTCCGCCCGTGGCGAAGTAGTAGTCCAGGTAGGCCGGCCCGTAGTTGGACACCATGTAGGGGTTGAAGTAGCTCCAGCCCCAGACCTGCTCTGTGGGCACGTTCACGGTGCCGTAGCGGCGGGCGATGGGGCCCGGCAGGGTCGTGCCCCCGGCGGCGATGATGTAGGGATCCGAGGCCGGGGAATCCACCGTGAGGATCTTGGCGAAGTAGGGGTAGGGCAGGCTCCGGTTGGTGTCGTAGGCACCGGAGTCACCTGTCGCAGCGAAGGTGGAGATGCCCTGGACAGCGGCCTCGGCGAAGGCCTGGTGGTAGGCCACCAGCACCGCCTGCGTGTCCGTGGAGACTCCGGGGATCAGGAAGTTGTAGATCTCCGGCGAGCCCCAGCTGACGGAGAGCGTATCCACAACGTTGTCGGAGACGGCCTTGTAGAAGACATCAATGAAGCCCGCCTCGGTGTTGGGGGCATCGTAGATCACCAGCTTGGCGTCCGGGGCCAGGCCCCCCGACTGCTGGACATCCAGGGTGGTCTCACCGGACCCGGCAGCCCCGGACAGCTCGCCGCCGCCGTCCACATGGACCTGCTGAATCCGGTTCGGATTCACCTGAAGGCCGATTTGGCTCCAGTAGTAGTAGGCGTCCGAGGGCAGGAAGTTCGCCAGGGTGGCGATGCCGATGGTCCGGCCGCTGCCGGTGACGCCCTTGGCATAGAGCGGGTTCACGCCGTAGAAGTTGGCCACATCGCCGGTCGTGTAGCTGCCCGGAACCCCCGTGGCGGTACTGCCGGGGATGGGCAGGACCACCTGGGGAACGGCCTCACCCAGGGCGTCGCCGCTGCGCTGGGCCGTGGAATTGTGGGGTAGGAACTGGGAGGTCTGGGTGTTCAGGCCGGCCACGTAGAGCACGATGTCGCGCAGGTGCCCGGGCACGCCATGGTCCCCTTCGGGCCGGTGGAACACCCGTCCCTTTTTGTCCACGTAGTCATGCAGGGTCGTGGTGAAGGCCTGGTTGAACTGAGCGGCCGTGCCCGTCGCCTTGATGACGAGGTGGTCACTGTAGATTTCGTTGATGACGATGCCCAGCCCCCGCAGGTGGTCCGTGACCTGGCCGATCTCCCAGTCGGAGGGCGCGAACCGGGACCGGAACTGCTCCACGCTGAGGAAGCGGTGGTAGAAGGGGCTCTTTGGATCCACCGTGGCGGCGATGTAGGCATCCAGCTGCTCCGGGTGGCGCAGCTTGAGGACGATGGACACAGTCTCCGTGGTGGCGGCTGCGGTCGCCCCGAGATCCTGGGGGGCGATGGCTGGTGTGCCGGCCCGTGCCACACCGATACCGATGGTGGCCGCGGCCAGGGCCAGGGTGCTGCTGAGATGGAACAGCCTCTTTCGAAGCGACATGGATGGCTCCTCTGGTTTACCCGATGGGGAATGGGGTGAAGGGTGGACTGAGTGCCCCAGTCTGACCATACATGCCGTGCAGTGCACAGTAAAAAATGGTGATTCATTCAATTTGTAAATTTTATTAATTTTGTAAAAAATCAATTTTTTACAAAATTATGCGGGACATTACCCACAGAGGACTGGGGCTCAGTCCGGGCCGCAAGTTCGCGTGCATGGGCACCCTCAGCCTCCGTCCCACTCAGGTCACCAACTTCCACAACGAACGCGAAGACGCCGGTGGACAAAAAAAAGGACACGAAGCCTGCCTTCGTGTCCTTCGCTGAGATCCTATGACCTCAGGGAATCAACAGCAGGGCCCCCTGGGTGGCCCGGGACTCCAGCAGGGCGTGAGCCTGCGCGGCTTCACTGAGAGGGAAGCGGGCGTGGATGGTGGCGCGCACCTTCCCGGCCGCGTGGGCGGCGAAGAGTTCCCGGGCCGCCGCCTGAAGCTCCGCCGGATCCGCCACGTGAGGAAACACACTGGGCCGCTGCAGGGCCAAGCCGCCGCGCCGCCCCAGCTCCGCCACATCCACCAGGGGCAAAGCCCCGCTGGCGCGGCCAAAGGAGGCCAGCAGGCCGAAGGGGGCCAGGCTGTCCAGGGAGGCCTCGAAGGTGTCCTTGCCCACGGAGTCGTAGGAAATCCGCACACCTTTGCCGTCCGTGAGGCGCCGGACCTCAGCAGCCAGCTCCCCGTAGGATCCGCCCCGGGGCACCACCAGGACCGCCTTGGCGCCCTCGGCTTTCACGGTGGCGGCCTTGTCCGGGGTGCTCACCACACCGATGAGGTTCACGCCCTCAGCCGCCAACCAGCGGGTCAGAATCAGCCCAACCCCGCCTGCGGCGGCATGGACCAGGACCCAGGCCCCGGGCACCGGCGTCCAGACCCGGCGCACCAACATGTGGGTCGTGAGCCCCTTGAAGATGAGGGCCGCAGCCTCCTCATCGGAGATTGAATCCGGCAGGGGCACCAGCCGCGCCGCGGGATGGTTGCGGGCCTCGGCATAGGAACCCGTGGGCCCGTCCATGGTGGCCACCCGCTGGCCCAGGGCCAGGCCCGTGGCGCCGGAGCCCAGGGCCTCCACCACACCGGCAGCCTCGAAGCCCAGGGGCGCTGGCAGCGTCACCGGGTAGGCGCCGCTGCGCTGGTAGACGTCGATGTAGTTCACGCCGATGGCCGTGTGCCGGACGCGGACCTCGCCGGGGCCCGGCTCCGGCAAGGGCGCGTCGACCAGAACCAACTGCTCCGGTCCGCCGGTGGCCTTGAATTCAATGCGGTGGTTCATGGCGTCATCTCCTGAGCGGCTGGCCTATTCTCCGGCGTAGGAGCAGCAAGCGGGGGAAAATCGAGCGCGCACCCCAAAACCAAAACGGGCGCCCAAGGGCGCCCGTTCAGGATTGCATCGAAGATCAGATCTTCTGGACGTTGGTGGCCTGGGGGCCCTTCTGGCCCTGAGCGACTTCGAAGCTGACGCGCTGATTCTCGTCCAGCGTGCGGAAGCCGCCGCCCTGGATGGCGGTGTGGTGAACGAAGAGATCAGCGCCGCCCTCGTCGGGGGTGATGAATCCGAAGCCCTTTTCAGCGTTGAACCACTTGACGATGCCTTGAGCCATGACTGTTTCCTGCGCTATGTCTGGTGATGTTGTAGCGATGACTTTCCCCAGACAAGGCCGTCATTGCGTGTATGTGAGGTCCGCCCTTGGCGGGTCACGCGATCATCATGACAGGATTCGTTTTGTCCACCAGTATTTTATGGGCACCTTTTTCAGAACCGGAGCACTGCCCCCAGACCCACGCCCTTCCGCTCCAGGTTGAACACCAGGTCGTCTTTGATGGAGCCCTTGGGCACGTCGAAGGTGCTGCCTTCGTAGAAGGCCCGCAGCCCGAACCACTGCACAGGGAAGATCCGGAGGTCCGCCCCCACCATGGTGTACTTGGCCTGTTTGTAGCCCAGGTAGTGGACATAGGCCTTGGCTTCCACCAGATTGCTGAGGCCCCGCCCGCCCACGGACAGGCCGATCTGAGGGATGGGTGCCTTGATCTCAGTGCTGCCGGTCTGGATGGGGCCCGTGGTGGGAGTGCCGGTGGCATCCATGTCCAGGGTCCAGGCCTGCACGCCCAGGTCCAGTCCCAGCCAGGCATCGCTGCCCTTGATGACCTTGATGGTCCAGACCCCGTCCAGGCTGGCCAGCTTCACGTGGGACTGGACGCGGGTGCCTACCTTGTAGGTCTGCCCCTGGAAGGTGAAGACCTGAGTCACCACCCGGTCACCCCTGTATTCAGCGGTGCCACTGGAAACCTGCAGGGCGAAGCGGGGGCCCTGGTAGTTCACGAAGAAGCCTGGCGTGGTCTTCTGCTTGGCTAGGCCCAGGTCCGAGTCCAGGTCCAGGGCGATGGGCAGGCCATCCTGGATTCCTGAGAAGTGGCCCGTGAAGGTGGGGCCATAGGACTGGGCGCCCAGGGACCAGGAACGCTGCAGGTCCGGGACCGCCGCGTTGGGCGCACCCAGCTGGGCGAACAGGGCCGAGGCGCTGAGGGACAAGACAAGGGGCAGGACGCGCATGACTCCTCCGGGGGGTGTTATCCCTCCTATCGGTCAGTGGCCCAGAAGCTCAAGGATCAGAACCGCAGGACCAGCCCGAAGCCCGTGCTCTTGCGATCCGCGGAGATGTCCAGATCCTGCTGCAGGGAGCCCGCGGGGATGCGGATCTTGCTGGCGTCGTAGAAGAAGCGCACCCCGAAGCTGGGGTAGAAGTAGGCGCGGGCATCCAGGCCGTAGCGGGTGGAGGAGGCGCCCTTCAGCTTCATGAGGCGGTAGTAGATCCGGGTCTCCACCAGGCCATCCACGCCGTTGGACCAGGCGCTCAGCCCCACCTGGGGCAGCAGCAGGGAGGGACTTGCCTGCTGGGTGAGGGAGGTGGCGGCATTCTGGGCCGAGAGGTCCGCCTTGAGATACTGCCCCGCCAGGTCCAGGCCGATCCAGGCATCACTTCTCGCCATAAATTTGTAGGTCCAGACCCCATCCAGCACCCGCACCTTGGCCGAGGACAGGAGGGTCGTGCCGGTAGGATGGACACGGCCATCCAGGGCAATATCCCGGGTCTGGGTGCGACTGCCCCCGTACTCGGTGTTGTCGTAACTGAGCAGGAGCATGGAGGAGGCGCCTGAGTATTCCCCGAAGAAGCCCAGGGGGCTCTTATCCCGACTCAAGCCCAGGTCCGCGTCCGTGTCCACCAGGGAGGTCTTGCCGTTCCGGCTGCCCGAGACCGAGGCGATGAGGGTGGGCTGCACCTTCTGGACCCCGAGGGTCCAGTGCAACTGCGACGCCGCCGTCGGCCCCATGGGCGCACCCAACTGCGCAAAGGCGGAAAGACCGGTCAGACAGAGCAGGAGGGCCATGATGCGCATGGGGTCATGCTATCGCCAAAGGCTCAGATCGCCGCGAGCTTCCGGTAGGCCTCCAGGAAGTCCTTGGGCTGGGGCAGGATCTCGTCTTCCACGGCGGGGTAGTAGGCCACCCAGGTGTCCTTGGCGGCCACGCGGCGCACAGGGGCGTCCAGGTGGAAGAACAGCTCATCGGCGATGCGGGCGGCGATCTCGGAACCGTAGCCCCAGCTCAGCGTGTCCTCGTGGGCCACGATGACGCGGTGGGTCTTCTTCACGGTGCGCTCGATGGCGGCCCAGTCGTAGGGGTTCAGGCTGCGGAGGTCGATGATCTCCACGGAGATGCCCTCCTTCTCCGCCTCCCGGGCCGCCTGCACGGCGCGGTGCACGGTGCAGCCGTAGGTGATGACGGAGAGGCTGCTGCCCTCCCGCACGGTGCGGGCCTTGCCGAAGGGGATCATGAAGTCCGGGCCGGGGTCGTTGCCCTTATTGTGGGTCTGCCGGTAGAGATGCTTGGGCTCCAGGAAGAGCACGGGGTCGTCGCAGCGGATGGCCGTGCGCAGCAGGCCAGCAGCGTCCAGCGCATTGCTGGGGCAGATCACCCGCAGACCGGGGATGTGGGTGAAGGTGCTTTCGCCGCACTGGCTGTGGTAGGTGGCCCCGCCCATGAGGTAGCCGGCGATGGGCACGCGGATCACCATGGGCGCCTTGAAGGCCCCGTGGGAGCGCCAGCGGATGCTGGCCAGCTCGTCGCGGAGCTGCTGCATGGCGGGCCAGATGTAGTCGAAGAACTGGATCTCCGCCACGGGCTTGAAGCCCCGGGCCGCCAGGCCGATGCCCCGGCCCACAATGGTGGCTTCCGCCAGGGGCGTGTTGAAGACCCGGTGGGCGCCGAACTGCTTCTGCAGCCCGTAGGTGGTCTTGAAGACACCGCCCTTGCCCTTCACCTCGTCGAGGATGTCCTCGCGGCTGGCGTCGGCCACGTCCTCACCGAAGACCAGGATGCGCGGATCCCGGGCCATCTCGTGCTTCAAGGTGGCATTGATGAGGTCCAGCATGGTCTTGCGGCCGACCTCCTGGTCGCCGGGGTTGTCCTCGGTGTCGAAGGCCGCGGAGGTGGGATCCACATCCTCGCTGTAGAGGTGCTGGTAGTAGGTGCCGGGCGTCGGCACGGGGGCTGCCTCGGCTTCCACCCAGGCCGCCTCGATCTCGGCCTGCACCTCGTCCTTCAGCGCCTGAAGCTCGGCCTCGGTCAGGTCGCCCCAGGCCAGCAGCTGCTGGGCATAGGTGGTCACGGGATCACGCAGGGCCTCGGCCTCACGCTGGGCCTTGGACTTGTAGAGCTGCTCATCGTCGGAGAGCGAGTGGCTGTAGGGGCGGATGACCTTGGCCCGCACCAGGGCCGGTCCCTTGCGGGCGCGGGCGTGGTCTGCGGCGGCCTGCAGGGCCGCGTGACTGGCAATGGGATCGCACCCGTCCACATCGTCGATGATGAGGAGACCATGCTCCGCATAGCCCTGCACCAGGGCCGCGATGTTGCCGCCGGGGTACTGCACTTCCGTGGGCGTGCTGATGGCGTAGCCGTTGTCCTCCACCAGGAAGACCATGGGGGCTTTCAAGTTCACGGCATTGCTGAGGGCCTCCCAGAATTCGCCCTGGCTGCAGGTGCCGTCGCCCGTGGTGGCCAGTGCGACTTCATCTGAATGGATGCCCAGGAGATCCTGCACGCCGCCCTGCTCGGCACGAACCACCGCCTCCACGGCGCCCACGGCCTGGAGGAACTGGCTGCCTGTGGGGCTGGAGGTGATGAAGATGTTCAGCTTCTTGTGGCCCCAATGGCTGGGCATCTGGCGGCCGCCGCTGGCCGGATCCTCCACGGAGCCCACGGAGCCCAGGAACATCTCCTTGGCCGTGTAGCCAAGGCCGTAGGCCAGGGCCCGGTCCCGGTAGTAGAAGAAGAACCAGTCGTGGCCGGGCCGGAAGACCATGGCCGCCGCAGCCTGCACCGCCTCGTGGCCGACGCCATTGATCTGGAAGAAGACCTTGTTCTGCCGCTTGCCCATGATCTCTTTGTCATCGATGCGCCGGGCGGCGTAGATCGTGCGATAGAGCTTCACCCGCTGCTCGCGGGTCAGGGTGGTGTTCGGCACGGACAGGTCGGAAGGGGTGGTCAATCGCACTCCAGGCAGGATCTAGGTGCAAGAATGCCAAAATCTGACGCAGCGGTGTGGATCCTCGGTCGATACCCCATGTTTAGCACAGACTATCGGTCGAAAGAAGAATTTCACAGGCAGGGGCACAGACCACCCTAGATCAATAGCGATGCCAAGGTCGAGAAACTACTGGTGCTCTGGCGGGCCCACCGCCCAGAAAAAAGCGGAGTGGCCCACATGGACCACCCCGCCGTTCCATCAACTTCGATCGGCTTTAAAGGCCCTGGGGATAGGCCTCTTCGCCATGCAGGTCGGTGTCCAGGCCCTTGACTTCCGCATTGGCGGTCACGCGCACGGGGGTGATGCGGTCGATGATCCAGAGCATGCCGTAGGTGAAGCCGAAGGCCCACACGGAGGAGATGCCCACCGCGGCCATCTGCTTGCCGAAGAAGCCCACATTGCCCCGGAGGAGACCATCGGAGCCCGCGGGGTTCCAGACCTTGGAGGCGAAGATGCCCAGGAAGATTACGCCGATGAGCCCACCCACACCGTGCACGCCCCAGACGTCCAGCGCGTCGTCCCAACCCAGTTTGTTCTTGAGGGCCACGGCGTAGTAACAGATGACGCCGGCCATGATGCCGATGAGGGCGGCGGTGCTGAGGGACACATAGCCCGCGGCGGGGGTGATGGTGGCCAGACCCGCGACAGCGCCCGTGAGCAGGCCCACGAACTTGGGCTGCTTGGCATTCATCCACTCGACCAGGAGCCAGGTGGCGCCGGCGAAGGAGGCGGCGATGTCCGTGTTCAGGTAGGCGCTGGCGGTGATCTCGTCCACCCGCAGTTCCGAACCGGCATTGAAGCCGTACCAGCCGAACCAGAGCAGGCCCGTGCCCAGGGCGATGAGGGGCACGTTGTGGGGGACATTCTCCACCACGGAGCGGCGGCCCACATAGAGAATCGACGCCAGGGCGGCGAAGCCCGCGGTGTTGTGCACCACTATGCCGCCCGCGAAGTCCAGCACACCCCACTTGGCGAGGATGCCCTCGGGGCTCCAGACCATGTGGACGAAGGGGAAGTAGACGAAGACCAGCCAGCCCGTGAGAAAGAGGAAGTAGGCCTTGAAGGTCACGCGGTTGGCGAAGGCGCCGGTGATCAGGGCCGGGGTGATGATGGCGAACATCATCTGGTAGGACACGTGGACGATGAGGGGGATACCCGCGTCATTGCCCGTGTACATGGTGTGCAGGGTGATGCCCTTGAGGAACGCGTAGTAGGTGGGATCTCCGATGATGCCGTGCCAGGTGGGGCCGAAGCACATGGAGTAGCCAAAGGCGAACCAGAGCACCGTGGTCCAGACCAGGGAGACGAAGCTCTGCGTCATGATGGTGAGCACATTCTTCCGGCCCACCAGGCCCCCGTAGAAGAAGGCCAGGCCCGGGGTCATGAGCATGACCAGGCTGGCGCAGAGCAGCATGAACGCGGTGTTCCCGACGTTGAATTGAACGGGTGGCATAAAAATTACCTCCTCATCATAAAAAAACAGACGACGCCGGAAGTATGCAGAGCTTCGCCTGTGACCCGGGTGCGGAGGCGGGATTTTTTATGCATTTTTTATGCGGGTTCCCGATGGGGGAGTCCCGCTTAACCTGGAGCCTCCATGGACAACCCCTCCCCGGTCCGGCCCATCCTCGTGGCCCTGGGCTCCGAAGCCCAGTCCCTCCGCCTCATTCACGCGGGGTTCCGCCTGGCGCGGGAGCGCGCGGCGCCCTGGATCGGCGTCTATGTGGACCGGGGCCAGGGCTCTGCCACCGAGGATGCCGAGCAGGTGCAGGTCTGGATGCAGGAGGCCCAACGCCTCGGCGCCGAAGTGCGAACGGTGGAAGCCCCCACCCTGGCCCAGGGGCTCGCGGATCTGACCCGCCGCACCCATGCCCAGGCTCTGGTCATGGGCCGCTCCCGGGACCGCTGGCCCTGGGCCCGGCTGGGCCACTCCACGGCGGATGAACTGCAGCGCCGGGGCCTGGATGCAGAGCTGGTCGTCATGGATGATCCGGGGGCCCGGGCGGAACCTGGGGCCCCGACCATGGCCTTCGGGGCCCTGGCCGGAACCTTCCTGGTGCTGGCTACGGCCACGGGCCTGGCCTGGCTGGTGCCCGCCGAGGGCAACCTGGCCCTGGTGCTGCCGGTCTACCTCCTGGGCGTCACGCTCATCGCCCACCACTGGGGGGCGGCCCTGGGCATCCTGGCCTCGGTGCTCAGCGTGCTCCTCTACAACCTGCTGCTGGAGACCCCCCGCTTCCATGAGGCCGCCTCCCGCTGGCCCAACCTGCTCTTCTTCCTGCTGATGCTGTTGGCGGCCCAGCTCATGATCGGTCTCCTGCGCCGCCTGCGGGCCCAGGCCCGGGAGGTGCAGCGCCGGGAGCTACACACGGCCTCCCTCTATTTGCTGGGCCGGGCCCTGGCCCGGAGCCTCAGCCCCGATGAGGTCGCCGCCACCGCCGCCGAACACCTCCGGCGGGTTTTCAAGGCCCGTGCGTGGCTGCTCTTCCCTGAAGGCGAGGCCTGGAAGGTGCGACCCGAGGCCCCGGGCGAACACCTGGACGAGCCCCTTCCCCCGCCCTCGGAGTTGCTGCCCCGGCTGGTGGTGGGAGCCGACGCCGGGGATCCCCTGGAGCCCCTGCCCGTGGGCCCGGCCTTCTGCCTCTCCCTGCTCAGCACGGACCAGAGCGAGGGCGTGCTCCGCATCCTGCCCCGGGACGGGGAGCCCCTGCAGCCCAGCAGCTGGGAGCTTCTCAAGGCCTTCGCCGTGCAGATTGCCCTGGCCCTGGAGCGGCTGCGCTGGCTGGAGGAGGCCCGCCGGGCCCAGCTGGACCACGAGACCGAACGGCTGCGCAGCACCCTGCTGGGCGCCATCGGCCACGACCTGAGAACCCCCCTGGCCGCCATCCACGGCGCCGCCAGCAGCCTGCTTCTGCCCGGGGATCTGCCGGGGGCGGCCCAGCGGGACCTGCTCACCATGATCCAGGAGGAGAGCGAGCGATTGGCCCATCTGCTGGGCAACCTCCTGGATCTCACCCGCTTGGAGAGTGGCACCATCCAGGTTCACAAGGAGTGGCAGCCCCTGGAGGAGGTCATCGGCTCGGCCCTGGGCCGCCTGGAGCGCCACTCCGGCGTCCTGCCCGTGCGGGTGGACCTGCCCGAGGACCTGCCCTCAGCCCCCTTTGATGCGGCCCTCATCGAGCAGGTGCTCATCAACCTGCTCAGCAACGCCAAAGCCCATGCCCCGGGCCAGGATGTGGACCTGCGCGCCTGGGCAGAGCCCGACTGGCTGCACCTGGAGGTGGCGGATCGGGGCCCCGGCATTCCAGAAGAGAGCCTGGAACGGGTCTTCGACAAGTTTTTCCGCCTGCCCGGCGCCGGCGACGGGGGCGTGGGCCTGGGCCTGGCCATCTGCCGGGCCATCCTGCAGGCCCACGGCGGCCGCATCCACGCCAGCAACCGCCTGGGCGGCGGCTCGGTCTTCGGTCTGGCCCTGCCCCTAGAGGGTACGCCGCCCCCGGGCCTGGTCCCCGAGGAGGCCCGGTGAACCAGCCCCTCATCCTCATCATCGAAGACGAAGAGGCCCTGCGCCGCTTCCTGGTGCCCACCCTCAGCGGTCAGGGCTACCAGGTGCTTTGCGCCGCCACGGCCACGGAGGGCCTGGCCATGGCCCGCAGCCACAACCCCGACTTGGTGCTGCTGGACCTGGGTCTGCCGGACCTGGACGGCATGGCGGTGCTGGCCGACCTGCGCGGCTGGAGCCAGAAGCCCGTCGTCATCCTCAGCGCCCGCAACCAGGAGCGGCACAAGATCCAGGCCCTGGACCAGGGCGCCGACGACTACCTGGCCAAGCCCTTCGGGGCGGGGGAGCTGCTGGCCCGCATCCGCGTGGCCCTGCGCCACCGCCTGCCCGCCGATGCACCCGAACCCGTGCTGCACAGCGGCAGCCTGCAGGTGGATCTGGCGCGCCGGGAGGTGCACCAGGACGGCCAACTCGTCAAACTCACGATCCTGGAATACCGCCTGGTGGAAGCCCTGGCCCGCCGTAATGGGAAGGTGGCCACCCACACCCAGCTGCTGACCGAGGTCTGGGGCCCCGGCGGCAAAGGCAACACCCACTACCTCCGCATCTACATGGCCATGTTGCGGAAAAAACTGGAGGCCGACCCCACCCGGCCGCGGCATTTCATGACCGAGCCGAATGTGGGGTACCGGCTGGAGCTGGATGGCACGCACTGAGCACTGGGCTGCGGACCTTTTTGCCCATTTCCCCCGGCCTGTTCTAGTCTGATAGTCCACGTTCAGACAGGGTCCACCATGACGTCCATCGCTGCCATCCGCGCCATCCATGACCTGCCGATCCCCGAGCTGCTCTACCGGGCCGCCACAGCCCACCGGGAGCACTGGAACGCCGAGGAGATACAGTTCTGCACCCTGGATTCCATCAAGACCGGCGCCTGCCCCGAAGACTGCGCCTACTGCCCCCAGAGCGCCAAGTACCAGACGAACCTCAAGGTGGAGCCCCTGAAGGACGTGGCCAAGGTGCTGGCCGGAGCCGCCGAGGCCCGGGCCAACGGCTCCACCCGCTACTGCATGGGCGCCGCCTGGCGCGAGGTCAAGGACGACGCCAACTTCGACGCGGTGCTGGAGATGGTCCGCGGTGTCTCGGGGATGGGCATGGAGGTCTGCGTCACCCTGGGCATGCTCAACGAGGCCCAGGCCAAGCGCCTGAAGGCGGCGGGCTGCCAGGTCTACAACCACAACATCGACAGCAGCCGCGACTTCTACGAGACCATCATCCACACCCGGAAGTTCGATGAGCGCCTGGAGACCATTGCCGCCGTACGCACCGCGGGCCTGGAGGTCTGTTCTGGAGGCATCCTGGGCATGGGCGAGACCATCGACCAGCGCATGCACTTCCTCCAGGAGCTCACGGAGCTGGAGCCCGCTCCGGAGAGCATCCCCATCAACCAGTTCGTGGCCGTGGATGGCACCCCCCTGGCGAACGTGGATCCCCTGCCCCCCCTGGAGCTGGTACGCATGATCGCCACGGCCCGCCTCCTCTTCCCCAGGAGCCGCATCCGCCTCAGCGCGGGGCGCACGCAGATGAGCGACGAGCTGCAGGCCCTCTGCTTCTTCGTGGGAGCCAACAGCATCTTCACCGGCGACAAACTCCTCACCACCCCGAACCCCGGCGATAACCACGACCAGTGGCTGCTGGCCGCCCTGGGGATGCGGGTCGAGGGCTTCGCCGAAAAGAGGTAGCCGTGCAACTCATCGAGGACCTTCAACAGGAGCACGAGCTCATCGAGCAGGTGCTGGGCTCCCTGCGCACCTTCGTGAACCTGCGCCTGGCGGGCCAGGGCGATCCAGCCGACGCGGTGCGCTTCCTGGCCTTCTTCCACCGCTTTGCCGGGGACTACCACCACGCCCGGGAAGAGGAGGTCTTTTTCAAGGCCCTGGTCGAGCAGTCCGAACTGCCCGCCGAACGCGGCCCCATCGCCGCCCTCACCGGGGAGCACCGGCGCATGGGCGGACTCCTGGAGGCCCTGGACCCCCTGCTGGGCGCCCCCCTGGACACCGAGGCCGACCGGGCGAGGGTATTGGAGCTGGCTCTGGACTACAGCCGCTCCCTCTGGCGCCACATCGACGCGGAGAACTCCGTGGTATTCCCCGAGGGCCAGGACCGCCTCCGCCGCAGCCATGTGAAGGAACTGCCCTCCCGGCCCATGAGCGAGGCCGAGGCCACCGCCCGTCAGGGGGGCCTAGACCTGGTCCAGGCCTACAAGCCCCTCCACGACGCCGAGGTGCACCGCGGCGATGGCTGCATCGCCTGCCCTTCCTTCGGCACCACCTGTGATGGCCTGGAGCGGGAATGGTGGACCGACCTGGACTGGGAAGACATGTATGACCGCATGAAGGGCGATTAACTGGATTAATCCAAGCCCTGGTCAGAGCCGATGCCCAATGAGAGGCCGGTCCGGGGAAACTGTACCCGGATCCCAGGTCTGTATTTCCGAAATAGTCTAAGTCCACTGGGTCCACCGCAGGGGTTGACGATGCCACTGATCAAAGCCCTCTATGCCTTCCTGGAACGGACCTTCTTCGCCTCCCTGTTCCGGAAGCTGCTGGGCTGCATGGTGCCGATCTTCCTGCTGCTGGTCCTGCTGGGCTGGCAGAGCTTCCACCTGGCCCAGGGCCTCCAGCATGGCCCGGCAGATCCCGCCCTGCTGGTCCAGGCCGAACGCCTGGAGCGGCTGGCCTGGGTACTGCCCCTGCTCGCGCTGGGGCTGGCGCTGGGAGCCTACGCCACGTTCCACCTCTCTGTGGTCGTGCCCCTGAAAAAGATCACCCGGCTCATCCAGGGCGGGGACTTCTCCCGGGACATCCAGGTCGACACCCACGATGAAATCCATGAACTGGCCGTAGGCTTCAACGCTTTCGCTGGCCAGATCCGAGACATCCTGGACTCTTCCAAGCGCCTGGGCCTCTCCATCGCCGTGGGCTCCACCCGCACCACCAAACTTGCCACCGATTCGGCCCGGGACGCCCAGCATCAGGAGGAGCTCTCCGAGCGCATCACCCGCACGAGCCAGGAAGTGGCCGAGGCCACGGAGCGAGTCGCCTCGGTGACCGACCGCATCACCCACAGCACTCAGGAGAACCTGGCCTCAGTGCGCAGCACCCATGGGGAGCTGCTGGAGGCCGACGCGGGCATGGCCAAAGCCAACCGGCGCCTGGTGGACTTCGGCGCCCTGGTGCTGGGCCTGAACGAAAAATCCGCCCGCATCAGCGATGTGGTCCACCTCATCGAGGACGTCTCCGAACAGACCAAGCTGCTGGCCCTCAACGCCGCCATTGAGGCCGCCCACGCGGGCGAGGCGGGGCGGGGCTTCGCGGTGGTGGCCGAGCAGGTGAAGAAACTGTCCGAGGGGGTCGGTGAGGCCACGCTGGAGATCGCCACGAACCTGGGCAGCATGCTCCAGGACATGGAGCGGACCTCCGAAGGGATCCAGGCGATCACTCAGGACTTTCAGGGCACCACGGCGGTCCTGGACCGGGCTTCGGAGCACTTTGCCCGCCTGGTCGATGACTTCGAGGGCAACGCCTCGGCCCTGGAGAGCGCCACCAGCACCGTGGCCTCCATCTCCCGGACCAGTGGGGAGATCCACATCCAGGCCCGGGATATCCAGTCCCTCAGCCAGCAGGGCAGCCTGCGCCTGCAGGAGACCACGGGCCTGGCCGGGGACATGAACCGCTCCACGGAGCGGCTGCTGGAACTGGTCTCCCGCTTCCGCACGGGCAACGGCGAACTGGAGGCAGTGCTGGAGCGGGCCTTCCGATGGCGCGACACCATCCAGGCGCGGATCCAGGCCCTGGCCACCAAGGGCGCCAACCTCTTCGACCGGGACTACCGTCCCGTACCCGGCACCAACCCCCAGAAGTTCCTCACCAGCTACGCCGTGGTCTTCGCTTCGGAACTGCAACCCCTGTTCGATGACGCCCGGCGGGAACTGGGCTCCATCTACTCCGTGGCCCTGGACCTCAACGGCTACCTGGCCATCCACCACACGGGGGTCTCCGAGCGCATGACGGGCGACCCCAGCGTGGACCTGCCCAAGAGCCGCCACCAGCGCCTCTACTTCAACGTGGAAACCGAGAAGCGGCGCTCCCGCAACACGGAGCCCTTCCTCTTCCAGACTTACATGCGGGACACGGGCGAGATCCTCAACGACCTCTCGCTGCCCATCTACATCAACGGCCAGCACTGGGGCGCCATGGTCAACGGCTTCAGTCCCGAGCGCTTCCTCTAGGTCATGGCTGCCCGCAGGTCCACCAGCACCTGATCCGCAGCCTCGACCCGGATCAGGCCCAGGCGGGGGTATTCCAGATCGAGGATGACGAAGATGGTGAGGGCGAAAGGGCCGAAAATCCCAGAAGGTAGGCTCGGTGGATTTTGGAAGATGCCCAGGGCGGCCAGCAGGGTCAGGAGGGTAAAAAGCATGGGATCACTCCTGGAATTGCCCGGCTATTGGGTATGAACTGTGGACTGGGCCGGCAGGATGACCTGGGCCCTGTGCCCGGAACGGATCCGGCCGGCGGCATTATCCACCACCACGCGCAGGGGCACCTTGCCCTCGCCGTCCACATAGGGGGCCACCAGCACCACCTCGCCCACGTAGTCGCTGACCTCAGCCGGGGGCAGCAGGTGCACCTGCACCTTCTGCCCGGGGCTGAGCCGCCGGGCCTCGGCCGGATCGGCCCCGCACTGCACCACCACACTGCTGAGATCAAGGATGCGGAAGAGGGTCTGGGCGGTAGAGACAGCCTCACCCACCTCCCGGGTTCGGGCCACCACCACACCGTCTAGGGGGGCCACCACCGTGCGCAGCCGCACCTGCTCCACGGCGGCCTCGTACTGCAGCCGGGCCAGGTCCAGGTCGATGCGGGATTCCAGGGCCTTGGCCTCCGGAATGATCTTGCTGTCGAAGAGCTTCTTGGCCCCCTTGGCTTCGAATTCCCGGCGCTCCAGCAGCACCTTGGCCCGCTGCATCTCCAACTCCTCCGGCTTCCCGTAGAGGATGGCCAGGGGCTGGCCCGCTTTGACGACATCGCCCTCCCGCACCTTCAGTTCCAGAATGCGGCTGGAGACTGGGGCGCAGACCTCCGCCTGGCGAATGGGCAGGACCAGGCCGTCCATGGCGGCCGCGGCCAGGGAAGGGCTCAGAAGGAGCAGGGCGGCGGAATAAAAGGGGACGCGCAGTTGCATGGGGCTCACCGGGAACCCCTCCATCCTGCCAGCGCCGAATCTGGATTCCCTACTTGATCTTGAAGGTGAACTTACCCTCGTGGCACTCCAGGCACTTCACCACGGGCTTCTGATGCTGGCGGTGGCACTCGGTGCAGGGGATGGGATCGTGGGGGGAGCCGTGGGGATTGGGCTTGGCGTCCTTGGTGAGGGCCTTCATGGCCGGGTAGTCCCCGTGGCAGACCATGCATGCCTCGTCGGGGATGGCCGCGGAGCTGGGCTTCTCCTTCTGGTGGCAGTCCACACAGATGAGCTTGGCCCGGACATGAGGTGCAGGCAGCTTGCGGTCCTGGGCCATACCCACACCCACCGCCAGCAGGCTGGCCAACCCCAGAACCATGAACCGCTTGATGGCCATCAGTGCTCCTCCCCCGAAGGGTCAATGCTGACCATGGTATCGGATTTGGTCCCCTCCGCCTTGAACGGTACACTCAAGGTCGGAGTTCCAGCCCCCCTGCCCTTCCTACCTCGGAATCGGCAAAGCCGATTCCGAGCCAGCCTGGACCCCCAGTCAAAGCACCTAAGGACGACCATGCGCGAAATGGACAAAGCTTTCGATTTCAAGACGGCCCAGCTGCGTTGGTACGAGGTCTGGGAGACCGCCAAGGCCTTCCAGGCAGCGCCCCAGAGCGGCAAGGAGCCCTGGTCCATCGTGATCCCCCCACCCAACATCACGGGCAACCTGCACATGGGCCACGCCCTGGTGAACACGCTCCATGACGTGCTCACGCGCTTCAAGCGGGCCCAGGGCTTCGACGCCCTCTGGGTGCCCGGCACGGACCACGCGGGCATCGCCACCCAGATGATGGTGGAGCGCCAGCTCAAGGCCGAGGGCACGGACCGGCACAAGCTGGGCCGGGACGCCTTCGAGGCCCGCATCTGGGAGTGGAAGGAGAAGAACCAGGGGGCCATCGAGCACCAGCTCAAGCGCCTGGGCTGCTCCGTGGACTGGACCCGTAATCGCTTCACCCTGGACCCAGCCCTCAACAAGGCTGTGCGCAAGGTCTTCGTGGAGAGCTACAAGGCCGGTCGCATCTACCGCGGTCCCCGCATGATCCAGTGGGATCCGGCCCTCCAGACCGCCCTCAGCGATCTGGAAGTGAAATACGAAGAGCGCCGCGGCAAGCTCTGGTACCTGCGCTACCCCCTGGCGGATGGCAGCGGTGAAGTGGTGGTGGCCACCACACGGCCCGAGACCATGCTGGGGGATACGGCCGTGGCCGTGCACCCGGACGATGAGCGCTTCCAGGGCATGATCGGCAAGCTCATGAACCATCCCCTCACGGGGCGCCAGATACCCGTGGTGGCGGACAGTTTCGTGGATCCCGCCTTCGGCACCGGCTGCGTGAAGGTCACGCCCGCCCACGACCCCAACGATTTCGCCGCCGGGCAGCGCCTGGGCCTGGACTCCATCACCATCATCGGCTTCGACGCCAAGATGACCGCGGCAGCGGGCGCCTACGCGGGCCTGGACCGCTTCGAGGCCCGCAAGCGGGTGGTGGCAGACCTTGAGGAGGAGGGCTTCCTAGTGAAGGTCGAGGACTACACCAACAAGATCTCCCTCAGCGATCGCAGCGGCGCCGTGCTGGAGCCCCTGGTCAGCGAGCAGTGGTTCATGGACGTGAAGGAGGCCGCCGCCAAGGCCCTGGAGGCTGTGCAGACCGGCGCCATCCAGTTCACCCCCGAGCATCACGCCGCCGTCTGGCACCACTGGCTCACCAACATCCAGGATTGGTGCATCAGCCGCCAGCTGGTCTGGGGTCACCGCATTCCAGCCTGGACCTGTGCGACGTGCGGCCAGCTCCACGTGGAGATGGAGGCGCCCTCCGCATGCTGCGCATGCGGAGAGAAAAAACTAATACAAGATCCTGACACTCTGGACACTTGGTTCTCGTCGGCGCTGTGGCCTTTCAGTGTGTTTGGCTGGCCGGACGAGTCCGAGGAGCTGAAGCGCTACTACCCCACCAGCGTCCTCATCACGGGCTACGACATCCTCTTCTTCTGGGTGGCGCGCATGGCCATGGCGGGCCTCACCTGGATGGGTGAGGTGCCCTTCCGCAAGGTCTACTTCAACAGCCTGGTGCGCGATGCCAGCGGCCAGAAGATGAGCAAGACCAAGGGCAACGTCATCGATCCCCTGGAAGTCATGGAGGAGTACGGCACCGACGCCCTGCGCTTCTCCCTGGCCATCATGGCCGCCCCGGGCACGGATATCGCCATGAGCACCGCGCGCCTGGAGGCCTCGCGCAACTTCTGCAACAAGCTCTGGAATGCCTCGCGCTTCGTGCAGATGAACCTCGACGAGTCCATCACGCTATCCACCCAGCCAGAATTCGGCGAAGCGGAATTCTGGCTCATCGGGAAGATGCGGGATAGCCTCAACGCCGTCACCAAGGCCCTGGAGGAGTTCCGCTTCCACGAGGCCTCAGACCTGCTCTACCACCTGGTCTGGGACGACTTCTGCGCCACCTACATCGAACTGGCCAAGGTGCAGTTGCTGAGCGGCACACCGGGTCAGAAGGCCGCCATCCTCCGCTTCCTGGACATCCTGCTGCGGGCCCTGCATCCGTTTGTGCCGTTCCTCACCGAAGAGATTCACGAAGCAGTCATTGCTCCGCGATTACCGCAGGGGGAAAACACTCTGTTGGCTTTGCGGAGCTGGCCGGTGGAGGATGCGATCCTTCAGGTTCAGGGCGGGGACAGCACGCTGATCCCGCGCTTCCAGGACCTGCTCTCGGCCTTCCTGCGCCTCAAGGCGGAGCAGGGCGTGGACCCGGCCAAGCGGGTGCCAGCCTTCTGCACGTTCCTGGAGCTGGAGCCTTTCACTGATGCCCTCAAGTCCATCGCCCGCCTGGAGTCGGTGACCTTCACCACCGCCGAGCTGGCGTCCCCCACCCGTGCCATCGCCGTGGTGGCGGGCGGCACGGTGGCCCTGGAGCTGGCGGGTCTCAAGGACCCGGCGGCCGAAAAGGAGAAGCTGGAGAAGGAGCTGGTCAAGCTGGAAAAGGAGCTGGAGCCCCTGCGGGCCCGCCTCGCCGATGAAAGCTTCGTCACCAAGGCCCCGGAGGCCGCCGTGGCCAAGCTGCGCGGGCAGGCCGAGGAGCGGGAGCAGCGCCTGGTCCAGGTGCAGGCTTTGCTGCGCTGAGCCATCCTTCCCACCCGATCCAGAGCCCCTAGGCTGGTCCCCATGAGCCAACTCGCCCCCCTCCTCTTCGCCTCCGCCTTAGTGGGCGGGGGGTTTCTGGCCCTTCACCACCGGCAGGCCCCGCCGCCGGTGCAGCCGCCTGCGAGCCTGACCAGCACCTTGGCCTCGCCGGGCTTGGCTCCGGACCTCAGCTCAGATCCCCTCCTGGAGGCTCTGCGTTCGGACCTGCACCTGCAGCGGCAACTGATCCTCCTCTTCGCCGACGAGGGCTCCTTCAAAGGCAAGGACCTGGCCCGGGCCCTAGAGGCGGGGCATCGGCTCCACCACGACCGGCGAGATCTGGTGCACCAGCTCAACGGAGCCCTCCTCAAGCTCTGCGCCCAAGCCCCGGCCCTGCGGGATCCAGAGATCCGTCACCTCCTGGGCTGGATGGAGGGGGACCCGGAGCTGCTGGATTTGGACCGCCTGGCTTTCCGCGACACCCTCCGCATCCTCCAGCACGGCCTGCTCAAAGATGTGACGTCCGAAGGCCTGGGCCTGAAGGCACGCATCACCCGCGATCTGGGCACCCTGGACCGTCTTGAACGCAGTGTGGACGCCGAGTATCGCAAGGTCTTTGGCGGCGTCGGCCAGGCCCCTCTCGGGCGCCGGGAGCTCTGGGAGTCCTACGTGGCCCAGCTGCGCCGGCGGGTGTCCGTCCAGGAGCTGCTGGCCGCAGTGCCAGAAGCCCAGCCCGCACCCACCTCCCCGGCCAAACCTGGCGCCGAGCTGGACGGCAGCCACCTGCCGGACAAGGTGCTGGTGCTCAGCTTCGACGACGGTCCCCACCGGCTCTACACCGAGGAGATCAAGGCCATCCTGCTCAAGGAGCACGTGCCCGCCCTCTTCTTCGAGGTTGGCCGGAACCTTGGCACCGAGAACGCCGCGGGCCAGGTCCAGTTGAGCCACCTCTCAGCCCTCACGGAAGGCCTGGTACAGGCGGGCTTCCTGGTGGGCAACCACAGCTACACCCACGCCCAGCTCAGCAAGGAAACCGGCGCTCCCCTGGACCTGGAGATCCGCGAAACGGACCAGCTGCTGCGGGCCATCCCCGGGGCCCACAGCCAGCTCTTCCGCTTCCCCTATGGGGCCCGCACGGCGGTGCAGCTCAAGGCCCTGGAGGCCTTCCATCTGCGCTCGGTACTCTGGAACATTGACAGCCTGGACTGGGCGGATCCCGTGCCCAGCTCTGTGGCGGACCGGGTACTGAAGACCATCGCCCGGGAGAAGCGGGGCATCATCCTCTTCCACGACATCCACGATCGGGCAGGAAAAGTGCTGCCCATCCTCATTCCCAAACTGCGGGCCGAGGGCTATACCTTCGCGGGGCTGGATGCGGAGGGTAATCTCCGGCCCTGAGCCGACGCGAAACGGGAGCGGCCCTTTCAGACCTTGAGAGGACCGCTCCCGTCGGTTCGGGCGTTCAAAGGCCAGGCAACCCCTCGCCCTGCAGCTCGCCGGGAGCCACCGGCGGCAGCGGAGCCACGCCCGTGCGCAGGGGCCCCAGGAAGAGCCCTGGAATGGTCGTAGGTGCGGGCCGGTCCGTGGCCGTGCCATCGCCCAAGCGGCCATTGTTGTTGTAGCCCCAGGCCTTCACGGTCAGATTCGGAAGGACGGCATAGGAGGACTGGGAGCCCGAGCTCACCAGGAGGGCGTTGAGTCCGGCAATGCTCTGGGAGGACGTGTACGAGGTCGTCGTGGCCGCCCCAAGTCCCAGCTGACCGTACCAGTTGTAGCCCACCGAAGCCACGCTCCCCTGACTGCCCAGGAACAGGGTGTGGTACTGCCCTGGGACCAGATCCTTCAGGGTGCTGCCAGCCGGCAGCCCGGCCAGGCTCATGGGCACCCATCCATAGCGGGTGGTCTGACTCCCATCTCCCAGCTGGCCATAGACGTTTTCACCGGAGCCATAGGGCAGGCCATCTGTGCCCAGGATGACCGAATACAGAGAAAAGGCCCGGGCCCCGAGCACACCACTCCGGAGAGAGGTCAAGGTCAGAGCGCCAGCATTGGAGGAAGGCAGCCCCAGCTGACCGTAGCCGTTGTCGCCGCAGCCAAAGAGGAGCCCCGACTTCAGCACGACCAGGGTATGCAACTCACCCAGGGCCACATTGGCAATCTGGGAGGCCGCGACAGGGACCGAGACCGGGCTGAGGCAGTTCACCTTGTCCCCCTGGCCGAGCTGCCCGAGGGAATTGCTGCCCCACAGCCAGACGGATTGGTCCGCCTTGGCCATGAGGTTGTGGTTGTAGCCGCAGGTGATGAAGGTCGCCGTCGCAACGCCCGAAACGGCCACAGGGCTGTTGCGCATGGTGGTGGTGCCATCCCCCAACTGACCAGAATCGTTGGTGCCCCAGGCGAAGACCCGGCCATCGACCAGCCGCGCCAAGGAGTGCCCCCAGCCCGCCGCCACCTGCACGGCGGGCCCTGGCAGAGACACCGCCGTGGGCACCTGTCGGGCTTGGTAGTCCCCCAGCCCAAGCTGCCCGTTGCCTCCCACGCCCCAGGCGTAGACCTTGCCTTTGGTGGTGATCGCCAGGGTGTGGTCATGGCCCGCCACCACGGCAGGCTGCGCGTAGAGCACGTCAAGGACCGCCTCGGCACTGGTGGTGCTGCCCCCACCCACAGCCGTGACCCGCACGCTGTAGAGGGCCTGGTCATCAGCCACCTGCACGGGCAGGACCAAGGCGTCGGTCGTAGCCCCCGAGACCGCCGTGCCATTGCGCAGCCACTGGTAGGTGTAACCCGTTCCCGCCGCCACCACGTGGTAGGTGACGCTGTCGCCAACGTAGCCCGCCTGGGCGGTGGGCGGCGTGGTGATGCCGGGGCCCGCCGGAACAGGCGCAGGGGTTGAGCTGGAACCACCGCCCCCACAGGCGAGGAGGAAGGCCAGGGAGCCGAGGACCAGAAAGGACCGTAGGGTGGCAGGAAAGCGAATCATGAAGGGCTCCAAACAAAAGGACTGCTTGAACAACAGCGTGGTGGGCGGGAAGTCCCTGGCCCGCTTCACTGGTAGCGGTTGGCCCAGATGCCATCGTTCACCCCATTGGACTGGGTCCACACCACCAGGGCATTGCCGTTCGCATCGATGGCGATATGGGGCTGACTGGCCGAGGCCCCGGCGGCTCCAGGGATGTTGATCCGGATCTGGCCAAGATTCGCCGTGGTGCCCCAGCCGCTGCCGACCGTATAGCGATTGACCCAGATGTCCGGCGTATTGTCCGAGGCCCCATCGGGCTGCACCCACACCGCGATGGCATTGCCACTGGCGTCCAGGGCGATCTGGGGGGTGGCCCCGTTGGCCGTGGAACCTCCAGAGATATCCGTCTGGATCAGGGACGGGAAGCCTCCCCATCCGGAGCCGGGGGTGTACCGGTTCGACCAGATCCGTGTGGGCGAGCCGAAGCTGCCGTTCTGTTCCCACACCGCCACAGCGGTGCCGCTCCCATCTACGGCAATTTGGGGCAAGTTGGCGTCGGCGGCGTTGTTCCATTCGATGAGTTCTGCCGTGCCCCAGCCGACCCCGGCCGTGTAGCGGTTGGACCAGATGTTGCGCCGCAAACCGTCGGACTGCTGCCACACCGCCAGGGCATTGCCGGCGGCATCGAAGGCGACCTTGGGGGCAGTGGCGGGACCGGCATTGTCCGTCTCGATGAGGCTGGCCGCACCCCAACCGACGCCAGCGGTGTAGCGGTTGGCCCAGATGTTCTCCGAGACACCGTCATACCGCGACCACACCGCCAGGGCATTGCCGTTGGCATCAATGGCAATCTGGGGATCTCGAGAAGCACCAGGCGCAACGACCTCCAGGAGGGTCACCGTGCCCCAGGCGCCTGCGGTGAAGCGATTCGACCGGATCTGGCTGGCGGTGCCGTCGCTCTGGAGCCACACCGCCATTCCCACACCGTTGGCGTCCATGGCGACCTGGGGATTGAGGGCAGGGCCTGCATTATCGGTTTCCACGAGTTGGGCCAGGCCCCAGCCGGCTCCGGCCGTGTAGTAGTTCGACCAGATGTCATTTCGCCCCGCCCCGGTGGGATCGCCATCCTGATACCAGACCACCAGGGCGTTGCCTTGGGGGTCTACGGCGATCTTGGGATCCCACGCATCGGTCGCACCGTTGCCGATGATGGTTTCGGTGCCCCACGTATTGGTGGCGGCCGTGTAGTGGTTCGCCCAGATGTGGAAGAAGACGCCGTCGGACTGCTGCATCCACACGGCCAGTGCATCCCCATTGGGAGCGAAGGCGATCTGAGAGCGAGCCGCAGGGGTGGGCCCCGCCTCGATGAGCGCGGCCGTGCCGAAGGCCTTGGCCCCCTGGGCTGCATGGACGGTCAGCACCGCTGCCTGGCTGGCCAAGCTGCCCGAGGTGCTCGTCGCCACGGCCCGGAACTGCCGCCCGCTCTGGGCCAGCGTCGCCCCAAGGACGTCCAGGACCGTGCCGGTGGAACCAGCCACATCGCCCCAGGTGCTGCCATTGCTGGTGCTCACCTGCCACTGCAGGGTGGGGGCCGGAACGCCGCTGACCGCCACCACGAACTGTGCGTTCTGTCCCTCAATGATGGTGGCGTTGACCGGCTGAGTGGTGAAGACCGGCGCCACGGGAGCCGCATTGACGGTCAGGGTGCCCGAGTTGCTGGTGACCGTGCCAGCGCTGTTGGAGGCCAGGACTCGATACAGCCGCCCCGAATCAGCCAGCGTCGCACCCAGGACAGCCAAGACCGGGCTCGTCACGCCCATGCTGGACCAGGAACCCTGGTTGATGCTGGTCTGCCACTGCAGGGTGGGGGCCGGAATGCCGCTGACCGCCACCAGGAATTGCGCGTTCTGCCCCTCGGTGATGGTGGCGTTCGCTGGCTGAGTGGTGAAGGCCGGTGCCACGGGCGCGGCAGTGACCGTGAGGGTGGCTGAGTTGCTAGTGACCGTCCCGGCGCTACTGGAAGCCACGACCCGATACTGTCGCCCCGAATCAGCCAGGGTCGCACTCTGCACACTCAGGACTGGGCTCGTCACGCCCAGGCTGGACCAGGCGCCACCGTTGAGACTGGTCTGCCAATCCAAAGTCGGCGTGGGGGTGCCAATGACGGCCACGACGAATTGCCCGTTCTGGCCTGCGGTGAGAGAAAGATTCGCGGGCTGAGTGGTGAAGGCCGGCGCCACGGGGGCGGCACTGACCGTGAGACTGGCTGAGTTGCTGGTGACTGTGCCGGCGCTACTGGAAGCCACGACCCGATACTGTCGCCCCGAATCAGCCAGGGTCACACCCTGCACACTCAGGACTGGGCTCGTCACGCCCAGACTGGACCAGGCGCCACCGCTGAGACTGGTCTGCCAATCCAATGTCGGCGTGGGGGTGCCACCGACGGCCACAACGAATTGCCCGTTCTGGCCCGCGGTGAGAGATAGATTCGCGGGCTGGGTGGTGAAGGACGGTGCCACGGGCGCCGCCGTGACCGTGAGGGTGGCTGAGTTGCTGGTGACCGTCCCGGCAGTGCTGGAGGCCACGACCCGATACACTCGGCCCGAATCGGCCAGGGTCGCACTCTGCAGACTCAGGACTGGGCTCGTCACGCCCAGACTGGACCAGGCGCCACCGTTGAGGCTGGTCTGCCAATCCAGTGTCGGCGTGGGGGTGCCACTGACGGCCACGACGAACTGCCCATTCTGGCCCGCGGTGAGTGAAAGATTCGCGGGTTGGGTGATGAAGGCCGGGGCCACGGGGGCGGCGTTCACCGCGATGCTGAGGTTGGCCGTCGTGCTCCCGCCACTGTTGGTGGCGGTCACCGTGTAGATGCTCAGGGCGGATGTGGCGGAAGGTGTGCCGGTGATGGTGCCGCTCAGAGAACTGAAGGTCAGGCCCGCAGGCAGGGATGGAGCCACGCTGTAGCCCGTGACAACCCCGCCGTCCTGGGTCACCGGGTTGGGCGTGATCGCCGTCCCTACGGTGTAGGTGGCGGCAGGCGTACCGTAGGCCAGGTGGGCGGGGGGCACATCGTTCACGGTCAGGGCCAAGAGGGCCGTGGTGCCACCACTCGCATTGGTGGCGGTCACGGTGTAGGAGGCCGTAGGCGCCACCGCGCCCGGCGTGCCCGTGAGGCTGCCGCTCACGGTGTCAAGGGTCAGGCCCGCAGGCAAGGTGGGTGAGATGGTGTAGCCCGAGACTGCTCCGCCGCCATGGCTCGGCACATTGGGAGTGATCGCCGCCCCCTTGGTATAGACCGCAGGGTTGGTGGGATAGCTGAGGGCCTGAGGGGCAGCCAGAGGCACGGACGCCGGTGTGCCCGAGCCACCGCCCGGGCTGCAAGCGGCGAGGGAGATCAGGAGCAGGCCCGCAGTCAGGCGAGTGAGGAGCAGCGTGGGAAGGCTTCGTCGCAAGGCACACCTCGGGAGATGGTTCAGGCTGGGGCCCCACCTTCAGGGCTCCCAGGGACGCTTTCCAGAAAGGGGGTGGGCCACCCAAGGGGAAGGGTGTCCGTGCGGGGGGCCTACTGGACCGTCCCGTGGGTGATGACGGCGGCGGGGCTTGTGGCACCGGTGATGGAAAAGGGCGAACCCACCGCAGCCGTGAGGGCGCCTGTGGCCGGGTCGATCCGGTAGACCGACACGGAATTGCCAGCCCCATTGGTCACGTAGGCGTAACTGCCCGAGGCTTCGATGGTCATGGCTACTGGGTTGGCGCCGGTGGCCTGGACGTCTCCTGTGGCCGTCATGAGGCCGGTGGCGCCATCGATCGTATAGGCCACCACCCGGTTGAGGCCGCCGATCTGGGTGAAGTAGATGTACCGGCCTGAGGGATGGATGGCCACCGCACTGGCCCGACTGACCGGGAAGTCCTGCACGCCCGCCAGGCTCGCATCCGCATCCAGGCGGGTGAGGGCCCCGGTGGTGGAGGCGATGGCGAAGATGGTGACGGTGCTGTTGTTGTCGTTGGTGACGTAGAGGAACCCGCCCGAGGGATGGGCGGCCACCCGGTAGGGGGAGGGGCCAGTGGCAAAATCCTGGACCCCGCTGGTTGCGGCATCAGCATCCAGCCGGGTGAGCCCGCCAACCAGGGGGTCGATGACATAGGCCGACACGCTGTTGCTGTAAGCGTTGACGGCATAGACGAAGCGGCCGGAGGGATCGATGGTGAGCGCCGTGGTCCCATTGCCGGCGGCAAAGGGAGATCCAGGCATGGGGACCAGGTGGCCGTCGAGGGCATCCAGGCGGTAGCCGGTGACGCTGCCCGGGCCGGCATTGTTGTAGTTCGCGAAGTAGACGAAGCGTCCGGTCGGATCCACCACAGAGGCACTGGCATACTGCCCCGTCGGGGCGGCGTAGGGGAAACCGGAGAGCTGGGTGAGTCCGCCATCCGCAGCCACCTTGAACCCGCTCAGGGTCGGGTTGTAGTTGGCGACGTAGAGGTAGGGGCCATAGTCAGGTTGGAAGGGGCTCAGGCCCAGGGCTAGGCTCTGGGTGTTCCAACCACTGGCGAAGGGAGAACCGCTCAGGGCACTGAGGGCTCCGGTTCCGGCGTTGATGCCAAAGGCCGAGACGCTGCCCGTGGTATTCCCCCCGTTCGTGTTGGCCACATAGGCGAAGGTGGGCGCGTAGGTCAGCGGGCTCGCGCCATTGGCCAGTGCCAGGGACGTGCCGCCTCGCCCCGACACCGTGGTCAGGGCCGTGAGGGCACCCGTGACGGGGTGGATGGAATAGGTCGAGAGATCGTTCGATCCAGTGTTGGCCACGTACAGGAAGCGCCCCGAAGCATCGACCTGGGCGGATTGGGGGTGGGTTCCCGCAGGACTTGTGCCCAGGCTGCTCAGGGCCCCCGATGTGCCGTCGATGGCAAAGGCCGAGACATTATTGGAAGTGTAGTTCGCCACATACGCGAACCGGCTGGAGGGATCCACTGTGACGGAGATGGGGAGGGCGCCCGCCGCGAAGGGACTGCCCGCCACGGCGGTCAGGGCTCCGGTGGAAGGGTTCAGACTGTAGGCGGAGAGGCTGCCCGCGACATTGGCGGTGAACACGAAGCGGCCAGAGGGATCGACGGTGACCGAGCGGACTCCGCCTGTGCCCGCAGTCGCAAAGGGGCTGCCTGCCACAGCCGTCAGGGCCCCGTAGGTGGGATGGATGCTATAGGCGTAGATCTTGGAGTCGTTGCAGGCCACATAGACGAAGCGGCCCGTGGGATCCACGGTGACGGACAAGGGCTGAGCGCCCGCTGCGAACTGGCCTGCGGCCGCCATGAACCCATTGCTGGGTTCGATGGTGAAGGCGGACACATCGTTGGAGCCGAAGTTCGCCACGAAGGCGAACCGGCCCGTGGGATCGAGCGCCAGGGCATAGGGATTGGTTCCCGAGGCCATGGATTGGTTGTAGTACAGACTCCCGCTGGGGTTGATGGAGTAATAGTCCACCGTGCCCGAGGCGCCGCAGGCGATGTAGGCATAGGTCCCACCGGGGTGGATGGCGACAGCCTGGGGCCCTGCATTCGTGCCCATATAACCGCAGTGGCGCAGCTGCCCGGTGGCGGGATTCACCGTGTAGGTCGACAGGGTGTTGTCCCCAGGATTGGCCACCAGCGCGAAGCGGGGGATCGGATTCACGGTGATCGACAGCACCATCGCGGTGCTGCCCCCGCTGTTCGACGCCGTCACAGTGTAGGCGGCCTTCAACGAACGGACGGTGGGGGTACCAGACAGCAGGCCCGTGCCGGGGTCGAGGCTCAGCCCTGCAGGCAAGGTGGGGATGACGGTGTACTGGGCCACGCTGCCGCCCACATGGGTGGGCATATTGGGGACAATGGCGGTGCCCACGTTGTAGATGGCCGGGTTGTTGGCATAGCTGAGCCCGCTGGGGGCTTGGTCGTTCACCGTGAGGGTCAGCACTGTCGTCGCAGCCCCACCGCTGTTCGTAGCTGTGACTGTATAGAGGGTTCTCACCGAGGCACTCGTCGGGGTACCGGAAAGGACACCCGAACCAGGGTTCAAGCTGAGTCCCGCCGGCAGAGTCGGACTCACAGCATAGGACACGACAGCACCCCCGGAGGTGGTGGGCGCATCCGCGGCGAGTGGCGTGCCCACGGTGCACACAGCCAAGTCGTAGCCATAAGCCAGGCTGGTTGGCGGCCGGTCATTCACCGTGAGGGCGAGCGTCGCCGTGGTGCTGCCTCCGCTGTTGGAAGCGGTGACGACGTAACTGGTCAGGGGCGCCAGGACCGTGGGTGTGCCCGTGACGGTGCCCAGGGTGGCGTCAAGGACCAGCCCCACAGGCAGGGCCGGGACCACGGAATAGCTGGTGACGGGGTCGCCTCCGTGGCTCGACGGGTTGGTGGCGATGACCTGACCTAGGGTGTAGACGGCTGGATTCACCGCAAAGGCGAGGGCGCTGGGCGGAGCCACCGGCGTCGGCGCGGGGACCGGCGCAGCGTTTGGGCTGGCCCCACCGCCGCCGCAGGCCGAACCCAGACCCAGCAGGAGCCCTGCCAGCAGCAGGTTTAGCAGTCGGACAGACGGGGCTCGGTTCATGGCGCACCTCGGAGGCATGGCTCAGCCTCCATCCCCGGCGGCTGCTGGCCCAGGCACGCTTTTGAAATAGGGCCTGGGCCACTAGGGACGGGTTGCAACCACGTCCGATTCGACCGTGGCGTCGGCTAGCGTCTGCTTGTAATACCAGCCGTTGGGGAAGAGCGTGCCGCCGTCGAACTTGCCATCCCGACCGGTCGGCCGATCAGTCATGAGGACCAGATTCCATTCCCGGATGCCAGAACTGTAGTGGAAGACGAATCGATAACGGGCCGCTTCCAAAGGGTTCGCCTGCCGGGAGATCAGCTGATCAGGATCGCTGAGATGGCCTGGCCGCTTCGACCAGCGCTCGGAGACGCTCTGATTGGGCCTGAGGGTGAAGCCCTCGCTCTCCAGGAGGAAGGAACCCGATTCCCGCCGGTAGAGGATTTCCATCCCCCCTTGGGGCCAGGTCTTGGAGGCCATCGTAAAGGTCCCGTCGGCCCGGAAGTCGTAGAGCCAGTGGGTGTAGCCCTGGACATCCCCGGAACCCCAGCTGCTGAAGCTGGAGGCCGTCCGCTGCCACTTGCCCAGGAGGCTCGTGGGCCTGTCCTGGGGTTCCGGGGCCCTGGAAGCCGATGCTCCTGCGACCTGGGGCGCGCTCATGTGCAGTCCACCGATGACCTGGTTGACGAGGTCATCGAAGGGCTGGTGAGTGTTCTCAAAGAGCAGGCTCATGTGCTGGCCGTGACCCGTGAAGGTGTGCACGGATAGCAGCATGTCCGCGCCTTCGACCTTGGCCACGGCGGTCTGCTGGATGAACGTCCAGGCCGTGCCGGAAACGGGCGCGGTGCGCGTGGTGTGATTGGCCGCGCCCGGATAGCGCCGGGCGATGAGCGCCTCCCAATCAGCCGCAGCATCCGACGCCAGGCTTCCCCGACTTGGCACCACCCGATGCACCGTCAGTCGGCAGAAGCCCCGGCCCGGGACCGGGCGCGTGTAACCGTCATAGCTCGGAGCGGATTCCGTCTGCCATTCCCCGGCTGGCAAGGTGAAGCTCATGAAATCCAGCCGCTGGATGGCCCTGGCGGACGGGCCCGGGAGAACCGCCGCGGCGGAGGTCAGGGCCAGCAAGCCGCTGAAGGCCAGCAGCAGCATGGTCGGACGGCCGGACATGGAACCTCCTTCAAGGAAAACCAGTCTAGGTGGCAATGGTCGGAGCGCAGCCGGTGGCCCAGCCCCTTTCGGGAAAGCGGTTCCCCGCCCAAAGGCGCACCAGGGCTCCGTCACTTCCGTAATGGAGGCGGAGCACCCTCGACACCCAGGACGGCATGGCCCGCCAGAAGCGGCTGCCGGGCCAGGGCCTGGGCTCGCAACAGCTGGGCCTCGGCGGCCCCACCCTGGTCCTCCAGGAGCCGGGCCCGGTGGATCGCCAACTCGGGATCATCACCCGTGGGCTTGCGGAGCGGGTCCAGGGAGGCCAGGGCCTGATCCAGATCCCCAGGGCGACCCCGCAACCGAAGGGCCCGAGCCAGGCCCAGACGGGGATCCCGGGATCCGGTATCGAGCTTGATGACCGCCTGGAAATCAGTGGCGGCCTTCGCGGCGGCACCCGCAGTCCCCGCCTCGGCCATGGCCAACTGGATCCAGGCCCGGATCTCCAGCACACCGGGATTCTTCATGGCCACCTGGGCCTGGGCGAAGGCGGTCAGGGCCTCCCGGCAGCTGGCCGCATCCCGGGCCTGGGTCTGACCCGGCTTGCCGTCGAAGAGGGTCAGGGCCTTGAGCCAGGCCCGGTAGTAGAGCAGGAGTGACTGGCCGGGCCAACGGGCCAGTCCCGCATCCAGAGCCGGGGTTGCACGCCGGGCCACCTCGCCCACAGAACGACCAGAAGCCAGGCGGCTCTGGGCCCAGTTCACCGCACTGTAGCCCAGGTCCGTGGTGCGGGTCAGGCGGGTGGGCTCCTTGGCAAGGAGCACCTCGAGTTGGGCGTGGCCGTCCGCCTGGAGGGGGTCCGGATCCCGCCCGTGATTCCAGGCATCCTGGGCCTGGAGGCCGCGCAGGTCCGCGTGGTTGGGTCCCACGAAGCGGAAGGAGATGCCAGGCATGTCCTTGAGTCGGTCCAACAGGGCCTCCGCGATGCCCAGGGGCTCAGCGGGATCCTGGTTGTGGACGAGCAGGTAGCGGGCCTCGTCCATGGAATTGACCACGGCCAGATGGGGACCGCTGGGATGCCAGGGCTCCAGCTGCTCCGAAGCCAGGGCCATGCGGCGTCCCTCCCGCAGGGCCTCGAGGGGATCCTCATGGGCGACGGTTTGGGCGTGTCCCAGGGTGTAGAGGGCCTTGGCCAGGGCCCGCATGGCATCGGCGTCCATGGGCCTCAGCACCACCGCGCGCCGACCGGCCTCCACCTGCAACTGGCTGAGGGGGATGCCGTTCACACCGCCCAGCAGGGAGGTCTCCTTGGCACCCGACTCCAGGAGGATGGCGCGGACCTTCCAGGCCTCCGCCCAGTCCGGGTCCAGGGCCAGGGCCCGATCCGCCCAAGCCAGCCCCGCCAGGAAGGGGACCTTGATGGGCCGTCCTTCCCAGAGCTCGGTACTGGTCTCGAGGTCCTTCAGCTGGGCCAGGATCAGAGGTACTTCGGGATCGCTGCGGAGATCGGCCAGGAGCGACTCGCCGACCCGCAGGCCAGCTTCCACACAGGCCCTGGTCCTGGTCTTGTCGTTCTCCATGTGGGCTTCAGAGCCTTCCTGGGCCCAGGCCTGAACCTCGAGCAGGGTGGACTCGAAGCGTTCGGGATCCTCCGCCCGGGACTGCCGCGCCAGGCTTCGGGCTTCCGGGAAATGCTTCTCCACCAAGGCCATGAAGGCCCGCTGGTGCAGGTTGTTCCCCGCGAGCCTCAGATGCTCCAGGGCCGGCGCCTTGAGGGCCTTGTCCAAGGCCTGGCGGCGCTGAGTGCGCAGGTCCGGATCCTTCAATCCCTCCACGGCGGGCAGGGCTCGAAGGTAGCGCCGCCCGTAGACGAAGCCCAGGGCCTCGTCCAGCTCCGGTCCTCGATAGCCCTTGGCCTCGGCGGACTCCAGCGCCGCCAGGGCGGGCTCCAGCTCATCAAGCAGGTAGTGGACCTTGCCCCGCGCATAGTCCGCCGCCGCGCTGCCGGAGCCCTGGCGGGAGGCCAGCCTGGCCAGCCCGGCCCGGAGTTGCGCCTTCACGGGCCGCAGGTCGTGGGCTGGGGCCAGGTAGGCCATGCGCAAGCGCAGCTCGAGGGCCTTGGCCTCACCGCCCATCTGCGCCGCCTCCAGGGCGGCGAGAGTGCTCCGGCGGCTGTTCCAGCCGACGAAGACTCCAGCGGCAATCACCGCCAGGAGCCCCAGGCTCACCGAACGGGCTGCCAGCGGATTGCGGCGCATCCAGCGAATGCCCTGCTCCGCCCACCCCATGGGGCGGGCCTGGATGGCCTCCCCCTTCAGGACCCGTTCCAGATCGTCGGCCAGGGCTCCGGCCGTGATGTAGCGTCGCGTCGGCTCTTTCTGCATGGCCTTGGCCACCACCACCGCGAGATCCCTGGGAAGCCCCGGCACTTCTGCGACCAGGGAACGGGGCTCTTGCTCCAGAACCCTCCTCAGCAGGTCGCCGGGGTTCAGATCGACCTCAGCCGTCGGATTTTCAGGGGCCTCTGGGCTCTGGTCCCTGGTAGTGGCGCCAGAGGCATGACGAAAGGGCGGGCGGCTTGCGAGGACGGCATAGAGGGTGGCGCCCAGGCCATAGACATCGGCCCGGAAGTCCACCGGCGTCGCCCCCGTGACCTGCTCTGGCGCCATGAAGTCCACGCTGCCCATCAGCAGGCCCGAACGGGTGAGGCCCCCCTCCTCATCCCGCGCCAAGCCAAAATCGGATAGGAGCGCCTGCAGCCCTTCCTTGGTGGCCTCCACCAGGATGTTGGCGGGCTTGACGTCCCGGTGGACCAGCCCCATGCGATGGGCCGCGTCCAGCCCCCGGGCGGCCTGGGCTGCCAGGCCGACTTTCACCTGCCAGGTGGTTCCAGGATCGAGGTCCGCAAGTGTTTTGCCTTCCACGAGTTGGAGGAGGATGCAGGGGCGGCCCTCCAAGGTGCCCGTGTCGAGCACCCGCACAACATTCCGGTGCTCCACCCGGGCCTGGAGACGCGCTTCCAGCAGGAGACGATCAGCTTCCTTGGGATCGGCGCTGCGCACGAACTTGACCGCCACTGGACGCTCCAGGCCGGCATCCCAGGCCCGGTGGACTTCGCCCATCCCGCCGACTCCGAGCAAGCCCTTCAGGGCGACGCGACCATCCAGGTTGGTCAGCAGCAAGTTCATCGGCCCCCTTCCAGGGAGGCGCGCATGCGGAGGGCCACCTCTTCGAGATCCGATTCCGGGTAGTTCGAGAACCCGATGCGCAGGGCCTGTACCGGTCCGCCATCAAAGGCGAAGCGCCGTCCCGGCTGGAAGGCCACGCCATGCTCCAGGGCCCGGGCAGCCCAGCGATCCACATCAATGCCCTCGGCCACCTGGGCCCACAGGGCCAGCCCCCCTTCGGGCACCTGGAACTGCAGCTCCTCTCCCAGGGTGCGCTTCAAGGCCCGGCAGAGCACATCGCGCCGAATCCGGTAGGTGTGCTGCATGCGGTTGAGGTGGCGATGGATGTCCCCATCATCCAGCAGCTCGGCGAAGGCCCGCTCCAGCACCATGTCCCCCTGGCGGTCGAGGGATTGCCTCAGGGCGCGCATGCGGGCGATGAGTGGCGCGGGGCCGTGCACATACCCCAAGCGCAGGTTGGGACTGAAGATCTTGCTGAGGGTACCCACGTGGATCACAACCCCTGCGGGGTCTTCCGCCGCCAGGGGGGCCCGGGGTCGGCCTTCGAAAAGGAACTCACTGTCCTGGTCGTTTTCAATGACAGCAAAACGGTAGGCCTTGGCCAGGGCCATCAGGTGGGCCCGCCGCTCAGCGCTGAGGGCCACCAAGGTGGGGTATTGCCGCAGCGGGGTGACGAACACAGCCCGAAGGCGTTCGGATTCTGCCAGCTGAGCCAGGGCTCCCACGCGCATCCCCTCGGCGTCCACAGGGACAGGCAGGCAACGCGCCCCGGCGCGGGCGAAGGCTTCCCAGACGCCAGGATGGCCCAGGCCCTCCACGGCCACCGCGCCCCCAGCTGAAAGCAGGGCCTGGCCCGCCAGGAACAGGGCCATCTGGCTGCCGCGGGTGACCAGGATGTTCTCGGGTGAGGCGGTGATGCCCCGCGCTTCCACCAGCATCCTGGCCAGCGATTGGCGGAGCATGGGGTGGCCCTGGGGGTCTTCCAGCTCGAGGTTCTGCTGGCGGTTTAGGACCAGCGCCCGCCGATAGGCCCGTGCCAGTTCTGCGCCCGGCAGCAGACGGGGATCCGGCAGCCCACTGGCCACTTTCAAGAGGCCCGGCGCCCCCTTGGGGGATTCCTCGTCGGAACCTGCCGCCAGGTCGAACCCCATGGCGGGCCCCTCAGGCTGCACCTGCTCAGGGACGAAGCGTCCGGGCAGCCGCGAGGGCGGGTTGGGAGCCACGAAGCTGCCCAGACCCGGCGTCGAAACGATCCACCCTTCAGCCTGCAGCTCGTGGTACGCCTCCGCCACTGTATTGCGGCTCACCCCCATCTGCTCGCCCAGGAGGCGGTAGCCGGGCAGGGCATCCCCCGGGTGCAACCGGCCCCGGTGGATTTCCTGTTTGAGCGAGTGCGCGATCTGGAGGTAGACCGGCTCTCGGCTCAGGGGATCGAGGAATACGGCGGGCGTCCGTGCGCTCAGGGCTGTCTCCGGGGGAGAACTCACAGTCTACGTCCTAACAGCAAAATTCCGCAATTAGGGGTGGCCCAGCCTTCTTCTTGAAAGCGTGCCTCCCCCCGCCAGGCCACCGCTCCGATGCTGGGGGATCCAATCAGGAGTAGCCCCATGCGACCAGCCTTGCCGCGAACGCCCTTCAGCGCCCTCCGCTTTCTGGTTATGGGTGCCCTCAGCCTGGTCATCACCGCCTGCGGCGGTGGGGGCGGCTCCAGCGCGGCACCTCCACCCACCCCCCCTGCGACCCTGACCACCCTCTCCCTCAGTCCCGCTGCCCCGAGCCTGGCTCCGGGGGCCACCCGTCAGATCACCGCCACGGGCGCCTACTCCGACGGCACGACCAAGGATCTCTCGGCCACCGCAACCTGGACCTCCTCCGCCCCCGCCGTGGCCAGCATCTCCGCCTCCGGCCTCGCGTCGGGCCTGACGGTCGGCACCAGCACCCTCAGCGCCGCCTCCGGGGGCATCACGGGCAGCACCACGGTCACCGTCACGGTCCTGGTGCCTGTGCCCACCCTCGTTTCTCTGGCCATCACCCCCAGCGCCCCCAGCATCGTCAAGGGCGGAACCCGTCAGATGACGGCCCTGGGCGCCTACTCGGACGGCACCAGCAAAGACCTCACCGCCAGTGTGACCTGGACCAGCGGTACGCCCAGTGTGGCCACCGTGAACAGTGCCGGCCTCGTAACCGGCGTACTGGCCGGCACCAGCACCCTGAGCGCCGCCCTCGGTTCCCAGTCGACCCAGACCCAGGTGACCGTGACCGCCGCCAGCCTTACGGCCTTGGCTGTCGGCCCCGCCAACGCGACCCTGGCCAAGGGGCTCACCAAGACCTTCACGGCCACCGGCACCTTCTCCGACGGCAGCACGGGGTCCGTGGCCGTGACCTGGTCCTCCTCTACTCCGACCGTGGCCAGCATCACCAGCGCCGGCCTCGCCACCGCCCTAAGTGTCGGCACGACGACCCTCACGGCCACAGCGGGGAGCGTCACCAGCACTGCCACCCTGGCCGTGTCCGCCGCGACCCTCACCAGCCTGCAGGTGACACCTGCGACCTCCTCCATCAGCACGGGCGCCACGGTGGCCCTGACTGCCACCGGGACCTACTCAGACGGCAGCGGCGCGAACCTCAGCGGCTCCGCCACCTGGACTTCCTCGGCCCCGAGCGTGGCCACCGTCACCATCAGTGGCCTGGTCACGGGCCTCAGCGCCGGCACCAGCACCCTCACGGCCACGTCCGGGGCCACCTCGGGCACGGCCACGGTCACGGTCACTCAACCCACCGCCATCCTGTCCGCCATCTCCGTCACCCCGCTTTCCCCGACCCTCGTCCAGGGCGCCACCCTGCAGCTGACCGCCACGAGCGTCATGTCCTCGGGGCCCGGCGTGAACATGACCTCCCTGGTTGTGTGGTCCTCGGGCAGCACCAGCGTGGCCCAGGTCAGCACCACGGGCCTGGTGAGCGCGCTGAACGGGGGCACCTCGGTGATCGTCGCACGCACCGCCGATGGCACGGTGTCCGGGCTGACCACGGTGACAGTCACCACCACGACCCTGACGGGCATCACCCTGGACCCGCCCACGACAACCCTCAGCATCGGCGGCACCGTGGACCTCACGGCCACAGGCCTCTTCTCCAACGGCACCGGGACCACACCCTATGACACCCATGTCACCTGGACCTCCAGCAACACCGGGGTGGCCAGCGTGGAGTCCCACGGGGTCGTGACCGCGATCGGGGCTGGCACCGCCACCATCCGGGCCACCAGCGGCGCCGTGGTCGGCACTGCCACGGTGACCGTGAGCGGCCCGAGCTTCGATCCCGCCCTGGTGGGCAGCTGGAAGTTCATCGATGTCACGGGCACCTGGGGCAGCTTCTACACCTTCAACGCCAATGGCACCTTCACCTATGCCCTGGTCTACATCAACCGCGATGTCTGCATCACGACTTCGCAGCACAGCGCCAACCGCTTCGGGACCTTCACCAGCGCCCCTGGGAAGATCATCCTGAACATCACCACCTCGTACGACGATGATTACAACTGCTCGGGCGCAGGCACGCGCTACCCCTTCCAGCCCAGTGTCCAGGAACACCTGGCCTACTTCCAGAACGGCCAGCTCGTCACCAACAACTCCAACGACTGGGTCCCCACGGGCTACCTTGCGCACACCAGGCAGTGATCACCTTCAAGCCCCATCGACCAGGCGCCCTGCCCGGTCGATGGTTTTCATGCTGCCGTAGGTAAACACCGAAGCAGTCCCTAGCGGGCTGCCCATCTGAACCGGGTCGAGCACCGCGGACGGATGCTAACCTGTGGTTATGACGAAAATCTACTACGCTGGCCAGGATGTGGACGCCCCCTGTGGGCGCTGTGGGGGGGATACTCGGCACCAGATCCTCACGGTCACCAACGGGACGCCGGAACAGCTCATCTGTGGGAACTGCCGCTCCGTCCACAAGTTCCGTGCGGCCAAACCAGCGGCTCCAGTGCGCACGCCCCGCGTCCCCGCCGCCGCCAAGACGCCTGCGTCCCGGCCCGGCTCCCAGTTCGCGCAGTTCCAGAATCTCCTGGCCGAGGAACAGGGGGGGGCCCACGCCTCGGCCTACCGCGTCACGGAGCACTTTGAAGTCGGCGCCTGGATGGACCACCCCAGCTTCGGCCTGGGCCGAGTCCAGCGGCGCCTGGGCAAGAAAGTGGACGTCCTGTTTCGGGACGGCATGAAGACTCTGGTCAGCGCATGACCCAGGAGCCACTCCTCGAACTGGCCTCTCCCGCCCTGCGGGAGTTGCGGTTCGCGGTGCTGGACCTGGAGACCACGGGGGGCAGTCCCAAGGCCCGCTGGGGCAAGGATGGCCGCTTCCTCCAGCCCTCGGAGATCACCGAGGTGGGGCTGGTGCGGCTTTCGGGGCCGGTGGTGGAAGAGCGCTGGTCCAGCCTGGCCTCCATCCAGGGCTTCCTGCCCGAGGAGATCCAGCGGCTCACGGGCATCAGCCTGCCCATGCTGGCCGGGGCCCCGCCCTGGGAGCAGGTGGCCCTGAAGCTGGCGCCCAAACTGGAGGGCCGGATCTGGGTGGCCCACCACGCTCCCTACGACGGCAGCTTCCTCAAGGCCTGGCTGCCCGAAGGCGTCTGGCGGCGGCATCGCCTCATCTGCACGCGCCTGCTGGCCAAGAAGCTCATCCCCGAGCTGCCCCGGCGCAGCCTGGCAGAGCTCTGCGACTTCCTGGGCATCACCAACACCCGCGCCCACCGCGCCCTCCAGGACGCTGAAGCCACCGCCGAGGCCCTCCAGTACCTGCTCCAGCGGGCCGAGGACCAGGGCCTCGACGGCGAAGCCTTCCTTGCGGCTGGGGAAGTGCCCTGGGCCAAGGTCTAGGCGGCAGTCTGATCGCCCCTACTTGATGGCCTTCTTCGCCTTCTCGGCGGAGGCTTCGGAGAAACTGGGGGCTTTTCATCCCCGTCCATGCTTCCCCGGCATCCGCTAAGCTTCTGCCATGGATCTCTCCCGCTTCCTCGAACTCGTCCGCACCCAAGGCTGGCAGGGCATGACCCTGTGGCTGGTGCTGCTGGCCCAGGCCCTGCTCTGGGTGGGGCTGGTGCGGCTGCATATGGCTCTGCAGCGGGAGGAGGCTCCCTGGGAGGAGTGCATCGGCAAGATCCGCTCCGCCTTCCTGCGCAAGCTCAATGGCGAGGACGAGGTCCAGGAGCTGAAGGTGCACCGCTACGCCCCCATGGTGGACCAGCTCCTGACCCTGCACTTCGCTGAGGAGAAGAGCGACCGCTTCGACCGTTGGCTCCTGCTGCGCTGGAAGGTGAAGGAGGGCCTGCGCCCCTACTGGTTCCGCTGGGGTTACCTGCTCATCGCCTTCGGCGCCGTGGTCTGGTATCTCCAGGGCCTGCGCCTGGACATGGGCACCGAGGCCCTCAAGCGCACCCCCGTGGATCCGCGCCTGCTCTGGGTCTGGCTCGGCTACGCCATGGTCCTGGCCTGGAAAATCGTCCGCATCCACGGCAACCTCGAGCGCGTCCAGCGCAGCCTGCTCCTGCCCAGGCGAGACGAGTAGCCTTCAGGTTTTTACATGAAAAGATTCAACAGCAAGGCACCAAGGAATCACCAAGGCACTAAGAAAGGCCTGGAGGATTCCTTTGCAGCCCTTGGTGCCTTGGTGGTAACCAGTTCTGCTTTTTCGCCCAATCCCGCGCCAAAGTCCCGACGCGGTGAGGCGGCGCGGCGCTTCGGGCTCTGGGCCGAGCGCCTGACGCTCTGGCTGTTCTGGTGCCGGGGCTGGGATCTGGTGGCCTGGCGGGAGCAGGTGGGCCGCTACGAGCTGGACCTGCTCCTCAGCCGGGGCCCCGAGTTGCGTCTCCTGGAGGTCAAGGCCCGCCGCCCGGGCGCCTGGGTGGGCGCCGACACCGCCCTGAGCCCCGAGCAGCGCCTCCGACTCCAGCGGGCCCTGCGCAGCTGGCTTGACCGGGTGCCCTGGCCCGGAGCCATCTCCTTCCAGCGGGTGAGCTGGGCCGGCTGGCGCTGCCGTCTGAATGACCTGGAGCGGTGGGAGGGGGCGGGGGTCGATTAGGCCAGGGTCCCCGGACTTGGCACGGCCCTCGCCCCGAACCCCCCGGGTGTCGGTATGTTGACCTTTCTGGATCGTTTGCTTCCCCTGATGAGCCGTTTGGGCAAGCGGTCGGATATGGCTGCGCCCGTCTTTGTGATGATCGTGCTGGTGGTGATGGTGCTGCCCCTGCCCGCCTTCATGATCGATCTGCTCATCGTCCTGAACATCACCCTGAGCCTCGTGATCCTCATGGTGGGCATGTATGTGCCCCGGCCCAAGGAGTTCAGCTCCTACCCCTCGGTCCTGCTGGTAGTGACACTTTTCCGGCTGGCCATCAATGTGGCCACCACCCGCCGGATCCTGCTCTACGCCGGCGACCAGGGGGCGGATGCCGCCGGCCACATGGTGAAGGCCTTCGGCCAGTTCGTGGTGGGCGGCAGCTATGTCATCGGCCTGGTGGTCTTCCTGATCCTCCTGGCCATCCAGTTCCTGGTCATCAACCATGGCGCCGGACGCATCGCCGAGGTGACCGCCCGCTTCACCCTGGACGCCCTGCCCGGCAAGCAGATGGCCATCGACGCGGACCTGAACGCCGGCTATATCGATGAGCTGGAAGCCCGGAAGCGCCGCAAGGACCTCCAGCAGGAGGCTGGCTTCTACGGAGCCATGGACGGCGCCGTGAAGTTCACCCAGCGGGATGCTGTGGCGGCCCTCATCATCCTGGCGGTCAACATCGTTGCCGGCATCATCCTGGGCGTGGTCCGCTATGACCTGCCCGTGATGCAGGCCCTGGAAGTCTTCACCCTTCTGACCGTGGGTGATGGCTTGGTGACCGTCATCCCCAGCCTGCTCATCAGCGTGGGCGGCGCCATCCTGACCACCCGCAGCGGCAGTGATGCCACCGGCCTGGGCAGCGAGGTCATGGGCCAGCTGGGTGCGGACCCCCGGCCCCTGGCCATCGCCGCCTCGGTGCTCTTCCTCTTCGGCGCAGTGCCGGGCCTGCCCCTCTTCCCCTTCTGGGTCATGGGCTCCATCTTCGGCATCATGGCCTATGCCGCCTGGAAACTGCCCAAGGTGGCCCCGGAGGCCGCTGAGGACCTGGTGGCCGCCGAGAAGGCCAAGACCGCTGCGGCAGAGACCACCGACAAGGTTGAAGGCCTCCTCAAGATCGACCCCCTGGGCCTGGAAGTGGGCTACAGCCTCATCCCCCTGCTGGACGCCAACCAGGGCGGCACCGTGCTGGAACGCATCAAGGGCGTCCGGCGCCAGATGGCCCAGGATCTGGGCATCGTGGTGCCCCCGGTGCGGATCCGGGACAACCTGCAGCTCCCCCCCCACACCTACCGCCTGCTCCTGCGGGGCGAGGAGATCGCCCGGGCCGAACTGCAGCCCACCCAGTTCCTGGCCATGAACCCCGGCACCGCCACCGAGGATCTGGCTGGCACGGCCACTACGGAGCCCGCCTTCGGCCTGCCCGCCTTCTGGATCCCCGACAACCTGCGGGATCGGGCCCAGATGCTGGGCTATACCGTGGTGGAGCCCGCCACGGTGCTCACCACCCACCTGTCGGAACTCATCAAGCAGCACGCCCCTGAGCTCCTGGGTCGCCCCGAAGTGCAGCACCTGCTGGACACCCTCAAAGAGGGCGCCCCCCGGCTGGTGGATGACCTCATTCCCAACGTCATCACCGTGACCACGCTCCAGAAGGTCATGCACAACCTACTGCGGGAGCGGGTCCCCGTGCGGGACCTGGGCCGCATCCTGGAAGCCACCGCCGACGCCGCCACCATGACCAAGGACATCGGCTTTATCACGGAGTACGTGCGGCAGGCCCTGGGCCGGGCCCTCACCAGCCCGCACCTGTCAGAGACCGGGGAATTGGGCGTCCTGGTGCTGGACCCCACCCTGGAGCAGACCCTGCAGGGCGGCATCGAACAGACTGACCGGGGCAGCTTCCTGGCCCTGGAACCAACCCGCACCCAAGAACTGCTGAACCGCATCGCCAACGGCATCGCCACCCTGCTACCCGGGGCCCAGCCCGTCCTCCTCACCAACCCCGTGGTGCGCCCCCATCTGCGGCGGCTGCTGGAGCGGTCCCTGCCCCACCTGGTGGTACTGAGCCACAGCGAGGTCCCCATGGACGTGCGCGTCGTGAACCTGGGCACCGTGTCATGAAGGACCAACCATGCGCGTGAAGACCTTTGAAGCTGGTTCCATGCAGGACGCCCTGGATGTCGTGAAGAAGGAGATGGGCGAGGAGGCCTTCATCCTCTCCACCCGCACCCGGCGCCGCCCTTCGGCCCTGGGCCTGGGCGAGGAGTCGGTCATTGAGGTCACCGCCGCCGTGGACGAGGCCCAGGCGGGTCCGCCGCCGCTGATCGCTCCTGCCACCTACGGCCTGCGCCAGCCCTTGGCTCCCCCCGTGGCCAGGCAGGCCCCGGAGACGAAAGCCCCAGCCTTCATCACCAAGCCTCCAGCCCCCCCCATGGACCTCCAACCCCTGCGCCGGGAGCTCCTGGAGATCAAGGGCGCCGTGGCGGCCCTCAAAGACAACGACCAGCGCAACACCTCGATCCTGAAAGAGCTGGACCAGATGAAGGCACTCCTGAGCCGCATCCAGCGCCAGGGCATGCCTCCGGCCCAGCTCCAGCTGCCCCCCAGCCTCCTGGAACTCTACGGGGACTTGGTGGCCAATGATGTGGAACCCCTCATCGCCATGCGCCTCTGCGAGTACGCCCAGCGGGCCCTCACGGACCAGGACGGCGATGTGGCCGCGGGCGCCGTGGACGCGGAGCGGGCCCGCCTCTTCCTGCGCCGGGTCATCGCCGACTTCATCCCCGTGGCCCCACCCATCCAGCTGGATCCTGGCAAAATGCGCGTGGCCGCCCTGGTGGGGCCCACCGGCGTGGGCAAGACCACCACCCTGGCCAAGCTGGCGGCATACGCGCAGCTGCACCTCAAGCAGAAAGTGGCCCTCCTGACCCTCGACACCTACCGCATGGCCGCCGTGGACCAGCTCCAGCAGTACGCCCAGATCCTCCAAGTGCCCTTGCACGTGGCCCTCACGGTGGAGGATCTGCGCAGCGCGCTGCGCTTCTACCAGGACCGGGCTCTGGTCCTCATCGACACGCCCGGCCACAGCCCCAAGGATACGGACACGCTGAACCAGCTCCGGGGCCTCCTGGACGAGCTGCCCGAGGTGGAGACCCACCTGGTGCTGTCCGCCACCACCAAGCCCAGGGATCTCGCCGAGATCGCGCTGCGCTACGAGCCCCTCCACCCCACCCGCCTGCTCTTCACCAAGCTGGACGAGACTTCCACCTACGGCCCCATCCTCAGCACTCTGGCCCGCGTGAAGCGGCCCCTGAGCTACCTGGGCACGGGCCAGGAAGTGCCCGACGCCCTCGAGCTGGCCACCAGCCGGCGCGTGGCGGACCTCATCCTTCCCGCCTCCAAGAAGGAGACCGAATGAGCGGCGACCAGGCATCCCGTCTCCGGGCCATGGCCCAGGGCCAGCGTCAGGACAGTCCCCTCTTCGCGGCCCGGGTGGTGGCCATCACCTCCGGCAAGGGCGGTGTGGGCAAGACCAACGTGGTGGCGGGGCTCGCCCTCTCCCTGGCCAAGCTGGGCCAGCGGGTGGTGGTCATGGACGCGGACTTCGGCCTGGCCAACCTGGACATCCTCCTGGGACTCTCCCCGAAGTTCACCCTCGAGCATGTGCTGCGGGGCGAGAAGGTCATGGAGGAGATCCTCCTGGAAGGGCCCCTGGGCATCCGCATTATCCCCGCCAGCAGCGGCATCCAGGAGCTGACCCGGCTGGACACCATGAGTGAACTGCGGCTGGTGCAGGGCCTCCAACGTGTGGCGGAAACCGCGGACTGGCTGCTCATCGACACCGCCGCGGGCATCCACGACTCGGTCATCAAGCTCCTCATGGCTGCTCAGGAGGTCATCCTCGTGACCACCCCGGAGCCCACCAGCCTGGTGGATGCATACGCCATGGTGAAGGTGCTCCACCTGCGGGAGGCCACCAAGCCGCTTTGGCTGCTCATCAACAACGGTCAGAACCCCGACGAGGCCCAGGAAACCATCGACCAGCTCCAGGCGGCCACGGAGCGCTTCCTCGGTAAGCAGCTCCAGGTGCTGGGGATGATCCCCAACGACCCGCACCTGCTCCAGGCCGTGCGCCAACAGCACAGCGTGGCGGACCTCTTCCCCCACAGCCCCTCCAGCCGGGCCTTTTCTGCCCTGGCCCGTCAATTGCTGGGCCAAGTATCCTTGCAGCCAGACGGCTTTGCGTCATTCTGGAGGCAACTTGCCTCCGAAGATCCCACCTAGGACACCTGGATGACCCCCACTCCGGACCAGCCCGCCGTTCCCGCCCTCCCGCTCAGCGGCGAGGCACTAAAGGCCGTGGAATCTGCTCCAGCGGCCTTGCGGCCCTGGGCCGCCCTGGCTGCGGCCAAGGCCTACGGACGGGCCCCTCAGCCCCAGATGCACACACCCGTGGCCCCGCTCGTCGCGGCCCCGGCCGCCGCAGAGGCTGCGGAGGCGCCCGAGCCCTTCGACCGCGACAACCGCGAGCAGATCATCAAGGACTACGTGCCCCTGGTGAAGTTCGTGGCCCACCGCATCGCCTCCCGCCTGCCGTCCCACGTGGAGTTGGACGACCTGATCAACAGCGGCATCCTCGGCCTCATGGACGCCATCGAGAAGTTCGAGCCCGCCCGCAACATCAAGTTCAAGACCTATGCTGAACTGCGCATCAAGGGCGCCATCCTCGACGGCCTGCGGGACCTGGACTGGGTGCCCCGCAGCCTGCGCCGCAAGAAGAAGGACATCGAGGGCGCCTACCACATGCTCGAGCAGCAGATGGGCCGGGCCGCCACGGACGAGGAAGTGGCTGGCCACTTGGGTGTGCCCCTGGAGGAGCTGCACAAGAACCTGGATGAGCTGAAGGGCGTCACCCTGGGCACCTTCGTGGAAGTGGGAGAGGACGGCGAGGGTGAAAGCCTCATCAGCTTCGTGCCCGATCCCGACGCCGAAGACCCCCACCAGATATTCCAGTCCTCCGAGATCAAGGACATCCTCCGGGACGCCATGGAGGTGCTCCCCAAGAAGGAGAAGTTCGTGGTGCAGCTCTACTACTTCGACGAGCTGACCATGAAAGAAATCGGAACACTTTTGAACATCACCGAGTCCCGGGTATCCCAAGTGCATACCAAGGCCATGCTGCGACTCCGGGGCAAGCTCCTGGAGAAGCACATCGAAGGATAAGCCATGGCCAAGATTCTCAGCCAAGAGGAAGTAGACGCGCTACTTAAGTCCCACACCAAGCCCGCCGGCAAGGGCGGTGGTGGGGGCGGGAACGAGCGTGCCACCGCCACGGTCCAGGCAAAAAAGGCCCAAGCCCAGCGCAAGGTGACCCTCTACAACTTCCGCCGCCCCGACCGCGTGAGCCGGGAGCAGATGCGCTCCCTGCATTTCATGCACGACCGCTTCGCCCGGAACTTCTCCAGCTCCCTCAGCGCCTACCTCCGCACCATCACCGAAGTGAACCTGGTGAGCGTGGAGCAGCTGAGCTACCAGGAGTTCCTCCTTTCGGTGCCGGACCCCACCTGCTTCAACGCCATCTCCATCAAGCCCCTGGAAGGCGCCCTGGCCCTGGAGGTGAACCCCACCCTGGTCTTCCCCATCATCGACAAGATGCTGGGCGGCCCCGGCGAGCCCCTCAAGATCCTGCGCACCATGACGGACATCGAGCAGAGCATCTTCGACGGCATCCTCAAGCTGTTACTGGAGGACATGCGCGAGTCCTGGCGCGGCATCGTGGACCTGGACTTCCGCATCCAGGCCCGGGAGACCAGCCCCCAGCTCATCCAGATCGTAGCCCCCAACGAGGTGGTCCTGCTCATCGTCTTCGAGGTGAAGATGGGCCCGGTGGCCGGCATGATCAACCTGGCCATTCCCAGCATCATCCTCGAGCCCATCTCCAACAAGTTCGACCAAGAGATGTTCACGGGCTACAAGAAGTCCTCCACCTTCGAGGAGGCCCGCCTGCTCATGGCCAGCCTCAAGCGCTGCCCCATGGAGGCCGCCGCGGAGATCCGCGGCACCAGCCTCAGCATGGAGGAGGTGCTGCAGCTCAAGACCGGCGATCTCATCCCGCTCACCAAGCGCTTCGATGCCGAGCTGGACCTCTGCGTGGACGGCATTCCGCGCTTCCGGGGCCTGGTGGCCCTGAACCCCAACGGGAAACGCGTATTCCAAGTGACCGGCAGCCGGTCGGAAGGGTGAGCCATGGATGCCCACGATGTTGAGTTCTTCCAAAAAACCGGCAGTGCCTTCGCCGAAAGCATGGCCTCTGTCTTCTCGATGCTCACAGGTCGGGAATTCCAGCTGAAGTCCGCCCCGGGCGAGCTCATGGACTCCGCCGCAGCCGCGGTGCTCCAGGCGGGCACCACGGTGCTGGTGAAGGCCAACTATCAAAAGGGCCTCAGCGGCACCCTCATCTTCAGCCTGCCCCTCAAAGAGGGCACCATGCTGGTGGACCTCATGCTGGGCGGTGAAGGGGCTGCGGCCGAGGAGCTGGTGGGGGACTCCAAGGACGCCCTGGCGGAGACCTTCAACCAGGTCATGGGCAGCGCCAACCAGACCCTGTCGGACCTGGCCGGCGAGACCTTCGCCATCTCCAATGTCGAGATCCTGGCCGCAGCCCCGGAGGCGGCGGCCTTCCAGGAGCACATGGGCCAGGGGACCTTCCAGGACATCGCCCTGGCCACCACCCAGGATGCGCTCCAGACCACCATCCACCTGCTCTTCCCGGACCTCCTGCTCCAGCAGCTCAAGCGCAAGCTGGGCTTCGGCGATCCCCAGGCCCAGGCCCCCGCCCCAGCTCCCGCCGCTCAGGCCCCCGCCCCCGCTGCAGCGGCGGCCCCCACCCGCCAGGCCCCCGTGGCCTCGGGGCCCGCCATGGACACCGGCAACCTGGACCTGCTCCTGGACATCCAGCTGCCCGTGGTGGTCCGCATGGGCCAGACTGAGATGCAGATGGGTGAGCTGCTGAAGCTCACCCCCGGCTCCATCCTCGAGCTGAACCGCAGCGCCGACGCCCCCGTGGAGCTGCTGGTGAACGGCAAGCTCATCGCCAAGGGCGAAGTGGTGGTGGTGGACGGCAACTTCGCCTTCCGCATCACCGAGATCGACACCCGGGCGGCGCGGATCAGATCTCTGACTTAGGACATGGGACACCACCTGGGCACCAAGGACAGCCTCGTTCCGCTCATTGACCGGCTGAACAAGTACCCCATCGGCCTGGTGGACAGCGCCAAGCTGCGCGAGATCCTGGGACTGCTCTTCGACGAACGGGAGGCCTTTGTGGCCTCGCGCTTCCCTCTGGAGGAGGCCACCCTGGCGGAACTGGTGCGGGCCACGGGCCTGGGGGCCGAGGAGCTGCAGCCCCTGCTGGAGACCATGGCGGACAAGGGCCTGGTGATGGACATGCCCTACGCGGGTTCCACCTACTACCTGCTGATGCCAGGGCTCATCGGGTTCTTCGAGTTCACCTTCATGAAACACCGCACGGACCTGCCCATGGAGCGGGTGGCCACGCTCATGCGGGAGTATCTGGAGGAGAGCCAGGCCAAGGAGTTCTTCGGGAGCAAGACGCAGCTCACCCGCACCCTGGCCTACGAAGAGCACATCCCCGTGACCTCGGAGATCGCCACCTACGAGCAGGCCCGGGAGATCATCCGCCAGGCGGGGGTGGGGGCCGTGGGCATGTGCTATTGCCGCCACAAAAAGTCCCACCAAGGGAAGACCTGCGCCAAGGGCGCCCCCATGGAGGGCATCTGCATCTCCCTGGGCAGCGCCGCGAAGTTCCTGTCCCGCCGGGGCTTCGCAGAGCTGAAGACCGAAGCCGAGCTGCTGGAGGTCATCGACCGGGCCCGGGACCTGCGCCTCACCCACGTCACAGACAACATCCGCCACCAGCCCTCCTTCATCTGCAACTGCTGCCGCTGCTGCTGTGAGCTCATGGCCGGGGTCCAGATGGGCTTCCACGAGGGCATCGCCAAGACCGGCTTCACCGCGGTCATCGACCCGGCCGTCTGCGACTATTGCGGCACCTGCTTCAGCACCTGCAATGTGAAAGCCATCGGTCTGCCCAGGGACCGCACCTTCGCCAGCCCCTCCGAGCGCTTCGCCGCCGTGAAGGAGCCCATCTGCCTGGGCTGTGGCGCCTGCATCTCCGCCTGCCCGAAGGGGGCCCTGCGCCTGGTGGCCGCCGACAACCGCCGGGTGCCACCCAACAAGAAGCGGGATCTCTTCATCCGCATCCTCCGGGAGAAGGGGCGCCTGGGCCCCATGCTGACCAGCCGGCTCAAGACCCAGCTGCGGCGGGCCTTCACCCTGAAGCGCGGCTGAGCCACCACAGGTGTGGCAAGGCCCCCACCTCAGTCCGGGTGGGCGGTACCACATTGGCCGAACCGGCTCCTGGGGTTAAGTTGAAGCTCAGCTTTGGAGTCACCCATGTGTGGAATCGTCGGATATATCGGGGAACAGGGCGCTGCCAACATCCTCGTGAATGGCCTGCGCAGCCTGGAATACCGTGGCTATGACAGCGCTGGCGTGGCGCTGGGCAATGGCTCCGGCGGCTTCAAGGTCATCCGGGCCTCGGGCAAGCTGAAGAATCTGGCGGGCAAGGTGGACCTGGCGGATCCAACGCCCCTGGGCATCGGCCACACCCGCTGGGCCACTCACGGCCGGCCCACGGAGGAGAACGCCCACCCCCACCGCAGTGCCGACGGCCAAGTGGTGGCCGTCCACAATGGCATCTTCGAGAACTTTCTGGAGTTGCGAGCCGAGCTCAAAGCCGCCGGCGAGACCTTCCAGTCCGAAACAGACACCGAGTGCTTCCCGGTCATGGTGTCCTACCTCATGAAGCAGGGCCGCCCCTTCTTCGAGGCGTTCCGTGAAGCCGTGGGCCGCATGGAGGGCATCTACGCCCTGGCCTGCCTCGACGCCTCGGATCCCGACCGCATCCTGGCCGCCCGCAGCGGCCCCCCCATGGTGCTGGGGCTGGGCGAGGGCGAGACCTTCCTGGCCTCGGATGTGGTGCCCCTCCTGCCCCACACCCGCCGGGTCATCTTCCTGGAGGATGGCGACCTGGTGGAGCTGACCCGGGCGGGTGCGCGCATCTTCCGCCTCGACGGCACCGAGGTCGAGCGCCCGGTCACCACCATCCCCTACGATCCCGTGGCGGCGGAAAAGGGCGGCTTCAAGCACGTCATGCAGAAGGAGATCTTCGAGCAGCCCCAGGCCCTCTCGAACACCCTGCTGAACCGCCTGCCCCTGGACGGTGAGCCCATCCCCCTGGAGCTGCCCTTCAGCAGCCAGGACCTGGCGGAGCTCACCCGCATCCACATCGTGGCCTGCGGCACCAGCTGGCACAGCGGCCTGGTGGGCAAGTTCCTCATTGAGCAGCTGAGCCGCGTGCCCGTGGAAGTGGACTACGCCAGCGAGTACCGCTACCGGGAGCCCGTGATCCAGCCGGGCACCCTCATCATCGGCATCACGCAAAGCGGCGAAACTGCCGACACCCTGGCAGCCCTCAAGGAAGCCGCGAGTCGGGGCGCCCGCACCCTGGCCATCTGCAACGTCATGGGCTCCACCGCCACCCGCCAGTGCGAGGCCACCATCCTCACCCACGCGGGCCCGGAAATCGGCGTGGCCTCCACCAAGGCCTTCACCACCCAGCTGGCGGTGCTCACCCTGCTGGCCCTGCGCCTGGGCGAGGCCAAGGGCACCCTGGACCCGGCCCTCAAGGTCGAACTGCTCCAGGGCCTCCGTGAGCTGCCCGCCCACCTGGAGCGCCTGAACTCCCTGGAGCCCCAGATCATCCGATGGGCCCAGCGCTTCAAGGACGCCACGGACTTCCTCTACTTGGGCCGGGGCCCCTGCTATCCCATCGCCCTAGAAGGAGCGCTGAAGCTGAAGGAGATCTCGTACATCCATGCTGAGGGCTATCCTGCCGGCGAGATGAAGCACGGTCCCATCGCCCTCATCGACAAGGACCTGCCCGTGGTGGCCCTCATGCCCCGGGACGCCCACCGGGAGAAGACCCTCAGCAACCTCCAGGAGGCCGCCGCCCGGGACGGTCGCATCCTGGCCCTGGTCACTGAGGGGGACACGGGCCTGGCCAGCATTGCCGAGGATGTCCTGGAGCTGCCGGCCGTACACCCCTGGCTGGCCCCCATCCTCTATAGCGTGCCCCTGCAGCTCCTGGCCTACCACATCGCGGTACTAAGGGGCTGCGACGTTGACCAACCCCGGAACCTCGCGAAGAGTGTGACCGTCGAGTAGGTTTCAGGGATGTTCCAGGAATGTCACGGCACCCCGGTCCCGGCGCCCCAACTTGGGAGTGTTGCTCTACCTGACCGGAGGCTCCCATGGCCGCCCACTCACTCCACCACCTGGACCTCGCCCATTCCCAGGCACTGAACTGGGCCTTGGTGCTCCTGGGCACCCTGCTGGCCTGGGCCTTGTGGCCCGGGTCACCTTCCTAGCTGCAGATCGCAGATTTACAGGCGGAGGGCCGAGGCTGGACTCATGCTTGGGGTGGAATATTTTTCAGGAACGGAGGTCGTCATGACCACCCATGTCCACTTTCCCATCCGCGATTTCGTGTTCACGCATCCCTACGCCACTGAGTGGCTTATGGTGACCATGATCGGTCTGGCCGCCGTCCTGCTGTGGTTCTGGAACAGTTAGAACCAGCCGTTGCAATCCGAGCCCTCGACACCAGCCCAGGATCCGCTAGAATGGTCCTTCGCATTGGCGCGTAGCTCAGCGGTAGAGCACCACCTTGACACGGTGGGGGTCGGCGGTTCGAGACCGCCCGCGCCAACCAGTAAGAACAGAAAAAGGGTCACTTACGAGTGGCCTTTTTTCTGTTCATCTTTCGGAAAACAGACCATCCCCGAAATTTCCCCGAAGTCGACTAAAGATCCACCGAGGTCGGACAGGGGTCGAACGGGACTCAGGCAAACGAAAAGCCCCATTTTGGGGCTTTTGCGTGGTCGAAATTTTGTGCAGATTTCGTTCAGGCGGCCAGAAACTCATCGATCGCCACAACCGGGATCAGGACACGCTTGCCAATGTCCGGAATCGTGCGCAATCGCTTTTCAGCGATCAACGCCAAGACCTTGTTTCGGCCTAGTCCAAGAACCTCTGCGGCCTCTTCAATTGTGTAGGTCTTGCGAGTGAGCGGCGGCATGGCACTGTCCACGGATTGAACGACAATCTGCTGTCTAGAACGCTTGCGCATGGCTATCGCTCCTTTCAAGGATCTCGATTGGTGGTTGAATCGCCTGCGGCATAAATTCGGCAGGGATCACCATGACCTTGTGTCGGCCAAGTCCGAGAATCTCTTCGACCTCAGCAACGGTATACAGCTTGCACCTGAGCGGGGGCATGGCACTCTCCACAGGTTGAACAACAATCTTCTGTCTAGAACGCTTGCGCATGAGTACCCCTCAAGGCTGAAACAGTTGGATGGATCTTCGTCAGAGGTTGGACCAACGAGACCTGTGGCGGAGGCTCACAGCGGGATCCCGCAATATCAGGAAGCGTGGCTTTGACAATGTCTGGCCCCGTGAAACGAGTGCAGGGCACCCCTGAATCACAATGCAAACGCATTCGACCTCCCCTGCCGGTTAGGGCTGCCCACACTAGTTCGAACCGCCTCGTCGAACCGATTCGTCGAGCCCTGAAAATTCATCTCTCGCTTCCAGCCATTGGGACCAGAGCGATTTTTGGCACCTTTGACCATCACGGACTTGAACTCAACCATCGCTTCCGAAGCAGCAGAATCCTTGTTCCAAAGGAGCAGCACAGCGTCTGCGTCCTCCTCCCAAGCACCTGATTCTTTCAGGTCGTGGAGACGAGGTTCACCCTCCGCGCCATGTCGATTCAACTGGATGAGGTTGACGATGCAGATGCCCAACTCTTGTGCCAGGCGCTTGATCCCACGGGAAAGTTCCGACCAACAGGCAGCATCCGAAGACCCTTTGCCTGCAAGCGGTTTCCCAACCAGGAGCACATGATCAATCCAAACCGAAGTGGTGCCATGAACCCGCACTGACTGCCGAATTGCGGCTTCAACTTTTGACCAGGACACCCCAGAGGGGCTGCACCACGAGGCGATCCTCTTGGCTGTGTCGCCCGAGTTGAGCAGGGCTTCAACAGAAGATGGCTGCCAAGTTCCGCGACGAAAGTCGGAGTAGGGCGTCCTAGTCATCCAAGATGCAACGCGGGCGTCGATCTCATCCTTGTCCATTTCCAGCGAAACCAGGAGCGTGTGATGCCCCAACATCGCGCTTTCGCAGATCCCCTGAACTGCTATGGCGGTCTTGCCCACGGCAGGACGCCCCCCAACCGTGATCACATCACCAGGAGCAGCTTCAATGGCCTCGTCGATAGCGGCGATACCAAAGTGAACCAACTTCCTACCAGAACTCTGATCCATGAATGCCTCACCAGCCCGCAAACGTTTGAGAATTTCCTCACCGGTGCGAATGACGGCCAGATGGCCGCCAGACGCTAGCCGGGAAAGTTGATCTGCCAACTCAGAAATCACTTTATCGATCGGCTCCATCGCATCTTGGCCGCGACGAATTGCTTCACCTCCCAGTCGAATGATTTGCCGCCCTCGCCAGAGTTCTTGCAGACGATTGAGCAAGAACGAAGGCCTTTGCACCTCCTCACACTGGAGGACCTCCACGATGCCGGTGTAACCACCACACCTGCTCAGTTCACCATCCTGCTCAAGCTGGGTCCTGATCGAGAGCGAGTGGATTTCAATCTGTTCGCTGTAAAGGCGCTGGATGGCCAAGGCAATGGCCCGGTGTGCAGGGTGCATGAAGAATTCAGGGCGCATGGCCAGTACTGATTGCTGGCACTCCAAATGCAGGGTTCCTGGATCCAGGTTTCCCGATGCGGCCAGGGTGGCGAGGAGGGACCGCTCGGTATCGAGGTCTTCTGGCAGCCGAGGAGTCATGGGAGCACCTCCCCTGAATCGCTAGTGGAAGTGTTTTCAGAGGCAGCATTGTCCTGCTTGGCCTTGGCACCTTGGCTGTTTCGATGGAAAAGGTATCGGACGTATTCGACCCAATTGGCCCCGTCAGCATTGCTTTGGCACTTCGCCTCACCGAAGAAATACTGCGGGGCCTTGGTGCCCTTACGGGCAGTCGTCAGATAGTCATCCCAGGCTTGAGCGAGAATCTCCCCCGTAATCTGGGGGTTCTTCGCCAGGATCTCCTCAACACGCAAAGCCAATTTCTGGCCATTGGCAGGGATTTCCCTGCCGTCTGGATCACTCGTGGGACAGGCCGCCATAATCCTGTTCACTGCCAGGGCAACTTCTGGCTCATAGTTGGCGCAAGGATCAGGTGGTCTCTGGTCGATTCCTTGGACGTTAGTCACCGTACCGCACTGGGCCTTACCATTCCGCTCCCTGTTCCCTTCCTGTTCCCCTTCCCTTCCAGAGGGGATTTCTCGTCGATCGTTCGCCGAGGCATCGCCTTCGAAGTAACTCCTCAATTTGCTTGGCTTGGATCGATCAATCACTTGGTGCTTGGAGAAGTTGACGACCCTGCCAATCAGCCCATGCGTCGGGTGGGTTCTAACTTCGATCCAGTTGGTTTCCACCAGCCTGTTGAGAGAGGAGCGAGTGATCGTCGAGTCGTCGTCGAATGGTCGGCAGCTAGACCTGACCAGGGCAGGATCAGCCAAGAAATACCCCTCATCATCGGCGATGTTGAGGATGGCAACTCCGAGGCTCTTGCTAGCGTCATCCGTGCGCCCCATCACCGGGTGTGACCAGTACTCCGGCTTGATCGTTCTAATCCTTGCCATAGTCAGACTCCCGAATTGTTGCGCGGTTGAACCCTCATGCACCCAGGAGGACCAGCAACCCGCTTGCTTGGGTGGTTGGTATCTCCTGGAGCAAAGGATTCCCCGCATCCGGGTCCCGGACAAACTCCAGGGGAACCAAATGTGGCCTCTACGGGCTCTCCCAAGGTTCGGGGAATCCATTTTTTTTGTTCTAGCAGAGGAATATTTGCAAGGTGGCTAATTGTTATTTATTGATATTATTTATTTTGAAAAATATTATTCAATTTGTAGATGAGTTCGGGAAGGTCCTCGACATTTAGGATGTCATAATCCTGAATCGAGAAATATTTGTAGGGTCTCGAGTTGTTTATTATTGATATTGCTTATTTTGCCAATGCTTGTTCGATTTTTAGTTGAATTCGGCGGGGTCCTCGATGGTCGTGATGTTCTAAGCCCGATTGTTCAGGCGAATGGTTGCCACCACCCGTCTCTTTATCTGGTTTCGAAATTGAAAACAGAGCCTAGTGAAGGCGTATGCTCTTGGCTTGGAGGAGTGCAGTGGAAGAGGGGCTTCATATCCCACGAATCATCCGCTTTCAACAAGACTGGGCGAAAAACAAGGTCATTGGTCCACCTCCCACTTGGGATGGAAGCCGGAAGCGACCTGTCTATGCTGTCTATGGCGGGCCATGGCCGCGCTGGAAACAGACTCTCTATCGTTTGACAGGACTGTCCTGCTGCCTTCCCTCTCGGGTGATGTGAGCCTGCCCTGCGTTCGGGCCACAACACAAAAAGGCTGACCCGGCGGGGTCGGCTTGGCTCACTCCGTCATCCTCGGAAGCTGGGTCACGTCCTTGAATCGGTGACCATGGATGAAGGCCCCTATGCTCTCGAGAATTGGGACCCAACCATATGGGAGATAAGGGAGCTGGGATTTTCTGTCCAGACCCAGTGAGGTTGGCACTGGGTGGGCACCCTGTTCGGGTGCTCAAGTGAGCGGTGCTAAGGCGCTGTTCGTGAACTTAGACCGAACCCTTCCAAGAGCTTCTCCCGGTCATATACCGTGCCACCCTTCGACACCCAGACCATCCGCTCCAAGTTCCGGATGTCTTGCGTGGGATCACCCTCCACGAGTACGAAATCGGCACGCTTTCCAGCTTCGATGGACCCGGTCTCCATGTCTTGCCCGAAGACCTTGGCTGTGCCCAAGGTGGCCAAATGCAAGACCTCTGGAGCAGGGATCCCAGCCTCGACATACATGGCCATTTCACGGGCAATTGAAAATGTGGATTCGTTGTCCGTGCCGGGAACGATGGGAACTCCGGCCCCGTAGAGTTCCCGAATGAACCCGAGGACCTTCTGGAACGAGGCTCGATTCCTTTTCCGATCCTGGGGGTTCTCCGCCAAATCCTCAGTCATGCGTACATTGCGCTGGACCAACGCCGGAAGGCGCTCATAGAGGCTCCCATAATTGGCATCTGGAGTGCCAGGCGCATGGTCCAGTAGTGCCTTAAACACCACCAGGGTTGGATCTACGACAGTGCCATGCTGCCTGAAGCAGGCGAGAAGCTCCTGCACGGCTGGCCCTTTGAGGTCCAAGACATGGGCACGCTCAGCAATGGTGCTGAACCGCGCCATGCCATTGGTCTTCTCCTTCACATCGGGCCAGAGTCCCAGCATGGCGAAGTTGACGTGATTGGCCTCCCGGAAGCCCAGAGCCACAAGATCCTGAATGGTGTACCCCGCAGGGACGTGTCCACTCACCCAAAAACCCTGCTTCCTGCTTTCCTGGATGATGAAGGGCACTAAGTCCTTTCTGAGCGAACCATAGATCTTGATGCCGAAATAGCCCTCAGCATGAGCTTTCACAAGGGCCGTCAGAACCTCTTCACGGGAATCCACCACAACTGCCTTCTGCGCCGTGTTGGGTCCGGGCCCATCCAGCAGCAGCGCCGAGGTCGCCCATGGGCCTGCTTCTAGGCCTTGATCCCAGGCTTTCCGCAAAGCTGGGCCTTTCCGGGGATCGTCTCCAGGCGAAAATACGCAGACCGAACCACTCGCAAGGGCGATGAGGCCGTCTGTCTGAGTATTTATGTGAAAGTGCGTATCCCATAGGCCAGGCAGGAGGGTCTTGCCAGGTAAAGGCCACGACCTAGCCCCTTCGGGCACTTGGATGGAGGCAAACGGCCCCACAGCAAGGATCCTTCCCTTCTCAACCACCACCGTCTGGTCCGGCTTCCGGGAATTCGTGTGGGGATCGAAGACATCGACATGGGTCAAGGCGTAGGTGGACCCGAGATCCAGCCGGGCCGACACCCCAAGGGCATGCATCCGCTCCCGGAGGTCCTTTGCGGCGGCTTCTTCCAGTTGGGCTGTCAGGGCCTCCTTTCCGTCCCGGATCATGAAATCGTAGGTATTCATGGCCGCCAGGGGCCGCCCATCGGCTTCGGACCAGAGGTAGACAGGCACGAGGTCCAAGCCCGCGACCACCTGTTGCTTCACCCGTATTGGTTTGCCGTCAAAAGTCAGGTCTAAGAACCTCGGCTCGGAGAAGGTCGCCTGGCCCCCTGAAATGATGGGGAGGGGGCTCCCTTGCCGGACCAGGGAAGTCTCAGCCATCCAGAAGAGGCTCATATTGAGGAGACTGGTGGCATTGGGAAGGTAGAAGCCGCCGACCGGAACATCCTTCCTCGATTCCCCTTTCATGGACCACTTGGCCCGCCCACGCTCCGACCGGAACATCTCCCGGTAGCCCGCCACGCTCCACTGTGTGCCTTGCACGGAAAACCGGGTCGGCAGTCCATTGCCATCTCGCACCAGCACGCCTTCCAGGTCGTCCACCCAGCCCCGGAGGGAGGAGGTGGCATGAAGCTTCAAGGCGCTCTTCCCCGTCGGGGTCATGACCAGGGTTCCCTTCTTCGTTCCCGAAGAAAGAAGGCTCCAGCGCTCAGGCTGGGGTGTCCCGGAAACGAGAATGGAGGCCATCAACATGAGCGTAAATCGTTTGAACATGGGTGCTCTCCAAGCGGGTAGGCGAATAGAAGTCAGTGCTTCGTGGGTGAAAGCCTACTACCGGCAAACTCACGCAAATGGAAATGCAGCCACGATCAAAGCCTCATCAGGAGACGCAGAAATTTGGGTGCAGGTGATCCATGGCTTAGCACTTCGTCGTGGTAGTCGCACAGATTGAATGGAACCCCCTTCCTTTTGGCCTTGGCTTCCGCTGCAGCACGCAAATCGTCCATCTCGGCAGCACCCACAAAATAGGTGCTGAGCTGGGTAGAGGTGAGGCAGGCACGCTTCCATTTGCCCACGGCCTCTCCCTCCTCCTGGAAACCCTCCTCCTTCATGAGAGCTAGGGCCTCAGACTCAGTCATACCCTGGGTGTGGATCTTCTGATCCAGGATGGCGTTGATGGTGACTCGAAGGCGCATCTTCAGTTGCTGCATGCGGACTTCGGGCCCGCCAAAGCCTGCCTGGGCCATGACCTTCTCGGAATAGACGGCCCAGCCCTCCGTGAAAATTCCGCTAGAGAAGATAGATCGTACAGCTGTATTGCCCCTATATGTGTTGGATTTGGCCAATTGGAGGTAGTGGCCCGGCATTGCCTCATGTACGGTCAGGTTCTTCACCATCGCATTGTTGTATTCACCGAAGAAACTGGCGACCCGGGCGGGGGACCAGTCGGCGGGGGTGGGAGCGATGGCAAAGAAGGTGGTCCCATTCGCCTCCAAGGGACCGGGTGAGTCACAGTAAGCGACCGCTGTGCCACGAGCGTACTCTGGCATCACGATGACCTTCACGGGTGCATCAGGGATGGTCACCAGGTTGTGCTTGCGCACGAACTCTGAGGCCCCAATCAGATCCTGCGATGCCAAGGCGACGATGGTGTCGTTGGTAGGGTGCTTCTGGGCTATGCGATCCAGGACAGCCTTGATGACGTCTCTTTCATGGGTTGCCTTTTGGTCGGGGAACCAGACTTCATACATGGGACGGGCCACCGAGAACATTTCAGCCCGGATGCCCTTCAGACTGCCTTCGGCCCTAGCCAGGATGGCCTCCGGTGAAAGGGATGAACTGAGGTTATAGCGAAGTGCCTTGCGAAAGGCTGCCGGACCGATCCTGAAATTCCCGCTGGACCTCGGTAGAAGCTCCTTCTTCATCCACGCGATGAAGTCCTCCAAGGCCTTGGCTGCCTCCGCCTGGGCTGGTGCCAGATCCTCCTTCATTCCGGCCTTAAAAGCAGCCGTGGTCACTTCTTCTTTAACCAGTCCGAGTGTGCCCTGGAACTGCTGAATGGCGGTTTCCGTGTAGATGAGGGGTGGATTGACTAGGTTGACTCGGGCCGCTGCAAGCACCTCCCGTACCTGAAGCAAACGCCCCTTGATGGCGCGCAGACGCTGTTCCAGTGGGAGAATCTCTCTGGTGAGAAGTCCATCGATGGCATCTGCTGGGTTATAGGTTCCAGGGTCCGTCTGCCATCTCTTCAACTCTGCCAAGTCTTGAATCGTGGCATCCAGGTTATCGATCAGAATCTCGCGATCGACACGGTTTTCTGGTGATAGAGCAGTTGGGGGTATTGATCGGAGTCGGCTTGCTGTGGACCGGGCCCAAGCCAGGAACTCATTGCGACCCTTGGCGCTGTAATCCGGAAGACGATCATCCCAGCGGTGATCTCCCATCCTGGTAGCAAACTCTGGGTTGAACCGAAGGTACTCCTCCACAATGTTTTTAGCTAAGGCTTGGAAGGACGCATCCTTTGGGATAGACGCCGGAAGATTCAGGCAAGATGCGAGAAGCACGAGGACTAGGGCCGGGTATCGCATGAGGGTCTCCAGATGAATTGAATCAATTGAATCTGCCCTAATACATCTACAAGTAATACAGGGTGATAACAGGCCTTGATTGGACCGATGGCCAATTCGCACACTCTTGTAGAGCCCGTACGTTACTTTCGCTTGGGGAAGAATGCCTGCGGGGGTGTCGTTGGTTGAGGTGTTGGAGGAGGAACATGTGGGCTGACGCCTGCACCAGGGGTTTGGGGCTTGGAGCGTGCTAAGTGCGAATCAGGTGAGGTACAGCCCATCGTTGTAGAAAGCAGGGTTACGCCAAATAGAGCGATACCCAAGATGGGTTTGAATGCAACCAGTGATGTCATCCTTTCCTCCAAGTAGATTGGTTGATTTCAATTGTCGGTATAGATCGCTTTTGCGTCCGCACGGAAGGCCATCAGGCTCTCCGGACGGGTGTAAAACATATGTCCACCCGCATAGACTTTCAGTTGGAGGCGCTTGGGGTCCCCCATGGGTGGGATCTGCGAAAGCAGCAGTTTCGAATTGAAGTAACAGCAATTCAGATCTGTGTAGCCATGGGTGATGAGCACCTTTACCTTCAGATCCAGTGCGAGCACTTTCTTTAAATCCGATCCTGATTCAATGGTGGAGAAGTAGGTTTCGCTTCCATTTTCCCATTTCTTGGGCAGTTCAGAATTAATGGAGTAATACCGAGCCTTGGGCTTCCATGCGAGGGTACGTCCAAGAAAGTCCACCATGGTACTGGTCGCGATAACAATGTCCCTAAAAATCGGGTCCAGGACGTTTTCAGGGCTCGGATTTGGGGACCATGGGAAGGGGTTCGGCATGGTTCTTTCTGCGTCGTTGCCTGAGACAATTAGTCCTTGATTGCGGAATCGCTCCGTCACATAGGATAGATCATTGATCCGGCCCCCGTGTCTGCGCACGAATGCAGGATCTAGTCCCGTGAAGTCGCTAACCCGCCGAACGATGCGCTCCACTGCTTCGCGATCAGACCAGCCCTTCAGCAAATCTACAGCGAATTCGGAACGAGCATAGGCTTCCACCGGAACCATTGCCTCCGCCGTGAGTTTGCCTTGCCGTTCAAGATGAGCCGCCGTAAGAGTCGGAAGCATGCTCATCCAAGGCAAAGGTGAAAAATTGCCCTCCTGCCAGGAGGGTCCGTCAAGGAACGGTGACACCATGATGAGTCCCGAAAGCCCGACGCCCAACTCCAATTCGAGCGTGGCCGCCATTCGGGGAACCCGGAAGCCGCCATAGCTTTCCCCAACCAGGTACTTGGGCGAAGCCATGCGATCGCGGAGGTGGAGCCAGTCGCAGATGATTCGGGAAAGATAAGCGATGTCGGCCTTTACAGTGAAGAAGCGCTTCTTGGCATCCTCCTCGCTGACCAGTGCCCGGCTGTAACCCGTTCCAACTGGATCGATAAAAACGAGATCTGTGAAGTCAAGCCAGGTCCCCGGATTATCCTTGAGGAGGATGGGGTCAGAGGGATTGTCTCCCTGTGTTCCGAACTGGACGCGCTTCGGACCAATCGCACCTAGATTCAGCCATACCGAGGACGAGCCCGGACCACCATTGAGAGCAAACGTGACTGGGCGGTTCTGCGCATGGCTGCCCTCCAGAACGTATGAGGTGCAGACAACCTCGGCAATTTTCTTGCCCCTTTCGTCGAGGATCGGAAGTGCCCCCACGGTTACGGTATAGCTCAGCGTACGAGCGCCTAGGGTTATGGACTGCTTCGCACGAGTCTCCGTTGGGAGAGAGGGCCATTCCATTGCGTGTGGCTCAATGGCCTTTCCTTTTGGTTCAGAGGATGGCAGTGCCTCCTGGGCACGGCCTAAAACACCCGTGATCCCTAGGTTGAGCACGAACCCAAGGGTAAAAGCCAGATGAACCAAGCGAGCGGGCATGTGGGTCTCCAAGTGATCTAGAGATTTACTGAGTGGAAAGGTGACGGGACAGACAATCACAACCAGCTACGAGGTTCGGTAGCCTCATGGTGAAACTTCCTTATCACCGAACCGGTGCATAGGAAGCACCACACGAGATGGCAATTTTTGAGTCCTGAAGACGGTATGGGTGGCCTTCCGGAAGTCTTCCACCTTGGCCTCCATGATGTTGTCCATGAAGACCTGCGGATTCCGGTCAAAGAGTGGGAACCAGGAACTCTGGATCTGGACCATGATCCGGTGCCCTTTCTTGAAGGTGTGAAACGCATCGGGCATTTTGAAGGTCACGCGAGTCGGTTTACCTGGTTCGAAGGCCTCCGGCTTTTCTAGGCTATTGCGATACTTCCCTCGCAGGATGTCCCCACGTACGAGTTGCTGAAATGCCTCCATTCGCCCTGGCTTGCGCTCGTACATAGGGTTGGTCCCATCGGGCCAAACATCGATAACTTTCACCACCCAATCCGCGTCCGTGCCCGTGGTAGACACCCAGAGGTCAACCTGGATTGCCCCCGCAAGCGTCTCGTTTTCGACCAATGGAGATGTTTTGTAGACCAACACATCCGGGCGAGTCGAGGCGAACCACTGGTTGGCAACAGGGTAATCCTCACCGTACTCGAATAGCGGATCTGGATAATGCGGTACCGGGTGGCTTGGGTCGCTGACGAAATCATCCTGACCATTCGAGTCCTGTGGTGTTTCCACGCGGAGGGTGCCCCTTGACTGGACATAAAACGATCGTGTTTGTGCACCTTTAGGAGGCCATTCGCCGATGGACCGCCACTGGTTGGCCCCTGTTTCGAACATCATCGCCTTTGGAAGTGCTACGGGTGTTCCTGTTTTTAGATGCTCTAGCAAGAAGGGAAACAAGGTTTCTTTTTGAAACCTTGCGGCTAAGTTCTCGCCGAAATTTATCGATCCCAATCGCCGATCGCCGTCCACAACTCCTGAATTGAACTCATCCAGCATCCACCCACCATGGGTCCAAGGCCCCATCACGAGGTGAACCGGTGAATTCCCTGTTCCATTCAGGGCCTTGAATGCCCGAAAGGTACCGAAAAGGTCCTCAGAGTCGAACCAGCCGCCTAGGACAATGGTGGGTACCTTTGTCTCCCTCAGGTGTTTGGCTAGACCCTTCGCTTCCCAAAAGGAGTCGTAGTGAGGGTGGGTCCTGAGATCGCGCCAAGAAGTCGTTCCGTCCATCTTGGCGATATTTGCCGCGTTCGTGAGCGTGCCCAGTTGAAGGAACCAGTGATAAGCATCAGAAGAACCGGGATCTACACCCTCTGACTTTCCCGTGGTCTTCGTGTCTGACCGCATGTAGTTGTTCAGCCAAGTGAACGCATGGACCAGGTGGAGCGCACCGTTATGACGAAAATCATCACCTTGGACCGCATCCATCATGGGAGCTTGGACAATCGCCACCTTAACTGCCGGGTGCGGATTTACCAACCCACAGGCTGCATAAAATCCGAGGTAAGAAAGCCCCATGAGTCCCACGCTGCCGTTGTTTTCGGGAACGTGCTCCAGCACCCATTGCACGGTGTCCCAGCAATCCGTAACTTCATCCACGGCCTTTGAGTCTCGGTCGGACCGAATAGGACGCATTTCCACAAAGGAACCAGCATCAGATGAGTGGTAGCGACCACGGACATCCTGCTGGACAAAGATGAAGCCTTCCTTTGTCAACGGCTCTCGACCAAAAAATCCAAGATTTTCCGGTAGTTTGTCGCTCCCATAGAGTTGGCCTGAAGATCCATAGGGCGTTCGCGCAAGGATGAACGGCAAGGGCTTGCTGCGGTCCTTTGGGCTGTAGATGACCGTGTACAGTTTCTTCCCGTCCCGCATGGGAACCATGGCTTCAGTCTTGGTGTAGTTGGATTGGTTCCATGCTAACCGGGATTCCTTTGGCGAAAGTTGGGTAGGTGACGGGGCCTGAGCCAAAGCCTGAATTGAGATGGCTGAAATGATCCCGAACGAAATCATTTGAATGGCTGACATGGTTACCTCAGAAGAATTCTGGCCGTCATCAGGTATGAATACCGGTAAGCCTGCTGATTGGAATGGACCGAAAGAAGCTGGATTACTGGCCCGTTCGGGCAGATTGCCTAGGTCGAGTCTGTCCCCGTTTTCAGGGCCTGAACCAGTTTCCAGACACACCAACCGGTCATGACTGTCACGACCGCCAGGGCAAGCAAGCTTGCCAACCCGATCGGCAGAAGAAGATCTAAAAAGGGGTCCTGCCGCTGTAAATCGCGAATTCCCATCCCTGTAAGGATGGAGAGGTTCCACCCTTCGATAGCCAGGATCCCCCCCAGGAGGCGGAGTTCTCGGCGGATTCGATCCTGGCGCGACTCCGGGTCGCTGAAAACCTCAGGGCTGAAGGCATCGGCCCGCGCCACGAAATAGTAGCGGTTTGCGACTTCACCTAGGAAGTCCCAGCCCGCGTCCTTGAAGAGACCGAGATATTCATCACGTTGCCTGCCACGCAGCATCTGGTAATCCAGACGATACCTATTGAGCCTGGGTTCGACTTTTGTAAAGGTGAACCGAAATAGCCCTGGTCTGGATAGGTGCCAACCCTGTTGCGCCAGCGCCTCCAACCAGGCTTCCTGTTCCTGATCTTCGTAGGCAAGGAATAACCGCCAAATCGATTTTGTTCGGGTCATCACTACCCCATGCGTCCAAGGGCCTTCCGGCCTATTTGCGCGATCGATTCCAGGCGTTGGGTCTCTGCTTCGAGGAGGGCTCTCCCGTGGTCTGTGAGCATGAAGACCTTTCGCCGTTCGGTGCCATCCTTGGGCTCTCCTGCCGGAGAAATGAGACCCCGCTCCTGAAGGGTGGCCAATGCACCATATAGGGTGCCTGGGCCCAATTTCACTCGATCTCCGGTCACCTCGGCAGCCCACTGCATGATCGCGTAGCCGTGCCGTGGCTCTGCCAATGCAGCCAGAATGCAGAAGGTAGGCTCTGTGAGTGGTGGATTTAGTTCAGGACCAAGAAATGGACGAATCATCTGGCTCACTGGGATGGGGTTCATAAGTCGACTATCGGTATACCGCCTACCGTAGTATCGGCTACCGATGTAACCTGTCAACCATGAATCCCATGCCCTTTCCGAGGGGCTGGAATCCAATGTGTGGTCCCCAAAGCGGCGCAAGGCTATCTGCCTACAACTCCATGTGGCTGAAATGATGCCGCTGAATGAAGCAAGTTGTTGAGCCTTCCCACCTGACCAGAGATTGCTCCGTCGGCGGGGGTTCAGTGGTCTTTCTACCCCTGCCTGCCCTTCCCTTGCAAGAACGCCCGCGTGTGGCTCACAGGGTCGTAACATCCCCCACGCTGTCTGGCATGCACTCCGGGCGAGTGGTAAATCGACCCTATGCCATAGGTCATGGATCCGAACTCCTTAGGTTTTGACGAAATCCAGAACCACCCTGTATCTGGCCTGAAAACCCCTGCTTCAAGAGTCCCACGCCGATGCCCCTCGCCTATGCCCCGCCGGAGGAGGAAGCGCCTCCGTCATGGCATCGGCTACGCGGGGCCCGGAGGAGTGACCGTCTCACCTAGGCGCTACTGACGCTGCGGGCTGGTAGTCCACTCCACGCCACCTAACGGACCCCCTTCCCATGCGGGGGGGTCCGATAGGTGACGACAGGCAGGGACGGAATCAAGGAGGTTGCACCTCCATCAAGCGCCCAAAGGAGGGAGAAGGCCCTCCAGGTTCTGACAGACAGGGGAGCGCCGGGGACGCCAAGGGCACCTCCGAGGGGCGGTTGGAGCGAATGCCAATCCCATGTTCCACCAGGAGAACAATGCATGACGAAAACCGAGATCGCCGAACAACTCACACGGTTCAAGCTCCTTGGCCTGCTGATCGGAGGCCTGATCCATGAACCCGAAGATCGGGAACGCAATCTATTCGCACTGGAGCGGCTCTGTGGCCGACCTCTGCGGGAATTTCTGGCCGAGGCGGACCCTGACGAGGATCCCGCCGTTTACTGGCAGGCACTCCAGGCGCTGGAAGCCTTGAGGGAGGACCAGATCTGGATCACCCGGTTTCACTCAGGGCAACCCCTTCCGATCGTGGCGAGGTGGGCATGATGAACGGTAAACAAGCCCGAATTTACTTCCAGGTTTACCGGGCGTTGGTCGGTGCCGCGTTTGTTCAAAGCACAGGGAGGGAAAGGTCGTATGCCCTCCTTCGTGCCTGGGCCTATTACGCAACGCCATTGACCAGCCTCCTCTGGGTGGAGGATGCGGATCCATTGGCAGTCGAGATCGCCCATCAATTGGTCGGTTGGTTACTTTGGTTTCGGGACCTCGAAGACCCTGAAGTGTATTTCCGCTCCATGATGCCCAAGGAAAGTACGCGTCAAAGTGTGAAGCAGAACCAGGCCTGATCGCGCCGACAGCCACGGTTTGGGTGGTCAGAGAAGTGGGGAGCCATGAGCGAGATCTCTTGGCTCCCTTCTTCTATGAGCAATTTTCGATCTGGATTGACACTTCCTCAATTCCGGCATGGCGTCATGCAAACTCTGCCACTTCTCAAAAACCCAGCATTGATCGGCATCTAGCTAGGCCAGATCATTATTGTGTTCGGCGAGTTCTTTCCCAACAGCAAGTCGTGTTCCCGTCATGCGCCCTTCGGTGGCGCATGACGGGAACCCACTTGCCAGGGCCAGCCCTGGACCCCTCGCAGTGGCTCCTCGCTGTGCTCGTCCTGCCCCTGCTCGCCACACGCCGAGGCTTCCTCTGACTCCATTGCTCCATCCGGTGATCCTGATGACTCCGATCGACCCAAAGACGTCCCGCCCCCCATGCCTCATGAACCTAGCTCGTGGCGGGCTCTGCTTGAATCCATCGACCGAAATCCATCCCGTCCATGGTCCGCTGTGTCGTCTCCACCTCTACCATGAGCGCCGGAGTCTTGGGGCGCGGTCAAGTTTGCAGATTCGAGTCGACAATCAAGATCTTGAGGCATTGGATCGCCTTGCAGAAGCCCACAACCTGACTAGGTCAGATGCCGTCAGGCGGTTGCTGAGGGGGCGCTCAATGCCGAAGACAAAAGTCGATGCGGACACCTATCTCGAACTTCGGCGGATCGGAAACAACATCAACCAGATTGCCCACAGATGCAATGGCGGGTTTGATCCAGCGAAAGTCGAAATCCTGTACCACCTGGATAGGTTGTCGGAGTTGCTGGAAGGTGTGACCCGCAGCCTGTGTTTAGGCACGCCAACACAGGGGGCGTCATGATCGGCAAAACCATTCATGGCCAATCCTTCGGATCCCTGTGTCGCTATGTGATTCGGCCTGGTGCGGTTTACCTCGGGGGAAACTGCCTTGGCCGAACTGCGGAGGAACTCACGGAGGAGTTCCGGCTTTTGCAGACGCTTAGACCTGGGTTGAAGAAGCCAGTCGTTCATCTGATTGGGGCCCTCGCACCGGGTGAATCGATGGCCGACGCAGAAATGTATGAGTTGGCCGTCCAACTTCTTGATGCGCAGGGCTATTCAAAATCTCTGACCAGCATCTGGAGGCACCTGGACGGAAGCACTCACCATTTCCACATCATTTCAAGTCAGGTCGACCTCGATGGCAACGCCATCAATCAGTCCTTCGAACGGTTCAGGATGAAGCGCTCCTGCCGGAGCCTGGAGAAGAAATTCGGGTTGAAGGTCGTCTCCAATATCCATGATCCCGAAAGGCCCCTGCCACCGTTGCCCGTTATTGAGAACGATGGCCTGGATGTGGAGTTGCCATCCGTCACAACGATCGTGAAAGAGGCTTTCAGCGAAATCATTCGCGCAACACTTTCTGGCTGCAAGACATTCTCTGACCTAGCCAGGGGGCTGCACGAGAAAGGTATGGCCATGGTCCCGCAGGTACACAGCGGGTCTGGTCAGTTGTACGGATTGGGATTCCGAATGGAGTCTGGCCCCCTTCAGGGGACCTACTTGCCAGGAAGCAAGATCCCAGGCGGCTTCTCCCCAGCCAAGCTGATAAGCAGGCACGGCATCTCCTTCGATTTCGGGCGAGATATGCCAGTTCTCCTCGACCCCAAACCGGTTGCCATCGCCATCAAGAACGAACCACAGGTCCAACCGAAACCACGACGGAAGAAAAAAGGAGAAATGCAACATGCCCGACATCAACGCAGGAACCCCCGATCAGAGCCCGCGACAGATTTTTGCCCTTGGGTCCCCAGAGGGTGGGAACAATCCACCTCCCAAACCTCTGGGGGAGCGCAGTCGCCCCGTGGATTGGCGTCAGATTTTCTGGGGCGCAATCGCGGCTGGGCTTCCCCGAGTGCCTTTGCTGGACAACCCTTACCTCCCTTATTTGGATCAGGCCACGGGTGGGTGGCGAGGCCTCGTTGAAAAGTACTACAGCCCCAAGCGAAAGTTCACTGGCACCCAGAACGCCAACGGATCTTGGGTGCTAACACCCCAAGAGGAGGAGCGTAAACACGCTATAGACACGGCGAACCACCTCCTTCTTCCGCCGCCTGACTACTTCAATGGCCCATCCGGGATGACTTATTTCTGCTTTTTGGAGATGGGGTACTCGCCTGCTCCAGACTGGGCCTTAGTCCACCGCCGGGAAGGTGGTATCTCCATCCGGGAAGACCTCTTACTTCGTAGGCCCGATGCAGAGACGACGATGGAAACCACGGTCATTGGGCCGCTGTTCCAATTGCACTCCAGTGAAATCAGACTCTGGGAAGGCGTCGCGATGCACCAACACCGTGCATTTGTTGTAGAGCAATCTGAACACTCACAAGCATCAGACACCTTTAAACTTTAATTGGACGTGAAATTGTCATCAGGCAATTAGGGTGTACCAATTGGACCAACAGGACTTCCAGAAGGCCGCAGCGGAGGGCACCCCCTTGGGCACCGTCGCATTTACTGAGTCCAATCAGATGTTGGCACTGTGACCTATGGCTTCTGCCGTCTGACATCGCCGAAACAGCGAACCACCCACCCTCAGCCTCTCCCAAGAGGTTCGAGGTGCTGCTGAAGTTCTCTCATGCTGAAGGGTTTCGACAGCAGGGTGACACCTGCATGGGCCGAGGCAAGTTCCAGGGCCGTCTGGTCGACCCGACCCGTGCTCAAGAGAACCGGCACCTTGGGGCGCAGCGCCCTCAGACGTGGCAGTGTGCCAATGCCACCCAACCCCGGCATGTTCATGTCGAGGATGACCAGATCGGGCTCGAACCCCGCTTCCAGCCTGGCAAGAGCTTCCTCACCGCTGCTGGCGGTGGTAACGCTGTGGCCGAGGACTTCGAGGATGGTCTGCATGGAACTCTGGATCAGTTCATCGTCATCCACGAGCAGCACCTTCATCACCAGGAGGGGGCTCAACATCTGGTCTATCTCTGAAGGGGCAGTGGTTGGATGGCTGCTCTCACAGGCCGGGAAGCGCATCCGAACACGCGTACCTTGGCTTGGCTCGCTCAGGATTTCCATCTGACCCCGGTGGGCCTTCACCGTTTGATAGACGATGGACAGGCCCAGGCCCGTCCCCTTGCCGATTCCCTTGGTAGTGAAGAAGGGGTCCATGGCCTTTTCAAGAATTTCTTTGGGCATCCCGGTCCCGGTGTCCTCCACCATGACTTCGATCCAGTCATTGTCGACATTCCTGGTGCGGAACGTGAGGGTGCCGTTATCTGGCATGGCATCCACGGCGTTGACGCAGAGGTTCATCAGCGCATGGGTTAGGGCGTTCACATCTCCGCTGATGGGCCGAAGGTCTGGGCCGAGGTCCAGAACTAGACGGATCTTGGATAACGTCGTGCTTTCCAGAAGATGAACTTCCTCCTGAAGCACAGCATTCATATCCAGTTGGAATGTTTCGGCGGGGCTCTTCCGGGCAAAGGTCAGCAGACTCCTGACCATCTTGCCGCCACGCTCGGCAGCCTTAATGATCACTTCAAAGGCCCTTCTCGCGGGGCTCCCTGCGGGTTGAACTTCAATGTTGGCCGAGGCCAATCCGAGAATGGCCCCCAGTACGTTGTTCATGTCGTGAGCGATGCCTCCGGCTAGGCTGCCGAGGTTCTCCATCTTCTGGACATGATGAAGCTGTGCTTGGAGTTGCGTGTTCTGCTCCTCCACCAATTTCCGCTCGGTTATATCCTGAATCGTGCCAAGCATCCGAATTGGGATTGAATGCTCGTCGTATTCAATCTCTCCCGTCCCTTGGACCCAGCGTTCCTCTCCATCGTTGATACGGATGATTTTGTACTGAAGGTCGAAACGCTTTCGTTCATCTACGACCTGCTTGTGATAGGCGAGTAGTTCATCGCGTGAATCAGGATGAATAAACCCAGCCCAGCCA